>NZ_LT906477.1:0-1217709 GCF_900187165.1 Clostridium cochlearium | reverse complement strand
GCAAAATGTAAAAAGTTCTTTACATTTATACTAATATTTGATAATATACAAATGTAAAAACTATTTTACATTTTAAAGGAGGATTATTATGAGAAAGATGGATGAAATGGAAATGTATATTTCACTAAAGAGTATAAAAATAGCATGGTTCTATACTATAGTTTTCTTATTTATATGGTCAGTATATGAGTATATTACCACATCAAAATTTGGGTTATCATTTTTTTTATTTATTACCCAAAATCTCATTTTGACTGTATCCCAGTTTATTTTAAAACACAAGATGGGAGGTAAAAATGAAAAATAGAATTAAAGAATTCAGAAAGGAATTAGGATACAGACAAGAAGATTTGGCTATTAAAATGAATGTAACTAGACAAACTATTAATGCTATTGAAAATAATAAATATAATCCAACATTGGAATTAGCTATGAAACTTGCAAAATTTCTTCAAACAAGTGTAGAAGAATTATTTTTATTAGATGATTAATTATTAAATGTAACTGTTACTTATAAAAAATACAAAAGCAAGTGGAGAAACTTTATAAAATATGCAATAATAGTTTAAAAGAAGATTTGTTTCTATAAAAAGGGGGATATAATATGGATTTCTATGTAAATGGAAAATATAGTGCATTTGAGGAACTTATGCATTATTATCATTGGGATTTTTATGTATATTATTTTTTAGTTTTAATAGTATTTATAAACTGTATTAAATCAATAGTAAATTTTATTTCTATTAAGAAAGGTAAGTCATCAAATTTAACCTCAGGTTATATTGACTTAATTATAAGTGTAATTGCTGGTATGGGATTAATATGCGGAATGTTTTTTCAAGGCATACTTTCTGATATCTCATCAAAATACAGTGAAATCTGGGGAAATAAAATGTTTGTTTTATGTATAGTAGCTTTTATTTTATTTATTGTACAATTTATTTTTGTACTAAGAAATAAGAATAGAATTTTTAAATCATGATATAAAAAAATTACGTCGTAATTTTTTAAACAGAAGACAGAGGACAATTGACATAGGACAATGAAGGAAGATTTTCCTCCGCTTTGCTACAGAAAATCTTAAATTTTATAATATAATTGAAAATGGAAGGTGGAGAATGGAGAATGATAGATATTTTTTCTTCATTGTCATTACGAAAAAATTTTAATTTTATAAAACCTGATGAGATTTAAAATAAATTAATATTTATATAATAATTTATTTTAATTACTTGCTATTAATCTAGCGATTGTGTCGCAAGCCGATAGGCTGCCGTTGATTAATGAATAATGAACAGGGAACAATGAATAATTATTGAGGATTTTTTTCACTTTGTTACAAAAAATCTTTGATTATATGAATTTTTATAAAAGTTAAAACTATTCGATAGAATTTTATAGCTTAAAAGATTTTAAGACTATAGCCTGACTTAATTTTAATGTTCTTAAAAACTAAAGCGATGTTTAGCTTTGCTAAACGAGCCATCAATAAAAATGTCAATTAATTCTCCATTCTCAACTCTCCATTTTCAATTATAACTAATAAGATTAAAGATTTTCTGACGTAAGGAAGAAAATCCTCCTAAATTGTTCATTATTCATTATTCCTTGTTCATTAATAAAAATTTTGCTTCACAAAATTTTTATTCTCAACTATCAAGCTAATACTAAACAAAACTTCTATTACTACCATCATCATTGAAAGTATGTAAGGCTCGAAGTTTACCCCAACTATAAGAGATAAAATTGGTATTAAAATAGAGAACACTATATAAGACTTGGATTTATAAAGCCAACCATAGGGCAACAAGTGTGCTCCAAAAATTATTGCTATTACCATTAGCATTTTTTCAGGTATAGTTGGATATATCCACATAGCAATTAATTTTTTCAATACTCTAATGGATAATTGGAAAGACAATTCTAATATAGAAATTATAGCACATTTTACATATTGTTAATAGCTTATTATTATACTGAAAAATAGTGTGGAAAAGAAGGAATATATTCTAGTACTTAAAAATATTTATAAAGGATATTTACATTCATAAACTTTTGGAGGCTGATTAAATGAACTCAATAAAGTGTAATCAATATTTAAGATATATTGAATTATGTAGAGAAGGAATACAGTCATTTTCTACATATCCATATTGTTTACCAGTAATAAAGGAATAAATTTTACATTCAGCTTTAGTATATCTAATTGAAGGGACTAATTTAATGGACTTTTTAAATATTTTAATTCCCATATTGTTTATTTTAATCATTTTAAAACAGTTAAAATATATGAAAGAATTAATAATACCAACAAGAAAAACTTATATGGAAATTATCACTATGATATTTTCTGTAATTGTTTTTATGTATATTATGTATGCTTATGCCAATACTTGGATTCATTATGTAATAGGGGTATTGGGAACCTTTACCTTTATAAGTATCTGTATTAAAGAAGGCATTTCCCAAAAAGGCTTTATATCAATGTATAGATATAAAGAAATTATATTATGGAATGAAATTAAAAAAGTTGTGGTCATTAAATCCAAAGACATGAAAGTTCAGTTGTTTGGTGGTTTTATGGAACAAACTTTTCATTTTAAAAACAGTGATTATGATAAGGTAATTAATATTATGAAAGAAAATTTACCTATAGAGACCCAGTTAGAAATAAATAAAAAAATATAACATAATCTAAAGGTAACATAGGATACTGAATCTAGATATAGTTAATGATAAAGTAATTTTTAATAAGGCTTTATTTTATAAAGGGAGATGAACATAGTATGAATAAAAAATATTTTGATATAAAAGATACATTATATGATGTTACAGAAAAATATAGTGAGGCCATAGAATTATTAATATCCTTAGGATTTGATAATATAAAAGATGAAAATTTGAGGAAAAGTTTTGGAAAATCTATTTCATTAGAAGATGCCCTAAAGCTTAAAAAAATAAATGTAGAATCCTTTACTAATGAACTTATATATAGAATTGAAAATAATGAAAAGAAATTATCAGATAAAAAACACAATGTAAAAATTGCTGGGGTACTGCCTTGTCCAGTTAGAGTGCCTTTAACAGAAGCCTTTGAAAACTGGCTTTCTAATAAAGATTTTACTTTTAATGTGGATTATGAGTTAAAGACAGCCTCCATGGGAATTGATTGGTTGATGGAGGATTTTAAAAAACAAAATAAAGAAGTATTGCCAGATTTATTTATATCTGCAGGTTTTGATTTATTTTTTGATAAAAAATTATTTGGTAAATATAAATCAGAGAATATTTTTGAAGACATAACAGATTTTAAACAATACAATGAAGACTTTCATAATGAATATATAAAATTAGAAGATCCTAATAAACAATATTCAATGATAGGCGTTGTACCTGCTGTGTTTTTAGTAAATACAGAAGAGTTAAATGGAAGAAAAATGCCAACAAGTTGGGAAGATATATTAAAAGAAGAGTTTAAAAACAGTGTAAGTTTACCTATAGGGGATTTTGATTTATTTAATGCTATTTTATTGAATATTTACAAAAATTATGGAGAAGAAGGGCTAAAAAGCTTAGGAAAGAGTTTGAAAAAGAGTATGCATCCATCAGAAATGGTGAAGTCTCATATAAAAAAATATGATAAACCAGCTGTTACAATTATGCCATATTTCTTTACAAAAATGATAAAACAAGAAGGTCCTATGGTTGCGGTATGGCCTAAAGATGGAGCCATTATAAGTCCTATATTTATGTTAAGTAAAAAAGAGAAAAAAGAAGAATTAAAACCACTTGTAGACTTTTTTGCTTCAAAGGAAGTGGGAGAGATATTAGCTCATAATGGTAAATTTCCAAGTGTAAATCCAAATGTAGATAATATGATTGCAAAAGACAATAAATATATGTGGATTGGTTGGGATTATATAAAGGAAAATGATATAAGTAGTTTAATAAAAAAATGTGAAGATATATTTAATAGTTCTGTAAAAGGAGATGAGAGTTTATGAATTTAGTAACTGTATCAGGTCCTCCTTCTTCAGGAAAAACTTCTGTAATATTAAAAACTATAGAGGCTATTAAAAATAGAGGGTTAACTGTAGGAGTAGTTAAATTTGACTGCTTGTATACAGATGATGATATTTTATATAAAAAAGCAGATGTTCCAGTTAAAAAGGGATTATCAGCATCGTTATGTCCAGATCATTATTTTGCAAGTAATATAGAAGAAGTTGTAACCTGGGGAGTAAAGGAAAATTTAGACTTACTTATAACAGAAAGTGCAGGATTGTGTAATAGATGTTCTCCATATTTAAAAGGCATTAAGGCAATATGTGTAATAGATAATTTAAGTGGTATAAACACACCTAAAAAAATAGGGCCTATGCTAAAAACTGCAGATATTATTGTAATAACAAAAGGAGATATTGTTTCTCAAGCGGAAAGAGAAGTTTTTGCCTCAAGAGTGCAATCAGTAAATCCTCAAGCGGTAATTATTTTTGTTAATGGATTGACAGGACAAGGAGCATTTGAACTTAGCACCCTTGTGTATGATGAAAATTTAAGTATTGAAACAGTAAATGGACGAGAATTAAAGTTTCCAATGCCTTCTGCACTATGCTCATATTGTTTAGGAGAAACAAGGATAGGAGAAGAATATCAAATGGGAAATGTGCGAAAGATGAATATAGGTGATAACAATGATTAAAATAAAGGAATTGGAAACAAAAAAAATAAAAGATTTAGAGAAGAAATATCCTTTTATATTGTCTTTCTTTGAAAATAATAAATTAGATGTAAAAGAATATGAAGAATCTACATTTGAAGAGTATTTAAATCATTTTACAGAAGAGGAAATTGAGGAGTGGGCAATAGATATAGAAAAGATTAAAGTGGATTTAGAAGTTTATATAAATCAAATGATTATGTTTTTAGGATTAGAAAAGGATAAAGTGGATTCTATAACCATAATAGCGGGAAAAGATAAGCATGGGAATAAAGAGAATTTTGATAAATTAACCATTTGTAAAAGTGAAATAGTATCTATAGTAGGACCAACGGGCTCAGGTAAAAGTAGATTATTGGCTGATATAGAATGGGCTGCTAATAGAGATACACCTACTAATAGAGTAATTTTAGTTAATGATGAACTACCGAATAAAAGTCTTAGATTTTCTACAAGCAATAAATTGGTGGCTCAATTATCACAAAATATGAACTTTGTCATGGATTTAACTGTAAAGGAATTTTTACAGTTGCATGCAAAAAGTAGAATGATTGATAATGAAGAAGAAATTATACAAAAGATAATAGAAGCTGCAAATGAATTAGCAGGTGAAAAGTTTTGCCTAGATAGTCCTATAACAGGATTAAGTGGAGGACAATCAAGGGCATTAATGATAGCGGATACTGCAATATTAAGCACTTCTCCTATTGTATTAATTGATGAAATAGAAAATGCAGGCATAGATAGAAAAAGAGCTTTAAATCTTCTTGTTAATGAAGAGAAAATAGTTTTAATGGCCACCCACGATCCAACCTTAGCACTTATGGCTGATAAAAGGATTGTCATAAAAAATGGAGGAATTTATAAGGTAATTGAAACAGATCATGAAGAAAAAAGCATATTAAAAGAATTAGAAAAAATGGATAAGATTATTAATGACATGAGGGCAAAGCTTAGAAAAGGTGAAAAGGTAACTGTTAATCGGAAGAGGAGAAATAAAAACGGTTAAAGGCAGGTAAATATAAAGAATAATAGCATTCAATTTAATAAATTTATACTTTTTTATATGAATATTGAATTTTGCTGAACTTCTTCTTTATTGATAAAAATATGATACTATGTTATAATTGACTAAGTTAATTGTAAAATTGAATATTAAAAATAAGATTAAGGGAATTTCGGTGTAAATCCGAAGCGGGTCCGCCACTGTAAGGTGAAGCTTTTTACAAAGATGTCACTGGACATATGTCTGGGAAGACTGTAAAAAGTTATGAAGCTAAGCCAGGATATCTTACTTATTTTTAGCCACATGATAACTCACGGAATAATGAGTGAAGGCATTAATTTTGATGTTAAACTTTAATCATTTTTTGTGGTTAAAGTTTTTTTATTGTTTAATATTATAAAAGGTGGTGAAATAGTGACTAAAAAGTGTTTAAAGATAGCTTTGTATGGGAAAGGAGGCATTGGAAAATCTACTATAGCGTCCAATCTTTCAGCAGCTTTTGCTACATTAGGAATGAAAGTTTTACATATAGGATGTGATCCTAAAGGAGATTCCACAAGGAATCTTATGGGATATAAGATTCCAACATTAATAGAAATTATGAGGGAAAAGGAAGAAAACTTATGTGAAAATGATTTCCTATTTCAAGGGTATAAAAATGTAAATTGTATTGAAGCTGGTGGACCAGAACCAGGTATGGGATGTGCTGGAAGAGGGATAATGGCTGTAATAGAAGAATTAAATGATTTTAAAATATTTGATAAACAATGGGATGTAATAATTTATGATGTATTAGGTGATGTGGTTTGTGGTGGATTTTCAACCCCCATAAGAGAAAATCTTATTGATGCTGTTTATATAGTAACTTCTTCTGAATTTATGTCTTTATATGCAGCAAATAATATAATGAAAAGTATTAATACTTTTTCATCTATGGATGGAGCCTTACTTGGGGGTATTATACATAACTGTAGAAGTTCAAATTCTATTAATAACAATATAATAGAAAGGTTTGGTAGATATTGTGATACATTAATTTTAGATACTATTCCATATTCAAAAGACATAGTTTTGTCTGAACTTATGGCAAAAACGGTTGTGGAAAATTTACCTAATTCACCTTCAACTTATACTTTTATACAGTTAGCTAAAAAAATAAAGGAAAATACCAATTATCATATACCAATTACTTTAGATGATAATCTTTTAGAGAAATTTAGTGATTTTATACTAAATGAAATTGCAAAATAGCATTAAAAAGAAGGTTTTAATATGAATGTAATAAAAAAACATATGCTACATAAAGCTATAAAAAAATTTGACTATGGTGATCTTGTAAATTTGCCTTTATCACTTCAAGATACTTGTGTATTAGCTATTGGTCCCAAATCATGTATAAGGATATTTTATTTCCAAGCTAAAAAAAAGAATTATAATAATAAATTATATATGCTTCCAGTATCTGAGATACAATTAATTTCAGCAGAACATTTAAAATTATTTGAACAAGCTGTAGAAGAAATTTTTAACAGAAGTAATTATAAAAATTTAATAGTACTTATTATGTGTTCAGATATTATACTTGGAAACAATTTTGAAAGTGTAATTAGATATTTAGAAAAAAAACATAATAAAAATATAAAATTATTTAAAAGAGGTCCATTAGTAGACAATATGATGTGTCCTAAAGAAAGGATGATAAGCATAGTAGATAGTTTATATTAAAATATTTAGTTTGGAGTGTGAAATTTATATGAAGGAATTATTTCAATATATACCTCCTCCCTCTAGTGATTATTCAGGAATAATATCTATTTTATTTCAATTAAAAGATTGCTTAAATATATTAGTAACTCCTAAGGGGTGTATTAAAACCATATTAGAAATAGATATTCTAGATGAATTTAAAAATGATAATTTATTTTATACAAGTTTAACTCAAAATGATGTAATATCGGGGTTTGATGAAGATCTTATCTATAGTATAGAAAGTATTTTTAAAAAATATCCTAAAAAATATATAAATATTATAAATACTCCTGTACCAACTATTATAGGTAGTAATTTAAATGGAATAGGTAAGGTGTTGGAAAAAAAGTTAAAAGTACCTGTAACGGTGTTTAATAGTACAGGCTTTGAAAATTATTCACTTGGTATAAGTGAAGCATTATTGAGAATTGGTAAAAGGTTTATATCTTTTAATTATAAAAAAATATTAAATTCTGTAAATATAATAGGATATTCTCCTTTGATTGTTGGTAATATATCAACTTTAAATAGTATTAGAAAACTTATTGAAAATTGTGGTGTTGAAGTAATATCAATATGGTGTAATGAAACTAATATAGAAAAATTAAAAGAAGCTTCCTGCGCTAGTTTGAATATTGTTATTTCTGCAGAAGGAATTCAATTAGCAGAGTATATGAAAAATAAGTTTAATATTCCATACATATTAGATATGCCTATAGGTATTAGTAGAACCAACAAGTTTTTAGGAATATTAGAAAGTAAATTGAAGTTAAAGCCTAATAAACTTATATACAAAAAGAATTATTTAGATAAGAAGGTATTAATAATAGGGACACCACTAGAAAGTTTATACATAAAATATTGTTTAAACGAAGATTTTGGCATAAAAGAAATAAAAATAGTTTCTCTAATATCTTCAAGTAGAAAAGAAAAAAGATTATATGATCAAGATGTTTTTTCAGATATTAATTTTGTATACAGTGAATATGAGTTATTAGAATATATAAAAAATCTTGATATTAGTGTGTTAATAGCAGATCCTTTATATCATAGTTTTGTTGATAATAAGGTTACATTTATACCACACACTAATGTAGCATTAAGTGGTAAAGAATTTATAAATGTTGAAGATAATTATATTGCTGAAAAAGGATTTGAATATTTTTACAAATATCTTATGATTAATTAATTTATCTTATATAAATTTAAGAAAGGATGTATAAAAATGAAATCAAATAAAATAAAAATTGTTTTATTTATGTTAATTTTAACATTAGGTCTAACTGCGTGTGTATCAAAACAATCTACTAAAAAAGATGAGGTTAAAACAAAAATTGTAACTGATACCATAGGTAGAGAAGTTACTATATCTGATGAAGTAAATAAAATTGCAGTAGTTCCTATACCATGGTCATCTATGGTCTATGCTATAGATGGTACAGGTGATAAAATAGTTGGAATGAATCCATCAGCGAAGAAAGCTTATAAAAAAAGTATGTTAAAAGTATTATCACCTGAAATGGAAAAAGTAAATACTGAATTTATTGATAATAATTTTACAGTAAATATAGAAGAAGCTTTAAAAATAAAGCCGGATTTATTTATTCAATGGGATAATCAAGAAAAAAATATTAAACAATTAACAGAAGCTGGCATACCAACTATTGCTTTAAAATATGGAACTCAAAAAGATTTGGAAAATGGAATTAAGCTAATTGGACAAGTTTTAAAAAAGGAAGATAGAGCAAATAAATTAATAGAATATCATAATGAAAATTTAAAGTACTTTGAATCTAAACAAGAATTATTTAAGAATAAGAAAAAGCCTAAAGTATTATATTTAAGAGATGAACAATTAAAAGTTGCTGGAAATAAATCATATAATAATTTTATGATTGATAAAACTGGTGGTATAAATGTTGCTAAAGATGTACCAGGGCAATGGGTTAATGTAAACATGGAACAAATAATAAAGTGGAATCCAGAAATAATATATGTAAGTAATTTTTCAGATATACAACCAGATGATTTAATAAATAACAAAATAAAGGGACAAGATTGGAGCCAAATTGATGCAGTAAAAAATAAAAAGGTATATAAAACACCTATTGGTATGTATAGATGGGATGCTCCATGTGCAGAAAGTCATCTTATGTTTAAATGGATGGGAAATATTCAGCAACCTGATATATTCAATGATTATAAAATAGAGAATGAAATAAGAAAATTTTATAAGGACTTTTTAAATTATGATCTATCAAAAGAGGAAATGAAAAATATATTAAATAAAAAATAGAATTAAAGGAGATTTAAATGAGATGGAAACAGAGTAATAATAAGATAAAGTATTACTTACTTGTATTTTTTCTAATAGTTACTTTTTTTACTTCATTATTTTCAGGAAGATTTTTTATTTCGCCGTTAAATGTAGCAAAGGTATTTGTTGAAAATATATTTAAAATAAATATGAATATAAGCTCTGTAGAAAAATCTATAGTAGATATACGACTTCCTAGAACTATTTTAACTATGTTAGTTGGAGCAGGATTATCAATTTCAGGGGCTACTTTTCAAGGTATATTTAAGAATCCACTTGTAAGTCCTGATATTTTAGGAGTAAATGCTGGAGCTGCTTTTGGTGCGATATTAGCTATACTTTTTTGGGGAGTAAATATAAAAATTAATTTTTGTGCTATTTTATTTGGAATTATAAGTGTATTTATAACTTATATATTATCCAAAAATAAGGCAGTTGATCAAATATTATCCCTAGTATTATCAGGTATAATAGTTTCTTCAGTATTTTCTTCATTAATATCTTTTATAAAGTATACAGCAGATCCTTATGATAAATTACCTACAATTACATATTGGCTTATGGGAAGTTTTTCAAAATGTTCTTATGAGGATTTAAAACTTATTTTTATTCCAATGATTAGTTCCATTAGTATTTTAATATTTATGAGATGGAGAATAAATATATTATCACTTGGAGACGAAGAAGCATATTCTTTAGGGACAAATCCTAAAAAAATAAGATTAGTTATTATAGCATTAGTAACTATAATAACTGCTTCTTCAGTTACTATATCTGGTATAATTGGTTGGGTAGGCTTAGTCATACCTCATATAAGTAGAACGATTTTTGGAGTTGAACATAGTAAACTATTACCTGTATCCTGCATTGTAGGAGCTATATTTTTAACAATAGTAGATATTTTAGCAAGAACTATTACTCCAGCTGAAATTCCTATTGGCATATTAACAGCTCTTATAGGTGCACCATTTTTTGGTTGGTTACTAAAAAAGAAAAACAAGGGTGAAGAAATATGATTTTACAAGTTAAAAATGGATATTTTTCTTATGAAAACAATGTTCCTATTTTAAAAAATATAAATTTTTCATTACATAAAGGTGAAGTAATGACAATATTAGGTCCAAATGGAGTTGGAAAAACAACATTACTTAAATGTATAACAGGCATATTTAAATGGGAAAAGGGTTTTACTTTAATTGATGGGAATTTAATAGATGTATCTAAAGGAGTAAAGGAGATAGGATATGTTCCTCAAGCTCATAAAATAGATTTTGAATATACAGTAGAAGAAATGATTTTAATGGGAAGAGCACGATATGTAGGCATATTTTCTACCCCTTCAAAACAAGATAAAATTATAACTAAAAGTGTTATGAAAGATTTAGGAATTTATGATTTAAAAGATAGGAAATGTTCAAAATTAAGTGGTGGTCAACTTCAGTTGGTGTTTGTTGCTAGAGCATTAGTTTCAGAACCTAAGATTCTGGTTCTAGATGAACCAGAATCTCATTTAGACTTTAAAAATCAACTTATAATTTTAGATATTATAAAAAAATTGACTAAAACTCAAAATTTAGCATGTATTTTTAATACTCATTATCCAGAACATGCATTAAAAATATCAGACAAGACAATGATAATTTCTTCAAAAAAATATATATTTGGAGATACTGATAATATTATTACAGAAAAAAACATAAAAAATTTCTTTGACGTAAATGCAAAAATAATATCATTTAATGATAAAGAGGCCAACTTTAAGGCAATTATCCCTTTAAGCCTTATATAGAATAAATATTTTTATTGTAGTAGCTTTTATTTTATTTATTAAGAAATAAAAATTATAAATAAAACAAAATTAAATAGTAAAAAAGCTGTCGTATTGAGAATAAATATTACAATATATTATATATAAATTTCCTAATGCGATAGCAAATTTATATTTATGTTAAATTTCATTACATAATCCATATTTATGCCATTCACAGTTTCCACATATATCATTAAAAGCATCCCTAGTTATATTTTTCTTTAGCCTGTCTAATAAATATTCATAGCTATATACTTTAAAATCTAAATTAAGATAATCCATAACTTTTTTATCCATACACAATACGTTATTATTTGAAGCACATCCAACATTTTGAATTTTATGAGGACATTTTTTACAAACATCATCGGCATAAGGTGTTAGTTTAATTTTTATGGACTTATTTTCTTTTAACTTTTTGTCTATAATGTTCATATTGTCTACAAAGTCTTTACTATATCCTTTTCCTACATAGTTTTGAAAACATAAAATATGATGTGGTCTTAAATTTATCATTTTTAAAATCTCCTTTAAAAATTGTAAAGTAAAATTTGAATTTATTACTTTTAAGATATCATATAAATATTTGTTTGTAAACCAATATATATATTTACGTTAACAATTAAACAAATACAATGTATTGCAGAAGAAATAGTATTTAGATTTTTTATAATGAATGTATTTATTACTATTTCAGATAAGCATATTAATAAAAAACATACTGCAATTATAAGTATGTTTTTAGGAGTTGTACCTCATAGCTTGTGTCACTTTTCTGAATTATGGATAATAAGTCCAGTAAATGCTATTACAATGCTTATGTTAACTAGCTTATTTTTTGGATTACCTATGGCTTATTTACAATATAAAAGAGATTTGGAAACAGCTATATCATTAGAGTTATATAAAGGCCAGACTTCTGATGGATGGAATATTTTAGACTTCTTAATAGGCAACTAAATTAGAAAAAGAGAAGGATATACAAAAGTTTATTCCAGATTATGAATATTTAATTTATGACATATCAAGATACACAGATGAAGAAATAAAAGGTCAGGCACAACTTAGAATAATACTTACTATATTTAGAGCAGTAGAATATTTGCAGGAATTAGAAGATAAGCAAAAAGGGATAGAGTATTTTGAAACATTTATTAGATATATATTTAATGCAAGAGCAAATCTTACTAAAAAGGATGTTAGAGAAATAATTAATAAAATTAGTAAAACTTATTCAGAAGGGAGTGAACTGGTAATGACTTTAGCTGAAATATTTAGACAAGAAGGAAAAGAAGAAGGGATAAAACAAGGCATAGAAAAAGGTATAGAAAAGGGGATACAACAAGGTGAGCGTAGGAAAAGCCTTAATTATGCAATAAAACTATTGACTAAAAAGTTTGGAAAATTACCAGAAGAATATAAAGAAAAACTAAATAATGCAGATATTGAAATATTGGATTTAATTATTATAAAAACTACATAGTTAGATTAGTAAATTGAAAAACTTTATTAATTGCTATAAACTTATTATACGAGGAGTGATTATTATGAAAAAAACTAATGTATTAATAACTTCTTTGATTTCTATAATATTGTTTAATATCTTTTTTATTATAATATTGATTTATTATAACAATATTATAATTTTAGTAAATGGTTTTTTTAAAAGCATGACCAAAGAATATTATTTGTGGTTTTTATCTAGACCTAATATAAGTATGGAATCAACTATGCTAAACATAACTGAATTTCTAAAAATGATATTTTCATTAATTTTCTTAATAGAATTCTTATATATACTATCTAATGAGAAATATATAAAGCTAGTTAATAAAAAGAATACATTAATCTCTTTAATTATTGGTTTCATTATCTACTGTTTAAGTTTTATTTTTATAAAATACAAAGCTGAGCATTATAGATTATTTATGACTCTTATTTCAACAGAAATACTTTCTATAATATTGCTAAATTTGGTTTTAAAGATTAAAAAGAAAATAGCTTTTAGTAGATAACTGTTATTTGTTCATTGATTCAGGCTTTATATCATTTTCTTCCATGATACCTAAAAGATTTACTTTTTTAATTCTTTTCATTATATCTTGATTATCTGTAGAATATAGATCTGTATTTTTCATTTTTTCAAAGTATTCTGATCCTGCAAAGGTGTACCTTTTTATTCTGCCTTCTTTTGTGGTCATCTTAAAGTTTGCATAGGATATTAAAATAGTATATTATATGGTATACTAAAATTAGGTAGGTGATGAAATGAAAATACAAAATCCACATGATAAATTCTTTAAAGAAACCTTCGGAAATGTAGAAGTAACAAAGGACTTTTTAAATAATTATTTACCACAAAATATTATGAAGATTATAGATATGAATACATTAGAACCTCAAAAAGATAGTTTTATAAATGAAGAACTTCAAGAAGGTTTTTCAGATATGCTTTTTAAGGTAAATATAAATAAAAGAGAAGGATATATTTATTTTCTATTTGAACATAAAAGCTATACTAGTAAAGATATAGCCTTTCAATTGTTGAAATATATGATAGAAATTTGGGAAGCTAAAATAAAAAAAGAAAAAACAGATGAATTGCCAATGATAATACCACTAGTAATATATCATGGAAAAGACAGTTGGAATATAAAAACCACTTTAGGGGAAATGATAACAGGATATAAAAACCTTCCAAAAGATATACAAAAATTTATTCCAGATTATGAATATTTAATTTATGATATTTCAAGATATACAGATGAAGAAATAAAGGGTGAAGCACAACTTCGAATTTTAATTACTATATTTAGAGATATCTTTACAAAAAATCATAAAGATCTACAGGAGTCTATTTATAGAGCAGCAGAATATCTTCAAAAATTAGAAGATAAATATACAGGAATAGAGTACTTTGAAACTCTAATAAAGTATGTATTTAGTGCAAGGGCTGACTTGACTACGAGAGACATAAATGAAATAATTGATAAAATTGAAAATACTTATCCAGAAGGGAGTGAAGTTGCTATGACTTTAGCAGAAAAACTCAGACAAGAAGGTATAGAAAAAGGTATAGAAAAAGGTATAGAAAAAGGTAGAGAAGAAGGCGAAACAAAAGCTCTGATAAAAACTGCCATAAAATTGTTAACTAGAAAGTTTGGAATATTACCAGAAGAGCTTAAGATGAAAATATCAAAATTAGACACTACAACTTTAGAAGTTATAATTGAGGGTATTTTAGATTATAAAAGCTTAGAAGATGTTAAAAAATACATTCAATAGGTAATATTAATGCTCCTCTGCATATATAGAGGAGCATTAATGGGTAAGAACCCCTTGGGGTTGTAAACAAATTACAGTATCGCTAATAATTGTTCATTATTCATTGTTAGTACTTATTCATTGATTCATACTTTATACCATTTTTTCTTCCATGATACCTAAAAGATTTACTTTTTCAACTCTTTTCATTATATCTTGGTTATCTGTGGAATACAGACCTGTATTTTTCATTCTTTCAAAGTATTCTGCTCCTGCAAAGGTGTATCTTTTTCTTCTGCCTTCTTTTGTGGTCATTTTAAAGTTTGCATAGGATATTAAATCCCCTATAGCTAAGGTTCTAGGTAATATTAATAAAGGCATTCCTAAAAGATGTCTTACAGCATTGTGGCCTGCTAATGCCCCTGTACACATAGCTTCTGCACGCAACAGCCATTTGCAAGAATTGAACAAAACTTACCAATTAATTTGTATGATGAGTTATATAATATTTTAGAAGAGGATACATTAGGAAAAAGATTGAAAAAAGCTAGATTGAAATTAAGATTATCTCAAGAAAAATTAGCAAAAGAATGTGGATTAAGTTCAGGAGCTATAGCTGGATATGAATATGATACAATTCATCCTTCTAAGGTTGCTTTAATTAAATTAGGTAAAGTAATAGATTTAGATTATTTATGTTGTGATGAATATACTAAATTTATTTTAAGCGATTATGTGAGTTTTCTTAAAAAGTGGAGAAAAGATAATAACCTAAGTGTAAGAAAAGCTGCTAGAATATTAGGAATTCCATCATCTACATATAGTTCATGGGAAAGAGAAATATATGGCATAAGTAAAGAAAATTATTATAAGTTAAAGAAAAATAAAATATTTTAAATAATATCATATTATGTAATAATAGTATATTATATGGTATACTAAAATTAGGTAGGTGATGAAATGAAAATACAAAATCCACATGATAAATTCTTTAAAGAAACCTTCGGAAATGTAGAAGTAACAAAGGATTTTTTAAACAATTATTTACCACAAAATATTATGAAGATTATAGATATGAATACATTAGAACCTCAAAAAGATAGTTTTATAAATGAAGAACTTCAAGAAGGTTTTTCAGATATGCTTTTTAAGGTAAATATAAATAAAAGAGAAGGATATATTTATTTTCTATTTGAACATAAAAGCTATACTAGTAAAGATATAGCCTTTCAATTGTTGAAATATATGATAGAAATTTGGGAAGCTAAAATAAAAAAAGAAAAAACAGATGAATTGCCAATGATAATACCACTAGTAATATATCATGGAAAAGACAGTTGGAATATAAAAACCACTTTAGGGGAAATGATAACAGGATATAAAAACCTTCCACAAGATATACAAAAATTTATTCCAAATTATGAATATTTAATTTATGATATTTCAAGATATACAGATGAAGAAATAAAGGGTGAAGCACAACTTAGGATTTTACTTACTATATTTAGAGATATCTTTACAAAAAATCATAAAGATTTACAGGAGTCTATTTATAGAGCATCAGAATATCTTCAAAAATTAGAAGATAAACATACAGGAATAGAGTACTTTGAAACTTTAATAAAGTATGTATTTAGTGCAAGGGCTGATTTGACTACGAAAGACATAAATGAAATAATTGATAAAATTGAAAATACTTATCCAGAAGGGAGTGAAGTTGCTATGACTTTAGCAGAAAAACTCAGACAAGAAGGTATAGAAAAAGGTATAGAAAAAGGTATAGAAAAAGGCGAAACAAAAGCTCTGATAAAAACTGCCATAAAATTGTTAACTAGAAAGTTTGGAATATTACCAGAAGAGCTTAAGATGAAAATATCAAAATTAGACACTACAACTTTAGAAGTTATAATTGAGGGTATTTTAGATTATAAAAGCTTAGAAGATGTTAAAAAGTACATTCAGTAGATAATATCAATGCCCTATTATAACACAGTATATTTGTATTATAATAGGGCTATTTTTAATAAACCAAGTTACTACTACATTTAATGCAAGAGCAAATCTTACTAAAAAGGATGTTGGAGAAATAATTGATAAAATTAGTAAAACTTATTCAGAAGGGAGTGAGCTGGTAATGACTTTAGCTGAAATATTTAGACAAGAAGGAAAAGAAGAAGGGATAAAACAAGGCATAGAAAAGGGCATAGAAAAAGGTATAGAAAAGGGGATACAACAAGGTGAGCGTAGGAAAAGCCTTAATTATGCAATAAAACTATTGACTAAAAAGTTTGGAAAATTACCAGAAGAATATAAAGAAAAACTAAATAATGCAGATATTGAAATATTGGATTTAATAATTGAAGAAATATTTTCATTAGAATCTTTAGACGATGTTGACAAATATCTTTAATGAATAAGTTAATAAATAATATAATAAGCTAATCAAGCTGGATACTGAGCACCTAAGAAATAATAGGTGCTCTATTTTTTAGGATTAAATGAAAATAGGTATAATCTTAGCTTTTATGAAGCTGATGAATATTTTATTAATGCTACTACTGTAAATGTTATTAAAACTTGTTCATAATATTTTGTATATTTTACATTTATTATATATAATTGTAAATAGATTGATAGTAAATTTTAATTAATAATGTTTTTATGGTGGAGCTATTATATTTCAATAGGTTGAGAGAAATAGATATTTATATAACTTAATAAAATTTATTTAAATAAAAGGAGGAACAGATATGAAGAAAATTTTGTTTTGTAACATAGCATGGATGGAACATTATAAAGGAGTTAATGACGATGATATACCTATTAATGGAGGAGAATGGGTAAATAAAAATAAATATGCACATGAGGCGTACAACTTTTGTCCAATAAAATTTGAAGGAGATGATACTGAATATTGCTTAGGGTTTGTTGAAACTAAAAGCACAAATGGAAAAGATAAAAATCAATTACATATTGAAAAAATAGTTAATGTAGGAAGATTAGAGGATATAGAATCTGTAGATGATGTTCTTGTAGTTTGGTGTGCTAAATCTGATTGTGCTGACTATACTTCAGTAGTTGGATGGTATAATAATGCAACTGTATATCGCAATTATGAAGTTGCATATTTTGAAGAAGAAGAACAATATTATAATATTATTGCTAAGGCAGATAATTGTGTATTGCTTCCAAGTAACATTAGATATAGAAGAACACTTTGGTATGTGCCTAGAACTGGTAAGAAGAATGCACCTTCATATGGATTTGGACAAGCTAATATATGGTTTCCTAATAATTTTAGTGACAATCCTAATTTAAATATGTATTTAGAAAAAATAATTAATCGGATAGAGAACTATGATGGAGAAAATTGGGTATAGATATAATACACATATATATAACTCATATATATAACTCATAAGAAAGTGGTGAAATTTTGAATAACGAAGAGAAATACTATAGAAATATAACAGCAGCTGCTGCATTACTTCATGATTTGGGTAAATTTATTAGAAGAACAAAAATAGAGAAAACTAAACATTGGGAGCTTTCGTATAAATATATAAAAAAATATTTTAAAGGTTTTCAATGCGTAAGTGATGAACAGATTAATTTAATAGCTGGAATAGCAGCTCTTCATCATAAATCTGAGTTAAATAAAACAATAAGTAAAATAAAAGATAAAACAAGGCTTAAGCAGTTAAATGAAATAAAAAATATATTAGATGATTTAAAAAACAAGGAAGATAAAACAGAATATAAAATTATAGAAAAAATCATCACAGGGGATCTAGATTCTTGTAGTGAAAGAAGGATTTTTAGAGATGAAGATAGCCGAAAAATTAAAAAAGAATTAGAAATAAAAAATGCTCAAAGTGAATATAGTCCATTGATAGATTTATTCTGTACGTTAAGTAATATGTTAAGTGAACAAAGTAGTAAAATAATATATAAAAATTATGTTTATTTTGAACCAAAGTCTTTAATTGACTTTTATAACATTGTACAATTAGAAGTTTTTTCAAAAAGAATGCCAGAAAAGATAAAAGAAAATTTAAATTTTTTTGAAAAGGATATTAATTGTTTAAAAGCATTTAGGAATTGCACATTTGAGGATTGTATAAATTCATGGAACTTTTTATTTAAAAAGTATACTTCTTTAATTTGTTCAAGTAAATGGGAATATTTAAAGGATATTTCATTATATAATCATATTCAAACTACAGCAGCAGCAGCAGTTTCAGTTTACAAAGAAGAACATTTAAAAAATAATTGTGGGGAATATTTAATAATTCATGGACGAATATATAATATACAAAATTACATATATGATGGCATAAACACTAATATAGAACATCCAATGCAAAGAATTTTTACAAGATCTTTTATTATTTCATTAATCAATATATTAATTCCAAATATATTAGTAAAGAAAATAGGATTATATACATTTAATATATTGTTCTGTGGAGGAGGTACATTTACTGTACTTATACCTGATGAAGATATTATAAAAAACAAGTCAATAGAAATAATGGATGATATGAAAAAGGAATTAGGAAACATACTTAATAACAAAATTTATTTGGAATATGAGATTGAAAAAATAGCATTTAAAACTAATGGTGATAGAACAGGGTATGAAAAAGGTTTTAAAATTGCTTCAATGAATCTTTATGAGAAAAAATATAATAGGACCATTGAAAACTTAGTATATGATGACTCTAAAGAATATAGAAAATGTAAAAACTGTGGTATAAACTACATTAAATATGATAAAAAAGATAGATGTTCAACCTGTAGTTTAGAGGATAAGTGGATAAAATTTTCTGAATATAATGGCATTGAAAATTTTTATATAGATTATAATAATGTAAATTTGGATGATATTAAAGATCCCATTAAGTTTACTAAAAGTGAAATAAAAGAGGGTACACCTATAATTTGTTTTAGTTATGATGAAGCAGAAAGAATTAAAGAAGAATATCCAATAATTGATGTTTATGATATAGG
The DNA here is from genome assembly GCF_900187165.1 of Clostridium cochlearium. Lineage (NCBI taxonomy): Bacteria > Bacillati > Bacillota > Clostridia > Eubacteriales > Clostridiaceae > Clostridium > Clostridium cochlearium. Next base: position 1,197,830 of record NZ_LT906477.1, on the reverse strand, counting down.
AAAAACGTATATTAAAAAGACATATGATAAATGCAAAAGGTGCTATGGAAAAGATGCATGTGATGGACCACTAAAGAGTAATGAACAAGATAATACTCAATTGGTTAGTTTAGATTGTTTTTCACACATGAGTGAAAATGATACTATAATTGCAACAGCTAAAGTTGACGTAGATGATTTTCAATTTTTGCTTTATCATGTGTATCCACGAAAGATTATGAGTGAGGTGTATAACTTCTCAATATCTAGACTTGCAAATACTTCTTTGTTTTTCAATTTATTCTTTTCTATGTATTTAAGAAGAATAATAGAAGAAAAATATAAAGATTCAGTGATGGTACTTTATGCAGGTGGAGATGACATAATGATAACAGGAAACTGGGAAAAAGTTGTTGATGCTGTATTAAGTATAAAAAAGGAAATGAGAAAGATAACTGGTGCTGATAAAGATGGGAATACAGATAACATAACAATTACATCAGGAATATTATTTCATAACTCCCACAGGCCATTTAATTTAGTTGCTAAAGAAGTAGACGGTCTTCTTGAAAATGGAAAGGATTATGGCAAGAATTGTGTTAACTTAAATGGAAAGATATTAACTTTTAAAGAGTTAGAAGAAGTTTCAAATACTAGCAATGACCTAGTTAATACTAAGCTGAGAAAAAATATTATTAATAGGTCAATATTATTCAAAATGAATGAACTTATTAAGATGGTTTCAAGTGACGATGATATAGAAAGAATGAGAGCATATGCTATATATAATTATTTAATAAATAGTGAAATAAAAGAAAAAAAGTTTGCTGAAGATAAAAAGAAAGACAGTAGAATAAAAAAAGAATTAATTGAAAAATTGGAATCTATAATTATAAAAGATAAACAAGAACATAATAAAGAATACAAATATGCTAAAGAAAAGGCAATAATAGAATTTGCTATAAGAAAATCTAGAGAAAGGATTAATAGTGATGAGTAATTTAAAAACTAATAATCACAAGAGATATAAAGAATATAAAAATCAAAATTTAGATGATATTATACAAATATTAAACAATGAAAAATCGTTTTATTATGATAATAAAATAAATATGGATATTGTTAATAAGATAGAAAATGCAGCTAAGGGTTTTGGTAGAGAAGTAACAAGAACTAGTGTTAGGAATATTTATAATGCCTTTAAAGATATAGAAATGCAACTTAATCAAAGATATATAAATGAACTTAATAATATAGATAAATTTGAAGAAGATGAATCTGTTGATGAAATTGAGCTAAAAATGAATAAGCAAAAAGAAGAGGTTTTTAATGAAATTAAACCTATAATTAGGCTTATGAAAGGAAAAGTTCATTATTTAATTAGTAGAAAAATAGAAGGATTAAGTCAACATAAAAAAATAGAAAAAGTGGCATATCAACATTTAGAAAAGTTTTTTGAACAATCAATAATTGTTATAAATGAAGCCAAGGAATTTGAAGCATTTTTAAAAGTTTTTGAGTGTATGTATGGATATCTTGAAAAAGGAAGTGAAAATTAATGAGTCTGAAGAGCCTAAAGCTAATTAATATTATAACAATAAGAAAATTAATGATACTTAAAAGTGGAGTTAAAATAGGTGGAAGCAATGAGGAATTGAATATAGGAGGAGTGGACAACCCCATTGTAAGAAATCCTATAACTAAAGAACCTTATATACCAGGATCAACCTTAAAAGGAGTATTGAGAAGTATTCTTGAGATAGTTAAAGGAGTTAGTGATGAAAAAGGTGGTATTTGTACCTGTGGAAAGTGTTTAGTTTGTAAGCTATTTGGAGTACATCCTAATGATAATAATGAAAATAAAACATATAGAGAGCCTTCAAGATTAATATTTAGAGATGCGGAGTTAACAGATAAAAGCAGAGTAATATTGAGAAAATTAAATCCATCAATGGTGGAAATAAAAAAAGAAAACACTATAAATAGAATAACATCAGAAGCCAAACCAAGGACTTTTGAAAGAATACCATCTGGTGTTGAATTTAATATAGAAATACAGTTAAAGGTTTTTGAAGGAGATAATAAGGAAGATTTACAAAACTATATTAATATAGCATTTGAACTTCTTAAGCATAATTATATAGGTAGTTCTGGTAGTAGGGGATATGGTAAGGTTGAATTCAAGGATTGTGAAGAACAGGAGTGTTTAGATATTATAAAGGAATTAACAGAGGTAGAAAATAAGTATTTTAAGGAGCAGCAAAAACAATGATTTATAGGGCAGATTTTACTGTTAATAATCTTAAGGGTAGACTTATATCTCCTGTTATATTTGGAAATATAGCTAAAATTTATTTTGATATATTTAGTGAGGACAGAGCCAATGAAGAGATACAAAGATTAATAGATTCAAATACATTGATTAGTGATATGATATTAAAAGATGAGTTACCATTTAAAATATCAATGATTAAAAAAGAAAAAAGAAATTTAATTTTAGGTAAAGACTTTTGTGATAAGTCCGAAAAACAGATAACAAAAATAAAACCTAAAGATAGAAATGATTTTACACAAAATTTACTTAAAAAAAGAGATGAGTTCAGATCATATAAAAAAGCAGTAAAAAAAGTAGAACTTGAAAGTGGAATACCTTCACCAAGATTAAGAAACAGTATAAGTAGGTTTAATGGAACCACCATTGATAAAGCACTTTTTTTACATAATGAATTTAAATACCATAGTAAAAATATTTTTAGTATATATGTATTCACTAATGATAAATATGTTATAGACCTTATGGAATTAGCTTTTAAAATAATTGAAAAAGTAGGTATTGGTACAGATACTACCATTGGAAATGGAATTATGAATTTTAAAAAATATAATGATAGTATATTTGTTGAAGCTAATGATGTGGAATTATTTAAAAATCCTAACAAAGAAACACAATATTTTAATATAGCATCAACAATTATTACTGATAATATTTTAAAAGAATTTAGATTTAAAAATTATAATGTAAAAAGATATGATTCTAGAACACCTGAAAAAATAAAACCTTGTTATTATTATATAGAATGTGGAAGCATTATTAATAGTATAAAAGAATATAGAGCATATATAGTAAGTAATCTATCTGAAAAAATTAAGACATATACTTGCGTATTCCCTGTAAAATTCAAAGAAGGTGATTAAAATGAAAAAATTTGATGTTGCTTTAAAAGAATATAAAATAACTATAGAAGTACTTTCAGGTTTATGTACAGGCAGCAATGATACAAGCTACTATTCTAGTGATGAATATATAGTACAAGATGGAAAGATTTATTTTATAAATTTTAATGATATCCTTCAGTTAAGGGAAAAGGGAATATTAAAAGATTCAGAATTGGAAACTGTATATAACAATATTTGTGAAAAAAACTTTATATCAGATAAGCTAAAGAAACACTTAAAAAGCCTAAGACTATTATCGGGATATGATAATAAAATGGATATTCATAAATTTGGTAGTATAAAAGAAATATCTGAAAATGCAATATCTGAAATAAGAACAATTACAGGAAGTACAATAAAAGGAATATTTAGGCATGGGTTTGAGATTTTTAATGTAGAATCAGTTAATTATAAATATGAAAGGTATAAAAGACTTAATTTATATGGAGTAAATACGATAAATGATAAAGATTATTCAAATTATTATTATACAAAAGAGGAGAAAGAAAAAAAGAATTTAATAAGATGCTTTCCAAAAGGAAAATTAATAAATTATAGATACAATATAAAATTTAATAAAGATAAAATTACAAATTATAATGATATTAGAGATATAGAAGATAGCAATTTTAAAAAAAATATTAGAAATATTGCTAGTGATACAATTTTTAGAAATATTATTTTCTCAGACTGCAAAGAAACTAAAGTTGATTTTGTAATAGAGAAAATTTATAGATGGAATAGGAAAAGTAAAAAAGAAATAATTCCTCAGTATTATGAGATGGCACAAAAAGGTGGTTTATTTGAAGGGAAAATATCATGTAAAGATATAGAATTTAAAAAAGAAAATTTAACAACAATATCTTTAATGTATAAAGATAAAACACCTATAGAGATAGCTTTAGAGTCTTTAAGACAATTTTATTCTAAAGTAATAGATTTGGAGGAACAATACTACATAATACCTAGATATTTTGATGCTCTTAAAGAATTTTATAAATGTTTAAGAGAAGAAAATAATAAAAATAATCAATTTGTTTGTAAATTAGGATATAGTGGAGCTATAAGCAAAACTTTATTATGTTATGATAATGTAAATAATAAAGATAAACTTTTACCATATACTTCAAAATATATGGCTCAAGCAAACTTACCATTTGGCTGGGTAAAAGTAAAATTAGAGGAGATTAAACATGAGGATTAAAGTATGTATGTTCGCTGAGCGGAATATAACATTACCTATTGCATATAACCACATAATTCAAAAATCTATTTATAATATATTAGATGAAGAATATGCCACAAAATTGCATAATTCAGGCTATAAATATAAAAATAAAATATTTAAATTATTTAATTTTTCTAAACTTAAAATACAAAATAAAACTATAAAAAATAATAAAATAACTATACAAAAGGGTAAAGTAGAGCTTATAATTTCAAGTATAGATGAAGTTTTTATATTTAAAATAATAAGTGCGTTTATTGAACATAAGTGTTTAAAATTTAAAGAAGGAATATTAAAAGTAAATGAAATATATTCAAAAAAACAGTTAAATAAAGAAAGAATTGCAGTGTTAACTATATCGCCAGTTGTTGTTGTAAAACCAATAAGGAAATCAAGGATGGAGTTCTATAATCCTAAAGACAATGAATTTTTAAATAGTATAAAAAATAATATAATAGCAAAATATAATTCATTTTATAACGAAGAATATAAAGGAATTATGAATATAAGTATATTAGATGAAAACAATATAAGAAAAAAAATAGACAAATATAAAAATTGGATATATGAAGGATATTTAGGTGCTTTTATAATAGAGGGAGATACTAAAATAGTAGAACTTGCTTATAGTTGTGGATTAGGTAGTAAAAGTTCTCAAGGGTTTGGATTCGTTGAAACATTTAAAGATCTTAATAGTATTAAGAATTATAGAAGAATAATTTAAGTTTCAATGGTTTAATATTTTGCAGTGAACTGTATTTTTTATAATATATGCTTAAAGTATTGATTTAACTGAATTTGTTGGATGTTAAACAAATTTTACAAAAACACTATTGGAGGTTTACTGCAAAATGTATCACTTACGATTATTCTTAATAGTATTGAAAACAAGATATAACCTTGATTTACAGTGGTTTTGAAAATTGGGGTTTTATAGTTCCTATGAGGAAGTGAAATGTATGATTTATTTCTAACTCTTTTCTAGTTCTTTCAGTTTTATAGTTCCTATGAGGAAGTGAAATGTAGTTATGTATTGACTTATTCCATCTAATAATAACCGTTTTATAGTTCCTATGAGGAAGTGAAATTCTTTATGAGCTTTTAAGACTTTCTTAGTTTGATTTGTTTTATAGTTCCTATGAGGAAGTGAAATAAAATTTAATTTAAAAGACTTTACGCCCTCTATAGGTTTTATAGTTCCTATGAGGAAGTAAAATGATTTTATGCCTTTCACAATATTTCCTGTTGCAGTTGCGTTTTAATAGTTCCTATGAGGAAGTGAAATACTAGAAAAATTTAAAAAAGCTCCTTCTGTTGGGTTTAGTTTTATAGTTCCTATGAGGAAGTGAGATAGGTGTTTCTCTTTTGCTTTAGCTATAATGAATGTATTTCTAATGTTTTATGAAAGATAAACAGTTATGTAAAAATCATGGCATGATAGTATATATAGTAAATCAAAATTGTACATTAGTATTTACCAATAGATTTTGATTTGTATTTTAGACAAAATAAGAAAAGTACAGATATGATTTATGGCGTCTATACTTAAATGGATTAAAATTATCGGGGAATTTTTAATTCTTATAGATAATGAAATACCAAGGGAGGAAGCGGTTTCGAAAGTTCTAGCAAAATTTGGCGTTCCTAAAAGTGAAATCTGGGAACATGGAAATTTTTAACACTATTAATGTCTAATAAAATACATTCAGCAGGTAATATTAATGCCCCTCTATATATGCAGAGGGGCATTAATATTTAAACATGTCTATACATGTCCTATGTTTTACTCCATTTATCTTAGTTCGTCTATTAATTTGTTAATTATTTCTGGAGGATAATTTTTACATAGAACTTTAGCCATGGCATTTGCAACTCTTAACTCAAACTCTTCTTCATTTTCCACTGATGGATAATGAACTACAACACTTTTAATTTTATTTTTTCTGGCCAAATTTCTAGTTCCCCTTCCCAATTAATATACTTAATATTTAAAATATGAAAATAAGATTGATTTGTTAATTTATTATTATTACAATTTAAAATTAATTTTCAGTTATATAGAAAAAAATTGTGATTTTTTTATTGATTTATGATAAAAACTACATATTTATATACTAATTAATTGAAAAACTTTATTATTTGGTATATTATGTATTATAAGGAATAATCATTAATGTTTAGATAACAGTAAACTATTATGTTAAATATGAGTGTTTTGGGAGGGTATATTAATGGTTAGGGAAATGACCAATTCAGAAAAATTTTTAGCCATTTATAATGAACTTGATGATTACATGAGAAAAGAACTTAAAGAAGATACTTATGTAGGACATACTGATTTAATTTATAAAATGGCTAGGAAAGGAAAGAATGTTTTCAAATGTTATGGTGAAGATTTAAAAAAATATGCAAGATTACGAAATGCTATTGTACATAATCCAGAAAAACGAATATCAGATCCATTAGCAGAACCCCATGAAATAATTGTTTCTAAGTATCAAGACTTATTAGAAAAAGTACTTAATCCAACGTTAGCTATTAATTCAATAGCAGTATTAAAAGATGATATGTATACAACAACACTTGATGCAAATGTTTTAGAAGTAATGAAAGTAATGAATAAAAAGACATATACCCATGTACCTATAATTGAAGATGGCAAGCTAATTGGTGTATTTAGTGAGAACACGATATTTTCTTATATTACTCAAAAAGAAAATGTAATTATTGATGATGAATTAAAAATAAGTGATTTTATAGATTTTATTCCAATTCACAATCATGTAAGTGAAATATTTGTCTTTGTTCCACGAGATATAACAGTAATAGAGATTGAAGATATCTTTAGAGAGGAATTTGAAAATAATAAGAGAATTTCTGCAATATTTATAACTCAAAATGGAAAAGAAAATGAGAAATTATTAGGATTAATAACTCTTTGGGATGTCGCAGGTAATGGAAAATAAAAAGAAAAATATTAATATTATAAAAATCTAATTTATAGGTATTATAGAATGTATTTAAATGTAAAAAATCAACTCGCATTATGAGTTGATTTTTTATTTGTGTAATTTTTTATAATACAAGTAAAATCCTTATATATCAATTGCTACCCAGGTTAAATTTGTTTTTTGTAATATTTATCTTGTATTACAATGCAAACCCTTATATCTCAATGAAAATATCTATTTTTTATCGATTTTGTAATACTGAAATTGTAATGTAGCTCTTTTAATATGCTATTTCCGAAAATTATATTTTAATTGTAATACTGTACATTATCTTTAATATCAATGCTTTTCATAGTTTTTATAGATTTTTGTAATATTGTTTATGTAATATTATTTATGTAATACAAAGGTAATCCTTAAATATCAACGATTATACAGTTTATTTTTAACTTTTGTAATACTTCCTTTGTATTATAACTTAAATCCTATTATCTCAATAAATGTAGAAGATAATAATGGATTTTGTAATACAAAATAAGTATTACATTTTTTTATTGTTTTTCTATATATAAATATAGATGATTATCAAATTGAAAGGAGTATGTAAATATGCCTAAAGATAAGGATTTTTTAGATTTTTTTAAAGATGATATTAAATTTAAAAATTTAAATACCTTAATTAATAATTCAGACTTATCGTTAGAATATTTCATTAATACAGTTATAAAAAGTGATAAGCAACTACCTTCATTACACTTGAAATTAACTAATGATAATGTTGATAATACTGAAGAATTATTCAATATTTATGCTAAGGAAATGACTTTAATTAATGAATTGGAGAAATTAAATCAAAAACCATTTTTAACACCTAAAAACAAAGAAGATATCCACTTATTTCATAACTTTTGTGTTAAAACAGAGCTTCTTAAAGTTAGTTTTCTTCGCAGTTTTATGGCTATAAATGAACTTATTCCATATGATAAAAAAACTATTACCAGTGTGCTGGAACCTCTTATTCCAAACTGTTCTTACAATGAATAAACAGAAGTTTTTTCTATGGAATTAAACTTTGTCTCATATCTGAAATTTAATACTGTTAAAGAATTTTCTAAAGTTAAAAATGTGGTCCTTCGCTTAATTATAGAGGGAATAAATTGAATGAAAAATAAGCCTAAATATAACGAAAACGCAGTGCTTATTATTTTCTCGTTATATTCACCTTATTTGTTTGATGTAGATAATGTTGAGTTTAAATATATCATAGATGCTTTTAGATATTCTGGATTTTTCTATAATGATAATTGTAATTGTGTTTCTTATATGGTGGAAGGAAAACAAACTAAAAAGCATCCCCTTATAAAAGTAAAAATTATTAAAAAAAGTGATTTAAAGTTGTGTAATTAGCAGTGCAAAAAAGTGGTTTTCCATCTTTATTAATAAGCATGTGCATATTACGTTTATAATTTGCAGTGCTTTTTATCCATTTATAGATAAATATAAATATAAAAACTTCAATGACTATACCTTTGTCCAATGTTAATTTACCTATATAACCATAAAATATGCTTATCAATAAATAAAATGGGGTGGCAAACTATTTGTTATGGGTTGGGTCAATGTAAGAAATGCAATAACCAATTTAGTTTTTTACAGAATTATAAAGATATAAAAACAATAAAAATATTAAATAGAGATAGCTTAAAAACAAATAATAGATTACATTAAAATAATATCGTTAGCATAAGTAAAAATTAAGATTTGTAAAGGAAAATATTAAAGTTAGGAGAGTGCATATTTAATGAGCAATATTGACAATTCATTATTAAAATTATAGAAATAAATTTACCCCTGCTGCGGAAAATATACTATAAATAAATTATTAATTGAGGAGTTGAACACTACAACCAATAAGATAAAAATATGGACGTTTATATATTAATTTTAATAAAAAAAGTAAGTTGTAGAAATATAAGATAATATAATTGGGAGAAAGATATAAATACGTAAAATACACAGAGATTTAACACCTAAAAATTTTTAAGGTACTAAGCCCGTTGATTTATAAGATTTAATAAATAATTATTAGAAATAATAGTTTTGAACAACAGCGATAAATGTACAAAAATCAAATATGATTGGAATACAGAAGATATATTAACTTTCCTTTATATTTGTACTGTTAATTTTAGGAATTGTAGGTGGTGGAGGATATTACTTTAAGATTTATAAGCCTAAACATGAGAATTTTGATGATGAATATGATGAAGATGAGCTGGATTATGGAGATGAGTATAATGTGGAATTTGAAGAAGATGAGTTAGGGATGGAAGATGAAGATTAGAGGATTATATTGGGGTAGCTGTTATATAATTGTCCTTTTGTGCAATAAAATTAGACTTTAGAAAATATAAATTCTAAAGCTAAAACCCCTTACTTTTCATGATTATAAATATTAAATGTATTATAATGCAAGTAACTAAGAAAAGTAAGGGGGATAGCTATTATGTATATATCTAAATTACAAATTGAAAATTTCAGATGTTTTGATTACTTTGAAGTAGAATTCAATGAAGGGCTAAATGTAATTATAGGTGAAAATAATGGAGGGAAAACGACATTAATAAAAGCATTACAATATATTTTTGGGGATTCTAATTCAAAGCCAACAATTGATGATTTTAATAGGGAGGTTGAAATTAATGAAGTTCCTCCTGAAATTACTATTATCGCCACTATAAGAGGAACAAAAAATGAAAGTTTAGAGGATAAAGCAGTTGTTGCGAATTGGTTGACAAAATTGGAGGAACCTTGGGAAGCTACTTTAACATATAAGTGTTTCCTGCCAGAAACAAGTATAAATGATTACGCTAAAGATATTAATAGAGTAGACGAATTAGATAAAAACAACAATGAAAAAAAGAAACTAAAATGGTCTATCTTAGAAAAACATTTAAAAAAATACGTGTCAAGAATATATGGTGGAAATCTTGCTAGTAAGAATAAAGCGGAGACAGAGTATTTAGATAAATTTCATTGTGAGGTATTAGATGCATTAAGGGATGTAGAAAGTAAGATGTATACGGGTAAAAATGCACTGTTAAAAGAAGTATTGAGCTATTTTGTAGACTCTGATTTGCAAGGGCTTGATCAAGAAAAAAAGGACAAAGAACAAGAGAAAAGGAATGAAAAATTTAATAGTAGTGCAAATCAAATTGTATCAAATATGGTAGGAAGATTAGAGGTAAGTGATATTTTTGAACTTGCAGAGGAAACAGGTGCAACAGTTGGTGGAAAACCATTATTAGGTGGTAGATTAGAAGAAAGTGATGTTATATCAGTATTAAAATTAATGATTAAGAAGGAAACTGGAATAGAAATACCTGTTGTAAATAATGGTATGGGGTATAATAATCTAATTTATATATCTTTGGTATTATCAAAATTTAAAATGATTACATCTCCAGAGATGGGTGAAAATGCAAAGATTTTTCCAGTTTTATTAATTGAAGAACCAGAGGCTCATTTACATCCAGCATTACAATATAGCTTTCTGAGATTTTTAAAGAATGAAATAGATAACCAAAACATAAGTAGACAAATTTTCATAACAAGCCACTCAACACATATTACATCTGCTGTTGGATTAGATCCAATAATATGTATGGATCTTGGCGAAAAGGGGAAAATAGTTGCGACCTATCCTGCTAAAGTTTTTTCTGGATCAAAGGAAGATCAAGAATCAAAAAAATACGTAGAAAGATATCTTGATGCAACCAAATCAACAATGCTATTTTCAAAAGGAATTATATTTGGTGAAGGATTAGCAGAGCTAATGTTGTTCCCGATATTAGCAGAATATGAATATGAAAATTTTGAGCAAAGCCATGTATCAATTGTAAGAGTTGATGGGGTAACATTTAAACATTTTATTAAAATTTTTGGAGCAGGTATAAAAGAAGAGAATAAAAAGTTTGCATTAAAAAGAAGAGTATCTTGCATTGTGGACACAGATCCATCAAGGAAGAAGATAAAAGTTGAAGAGGGTAAAAAAAGAACATGGAGAAGCTGCTATCCCTATGAATTGTATTTAGAACCAGATAAATATAAATACAAGGAGGTATCTGGAGTAGTAACTAATTTATTAGATGCTTGTAAAGATAGTACTAATGTAAGAATCTTCTATAATAATACAGGCAAAGGAAAGACGTTGGAATATGACTTAGCATATGCAAATAGCACTTCTACCTTAATCTTTGATGATAAAGTTGAAATAATTGAAATAGAAGATATAAATAATTTAGATATAGAAGAAGTTGATAAAGAAAAAATTAAAAAAGCAGTATCATATCTAAACCATGTAGAAGATGGGAAGGGAGAAGCATCATTTGTTCTTGCTGAGAAATTAAAGGAAAATCTGAAATGCGATAAGAGAGAAATATTTAATTTACCTGAACATATTAAATATGCTATAGATTGGGTGTGTTGTAAGTAACTTGAGGGGGGAGCAAGAATGATAGCAAGGAATAATATTGAATGTATAACATCAGACTGTGCCTTGGAAGATATAGATGTAAATTTTAAAATAATAGCTGGACCAGGTGGAGGAAAAACATATTGGTTAGTAAGACATATTAGGAATGTATTAAAAAATTCAACAAAAATTTTAAGTGCATCAAAAATAGCATGCATAACCTATACAAATGTGGCTGTAGATGAGATATGGGAAAGACTTGAAATAATGGAAAACAAAGTAGAAGTATCAACTATACACAGTTTTTTATATAAGAATATAGTAAAACCTTATATTTATTTATTAAAAGATAGTACAGGAAAGTCATTGGTAAATTATAAGGAAATGGATGGTCATGATGATCATATACCCAGTAGTGGGAAAATAAACATTTGGAAAAAAGAAAATAATCTTTATGGTATAATAACAGATGACAAGAAATTAAATGATTGTTTAAAAAGTTTGGATTGGATATTTGAAGAGGAAGAAATAGTACTAACAACAAAAGATGTCTATAAAAGAAAGGTAGGAAAATACTTCATTAAAGAAGAGTATTTTCCATCATATAAACAGCTATATTGGAATGAAGGAACAATACATCATGAGGATGTTTTATATTTTTCGTATCTATTATTAGAAAATCATCCAATAATTTTAAAATTTCTTCGAGCAAGATATCCATATGTTTTTATAGATGAATTTCAGGATACAAATCCAATCCAAACGAGGATAATTAAATTATTAGCTGATTCGGGTGTAGTAGTTGGTGTAATAGGAGACCCAGCGCAATCAATTTATAAGTTTGCTGGTGCCGAAAGGCAAGATTTTTTAGATTTTGAACTACCTAAGCAAAAGAATTATTATATGAATAGCAATAGAAGGAGTACTAATAAGATTATTGATTTCCTAAACTATTTAAGAGGTGAAGATCAATTTCATCAAAATTATCATAGAAATGTTATTGGGAATGATATTTGCCTAATAATAGGGAAAACTCCTTTAGAAATCATAAATAAATTTAAATTAAAAAGGCAACTTTTAGAATTAAATGATAGATGCTGCTTTTTAACAAGAAAAAATGAACAAGTAACTAAACTTAAAGCTTGTATCAATAACTATAATTATAATTATGAAATTTGGGAAGAATTATATTTTTTAGACTATAAAAGATATGAATTTTTAAATTACATATTTGTTGCACAAGGATATGCAATTGATACAAGATATGAAATGGCTGTAAAAGAAGTTTTAAAAATATTCAAAACAAATCAAGAAGGATATCTAAAAGAACCTTTTAAAAATTCAAAGATAAATAATAAGTTGTTTAAAAGGAGTTATGCATTGGAATTATTGGAATTTCTTATAAACAATTATGAGATGCACTTGGACAAGAATCTATATCAATTTTATAATGAAGAACTATATAATTTTTTCATTAAGTTTGATTTTCATCTTAAGAGGTTAACGGGAAAAGGTAAATTCAAGGTAAAATCAGAGAAAGTAACGGTAAAAGAATTAGTAAATAGCTTAAATATAAGAGAAGTTAGAAATGATAATATCAGAACGATACATAAGGCAAAGGGAACAGAATTTGAATCAGTGTTAGTTTATTTTGATGATATTAATGAAATAGATGCAATAATAAATCCTGATATTGATAGCGAGGAAGATGATTATAGGTTATACTATGTAGCATTTAGTAGAGCTGAAGATTTTTTATGTATTGCTACTAAGTCTATAGATGACGAACAAGAGAAGAAACTAAGACAATTAAATATAAGGATATTGTGATAATATGGAACCTTGTATATTTTAAAGGGGGTATAGTTATGAGTGGAGGGAGTAAATTTGCAGATTTGAATAGATATTTTTCAAATTTGAAAGCGGATGAAATAACATTAACATTTAATGAAATTGAAAGGATAATAGGGCAAAAACTTAGCAATTCTGCATATCAGTATCCAGCATATTGGTATGAATCTAAAACACATATGTTGCCAAAATGTTGGAATGAAAACGGCTATAAAATGACAGACCTCAATTTAAAAGGTCGGAGAGCAACTTTTATAAAGATTAATAGAAAGGATATTGCTGAAAAAAACAAACCTATGTTAATAGAGCAAACAAATAATATGAGCTTTACAAAGAAAGATCCTGATATTCCAATAGAAGAAGTATTAAATAGTATTAATAAATATTATTCTGAGCTTCAATCAGATAAAAATGCAAGGTATTTATCCTGGGAGCATTGTTATAAACAGTTTATTGAGGCACATGAAAAAGAATATTTAAATGATGAGGATATTGATTACCTTTCATTACATTTAGGATTTTATCTAGCATCCTGGGGCATGTTGAGAGGATCTAGCTTCTTGCTTCAGAAGGATTATAGAGTCCATATAGATATAATCAAGGAGTTATTTAAGCCTCGCTATGATGAGCTTTGGGAAATAGATTATTTGAAATTGAAAAACGAAAGGAATATTGAAATATTAATAGAATTGATAAAAAACATTAAAAAATTATATGGGGAAAAAAGAAAGAACATAAGAGAAGTAAATACAGAAATTTCAGATACCCTTGTAACAAAAGTACTATTAGGTACAATGGGGTGTGTTCCCGCTTATGATGAGTATTTTAAAATAGGTGTAGGAAAGTATAATATTACCACTCAGTTATTGAACAAATGTTCTATCCATGGGTTAGCGGAATATTATGAAGAGAACAAAACTGAACTTGAGAATATTAGAAAAGTTATATCGGATGAAAGGGAATTAGAATATCCTCAAATGAAAGTATTAGATATGGCTTTTTGGCAAGTTGGCTTTGATTATAAATAGAAGTTGGTGAATAAATGGGTGCAACACATCAATCATCGTATAATTTTTGGTCTACCAACCAACCTCAGTGAGATGCCATCATTGTATTAGAGGTAAAAGGAGAGGAGGCATTGTTATTTGATTGTAGACAATATATAGAAGTCCATGGGATACAAAGAAATGCAGAAAAGGTATTTTGGAATCAAGGGAATTATTACGATGCAATACTTAATGAAATATTCACTGAAAATAGGAAAAACAATGAGAAAGTATTTAAAAAAGATGGAGTAGAACTATAGAATATATCCCATGGTAGGACTGATAGGTCTTATCATGGGTTTTTTTTATTTAATGGAGAGGAGTTTTTGCATTAAAGATATATCTCGAGAATATAGACTACGGTATGGCGGGAAAAATTCTTTGAAAGTAAGACAAATAATCATGTAACTGATATAATAAAGAATAAAGTGGACCATTTAAAAGGAGTGGTGGTAAATTATGTTACAATATACTTCAAAATATTATAGATGCTGCACGAAACAAAGTAGCCATTGCCTTAACAGAAGGAAAAGCTATAAGAATTACAGGAGGACATTATACTACGAAACTATGTAAGTATAGATGCTTAGATTGTGGAAATATTTATGAAATAAATTATAAACAAGATAAGTACACTTGTCCTGAATGTGGTTCAGAAAGGGTTGTCTGCGGCAAGAAAGCAGATTTTTGCAGAAGATGGTGTAAGGGCCATAATATAGAGAATAAATAAAGTAAAAAACTATCTTATTAATGATTTTTTTAAAACATTAATAAAGATAGTTTTTTTATCCACTTACAAATTTTCCGCCATTTACATGTATTATTTCTCCAGTAACATAGGATGCATCACTATATGCTAAATACACATATGCACCTGCTAATTCTACAGGTTGTGCAGCTCTTGTAAGTGGTGTGTTTTTACCAAATTGCTGTATTTTGGATTCATCTTCATTAATCATATTTTACCTCTTTTATAAGTTATTTTTGCTCATATAATATAGATTTATTCATTATAATAAAATCGGATAAAAATTTGAAATGGTGGTATTATTAGAGTAATAGGGGATATTAAAAGTTAAGAATGTGTTTTTATATCGGAGGAGTATTATGAAAAAAAGAACAATGGAAAGAAACTTTAGAAAGATAAAACATCAAATAGATCAAATGGAGAATATAGTAAAGCATACTAAAAACAATGCTCTATGGGATCATGAAGCAGCGGTTAGAAAAAAGATAAAAGTATTAAATGAATTTAAAAATGAAAACTTTAGAGATTTTAATAGGGTGTATGAAAGATATTTAGATCTTTTGGAAGATATATCCATAAGGATTATAGAGAATTATAATAGAAAAAATAATACAGAATTTACTTTTAGCGAAATAGTAAGAGATAATTATGAAGCTTATTTAAAGTCTGGAATTATGAGTGTATTAATAACAAGCCATATTCCAAAAATAATATTTAAAGAATTTGATAGGGTATTTCCAAAAAACCCCAAGGATGAATATGAAGAAGCTAGAAAGCTTAATAGAAAATTTTATATTCATTTAGGAGAAACAAATACTGGTAAAACTTATAATGCAATGCAAAGATTAAAACAGGGAAGGCGTGGAATATATCTATCTCCTCTTAGAATATTAGCACTAGAAAATTATGAAAGATTAAATAAAGAAGGAATAAAATGTAACCTCCTAACAGGTGAGGAAGAAATAAAGATAGATAATGCTACTCATATTTCTTGTACTATAGAAAAATTAGATATTAATGAAATTTATGACGTAGCTGTAATAGATGAAATTCAAATGATAAATGATGATGAAAGGGGAGCAGCTTGGACAAGAGCTCTTTTAGGATTAAATTGTGAGGAAATACATATATGTGGGGCGTTAAATGCTAAAGAACTTATAATGGACATAATAGAGGATTGTCAGGATGAATATGAATTTAAAGAATATAAAAGGAATATACCTTTAGAAGTAGAATATGAACCTTTACTATTCTTTTTCAAAGGCTCTTAAATTGCCTTTTGATGAAGAATGGGTTTATGAAGAAAGATTAAAGGTAAGTGAAGATATAAATAATATATTAGTAAGAATTTAAAAACATATTGTAGTTTGCACATATTAAAAAATTTTGCATATAATATTTCTGAAGTAATTGTAAAGGATTTTGATATGGAGTATAAAATAAATTTCTCGAATTTTATAAAAACTTGTTTGCCACCAGGGGCAGAAATTATAATGTTAGAAGCACCCTATGAAAAACCGGCAATATGCATAGGTGACTTAGATGGAGATAAAGCATTAGAAATAGTTATAGGCTACAAATGGCAAGGAGAAAATTATATCCTTATATTGAAAAAGCATGGAGATCTTTGGTATGTAGTAGCTAATATAAAGGGTACAGGATATGGTATAAATTATTTAGATATTGCAAGGATTACAGAAATAAATATAAACAGTTTAATTGTAGGATGGCAAGTTGGAGCTATTTGGTGGCAATTAAATATAATACAGTGGACGCCACAAGGATATAAAAACCTACTTAAAAATGATATTTATTATAGTAAAATCCAAGTAGAAGATATGAAAGGATTTAATGGCTATGATGGCATATGTGAAATAGCACTGTGGGTTCATGATACGGGAGAAGCTTATAAAGTTGAAGTGTATAGATTTAAAAATGGTGAGCTAATTCCTGCTAAAGATGTATATCCTTATTATTTTCCTAGAGTAGTGGCATATTATAAAGAAAGAGTAAGAGAAATGCCAGATGCAGCCTTTTATTGGTACTATCTTGCAGATGCTCAATTTAAAGCTTGTATGTATGAGGATGCTTTGGTTTCAATTAATAAAGCTATAGACTTAAATCTTGAATATCCACCTAGAGATGTGTTAATTGAATTAAAGAAAGACTTATTAAATAAACTAAATTGTAAAGATGAATCCATTAGCTTATATCCGGCATCTATAAAAACTGTAAAGGGAGTTTTATGGGGATATATAAATAGTAAAGGAGATTTAATTATTAAACCTCAGTATGGTGAAGCTTTTGATTTCCAAAATAATGGCCTTGCTATAGTTGAGTTAAACAACCTTTATGGTATTATAAATCAATCTGGAAAATATGTGGTGGAACCTAAGTATGAATCTATTTCACAATTCTCAGAAGGACGGGCTATAGCAATGGATTCTAAAGGATTTAAAGTAATAGATGAAAAAGGAAATGAACTTACCTCAAAAGCTTATAATTATATAGGAAACTATAAAGACGGAAGAGCTGTATTTGGTGTTCCTAGTGAAAATGGATCATATTTTTATGGATATTTAAATAGACAAGGAAAGGAAATAATACCTGCTAAATACCAAACTGCTAGTGATTTTAGTGATGGAAAGGCTGTAGTTAAAGTTAAAGAAAATGAATTTAGGCTTATAGATATAAATGGAAAAACCTTAAATACTTATAAATATAATGTAGTTGGAAGTTTTGGAGAGGGGCTATTAGCATTCCAAGAAAAATTAGATAGTAAATTGGGCTATATTGATGAAGCAGGTAATGTAGTTATAAAACCTAGTTTTACACAGGCTATGTCTTTTAACGAAGGAAGGGCAGTAGTGAATATTTCTGAGGACTATGGAAATGAATTTGGACTTATAGATAGAAATGGAAAATATGTTATTGAGCCTAAATACAATAATATAGATAGACTAGGAGAAGGTAGATTAGCTGTTGGAAAAGCTATTTTAGAAGATAAACCTTATATAGGTTCTAAATATGCAATTGGGGATATTAATGGGGATTTCCTTACAGACTTTATTTACTATGGAGTTTCAAATTACAAAAATGGATTGGCTTCAGCTTACAATAATAAAGATACATTTTTCATTGATAAAAAAGGAGTTAGGGTAAAAAATTTACCTACAGTAAAGGGAAGCGGTACATTAGAATTTAAAAAAGATATAATTAAAGCTTACGTAGACTTTAGAGTATCCTATTTAGACAAATCAGGAAGAGTAATTTGGGAACAAAATAAAATAATTCCACTTAATAATAAATATAAAATTTTAGAGAAAAAATATAGACCAAATAAAGACTATTTAGTATATTATCCTGAAATTTCAGGTATGGAAGATAGTCAAGAAAAAGAAGTAAATAAAAAATTACAAGAACTTTCTAATGTAAAATATATACCAGCCAATGCACAACTTGACTATAATTATTTTGGAGATTTTTTAGTAGAATTTTTTAAAAAGAATTTATTAGTCTTAGAACTTAATGGTTATATGTATTATTTTGGTGCAGCACATGGTATACCTACAAAAGTATACCCTCATATAGATCTTACTAGTGGAAGATTTTATGAATTAGAGGATTTATTTAAAAAGGATAGTGATTATGTAAAAGTTATAAGTGATATTATAAATTATCAAATAGAACACGATGAACAGTATTCTTATGTTTTCCCAGATGCTTTTAAGGGTATAAAGAAAAATCAACCATTTTATGTAGGAAAAGATGCACTGTATATTTATTTTGAACCCTATGAAATTGCCCCTTATGCAGCGGGATTTCCTACTTTTAAAATACCTTACAAAGAAATTATGTCTATTATAGATACAAAAGGAGGGTTTTGGAAATCATTTAACTAAAGTAATAATGAAAAGGAGCTATCAAATTAGCTCCTTCCTTTTAAAAATTAACAAGAGAATTATCTTTTTTATCTAAGGATTCACTGTATTCAAAGTCAAAGCTTTGGGCTTTTCTAATAAAGTAAATAGATGTAATTGCTGATATTATATCAGATAATGGATAAGCTATCCATGCACCTAATACACCTAATTTTCCTATAAGAACTATAGCTACAGGTATAAATATTACTATTTGCCTGTAAATTGAAAGTAAAAAAGATCTTCTGGATTCACCAAGAGCTTGATAATAATATATTGTGATATAGTATATTCCAACAGATGGAAGTAGTGATATGCACAATCTAAAGGCTTTTACAGCTCTAGGCAACAAGGTTTGTTCTTTTAGGAAAAATCCTATAGCAGGTGTTGCAAACACAAGGAATCCAAGCCAGAAAACAACAGATGTTCCCATAACCGCTATAATAGCTATTTTTAAAGCTTTTTTCATCTTTTTATAGTTCTCTGCACCATAGTTATAAGATATAATTGGTTGCATTGCAATACTTATACCTATTATTGTGATGTACATAAACATGGAAAGTTTTGTAACTACTCCTACTATAATTACAGCCTCATCTCCACCGGAGGCATGGAGTAAATTGTTTAAAAGTCCAGCATTTATAGCATCTGAAAATTCTACTATAAAGCTTGAAAAGCCTACAGAAACTATTATCCAAATTAGCTTTAAATCTAAAGTAAAAGAAAATTTAAGGTTTAAGTTATTCTTTACTTTTTTAAATGCATAATAAGCATAAATAAAACCTAATAATTGAGATACAGATGTAGCTATGGCTGCACCTGCTATACCTATGTTAAAATGTGCTACTAATAAAAAGTCTATAACTATATTTATTGTAGCACCTATAATATTTGCGTATAATCCTATTTTAGTATTACCTAGTGATGTTAATATATATGAAAATACTACTGTTAAGGATTGGAATAATGCTCCCAAAAGTATTAATGATATATATTCTTCTGCTAGAGAATATAATACATCACTAGCTCCAAGTTTATATATAATAGGTTTTCTAAAAATGTATATTAAAATTGACATAACTATAATAGCCACTATAGTTAAACTAATGGAATTTAATATTCCTTTTTTTACATTATCATAATTTTTCTCACCAAGACTTCTTGAAATAAATGTGGAAGTACCAACTGCTATAAGTATTCCAACAGAAATTAGAAATCTTTGTATAGGAAAGGCTATGGTTAGGGCACCTATGGCATTAGGGCCTACATAACGTCCTACAAATATGGTATCTACTAAGTTATAAAGTTCCGCTACTAGTAATGATAGCACTAAGGGAACAGCAAGTTTTAAAAGAGTTTTTACTATATTATTGCTTTCAAAAATATTGTCTTTAACTCCCATTTATATCACCTCATAATTTTTGCCGTTAAATTTAAGTATACTTACATATTTTATTATAGATTATATACATTAACCATTGCATTCCCTTAAGTGCTGAGATAAAGGTACTAATATGGGAAAATAAAAAAATTACAGAAGTTTACAAAAAACAGAAAAACACCTTATTTAAGGTGTTTTGATATTTTCTTAATCAAAATTAAAGTGGCTCCATAGCTTTGAAGTTCAGAAATTATATTTAAAATAGTACTTTTTTTAGCATATCTAAAATGTATTTTAGGAAAAGAAGCTTTATGAAGAATTTCCTTTTCTTCCTTATTAAGCCGTATAGGGCTGCCCATACCTTTCCAATAATTATAGGAAGAACCTATTTTCTCATTTACTTCATATACAGTCATTCTAACATCTGTAGGAATATTTAATATATTAAGAGAAAGTTTTTGTTTAATATTGTTTTTAAAACCTCTTAATTTAGAAAAATCCTCAAAGCTAACAAGTTTATCTAAATCCTCATTGTAGCTGTATAAAAGTATTTGATATTCATCTTCAGTTTTTGTAACAATATATCCGTCACCACTACACACAACAATATCACCTAATTTATTTAATAAATAATAGGCATAATAGGAGGGCTTTTTTATTCCCATGTCATTTACAATGCCTGGATATCCAAAGAAAACTTCATTTGTAAGATTAACTTGACTATCTAAGGTATCAAAAGCTCTTAAATTATTCCAGTTTTTATTTTTTACAATGGTTTTATTTATTATGTAGGGTATCATGTAAGCTGTATCATAAATTAAGTTTATATCAAAGGAGTCAACAAATATATCATCACAAATATCGAATTCATGAGAAGTTAGTAAATTACTAATTTTATCAATTAATTCTTTTTTTAAATTTGAGCTAAATTGAAATTTTAAATTATATATATCAATTCCTTCTATATCCATAAAATAATTTATAAAACTTTTTAAAATTCTTATAAATTCATCTTCAGAAAAGTCGTTAGAACCTATTAATATAAGAGGCTTTAAGTTTATAGATTCCATATATTCTAAAACAGATTTAGTTCTGTTCCAATTAAAAAATTTAGAGGAAGGAAATATTCCCATATCCGAGGAGAAAAGATTAAATATTCTACCATAATTAAAGGAGATTTCTTCTTGAATTTCTTCTAAAATGTCTTTATTATCTTCTAAAAGAAGGTCAAAGGCGTCCCCTATATTAATCACATCTTTAAAAGATTTATCAAATTCATCTATTTCGTCATCTACGTCAATACGAACTTTAACAATTTTATTTTCAAAATTATATCTATCGTAATTTTGAAGGTATGGATATATATAATCTAAGCTATCTTTTAATTCAAAGAATACAATTTTCTTTTGTTTTTGAAAGGTTTCTTCATCCACTTTATATTTTTTTCTAAATTGACTTGGAGAACTTTTAAAGTGAATTTTAAAATGTTTATTGTAATATCTAGTATGAGAAAATCCCACTTCTTCGGATATTTCAGAAATAGTTTTATCTGTATCCAATAAGAGTTTAACGGATTCTTCCACTCGAGTTAAGTTTAAAAGATCTGTAAAACTATAACCCATAGCATATTTTATTTCATGTGAAAGATAATGAGTACTTAAAAACTCTTTTTCGGCTATATCTTGAAGGCTGATTTTATTATTGTAATTATTGTAAATATATTTTGCTATTCTATGATATCTTCCAAGTTGATCTTTATTTTCTCTAAAATCTTCTTGTTCATACATAAGATAATGAAAATTATTTATTAAATGATAAAGTAAATCTACTAAAGTGGATTCAATTTCTTCATCGTAATCAACTTGCTTTTGAACAGCCTCACAAAGCAATATAGAAAGCATAGTTCTAAGCTCATCGTATTCTTCGCTAGCCTGAGCTCCATCATCTGAGGTATTAGTATAGAAAAAAATATTTTCCATATCATTATAATACTTTTCAAAAAAATTTATATCGAAATAAAAAATTAAAACTTTATTATTTTTATCATTACTAAAAATTCTGTGAGTTTCATCTACATTAATAATTTCCAAATCATTTTTTACAAGTTCATAGGTACCCGATTCAATAGTAACTTTAATTGTACCTTCTAATACAAAAATAATTTGAATACAATTATGCCAATGAAAAGGATATTCTTTTATACTTGCAAAGACTATATCTATAGGCATATCTTGGGGAAAAGTTATGTATTCTTTTCTCATCAAATCACCTCCGGCTTAATTAATGAACAATGAATAATGAATAGTGAACAATAAATGAAAATAATATAAAAAAGAAACAAGAAAGCAAAAATCACATATCCTATTACAAATCTAATAGCAAGTGTATTTTCTACATTTTTATAAACAATGCACATTGAAATTGCAGTTGCAATTATAAATAGTAGGTAAATAATTTTTGTACAAAACAATGATATATTTTTCTTCATTCTATCACTTCCTTGAGCAATATGAATTTTATTGCCTATTTATTATTTTACGAATTACAGTATTAATTATATATATAAAACTATTTTTTAACAAGTTGTGGCTGTTTTATACTAATTATCTACAAATTAACTCAATTTCCTACAATCTTCTGTAATAATTATGAGCTATTCTGCAGAAAATGATAGTAGACCACAAAATAAAAAATAAATTTTAAGAGGAGGTAATAACAATGGCAAGATATAGCTCAAATAAAATATTAGTGCCAGAGGCAAGACAGGGATTAAACAATTTCAAAATGGAGGTTGCAAATCAGTTAGGATTAACTAACTATGACAGCATGGATAAAGGTAATTTAACCTCCAGAGAAAATGGTTCTGTAGGTGGAGAAATGGTAAAAAGAATGGTAGAAGCATACCAAAGAAACCTATAATAAATAGGTGAATTGCTAAATATAAAAAGGTCATCCAAATTGGGTGGCCTTTTAATTTTTGTTATAAATGAGTTTAAATTTATATAATATGGATAAAATAAGAAAAGACAAATAAAATTTAAAGGAGTTAGTATATAAATATGGTGGATTTCAAAAGATTACCAGAACATATAGGAATAATACCTGATGGAAATAGAAGATGGGCTGTAAAAAATAATATGGAAAAAAGGATGGATATAAGTATGGAATAAAACCAGGATTTGAATTATATGATATATGTAAAGAATTGGGGATAAAAGAGTTGACCTTTTATGGCTTTACAAAGGATAATAACAAAAGGCCTAAAGATCAAACTACGGAATTTAGAAGGGCTTGTGTAGAAGCTGTTATGTCATTATGCAAAAAAGATGCAGAGCTTTTGGTAGTTGGGGACTATGAGTCGGATTTATTTCCTAAAGAACTTATTCCTTTTACTCATAGAACTAAATTTGGAAAAGGGGGCATTAAAATAAATTTTTTAGTGAACTATGGATGGGATTGGGACATAAAAGATTATACAGCAGGAAAAAAATTAAGAGATAAGAGTACCATAAAAAATATACATTCTTCTCAGATATCTAGAATAGATTTAATAGTAAGATGGGGCGGAAGGTGTAGATTAAGTGGTTTTTTACCATTACAAACTGTTTACTCTGATTTTTACATTATAGATGATTTTTGGCCAGACTTTAAAAGGGAACAATTTTATGGTGCCTTAGATTGGTATCAACATCAAGATATTACCTTAGGAGGTTAACAAAACATAAAAAAATTGTAAAAATATAAACCTTAACAGTAAAAATACATAATATATATAAATGGCATATTATATTATGGGAGTGATTATTGTGAGGTATAGTGATTTGATAGTTGGTGTAAATACTTTGGTACCAGTATCAAATAATAGATTTACAAAATATATAAATTTTGACAATGCTGCCACCACTCCCCCTTTTAAAAAAGTTACTGAAGATATATTAAGATTTTTGCCCTACTATTCATCAGCTCATAGAGGTATGGGGTATAAATCACAAATTTCAACAGATATATATGAAAAAGGGAGAGAAAAAGTTTTAAATTTCGTAAAGGGAGATATACAAAATTCCAATGTAATTTATGTAAAGAATGCTACAGAAGGTATAAATAAATTATCAAATATGATTTATTATAAGGATCCTGATAAAATAATACTTTCTACAGATATGGAACATCATTCCAATATACTCCCTTGGAGAAAATTTAAAATGGATTTTATAAGAGTAGACCAATTTGGAAGATTAGATATGAAAGATTTAGAATATAAATTAAGAAAGTACAGAGGGAAGGTTGCTCTTTTAGCAGTGACTGGAGCATCAAATGTTACGGGATATAAAAATCCTATTTATGAAATTGCTTTTTTATGTCATAAGTATGGGTGTAAAATTCTAGTAGATGGTGCTCAATTAATCCCTCATGGAAATATAGATATAAAACCGATAGATAGTGATTATCATATAGATTATTTAGTTTTTTCTGCTCATAAAATGTATGCTCCTTTTGGTGGAGGGGCACTTATTGGAGATAAATCAAGCTTTAAAAATATTCCACCAGATTATTCTGGTGGAGGGACTGTAGATGTAGTAGTTAGAGATTTTGTAAAGTGGAATGAAACTCCATTAAAAGATGAGGCTGGAACACCAAATATCATAGGGAGTTTAGCTCTAACTTCTTCTATAGATGTAATAAATACCATTGGCATAAGCAATATAGAAAAATATGAAAACAGTCTATTAAAATATGCCTATAATAAACTTTTAAATGTTAAAGAAATAGAATTATACATTGATAATTGTGATTACAATGTATCAATTATTCCCTTTGATGTAAAAGGAATATATCATGAAACTTTTGCAAAAATACTTTCTTATGAATATGGTATTGGTGTAAGAAGTGGATGTTTCTGCGCTCAACCCTATATACAAAAACTATTAAATGTTCCTTTAGAACAAAGCTTTAATCTTATAAAGAATGGTAATAGAAGACCTGGACTCATTAGATTAAGCTTTGGATTATACAATACTTTTGCAGAAATAGATTTCTTTGTAGAAGCTTTACAAGAAATTTTAAGAAATAAAGAAAAACTCATAAGAAAATTTTCATATTAAATGAAATTAAAGCTCTTCTGACCAAAGGGAAGAAGAGCTTCCTAAATTATTCATTGTTCATTATTAATTATTAATTATTAATTATTAATTATATTAGTATGTCTTCTTTAGTAAAAATAACATAGGATATTAAATAACAAGCTATTGTCCAAGCTATTAAACATATAATAGAATTTCCTATGGTAATATTAGGATTAGCATTTATAGTGGCAAGTTGTCCGTTAAGTAAATAACTACTAGGTCCATAAGTAAAAAACAATAAATGAGATAATTTTGCTATGGGCGCAAATAATGCAGTTAAAATAGATGTAACAATTATATATAATACTCCAAAAATTAAGGAGCCCATATTGCTTTTAAATATTACAGATACAAGTAAAGAAAAGGAAGAACAAGCTATTATAAAAAGACCTTGATGCAATAGAATATATAAAGTGTTTTTCCATATAGGAATCATTTTAGTAGAGTTTGCAACTTCCATTAAAAGTTGAGATTTTTCACTGGCTAGGGGATTTAATTTATAAACAGTTCCTATGAATACAGGGTAATTAGCATTGCCAAAGCCGAATATATGTCCAATGGCTAAAAAGAATATAAATTCTATTAAATATATAAAAGCTAAGGAACACATAGTAGATGTTAAAAACTTAGACAATAATATTTTACCCCGAGATACAGGCTGAACCATTAAAAGTTTTAAAGTAGGTGGAGTAAATTCACCAGATACAATATCCGAGGAAAATAATACTATAGCAATAGCTAATAAAAAATATCCTAAAACATCATTTATAATTAATTCTATGAATTTAAAAGAATTGAATTCCATTTCCATAGGAGGCATATTCTTTTCCAATAGAATATTTAGCTTTTCTATTTCTTTTCTTTCCCTAAGTTTTTCTACATTACTAAGACTATCTTCGTTTATTATTTTCTTTTTACTTTCAATGGATTCTTTTGCAGTAATTCTCCAATAATCTTCCTTTACATCAGAAGCAATGATTTTTTCTAACTTTGCTATATCTTTATCTATGTATATTAAAGCTTTATCTATATCCTTAATATATGGTTTTTCTTTATTAAGATTTTTTTCTTTAACTAAATTTTGTTTGTGTTCCTTTAAATATTCTAATCTAGCTTCTGGAGTATTTTGTTTTTTAAATTGTTCGCTTGATTTATGCTCGGATACAGCTATAAGGGATAACAAAAGTATAAAAGCTATCATAAAAAATATACTCTTTTTTTTATATATCAACTTTACAAATTCATTTTTTATTAAAGAAAGCATCTATAATTGTCCTCCTTCCATAAGCTCCATATATCTTTCTTCTAATACTTTATGTTCCTTATAAAATTCTTTTATATCAACATTGACTTCAACTAACTCTTTAATAACTCTATGAGAAGAATTTTTATCTATTTCTATATATATTTTATTATCAATAACCTTGTAGTGATGAATTAAATCTATATTGGGTAATAGAGTTTTAGCTAAATTTATGTCTTTAGGAATAAGTATGAAAGTTTCTTTTTCTACTATATAATCTATATTGTCAATGCTTTCAATGCATTGTAAAATACCTTTATTTATAAAAGCTACCTTTGAGCAAATTTGTTCAACTTCACTTAGTATATGAGAGGATATAAAAACAGAGGTTTTATATTTCTTTGTAACAGTTCTAATTATGTCCCTAAATTGTAAAATCCCATTTGGATCTAGTCCATTAGTAGGTTCATCTAAAATAAGCAATTTAGGATTTGAAAGCAGAGAGGCAGCAAGGCCTAGTCTTTGTTTCATACCTAAGGAATATTTTTTTACCTTTTGATTAATCTTATTTTCTAAGTTTACTAAATGAATAATTTCTTCTAATTTAGCTTTTGAAATTTTTCTTATTCTACATATTTGCATAAGATTTTCCCTACCAGAAAGGTAATTATATAATTCAGGGTTTTCTATAACAGCACCTACATAGGATAGGGCCTTTTCTCTTTCTTTTTTTAGATCATGTCCCATTATTTTAATTTTTCCTTCATTTGGATGAATAAGTCCTGTTAACATTCTTATGGTAGTAGTTTTTCCAGCACCATTAGGACCTAAAAAGCCAAAAATTTCTCCTTCTTTTATATTAAAAGAAATACTTCTTATTATAGGTCTACCTCCTATGTGTTTAGATATATTATCAACTTCTAATACATTCAATCAAATAACCTCCTAGCTGTTCATTAAGCATGCATAAGTCTTATTGTATTAAAATTCTAGCATATAAATAGAAATAAAAATCATAACAATTCCTTAATTTTATCTTAAAGGGGAAACTTTATTATATAATATACAATAATTAAAGTAAATTTAAGATTTTCATAAGAAAAAGTAATTAATAAACTGTTATTATATAATTAAAGAAATAATAAAATATAATTTATCTAAGAAGCAATAAAAATAAAGGAGAGAAGAATATGGAAAAGATAAAAAATACTATACCTAATTTATTTACCTTTGGCAATCTTATATTTGGTACCATGTCTCTAATTATGACTTTTGATGAAAGATATTCTATAGCAGGAATGTTTATTATAATAGCAGCATTATTGGATAGATATGATGGAAGAATAGCTAGAAGGCTAAATGTATCTAGTGAACTTGGAAAAGAATTAGATTCTTTGGCAGATTTAATTTCTTTTGGAGTTGCTCCTTCTGTGTTAATATACAGCATGTATAATTTTTCAGATAAAGGCCTTTTAGGATACTTTTTACTTTTAATTTTTCCGGTGGCAGGAGCTTATAGGCTTGCAAGATATAATATAGCAAGTTTTGATGGCGTTTTTTCTGGTATACCAATAACAATAGCAGGAATACTTTTAGTAATTTATTCACTAGGATCACCTTTTATAATTTATAATCAATTAATGACTTATTTAGTAATTATATTATTATCTTATCTAATGGTAAGTAAAGTAGAATTTAAAAAAGTGTAAATTTTTCTTGACAATACTTCAAACAAGCACTATAATCTAATACAAGATAAAAAACGAATAATAAAAGCTTATTAAGAGCGGTGGAGGGACTGGCCCTGTGAAGCCCGGCAACCTGTATATGTATTTTACATATTATAAGGTGCTAAATCCTGCGGTGTCAACCGAGAGATGAGGATTTGAAGGTAAAAACCTGAGGATTTCCTCAGGTTTTATTTATATTAAAATTTGCTAGGAGGGAATGACAAATGATCCAAATAAAAGATGTAGGCAAGCAATTTGGAAATATTAAAGTATTAAAAAATATAAGCCTAGATATAAAAGAAGGAGAAATATTTGGAAT
Organism: Clostridium cochlearium; assembly: GCF_900187165.1. Lineage (NCBI taxonomy): Bacteria > Bacillati > Bacillota > Clostridia > Eubacteriales > Clostridiaceae > Clostridium > Clostridium cochlearium. The sequence goes on along the minus strand of NZ_LT906477.1, from coordinate 1,168,621 downwards.
AATAGGAAGAAGTGGAGCTGGTAAATCTACTTTATTGAGATGTTTAAATGGGCTTGAAAATTATGATGAAGGAAGCATAACAGTAATGGGAAAGGAAGTTAAAAATCTTAATGATTTAGAACTTAGAAAACTTAGAAAAGATATGGGCATGATTTTTCAAAGTTTTAATATTATGAATTCTAAAAATGTTTATGATAATATAGCTCTACCTCTTCAAATATGGAAAAAGGATAAAAAATACATAGATGAAAAAGTAAAAGAGCTATTAAAATTGGTTGGACTAGAAAATAAAGCTAAAAGTTTTCCAAGGGAATTAAGTGGAGGGCAAAAACAAAGGGTTGCTATAGCCAGAGCTTTAACTATGGAGCCTAAAGTATTACTTTGTGATGAAGCCACTTCAGCTTTGGATCCAGAAACTACAAAATCTATATTAAAACTTATACAAAAAATAAATGAGCAATTAAAAATAACTGTAGTGGTAGTAACACATCAAATGGAGGTTATAAGAGAAATTTGTAATAGAATAGCATTAATAGATGGCGGAGAAGTAAGTGCTTATGGAGAAGTAAAAGATCTATTTTTAAGACCAGAAGGAGAACTTAAAAAGATAATAGAAGAAGAGGAACTATTACCAGATGAAGGGGTTAATATAAAATTATTTTTCCCATCTAATGTAAGTGAACAATCTGTTATAACATCTATGGCAAGAGAGCTAAATATAGATTTTTCTATAGTTTGGGGTAAATTAGAAAGTTTTAGACAAGAGGTTTTAGGAAGTTTAATTATAAATATAGAAGAAAATAAAAAAGAAGCTATTTGTGAATATCTAAGTAAAAAATCTATACCTTGGGAGGTGATTAAATGATTTCTGAAATACTAATTAAAGCTTTAAATGATACTGTGTACATGGTTTTCTTCTCAACTTTATTTGCAGTAATATTAGGATCTATTTTAGCCATAATACTTATAGTTACAGATGAAAAGGGATTAAAGCCTAATAAAATTATTTATAGCATATTGGATTTTATAATAAATATTTTAAGATCTTTTCCTTTTATAATACTTATGGTTGCAATTATACCTATTACAAAAGTTATAGTGGGTAAAAGCATTGGCAGGGAAGCAGCTATTGTTCCATTAACTATTGCAGCAGCACCTTTTGTTGCAAGGATTATTGAAACTTCCCTAAAAGAGGTGGATCCAGGTCTTATTGAAGCTGCTAAATCCTTTGGTGCTACAACATCACAAATATTATTTAAAGTTATGATAAAAGAAGCTTTTCCATCTATAGTTAGAGGAATAATATTAACTATTATAAACCTAATTGGTTACACTGCTATGGCAGGAGCTGTAGGTGGTGGAGGACTTGGAGCTGTTGCTATACAGTATGGTTATAACATGTTTAAGGTAGATATAATGGTTTATACAGTTATAATTCTTATAGTAATTGTTCAAATAATACAAGGTTTAGGAAATATTTTATATAATAAATTAATTAAATAAGGGGGCTATAAAAATGAAAAAAGTAGCAATTTTATTATCAACAATTATACTATCCATAGGACTTTTAGGATGTGGAGGAGAAAAAAAGGAGGCACAAGATACTAAAAGCGATAAGAAGAAAATAGTGGTAGGAGCATCACCAACTCCCCATGCAGAAATATTAGAAGTAGCAAAAGAGGAGCTAAAAAAGGAAGGATATGAATTAGAAATACAACCTTTTACTGATTATCAAATTCCAAATAGAGCCTTAGAAGAAAAGCAATTAGATGCAAACTATTTTCAACATATTCCATTTTTAGAAGAAACAATTAAGGCAAAAGGATATAAATTAACTTATGTTGCCAAAGTTCACATAGAACCAATGGGATTGTATTCAAAAAAGATTAAGAAGATTGAAGATTTAAAAGATGGAGCAGAAATAGCTATACCAAATGACCCATCCAATGGAGGAAGAGCATTAAAAGTTTTAGAAAATGCAGGTATAATAAAATTAAAAGATGGAGAACTTGTAACAAAATTAGATATTACAGAAAACAAGAAAAATATAAAAATTACAGAAGTTGATGCAGCACAACTTCCTAGAGTTTTAGATGACGTAGATGCATCAGTTATAAATACAAACTATGCAATTGAAGCCTCATTAAATCCTCTTAAAGATGCTATAGTAATTGAATCAAAAGATTCTCCTTATGTAAATATATTAGCAATTAGAGAAGAGGACAAGGATAAGGACTATATAAAGGCTTTATCAAAGGTTTTAACTTCAGAAAAAGTTAAAAAATTTATAGAAGAAAAATATAATGGAAACATTATTCCAGCATTTTAGCTAAAATTAGGAAACAACTCTTTTTACAAGAGTTGTTTTTTGTTGTATCATAGTAGTATAAATGAGTATAATATATAGAGGAGGAGTTTTTATGTATTTTAAAAACCCGGGCATAGAAAACACAGAAAAAACTATAGAGCTGGCAATTAAAACTGCGAAAGAAAGGTCTATAAAACATATAGTAGTAGCATCAACCAAAGGATATACTGCAAGATTATTAAAGGATTCTGGATTAGATGTAACGGTTATTACTCATGTATATGGTTTTAAAGAACCAGGAAAACAAGAAATGCCACAAAATATAATAGAGGAATTAAAAGGTTATGGTTTTAAGGTGTATGCTGGAACTCACGTATTATCTGGAGCAGAAAGAGCTATATCTGGTAAATTTAGCGGAGTAAATCCAGTGGAAATAATAGCACATTCTCTTAGAATGCTAGGGCAAGGTGTTAAAGTTTCAGTAGAAATATCCACTATGGCTCTAGATACTGGCTTAATTCCTTATGGAGAAGATATAATAGCTATAGGAGGAAGTAAGGAAGGAGCAGATACTGCTGTTATAATAAGACCTGCTCATGCCAGTAAAATATTTAATACAAAAATTAAAGAAATAATATGTAAACCTTTATAATAAGTTGATATATATGCCATAATGTGATAAAATTTTTTTGAAGCTACAGTAAAACTTAGATTCCATAATATAGGGGAAAACTAAGTTTTATTTTTTGTTATGAATTAAACTGATAGGAAGAAAGAAGGTGGTAGTTATGGAAGATGAGCCAGGGCCTATTAGATCTAAATATATAAACCATAACTATAAAGGTTTGGTGATGCTTAGGAGTTGATAAAAATGAAAACAGAATTTGAAGAAATAATATCTCTTATTCGTGAGAAAAAGTTTCATAATGCAAGAGAAAAAATTTTAGAATTAAATCCTGTGCATATATCAGATATTATTGAATGTCTTGATATATCAGAAGCTATTTTAGTTTTTAGAATGCTTCCAAAGGATATGGCAGTGGATGTTTTCAATTATTTGGAAACGGACTTTCAAACAAATATTATAACTGGTATTACTGATAAAGAAATAAAGCACATAATAGAAGAAATTTATTTTGACGATATGATTGACCTTTTAGAAGAAATGCCAGCTAATGTAGTAAAGAAAATTTTAAAATATTCAAATGTAGAAGAAAGAAAGCTTATAAATGAATTTTTAAACTATCCAGAGGACTCAGCAGGAAGTTTAATGACTATAGAATATGTAGACTTAAAAAAGGATATGACAGTAAGAGAAGCATTGCAACACATAAAGGATACAGGAGTTAACAAAGAAACTATTTATACATGCTATGTAATAGATAAACAAAGAAAATTAGAAGGAATTATATCTTTAAGAAAATTAATATTAAGTGATTATGATTTATTAGTTGAAGACATAATGAAAACAGACATAGTATTTGTAAATACTAATTCTGATCAGGAATATGTGGCTAATGTGTTTAAAAAATATGATTTGTTAGTAATGCCTGTAGTTGATAACGAAAATAGATTAACAGGAATAATTACCATAGATGATATTATGGATGTTATAGATCAAGAAACTACAGAGGACTTTCAAAAGATGGCTGCTATGGCCCCATCAGAAGAAAAATACTTGGATACTAGTGTATGGACTCTAGCTAAGAATAGACTTACTTGGTTGGTAATACTTATGGTATCTGCAACTTTTACAGGGAATATAATAAAAAGTTTTGAAGATGTACTTCAATCAGTTGTGCTATTAACAGCATTTATACCAATGCTTATGGATACTGGTGGTAATGCAGGATCTCAGTCTGCTACTTTAATAATAAGAAGTATAGCCTTAGGAGAAGTTCAAGGTAAAGATATTCTTAAGGTAATATGGAAAGAATTAAGAGTAAGTTTAATAGTAGGTTTTAGTTTATCTTTAATTAATTTTGCAAGAATATACTATTTAGAAAAAACACCTTTTGAAGTAAGTTTAACAGTATGTATAACTTTATTCTTCACTGTTATTTTATCTAAAATAGTAGGTGCTATATTGCCAATAATAGCTAAAAAAATCAAAGTGGATCCAGCTATAATGGCTAGCCCTCTTATAACAACTATAGTAGATGCTACTTCACTTATTGTGTATTTTTCAGTTGCAAAAATGTTGATGGGAATTTAACTTTTATAAAGCAAAAGTAATAGGAATAGGATGAATAATTCATCCTATTCCTATTACTTTTGAAAGTGGAAAGGTAAACAAAATTCCTTTTCCCGGTTTATTAAGGCCACCTTTTTCTACTAAAGTATTAATTATTTCTTCAGAACGACTATCTTCAGATAATATTATGATTATTTCTTTAGAAGACTCTATATGAAAGTTGAAATATTTTTTTATTTCTTCATCACCAGTACCTCTTCCATAAAAGATAGTTGCACCTTTTGCACCAACTTTTTTTGCTTGTTCAACTAAAGAATTAGCTTTTCCTCTTTCAACAATAGTAACAATACAAATCAAATAAAACCCTCCTTTACTTTGATAAGATTCCTAATATAAGAACAGATATAACAGGGCCCATAGAAGTTAATCCTATTATACCAAAAGCATTTAATAAGGGGTCTGAATTTTCTAAAGTTCTTGAAAGCCCCAAAGCTATAGTTAAATTTAAAGGTATATTTACAGGTCCAGTAGTGGAGCTTGCGCAGTCAAAAGCTATACCTATTATTTGTTCAGGTGCAAATATACACAGTATTATTGAAAGAACTAAAAGAGGTAATACAATCTTTGAAGTTTGAATACTGTACATTATTTTATATACTCCAGCAGATAAACCAGCTCCAAAACCAATAGCTACAGTATAAATTAAAACTTTTTTAGAAATAGCACCTATAGATATTTCTTCAACTTCAGCAGCTAAAGTGGCTAGTGCAGGCTCAACTAAAGTAGTTGAAAATCCTATTATAAAAATAAGTAAAATAATTAACCACTTATTATCCAAAGATACTAAATTTTCACCAACGGATTCACCAAGAGGTAAAAGAAAAATACTTGTGCCCTCTAAAAATAAAAAAAGACCTAAAGTTGTTAATATCATTCCAAAGGTAAGGCTTTTTACATTTTTCATAGGTTTTTTAAATAATAAAACCTGTATAAGCACTAAAAATAAAGTAATTGGCAATATGTTTTTAAAAGTATCAAAAAGTCCCTTTAGAATATAAGAAATTTTCACACAATCCCTCCTAAGTTTTATTTATAAAACAATATTTAGTATATGTAAATAATAAATGGAATGGACATACATTATTATTATAGCATAAAGGACTATTTAATTAAGAATGAACAATGAATAATGAACAATTAAGGAGGATTTTAGAGGACAGAGGACAGAGGACATAGGACAATGAAGGAGGTTCTTCTTCCTTTCGTCAGAAGAACTTTAATTTTATTAGTTATAATTGAAAATGGAAAGTGGAGAATTGAAAATGAAAGACACTTTCCTTCGTTGCACTCAGAAAAGTTTTAATTTTATTTTGTTGGCTCGTTTGCTTCGCTAAACATCGCTTATTTAGTTAAGAACTGCTTAATATATAAATCATACAATTAAAATTTTTTTGTAATGCTAATGGAGAAAAAATATCCGAAATTGTTCACTATTCACTGTTAGTTGTTCATTAATAAAAGGGCTCGTTCGCTTCGCTGAACATCGCTTATTTAGTTGATAGCTGCTTAATATATAAATCATACAATTAAAATTTTTTCGTAACGATAGAGGAGAAAAGATGTCAATCATTGTCCTCTGTCCTCTGTCAATTGTCAAATGTAATAACAGTGGAGAAAAAATAACCACAATTATTAATTCTTCATTGTTCATTATTCATTGCAAGTAATTTCCTGGGAAATTATAAATAATTTGCTACGAGAAAATAATAAAATAATAAAATAGGTACCAAATAGATGTGATAATCATATAATGAAAGTGTGTAAAAATTCATTTGTGGAGGAATATATGAAAAATTATAATATGCAGTATTGTAATCCTATGTGTGGTAATTGGAGTAATTGGGGCAATAATCATGTAGACTATTGCGCGGACTATGGAAAGGATTTTTCAAGGGAGGGTTTAAAAAGATCTCTTGAAATGATAAAGGATGCTGTAGAAGGGGAAAGAGCGGACGAAAAGGAATATGAATACTTAATATCTATGGCACCAAATAAGGAACAAAAGGAAATAATAAAATCCATAAGGGATGACGAAAAAAATCATGGAAGATGGTTTAGGGAAATATACATGCATTATACTGGAAAAGTTATTTGTCCTAAAAAAGATGAAGATATTAAGAAACCTAAAAGCTATTTAAGAGGTGTCAGAAAGGCTTTATTTGGAGAAATGAAAGCTATGGAAAAATATAGATTGATTAGATCAGGTCTTCCAAACAGATGCGATAGAGATATTGTTTTTCAAATTTTAACAGATGAGATTAAACATGGTATATACTATAATTACATTCTTTTAATGAATCTTTGTAGAAAGTCTAAAAGAATGAGAGGCGAAGAAGGAGATAACATTCCTGTTATAGATACTATAGACGATATGGAAGATATGGACTTTGTAGATAATATAGATGATATGGAAGATACAGATGTTATAAACAATGTAGATGATGACTATAGTGAAGAGGATGTCAATGTTGAATTCTTTAGATCTAATGATTTATTTGAAAATATATCTCCTTTAGTAGATAGAGCATTACAAGAAAAAGATATGGGACTAAATTTAGAATATTTATTCTCTAAGTTTATTCTATCCGGTGCATTAGTAGGAGAAGGAAAAGCCCCTGAAGAAGCTCTAAGAGAAGTAGAAGGATGGCAGGAAAATGAAAATTCTAATATATTTATAAGAGAATAGTTAAGATAAAAAAGCTTGCATTTTATTGTGCAAGCTTTTTTATCTAATGAACAAGTAATAATGAATAATGAACAATTAAGGAGGATTTTAGAGGGCATAGGACAGAGGACAATTGACATAGGACAATGAAGGAAGATTTTCTTCCACTACGTTACAGAAAATCTTAAATTTTATTTGATTTGTGAAAGATAGTTGTACTATGGAAAACTCGTTCAGCAAAGCTGAACATCGAAGATATCTTAGATTTATCTAATATATAAAGGTTTAGTTTTAACTAAACCCAAAGATCTTATAAAATTAAAAACTTTTCGTAACAATAGTGGAGAAAAGTTATCAATCATTGTCCTCTGCCCTCTGTCAATTGTCAAATGAACTGTCCTCTGTCAATTGTCAAATGTCATAACAGTGGAGAAAAACTATCCACAATTATTCATTGTTCATTGTTCATTATTCATTAACTAAAAAGTTCCCATATTCCAAGTAAGATTATTAATACATAAGAAGAGATTTCTGCAATTTTATTATTAAAACTATAAGCAGAAACTTTTTTCCCAATAAAGCATCCTAATTTTAAAAAAGTTAAACTAAATAAAAAGGATAGAAAGGATGTGATATAAATGTTTAATCCTATAATACTTGCCATTATACCAAGGCCTATGTTGTTTAAGCAAAGAAAAACGCCAAGGTATATGGCTTCTTTGATTTCTATATTTTTAGATGAGTCAAAGTCCATTTTTTCAGGGTTTTTTAAAAGAGTAGAATAGGAATTCTCTTCTTTTAATTTATCTTTTTTTCTCAAACTATTTATTAGTAAACATATACCTACCAAAACAAGAAGTAAGCTTCCAAATTTATTAGCCTGTGTAGGTGATATATAATTAATTAATTTAGCTCCTGGTAACATGGATAAAAAAGTGCCTAATCCACTTATTAAAGCAACCAGTAAATTACTTGAAAAATTTATTTTTATTTTATTTATACCATAACTTATACCAATTATGAAACTATCACAACTGGATGATATTGCAAAAATCAATATAGATAAAAAACTCATAGTAAATTCTCCTTAACATATAATATAGTCATAATTTTATGTTATGTATGTATGTAGAAATTTGATATAAATTATTGACAAAAAAACTTATATGGAATATAATCATACTAAACATATAGGATTAGTAGTAAATAAGAGGTGACATTAATGGAAATTTCAACCAAAGGTAGATATGGATTAAAAGCTATGGTGAATATAGGAGTGTATTCTTCTTTAGAAAATGTTACTAAAAAAAGTATTTCAGAAAGAGAAGATATATCAGAAAAATATTTAGAACAAATTTTGTCTGCTCTAAGAAAGAATGGTTTAGTGAACAGTAAAAAAGGGCCTCAGGGAGGATATACTTTAGCAAGAAATAGCAGTGAAATAACTGTAGGAGATATATTAAGAGCCTTAGAGGGAGAATTGCAAGTAGTAAATTTAGAAGAATACGATGATAGTAATATTATGGAATTATGTCTTAAAAAAAATGTTTGGAATAAATTAAATAAAGAAATTAACAATTTAGTAGATTCCATAACACTAGAAGAATTAGTACAGGAATATAAAGCATATAAAAATCCAGGTTATATGTACTATATATAATAATTTTTTAGCCCAATACCTATTTAATCTATAGGTAAACTAAATAAAAAGGAGAGATAAAATATGAGAGTATACAATAATTTAATAGAACTTATAGGAAGGACACCATTAGTTAAACTAGAAAAATTTGAAAAGGTAAATGAATTAAATTCAAATATAATTGCAAAGGTAGAATATTTTAATCCTTCAGGTAGTGTAAAGGATAGAGCAGCATTAGCTATGATAGAAGAAGCAGAAAAAGCTAATTTAATAAATAAAGATACTGTAATAATTGAACCAACCAGTGGTAATACAGGTATAGGTTTAGCTTTGATTTGTGCAATTAAAGGGTATAGATTAATATTGACTATGCCAGAGACTATGAGTGTAGAAAGAAGAAATATATTAAAAGCTTATGGAGCTGAAGTGGTTTTAACTGCTGGAAATATGGGAATGAATGGTTCAATACAAAAGGCAGAAGAACTAAAAGGTGAAATGGGAAATGCCTTTATTCCACAACAATTTAATAATCCTGCTAATTCAGCTATCCATAAAGTAACTACTGCAAAGGAAATATTAGATGATTTAGATGGTAAAGTAGATATTTTTATTGCAGGAGTTGGAACTGGTGGAACAGTAACAGGTGTAGCAAAAGGATTAAAAGAATACAATAAAGATATAAAAATTGTAGCAGTGGAACCAGAAACTTCAGCTGTTATGTCCGGTGAAAAACCAGGTCCGCACAAAATACAAGGCATAGGCGCAGGCTTTATTCCAGAAATAGTAGATATGAATGTAATAGACGAGGTATTTAAAGCACCTAATGAAGAATCTATAGAAATGATGAAACAAATAGCTAAACTAGAAGGAGTATTTGTAGGAATATCTTCAGGAGCAGCATTGTATGCAGCAAAGGAAATAGGAAAGAGAGAAGAAAATAAAGGTAAGAATATAGTGGTGTTATTGCCAGATACAGGCATGAGATATTTATCAATGAATAACTAATAATGAATAATGAACAATTAAGGAGGATTTTCTTCCGCTTTGCTATAGAAAATCTTTAATTTTATTTTGTTGGCTCGTTCAGTAAACTGAACATCGCTGCATCAGCGATTTATTATCGCTTTATTTTAATAAAATAATGGCAACAAGGACTATTGAATAAAATACCATTCAATAGTCTTTTATTTAGTTAAAGATAAATATTATAGCTTAATATAATTATTAATTTTTTAATTATACTAGAATTTTTTTATATATTTTGTTATAAAGATACAAAAAATGTAGACGAATATGCATAAAATTTGTTAAGATATTATTAAAATAAAAAAGGAGGGGAGGAAATCTAAAGTGAAAATTTTAACAATTCACTTGTATTTGATATTTTGGCTTATATTAGCACAAAGATTTACGTTGGAGACAATTATATTGGGATATGTTATATCTTATTGTGTTTTTAAATTTAATGAAGAAATGTTATGTATAAATATTAACTTTAAAAAGTGTAAATATATATTGATTTACTGTTTTTGCCTTGTTAAGGAAGTATTTAAAGCAAACTTTCATGTAGCTAAAATAATATTAAGTCCTAAAATGAATATATCACCAAGGGTTGTAAGTTTTGAGACAAAAATCAAATCAAATTTCTTAAGAACTGTTTTAGCCAATTCTATAACCTTAACACCAGGAACTTTAACTGTTAATGTACAAGACAATATATTTACCGTACATTGTTTGGAAGAAAGCAATATAGAGGATTTGGAGGATTCTAATTTTGAGAAAATCCTTTTAAAATTTGAAGAGAGTAAGGATGATGAAAGTGAATCATAATGTATTAGTTTTTGCTATACTCTTTTTATCTATTACAATTATAGGTTGCATGTATAGAGCTGTAAAGGGACCAAGTGCTGCAGATAGATTAGTGGCTGTAAATGTAATAAGTACTAAAACTATAATACTTATTTTATTGGTATCTTTTATATTAAATGAATCTTATTTTATAGATGTAGCTTTAGTTTATGCCATGATAAGTTTTGTAGCTACATTAGTTATTGCAAATTTCATACATAAATTGGGAGGAAGTAGCAAATGATAATAACCATAATAGGTGGAATTTTTATATTAGGAGGTCTTTTCTTTTTTCTAGTGGGAACTATAGGAATATTAAGGTTACCAGATGTACTTACAAGAATACACAGTGCGGCTAAATGTGATACCTTAGGTGTATTTTTAACTTTAACAGGTCTTATTATATGTAATGGTTTTAAAATAACTTCATTAAAACTACTATTAATACTTGTATTTATATGGATAACCAATCCTACAGCCACTCACTTAATAGGAAAGGCTCAATATAGTGTAAATAAATCAGAGGCAACAGAACACGGGGTGAAAGAGAATGAAAATATTTAGCATAGCAATGTTGTTATTTTTAATAGCATCTTCCATTGCAGTTTCATATGTAAAAGATCTATTAGGTGCTATTATAATATTTACAGTATATAGCTTAATTATGGCAATACTTTGGCAACAGCTTAATGCCCCAGATTTAGCAATTACTGAAGCTGCAGTAGGTGCAGGTATAACAACTATACTGTTTATTATAACTTTAAATAGAGTTAGGGGTGTAAAAAAATGAGAAAGCTAGTAGCAGGCATTATTTCTGTAGCATTGATTGGAATTTTATTATTAGGTGTAAAGGATTTACCTGAGTTTGGGAAAGGTCAGCCTCCTACTCATGGAAAGGTTTCTAAATATTACATAGAAAATAGTATAAAAGAAACTGGAGCCACTAATATAGTTACAGGAGTAATTTTAGATTATAGAGCTTTTGACACTTTTGTAGAAGCCAGTGTTTTATTTACATCCGTTGTAGCAGTTATGGCAGTTTTAAAAAAGGACGTGGAACATTAAATGGAACATAAAGAAGATATTATTTTAAAAGAGGTCTGTAAATTTATAATACCCTTTATACAAATATTTGGTATATACATCATATTCCATGGACACTTAAGTCCCGGTGGAGGATTTGCAGGAGGAGCTATTATAGGAGTAAGTTTTATTTTATACAGGATAGTTTATGGTAAAAAAGAAGCGGATAGAAAAATAAGCTATTCAACTCTTATAAAAGTGGCCTCTATAGGTCTTATTTTATATGGAAGTATGAAGGGATATAGTTTTATAAGTGGTGGAAGTTCTATGCATTGGCCATCACCTCCTTTAGGCAAAGAGGGTAATATTATTAGTGCAGGATTTATTCTTCCTCTTAATATTATAGTCGGAGCATTGGTAAGTATAACTATGTATTTTTTATTTAGTCTATTCAAAGAAGGAGAAATATAGCATGGAAAAACTATTTTTAAATTATTATGAAACAGCAGCTATTGTTTTATTTGGTGTAGGTTTTGTAACACTGCTTTTAAACAATAATTTAATAAAGAAAATTATAGGATTAAACATAATGGATACTGCAGTTTTTTTATTCTTTATTGCAAAGGGATATATAAATGGAAAAGAAGCTCCAATTGTAGTAGGTGAATTTAAGGGGGTAGAATCCTATATAAACCCAATTCCTACATCTCTTATGCTTACAGGAATAGTTGTAGCTGTAAGTACCACAGCCTTTGCATTAGCCTTAACAATTAAAATATATGAAAAATATGGAACTATAGAATTAGATGAGATATTAAAAAAGGAGGACACTCAATGATACCGATAGATAGTTTTCCACTTATATGCATTTTATTATTGTTTTTATTAGGACCAATTATAATTCTAACTAAAAAAATTTCCATAGTAAAAGCAATGAGCTTTACATCTTTTATAATTTGTTTTTTATTATATGCAATTACTTTTAAATATGTACAAATAAATGGGGATTATTTTTATAAAATAGGATATTACAATGCTCCCTTTGGAATAGAATTTCATGTAGGATTAGTAGAACTAATTATAGGAATGTTATTTTCCTTTGTAGCAACAATGATAACCTGGTATTCAATATACAGTATAGAACATGATATAAAAAGGGGGAGAGTACCTTTTTATTATTTCTTAGTTAGTCTTTTAGTAGGTTCTTTACTAGGCATGGTTTTTTCAAACGATATATTCAATGTATTTGTTTTCATTGAAATAGGCAATTTAGCTTCTTGCGGAATAGTTGTAATAAAAGATAAAAAAGAAAATATAAAAGCAGGAATGAAATACCTTATAATGAGTTGTTTAGGGTCTGGTCTTGTATTAATGGGTATAGCATTTCTTTATTCCATTACAGGTCACCTAAATATGACATATATGCACAATGAATTAGTGAAAAATTACATAAATCATAAAAATTTAGTACTTATAAGCATGGGACTTTTTACTGTGGGACTTGGAGTTAAAAGTGCAATGTTTCCACTACATACATGGCTTCCTGATGCCCATTCTAGTGCGCCAACAACTTCTAGTGCTTTTTTATCATCATTGGTTTTAAAGGGTTATGTAATATTTTTAATAAAAATGCTATACAGGGTTTTTGGAATGGATTTATTAAGAGAATTTTCCATACTTAAGGTAATACTTATATTAGGATGTGCTGGTATGATATTTGGATCTCTATTTGCTATAGGTCAAAAGAATTTCAAAAAAGTCATAGCCTATTCTACAGTAGCACAAATGGGATATATTTTCTTTTCATTAGGTCTTGGTACAGAAATGGGGTTTGTAATAGCTATATTTCACATAATTGGACATGCGATAACAAAGTCTGCTCTATTTTTATGTGCAGGAGATATTATTAAGGGAACAGGAGAAAAAGATTTGGATAAATTAAAGGGCGTAGGTATAGAAATGCCTTATACATTGATTTTATTTTTTATAGCCTCTTTGTCTATGATAGGAATTCCACTTCTTCCAGGCTTTATTAGTAAATGGTATTTATCATTGGCATCTATTGAATCCCAAAGGCCTATTTTAATAGCCATAATATTATTAAGCAGTCTTTTAAACGCAGTATACTATTTCCCTATATCTATAAATGGTTTTTTTGGAGAAGAAAATTTAAAAGATAAAGTATATAAAAGTAAAAATACGCCTATAGTTCAACTATTACCTATAATTATTTTGGTTTTTGCAATGATATATGTAGGAGTAGCATCTAGTAGTATAATAGAACTGATAAAAATAGGTTTAGTTTAGGAGGTTACATTTTGAATACAGCAATAATTTTAATACCTATACTTTTTCCAATGGTTATGGCTCTTTTTATAGGTGTTGGAAAGTTTAAAGAAAATATTAGAAATGCTATAGCGGCAATAACAGTATTTTTAAATCTATTCTTTGTAATATATATTTTTAAAAGCATGGGACAAATTTCTTGTACAGTACTAAAAATAAATGAGTTTTTAGATATTTATTTAAAGATAGATAAATTGAGCATGTTCTTTTCATTGTTAGTAGCTGTGCTTTGGGTATTTACTAGTTTTTACTCTATGGAATATATGAAACATGAGGGAAAAGAAGATAGGTTTTTTGCTTTTTTCTTAGTAACTCTAGGAGTAACTTTGGGTATATCCTTTTCAGGAAATTTAGTAACACTATATTTATTTTATGAATTGTTAACACTGGCAACTTTTCCTTTAGTTATTCATTCAGGAACTGGAGAAGCTTTAAAAAGTGGTAAAAAGTATTTAATATACTCCTTTGCAGGAGCTACCTTTGTGCTTTTAGGCATGATACTTTTATTTAATGTAACTAATGTATTAGATTTTTGTCCTAAGGGCATTATAAAGGATTTTAATCTAAATAAAACTTTAATATCCACAAGTTACATAGTTATGTTTTTGGGTTTTGGAGTAAAAGCGGCTTTAGTGCCTTTTCACTCTTGGCTTCCAAAGGCCATGGTGGCACCAACACCTGTAAGTTCCCTACTTCATGCAGTAGCCGTAGTAAAATCAGGGGTATTTGCTCTTGTAAGAATTACATATTATGTTTTTGGTGCAGAAATAGTAAAGCAAATACATGGAAGAAAATATCTATTGCTATTTGTAACTATATCCATACTTATGGGCTCTTTTTTAGCACTTCATCAAAGTAATTTAAAAAAGAGATTGGCCTATTCAACTATAAGTCAATTAGGATATATACTTTTGGGAATACTAATTTTAAATGGAAATTCCTTTGTAGGAGGGCTTTTACATTTAATAAACCATGCTGTTATAAAGATTACATTGTTTTTTTGTGTAGGTACAATAATGTACACTAGGGGAAAAACAAGTATATATGAAATAAAGGGTATAGGAAAGGAAATGCCCTATACTATGTGGTGTTTTGCCATATCCTCTATATCATTAATTGGAATACCTCCAACTAATGGCTTTGTAAGCAAGTGGTATTTAGCGCAAGGTGGACTTTTAGAAGGAAAAGTAATTTTCCCTGCTATATTATTAATTAGTGCTCTTTTAACAGCTATGTATTTAATGCCTATTATAACTGTTGCTTTCTTTAAAAAAAGTGAAGAACACACCTTAGGGGAAAAAATAGAAATTAAAGAAGCACCATTAAAAATGTTAGTACCAATAATGCTTATAACTTGTATAACCATAGTACTAGGGTTATACCCTAATCCAATATTAAATTTCTTAATGGAAATATCCAAAGAAGTTATATAAAAGGGAGGTGTTCTTTTGAATTATATATTTTACATAATACTTATAGTTCCTTTACTTGCATCTATAGTAGGCTTTGTTATAGGAAGATATAATGAAAAAATAAGAGATAGATTTAATATAGCAATAACATTTATAGTTTTTTTAGCTATTACTTATATATTTCCACAGGTATATAATGAAAGTATAGAGCTTTTTATAAAAAATATAATGGGAACTGGATTATCTTTAAAAATAGATATGTTTAGATATATTTTTATTTGGTTAACTTCACTAATTTGGTTTTTAGTTACTGTTTATTCTGTTCAGTATTTAAATAGTTATAAAAATAGAAATAGATATTATTTATTTTTTATGCTTACTTATTGGAGTACTTTGGGAATATTTATTTCAGAGAATTTATTGAATTTATTCACTTTCTTTGAAATCATGTCCCTTACATCCTATCCGCTAATAATTCACGATGAGGATGAATACTCCCATGAGGCAGGAGATACATATATAATAATGGCGGTAACTGGGGGACTTGTGCTGTTAATGGGACTGTTTTTACTATTTGATTATACCCAAACCCTAGAAATGAGTTTATTAAAAAATTCCTTAGACAGTTTAGGAGGTATTAAATATGCTATAGTTTCATTAATTGTATTTGGATTTGGCATAAAGGCAGGTATGTTTCCACTTCATATATGGCTTCCTAAAGCTCATCCAGCAGCACCTGCTCCAGCTAGTGCAGTTTTATCAGGAGTGCTTTTAAAAACAGGAATATTCGGTATTATGATAACATCACAAATAATAACTCCTAATGATAAAAATATTTCATTGGCTATTTTAATATTAGGATTTATAACCATGTTTTTAGGTGGATTTTTAGCACTATTTCAGCGTAACATAAAAAGGATACTTGCATATAGTAGTATGAGCCAGATGGGATATATTTTAGTTGCCATAGGACTTATGGGTATATTAGAAGAACATAAATACATGGCTTTTTATGGAGCCACATATCATATTATAAATCACATGATATTTAAAGTGCTTCTATTTATGGGAGCAGGAGTTATATACATGTATCTACACGAACTTAGCATAAATCATATAGGTGGATTTGGTAAAAATAAAAAACTACTTAAATTTCTATTTTTTATAGGGATTTGTGGAATTACAGCTATGCCAGGCTTTAATGGATTTATAAGTAAAAATATAATTCATCATGCACTAATTGAAAGCAAGATGCTATACAAAAGTTTATGGATAAGCTTTGCAGATATTATATTTGTACTAAGCAGCGGATTTACTGTAGCCTATTTATTAAAAATATTTATGGCTTTGTTTATAGAAGAAGGTGTGGCTAGCAACTATAAAGGAAAAATTAAAATAAGTAAAGTAACCTTTTTCCCTATGATAATACTTGCATTTATGACTATATTCCTTGGTGTTAGAGGGGATTTAGTTATGAAAATACTATATAAAAGTGCAGAAGCTTTTAATATAGAGGCTCACAGTATTGGAAACTTTTATTCTATAGGAAATATAAAATCTTCTATGATATCAGTTATAATAGGAGTTTTAATATATAAATTTTTTATAAAAAAGGTTTTAAGAAAGGGAAATGGCAACAATTGGTGGTACGAAAATATAGCTTTAAATTGGTTTAGTTTAGAAAAAAACATATATATACCAGTTCTAAAGAGTGTTATTCATTATAGCAGTTTAATATTAAGGGTTTTTGATGAGGGCCTTTTGAATTTAATATATGGTATTAATTATTTATTTAGAAAAATTGGAGAAAAACAAATAGACCTTACATATAAATATAAAAGACATTTAGACAAAGAAAATCAAAGCAAACAAAAAAGTTTAAATGAAAGTTTTTCAAAAACTATGAATATGATGAGCAGTATAACCTATTCAATCTATGTATTTGCCATAGTGCTTATTATATTGCTTATGATATTAATATTTTAGCTTTATAATTGTAAATTAAGATTAAAGGAGAATGTGTATTTTTTAATATATATTCTCTTTTATAGTGTAAAAAAATAAAAATATGGTAAAATATAATTAATCATAAAATAATAGAGGTGGCTTAAATGATGGATAATGAAAAGATAATAGAATATATTAAAAGAGATCCTTATTACATAAAATCTGTAGAAAATCCCACAGAGGAAATGGCAAGGATTGCTATATCACAAAAACCTAATTTAATAAAATTTATAAAAAATCCAGGAGAAGATTTAAAGTGGCAGGCATTAAAATCTAATCCATGGATTATTGAGTATATAGAAAATCCCACAGAAGAAATGTGTATTTATGCAGTAGAAAAGGCTTGGAATACTTTAGAGTATATAAAAGATCCTAGCGAAAATACAATTAAAGCTGCTATAAAAGGTAAGGGATGGGCTATACAATTTGTAAAAAATCCATCTTTAGAAGTTCAAAAGTTAGCGGTAGAAAAGGATGCGGATTCTATAAAGTATATAAAGGATCCTAGTGAAGAAATAAAAATTGCGGCTGTTAAAAAGGATTGGACTTCTATAAAATATATAGAAAACCCTTCCTTTAGAGTACAATTAGAAGCTGTAAAAGCAAATGAGCAGGTTATGAATTATATAAAAGATATTACAGAGGAAAAGGTAAGAGAATTTTTAAAGGTGAATTTTAAAGTTGTAAAATACTTAAGTAAGGATTATGAGGATTTATCAAAAAAAGTTGTTATAGAAGAAATAGCTAAAGAAGATGTAGAAAGGGAATTTGTTTTAGATTTTATAAAAACTGAAGCTTTAAATATAGATAAATTTAGTTTTATATATAAGTTTGGAAGCATGAAAGCAAAAGGAATTTTTGTAGATTATAATTTAGGTATGTAGGGAGTGTATTAAATGAATTTTAATGAAGTGCTAATGGCAGTAGAAATGGTTATAAAAACAGGGGAGGTTCCTTTAATAATAGGAGAGAGCGGTATAGGTAAAACCTCATTAATAAGGGAATTAGGTAATAAAAATAATTATTATGTGGTAAATATAGATGGTAATCTTTTAAAAGAAGGAGAAATAGGAGGACTACCTACTGTAGAGGAATATGTAATTAAACATACAGGGGAAAAGATAAAAAGAACAGTATATGCAGTTCATACAAAGCTTGTAGAAATAGACAAGGCTTTAGAAGAAGATAAAAATAGAAGGGTATTACTATTTATAGATGAAATAAATAGATGTGAACACAGTGTGCAACAGGAGCTTATGAACATAATATTAAATAGGGAAATAAACGGATATAAATTATCTCCAAGAGTAGATGTAATAGCGGCAATGAACCCATCAAATAAATATGATTCTTTTCAATATACAGATTATCAAGTAGTGGATATGGATCCAGCCCAGGAAGATAGATTTGTTTGGATAGAATTAGATGCAGATGTGAATACATGGATTAAATGGGGCATGAGAGAAGAAGTTAATATAAATAAGGACATACTTCAATTTATAGCATCCTTTCCAGAATATCTACATAACCCAAGTTCCCAGGAAAGTATAAAGGCCACTCCAAGGAGTTGGGAAAGAGTTTCAAAAGCCTATGATGTGTATATGAGGGAAAAATATCCAACTAAAATATTTTACAATGTAGTTAAGGGAAATATAGGGGAAAGTATAGCCCAAGATTTTATTAATTTTATAGAAGAAAACAAAAGGCCTTTAATAACCCCAGAAGAAATATTTGAAAATGAAGAAATACATAAAGAATTAGAAAGAAGAATAAAAGAGGAAAGCCATTCAAGACTTTACCTAGAAGCTAAAAATGCTTTGTCATATATAATGGATAGTGAGAATAAACATAGAGACGTGAATATATTTTCTAAACTTATACAGCTGTTTCCATCAGATTTAAAGATGGGTATTATGCAGGAGATTAAATTTAATTATAAAGACATATATAGTGAATTTTTAGAAAATGAAATTTTTATAGATGGATTTTTTAAGATGTTTCAGGATTTAAAATAATAGGGAGATGATTAAATTAAATAATAAATTTGAAAGCTTGAGAAGAGAATTATTAAAAGATGCATATAATTTAGAGGATAAAGTAACAATAAATGGACAATTTAAAAAAAGATTTTTTTATTTAATAGAACTTACTACCTTTTCTTTAATGAAGGGAGAGAATAATTTTTTTGGACTATTTTCTATGCAAATGAAAAGGGAAATAAATACTAAACTACTGTGGCCAGTGGGAACTACAGTATCCCTATCTCATTTTGTATTGCATTTTAATCCATTTTTATTTTTGAATTGTAGTCTAGAGCAAATGAAAGCTCTTATAAAACATGAAATATATCACATAATGTTTGGACACATTAAACGACAAAAGCAGCTTATAAAAAAGTATAGCAATTTTATAGTAAACACAGCTTTAGATATATCTATAAATCAATACATTGAAAATTTACCACCTTGGTCATCTACTATAGAAAAAGTTAATTTATCTTTTAAGTGTGATTTACCCTATGAAAAAAATGCAGAATACTATGCAAAAGAGATAAAAAAAGCTATGGATAAGCTGACAACTGAAGATGGTAAGAAAAAAATTACAAATGAAGAAGCTATGAAGAATTCAACAAATGTAAAAATTGAAGAGTATAAAATAGAAAATGCTCATGATATTTGGAGTTTAAATAAGGATAATTTTGATTTAGAACATTTAAAAGAGCTTACTAAAAAAACTGCTAATAATGCAAGTAAAGGAAAAGCCCCAACTTCTATACAAAAGGCTTTAAAAGATTTAAACAGAAAAGCTGAAATACCATGGAATGAATATCTAAGAAGAATTATTGGAACACAACCTATGGGATATAAAAAAACAATTACTAGAAAAGATAGAAGACAACCAAATAGATTGGATATAAGGGGAAAGTTACCAGATCACAAAATAAAACTATTGATAGCTTTAGACATAAGCGGCAGTATGAGTGATGAGGATATACAAAAGGTTATGGTAGAAGTATTTGATATTGTAAAAAATTATTCTTCAGACATAACAATAATTGAATCGGATAATACTATAAGAAGAGTTTATAAAGTGAGAAGACAAGGAGATGTTAAGAAAAAATTGGACACTAGAGGTGGAACTGCCTTTTCACCGGTATTTCAATATATATATGATAATAAACTAAGAGATCATATTCTAATATATTTTACTGACGGCATGGGAGAGGAAAAATTAAAAGTAAAGCCTATAAATTGTAAAACACTATGGGTGCTGACAGGTGCCGAAGAAACATTATCTTTAAGGGAACCCTTTGGCGAAATAAAGAAATTATCTGGTAAAAAAGTTAAAAAGAATGATGTAACCATTGCGCTCCAAGATATGAAGGAAATAATAAAAGACTGGGCTTGTGCAGCAAACCAATACATTTGATTAGTGAACAACCTTTTTTAGTGAACAACTAACAATGAATAATGAACAATTTAGGGGGATTTTCTTCCACTACGTTACAGAAAATCATTAATTTTAGAGGATAGAGGATAGAGGACAGAGGACAGAGGATAGAGGACAGAGGACAATGAAGGAGGTTCTTCTTCCTTTCGTCAGAAGAACTTTAATTTTATTAGATATAATTGAAAATGGAAAACTCGTTCAGCGAAGCTGAACATCGTTGTTTTAGTGAAGAGTTAATAGTTTAGGAAATTATAAAAAAAGGGCTCGTTTGCTTCGCTAAACATTGCTTGTTTTAGTGAAAAACTGCTTAATATAAAAATTATATAATTAAAATTTTTTCGCAACGATAGAGGAGAAAAAATATCCACCATTGTCCTCTGTCAAATGTCAATTGTCAAATGTCACGATAGAGGAGAAAAAATATCCATAATTATTCATTGTTCATTCTTCATTATTCATTGTCAAAAAGGGGGGGCTTTATTTATTTGTCAAAATGTACTATTATTAAATAGATAAACTTTTAAGGGGGATAAGAATTGAAAAGCAGTAAGTATTTAAATAACTTGAGTGTTAAAAATATATTTTTTATAATTTTGGGTTCATTAATATCTGCAATAGGTATTAATACTTTTATAGTAAATGCAAGTTTATTAAGTGGAGGAGTGTCAGGATTAGCCTTAATATTAGAATATACTCTGGATATACCTACCGGATATTCTGTGCTGTTAATAAACCTTCCACTTTTGTATTTAAGTTATAAAAAAATGGATACAAAGTTTACTATAAATACTATAATAGGAAGTGTATCCTTGTCTATTATGCTTATATTAACAAGACCACTTCAAAAAGCAGTAGTTTTAGATGATATTTTATTATTGTGTATATATGGTGGTATACTAAATGGTATAGGTGTGGGATTGAGTTTTAGTAACCAAGGATCTACAGGAGGATTAGATATAGTTTCTTCTGTAATAAAGAAAAAATATGAAAACTTCGATATAGGTAAAATTTCCTTTGCATTTAATTTCTTAATAGTAGTTGCAGGTGCTTTTATATTTAATATAAAAATTGCATTATATACTTTAGTTTCAATGTATTTAACTGCTACTATGATAGATAAGGTAGTAAAAGGATTCGATAATAAAGAAAAATTAATATTTATAATAACAGAAAAAGAAGTAGAAGTAAGTAAATGGATAATGGATGCCCTAGGAAGAGGAGTAACCTTTCTAAATGGAGAAGGTGCCTATACTAGTAAGGAGAAAAAAGTTTTATATTGTGTGGTTTCCCTATCTCAATTACCAGAATTAAAACATATGGTAAAAGAAATAGATAACCATGCTTTTATTTCTATATTAGACGTTTCAGAAGTACAAGGAAAAGGCTTTAAAAAAACTACTACGTAATTTTTTAATGAACAACTTTAATTAATGAACAACTAACAATGAATAATGAACAATTAAGGATATTTTTCTTCGTTACACTCAGAAAAATTTTAATTTTATTTAGCTTGTTGAAGATAGTTGTTCTATGGAAAACTCGTTAAGCTAAGCTTAACATCGAAGATATTTTATTTACAAAAGTTTAGCTTATCTAAAATTATTCATTGTTCATTCTTCATTATTCATTAAAAGGTGCTTTGCACTTTTTTAAGGCTTTTTTGTGATATACTATAACTTGAATAACGAAAGGAGTATGCAAAAATATGAAAAATTTAGACACTAAAACAATTAATACTATTAGAATTTTATCAGCAGAAGCAATACAAAAGGCTAATTCAGGTCATCCGGGGTTACCTTTGGGAGCTGCTCCTATGGCGTATACGCTATGGGCTAAAAATATGAAACATAATCCTAAAAATCCTAATTGGATTAATAGAGACAGATTTGTGCTATCAGCAGGACATGGATCTATGTTGATATATTCTTTACTTCATTTATTTAATTATGGTTTAACTATGGAGGATCTAAAAAACTTTAGACAATGGGGAAGTAAAACACCGGGTCACCCAGAATATGGTCATACTGTTGGAGTAGAAACTACTACAGGACCACTTGGTCAAGGTATAGCAAATGCTGTAGGTATGGCTATGGCTGAGGAATATCTTGCAGAAAAATTCAATAAACCTGGATATGAATTAATGAATCATTATACATATGCCCTTGTGGGAGATGGATGTTTAATGGAAGGAATATCCTCTGAAGCTGCATCTCTTGCAGGAACTTTAGGATTAGATAAATTAATAGTTTTATATGATTCTAATAATATTACTATAGAAGGAAATACAGATATAGCATTTACAGAAGATGTAGCTGGAAGATTTAAAGCATATAATTGGCAAGTTATAAGTGTAGAAGATGGAAATGATGTAGAAGCTATAGATGAGGCTATAAAAGAAGCAAAAGCAGATAAAGAAAGACCAAGTATTGTAATAATCAAAACTGAAATAGGATATGGATGTCCTGCAAAACAAGGTAAGTCTTCAGCTCATGGAGAACCTTTAGGAGAAGACAATTTAAAAACAACAAGAGAGTTCTTAAAGTGGACTGATGAAGAAGAATTCTTTGTTCCTAAAGAAGTTAGAGAATATATGAGCAAAAAAGTTGAAGAATTATCAAAAGAAGAAGATAAATGGAATAAATTAAAAGAAGAATACGACAATAAGTACCCAGAATTATCAAAGGAATGGGAACTTTGGTTTAGTGGAAAAATAGAAAAGGATCTTTTAAATGATGAAGATTTTTGGAAGTTTGAAAAGAAGATGGCAACAAGAGCAGCTTCCGGAGAAGTTATTAATAGATTAGCAGATGCTGTTCCAAATCTTATAGGAGGATCTGCTGACTTAGCTCCATCTAATAAGACTTATATGAAGAATAGAGGAGATTTTTCAAAGGAAAATAGAAAAGGATCTAATCTACACTTTGGAGTAAGAGAACATGCAATGGCAGCTATTGCTAATGGTATGTATTTACATGGCGGATTAAAGGTATTTGTTTCAACTTTCTTTGTTTTCTCAGATTATATGAAACCATCAATGAGATTATCAGCTTTAATGAATTTACCAATAACTTATGTGTTAACTCATGATAGTATAGGTGTTGGAGAAGATGGACCAACTCATGAACCAATTGAGCAATTAGCGTCACTTAGAAGTATTCCAAATATGACAGTATTTAGACCAGCAGACGCAAAAGAAACAGCAGCAGCATGGTATTATGCTATAACTAAAGAAGATGGTCCAGTATCTTTAGTGTTATCAAGACAGAACCTACCTCTATATGATGAAACAGGTAAAGATGCCCTAAAGGGAGCATATATATTAAAAGATGCTGAAGATAAAAAACCAGATATTATTTTAATGGCTACAGGTTCTGAAGTAGAACTTATCTATGAAGGAGCTAAAGTATTAGAAGAAAAGGGAATTAAGGTAAGAGTTGTAAGTATGCCTTCTTTAGAATTATTTGAAAAACAAAGTAAAGAATATAAAGAAGAAGTTTTACCTTCAAATGTTACAAAGAGATTAGCAGTAGAAGCTGCATCCTCTTTTGGATGGCATAAATACCTAGGATTTGATGGAGATATTTTATCCATAGATCATTTTGGAGCATCAGCACCGGGATATGTATTATTTAAGGAATTTGGATTTACTGTAGAAAATTTAGTGAAAAAAGCAGAAGAAGTTTTAAATAAATAATAATTAATGAAAGTCCATGAATATTATAAAATATAACATTCATGGACTTTTTTATTTTCGTATGTGTATAAGATAAAAAGATATGTCTTTGTCGCCCCAGCCTAAATCCCAAGGCACATTGTATCTATCAGTAGTATGGGAATTTACTAAAGGATATCCTCTAGAATCAAATCCGGTAACTATGGCAAAGTGATCTGTTTTTCCGCCTTTAACATAGCATATAAGATCCCCTAATTCTAATTTTTCACAGGCTCCATTTAAGTAATTATCTGTAGATAAAGCTAATTGTTTAAAAGTACCTTTTTTTATTAATTGTCCTTTTCCACTGTATAAAATATAATTTTTAAAGGTATCTGCATTTACCCATGCCTTGCTTCCTACATGAATACCTTCTTTTTTGCTAAAATGAGAAAACCATGTATAATCCATAGGTATTTCACCAGCTTGTTTATCTGCCAATACTTGAGATGCAAAATTAGTACAATCTCCTCCAATACCTGAATAATTTTTATATTTTTTATTGTACTTATAATCGGTATTTTCATCTTCTATAAAAGCGCCACAATATCTATTAGCATATTCCACAGCTTTTATTCTATTGTATTTTCCACTGTAATTGAAATTCATATCTTTTTCTATTTTAGGTATATCCAAAGTTTCTACCTTAGATAAGTCTATTTCTCTAATTTCTCCAGAATAGGCTTTTAGAGCGTCATGAAAGCAATCTGTATACCAATCATTTGCAATTATCCATTGATTGTTTTTATTAATTAAATTTACGGTATGATCTATACCTGTACCAAATTTATTTTTGGTAGCATTTTCATCATTTTTATAAATGTATTCAAAAGTGTATATTTCCTTTAACCCTAATCTAATATTAGATTTGTTAGAAGATACCCTTTTTAAAATAATCTTAGAATTTATATTTGTAAATTCTATATCTCTTTGGTAAGCCCAAGTTCTTAAGTATTTAACTCTTCTTACTTCTTGATCTAAAGACCATTTACCATATTTTCTAGAAGTATCATAGTATTTAGGTAAACTTTCTAAATCTCCATTAATAAATACTTTACAACGATCATTATAAATTGTTTCTATAACTTCTTTTAATTCATCTTTATCTATTTCTTCACTTAAAGCATTGGATGAAAAAAATGAATTTGTAAAAGATAAATTAGTATCATAAGTCTTAAATATTAAAAAGGAAGCAAAAAATATTATAACTAATGTATATGAAGTGCATTTAAGTGATTTCTTCATGCAAATTGACCCTCCTAAAATTTCAATACAGTATTTTAATATAGTATTTCCCTTATTAAATAAATATATGATATTATATATATATCATTTATATAATATAGTGAAGGGATGATAGAATGAAAATTGATAGCATAGACGTGGCTAAAGCTTCAGTAAGAATGGCTATATCCTCAAGAGAAGAGGAAAAAGTATTAGAGGAACAACTAAAAAAACAGAATATTTTAACAGTGGCAGTGGATGTAGGAGGAAATTTAAATAATTCCATACCTAAAATAGTAGAAAGAGCACTAGTTGCATCTAAAAGATGTGGACTTATACAGGATTGTCATTTACATGATGGCGCTGTAGCAGGAGCTACAAGAGAAGCTATAATTCAAGTTGTATCTAAAGCTAATGGATTAAATGTAGGTGGTAAAATAGGTATTGCAAGATCAGAAGAACATTTAAGTGTATGTTTATTTATGAGTATAGGATTACTTCATTTAAACGAAGTGGTTATTGGATTAGGTCATAGAACTATTGCAGACCTTTAGTTAATGAATAACTAATAGTGAATAATGAACAATTAAGGAGGATTTTCTTCCCTTTGGGCAGAAAATCTTTTGTTTTTTGTGGGCTCGTTAAGCTGTGCTTAACGTCGCTTAGTTCATTTTTCATTAACTAAAAATGTTGTTAAAAGCTTGACAAATTGATAGGGTATAATATAATGTAATTAAATCTTATTTACTGGAGTTTCTGGCAAATAGGATAGGGTAAAATGTTAAGCCTAATTGCAAGGAGTGTGTCTAAGCAAAAGGGAAGGACTATATATTTTAAGTTAATTCTATACAAAATAGTATACGATTGTTGTATAGTTTTTGATTTTGAGATATCCTTCTAGTTTTGCTAGAAGTTTTTTTAATTTAAGGAGGTTTTTTTGCATGAATAAAAGAGTTGGTGTGGTTGGAATTGTGGTAGAGGATTTAGACAGTTCAACTAGAGTAAATGAAGTACTTCATGATTATGCTCATATTATTATAGGAAGAATGGGAGTTCCTTATAAGGAAAGAGAGATAAGTGTAATATCATTAATAGTTGATGGTACTTCTGATGAAATAAGTGCTATGACAGGAAAGATTGGCAAAATATCTGGAGTTACAGTAAAGTCTGCAATTACTAAAAAATAATAGGTGATTATAAATATGAATATAAAAGAAATCATAGATAAAGCATATGAGAAAAGTAATTTGTGCCAAGAAGAAATAGTGGAAATACTTAAAAATGAAGAGGAAGATAATATAAAATATCTTTTTAAAAAAGCTGAACAGACCACTTTAGAGTATTGTGGCAATGAGGTTAATATAAGAGGTATAATTGAGTTCTCAAATTATTGTAGATGTAATTGTTCTTATTGTGGTTTAAATGTAAACAATAAGAAAATAAAAAGATACAGGATGACCAAAGAAGAGATATTAAAGGTTGCTAAAGAAGCCTATAATGCTGGTTATAAAACTCTAGTACTGCAATCAGGAGAGGATTTATTTTATACAAGAGAAGTTATATGTGACATTATAAAATCCATAAAGGAAATTGGAGATATTGCCATAACCCTTAGTATAGGAAAAAGGGATAAAGAAGATTATAGGGCTTTTAAAAAAGCAGGAGGAGATAGATTTTTAATAAAACATGAAACTGCAGATGAAAATTTATTTTCAAAAATACATAAAGGATATAAATTAGAGGATAGAATACAAGCGCTAAAAGATTTAAAAGAGGTGGGGTTCCAAGCAGGAAGCGGATTTATGATAGGACTTCCAACACAAGATTATAATACTCTAGCAAAGGATATTTTGCTTTTAAAAGAATTAGATGTGGATATGGCAGGTATGGGACCATTTATACCTCATCCTCATACAGAGTTAAAGCATGAAGTAAAAGGAGATACACTTTTAACTCTAAAGGTAGTTGCACTTTCAAGAATAATATTAAAAAATGTTCATCTACCGGCCACAACTTCCTTAGGCGTTTTAAATAAGGATCATAAATTTACTTCATTTAAGTGTGGAGCCAATGTTATTATGCAAAAATTAGAACCTTATAATTATAGAAGACTTTATGAAATATATCCTATAGATTTAAAAAAAGAAAAAAGCATAATAGAAGAAAGAGAAGACTTAGAAAAATTTATATTGTCCTCTGGTAGAGATATTGCAAAACACCGAGGGGATACTTTAAAAAAGGAGAGATTTTAAAATGAAAAATGTAAAAGCAGAAGATTTTATAATACATTCAGATATATTAGAGGCTATAGAAAATGGAAAAGAAAAGGCTAAGGACGAAAAATATGTAAGAGAATTGTTAAATAAAGCCTTACAATGTAAGGGATTAACTTATGAAGAGGGTGCTGTTTTATTAAATGTTGAAGATGAACATATTTTAGAAGATATATATAAGGCAGCAAAAATAATAAAAGAAAAGATTTATGGTAAAAGAATAGTACTTTTTGCACCATTGTATATTAGTAATTATTGTGTTAACAACTGTAAATATTGCGGCTATAAATGTGGTAATAGTGATTTTAAAAGAAATAAACTAACTATGGATGAAATAGCTGAGGAAATAAAAGTCTTAGAATCTTTAGGACATAAGAGATTAGCTCTTGAAGCAGGGGAAGATGATGTAAACTGTTCTATTGATTATGTATTAGAAAGTATAAAAAAGATATATTCTCTAAAATTCAATAATGGAAGTATAAGAAGAATAAATGTAAATATTGCAGCTACTACAGTGGAAAACTATAAAAAATTAAAAGATGCTGAAATAGGAACTTATATATTATTCCAAGAAACATATCATAAAGAAACCTATGAAAAAATGCATCCATCAGGACCTAAAAGTGATTACAATTATCATACTACAGCTATGGATAGAGCTAGAATGGCAGGAATTGATGATGTAGGTATAGGTGTATTATATGGACTATATGATTATAAATATGATACTGTTGCTATGCTTATGCATGCAGAACATTTAGAAAAAGCTACAGGAGTAGGACCTCATACCATATCTGTACCAAGAATAAGGGAAGCTGTGGGAATGACATTAAAAGAATATCCTTATTTAGTAAAGGATGAAGATTTCAAAAAGATAGTTGCTATTTTAAGATTATCAGTACCTTATACTGGAATAATACTTTCCACAAGAGAAGAAACAGATTTTAGAGAAGAAGTTATTACTCTAGGAGTATCTCAAGTAAGTGCAGGTTCTTGTACAGGTGTTGGAGGATATTCAAAGGAAAATATGAGAAGACATAAAGGAGAAAAGCCTCAATTTGAATTAGGTGATAATAGATCACCATTAGAAGTAATAAAAAGTCTTTGTAAGTCAGGATATATACCAAGTTATTGCACAGCCTGTTATAGAGAGGGTAGAACTGGGGAAAGATTTATGAGTCTTGCTAAAACTGGAGAAATACAAAATGTATGTCATCCAAATGCTCTATTAACTTTTAAAGAGTTTTTACTAGATTATGGGGATGAAGAAGCTAAAAAATTAGGAGAAGAACTTATAAAAAATTCACTAGAGGATATTCCAAATGAAAAAGTTAAAAACTTGGCAAAAGAAAAATTACAAAGAATTGAAGCGGGAGAAAGAGATTTGAGATTTTAAGGAGGGATTTTTATGCAAGATACTCCTAAGGGGAATAGAATACACATAGCTTTTTTTGGAAAAAGGAACGCAGGAAAATCTAGTATAATTAATGCATTTGCAAATCAACAAGTTTCAATAGTTTCTAATATAGCAGGGACTACAACAGATCCTGTTTATAAGGCTATGGAGTTATTCCCTATAGGTCCTATTATGTTAATAGATACAGCGGGATTAGACGATGAGGGATATATAGGAAATTTGAGAATAGAAAAAACAAAAGAAATTATGGATAAAACAGATATAGCGGTTATTGTAATGGACTGTAAAAATAAAGATTTTCAATATGAAATGTATTTAAAAGAAGAATTGGGCAAAAGAAAAATACCAATGGTTATAACTTTAAATAAAATAGATGAGTCAGATAATTTAGAAGAAGCTATAAGTAGGGCAAAAGAACAGCTTGATAATAATATAGTACCAATTAGTGCTTTACAAAAGGAAAATATAGATAAATTAAAAGAAAAAATAATAGAACAAATACCTTCTAATAATGAAACTACATTATTAGAAGGTATAGTAGAAAAAAAAGATTTAGTACTTTTAATAACACCTCAAGATCTCCAAGCGCCTAAAGGCAGATTAATACTTCCACAAGTACAGGTTTTGAGGGATATATTAGATAAAGGTGCAATGGCTATGGTTTTAAAAGACACTGAATTAAAGGAAGGTCTTAAAAATTTATATAAAAAACCAGATTTAGTTATTACAGATTCACAAATTTTTAACAAAGTAAAAGATATGATACCAATAGATATAAAATTAACTTCTTTTTCTATACTAATGGCTAGGTACAAAGGTGATATAAAATTATTAATAGAAGGTGCTAAAAGCATTAGTTCTTTAAATCCAGGAGATAATATATTAATATCAGAAGCCTGTACTCATCACCCTCTTAAAGGAGATATTGCTAAAGAAAAAATACCTAAACTATTAAAAAAGAAAATAGGAGGAGAAATTAATATAGATTTTTCATCAGGGGGAGATTTTACTAAGAACATAGAAAAATATAAACTCATAATACACTGCGGAGGGTGTATGTTAAATAAAAAACAAATGGTTAATAGGTTAAATAAGGCTAGAGAAAAAAATATTCCTATTACAAATTTTGGAGTGGTATTAGCTTATTTAAATGGAATATTGGATAGAGTATCTGAAATATTTTAAATTTTATTATTTATTAAAGGGGCGATTTTATGAAGGATGTTAAAAAATTAATAAGAGCTTCTCTATTGTTGGCTTTAGCTATAATTGCACAGGCACTGGGAAGAAGCTTTCCTCAAATTAGTCAATTATTTGTAGGATCTATTGTAAATTGTATTTTACTAATATCATCATTAACTTGTAGTACTTATTTAGGAGTTTTAGTAGGAGCACTAACACCAGTACTTGCTTGGGTTATAGGTCAATTACCTGCTCCTATGGGACCTTTTGTACCTTTTATAGCTATAGGAAATGGAATATATATAATTTTCTTTGCTTTAATATATAAAAGAGAAGAAAGTTTTAGAAAGTATTTAAGTTTTATTGTATCATCAATTTTCAAGTATTTCTTTTTATTTCTATCTTCTACCAAATTAATATATGTATTAAATATAAGTATTCCGCAAAAGGTAGCAAACAAATTGGCAATAATGATGGGATTCCCTCAACTTATAACAGCCTTAATAGGAGGAGCATTAGCACTGTTTTTATATGAAATATTGATAAAAAGAAAAGCCATTTAATTAAATAACTGACTGGAATTTGAATAAAATAATTTATTTATCTACATTTTTAGAAAACTATTAATATTTATATAAATCAATAAAAATTACAACAAATGACGTTGAACTATACAAAAATAAAGTTCTTGCATAAAAATCTTCCATATGCTAAAATGTTAATAAAAAATGAACATGAATTATTTCGTTTCGAAATAATTCATGCTTAGTTTTTGTACATTTTTCAAAAAAAGGAGGAGTAAATATGGGGGAAACACAAAAAAATCCAGCAAAAAAGACTAAAAAAGGCGTATTTCAATCTTTTTTGGACTGGGTAGAAAGAGTAGGTAATAAAATGCCTCACCCAGCTATGATTTTTGTTGTATTAAGTATTGCAATTATCATAATTTCACACATATGTGCAAAAGCAGGTGTTAATGTTACAATTGATTTAGTAGACAAAGTAAATGGTGGAATAAACCGTACAAATGTTAAGGCAGTAAGTTTACTAACTCCTGAAGGAATAAGATATATGTTTGAAAGTGCGGAGAAAAACTTTACAGGTTTTGCGCCACTTGGAACAGTGCTTGTAGCTATGCTAGGAGTTGGACTAGCTGAAGAAACTGGATTTATTCAAGCTATTTTAAGAAGAAGTGTCATGGGAGCACCTAAAAAACTTATAACTCCAATTATTGTTCTTGCAGGTGTTATGTCCAATATTGCATCTGATGCAGGATACGTAGTACTTATACCTTTAGGTGCAATGATATTTGCAAGTTTTGGAAGACATCCTCTTGCAGGTATAGCTGCAGCTTTTGCAGGTGTATCGGGAGGATTTAGTGCAAACTTACTTATAGGAACTACAGACCCACTACTTGGAGGAATTACTACAGAGGCTGCTAAATTAGTAGATCCATCTTATGTAGTAACACCTACTGCAAACTATTACTTTATGGTGGCATCTACATTTTTAATAACCATAGTTGGTACTTTTGTTACAGACAAAATTGTAGAGCCAAGGCTTGGAAAGTATGAAGGTGTACAAGTAGATTTGGGAACTGGAGATTTAAATGCTGAAGAGAAAAAAGCTCTTAAAG
Organism: Clostridium cochlearium; assembly: GCF_900187165.1. NCBI lineage: Bacteria > Bacillati > Bacillota > Clostridia > Eubacteriales > Clostridiaceae > Clostridium > Clostridium cochlearium. The sequence continues at coordinate 1,136,225 of NZ_LT906477.1, read as the reverse complement.
CTTCTAGAATTGCTTTTTTAGTATTTATATTATTTATAGCAGCATTAATAGGTCCACAAAATGGAGTTTTAAGACATCCTGAGACTCATAAAATTTTAGGAAAAACTCCATTTATGAATGCATTAGTTCCAATAATTGCAATATTCTTTGCAGTACCAGGTATTGCATATGGTATTTCAATAGGTAAAATTAAAAAATCTAAAGACGTTGCAAATGCTATGGGAAAAGCTATGTCAGGTATGGGAGGATATTTAGTATTAGTATTCTTTGCTGCTCAATTTGTAGCATATTTTAATCATACTAATTTAGGAACAATATTATCATATAACGGTGGTAAATTTCTACAATCCACAGGTTTTACAGGTATTCCTTTAATTGTATCTTTTGTTTTAGTTGCAGCATTCTTAAACTTATTTATGGGTTCTGCATCTGCAAAATGGGCTATTATGGCTCCAATATTTGTTCCAATGTTTATGGCTATAGGATTCTCACCAGAATTCACTCAAGCAGCTTATAGAATAGGTGACTCATGTACAAACATAATTACACCTCTTATGTCATACTTTGCATTAATAGTTTCTTTTGCAGAGCAATATGATGAGGATGCCGGAATAGGAACATTAATATCTACAATGTTACCATACGCAATTCTATTCTTAGTAGGATGGACAATATTACTTATATTCTGGTACAAATTTAATATTCCAATAGGAGTAAGTGCTCCAATACATTTAATACGATAAGTAAAAAACCCCTTTAAAGGGGTTTTTTTAATGAACAATTAATAGTGAACAATGAATAATTATGGATAACTTTTCTCCATTAACATTTCGAAAAGTTTTTAATTTTATAAAACCTTGATACTCAGTAAAGTTGAATAACTACAGAAAAAACAACTATCTATAATTGTTCATTATCCATTATTAGTTATTCACTGACATAATATTGTTTACATAATAATTATTATGTATTAAAATAAAAATGTAAACCATACTTATAATTATTACCAAAATAATATATAATATATATATGACTACAAAGGAGGAATTGTAAATGAAAAAAGTAGAGAGTTTTGAATTAGATCATAGAAATGTAATTGCACCATACGTTAGAAAGGCAGCTATAGAGAAAGGTGAATTAGGTGATATTGTATCTAAATTTGATTTAAGACTTGTACAGCCTAATGAAGAAGAAATACCTACAGCAGCAATGCATACATTAGAGCATTTATTAGCTACTTATTTAAGGGAAGAGTTAAAAGGGTTAATAGATATTTCACCTATGGGATGTAGAACTGGTTTTTATTTAATTATATGGGGGAATAGAGAACCAAAAGAAATAAGAGATGCTCTTAAAAATTCTTTAGAAAAAGTTATAAACACAACCAAAGTTCCAGCTACAAATGAAATTCAATGTGGTAATTATAGAGATCATTCATTATTTGCTGCTATAGAATATGCAAAAAAAATATTAAGTAAGGATATTAGAATAGATTTCTTAAAAAAATAAATTAAAAATATAGAAAGAGGGATTTTTATGCAAAGGGAATTTAATTTTGATATTATAGATGAAATTAAAAATAGATGGTCACCAAGAGCTTTTAGCAATGAAGAAGTAAAAAAAGAAGATATTTTAGCTATGTTAGAAGCAGCAAGATATGCTCCTTCTTGTTTTAATGAACAGCCATGGAAATTTATACTTTCTTACGAATTAGATGATTTAAATTTAATAAGAAGTATATTAGTTGATAGCAATAGACTCTGGGCTGATAGAGCACCAGCTTTCGTATCTATATTAGCTAAGAAAAAATTCGACTTAGATGGCAGAGATAATTTTTGGTCTAAATTTGATGCCGGAACAGCTTGGGGATATCTATCCTTAGAAGCAGAAAAAAGAGGATTAATAACTCATGCTATGGGAGGATTTAAAAAGGATTTAGCAAGAGAACGATTAAATATACCAGATGAATATGAACTAATAGCAGTAGTTGCTATTGGAAAACTAGGTAATAAAGAAGAACTTGCAACAGATGCACTAAGAGAACAAGAAAATCCTGGTACTAGAAAAAAATTAGAAGATATATATGTAGAAGGTAAATTTTAAATAATTTATACAAAATAAACAAATTATAAATTATTTCTTAATTCATTCTTAATTTATATATAAGCATTAAAAATTATTAGCACTATATTAAAAATTATGCTATTATAAAACATGGCATCAAAAATACAATAAAGTGTGGAAGTGATATTTTGAACAATTTTGTTTTTTTAGCTACATCAGTTTTTCAAATAGTAGTTTTTTTGATGACTATGTATTACTTTATACTATCTCTTTTTGGACTTCATAAAAAAGACGAAGTAGATGGCAATTTAGTAAAACCAGAAAAAACTTTTGCTTTAATCGTAGCAGCACATAATGAAGAAACTGTAATAGGTCATATAATTGACAGTTTAAAAAAACTGGACTACCCTGATAATTTATATGATATATTCGTTATTGCAGACAACTGTACAGATGATACAGCTAAAATTTCCAAGAAACTAGATGTCAATGTATTTGAAAGAAATGTTCCTAGCAAAAGAGGAAAGGGTTATGCCTTAGAATGGATGTTTGACAAGATATTTAAAATGGAAAAAAAATATGATGCTATTGCTGTATTTGATGCAGATAATTTAGTTTCAGCAAACTTCTTGAAGGAAATGAATGCTAAACTATTGGATGGATATAAAGTGGTACAAGGCTATATTGATAGCAAAAATCCTGAAGATTCTTGGATTACTCAGTCTTATTCTATATCCTTTTGGACAGCAAATAGACTTTTCCAATTAGCAAGATGGAATTTAGGACTTTCTAATCAAATAGGTGGTACGGGATTTTGTATGGAAACGGATATATTAAAACAATTGGGATGGGGAGCTACCTGCTTAACAGAGGATTTAGAGTTTACCTGTAAATTAGTTTTAAATGGTCATAAAGTAGGTTGGAGCCATAATGCTATAGTTTATGATGAAAAACCATTAACATTAAAACAATCCTGGTCTCAAAGGAAAAGATGGATGCAGGGGTTTGCTGATGTATCATCTAGATTTTTCGCAAAACTTATGAAAAAAGCAATAAAAGATAGGGACTTTAGGGCCTTTGACTGTGCTCTATATTCTATACAACCATTTTTTACTTTATTACTTGCTATATCAGCTATACTAACTATGATGCAAAATAGTTCTGCAAATGGATTAAATATATTTGTAATTAATAGTTTATTTGCTCCTTGGATATGGAAAGTTTTTAGTATATTCCAGTTTTTATTTACTCCTTTTATAATGCTTTTAGAAGAGAAACTTCATAAGAAGATGTTTTTTGTATTTTCTATCTATTCACTTAACATTTTCTTTAATGAAATAATATTTGGTAACAATCCAAAATTATTTGAAGTAGTATTAGGAAGTATTTTATATTTTTCTTTATTTGTATTAATATTATTCATTTTTAATAAAAAACATTACATAACCCTATTTATATGGTATTTACTATATGGTTTTTATACATTAACCTGGATTCCTATTACTGTACAGGGTATACTAAATAAAAATAATAAAGAATGGAGTCATACAAAACATACAAGGAAAATTACTATTCAAGATGTAGAGTAAAGAAATACTCTAAAATTGCAAATATTATAATAGAGAGGTATTTCTACCTCTCTATTATTGTTTAAGGAGGGTTTAAAATGGATAATATAATATTCATAGGATTTTTGGGAAGTTTAGCTGCTGGAATGGCTACAGCTGTTGGCTCAATACCAGTATTTTTCACTAAAAAAGTATCTCATAAATACTTAGACGGTATGCTTGGATTTGCAGCAGGCGTTATGTTAGCAGCTACTTGCTTTAGTCTTATAATACCTTCTATAGAATATGGTGGTGGAGGTATAAATGCAGTACTTATTACTGCTTTAGGAATATTTTTAGGCGCAGTACTTATAGATGTAATAGATAAATATGCTCCCCATGAACATATTTTATTTTCAAATAGAAAAGAAGGTGTATCGTCATCTCTTTCAAAAGTATGGTTATTTATATTGGCAATAACTATTCACAATTTTCCAGAAGGATTAGCTGTAGGTGTTGGCTTTGGAAGTGGTAATATAGCTGATGGAATATCCTTAGCCATTGGTATAGGACTTCAAAATATGCCAGAAGGATTAGCCGTAGCTTTAGCCCTTGTAAGAGAAAATTATCCTGCTAAAAAAGCTTTTCTAATAGCTTTATTAACAGGTTTAGTAGAGCCAATAGGTGGAATTATAGGTATAACATTAGTACAAATTGCAGAACCTGTACTGCCATTTATATTAGCCTTTGCAGGTGGGGCTATGTTATTTGTAATCAGTGATGAAATCATACCAGAAACTCATAGACATGGATTTGAAAGAATAGCTACATATGGTCTAATAATAGGATTTATAATAATGATGATAATGGACATAACATTAGGTTAAACTTTAATAAAAGGAGTGTATAAAAATTGGAAAGACTTCAAAAGTATATGGCTAGCTGTGGTGTAGATTCAAGAAGGAAATGTGAAGATATAATATTACAAGGAAGGGTAAAAATAAATGGAGATTTAGTAAAGGAACTAGGCATTAAAGTAAATCCTGAAAAAGATATTGTTACTGTTGATAATAAAATAATAAAAAAAGAAGAAAATAAAAAATATATAGCTTTAAATAAACCCACTGGATATATTTCCTCAGTAAAAGATGACAGGGGACGTAAAACCATATTAGATCTTGTAGATGTAAAAGAGAGAATATATCCAATAGGTAGATTAGACTATGATACTTCAGGATTAATATTGCTTACAAATGATGGTGATTTTTATAATAAAGTTATACATCCCAGCCAAGAAAAAGAAAAGGTCTATGTTGCAACTATTAAAGGAATTCCCACCAGCCATGAATTACATAATTTTAAAAAAGGTCTAGTAATTGATGATTATCTAACTTCACCATCAAAAATAGAAATTCTTTCAATACAAAATGGCAATGCAAAAGTTAAAATATCCATAATAGAAGGAAGAAATAGACAAGTAAGAAAGATGTGTGAAAAAATAAATCACCCAGTAATAAAATTAAAAAGAATTTCCATAGCACATATAGAATTAGGAGATTTGCCTATAGGAAATTGGAGATATCTCACTCAGGCTGAAATAGATAAATTTAATAATTAAATAAAAGTGTTTTAGGAGGTTTTTATATGAACGAAAAAAAAGGATTAACTATATTAGCTTCAAAAGAATTTGAGTACTATGAAGATATGTATAAGGTAGTTGATTATTTAAATAAAAATCTAGGAGAAACTGATTTAATTTTTGGATTAAGTGAAGAAAACAATAATCATGTAATTACAATATATAAAGAAGAATGATTCGTAAAATAGGAATAACTAATAATGAACAGTGAATAATGAAGGATATTTTTCTTCGCTTTGCTCTGAAAAATTTTAATCTTATTTTGTGGGTCCTTCACTTCGCTGAACATCGCTTGTTTCAGAGGACATAGGACAATTGACATAGGACAGTGAAGGACACTTTTCTTCGTTACACTCAGAAAAGTTTTAATTTAATTTTATTTGTTAAAGATAGTTGTAGCATAAAAAACTCGTTCAGCAAAGCTGAACATCGAAGATATCTTAGATTTATCTAATATATAAAGGTTTAGTTTTAACTAAACCCAAAGATCTTATAAAATTAAAAACTTTTCGTAATGTTAATGGAGAAAAGTTGTCAATCATTCTCCACTTTCCATTCTCCATTTTCAATTCTAACTAATAAGATTAAAGATTTTCTGACATAAGGAGGAAAATCATCCCTCATTGTCCTCTGTCAAATGTCAAATGTCAAATGAACTGTCCTCTGTCAATTGTAAAATCTAGCAAAATGGAGAAAAATAACCTTAATTGTTCATTATTCATTGTTATTTGTTCATTATTCATAAAATAAAATAGCTTGCATACAGCTATTTTATTTTATGAATGTGGTGTTGATAATATATTCAATAGATGATAAAATGAAATAAATATTGCATTATTCCGGAAACATAGGAAAGGATTGATTAAAGTGGAGGGTGAAAATCAAGATTTAATAAAAACCATTCAAATAAAATTCCCAAGATTGAGCAAAGGTCAAAAGTTAATTGCAGAATATATACTAAAGCATTACGATAAAGCAGCTTTTTTAACCGCTGCTAAATTAGGTTCTAGTGTGGGTGTAAGTGAATCTACTGTAGTAAGATTTGCTAATGAACTCGGATTTAGTGGATATCCTAAATTGCAAAAAGCTTTACAAGAACTTATAAAAAATAAACTGACAACTGTTCAGCGTATAGAACTTTCAAATGACTTTATAGATCAAGAATCTACTCTTAAAAGCGTGTTAAAATCCGATATGGAAAATATAAGATACACTTTAGAAAAAATAAATCACAAAACCTTTGATGATGTAGTAGATAGTATATTTAGTGCAAAACGCATATATATAGTAGGTCTTAGAAGTTCTATGCCTATAGCAGAATTTTTAGGATTTTATCTTAATTTAATATTAGATAACGCAAAAGTTATAAGCTATGGCGTAAGTGATATTTTTGAACAAATGATGAATGTGTCTAAAGGGGATTTAGTAATAGGCATAGGCTTTCCAAGATATGCTGCACGAACTATAGAAGCCCTAGATTATGCACAAAGCAATGAAGCTACAGTTGTAGCTATTACAGATAGCCTTTTATCTCCTCTAGCCGCTAGAGCTAACTATACATTAATAGCCCAAAGTAATATGGCTTCCTTTGTAGATTCATTAGTAGCTCCTCTAAGTGTGGTAAATGCATTAATAATTGCAGTAGGATTAAGAGAAAAAGATAAAATTTCTTCTACTTTCGCTAAATTAGAAAACATTTGGGAAGAATATGAGGTATACTCTTATAAAGAGAGAAGAAGGGATTAAATTAAACGAACCTCTAGGGTTCGTTTCTTCTATTTTAGGAGGTAATAAAAATATGAAAAAGGTAATAGTTATCGGTGGAGGTCCTGCTGGTATGATGGCAGCTATAACTGCTGCTGATAAATATAAGGTTTTTTTAATAGAAAGAAATGAAAAATTAGGTAAAAAACTTTTTATAACAGGAAAGGGAAGATGTAATGTTACTAATAAAAAGGATATAAGCGATTTTTTTGATTATATTCCTGGTAACCCAGAATTTTTGTATAGTTCTTTATACACTTTTACTAATGAAAACACTATAGAATTTTTTAATAGTAGAAATACACCTTTAAAAACAGAAAGAGGGGATAGAGTATTTCCTAAATCTGATAAATCTTCTGATATAATAAAAGCTTTAGAAAAAGAACTAGAAGATAAAGGCGTTAAAATAATGCTTAATAGCCCAGTAAGGGATATTAAAGTTAAAAATAATCTAATCCATTCTGTAATACTACAAAATGGATTAGAAATTGAAGGAGACTATTTTATTATAGCTACAGGAGGAGCATCTTATCCTCAAACTGGTTCTACAGGTGATGGATATAAATTTGCTTCAAAAGTAGGCCATAAAATATCAAATATAAAGCCTGCATTAGTTCCTTTAGAAATAGAAGATCCATGGGTTAAAAATTTACAGGGACTTTCTTTAAAAAATGTAGAGTTAAAAATAATAAACAGTAAATCTAAAGAAGTATATAAAGATTTTGGAGAAATGCTATTTACCCATTTTGGAATATCTGGTCCCATAGTATTAAGTTCCAGTAGATATGTTAAAGAAAATGAAGATCAATATGCAGTTTTAAATTTAAAACCTGCTTTAACCTTTGAAGAATTAGACAAAAGAATTCAAAAGGACTTTAATAAGTACATAAATAAGGATTTTAAAAATTCCTTAAATGACTTACTGCCTAAAAAATTAATAGATACTATAATAAAATTATCTAATATTCCAGAAGATAAAAAAGTAAATTCCATAACTAAAGAAGAAAGAAGAAATCTTTGTAGCTTAATACAAAATTTAAAAATGAAAATAAAAGGTTTTAGACCTATAAAAGAAGCTATAGTAACTTCTGGTGGTATAAATGTAGATGAAATAAATCCTTCTAATATGCAATCTAAAATTATACCTAATTTACATTTTGCAGGCGAAGTAATAGATGTAGATGGATATACTGGAGGATTTAATATACAAATAGCTTTTTCTACAGGATATCTTGCAGGAACAATGGTAGGTGATAAATAATGTATGCTATAAGAGGGGCCATATCTATAGAAAAAAATTCAGTAAAGGATATAAAGGATAAAACCCTTGAGCTATTTGAGAATATTTTTAGAGAAAATAAAATAGATAAAAATGATATAGTATCCATTATATTTTCCTGCACAAAGGATATAGATAAAGCTTATCCTGGTAAATTTATTAGAGAAAAATATAATTTAAATAAAATTGGAATAATGCATTTTAATGAAATGGAAGTAGAAAACTCTCTAAATTTGTGTATAAGAGTTCTTATATTATTAAATGGATATAATCCTAATGTAAAATATGTTTATCTAGGTGAAGCTAAAAAATTAAGAAATGATTTACTCGAAAAATAGAGGATTTTTGTATTTTATACAGAATATAAACATTATATTTAAAAAGAAAGGAAGTATCTATGTTGAAAGTACTTGTAGCAATTGATGGACCTGCTGGAGCTGGTAAAAGTACTATTGCAAAATTAGTAGCAAAAAAATTTGATTTAATGTATATAGACACAGGTGCTATGTATAGAGCTATAACTTATTTGGCTCAAATTAGAAATATACCCCCTTCTAATGTAGAAGGATTATGTAATTTAATAAACTCTATTTCTATGTATTTTGAAAATGGTAAAATAATAGTAAATGGAGAGGATTTAAGTGCTGAAATAAGAGATCCTAATGTAAGTGGTAATGTTTCTTTATATGCATCAATTCCAGAGGTAAGAACCCTTTTAGTTAAACTTCAAAAAGATTTAGCTTCTGAATACGAAGTAGTAATGGATGGGAGAGATATAGGCACTGTAGTAATGCCCAATGCTCCATTTAAATTTTTCCTAACAGCTACTCCAGAAATTAGGGCTGACAGAAGGTATAAGGAATTAAAAGAAAAAAATCAACAAATAGAATATAAAGACATTTTAGAAGAAATAATAAAAAGAGATTATATTGACTCTAATAGAAAAACTTCTCCTTTAAAAAAGGCAAAAGATGCAATAGAAATTGACACTACAAACTACACTATAGAAGAAGTGGTAGATGAAATAAGTAATTTAATACAAAACACAATAATAAAAAGAAGGAAAGATTCATAAAATGAGTATAATTCTTGCAAAAAAATCTGGGTTTTGTTATGGCGTAAAAAGAGCTGTGGATACTTGTTTAAAATTAAAAGATAAATATACTGATAAAAAAATATATACTTTAGGACCCTTAATTCACAATAATGATGTGGTAAATTTTTTGAAAAAACAAAATATATATCCTATAGACTACGAAAATATAAATACACTAAAAGAAGGGGATATAATAATTTTAAGATCCCATGGCGTAACTTTAGAAACCATAGAAAAACTTAAAGAAAAAAAATTAAATATTATAGATGCTACTTGTCCATATGTTTCTAACATTCAAAAAAAAGTACAAAAATATTATGAAAAAGGATATTCAATATTAATAGTAGGAGATAAAAATCATCCTGAGGTTATAGGTATAAATGGATGGTGCAATAATTCTGCTATAATATGTAAAAATGCAGAAGAAATAGAAAACCTTCCCGCTAAAATATGTGTTGTATCTCAAACCACTGAAAAAAAAGAACACTGGGTTAGTGTTTTAAGCAAAGTGGTAAATGAATGCAGAGAAATTATTGCTTTTAATACCATATGCAATGCAACAGAAGTAAGACAACTTTCGGCCAAAGAATTATCTAAAGAAGTAGATTTTATGGTAGTAATAGGAAGTAAAAGTAGCTCTAACACCACTAAATTATATGAAATTTGTAAAACAAACTGTGTTAACACAATCCACGTGGAAAATGCAGGTGAATTACCTGATTATATATCAAATAAATATTATAAAATTGGTGTTACTGCAGGTGCTTCAACACCAGATTGGATTATAAAGGAGGCCATTTTTAAAATGAGTAATAAGGATTTAAATGAACAATTAGAGTATATGAATAATAATGATATTCAAATATCTATAGGTCAAGAGGTTGAAGGAGAGGTAGTATCTATTGTAAGTAATAGTGAAGCCTACGTTAATATAGGTTATAAATCAGACGCAATACTTCCTCTATCAGAAATAACAAAAGAAAGTGATGAGGACATAAATAACTTTATTAAAAAAGGAGATATAATAAAGGGAAAAATTATAAAATTAGGTTCTGAAAATAAACCTCCAGTTATATCTGTAATTGAATTAAATAGAGAAAAAGCTTACATTGAGTTAAAGGAAGCTTTTGAAAACAAAGAAAAAGTTGTTGTAAAAGTAAAAGAAGATGTTAATGGTGGTTTAATTTCTATATACAAAAATATAATAAGAGTATTTATACCTGCATCTCATGTGGAATTAAGACATGTAAATGATTTAAGTGTATATAAGGGACAGGAACTAACTGTAAATATAATAGAATTTGAAGAAGGTAGAAATAATACTAGAATAGTAGGTTCTAGAAGAGACTTACTAAAAGAAGGACAGTTAAAAATTGAAGAAGAAACTTGGGCTTCTTTAGAAAAGGACACTGTTAAAGAAGGCGAAGTAAGAAGACTAACAAACTTTGGTGCCTTTGTTAACATAGATGGAGTAGATGGTCTTTTACATGTATCTGAAATATCCTGGGGAAGAGTGGAAAAACCTTCAGATATGCTAAAAGTAGGAGATAAAATTAAAGTTTATATAAAAGATATAGATAAAGAAAATAGAAAACTTGCTTTAAGTATTAAAGATTTAACTGAAGATCCATGGAAAAATGTAGATGTAAAATATCCTGTTGGAAACATTGTACTTGGAACTGTAGTAAGATTTGCTTCTTTTGGTGCTTTTGTAGAACTTGAACCTGGTGTAGATGGCCTTATCCATATTTCACAAATTAGCCATAAAAGAATTGATAAAGTTGAAGATGAATTATCTATAGGACAACAAGTTAAAGCTAAAATTGTAGAAGTAGATGGTGAAAAAAGGAAAATAGGATTAAGTATTAAGGAAGTAAATGATATTTAATATAATGAGTATAATTATTTTAAAATGCGTGTATTATAAAAATAATACACGCATTTTTTTACTTTAGTTAGTATATTAACAAATACTAAATGGAGATTAGGTCTGTATAACAAAGAATTTGCAAGTAAACGCTATGTATATATAGTTTTTATCAATTTTTCTTAAAATCTAAGTAAATATATTGACTTTTCCAGTAAATTTGATAAAATTTATTTGACAATTATTAATAGGGAGGTAAGGGAAATGAACAATTTAGGACGTCATATTTTATCAGAAATTTATGGCTGCGATGAATCTATACTTAATGATAAAGAATATATTGAAAGAATAATGGTAGAATCCGCTTTAAAAGCTGGTGCAGAAGTAAGAGAGGTTGCCTTCCATAAATTTAGTCCCCAAGGAGTAAGTGGAGTTGTAATTATTTCTGAATCCCATTTAACTATACACACTTGGCCAGAACTTGGATATGCCGCTGTAGATGTATTTACTTGTGGAGATAGAGTAAATCCTTGGGATGCTTGCAATTACATGGGTGAAAAATTAAATGCCAAAAATATAACTGCTACAGAAGTTAAAAGAGGAGTTTTTGAACAACCAGTGTCAGTAAAAGCTTCTAATGAATAGCTAATAAAAGGCCATCAATATAGGATGACCTTTTATTTTTGTAATAATTTATCCCATAAGTAATATAATCTATTAGATAGTATTGGGAGGTATTCTTATGGGAGATAGAAAACTCTTAAATGATGAAAGTAGAATTACGAAAAAAGAAAAGAATTTTATAAAAAAGATACTAAAAAATTATAAATTACAGGTTTTAGATGTAAAAAGAGTTAGGAGTGTTTATAAAGTAAAAACTGATATTGGCAACATTTGTTTAAAACAAATTCGAAAAAGCAGGAAAAAACCTATAAATGGAAGCATTTTAGTAGAAGAATTAAATAAACATGGTTTTCCTTACACTGCAAAATATCTTAAGACTTCTAAGGGACATTTATTTGTAAAGCATAATAAATCCTATTATTATGTTACTGAATGGATAAATGGTCATGAATGTGATCTAAATGACATAGAAGAGGCACGTAAATGCATGAAATTATTAGCTAATTTTCATATAACCACTCTTAAAATTGACGGCTCAAAATTAAAATTAAGAAATAATCTAAAAAATTGGCCTAAGATCTTTTCAAATAAATTAAATGAATTACAATATTTTAAGTATATAATTGAAAATAAAAGGCAAGTTACAAATTTCGATAGCCTTTACAATTCTGTTATTGATGATTTTTATAATATTGGTATTGCTTCTATGAATTTATTAAATTCATCAGATTATTATTCCTTATCTAAAAATGCTAATAGTAAAAAAAGTATATGTCATGACAGTATTTACTATCAAAATATAATAAAAAAAGGTAATGATTATTATTTAATTGATTTGGATAGTATAAAGATAGACCTTCATATAAATGATTTAGGTAAGGTTATAAGAAGACTTATGTTTAAAAAGGAATATGGATGGGATTTTAACAAAGCAAAGGAACTAATAGAGGCCTATAGTTCTGTAAATCCTTTAAGTCACAGTCACTTAGAGGCTATGCTATGTATAATAGTATTCCCTCATAAGTTTTGGAAATTAGGCAAACAAAGATATATAAAAAAGAAACATTGGAGCGAGAAAAAATATATAAAAAAATTAAATAAATTAATACAATTTGATTCTCCACAACAAAAATTTATCAAAGACTATATAGAATACTTAGCTCAATGAACAACTAACAATGAACAATGAATAATTTAGGTGGATTTTTCGGAATGATAATGGAGAAAAATATCCGTAATTGTTCATTATTCATTATTCTTTGTTCATTAACTAAGCGTTGACGGTTCTTATTAAAAGAATTATACTAATTATGGATTAATTAATTAATTACAATGAGGAATGCTATGTTGAGTATAACTAATTTAAATAAAGACAATTTATTTCATTTGAAAATTTTAAATAATACCAGGTTGTCATTTAATACTTTAAATGGTGACTTTTTATTTGCCTATGAAAATAGCAGTTTTTTTGATAAAATGCTATTAAGAAAAAGAGTATTGTTATTAAGGGATTTAAAAGAATGTTATGGGTATTTATGGTATAGTAAAAAAACTTCTTATTATTTAATAAACTCTCTAAATTTTAAAAAACAATATATGAAAGCACAATATATATCTACGCTTTTAAATCATCTTAAAAAAGATTCTGTTTTTAAATATATATGTGAAGATAATGGCTTTAATATAGATATATTAAAAAGATCAGGCTTTAATATAGATAAATGTACTATAGAAATGGATTTGGAATTAGAAGATTTCATGCCTTTGATTTCTAGAAATTTAATAAATTCTAAAGGAATTTATTTTAAAAAACTAAAACAAAATAAAGAAGAGGCTATAAGATGTCACATACAAAATGAAGTTTTTAAAACTAAAACAAGAGAACCTTTAACTATAGATGATATAATCTTAGATGAAAAACAAAATTACTATTTACCGGAAGGGGCCATATTTGTTATGGATGGTAATAAATATATAGGATATGGTCAAATAATATTAATAAGCGATATACCTGTTATAGTCAATGTGGGTGTATTAAAGGAATACAGAGGTAGAGGCATTGGAAAAGCTTTAGTATGTTATTTATTAAATATAATAAATAAACTCAATTATAAAGAGGCTTTTATAACAGTAGATTCAATGAATACAGTGGCCTTAAACTTATATAAAGAATGCGGATTTAAATTTAATAGAAAAGTTTATACCATGGAAATAAAGACATAACCAGGAATAAAATGTTCCTGGTTATGTCTTTATTTATTATATTCTTCCAATGCTTTTTTTAGTATTATCATAGCTTCTTTTAGGTCTTCTGAATTAATGCAATAGGATAATCTAACTTCATCTCTACCTAATCCCTCTGTAGTATAAAATCCTTCCGCTGGGGTAACCATAACAGTCTTATTATTGTATTGAAAATCTGTTAGCATCCACTTTGTGAACTCATCTGAATTGTCCACAGGAAGCTTTGCTATAATATAAAAGGCTCCAGAAGGCTTTTCGCAGTGAACACCTGGTATGTCGCAAAGTCCTTCGTATAGTATATTTCTTCTTTTTTCATATTCAATTCTTACTTCTTCTATATAGCTTTTAGGAACATTTATTAAATTAGCAGCTCCTATTTGATCAAGAGAAGAAACACTAAGCCTAGCTTGGCACATTTTCATAAAGTTTTCTGTAACCTTTCTATTTTTACATATTAAAGCCCCAATTCTTGCTCCACAGGCACTATATCTTTTAGATATACTATCTATTATAATTACTCTATCTAATATATCCTTCATATCCATAAAAGATGTAAATTCAAGACCGTCATATACAAATTCCCTGTAAACTTCATCAGATATTATAAATAGATCCTTTTCCTTTGCTATATCAGAAATCATCCTAATTTCCTCTTTAGTATAAACAACTCCAGTTGGATTACTAGGATTTGTAATCATTATAGCTTTTGTATTATCTTTTATAGAATTTAAAATTTCTTCTTTATTTTTTATTCTAAATCCATCTTCTCTATAAGTTCTAAAGGATATTATTTCTACTCCTGCCATTCTAGCCATTGTATTATAGTTGGTATAATAAGGCTCTGGAACTATAACACTATCACCAGCATCACATATGGTTAATAGGGCATATAAAATCCCTTCACTACCTCCATTAGTTACATATACGTCTTCTTTATCTAAATCTATATTTATACTTTTATAATATTTTACAAAGGCATTTATTAAGTCCTTATTTCCCTGGGAATTTTCATATTTTATAATTTTATCATCAAAATTTTTGATTGCATTAACAAATTCCTCTGGTGTTTTAATATCCGGTTGACCTATGTTCAAATGGTGAACATGAATTCCTTTAGCTTTTGCTTCATCAGAGTAAGGAATAAATTTCCTTATTTCTGAAAATCTAAGTTCCTCTATTCTCTTTGAAACTCCTAACATAATATTACCTCCCTCAAGTTTTAACTAAACAACCTCTATATACGAATTTTAAATATATTCATATATTATATTTCATAATCTTAAAAGATTCAAACTTTTATTCTTGCATTTAATTTTACTATTAATATATATAATTTTAAAGAACCATTGTATATTAAAATAGACTATACAGTGGTTTGAGTTTTTGTAATTTAAAAGAAATATATATAATTTTATGTATATTATGTTGCTTTTTATTGAAAATTTGATTATTATTAAATAAACATATTAATTTGAATTTTAAATAAATTGGAAATCAGGGGGATTGACTATGAAGGGGTTAAAAGCAAAAATGATTTACTTTGTAACTTTTATATCTATGTTATGTATGATAATACTGTTGACCATAAGTTACAAAATATCCTATTCTTCTCTGCATGAAGAGTTTAAAGGTAAAAGTGTAGAAACAACTAAAAAATATTCAGAAGAATTCGATAAATGGTTGGGAATTGAAAGTAGTAATCTTATAGAAATAGCTAAAAACATTAATCATTTTAAAATTTATGACTACAATAAACTACAACAGTACTTGGCATTTCAATTAAAAGATAAGGAAAGTACTTCTTCGGATATATATGTATTATTTCCTAACAATAAAATGGTATCAGGAGCTGGTTGGGTACCAGATAAAGATTTAGACTTTAGAGAAAGGGATTGGTACAAAGAAGCAATAAATAAAAAGCAAGTATTTTTTTCAAATCCATATTTTGATCCTGCCTTTGAAAAAATAGTAGGAACAATATCCTATCCAATTATAGATAATAATAAGGTTATATGTGTTCTAGCAGCAGATATAACTTTTGACTCCATTACAAATGAAGTTAAAAAAGCAAAAGTATCTGAAAAATCCTATGGATTTTTATTAGATAGTGAAAACAATATAGTAGTCCACTTCAATAAGGATTACAATCCTGATGGAAAAACTACTAAAAATCTATCTGAAATAGCTAATGGAAATTTAAAAAATTTAAGTGATAATATAAAATCTAATAATCAAGGTTTTGAAAAAAATATAGACTATTTGAAACCATATATAATGTTATAGAAAATTTTAATGAAAGTGTTGCTGCTATAAGTGGCATGACTAGTGAAATAGTAGGAATATCTGAGCAAACTAATCTTTTAGCTTTAAATGCATCTATTGAGGCTGCTAGAGCTGGGGAATACGGAAAAGGATTTGCAGTAGTAGCTAATGAAGTTAAAAGTTTAGCCTCTGAATCCGCTAAAACCGCTGATATGATAAGTTCTAGTATTGAAAAGCTACTAAAAGAAGCTGCTAAATTTGAGGAGATAAAAAAAGATTCTTTACAAATAGAGCAATTCAGGAAAAAAATTAGCGAAGAAGTGTTAAATTCATTTTCATCAATTCAACAAAATCTAAAAGAGGATATGGATAAAATAGGAGAATTACTAGTTCAAATAAATGATATAAATTCAAGCAAGGAAAATATTAAAACTATTATAGAAGATGTAAATGAAATTTCTCAACAATCCGCTTCGGCCACAGAGGAAATAACTGCATCCATACAAAACCACACAGCTATTATAGATGAAATGATACAAGATATATCCTCTTTAGATAATAAAATAGAAGAATTAAGTAACTCCGTTAAAAAATTTAAGCTATAAATATTAATTGGTTAAAATAAAAGTTTCAAAGAAATAATAATTTCAATGAAACTTTTATTTTTTTAATTTATAATATAATGTAAATGGCTAAATAAATAAAAATATAGTATAATATAGACTGTTATACTAATGTAGGACTAAATTATACTAATGAGGTGAACAAATAATATGAATAAAAAAGGTGAATTTTATATAGAAACTTGGGGTTGTCAGATGAATGAAGAGGACTCCGAAAAACTATCTGGTATGTTAAAAAATATGGGATATGAAAATACAGAGGATAGAAATAAAGCGGATATTATAATATTTAATACTTGTTGTGTAAGAGAAAATGCAGAACTTAAAGTATACGGTAATTTAGGCATATTAAAAGGATTAAAAGCAAAAAATCCTGATCTTATAATTGCTGTTTGCGGTTGTATGATGCAGCAAGAGGGTATGGCTGAAGATATAATAAAAAAATATCCTTTTGTAGATATAATATTTGGAACCCACAACTCATATAAATTCCCAGAGTACTTAAATAGAACAAAACAAGAGGGAAAATCTATAATTGAAGTATGGGATAAAGAAGAAGAAATAGTAGAAGGAATTCCTGTAGATAGAAAGAGTTCTACTAAAGCCTTTGTAACTATAATGTATGGATGCAACAATTTTTGTACATATTGTATAGTTCCATATGTAAGGGGTAGAGAAAGAAGTAGAGAAGTTTCTGATATAGTAAAAGAAATAAAAGAGCTTGTAAAAAGTGGCTATAAGGAAATAACCTTATTAGGTCAAAATGTAAATTCCTATGGAAAAGATTTAGATCCTAAGGTAAGTTTTGCAGAACTTTTAAGGATTGTTAATGACATAGAAGGTATTGAACGAGTTAGATTTATGACTTCTCATCCAAAGGATTTAACAGAGGATGTAATTTATGCCATTAAAGAATGTGATAAATTATGCAATCATATACACCTACCAGTTCAATCTGGCTCTAGTAGGATTTTAAAGAAAATGAATAGATCCTACAGCAGAGAAGACTATTTAAAACTAGTTAATAAAATAAAAGAAGAAATACCTAACGTGGCAATTACAACAGATATTATTGTAGGATTTCCTGGTGAAACAGAAGAAGATTTTAATGAAACTTTAGAACTTGTAAAAGAAGTAGAATATGATTCCGCTTTTACATTCTTATATTCAAAAAGAAAAGGAACCCCTGCATACGATATGGATGAGCAAGTTCCTGAAGATGTAAAACATGAAAGATTTGAAAAACTGGTTAAAATAGTTAATGAAAGTTGTGAAAAGAATAATAAAAAATATCAAGATAAAATAGTTAAGGTGCTAGTAGAAGGCGAAAGTAAAAACGATAAAAATAGATTAACTGGTAGAACAGATACAGGAAAACTTGTAAACTTTACTGGAAACAAAGATAATATAGGTAAGATAGTTGATGTTAAAATAACTAAAACTCTATCATTTTCCCTTGATGGAGAAGAAGTATAATTAAACTTTATAAAAAAGCTCTTTTAAAGGGCTTTTTTTGCAACATATTTTAGGAGGTGACAATTTTGAAACTTACACCAATGATGCAACAATACTTAGAGGTAAAAGAACGATGTAAAGACTGTATATTATTTTTTAGATTAGGTGACTTTTATGAAATGTTTTTTGAAGATGCTGAAACTGCATCTAAAGAATTAGAATTAGTATTAACAGGACGAGACTGTGGTCTTTCTAAAAGGGCTCCTATGTGTGGTATACCATATCATTCAGCTTCTAGCTATATAAATAGATTAGTATCTAAAGGATACAAAATAGCTATATGCGAACAGTTAGAAGACCCATCCTTAGCTAAAGGAATAGTTAAAAGAGATATTGTAAAGATAGTTACACCTGGTACTTATTCAGATAGTAATTTTTTAAATGAAACTAAAAATAACTATATAATGAGTCTGTATACAGAAAATGATTCCATGGCTATGTGCTTTTGTGATATATCCACTGGGGACTTTTTTGCCACAGATCATTGTTTAGATGAATCCGTTATATTAGATGAAATTTCAAAATTTGACCCTAGTGAATTATTAGTAAATGAGGATATATCCAATAATATTTTAAAAGAAATAGAGAACCGTTTTAGTATATCTATTACTAATTTAGAAAAGGATTGTTTTCAGGATAATAACCTATTAGAAGAACAATTTTCTAATTTTAATAAAAAAGAATATTCCTCAGTTTTAATAAAGTGTGGTAATGGACTTTTAAAATACATATTTGAAACTCAGAAAATGTCCCTTGGACATATAAACTTTTTTAAACATTACAATATAGTAGATTATTTATCTATGGATATAAACTCTAGAAGAAATTTAGAAATTACAGAAACTATTAGGGATAAATCTAGAAAAGGATCTCTTTTGTGGGTATTAGATAAATGTAGTACCGCTATGGGAGCAAGGCTTTTAAGAAATTGGATAGAACAACCCTTGATAAATAAAGAAAAAATTGATAAAAGGCTAAATGCCGTAGAAGAATTGGTATTAAATATATCATTACACCAGGACTTAAAAGATGTTTTAAGGGATATTTACGATATACAAAGAATAGTTGGTAAAATCTCTTCTAAAAATGTAAATGCAAAAGAACTCCTTTCATTAAAAAATTCTATAGAAAAATTACCTTATGTAAAAAATATACTGTCCAAATTAGAATCAGATTTATTTAAAGATATGTTTTTAAATTTAGATGAGTTAAGGGATATTTATGATCTATTAGAAAAATCTATAATGGATAATCCATCTATTACAATAAAGGATGGTAATCTTATAAAAAATGGTTTTAATAACGACATAGATGAACTTAGAATGGCAAAATCTCATGGTAAAGAGTGGATTGCAAATCTTGAAAATAGCGAAAGGGAATTTACTGGAATAAAATCTCTTAAAGTTGGATATAATAAAGTCTTCGGATATTTTATCGAAGTTACAAAATCCAATTTATCCTCTGTACCTGAGGGAAGATATATAAGAAAACAAACATTATCAAATTCTGAAAGATATATAACTCCTGAATTAAAAGAAATGGAAGATAAGATTTTAGGAGCGGAAGAAAAATTAATTAATCTTGAATATGAAGTGTTTGTAAGTATAAGAAATTCTATAGAAAAAGAAATAGACAGAATGAAGTCTTCTGCAAATATAGTGGCTATTTTAGATTGTTTAAGTTCCTTAGCTACAGTGGCCTTAGAAAATAATTATTCAAAGCCCAAAATAGTAGAAGGGGATAGCATAATCATTAAAGATGGAAGACATCCAGTAGTAGAAAAAATGATTCCTACGGGTAGCTTTGTAGCCAATGATACAACTATGGATACTGAAGATAATCAAATGCTATTAATTACAGGGCCTAACATGGCAGGAAAGTCTACATATATGAGACAAGTAGCTTTAATTACTATAATGGCTCAAATAGGTAGTTTTGTTCCTGCAAGGGAAGCTTCCATATCCCTTTGTGATAAAATATTTACAAGAATAGGGGCCTCCGATGACCTATCTGCAGGTAAAAGTACCTTTATGGTAGAAATGTGGGAAGTTTCTAATATACTTAAAAATGCTACATCTAAAAGCTTAATTATTTTAGATGAAGTGGGTAGGGGAACTAGCACTTTTGATGGATTAAGTATAGCTTGGGCTGTTATCGAGTATATTTGTAATAATAAAAAATTAAGATCAAAAACTCTTTTTGCTACCCATTATCATGAATTAATTCAATTAGAAAATAAAATCAAGGGAGTAAAAAATTACTCTGTATCAGTAAAAGAAGTAGATAAAGATATTGTATTTTTAAGAAAGATTATAAAAGGCGGAGCAGATCAATCCTATGGTATAGAAGTTGCAAAACTTGCTGGACTTCCAGAGGATGTAATAATGAGAGCCAAAGGAATTCTTGAAAGTATAGAAAAAAATAAGGATAATAAAATAGAAATTAATGATATAAAAGAGAGTAAAAAAACTGTTAAAGAAGAAACTAAAAAAGAAATAGCAATGGATCAATTATTAGAACACAATGATTTTCAAATTAGCTTTACTCAAATTGAAAAAGAAAACTTAATTAAAGAAATTTCTTCAATTGATATATTAAATTTAAATCCTATGGAAGGATTTAATAAGCTATATGATTTAATTAATAAAGCTAAGTCTATTGAAAAAAAGTAGGGTGAAATATTTTGAAGAGAATAAATATATTAGATGAATTTACATTTAATAAAATAGCCGCTGGAGAAGTGGTGGAAAGACCTTTTTCTGTAGTAAAAGAATTGGTTGAAAATAGCATAGATGCTGAAGCTAAAAATATTACAGTGGAAGTTAAAAATGGGGGACAGGATCTTATAAAAGTTTCAGATGACGGTATTGGAATTTATGCAGATGACATAGAAAAAGCTTTTTTACCTCATGCTACTAGTAAAATTTCAAATATAGAAGATATTTTTTCTTTAAACACTATGGGATTTAGAGGTGAGGCTCTGCCAAGTATAGCCTCCATCTCTAAAATTCACTTAAAATCTAAGCCTTCAAGTAAAGATATAGGTAAGGAAATATACATGGAGGGTGGTAATTTTATATCCTTTAATGATATAGGAATGAATACAGGTACTACTATAAAAGTTACTGACCTTTTTTATAACGTACCTGCTAGATTAAAGTTTTTAAAATCACCTTCTAGGGAAAGTTCTCTTATATCGGATATTATACAACGGCTTTCCCTAGCCAATCCCAATATAGCCTTTAAACTTATAAATAATGATAGAACAGTTTTAAATACCTATGGTTCTGGAAATTTAGAAGATGTTATACGGGTTATTTATGGTAAAAAAACTTTAGAAAATGTAAATTATTTCGAAAGTCATAGTGATATTATATCTGTCTATGGGTATATAGGAAATGCAGAACTTAGTAGGGGAAGCAGAAACAATCAAAGCATTTTTGTAAATAAAAGATATATAAAAAGCGGATTAATTACTGCCGCTGTTGAAAATGCTTTTAAATCTTTTTTAACTATAAATAAATTTCCTTTCTTCGTAATATTCATAGATATATTTCCAGAATATATAGATGTAAATGTACATCCAACTAAAACTGAAATAAAGTTTAAAGAAGATAAAAGAGTGTTTTCCTTTGTATTTCACACAGTACACGAAAGTATAAAGAAAAGCTTGTATAAAGAATTTAATACTCAAATAACAGAGGATGTAAAAGAGGATAATAAAGAGATAATTAAAGAAAATCCATCTTTATTTGAAAGTGTTAAAAAGGTACAGATACCTATTGACCTAAAAAGTGCTACTAAAGATATTGAAAGAACAAGTTTAGTTAATTCAGCATTAAACAACGTTAGTAATGTTACACAAAATACTATAGATAAAAGTATTACAATAGATAAAAAAGAAAACTTTCAAGAAGATAAAATTAATAATATTGCTACAGAAAATACAAAAGATGAGGTTCCTAAATTGCCTGAAATGAGGATTATAGGACAATTTGATAATACCTATATTTTAGCTGAAAGCTTTAAAAATTTATATATAATAGATCAGCATGCTGCTCATGAAAAAATACTATTTGAAAACTATAGAGATAAAATAAAAAAGGAACAGGTTAAATCACAAGTACTGTTACAACCTATTGTAATAGAATTGGATCCAGAGGACTTTTCCTATTACATGGATAACAAAGATTTATTTTGTAAAACAGGATTTAATATAGAATTATTTGGAGAAAATACAGTAACTATTAGAGAAGTTCCTTTTATTATGGGTAAACCTGATATAAATAATTTATTTATGGATATAATTGATAATATAAAAGCCATGGGTAGTGGAGAAACCACAGAAGTAAAATATGACTCTATTGCCATGCTTGCGTGTAAATCAGCAGTTAAGGCTAAAGATAAATTATCAAAAGAAGAAATGGAAGCTCTTATAAATGATTTAAGTTTTGCAAAAGATCCCTTTAACTGTCCTCACGGTAGACCTACTATAATAAAAATAACATTATCAGAATTAGAAAAAAAATTTAAAAGAGTACAATAAGGGGGATACTTAACTTATGAAAGATTTATTTATACTATCTGGTCCTACAGCTGTAGGCAAAACAGAAATTTCTATAAATTTAGCAAAGAAATTAAAAGGGGAGATTATATCCTCGGATTCAATGCAAATATATAAACATATGGATATAGGCTCTGCTAAAATATCAGAAAAAGAAAAAAGGGGGATACCTCATCACTTAATAGATGTAGTTGAACCTTGGGAAAATTTTAGTGTAGCTGAATACAAAGATAGTGTTGAGGGTAAAATAGAAGAAATCTATAATAGGGGCAATATTCCTATGTTAGTTGGTGGAACTGGTTTATACATTAACTCAATAATATATAACTACAGTTTTACTGATGCAAATAAAGATGATGACTATAGAGATTATCTTCAAGAATTAGCAAAAGAAAAAGGAAAAGAATATGTTCATAGTCTTTTAAAAGATATAGATGAATATTCCTATAACAATATCCATTACAATAATTTAAAAAGAGTAATTAGAGCATTAGAGGTATATAAAGTTACTGGAAAACCCATGAGTGAATACGCCAAAGAAGAAAAAGAAAATTTATTTAATATTCCATATTCCATATATTATTTTGTGCTGTATATGAATAGGGATAAATTATATGATAGAATAAATATGAGAGTAGATAAAATGCTACAAGAAGGATTATTAGATGAAGTTAAAAAATTAAAAGAAATGGGTTGTAATGAAACTATGCAATCTATGCAGGGTATAGGATATAAAGAGTTGCTATACTACCTTAATGGTGAAATATCTTTAGATGAAGCTGTATATTTAATCAAAAAAGGAAGTAGAAATTATGCTAAACGTCAATTGACCTGGTTTAGACGAGATCCTAGAGCTATATGGATAAATAAAGATGAATTTGAAAATGACGATGCTGTGGTAAGTGAAATACTTGATAAGTTCAATAAATTAAAAGGATTTTAATTTATTTTATAGAACTATATATAAATGTAAACATATTGGAGGGGATTATATTGGCTAAGACTATAAATAATTTACAAGATATATTTTTAAATAGTGCTAGAAAGAATAAAATTGAAGTTACAATACATTTAACTAATGGATTCCAAATAAAAGGTTTCGTAAAAGGCTTTGATAATTTTACTATAATATTGGATTCCTTAAATAAGCAAATGCTTATTTATAAACACGCAGTTTCTACTATTACTCCTAGTAAAGATATATTATTTACTCCACAATCTGCAGAATATTAAAATATAAGTGTAAAAGAATGGGCATTATTTTGCCTATTCTTTTTTTATGTGATATCATATAAAGTCGTAGCAATTTTTATTTTGGAGGTAAATTATAATGATAGACAGTACAAAATATTTACTAAAATACAAATATAAAATAAGTGATAATACATTGGATCTATATGAAAAAGCACTCAAAGATGTAGAACCACAATTTAAAGCTTATGATGAAATAAGAGAATTTAATCAACTAAAAGTTCTTAATGCATTTCAAGAAGAAAGAATTAGCGATGCTCATTTTACTAATAGTACCGGATATGGTTACGGAGACATGGGAAGAGATACTTTAGATAAGGTGTATGCTCGTATATTCAATGCAGAAAGTGCATTAGTAAGGCCTCATTTTGTAAGCGGTACTCATACTATAGGAGCTGCTTTGTTTGGGAATTTAAGGCCAGGAGATACTATGCTTGCTGTAGTGGGAACTCCTTATGATACCATACATAGTGTAATAGGTTTAAGCGGGGAGAAGAACATAGGTTCTTTTAAAGAGTATGGAATAAACTACAAACAAGTTGATTTAAAAGATGGTAAATTGGATTTCCAAGGCATAGAAAAGGCAATAAAAGAGGATCAATCCATAAAAATAGTACATATTCAAAGATCCACAGGTTATTCCTGGAGAAAGGCTTTACTAGTATCAGAAATAAAAGAAATTATAGATTTAGTAAAAAGCATAAGACAGGATATAATTTGTTTTGTAGATAATTGTTATGGTGAGTTTATAGACATAATAGAACCAACAGATGTGGGAGCAGATTTAATAGCTGGTTCCTTAATTAAAAATCCAGGAGGGGGATTGGCACCTACTGGAGGATACATTGTAGGTAAAGAAGAATATGTTACTCAAGCTTCTTACAGATTAACTGTACCTGGTATAGGAGCTGAATGTGGATCAACCTTTGGAGTAATGAGACTTATGTATCAAGGGCTATTTTTAGCACCTCATGTATCTATAGAAGCCTTAAAGGGAGCGGTTTTATGTTCAAGGCTTATGGAACTTGCAGGTTTTGAAGTTTTACCTAAATACAATGAAAAGAGAAGCGATATAATACAGGCTATAAAATTCAATGATAAAGATAAGGTTATTAATTTCTGTAAGGGAATACAATTCGGATCTCCTATAGATTCTTTTGCCCATTGTGAACCATGGGATATGCCAGGTTATGATGATCAAGTAATTATGGCGGCAGGAGCATTTATACAAGGATCTTCCATTGAATTATCTGCTGATGCACCAATAAGGGAACCTTATATAGCTTTCTTACAAGGTGGATTAACCTTTGACCATGCAAAAACCGGTATATTAATGGCTTTAGATAGAGTTTTAAATCACTAAAAAATAGGTCTTGTGATATCACAAGACCTATTTTTAATATTTTCTATATAAGCCAACAATTTTTCCTATTATTTCACATTGCTTTACAATAATAGGTTCCATAGTTTTATTTTCTGGTTGTAATCTTATGTAATCTTTTTCTTTAAAAAATCTTTTAATGGTAGCTTCATTATCAAGTAATGCTACTACTATTTCACCATTTAATGCAGAATTTGTTTTTTCAATTATAGCCATATCTCCATTCATTATTCCTGCATCTATCATGCTATCACCTTTAATTTTAAGCATAAATAATTGATTATCACTTTTTACATAATCTATTGGCAAAGGAAAATTATCTTCTATATTCTCCACTGCTAAAATTGGTTTACCAGCAGTAACCGTTCCTATAACAGGAATATCTATCATTTCTTTTTTTATTATAGAATGATCTAAAACTTCAATTGCTCTAGGCTTAGTAGGGTCTCTTCTTATGACTCCTTTTTGTTCTAATCTTTTTAAGTGGCCATGAACTGTAGAGGTAGACCTTAATCCTACCGCATTGCAAATTTCTCTAACTGATGGTGGATATCCTTTTTCTCTTAATTGTTCTTTTATAAATTCATATATTGCTTCTTGTTTGTTTTCTCTGGCCATGTAAAACACCTCTCAAAATTTAATACAATTTACTTGAAATTATAGCATACATCTGCCTAAATATCAAACTTATGTTCTTTTAAGCCCTTGAATATATAATTTTACTTTGATATAATACTTAAGCGAAAATAAATAAAAAGGGGATAGAAACATGGCAAAATATACAAAATGTATTTTAAATCCAGAAAAGAATTGTGATGATTGTAATAAATGTGATCTTTGTGATTTAGCTCCTTCTAAAATATGTGATAATTGTGGAAAGTGTTTAGAAAAGGGCGCCGAAAATGGCATGAGAAGTTTAGAAATAAGTAAAGTAATGGAAGAAGAAGAAAAAAATATAGATTGGTTAGGTGAAGATATAACTTCTAATTATTCAGAAGAAGATGATGAATGTCCTTTTGAATTTATTGAAGACGTAGAAGGCCTAAAAGAAATATTGACAGATGAAGAAATGTCAGAGAAATTTACATATGAAGAATTTCCTGGATTAATTAAAATTAAAAAGATGAAATAACAAGCATTAAATGCTTATTATTCCATACTTTCGCCACTTAGAGGATTTAAGCTAACAGCTTCTCTTAATTTTTCATTATCCACATGAGTATAAATTTGAGTTGTAGATATATTTTCATGGCCTAATATCTTTTGAAGGCTTCTAATATCTACATCTCCATGTTTATACATAAGAGTTGCAGCAGTATGCCTAAGTTTATGTGGAGTATATTTTTTCTCGTCTAAATTAGCTTTTTTTAAATATTTTTTAAGCATAAGTTCTACAGTTCTTTTATTTATTCTAGTATTATTTCTACTTATAAATAACGCATCCTTATCCTTTATTTTATCTAAATTTTTATTTCTAACTCTTAAATAATCTTCTATAGCCTTTAAACAGGCTCTATTTAAATAAATAGTCCTTTCCTTATTACCTTTACCCACCACATAAAGGGTATCTTCTTTTATTTTAGAAATATCTATACTACATAATTCAGACAGTCTAAGTCCACAATTTAGAAATAATGTAATTATACAATAATCTCTTTCCTTATTAGGTCCATCAATAGAGGAGAGAAGTCGTTTACTTTCTTCTAAAGTTAAATATGTAGGGTTTCTTTTTTTGATTTTAGGTGACTCCAATTCTAGAGCAGGGTTCTCATTTAATATTTTTACTTTTCTATGTAAAAACTTAAAAAATGATTTTAATGTAGCAACTTTTCTAGCTTTAGCATAACTTCCATTGTCTCTATAATTATCTAAAAATGCCATAAAGGAATAGAGATCTGTAAGATTTATTTTTCTTATAAATTCATCGTCTACATCGCTAATGTCTATTTCTTCAAATTCTATATCCTTTGGCAATTTAGTTTTATATAATTTTAAAAATCTAAAAAACATAACTAAATCTACTTTATATCCACTCATAGTATTAGGTGATCTTTCTTTTACTGTAGTTAAATAGTTAAGAAAATTATTTAATTGTTGTGGTAATTCAGGGTCATATATATTTCTAAGCTTGTACATATTGATAAAAACCTCCTAAATTTTGCCCAACTTCG
Organism: Clostridium cochlearium; assembly: GCF_900187165.1. Lineage (NCBI taxonomy): Bacteria > Bacillati > Bacillota > Clostridia > Eubacteriales > Clostridiaceae > Clostridium > Clostridium cochlearium. The sequence continues at coordinate 1,108,334 of NZ_LT906477.1, read as the reverse complement.
CTAAATGTGTATTTAGCGAATATATTTTAATGAAAAATATATAATAATATATATTTGTATATTATCTATAATTATATATATTATTATATACCATGGATTTAAATTTAAAAAATAATTTATATTTTTTATAAAACACATAAAACTACTTATAATAATTTCTTAAAATATTTTTTATGAATAAATCCGTTTACTATTTTTTCTCTTTTATCATATCAATTGATACATATTATCATTAAATAAAGTAGAAGTTAAAAACTTCTACTTTATTTTTATTTTTAATACCAACCTCTAGCTTTCATGGATTTTGCTAATTTATTTATAGCATACATATAAGCTGCATTTCTCATAGTACAATTGAATTTTTCTTTCATTGACCAAACATTATTAAATCCTTCTACTAAAAATTCTTCTTCACGAGATTTAACATCTTCTTCATTCCAGTAGTAGTTATCTAAGTTTTGTACCCATTCAAAATAAGAAACTATAACTCCACCTGCATTTGTTAATATATCTGGTGTAACTTCGACTCCTTTTTTCTCTAATATTTCATCCGCTGCAGGTGTAACAGGTCCATTGGCTCCTTCACAAATTAATTTAGCATTTATTAATTTAGCATTGTTTATGTTTATAGAATTTTCTAATGCTGCAGGAACTAATACATCTACATTTAAGCTCCAAAACTCTTCTTCTTTTATTTCAGAACTTCCACCAAAACCTAGTAAAGTTCCATTCTCTTTAAAGTGTTTTATTAATTCTTCAACTTTTAATCCCTTTTCATCATGTATAGCATAGAATCCTTTTTCTCTATCCCATTCAGATACACTAACTATTTTTCCACCGAGTTTTTCTATACAAAGTGCTGCATGGCTTCCTACATTTCCAAAACCTTGAACAGCTACGGATGAATTTTCCAAACTTCTATTAAGTTTTTTCAAAGCTTCTCTAGCAACTATAGCAACCCCTAATCCTGTTGCTTCTGTTCTACCTTTTGAACCATTTAATTCTACTGGCTTACCTGTAAAAGTTCCCCAATCATTTTGTCTTGAAAGCTTATTATATTCATCTGCCATCCATGCAATTATTTCACCATTGGTATTTACATCTGGAGCTGGTATATCTATATCTTCACCTATTATTTCGTAAAGTTTATCTACATATCCTCTACTTAATCTTTCTAATTCACCTTTAGATAAAGTTTTAGGATCTACTATAATTCCACCTTTTCCACCACCAAAAGGAAGATTTGCTATAGCACATTTAAAAGTCATCCATATAGATAGCGCTTTTACTTCATCTAAGTTTACATTTTGATGGAATCTTACCCCACCCTTTGTAGCACCTATAGAATTATTATGTTGACTTCTGTATCCTTTAAATACTTTTATACTTCCATCATCCATTTTAACTGGAATATTAACTTCAAGAACTCTCGCTGGTTCCTTAATTAATTCATAAACACTTTCGCTTAAATTTAAATCTTCACAAGTTTTCTTTATTATTTTTTGCACATTTTTAAACGGATTTAATTCTTCAACATTCATTGTTTTAACCCCCTAATCTATTAGCATATATTTATTATACTACTTTTTTTACAAATTTCTTGTATTTTTTTGAAATTTGTATTAACTATTTTTTACAACCCCATTGTATAAATACGTTCTATAAATTATAGTTCATTAATATAATTTAATTAGAATAGTATTAAAACAAATGGGAGGCACTATTATGTATAAATTTAATTTAGTTGACAAAATTTCTTTCTTATTAGTATTTATAGGAGCTTTAAACTGGGGTCTTTTAGGTCTATTTAATTTGAACATAGTAAGCGCTATTTTTGGTGAACCTGCTAACCTAATATCTAGGCTAATATATATAATTATCGGAGCAGCTGGTATATATTTATTATTCCTATTTTTAAAAATTAAGAAATACTCTAAATCATAAAAATAAAAGGCTCTAGCTATTGAGCCTTTTATTTTTTAGTCCATTGATTGAATTAAATTTGCAATTTCTTCTGCTGCTAAAGCTTCATCATCCCCTGAAGCTTTTATTGTAATTGTAGCTCCATTAGTTACAGCTAAAGATAACACTCCAATAAGACTCTTGATATTCGCTTCCTTACCATTATATTCAATAGTTATATCAGATTTAAATGAAGACGCTTTTTTTACTAATAAAGTAGCTGGTCTAGCGTGAAGACCTGTTGAACTATTTACTACAACTTCCTTTTTAACCATTTATATCACCCCTGTATCAAATAATTAGTAAATCACCTTTATTATACCATTAAACTCAAATATTTTAAATGTATAAAGACTTTAACTTTTTAATCCATTAATATAATTTGATATTCTATCTAATCCCTTTTCTATATTTTCTATAGATGTAGCATAAGAAAGTCTTATATGATTTTCTAATCCAAAAGCCGCTCCTGGAACCACCGCTACTTTATATTCTTGTAATAATTTTTCACAAAAATCTACAGAATTTTTTATTTCTTCCCCACTGCTCTTCTTGCCTATTATTTTACTTATATCTACAAATACATAAAAAGCTCCTTTAGGTTCTATGCAATCTATTCCATCTATTGAATTTATTCTTTCCACCATATAGTTTCTTCTCTTCTCAAATTCATAAACCATACTATTTATAAATTCCTGATCACCTGTTAAAGCTTCTAAAGCTGCATATTGAGCAATAGAATTTGGGTTTGAAGTCATATGGCTTTGTATATTATTCATTAATTTAATTATATTTTCCGGGCCTGCTGCATATCCTATTCTCCAACCAGTCATAGCATAAGTTTTAGATACCCCATTTATTACAACAGTTCTGCTATATGAATCTTCATTTAAACTTGCTATACTTATATGTTTATTATGTCCATAAATAAGCTTTTCATATATTTCATCAGATAAAATTATTAAATTATGTTCTTTACAAAAATTAGCTATAACATTAAGCTCTTTTTCAGAGTAAATGCTTCCTGTTGGATTATTAGGACTGCTAATAATTATAGCCTTTGTTCTATCTGATACCTTTTTTTCTAATTCCTCTATAGAGTATTTATAATCATTTTCTTTTTTACAATCTACAAATACAGGTATTCCATCTGATAATTTTACTAACTCCGGATAACTTACCCAATAAGGTGTTGGAATTAAAACCTCATCTCCTGGATTTAGAATAGCCATAAATAAATTAGCTATACATTGTTTTGCTCCAGTAGATACTATTATTTGAGATGGTTTGTATTCTAAATTGTTTTCTTTTTTAAATTTATCTACTATAGCATCTTTTAATTCACTTATACCTGAAACCGGTGTATATTTTGTATAACCTTTTCCCATGGCTTCAATTGCAGCATTTTGAATATTTTCAGGTGTATTGAAGTCTGGCTCTCCTGCCCCAAAACCTATTACATCTATTCCATTCTTCTTCATTTCATTGGCCTTTGCAGTTATAGCCAATGTAACAGAAGGAGCTATTCCCTTTCCTTTTTTAGATAACATTAAAAACACCCCCTATTTATTTAAGTCATAATAATATAATACATAATAAAAATAAAAAATGCAATTTTTATTTTTATTATGTTCATATTTTAAGCTACTATAAAGTCTAGACCCGTATAAATAGCTATATTTTTCTAGAAAGTGTTTTTAAATTGCAATTATTTTATTTTTTAATTTCGCGAAATCAAAAATACTCCACCTATAATCAGTAAAATACCCAGTATTCTTTGTATAGAAATATTTTCATTTAAGAAAAAATAAGCAAATAAAGTAGTTATAACATATCCTAAACTGACCATTGGATACGCATAGCTAAGTTCTACTTTACTTAAAACTTTTATCCATATCAAAAAACTAGTTCCATAGGATACTATTCCACTCATAACAAAGAAGTTTTTTAATATACTAATAATGCTTGGCACAAATTGTCCTGGTGAAAAATTTAAAGTTAAGTTTACTGCACCTATTTTAACTAGTATTTGCCCTAAAGCTCCTAAAAATACAGAAGTCAATATAAGTCCTATCATATAACTAAATCCCTCCCCTTCTAAAGCCAAAAACTCTATTTATAAAAGTTACAAATAAATATATCATAAAGAATATTAGTGGGAAAGAATATCTACCCTGTCCTTCTGTTATAAAATACACACAGGTAAACATATAAAATATAACTAATGTATATAATAAACCTCTGTCTATATTTCTACCCTTATATTTTAAAATATCTATTATAATATAAATACTATATAAGATTACAAATACTACGGCAAACAGAAAAATTGCAATTTTTATACCGCTTACACTTATGTACATGTTTTGCTTAATATTACTATTTAAATCACTTCCATAGGTTGTATAATAAATATCTCCTGCTAATCCATAAGTTGCTTTTAACCTTAGAATACCTAACTGAGCAAACCTTTTAGGGTTGTCTTTTATCCACTGTTTTGCAGCTTTAGAAAGCATTTTGTTTTTTTGAGTCATATTAGCGTTCTTATACTCCTCTGTTTTAGCAACAGAATTTTCTACGTTATTAACATCCATCCACATACCAGTTTTGTTTTGAGAATTATTGTTAATATAAAGTACTATTCCACCATTGTTAGATATAAAGGTAAATTCCCCTACATATTTTGTATTTCTATATATCCAAGGCGATATAGAAATTAAAGATACAATAAGTACTGTTAAGCTATTAATTATAGCTTTTTTTATGTTCCATTCTGATATAGCATCAATTATTAGTATAGCAAAGAAAAATATTATAAAAAAAGGTTTTACCATAGCATTTAATGCTGTAAGTATTCCTATATAAACATATTTAAATTTAACTTCACTAAAATATATATTAGTTATTAAAAGCAGAATAGTTGTAAACAATGGTTCTGTAGCTAATATACTACTGTACATAATGTTTAAAGGGAATAATGCAAATATAGTAAATATAATCCTTTTAGATTTTTCTCCTATGTCTAGTTTATATAATATTGAGTAGACTAAATAATAATTTAAAGTAATTAATACTAAATTAAATATTTTTGCTACTAATAGACTATCTCCAAAAATCTTAAATATTCCACCCAAAACTATAGAATATCCAACTGTAGTATATGTATCTCCCCAAGGTTTTCCCTGAGATATATTACGAGCCAATTCATAATAATATTTAAAATCTGAAAAAGGTTCCGCCTTAACAAATTTACACCAAAGTATACTTAACAGTATTCCAACTAAAGATATTATTAAATAATAGACCTTTCCATACTTTTTCTTATCTTGTTCAAGTTTAATTAGCATCGAATCAACTCCTATTATATATTAGAACTTATAGATAATTATAAAAACACTTATAATCCAAAGAATAATGTTAATTAAAAAAGGCATATCTTTTGTAAATATATCCTCAGGCTTACCCCCTATATTTTTTTTCAACATTAAATACTGATATCTAAATAAACCATACAATACAAAAGGTATAGTAAACATCATATTTCTGCTTTGTACAGAATTAAATGTATATAAACAATATGCAATTAATATAGAGGGAGTTACTAAAGTTAACATAGAATCTAGAAATTCAATAGAGTACTCCTCTAATATCTTTCTGTGTTTGCCACCTTTTTCTTCTAAAGTTATTAACTCACTTTTCCTTTTATTTATAGCCAAAAATAGAGAAAGCAGCATTGTGCACAATAAAAGCCAAGGAGAAATAGTTACTCCTGTAGCAAAGCTACCCGCCTCTACTCTCATAACAAAACCCATGGTTATTATCATAACATCTATAATTACCACATTTTTTAATTTGAAGGAATATAAAATATTCATAATCATGTAAGCTAATAATATTGCAAAAACCTTTATGTTACTATAAGAAAAACTTATTACTAGTATCACTAATAATACATCTAATATTATTGCAGTTTTTTTAGATATCATCCCACTTGGAAGTGGCCTTTTTTTCTTATCTGGATGAAGTTTGTCCTTTTCTAAATCTACTATATCATTAAGTACATATACAGTAGAAGAAGTTAAACAAAATAATATAAAAGCATATATATTTTTTTGTAGTAAATTAACATTTAAAAATTTACCTGAAAATATTAATGCTGCAAAAACAAATCCGTTCTTTATCCATTGTTTAGGACGTAATATTTGAATTATACCTTTTAATTTCATTTTCATTATCCCCCCTTGTATACTCTTTAAACTTTTATCACAAACTATACTTTATCATATAATTACAATAAAAAAAAGGGCTAGTGTAATTAGCCCTTTACTTCTCATACTATCCTTATCTTGGTTGAATAATTAGCTTTATAGCTGTTCTTTCTTCCCCATCTATTTCTATATCAGTAAATGCTGGAATACAAATTAAATCGATTCCACTTGGCGCAACGAATCCTCTTGCAATAGCTACTGCTTTTATAGCTTGATTTAAAGCTCCTGCTCCAATTGCTTGAATTTCTGCTCCACCCTTCTCTCTTAAAACTCCTGCTAATGCACCTGCAACCTTATTTGGACTTGATTTTGCTGAAACTTTTAATACTTCCATAATAAACCTCCTATATAATTTTATACTTTATTTATTATACTTTATACTACTTCTACTTATTTATATTCTACACATAATGAAAAAATCCTCTTAATTTTGTAAAATTACTATGAATTTACAAGATTTAGAGGATTTTATTTTCTAATTTTATTTAGCATACTCGATGGAACGAGTTTCCCTAATTACATTTACTTTAATTTGACCAGGGTATTCTAATTCATTTTCTATGGTTTTAACTATGTTCCTAGCCATTTCATAAGACCCTGCATCATCTACTACTTCTGGTTTAACTATTATTCGTAACTCTCTACCCGCTTGAATGGCATATGACTTTTCTACGCCTTCATATGAATTTGCAATCTCTTCAAGTTTTTCTAATCTTTTAATATAAGCTTCTAAAGTTTCTCTTCTTGCTCCAGGTCGTGCAGCTGAAATAGCATCTGCAGCCTGAACTAATATTGCTTCTATAGATTCAAATTCTTCATCTCCATGATGGGCAGCTATTGCATTTACAACTATGGATGACTCATGATGCTTTTTAGCCACTTCGGCTCCTATAATAGCATGTGGTCCTTCCATTTCATGGTCAACAGCCTTTCCTATATCGTGAAGTAATCCTGCTCGCTTAGCTAAAGTAGGATCCATTCCCAATTCTGAAGCCATTAAGCCTGCTAAGTAAGATACTTCTATAGAATGTTTCAAAACATTTTGACCATAACTAGTTCTATATTTTAACCTACCTAATAGTTTTATTAGTTCTGAATGAAGTCCATGTACACTTGTTTCAAAAGTAGCCTGTTCTCCTTCTTCTCTAATATTAGTTTCAACTTCTTTTTTGGCTTTTTCCACCATTTCTTCAATTCTGGCTGGATGAATTCTTCCATCCATAATTAGTTTCTCTAGAGCTATTCTAGCAACTTCTCTCCTTACAGGATCAAACGCTGAAAGAATAACTGCTTCAGGTGTATCGTCTATTATTAAATCCACACCTGTTAAAGTTTCAAGCGTTCTTATATTTCTACCTTCTCTTCCTATAATTCTTCCTTTCATTTCATCATTAGGAAGATTTACTACATAAACTGTGGTTTCTGCAACATGATCTGCTGCACATCTTTGAATAGCATATGTAGTTATTTCTCTTGCCTTTTTATCAGCCTCTTCTTTGGCTTTTGTTTCTACCTCTTTAATTAACATTGCGGTTTCATGTTTAATTTCTTTTCTTACTTCTTCTAATAGCATTTCTTTAGCTTGTTCTGAAGTTAATCCAGAAAGCTTTTCTAGTTCTTCCCTTTGTTTTTCATATAAATTTTCTATATTATTTCGTTTATTCTCTAATTCTTGTTGTTTCTTATTTAAGCTTTCTTCCTTCTTTTCTAACATGTCACCTTTTTTATCAAGTGTTTCTTCTCTTTGTATTAATCTTCTTTCTAATCTTTGGATTTCATTTCTTCTGTCTCTAGACTCTTTTTCAAAATCATTTCTGAGTCTATGCATCTCTTCTTTTGCTTCAAGTATGGCTTCTTTCTTTTTAGATTCAGCCTCTCTTTTAGCATCTTCTATTATATTACGTCCTTTTTCTTCTGCATTTGAAATTTTAGCTGCAGATACATTTTTTCTGATATAATAATCAACATATATAGCTATAACTGCTACTATAATAGTCGCTACTATATAATACGCTAAGTTCAAATGAGCACCTCCTTTGCTTTTTTTGTGTTTTAACAATCTATTGCTGATAAATACAAAAGCTTAGAAAGTGTCATAATTTATTCAAATGGACTAACTTTTTTGCTAAACCAGATTTTGTCTTTATTTTATATTAATTTTTTTATTATGTCAAGTTATAAAAAAGCTTTAAAAGCTTTTTTAATGAACAACTAACAGTGAACAATGAATAATTATGGACATTTTTTCTCCTCTGTCGTTACGAAAAAAATTTAATTTTATAGTTTTTACATTAAGCAGTTCTTAACTAAATAAGCGATGTTTAGCGAAGCAAACGAGCCTACAAAATAAAATTAAAGATTTTCTGTAGTGAAACGGAAGAAAATCCTCCTAAATTGTTCACTATTCATTATTAGTTGTTCACTGAAAAAGGTTACTCTTTATCTTCCTTTTTATCTTCTTTTTTCTCGTCTTTTTCTGCTTTTACATTATTTTTTACAAGTGGAAGACCATATTTTTCTCTTATAGTATTTTCTATTTCATAAAGTAGTTCTGGATTATCTTTTAAAAATTGTTTTGCATTTTCTCTACCTTGACCTAATCTTACATCATTATAGGAAAACCATGAGCCACTTTTTTGAACTATTTCCTCTTTAACACCTAAATCTAAAACATCTCCTGTCCTTGATATACCCTCATTGTACATTATATCAAATTCAGCATTTTTAAAAGGCGGTGCTACTTTATTTTTAGTTATTTTTACTCTAGTTCTGTTTCCTAAGAATTCATCACCTTGTTTTATAGAATCTATTCTTCTAACATCTAGTCTTACACTAGAATAAAATTTAAGTGCTCTTCCTCCTGGAGTAGTTTCAGGATTTCCAAACATTATTCCAACCTTTTCTCTTAATTGATTTATAAAAATAGCTACACAATTGGATTTGTTTATAGATCCAGCTAATTTTCTAAGAGCTTGAGACATTAGCCTTGCTTGTAAACCTACGTGAGAATCTCCCATTTCTCCTTGAATTTCCGCCTTAGGTACTAAAGCTGCTACAGAGTCCACAACTACTACATCTATAGCATTAGACCTAACAAGAGCTTCTGCTATTTCTAGCCCCTGTTCTCCTGTATCTGGTTGAGAAACTATTAAATTATCTATATCAACTCCTAGTTTTCTTGCATAGGAAGGATCTAAGGCGTGCTCTGCATCTATAAAAGCTGCAACTCCTCCTTCTTTTTGAGCTTCTGCTATTATATGTAATGCCACAGTAGTTTTACCTGAAGATTCAGGACCATATATTTCTACTATTCTTCCCTTTGGAACTCCCCCTATACCTAAAGCTATGTCCATTCCAAGACATCCTGTTGATATAGCTTCTATATCCAATACATTTTTTTCACCAAGCTTCATTACAGAGCCTTTACCAAATTGCTTTTCTATTTGTCCCATAGCTGCTTCTATGGCTTTTAATTTTTCTTTATCCATAATAATCCCTATTTAAGGGTCACCATCCTTTCTATAATTCGAACATCTGTTCTAATTATAACTTAATTAATTACTTAGGTCAACCCGATATTAATGAACAACTAACAGTGAATAGTGAATAATTATGGACATTTTTTCTCCTCTGTCGTTACGAAAAAAATTTAATTTTATAGTTTTTACATTAAGCAGTTCCTAACTAAAACAAGCCATGTTCAGTTTGCTGAACGAGCCTACAAAATAAAATTAAAGATTTTCTGTAGTGAAACGGAAGAAAATCCTCCTTAATTGTTCACTATTCATTATTAGTTATTCACTGAAAAAGGTTATTCACTGAAAAAAGTTGTTCATTAAATAAAGGTTTTCTGACCTAAGGAAGAAAACCTTTATTTTGTATTATTGACAAATATATTTTTTTAAAACAGTTTTAATAATTATTTATCTATTTTTATAGCTTCTTTATTTTTCACAAAATAATCTATACCAGATATAATAGTTATGATAACTGCAGCTGCCATAGTTATAGTAGTAAGTGTAGAAATATAATTACTTGGAATAGATAATATATTAATATTATTTAAATCTATAAGTGCTACTACAATAGCCACAATTTGTGTAACGGTTTTTGCCTTTCCTAAAGGACTTGCAGCTATTACTATACCCTCAGCAGCAGCCACCGCTCTAAGACCTGTTACAGCAAATTCTCTTGCTATAATAACCATGGCAACCCAAGTAGAAATAACTTGTAATTCTACTAATGATATCAATGCTGCTGTTACCAATAGTTTGTCTGCTAAAGGATCCATAAATTTTCCAAAGCGTGTTATTTGATTTCTACTCCTTGCTATATAACCATCTAGTTTGTCTGTAAGTGCCGCTATTATAAATATAGCAGTAGCTATAGTTTTTCCATAAGGTATATCCTTAACCGCTATAAAAATCAAAAAGATAGGTACTAAGAATATTCTTATTATAGTTAATTTATTTGCAAGATTCATCACATACAACTCCTATTAGATCATATTCTAGGTTTTCCAATATCTTTACATTTACCATTTCACCTACATTTAATATTTTATCACATTTAAAATAAATTGCACCATCTATTTCCGGTAACATTTCATGATTTCTTCCAATATAATATTCTCCATTAAAATTATCTACTATGACTTTATATACTTTATTAACTTTACCTGCATTAACGTTTTTAACTATATCTTGTTGTATTTTCATCAATTCTTCTCTTCTTGTTTCTTTTATTTCATCTAAGATTTGATCTTCCATTTTTGACGCTGCAGTTCCTTCTTCTTGAGAGTATTTAAAAACACCTAAATTTTCAAATTTAAATTCTTCTACAAAATCCTTAAGTTCTATAAAGTCTTCCTGTCTTTCTCCTGGAAAACCCACTATTAACGAAGTTCTTATAGTCATATCTGGGATTATTCTTTTAATATCTTTTAAAACTTTTGTAATTAATTCCTTATTTCCTTTTCTACCCATTCTTTTTAACACATAATTACTTATGTGTTGTATAGGTATATCAATGTATTTACATAGCTTTTTATTTCTAATAAATTCTTCTATTAGTTCCTCTGTTATATCTTCTGGATAACAATATAAAAGTCTTATCCATTCTACACCTTGTATTTCTTCTAATTTCTTTAAAAGTTCTGGTAACATTTTTTTACCATATATGTCTAATCCATATCGTGTAGTATCCTGTGCTACTACTATTATCTCTTTTACACCCTTTTGGGATAAAGCTTTAGCTTCGTTTATTATATCTTCTATTTTTCTACTTCTGTATTTTCCTCTTATTTTTGGTATCGCGCAGTAAGTACAGAAATTGTCACAGCCTTCAGCTATTCTTAAATAAGCATAATGCTTTGGTGTAGTTAATACCCTATTTCCTTCATTTATAACTGTATCACTATAGTTACAGTAAATAGACTTCTCACCTTTTTCTATAGATTTTTTAACAGCCTCATTAAGCTTATCGTAATCATTTACTCCTAGCATTACATCCACTTCTGGAAGTAATTCCTGTAACTCTTCTCCATATCTTTGGCTTAGACAACCAGTAACCACTAATACTTTACAGTTATTATTTTTATAATTTGCCATTTCTAATATTGTATCTATGGACTCCTTTTTAGAGTCCTCTATAAATCCGCAAGTATTTACTATAATAACATCTGCTTCTTTAGGATTATTGGTTATTATGTTCTCTTTTCTTATTTCATTTATCATTATTTCAGAATCAATTCTGTTTTTGTCACACCCTAAGCTAACTATTCCATATTTTATCTTTGTCATTTTATTCCTCCTTAAACAATGTCATCCTTGCTTATTAATACCTGTCTTGGTTTGCTTCCATCTCTTTGAGATATAATGCCCCGCTCTTCCATTTGGTCCATTATTCTAGCTGCCCTATTATAACCTATTCTCAACTTTCTTTGCAATAGAGAAGTTGAAGCCTGATCTACTTCTACTACAATTTTTATAGCCTCTTCTAAAAGCTCATCTCTATCTTCATTATTTATTTCAATTGAAGTGTTTATCTCATCTATTATACTATCTTCATATTCTATTTCACCACATTGTTGTTCTTTTATAAAGGTTACTACCTTTTCAACTTCCTCCTCAGATATAAAGGCACCTTGCACTCTCATAGGTTTTGATTCTCCTGATGGATAAAAGAGCATATCTCCTTTTCCTAATAACTTTTCTGCACCTGACATATCTAATATAGTTCTTGAATCTATTTGACTTGAAACTGCAAAGGAAATTCTAGAAGGTATATTAGCCTTTATAACTCCTGTTATTACATCTACAGAAGGTCTTTGAGTGGCTATAACTAAATGCATACCAGCAGCTCTTGCCATTTGAGCTAGCCTTCCTATGTAATCCTCTATATCATTAGGACATACCATCATTAAATCCGCTAACTCATCTATAACTATAACTATTAAAGGAAGCTTTTCTCCTTCCTTACCTTTTTTAAGCAGTTCATTATAACTTTCAATATTTCTTACATTGTTTTCTGCAAATAATTTATATCTTCTAGTCATTTCATTTACTGCCCAATATAGAGCACCTGCCGCCTTTTTAGGCTCTGTAACTACAGGAATAAGTAAATGTGGTATATCATTGTATATATTAAGTTCTACTACCTTAGGATCTACCATAAGCAATTTTACATCTTCAGGAGAGTATTTATATATTAAACTTATTATTAAAGTATTTATACAAACACTTTTACCAGAACCTGTAGCCCCTGCTATTAACAAATGAGGCATTTTACTTAAATCTGATACAACACAATTACCAGCTATATCTTTTCCTATAGCAAAAGCTAAGTTTTTATTGCAATTTTTAAATTCATCAGAATCCAAAACCTCTTTTAAATAAACCGGTGTTAATTCTCTATTAGGAACCTCTATTCCCACAGCTGATTTTCCAGGTATTGGAGCCTCAATTCTTACATCTTGAGCAGCTAAATTTAAAGCTATATCATCTGCTAAATGCACAATTTTGCTTACTTTAACACCAACACTTGGTTGAAGCTCAAATCTAGTTACGGAAGGCCCTTTTGTTACCTGAGTCACTTTGGCCTCTACTCCAAAACTTGATAAAGTTTCTTCAAGTTTATTTGCATTGCTAAGCAGTTCTTTTTTATCTTCTTTTTTTAGTTTTATGGATTTATTATCCTTTAATAAATTTGAAGAAGGGAATTCATAATCTATGTTTTTTAAAACGGATTTACTCATCTCCTCTTCTAATTCTTTATTTATATCCTTTTCTTCTGGAATATTATTATTAATGTTATTTTGTTTTTCTATAGACTTATTTTCTTTTATTTCCACATTATCTTCTACATTAGTGTTTTTTATAAAATCTATTATTTTTATTCTATTGATCATTTTTTCTTCTGTTTTTTCATCTGAATCCTTAACCTCTGTAAATTTAATTTCATTTTGAGCCTCTTCTTTTATTTCTATATTTTTTTCTTTCCTCCTCTTTTCTTTCTTTACTTTTAACTTACTTATTATACTGTATAAAGATATTTGGCTTATTAATAAAAAGGATATAATATATATAGAAATAAATATTACAAAAGCTCCCCATTTTCCAAAGAGCTTATATAAAGGAATATCTACCAAATATGAAATTACTCCTCCATGTAAGAAAAACTCTGAATTATAAATATCCAAAATTCCTTCTAAAAAACTTCTATCTATACCATTTGTAATTATATCCCCCATATGTAAACAAAATAGTGTATTAAAAATAAATAAAACTATTCCATAAAATTTCCCACTATATGTTACTTTGCCTTTTTTAATTATTAAACATATGCCTATAAATATTATAAAAAATGGGAATATAAATGCACCTAATCCAAAAATAAAAATAAGAATTCTCTTTGACATTTTTCCAATAATTCCTGAATTCGAAGAGGACATAACACTTATAAGTGCAAGTACGCCTATAGTTATAAATAATATCCCTTTAATTTCAGCATCTAATTTAACAGTATTTTGATTTTTATTCTGCTTTTTTCTCTTTGCCATTCTATCCCTCCCCCTTTAGTTAGTGAATAATGAACAATGAAGAATGAATAATTATTGTATACAATCTTTATGTTCAACTTTGCTAAACAGTTTTTTCATAGTACAACTATCTTTAACAAATCTAATAAAATTAAAGCTCTTCTGACGTCAGGAAGAAGAGCTTCCTTAATTGTTCATTATTCATTATTAGTTATTCATTAAATAAGGCTGTTCGTTAAATAAGGTTGTTCACTATTATTTTACATATCCTTGCAATGCTTGTCTATACTAAAAATGGCTATAGGTTATATACCCATAGCTATTTTGTTTTATCTTCAATTAGTTCTTCTAGTTTATTAAGAGCTTCTTTAATACCACCTATTTCATCAATAAGCCCACATTCTACAGCTTCTTTTCCTATTAAAATTGTTCCCATATCATTTAACAAATTATCTGTTTTTATCATCATATCTTTGATAGTTTCTTTATCCATTTTAGAAGTTCGTACTATAAATTCTATAATTCTATCTTGCATTTTGTTAAAATACTCAAAGGTTTGAGGAACTCCTAACACCAATCCATTCATTCTAATTGGATGTACTATCATAGTAGCTGTAGGGGATATAAATGAATAATTTGAAGCAGTAGCTAATGGAACACCTATAGAATGCCCTCCACCTATAACTAAAGAAACTGTAGGTTTACTAAGGCTTCCTATCATTTCAGCTATAGCAAGACCTGCTTCTACATCTCCTCCTACTGTATTTAAAATGACTAGCACCCCTTCTATTTTATCATCCATTTCAATATTTACTAATTGTGGTATTACATGTTCATATTTAGTGCTCTTATTTTGAGGTGGTACAGCTACATGACCCTCCACTTGACCTATTATGGGCAAAACATATATTCTATCATCAGTTCTTGGAAGTTCCAATGCCCCTAATTCTTTTATATTTTGCAAATTATTTTCTTGTGGTTTTTCTTCATTTAACATAAAAAATCCCTCCCTATGTACAATTTTATTTTGTACATAAGAGAAGGCTATTATACTCTTTTTTATTTATTATTAGATAAATTAAATGCATTGTGCAATGCCTTTATGGCTTTTTCTGTATGAATATCTTCTACTAAGCACCATATTGTAGCATGAGAATCCGCTGTTTGTAATACTTCTATATTTTCATTCATTAAAACATAAAGTATTTTTGCCATTACTCCAGGAATTCCTCTCATTCTACTTCCTATAATAGCAATTTTACTGCAATTATCTGTATAAGAATATTTTAAATTAAGTTTATTCATTATACTATTAAATTTTTCAAAGTCTTTTCCATCAATAGTAAATATGTTCTCTTTTGGAAATACATTAATTAAATCTATACTTATACAGTTTTCCGCTAATATATCTAATATTCTAAAATAATTTTCATTTCCTTCATTTTCCTTAAGTTCTATTTTTATTTGAGTTCTATCATTGGTATGAGTAATTCCTGTTATTATATTATCTAAACTCAAATCTCCTATATTATTTATTAAAGTTCCATCACAATTAGTTAGGGTATTCTTTATTACTACAGGAATATTTTCATTCATTGCTATCTCTACTGCCCTTGGATGTATAACCTTTGCTCCTTCATGTGAAAATTGGAAAGTTTCATTATAGCTTATCTCTTTTATTAAAGTGGCATCGGAAACTATCCTTGGATCTGCAGTCATTATTCCATCTACATCTGTATATATTTCTACTTTTTCTGACTTCAATGCTCCTCCAAGTAAAACCGCTGTAACGTCACTTCCACCTCTACCTAAAGTAGTTATAAATCCATTTTCACTAATTCCTTGAAAGCCAGCTACTATAGGAATTTTATCTTGTTTTACTATATCCAATATTTTATCACATTCTAATTTTAATATAGAAGCATCTCCATAATTATCATCTGTTAAAATTCCTGCTTGTCCTCCTGTTAAAGGCACTGCCTCTATATTTTTAGATAAAAGTTCATCAGCCATAACAACAGTACTTATAACTTCTCCACAGCTCATTAAAAGGTCCATAGCTAAATCATTCTTCTTTATTTTATCACTAACTAAAGATAGCAATGTATCTGTTGCATAAGGTTCACCTTTTCTCCCCATAGCAGATACAACAACTACAGGACTATATCCTGCCTTTTTAGCTTTTATTATTTTTTCTACAACTCTTTGTCTTCTTTCTTTAGTAGAAACAGAAGTACCTCCAAATTTTTGTACTATTATTTTCATAATGTTCCTCCCTACTTTATATACGGCTCTTTTTTAATGTGGACTCCTCTATATCTATAATTATAGTTCTAGTTCCTATTTTTTTTACGTACTCCCAAGGGACTTCAAAAAATTCACTTTTCCCTAAGAATGAAAATTTATTCTTTGTACTAGCTATTATTAATAACTTAAAATTTCCTTCTTCATCTATTATTACGTCATTATTACCTAAAAAATTATATTTTTCACCATTGCTAATATTTATAATTTCAAATCTTTCCATTTCACTGTATCTTTTTACATTTTCAGACATATCGAAACCTCCATAATATATTTCTATTTAACTTTATGAAATATATTATGAATATATTACTATTAGAGAATGTTGTTCATTAAATCATTAACGGTTTCCATATCCATATCTTCTCCTACAAAAGCAGAGTTTACCATGCCCTTATTAAAGATATTTTCCTTTACTCTATTGATACTTTCTCTATCTATTTTATCTATCTTTTTAATTATATCTTCTGGTTTATTTATTCTATTTAAGAATAATACAGATCTTCCATTGCTAAACATTCTGCTGCTAGTACTTTCAAGGCCTAAGATATAACTTCCCTTTAAGCCTTCTTTTCCCTTAATAATTTGTTCTTTTGATATATTATCTTTAAAAAACTTGTGTAATTCCTCTATAATAAGTTTTAAAACCTCAATAGAATATTTAGAATTTAGTCCTGTATATATATTCACCACTCCTGTGTTATTATAGCTATTTACATAGGAGTATATAGAATAACACCTTCCTTTTTCCTCTCTT
Organism: Clostridium cochlearium; assembly: GCF_900187165.1. NCBI lineage: Bacteria > Bacillati > Bacillota > Clostridia > Eubacteriales > Clostridiaceae > Clostridium > Clostridium cochlearium. The sequence goes on along the minus strand of NZ_LT906477.1, from coordinate 1,091,005 downwards.
ATTTTCTGAAATAAGAGAGACGAAGTTGAACCTCCAAATATATTATTTAACAATAATAAAGTATACATATCTTCATTGCCAATTTCAAGTCCCTGCATACCTAAATTCATATGTAGTTGTTCTATTTCTTTTTTTCTAAAAAAGTGGTTATTTAAAATATCTGGTGTAGAATATAATACAGGCTTTTCTTTTAAAGATTCCCAATGTCCAAAGTAATTTTCTATTAATTTATATATATTTTTATCAAAATTTCCCGCTATGGATATAACGCAGTTTTCAGGAGTATAGTGAGTTTTTAAATATTCTATAATATCATTTCTAGTAAAAGCTTTAACTTTTTCACTTGACCCCAATATAGGAAGCGATATCGGGTCATCTCCCCATGCTGCTTTGCTATAAAGGTCCACTAGTACATCTTCTGGTGAATCTTCATTCATACTTATTTCTTCAAGTATAACGCCCTTTTCTAATTCCATATCTTCTTCATCAAATTTACTATTAAAAATCATGTCTGATAATATATCTAATGCAATATCTAAATGGGTATATAAAAGTTTTATATAATAGCAGGTAGCTTCCTTTCCTGTAAAAGCATTTATATGACCACCTAAATCTTCTATGGTTTTTACAATCTCTTTTGCATTTCTATTAGCAGTTCCCTTAAACATCATATGTTCTATAAAATGAGAAATGCCATTATTATCTTCACTTTCATTTCTAGATCCATTTTTTATCCATAGCCCTATACTTACAGATTGAACATAATCTATTTTCTCTAAAGCTACCCTTAGTCCATTGTCTAGGCTATATAGCTTATACATAAGTACCTCCATAAATGTTATAATATTCTATTAAAAAATAAAAAGGCTCAAAGCCCTTCTATTTTAATGTTTATTTTCTTTATCTTTTTCGTTTTCTTCTTTCTTCATTGCATCTCTTCTTGAAAGATTTATTCTTCCTTGATCATCTATATCTGTTACTTTTACTAATATTTCATCTCCAACTGAAACTACATCTTCAACTTTATTAACTCTTGTAAAGTCTAATTTGGAAATGTGTACTAGTCCTTCTTTTCCTGGAAGTATTTCAACAAAAGCTCCAAAATTAGTTGTTCTAGTAACTTTACCTAAATAAATTTCTCCTGCTTCTACATCTCTAGTTAAATCATCTATCATTTTTAGTGCTCTATCTGCTCCAACACTATCAGGAGACATAACATATATTTTTCCATCTTCTTTTATGTCTATTTGAACACCAGTTTCTCCTATTATTTTGTTTATTGTTTTACCACCGGCACCTATTACATCTCTTATTTTTTCTGGGTCTATACTCATAGTATAAACTCTTGGAGCATAAGGTGAAAGTTCTTTTCTAGGCTCTGGTATGCATTCTTTAATCTTTCCTAATATATATAATCTTGCATCTCTTGCTTTTACTAAAGCTTGTTTTATACAATTATCTGATAGTCCACTTATCTTTGTGTCTACTTGTATAGCAGTTATTCCCTTTTCTGTGCCTGCTACTTTAAAGTCCATGTCTCCAAAGAAATCTTCTATACCTTGTATATCAGTTAAAATTTCTTCTTCTGTTAAATCATCGCTAGTAACAAGTCCCATAGCTATACCTGCTGCAGGTCTTTTAATAGGTACTCCTGCATCTAATAGAGCTAATGTACTTCCACAAACACTTGCTTGAGAAGTAGACCCATTTGAACTTAAAACCTCAGATACAAGTCTTATAGTATATGGGAATTCTTCCTCAGATGGTATTAAAGGTTCTAATGCTTTCTCCGCTAAAGCTCCATGACCTATTTCTCTTCTACCTGGTCCTCTTAAAGGTCTAGTTTCTCCTACACTATAAGATGGAAAATTATAATGATGCATATATCTTTTGAATTCTTCATCTTCTATACTATCTAGGATTTGTACATCTGCTAAAGGTCCAATAGTTGCAGCTGTCATTACTTGAGTTAATCCTCTAGTAAACAATCCTGTACCATGAGTTCTTGGAAGTAATCCCACTTCACAGCTAATTTTTCTTATTTCATTAAAAGCTCTTTCATCTGGACGTCTTTTTTCTCTAAGTATCATATTCCTTACTACTTCTTTTTGCATTTTGTATATAGCTTCTGAAATATCTGAAATATTATCTGGATATTTTTCTTCAAATTCTTCCATTACTTTTTCTTTTACTTCATCTATTTTTTCGTTTCTAAGATCTTTATCTGGAATATACATAGCTTCTTTAATCATAGGAAATGCAAATTCTCTTACTTCTTTTTCTATTTCTTCGTCTACTAAATATAATACTGGTTCTACCTTCTCTTTTCCAAACTTTCTCATTGCTTCTTCTTGAAATTCTATTATCTTTTGGCATTTCTCAAAACCAAATCTTATAGCCCTATACATTGTATCTTCATCTATTTCTTGGGCACCTGCTTCAATCATCATAACTCTTTCCTTTGTAGCGGAAACAGTTAAATTTAAAATGCTCTCTTCTCTTTGACTTTGAGTTGGATTTAATATGAATTCATCATTTATTAAACCTACGGAAACATTAGCTACCGGAGTGGTAAAAGGTATGCTAGATAGGCATAGAGCTAAAGATGCTCCATTCATAGCTAATATATCTGGTTGATTATCAGATTCCACAGACAATACAGTACATACTATTTGAACATCATTTCTATAACCTTTTGGAAATAAAGGTCTTAATGGTCTATCTATAGCCCTAGCATGTAATATAGCATTTTCTGTAGGTCTTCCCTCTCTTTTTATAAAGCCTCCTGGTATTTTCCCAACAGAATAAAGTCTTTCTTCATATTCTACACTTAATGGAAAAAAATCTATTCCATCTCTTGGTTCTTTAGATGCATTTGCATTTATAAGAACCACTGTATCTCCATAACTTACTAATATAGCACAATCAGAAAGCATTCCAACTTTTCCATATTCTACTTTAAGAGTTCTTCCTGCTATATCAGTTTCAAGTACGTGACTCATAGTTTACCTCCTTTTGAAACCATAATCTTAATTTAAACTAAAATTAATTTTATGTATAAAATACATTGTTTAAAACAATAGAGCGGTCAAAGCCGCCCTATTACTAAAAATTATTATTTTCTTAATCCTAGTTCTTTTATAATTGCACGATATCTTTCTATATCTTTTTTTTCTAAGTAATTTAAAAGACCTCTTCTTTTACCAACCATCATAAGAAGTCCTCTTCTAGAATGGAAATCTTTCTTATGAACTTTTAAATGTTCATTTAAATGATTTATCCTTTGAGTTAATAGTGCAATTTGAACTTCTGGAGAACCTGTATCTCCTTCGTGTCTTGCATGTTTGTTTAATATTTCTTGTTTTAATGCCTTATCCATTAATGTTACACCTCCAATTGTATTATCCCCCTAATCCATGACTACCGACGGCAATACAGTAATCGTAGAATAAGGTTCATAAGAATGATTATATCAAATGTCTTCGCATTTGTAAATTATTTTTTATTAACAATTTATATTTTGACTTTTTACATATTCTTTATCTTTTTTAATTGTCAAAGATAATTCCTCTATAGACTGAAATTTTTTTTCATCTCTTAAACGGCTTAAAAAATAAAGTCTTATTCTTTCCCCATATATTTCTTTATTAAAATCCAATATATGAGTTTCTATATTTAGTCTTTTACCTTCTACTGTAGGATTATAACCTATATTAGTTATTCCCTTATAGAATTTATTATCATATAATACTGCTGTAAAATAAACTCCATTTTTAGGAATTACAAAATCCTCATTGTAATCTAAATTTATTGTTGGGAATCCCATCTTTCGTCCTATTTGCCGTCCTCTTACAACTTTACCTTCTAAAAAATAAGGATGTGGAAGCATTTCTTTAGCTTCTTCTACATTTCCATACTGTGATATAGCTTTTCTAATTCTAGAACTAGAAACCACTTCATTATTATACTCTACAGCATTTACTACAAACAATTTAAAATTATATTTTTTACTAAATTCCTTTAATAATTCAACGTCCCCAGAATTTTTATGGCCAAATCTAAAATTAAAACCTACTACTATGCCTTTTATATTATATTGCTTTATTATGTTTAATACAAAGTCCTCCGGGGATATTTCCATAAATTTTTTATCAAAGCAAATAAATCTTAATATATCTACACCTTTATTTTTAAGCACTTCTATCTTTGTACTGTTATCCATTAAAAGCTTTGGTGCTAATTTTTTATTTATAACCCCTAAAGGATGATTTTTAAAAGTATATACCATGCTTTTTCCGTTATTTTCCTTAGCAAGCTTTATTGCTGTATCTATTAACTTCATATGTCCTAAATGTAATCCATCAAAACTTCCTAAAGCCACATAAATATCATGATTATACTTTTTTTTTATCTCTTCTTCTATTATATCCATTTTCATTACCCCTATACAAGTAATTTAATTATTTTAAATCCCTCTCTAGTTTTTTGTCCCAATCCTATAAATTTCTCTTCTTCGTAAACTCTTAAAATTTCATTTGCTTCTATTTTATTCAAAAGTCTTTTATCTTTTACTTTCACTCCATTTTTTAGGAGTTTTCCAAAGTATTCATCAACTTTTATTTTTTCATATTTATTTAAAGCTTTTTCTGTAGGAATTATAAATTCTTCTATATTTTCTTCATTTAAGTCCTCTAATTTTATAGAGTTTTCAATGGAGAACTCTCCTGTTTTAGTTCTTTCTAATTCCCACATAGTTGCACCTATTCCTAATTTATTGCCAATATCATAGCAAAGGCTTCTTATATACGTTCCTTTAGAACAATTAACTTTAAACTCTACATAGGGAAGATTTACGTTTAGCACTTCTATATGATAGATATTTATTTTTCTGCCTTCTCTTTCAATTTCAATTCCTTTTCTTGCAAGATTGTATAATCTTTCACCTTTGACTTTTATAGCAGAGTACATAGGAGGTACTTGTATAATTTCCCCTATAAAAGAATTTATACAAGTTATAACTTCCTCCTCTAAAATTTGAGATGAATCCTCTTCTTTTAATACTTTTCCTTCTCTATCATAGGTATCAGTTATTAATCCCAATTTTAGTTTTGCTATATACTCTTTATGTTCATTCATAATAAAATCAACAATTTTTGTAGAGGTGCCTAAACATATAGGCAATACCCCTGTAGCCATTGGATCTAAAGTTCCTGTATGACCTACTTTTTTTGTTTTACTTATTTTTTTAATACTTCTTACCACATCAAAAGAGGTAATATTTTTAGGTTTATATACATTTATTACGCCATTCATTTCATCAGCTCTTTTTTTATTAAATCTATTGCCATAGTCTTTACATCTTCTAAGGATTTTCCTTTAACAGAAGCTCCCGCAGCTCTTATATGTCCCCCACCACCTAGTTTTTCTGCTATGTGTCTTACATCTACCTTAGATTTAGATCTTAGGCTTATTTTTATTTCATTATCTTTTTCTTTTAAAAGAAGAGTTACTTCTACTTCTTTCATAGTTCCTCCAAAAGAAACTATATCCGAAGTATCTTCACCAGAGTCTATATTAAACTTTTTAAACATTTCCTGTGTTACTTTCATAACACAAATTTCATGGTCTATTAATTCCATTTTATTAAAAACTTCTCCATAAAGCTTAAATCTAACAAACTTTTTATTATCAAATATTTTTCTGTGTATACTGCTAAAATCTATACCTGTATTTATTAAATCCCCAGCAACACAATGGGTTACACAAGTAGTATTTGAATGTCTAAAAGAACCTGTATCTGTTAATATAGATGTATATAGACAAGTTGCTATATCTTTATTTATATCAACATCTAAGGATTTTAGCATTTGATATACTATTTCTCCCATGCAAGCTGCATTAGGATCTACAAAATTGTAGTCTCCATATAATTCATTAGATATATGATGATCTATATTAATAAATGTATATTTTTTATTTTCAATATCTATATTGGCATTTACTCTGGCAAAATTTCCACAATCTAATACTATAACTAAATCTGTTCCTTCTAAAACTTCTCCATGACCTTTGGTTATTACTTCACCACAAGGCAAAAATTTAAAGTCTTCTGGTATATCTTCTTTAGAAATAATATATACATCTTTATTTAAAGAGGAAATACCTTGATATAAAGCTAAAGTACTTCCTATGGAATCTCCATCTGGAGATACATGAAAAGTTAATGCTATTTTTCTACTTTCCTTTATTAAGTCCAGTATTTTATTTGTTATCATGGCTTTCAGTCTCCTTGATTTTATCTAAAATAGCATCTATATGCATACCATGTTCTATAGAATCATCATTTTCTATTATAATCTCCGGTGTATATCTTAATTTAATTCTATGACCTACTTCTCTTCTTATAAATCCACTAGAGCTTTTAAGTGCTTCTAAGGTTTCCTCTTTTGATTTTTCATCTCCAAATATACTTACGTATACTTTTGCATATCTTTGATCTTTGGTTACCTCTACCTTAGTTACGCTAACCATAGCACTTATTCTTGGGTCTTTTAACTCCATTTGAATTATGTTTGAAACTTCTTTTTTTACCTCTTCATTTATTCTGCCAGTCCTGTACTTAGCCATATTTTATCACTCCAATCATAATGTCTGCTTTTTAACAGCTTCCATTGTGTAAGCTTCTATAACGTCGCCTTCTTTTATATCATTAAATTTTTCAATCATTATTCCACATTCATATCCAGAAGCCACTTCCTTAACATCATCTTTAAATCTCTTTAGAGATGCTAATTCAGATTCAAAAATAACTATACCCTCTCTTATAATCCTTACATTAGAATTTCTAGTTATTTTACCACTTTGAACATAACATCCTGCAACTGTTCCTACACTGGATATTTTATATGTCATTCTAACCTCTGCTCTTCCTTGAATAACTTCTTTATATTCAGGCTCTAGCATACCTATCATAGCCTTTTTAATGTCTTCAATAGCACTATATATAACTCTATAAGTTTTTATTTCCACATTTTCTTTTTCAGCAGATACTATAGCATTTGAATCTGGTCTTACATTAAAACCTATAATAACAGCACTAGATGCATTTGCAAGAATTACATCTGTCTCAGTAATGGCTCCAACACCACCATGAATAACTCTTACTTTTACTTCATCAGTAGATAGTTTTTCAAGAGATTGTCTTATAGCTTCAATAGTTCCTTGTACGTCAGCTTTAACTATTATATTTAATTCTTTTATTTTTCCCTCTTTTATTTGGCTATATAAATCCTCTAATGAAACTTTATTAGTGGATAAATATTCATTTCTGGATTTTTCTTTTCTCTTTTCAGCCATTTCTCTTGCAGTTTTTTCATCTTTTACTACATAGAATCTGTCCCCTGCTGAAGGTACTTCTGAAAGTCCTAAAATTTCTACTGGAATTGATGGGCCTGCTGACTTTATTTTTCTTCCCTTATCATCAAACATAGCTCTAATTCTTCCATAAGTAGTTCCAACTATTATAGAATCACCTGAATGTAGAGTTCCATTTTGAACTATTAAGGATGCTACAGGTCCTCTTCCCTTATCTAATTTTGCATCTATAACTGTTCCCTTAGCTTTTCTACTAGGATTTGACTTTAATTCTTGTATTTCTGCTGTTAAAAGTACCATTTCTAGTAAAGTGTCTATACCTTCTTTTGTGTGGGCTGATACAGGTACAGTAATAGTGTCTCCACCCCAGTCTTCTGATACAAGACCCTTTTCTGCTAATTGTTGTTTTACCTTATCAGGATTAGCTCCAGCTCTATCCATTTTATTTATAGCAACTACTACAGGAACATTAGCAGCTTTACAGTGGTTAATAGCCTCTTCTGTTTGTGGCATTATACCATCATCTGCTGCAACCACTAATATAACTATATCTGTTATTTGCGCTCCTCTAGCTCTCATTGATGTAAAAGCTTCATGTCCTGGTGTATCTAAGAATGTTATTTTTTCACCATTTATGGTTATAGTGTAAGCACCTATGTGTTGAGTTATACCTCCTGCCTCGCTACCAGCTACCTGTTCTTTTCTAATAGCATCTAACAATGAAGTTTTTCCATGGTCAACATGACCCATAACTGTAACTACTGGAGGTCTTTTTACAGTTCCTTCCTCTTCATCCTCTTCAATGTACTGTTCAACAGCTTCTTCCAATACATCTACTTCTTTTTTTACGATCATAGCATTAAATTTTTCACCAAGTTTTTCTGCTATTTCAAAATCTATTTCTTGATTAACTCCAGCCATTACTCCCATCATCATTAGTTCTTTTATAACTTCAGCATAAGTTTTTTCTAATCTATCCGATAATTCTTTAACAGTTATAGTATCTTCTATTTCTAGTATTATTTCCTCTTCTTCCTCTTCTTCATCTTCTTGTTCGTTATCATTGTTTTCATCTTCATTTTTCTTAGTTTTATTCTTTTTATTCTTTTTAATTACTGGTATCTGTTTTTCCTGAAGTTCTCCATATTTTTCTTCTATATCTTCTTCAGTACTTTTCTTTTCACTTTCACCATAAAATTCTTTTATCAATAGAGCATCTTCTTCCTCTACCACACTCATATGATTTTTTACTTCAATGCTAAATTCGTCTTTTAATAAGCTAATCAAATCTTTACTTGATATACCTAATTCTTTTGCTAATTCATATACTCTTACTTTTGACAAAGCATTCACCCCCGAAACTTTTTATGAACCATTCCACAATTGTAGTAATCTATTTGCCATAGAACTATCTTTTACACCTATTACATTTAATCCTTCTTTTCCTAATGCATAAGATAACTCTTGACTACTATAGGCTACAATTATAGGAACTTTTTTATTGTTACAAATTCTTTCAAATTTTTCCCTAGTATTAGAAGAGGCCTCTTGTGATACTATAATAAGATAACAACTATTCTTTTTTAATATCTCTTCACATTTGTTATATCCTTCTACAACTTTACCTGCTTTTTTAGTTATTCCTAAAAATGAAATAAATTTATCTTTCATTTTCTATCTCTTCTCTTAATTTATTGAATAGTTCTTCACTTATAGTAGCTTCTAGGTTTTTTTCTAACCTTTTAGCTTTAAAGGATTTTTGAAGACAATCTACATCTTTGCAAATGTAAGCACCTCTTCCTGACTTTTTACCTGTCAAATCTATTGAAACCTCTCCATCTTTATTTTTTACAACTCTGATAAGATCCTTTTTGGGCTTCATTTCCATGCATCCTGTACACATTCTTTGAGGAATTTTCCTTGCCTTCAATATAATCACTCTCCTTTTATTTAATTTTCACTTTCTTCAGCTGTTGTATAATCTTCTTTAAATTTAAAATCATTTTCTTCAGCCTCTACATTTTCTTCTATTTCTGAAATTTGTGATAAACTTTTTATGTCTATTTTCCATCCTGTTAATTTTGCAGCTAATCTAACATTTTGACCTTCCTTACCTATAGCTAAAGAAAGTTGGTTATCTTCTACTAAAACCTTTGCTGATTTACTTTCTTCATCTACATCTACATTTAGTACCTTTGCTGGACTAAGTGCATTTGCTATAAATTCATCTGGAAGTTTACTCCATTTTATTATATCAATTTTTTCATTTTTAAGTTCATTTACTATATTTTGAACTCTTGTTCCCTTTGGACCTACACAAGCTCCCATAGAGTCAACATTATCGTCATTTGAATGTACTGCAATTTTTGTTCTTGATCCTGCTTCTCTTGAAATACTTTTTATCTCTACAATACCATTATATATTTCTGGCACTTCTAATTCAAATAATCTCTTAACTAGCCCTGGATGAGTTCTAGATACTACTACTTGTGCTCCTTTGGTAGTATTTTTAACTTCCACTATATACAATTTTAATTTGTCGTTAAAATTGTACACTTCTCCTGGCATTTGTTCATTAGGTCCTAAAACTGCCTCTATTTTTCCTAAGTTAATAAATACATTTGACTTATCTTTTCTAATAACATTACCTGTTATTATATCACATTCTTTTTCTATAAACTCATTGTATACAATTCTTCTCTCTTCTTCTTTTATTCTTTGCACAACTACTTGCTTAGCTGCCTGTGCTGCTACTCTTCCAAACTTTTCTGGTGTAACCTCTATATCAACTATATCTTCTAGTTCATATCTTGGATCTATTTTTTTAGCATCTTCTAAAGATATTTCGTTAAATTCATCTTCCACTTCTTCTACTACATTTTTTCTTGAATAAACATGGATTTCTCCAGTTTCTCTATTCATGGACACATTTACATGTTGACTTGTTGCACCTTGTTTTGAGTAATTCTTTTTATATGCAGCAACTAAAGCATCTTCTATAGTATTAAAAAGCAATTCTGCGCTAATACCCTTCTCTTTAACAATTTCTTTTAATGCTACTATGAATTCCTCATTCATTTAATTTTCCTCCCTTACCCTTCATAAACTAAATTTATTCTTTTTATCTTTTCACGTGGAATTTGGAAATCCTCAGTATTAATATCTAAAGTAAGATTTTCTTCATTAATGTCTTTAAGTTTTCCTTGAAACTTTCTACTACCATTAAATAAAGAATTTAATCTTACACAAGCAGTTTTCCCTATATTATCTTCTATATGTTTATCATTATACAGTTGTCTTTCTAATCCTGGTGAAGACACTTCTAAATAGTAACTAGACTCTATAGGATCTTTTTCATCTAGCATATCACTTACAGCTCTACTTACTTTTTCACAATCTTCTAATCCTATGCCATTTTCACTATCTATATATATTCTTAAATAATTGTCATTATTTTCTTTTACAAACTCTAAATAATATAATTCATAATATAATTCTTTTATTATAGGTTCTACTAATTTTTTTAAATTGTCTATCATCATAAATAAATCCCTCCTTAAACTATAGTTTGTAATATAAAGATGTTTACAATTCGAAAAAGTCAAATTAATTTAAAAACGCAACTAAAAGTTGCGTTTTTAACAATAGAAAAAGCGGGTAGAAACCCACTTTTGCGCTAAAATTATTAAGAGTTCTTTCAAATTTAATTCTAACATAATAAATAATATAATTCAAGACAAACTTAAGTTAATGAACGCTATTAATAGATAATAAGCATTAATGAGAATTATATTTTAAATAAAAGATAATTGATTGGACTCAGGAAGTCCTCTTAGACAACCATGTTTTTCTAAATTTTCTATAACAGTTTTTGTAGCTTTTCCTCTTTTATTTAAGTCCTCTTTAGATATAAATTCTCCTTCTTGTCGAGCTTCTACTATATTTTTAGCTGCATTTTCTCCCACACCTTGTATTGCACTTAAAGGTATTCTTATCCCCTCTTCTTCTATTAAAAATTTTGAAGCATCAGATTTATAAAGATCTGCCTTTAAAAAATTTATTCCCCTTAGATTCATTTCATGACATATTTCAAGTATTGTAAGAAGCCCTTTATCTTTTTGTGTGGCATTATTTCCCAGGGAATTTATTTCATCTATTTTACTTAATATAGCTTCTCTTCCCTTAAATACAGTATCTGCATCAAAATCAGATGCTCTTACTGAAAAATAAGTAGCATAATATGCTCTTGGATAATAAACTTTAAAATATGCTATTCTAACTGCCATCATAACATAAGCTACAGCATGCCCTTTAGGGAACATATATTTTATTTTTTTACAGGATTCTATATACCAATCTGGCACATCATGCTCCCTCATTATAGCTTCATGCTCTTCTGTAAGTCCTTTTCCTTTTCTTACCTTTTCCATTATAGTAAATGCAGTTTTAGGTGGTAGTCCTTTTTGTATTAAATAAATCATTATATCGTCTCTTGTAGCTATACAATCTTTAAGAGTGGTATATCCTTCTTTTATGTAATATTGAGCGTTGTTTAGCCATACATCAGTACCATGAGATAAACCAGATATTCTAACTAAATCTGAGAAACTATTAGGTTGAGTATCTACAAGCATTTGTCTTACAAATTTTGTACCAAACTCAGGCAATCCATAGGTTCCAACTTCACATCTTAGTTCCTTAGGATCTATTCCTAAAGCCTTAGGTGATGTAAATAAACTCATAACCTTTGGATCCGCTAAAGGTATTTTTTTAGGATCTACTCCTGTTAAATCTTGAAGCATTCTTAAAACAGTGGGATCGTCATGACCTAGTATATCTAATTTTAAAAGTCTACCGCTTATTGAATGATAATCGAAGTGAGTAGTTATTATATCTGTATTATTATCGTCTGCTGGATGTTGTATAGGTGTAAAATTAAATATATCATTGTCTTGAGGTACAACCATTATGCCACCAGGATGCTGTCCTGTAGTTCTTTTTACGCCACTACATCCCAATGTAAGCCTTTCAATTTCTGCCTGTCTTACATTTAAATTTTTTTCACTTATATATTTTTTTACAAATCCGTAGGCTGTTTTTTCTGCTATAGTTCCTATGGTGCCAGCTTTAAAAACCTTACCTTCTCCAAATAAAACTTCTGTATACTTGTGTACTACTGCTTGATATTCACCTGAAAAGTTTAAGTCTATATCCGGCTCTTTATCACCTTCAAAACCTAAAAAAGTTTCAAAGGGAATATCATGGCCATCTTTCTTTAATATTGTTCCACATTTAGGACAATTTTTATCTGGAAGATCCGCTCCTGAAGCTATAGATCCATCTGTTATAAATTCATTGTACTTACATTTAGGACAAACATAATGTGGGGGTAACCCATTAACCTCTGTAATATCCGTCATAGTTGCTACTAAGGACGATCCAACAGATCCTCTTGAACCTACTAAATAGCCGTCTTGTACCGATTTAGCTACTAGTTTATGAGCGATTAAATAAAGTACTGCATATCCATTATTTATTATAGAATTTAATTCTCTTTCTAATCTTTTTTCTACTATTTCTGGTAAAATGTCTCCATAAATAGAATGAGCTTTTTCTATGGTCATTTTTCTAACTTCTTCTTCTGATCCCTCTATTTTAGGCGGAAAAGTTTCATCTGGTATAGGTTTTATATTATCTATCATATCTGCTATTTTTACTGTATTAGTCACAACAGCTTTATATGCTTTTTCTTCTCCTAAATAATCAAATTCCTTTAACATCTCATCAGTAGTTCTAAGATACAGTGGTGGTTGATTATCTGCGTCATTAAAACCTTGACCAGCCATTAATATTTTTCTAAAGACTTCATCTTTTTCATCTAAAAAGTGGACATCACAAGTTGCTACTATTGGCATATTATTTTCTTCTGCTAAATTATATATTTTTCTATTTATATCCTTTAATTCTTCTTCATCTTTTACTATGCCATTTCTTATCATAAAATAATTATTTCCTAAAGGTTGTATTTCTAAATAATCATAAAAACTTATAACTTCTTTTAATTCTTCTTTTGATTTACCCATTAAAATCTCTTTATATACCTGACCTGCTTCACAAGCTGAACCTATTATAAGTCCTTCTCTATATTTATTTATAAGACTTTTAGGCATTCTAGGTTTTTTATAAAAATGCTTTAAATGGGACTCTGATATAAGTTTATAAAGATTTTTTAATCCTATTTTATTTTTAACCAATATTATTACATGATAAGTAGGTAATTTTTTATATCTTGATTTTTAAAGTATTCTTCATTTAGTCTATTTAAGGTAAATATTTCTTTATCTTTCAAATCCTCAAATGCCCTTAAAAGTATATCCCCTGTAGTTTTAGCATCTTCTACTGCTCTATGATGATTCAAAAGTGGTATTCCTAAATGTTTTGCTACTATATTTAGTTTATATCTTTTTAGTTCAGGATATAAAAATTTACAAAGAGGAATTGTATCCAATATTGGGCTGTTAAAATTTATGCCCATATCTTTACAGTTCTTTTTTATAAAAGATACATCAAAATTTGCATTATGAGCTACTAATATAGAATCTGCGACAAATTCCATAAATTCTGGTAAAACTTCTTCTATTTTAGGAGCATCCTTTACCATATAATCCTGTATCCCAGTAAGTTCCACTATTTTTTCTGGAATAATTCTTTCTGGGTTTACAAAAGTACTATATTTATCTATTATTTTGCCTTCTTTTATTTTTACAGCACCTATTTCTATTATTTTATCATTTTTGTTAGAAAAGCCCGTAGTTTCAATATCAAAAACCACATAAGTATCATCTAATGTTCTATTGCCTGCATTTATAGCTATAGGCACCCCATCATCTACTAAATATCCTTCTACTCCATATATTATTTTTATATTGTATTTTTTAGCAGCCTCCATTGCTTCTGGATAGGCCTGAACTACACCATGATCTGTAATAGCCACCGCTTTGTGTCCCCATTTAGCTGCTCTTTTTACCAAACTTTCTGCAGAATTCATACCATCCATGGCACTCATTTTAGTATGCAAATGAAGTTCCACTCTTTTTTCTTTAGCCATATCCATTTTTTCGATTTTATTTAATTTTACTATGTCCCTTGCCATTATAACTATTTCTCTAGCATAAGAATCATTTACTACCTCTCCTCTTATTTTGCAATATAGCCCCTCTTTTATTTCCTCTATAATCCTTTCCGCATCTTTAGGTCTTGGAAATAGTTTAACAGTTATAGAACTTGTATAGTCTGTTATATAAAATGTTACTATTTTTCTTCCAGTTTTAGTTTCTATTATCTTTGTTTTGAATATATCTCCACAAATAGCAATAATTCCTGAAGTTTCATCTATAGTAGATATGTCTACTGGTTCTTCATTTATATTTTTCCCTACAATTATACTACTATTTTTATTCTCTACTTTTTTATTATGGTTATTTTCTTTTTTAGAATTAGTCTTTTCAATTCTACTTTCTTTTATAATATTTTTTACAATTAAAGCTTCCTGTTCTTCTTTAATATCTAAATAATTACATTTTTCATAAGAATGATCTAGTATAAAATTAATTTTACAATTTACTCCAAAAATATCTTTTATGGTATTTGACAATACCTTTTCAAATTTTTTTTCTTTTAAAATATTATATAAAAAATCATTTCCATACTTTAATTCTAAAGTATTTTCATCTATTACTTCCTTTTTTGAATTTACTAAGCATTCTTTACAAAAAGGTATATAAGTAAGTACCCCATTTATTATATCTATCCAGTATTTTTCACATATATCTTTTAATTTAATTCCTGATATATCTCTATAGCAAATTACTTCTATTTCATTAAAGTATTTAAATTCATCAAAGAATGCCTTTTTTATTTCATTTATCTGATTCTTATTTACTTCTTCTTTTGATTTTACTATAACTTTTAATTTATTAGCCTTTTTAAAATACTGTATTCTGTGTACTCTTATACCATATAAGCTATCCTGTGAAAAAGTATTTTCTTCTAATATTTTAGCTAATTCCATATAAACTCATACCCTTCACATCCTACATATTTCTTATTTCTTCTATAAGTCCCTCTACCAAATCTTCTTCTTTAACTTTTTTAATTATTTTTCCTTTTTTAAATATTAAGCCATAGCCTTTCCCACCAGCAATGCCTATATCTGATTCTCTTGCTTCACCAGGTCCATTAACTACGCATCCCATAATAGCTACTTTAATATTCTTATCAACATCTTCAAGTCTTTTTTCAACTTCCTCAGCTATTTTTATTAAATTTATCTCTGTTCTTCCACAGGTAGGACAAGAAATAAATTCTATGCCCTTATTATATAAATTTAAAGATCTCAATATTTCTTTCCCAACTTTAACTTCCTCTATAGGATCCCCTGTTAAAGAAACCCTTATAGTATCTCCTATACCTTCAGATAACAAAGCTCCTATACCTATACTAGATTTTATTATACCTCTCCAAGGTGTTCCTGCTTCCGTTACACCTAAGTGTAAAGGATAATTAACCTTAGAAGATATCTTTTTATAGCTTTCTATCATTTGATTTACATTTGAAGATTTTATAGATATAACTATATCATGAAAATCTACTTTATTTAAAATTTCAACATGCCTTAATGCACTTTCCACTAAAGCATCAGAGCAAACTCCACCATATTTATTTAATATATCTTTTTCTAGTGAACCAGAGTTTACCCCTATTCTTATAGGTATTCCATTTTCTTTAGCTTTTTTTGCAACTAAATTTACTCTTTCTTCATTTCCTATGTTACCAGGATTTATTCTCAGAGCTGATACCCCATTATCTATAGCCTTCAAAGCTAACTTATAGTCAAAATGTATATCTGCCACTAAGGGTATATTAATCTTTTTGATTATTTCAGTTAGAGCATCACAAGCCTCTTCATCTGGCACTGCACATCTTATTATGTCACAATTAACTTCTTCTAGCTTTTTTATTTGCTTAACAGTTTCTTCTACATTCCTTGTATCTGTATTGGTCATAGATTGAACTGTTATAGGAGAATCCCCCCCTATAAATATATCTCCTATTTTTATCTTTACAGTTTCTTTTTTATTCACTAAAATTCACTCCTAAAAATTTATAGGATATAGTATATCTTTTACTGTTACCAATACCATCAATGTCATTAGTATGGCAAATCCTATATAATTTATTACACCTATTTTATTGCTATCTAATTTTTTCCTAGTTATTATTTCTATTAAAAAGAAAGTTATCCATCCTCCGTCTAGGGCTGGAAATGGAATAATATTAAATATACCCAATTGAACACTTAAATAAGCTGCAAAGGAAAGTAAACTCCAAAATCCTGCCTTAGCTGCTGCTCCAGATACTTTTATTATGGTTATAGGACCTCCAAAATCACTAAAAGAAGCTCTACCTCTAAATAAAGTACCTAAAAACATAAATGTTTGTTTTATTAAAGAAATTGCTTCTGAAAAACCATGAGATATAGATTCACTTAAACTAGGATTTTCCATCAATGTTGGAGCTACTCCAATAACATATCTGTTTTCCTCTTCATTTTTAACTGGAACTACCTTAACACTGCTTATTTTATTATCTCTTTCATAATTAATATTTAAGATATTTCCTTCATTTTTATAAATTTGTGTTATAAAATCATCCCATGTAGATATTTTTTTATTATTTACTTCTATTATTTTATCTCCCTTTTGAAGTCCTGCAACATAGGCAGGTTGATTTTCTACAACATCTCCTACTATTGGAACTACAAACCCTTTATTAAAAGAAATAATTCCAAATAAGACTATAGCTAAAACTAAATTCATAAAAGGTCCTGCTGCCACTATGCTTAATTTTCTTAGAGAAGACTTATTTGTAAATGCCCTTTCGTCATAAGTTTCTTCTCCCTCTTCTCCAAGCATTTTTATATATCCACCTATAGGAAGGGCTTTTATAACATATTCTGTTTCTCCCTTTTTAAATCCCCAAATTTTAGGCCCCATTCCTATAGAAAATTCTTCTACTGCTACTCCATTTAATTTTGCTAAAGTAAAATGTCCTAATTCGTGAACTAGTACTAATAAACTAAATGCTAATACTGCTCCAATTATATTTATAAAACTCACAATCTATTCCTCCTTAATATTTGCCTACTTAAATTTTACTTATATTTTTCTTTTATATACTTACCAATAACTTTATCCATATGTATAATTTTTTCTACATTTTGTTCTTCTTTTATATAAAACTTATCCATGCATTCTTCTATAATATTGGCTATTTGTAAAAAATCTATTTTTTTATTTAAAAATAATTCTACAGCATATTCATTAGCACTATTTAAAATAGCAGGCATCATACCTCCAATTTTTCCAGCCCTATATGCTAAGTATAAGCATCTAAAGGTATTTAAGTCCGGTTTATAAAAAGATAGATTTCCAATTTCAAATAAGTTAAGTTTTTTAATTACCCTATTTTTTCTTGTGGGATAGTTAAAAGCATATTGTATTGGAAGTTTCATATCTGGAGATGCTAATTGAGCAATTATGCTTCCATCTTTATACTCTACCATAGAATGAATTATACTCTCCGGATGTACTACAACTTCTATATCTTTATAATCTACATCAAATAAAAAATGGGCTTCTATTACTTCTAAACCTTTGTTCATTAATGTAGCCGAATCTATAGTTATTTTTCTTCCCATACTCCAATTGGGATGTTTCAAAGCCTGCTCTACGGTTACATTTTCTAATTCTTTCCTTTTTCTTCCTCTAAAAGGACCTCCTGAGGCTGTTAGATGTATTTTATCAATATCCTCTTTTCTATTTCCTAAAAGGCATTGAAATATTGCCCCATGTTCTGAATCCACTGGAAGTATGTTTACTTTATTTTCAAATGCTTCTTTTTTAATTATTTCCCCTGCTACTACAAGTGTTTCTTTATTGGCAAGAGCTATATGTTTTTTATTTCTTATAGCTTTTAGTGTAGGCTCTAATCCTATCATTCCGACTACAGAAGTAAGTACAATATCTACTTCATTTAAACTTGCTATAGAATTCATACCTTCTATACCGTATAAAACCTCTGTATTTCTATTATTTTCCTGGCAAAATTCTTTTACTTTTAAAAACGCATCTTTATCCGTCATAGAAACATATTTAGGTTGAAATTCTTTTATTATGTTTATGATTTTTTCCCAGCTTTTATTAGCAGAAACTGCATATAAATTAAGGGAGTCTTTTTCTTGTTTTATAACTTGTAAAGCTTGAGTACCTATTGACCCTGTTGCTCCTAAAATACATATATTTTTCAAGTGGTCTCTCTCCTTTATAATGTGCTCACATGTACTCTACACATTCCTCTAAATATATACTCTTACATATTATCACATACAATGGTGCTATTATTATACCTAATATTCCAAAAGTCTTAAATCCTATATAAAAAGAACTTATAATAATTATAGGATGAACTTTTAAAGTAGTACTTACAAACCTAGTCTCCATTATATTCCTACTTATTATAAGCAATATATAAAGACATAGCAAACCAAAAGCTATAATATAATTTTTTATTAAAATATTATATAGTATTAATGGCAAAAATACTATTATAGTCCCTACATAAGGAAATAAATCTAAAAAGCCACAAAAGACTCCAAGTTCTATAGCATTTTCAATATTTAATGCCATAAATCCAAATATTGTTTGCAATGTAGTTATTAATACAAGCATTAACTCTAATTTTATAATATTTTTAATATCTTTATACCTATTAAAAATAAATCTTAATAGATCTTTAGGTATAATATCTTTAATATTGTTTAATATAACATATTTATCTACTAAAATAAAGTAAGCTATAATATTGCCTATAAAATAATTTATTATACTTTCTGTTGTATATATAGCCCCTCTCTTTAATAGATTGCTTTTAATAATAGCAGAATTATAATACTCTTCTATTTTAACACCTATTAGATTAGAATTTAAATTTAAATTTATTAAAATTTCTTCAATAAATGAATAGGATCTTTGGAATCCTAAAATTATTGAATCCTTTAATTTGTATATAAAATTTCCCATATATATAAATAGAATAATTATAATAAAATTTATAATTATAATACTTAGTAACCCATTTAGTTTATTATTTATTTTACTTATTTTAAATATTAAATTATATATAGGTGTCGATATATATACAACAAAAAATACAACAAAAAATGGTTTAAAATATCTTTTTAAGAACATAGTTAAAAATATTATTGTAATTAATAAAACTATACAATAAAATAACTTTTTAAATTTACAATGTAATTCTTTATATCTCAATTTATTCCTCATATTTAATATTGCTATATCCTATTTATATTATAAAAAGCACTTAAAAATTCTAAGTGCTTTTATAAACTATATTCTTATTATAAATGTTAAGTAATAAAATACTGTTACAGATGAAAATAATATACTATCAAATCTATCTAATATGCCACCATGTCCTGGAATTAAATGGCTATAATCTTTTACATCTACATATCTTTTTATAGAAGAAGCTACTAAATCCCCTAATTGAGACAATATACCACTTATAGCTCCTATTAATATAAAATGTATTATACCTATATCTACCCCATTAGATATAGCAAATGTACCAAGTGAGGTACATCCTACAATGCTTCCTAATAGTCCTCCAATAGATCCCTCTACAGTTTTTTTAGGACTTATTTTAGGACAAAGTTTATTTTTACCAAAGTATTTTCCTGCATAATATGCAAAAGTATCACATAACCAAGATGACAAAAATATTAACCATACAAGATAGTTGCCATAAGTTTTATTACTCACAAGAACTATAAAACTAAAAAATATAGGAATATATATGAATCCTAATAAAGTTACCGCTCCACTTATAAAACTATATTTTTCATTAAATATAGGTATTAGCATTAAAATAAGCATTGATAATATTAATATGAAAAAAAATAATTCCGCATTAATTTTATTATTTAACATAAATAAATAATAAAATATACACAATGCATATCCTATAAAAGATACAGGATGTACCTTTTGTTCTACAGCCTTATAGAATTCATACATTCCTCTAAGAGATATTAAAAATATTAATGCTTTTAAATATTTTCCTCCTAAAAATAAGAATATAAGAAGAGGAGATAATATTAATGCCCCTAGATATCTACTATTCATTACATCACTCCATTATTAGTTATTTACTAAAAAATTGTTTTGCAATTTTTTAAACCCCTCCAAATCTTCTATTTCTATTCTGATAATCTTTTATGGCTTTATGTAAATGTTCCTTTTTAAAATCTGGCCATTTTATGTTGGAATACCAAAATTCTGAGTAAGCACATTGCCATAAAAGAAAATTACTTATTCTCTGTTCTCCACTAGGTCTTATAATTAAATCAGGGTCTGGCATGTCCCTAGTATATAAATAGTTTTCTAATATATTTTCATTTACATTTTCTATATTAAATTGTTTTTTTTCTATGTCTTTATACATTAATTTTATAGCCCTAATAATTTCATCTCTTCCGCCATAATTAAGAGCTAAATTTAATACAAGTCCTTTATTATCCTTAGTTTTATTATATGCTTTTACAAGTTCATCTTCACAAACTTTAGGTAATTTAGATATATCTCCTATAGTATTTATAACTACATTATTTTCATGTAATTCATCTACTTCTTTTCTTAGATAATTTACTAATAACTCCATAAGAGCATTAACTTCTTCTTTAGGTCGTTTCCAATTTTCTGTAGAAAAAGCATATAGTGTAAGATATTTAACACCTATATTGTTGCACTCCTTAACTATATCTCTTATAGTTTCTACTCCTGCTTTATGTCCGAAGCTACGAGGTAGATTTCTTTCTTTTGCCCATCTGCCGTTTCCATCCATTATAATAGCTATATGTTTTGGTATATTAGTTAAATCCAGTTTTATTTCATTGTTTTTTTTATCATTTTGTTCATTTTTATTTTTAAATACATTCCACATTTAAATCTCCGTCCCTAAAACTTATTAATAAAACCTGCTGTAAGGCAGGCTTTACTCTTTATTAAATAGACATAATTTCTTTTTCTTTTACTTCTACTATCTCATCTACTTTTTTCACATAATTATCTGTTATTTTTTGTATTTCTTCTTCTGCTTTTTTAATGTCATCCTCTGACATATCAGACTTTAATTCTTTTATGCTATCGTTACCTTCTCTTCTAACAGCTCTTATAGCTATTTTAGTATCTTCTCCATATTTCTTTACAGTTTTAACTATATTTTTTCTTGTCTCTTCTGTAAGTTCAGGTATAATTAATCTAATAACAGTTCCATCATTATTAGGATTTAATCCTAAATCTGACATTAATATAGCTTTTTCAATTGCTTTAAGTGAAGATTTGTCCCAAGGTTGTATTTGAAGTATTCTTGCTTCTGGAACAGATATATTAGCAAGTTGGTTTAGAGGGGTCATAGTCCCATAATATTCTGCTTCTATTTTGTCTAACATAGCAGGATTAGCTCTTCCAGCCTTTAATGAAGCTAAATCTTTTTGTAAAACTACTAAAGCTTTACTCATTTTGTCTTCAGCTGTTTTCATTATTTCTTTTAACATAAAAAACTCCTCCCTTTATTCCTTACATACTATAGTTCCTATTTTTTCTCCAGAAATAGCCCTTTTTATATTACCTGGAGCATCTAGGGCAAAAACTAATATAGGTATATCATTATCCATACATAGAGATGTAGCTGTAGAGTCCATAACTTGAAGTCCTTGATCTAAAACATCTATGTATGTTAAATTTTCAAATTTTTGTGCTTCTTTATATTTATGAGGATCCTTATCATATACCCCGTCTACTTTTTTAGCTAGTAATATTATATCTGCTTCTATTTCTGCTGCTCTTAGTGCTGCTGTAGTATCTGTAGAAAAGTATGGATTGCCTGTACCTGCTGCAAATATAACAACTCTTCCTTTTTCTAAATGTCTCATAGCTCTTCTTCTTATAAATGGCTCAGCAACTTCTTTCATTTCAATAGCTGTTTGAACTCTTGTATTAACTCCTAATTGTTCTAATGAATCTTGTAAAGCTAAAGCATTTATACAAGTAGCAAGCATTCCCATGTAATCTGCAGTGGTTCTATCCATATCTTCACCATTTCTACCTCTCCAGATATTACCGCCACCTACTACTGCGCCAATTTCTACTCCCATATCCACTAATTCTTTTATTTCTTTGGATATTCTTTTAACCACTTCAAAGTCTAATCCATATCCATTTTCGCCTGCTAAGGCTTCTCCAGATAATTTTAACATAATTCTTTTATATTTTATATTACTCATATTATATTATACCTCCAAATTGTTAAAAATTACAATGTAATTTTTAATTTAGAACTTTTCTTTTAAAAAAGCATTTTATTTATAGATGTAATAATTTATGTTTTTCAATTTTCTCAAAAAAAGAGAACACTCAGTGTTCTCTCTTTAATTATTGCATTTGTTTCTTAACTTCTTCTGCGAAATCTTCTTCTTTCTTTTCTATACCTTCACCTTTTTCAAATCTAACAAAATCAGCAACTTTTATATCTGCTCCAATTTCTTTAGATTTTTCTTTAACGTATTTTTCTATAGTATAATCTGAATTTCTAACCCAAACTTGTTCTACTAAGCAATTTTCTTTGTAATATTTGTTGATTCTTCCTTCTACCATTTTTTCAACAATTTTTTCAGGTTTTCCTTCATTTAAGGCTTGAACTCTGTAAATTTCTCTTTCTTTTTCTAAAGTTTCCTCATCTACAAATGTTCTATCTAAGAAAGGAGGATTAACTGCAGCTACCTGCATAGCTACATCCTTTGCAACTTCGTTTAATACTTCACTTTCTTTTTCACATTCTAATTTTACTAATACACCTATTTTTCCATCTCCATGGATATAACTTTCAATTATTCCATTTTCAACGGATAATTTTTTAAATCTTCTTACAGACATATTTTCTCCAAGTTTTGCAACTAATGCAGTAACTGCATCCTTAATTGTGCCTTCTTCGCTTCCTATGTATTTTTCATCCACAAAAGTTTCAACATCTGTAGCCTTTGTATTTACAGCTTGTTTTGCAATGTTTGTAACAAGCGCTTTAAATTCTTCATTTGCTGCTACGAAATCTGTTTCACAATTTACTTCTACTATTGAAGCACTTTTTTGATCTTCAGAAATATAAGTTTCTACAATACCTTCTGCTGCAATTCTTCCTGATTTTTTAGCAGCAGCAGCTAATCCTTTTTCTCTTAATACTTCTATGGCCTTTTCAGTATCTCCATTAGTTTCTGTTAAAGCTTTTTTACAATCCATCATACCTGCACCGGTTATTTCTCTAAGTTCTTTTACCATTTTAGCAGTTATCATAATTATGACCTCCTGTGTTATTAATCTTTTTTAAAAGGTAAATGAATTAATATCATCTACCTTTTTAAAATAGCTATCAAATTACTCAGCTAGTTGTTCTCCTTGTCTTCCTTCTATTACTGCATCTGCTATTTTTGAAGTAATTAATTTTACCGCTCTTATAGCATCATCATTACCTGGAATTACATAATCTACTTCATCAGGATCACAGTTTGTATCTACTATAGCAACTACTGGTATACCTAATATTTTTGCTTCTGATATAGCATTCTTTTCTTTTCTTGGATCTACAACAAACATAGCTCCTATATTATTAGCATCTAAGCTCTTAATTCCACCTAAATTCTTTTCTAGTTTTTCTTCTTCTAATTTTAACTTTATAACTTCTTTTTTAGGAAGCACTTCAAATGTTCCATCTTGTTCCATTTGTTCAAGTTCTTCTAAAGTTCTTATTCTTCCTTTAATAGTTGTAAAGTTTGTTAACATTCCACCTAACCATCTATTGTTAACAAAGTGCATATCACATCTTACTGCTTCTTCTTGGATAGCTTCTTGAGCTTGTTTTTTAGTACCAACAAATATAACGTCTTTTCCTTCTGCTGCAATTTCTCTTATGAAGTTGTATGCTTCTTCTATTTTCTTTACAGTTTTTTGTAGGTCTATTATGTATATACCATTTCTTTCTGTAAAGATATATGGAGCCATTTTAGGATTCCATCTTCTTGTTTGATGTCCAAAGTGAACACCTGCTTCTAATAATTGTTTCATTGATATAACTGACATGTTATTTTACCTCCTTGGTTTTGCCTCCATAACCTTCATATATATAAACTACTTTTTTTTAAAAGCACCATTTATAAAATTAGGTTATGTGTGTATTTTTACTACCTACAGTAGTATATCATATGCTTTAAATGTATTCAATAATTTTTTTGGAAAAATATTATTCATAAATCCTACATATTAAAAAGGGATACTTTTGAAAGTATCCACAAATTACTTTATTTTCTTCAATTCTTCTAAAAGTCTATCATTTAATATCTTTATATGTGTTCCCTTCATACCTAAAGATCTAGATTCTATTACACCAGCACTTTCAAACTTTCTTAATGCATTTACTATTACTGATCTAGTTATTCCCACTTTATCTGCTATTTTTGAAGCAACTAGTAAACCTTCTTCTCCATCTAACTCATTAAAAATATGTTCTACTGCTTCTAATTCGGAGTATGAAAGAGTTCCTATTGCTAATTGAACTACTGCTTTTTTTCTTGCTTCTTCTTCTATTTCATCTTGTTTAGATCTTAGTATTTCTAATCCTATTATAGTAGCACTATATTCAGAAATAACTAAATCATCATCAGTAAAAGGCACATCAAATCTCGCCAATAATAGTGTACCTAATCTTTCTCTATTTCCGTTAATAGGTACGATAGTGGTAAGTTTATTTTTCACACCACACTCTTCCCCTAATTCAAAAACACATTCTCCTTGATTTTCTAAATTGGATTTAGTTCCATGAACATTTAATAATTTGTTATTATAATGATCTGGGAATCTCTTTTCTGGTACAACTTTGTCCTTTACTATTTCACATTCGAATCCTGTAGAAAGATCATATCCTAATATTTTTCCCTTCTTACTTATTATATAAACATTACAAGATAAAACTTCACTTAAAAGCTTACATATATCGTCAAATACCACAGGCTCCGCTCCAGATTTTTGTAATATTTTGTTTAGTTTTCTTGTCTTCTCTAATAATGATGACATTTGTAATTCCTCCTCTATTTCTCTATTGTTACTAGGGCAATTTATCTTCTCAAATTTACTAATATCTACGTGTAATTACTACATGATAACCACATTTTATCAAGGATTAAACGTGTTGAACAGATATCACCATACACTTAAGACTTTTTGATTTTTCCTAATTTTTAGAATTATTCCCCTTTTACTAATATTTATAATATCACATAAATTTTGAAATTTCAACATTTCTACTGTATTTTTAAACTTTTTTTAATATTATTAATTTTTTTACTTGTTACTATTCGTCTTGTTTTTTTTCTTGCATAATTTTGTGTTTACATTCCTTATTTGAACACTCAATATAATCTCCTTTGGATTTAGTATATCTTTTTACCATATAACTACCACAAACATCACATTTATTCTCTACTGGTTCAAACCAACTTATAAAATCACATTCTGGATAATTACTACATCCATAAAATTTTCTTCCCTTTTTACTCTTTTTTAGTACTATTTCTCCATTGCATTTAGGACATTTTACATCTAATTGATGTACTATAGGTTTAGTATTTTTACATTCTGGATATCCAGGGCAAGCTAAAAAGTCACCATATCTTCCATGTTTAACCACCATGTTCTTACCACACTTTTCACACTTTACATCTGTAACTTTTTCTTCTAATACAACTTTTTCAACTTCTTTTTCCGCAGTCTCTATAAGTTCTTTTAATGGACTAAAAAATTCATCTACTACACTTTTCCATTCTGAACTTCCTTCTTCAATACTGTCCAATTTATTTTCCATTTCTGCTGTAAATTCAGCATCTACTACTGGTTTAAAATATTCCGTCATAATATTATTCACTATCACTCCTAATTCTGTGGAGCGTAAAGTCCTATTTTCTCTTTCTATATAGGTTCTTTCTAATAAAGTAGATATAATTGGGGCATAAGTACTTGGTCTTCCTATCCCATTATCTTCTAAAACCTTAACTAAAGATGCCTCCGAAAATCTTCCTGGTGGTTGTGTAAAATGCTGTTTTCCATCTATAGATTTCTCTTTAAGAACTTCTCCTTTCTCTAATTTAGGAATATTTATATTTTCCTTTTCATCTTCACTTAAATATTCATAAATTATCATAAAACCGTCAAATTTAACAATTGATCCTGTAGCTCTAAATATGTATCCGCTATTTTCTACATCTACAGAATTAACTTCCATTACACAAGCTGCCATTTGACTTGCCATAAATCTATTCCAAATTAAAGAATATAGTTTATATTGATCTGAATTTAAATTTTCCAAAGCAATTTTAGGTGTTATTCCTATATTTGTAGGCCTTATAGCTTCATGGGCATCTTGGATATTTTTTTTACCTTTATAATTTCTAGGATTTTCTGGTATATACTCTTTTCCATATGCATTTTCTAAAAATTGTCTAGCCTTATCCTGTGCCTCTTTAGATATTCTAACAGAATCTGTTCTCATATAAGTTATAAGACCTATAGTTCCATATCCCTTTATATCAATTCCTTCATAAAGTTGTTGCGCAATGGACATAGTTTTCTTTGTTGAAAAATTTAATTTCCTATAGGCATCTTGTTGTAAAGTACTTGTTATAAATGGTGGTAATGGATTTTTATTTTTGGTTGTCTTTTTGATCTTATGAACAATAAATTTACCTTTTTTAAGTTCCTTAATTATATTATCGCTTTCTTCTTTTGTATTTATTTCAATTTTTTTATTATTCTTTGATATTAATTTAACTAAAAAATCCTTTTTATCTTTATTTAGTTTACATTCAATACTCCAATATTCTTTAGGAATAAATTCTTCTATTTCTTTCTCTCTATCGCATATCATCTTTAATGCAACGGATTGAACTCTACCTGCACTTAGACCCCATCTTACTTTTTTCCATAGGATAGGACTTATTTTATATCCAACAAGTCTATCCAATACCCTTCTAGCTTGCTGAGCATTTACTAAATCTATATCAATTTCTCTAGGTTCTTTTATAGCATTTTTTACTGCAGTTTTAGTTATTTCATTAAATACTATTCTACATTTCTTATCCTCTTCTAATTTTAATGCTTTAGATAAATGCCAAGAAATAGCTTCCCCTTCTCTATCAGGGTCTGTAGCCAGATAAACCTTATCACATTTTTTAGCCTGTTTTTTTATTTTGGTTAAAAGTTCACCTTTTCCTCTAATGGTTATATATTTAGGTTCATAATTATTATCTATATCAACTCCCAATTGACTTTTGGGAAGATCTCTTATATGTCCCATGGATGCTTCAACATGATAAGTTTTATCTAAATATTTTCCAATGGTTTTTGCTTTTGCTGGCGATTCCACAATGATAAGTTTTTGTCCCATATACATCTCTGATATTTATATTACCAGAGTTTCACCCCCTAAGTTTTCTTTTATTTTAAATACTATTTGAAATTCTAACATAATAATTGCCAGAAAGGCAAGTTATATGATTTTTAAATTGCAATTCAAATAATACCTCATATAACCTCTTTATGTCAACTTTAGTTACTCTTACTATATCATCTATATGAATTGGAGTATCTTCTATTACACTGTAAATTTTATTTTCTATTTTATTCAAATTATTTTTTTGTACCTGAAATTTTTCCCTATAATTCATATTTAGTAAATTATAAATATCCTCCATAGTTGTAAAAGGATATGCTCCATCTTTAATTAATTTATTTGTTCCTATGCTTTTTTTAGAAAATATAGAACCTGGTACTGCCATAACATCTTTACCTTGTTCTAAAGCACAGGAAGCAGTTATCAAAGATCCACTTTTTTCTGATGCCTCTATTACAATTACAATATCACTTAATCCACTTATTATTCTATTTCTTAAAGGGAAATTATAGGGATAAGGTTTTGTGCCTGGAGGGAATTCTGATATAATACCGCCTTCTTCTAATAATTTATAATAGATGCTTTTATTCACATAAGGGTATATAACGTCTATTCCAGATCCTAATACAGCACAAGTATAACCTTTTGCCTCTAAACAATATCTATGGGCAAAAGCATCTATTCCTTTAGCCATTCCGCTTATTATA
Source organism: Clostridium cochlearium (assembly GCF_900187165.1). Taxonomy (NCBI): domain Bacteria; kingdom Bacillati; phylum Bacillota; class Clostridia; order Eubacteriales; family Clostridiaceae; genus Clostridium; species Clostridium cochlearium. The sequence goes on along the minus strand of NZ_LT906477.1, from coordinate 1,062,293 downwards.
TTTATATTATTTTCTGCCATTTCTCTAGAGATAATGCTAGTTACATTTTCGCCATAATAACTGTAATCCCTAGACCCAACTATAGCTAAATTTTTATTTAAATTTATTTTTTCTATATTTCCTCTATAGTATAATATGGAAGGAGAATCCTCAAAAGGTTTCAAATTCTCAGGATAATTTTCACTATAATAATTTATTATTCCTATATTTTTTGATAATAATATATTTTTAATTTCTTTAATTTTATTTTCATCCCAATATTTTTTTAAAGTATAGCTTAATTTCATTGTATTTTTATCATCAGTTTTTTCTAATCTATTATTACAAAATTTTTCCCAAATACTTTTAGTACTTTTAAATTTTTTTAATAAATTTAATTTGTCTTTATTAGAACATCTAACCATTGAATACCATATATCAAACTCCATATATATCCTCCCTTTATACTATATTTTCTAAAAATCTTCTATATTGAAGAGATTCAATTAAATCCTCTTGTATTATATTTTCCCGCTCATCTAAATCTGCAATAGTTCTAGATACTTTTAAAATTCTAGAATAAACTCTGGTACTAAAATTAAACTTTTTGTAAACTCTTTCCATAAATTTAACAGAATCTTTATCTAATCTACAATATTTCATAATATTATTTATATCCATTTCCCCATTAGTTAAAATATTTTCTTTTCTAAATCTCTTTCTTTGAATTTCTCTTGCATTATTTATTCTCTGTCTTATAGTTTTTGAGTTTTCTCCTCTTTGCCCTTCTTTTATTTTGTTATATTCTATTTTTGATACAGAAGTATATATGTCTATTCTATCCAAAAAAGCTCTAGATAGTTTATTTATATATCTCTCTTTTTCATGAACAGTGCATACACATATATCTTTAGAACAGGGACAAGGATTTAATGAAGCAATTAACATAAAATTGCATGGATATTCTACAGTTCCAGTACTTCTTGTTATTTTTATTCTTCTATTTTCTATAGGTTGCCTTAAAGATTCTAATGTATTTTTGTTAAACTCCAATATTTCATCTAAGAATAAAACACCATTATGAGCTAGGGATATTTCACCTGGAAGTAAATTTCTTCCACCACCTATTAATGCAATTTTCGTAGCTGTATTATGTATTTCTCTAAAAGGTCTTTCATTTATAAATCCTTGTTCTTCATCTAAACATCCAGCTACACTATATATTTTTGTACACTCTAAAGATTCTTCATAGGTTATTTCCGGTAATATGGTAGTGACTCTTTGGGCAAGCATTGTTTTACCTGTGCCTGGAGGTCCGTATAAAATCACATTATGATTTCCAGCTGCTGCAACTTCTATAGCTCTTTTAGCACTTTCCTGACCTATTACATCAATTAAATCTATTGTTTTATCTTTTTTAGCATATTTTTTAAAATTGGTCCTATAAGGAAATACATCTTTAAACTGGAGAAAATTAATAACTTCTTTTAAATTATTGAATGGATATATATTAGCTTTACCTATCATGGAACATTCATCTTTATTTTCAATTGGTATAATATAATTGTTAATTTCATTTTTTATACAAGATACAACTATAGGCAAAGCTCCTTTTACCTTTTTTAATTCTCCTACTAAAGATAATTCACCTAAAAATACATATTCTTTAATATCTTCTACCTTTATTTGTTTCGTAGCACATAATATGCCTATTGCTATGGGCAAATCAAAAAGAGCTCCTTCTTTTTTTATATCTGCTGGGGATAGATTAACAGTAATACGCCCTAAAGGAAATTCAAAGCCTGAGTTTATTATGGCACTTCTAACCCTATCCTTTGACTCTTTAATAGAAGTATCGGCCATACCTACTATATTAAAATGTGGAAGTCCTCTATTAATATCAACTTCTACATTAATAGGTATACCTTCAATTCCTGTAAACGTTGCTGTTTTTATTTTCACTACCATACTCTCTCTCACCTCCTTATAATTGTTGACAAAAAAATTTTTTTTATAATAAAAAAGAAGTCTTTTTAAACTTCTTTTTAAAATATATTTATTTAATTTTTACAATAGGTATTTTATTGAAATTATAGTATAATATAATAAAAATGTGGAACACTTTTATTAATAAATAACTAACAGTGAACTAAGGCAATTGTTTTAAAGGAAAGGGGAATATTTATGAGTTCCTATAATAAAGAAATAGGAAATATTGGGGAATCCATGGCTGAAAAATTTTTAATAAAAAATGGATATATTATTCTCGATAAAAACTTTTCATGTAAATTAGGAGAAATCGATATAATAGGGAAAGATGGTAATATTATAAGCTTTGTAGAAGTAAAATCCCGGTTCGGAAATTTATATGGTTCTCCTGGAGAATCCGTTAACTTGTCAAAACAATATAAAATATATAAAACTGCCCAGCTATACATTCTTAAAAAAAAGCTCAATAAATTCTACTTTAGATTTGATGTAATTGAAATTATTTTTAATCACTACAATGATAACTATTCTATAAAATTAATTAAAGATGCCTTTCAAGTTTAAAATTTTTAGATTTTATATATTAAATATAATTAGATAAAAAACTTATTCTATGAATAGAACAGGGTCCATATTTTTTTAATGCATTTGTATGCTCTGCTGTACCATAACCAGAATTTCTCTCAAAACCATAATAAGGATATATCTTAGAATATTCCTGCATTTTTTTGTCTCTATACACTTTTGCTATAATAGATGCAGCAGCAATGCTTGCACTTTTAGCATCTCCTTTTATTATGTACTCATTTTTTATATTTATATTTTTTATACCAAATCCATCAGATATCACAATTTCAGGAATTTTTTTTAACCCCAGTGTAGACTTTCTTAAAACTTCATTATTACACCAAGCAATCCCTCTTGTGTCTATCATATTATTATCTAATTCAAATATATTATAATATAGCGCCTTATCCTTTATTATATTTGATAGATTTTCCCTTTCTTTAGATGTAAGTTTTTTAGAGTCCTTTAAGTCGTAAAGTAAATCATTATCATCTTTATAATCTAAATCTAAAATTACAGCTGCTGCAACAATTGGTCCTGCTAAAGGTCCTCTTCCTACTTCATCTACTCCTGCAATTTGAGTATTGCTTCCAAAGCTCTTATCAAAATCATACATTTTTTTTACTCTTATTATTTCATTTTCCCTTTTACATATAAATTTATTAATACTCTGCCTTAAATTTTGTACTGTTTTTCTTTTATCTCTCATTAAAATGTCATTTATATATCCTAAATATGCTATATTTTGGACTTTCTTCATTCTGTCTACAATGTCTTTTATATCTTTAAAAGGCATCTGATTAAAGTCCATTCTGTAAATTTCTCTTTCCATATCGTTATCCCCTCATCTATTCTGGTTTTTCTAAAGATATTCTTCCTAGTTTTCCACCTCTAAATTCATCTAGGATCATTGTAGCTACTCTATTATAATCTACTTCTCCTCTTGCTAATATAGCCCCTCTTTTTCTTGCTATATTCTCCATATTATCTAAAGGAATTTCCTCTAGTTCATCTAATTTATATCTTTGTTTTAGATTTTCAGCATAATCCTCTGACAATCTTTCTATAAGCTTTAAAGCAAGGGTTTCTATATCCATAATTTCATCCTTTATAGCTCCTGTAAAAGCTAAGTTTAATCCAACTTTTTCATCTTGAAATTTAGGCCAAAGTATACCTGGAGTATCCATAAGCTCTACACCTATTTTTGTTTTTATCCATTGTCTACTTTTAGTAACCCCTGGTCTATCCCCAGTCTTTGCTATACTGCTTTTAGCCATTCTATTTATAAAAGTTGATTTTCCAACATTAGGTATACCTACTACCATAACTCTATTTACTATATTCTTTAAACCTTTAGCTCTTAACTTTTCATTTTTATCTTCTAAGAGTTCATCTATAGCATTCTTTATTTTCTTCATTCCTGAATCTTTTAAACTATTTATTGATATAACTTTTATATTTTCTCCAGATAAAGCCTTTATCCATTCATTAGTTATTTTTTCTTCTGCTAAATCACTTTTATTTAACAATACAATTCTAGGCTTATTTCCGCATATACTTTCTATATCAGGATTAGCACTGGCTCTTACTATTCTGGCATCCCTGATCTCTATAATTGCATCTATCATTTTTAAATTTTCTTTTAATTCTCTTCTAGTCTTAGCCATATGGCCAGGAAACCAGTTTATATCCATTATTGATCTTCCTTTCAAAGTTAATTTGTTATAACAGATAATATACCCCACTTTTTAAAAGGATATATTCTTAATGTAGCTTTTCCTACTACCATATTTAGCTTTACAAATCCTACCCTTTCGTCTCTACTATCCAAACTATTATTTCTATTATCGCCCATTACAAAAATAGTTCCTTCTGGTATAGTTACTTCAGGGAAGTCCTCCATTTTGTGTTCAAAAATAAAGTCTTCATTTTTTGCTTCATTATTTACATAAACTGTATCATTTTCAATTCTAATTTTGTCTCCACCAGTAGCTATAACTCTTTTTATAAACTTCTCCTTTGGATTTTTAGGATATTTTATAACCACTATATCGCCTTTTTGTGGTTTCCTAAAATAATATGTTACTTTTTCAACTATTAATCTATCCTTGTCATTTAAAGTAGGATACATAGAATGACCATCTACACTTACTGTTTCAAATATAAATGTAATTATAAAAAAAGCTGCAATAATTGCTATTAAAATAGATTTTCCTAATTCTATTAATTCTTTTACCATTATATATCACCATCCCAATATGCAAAAAAGGGACTCTTAAAAGCCCCATTTTTTTAGCGTCTACTTTCTTTTACTTTTGCAGCCTTACCAACTCTATCTCTTAAATAGAATAGCTTAGCTCTTCTTACTTTACCTTTTCTTACAATTTCAATTTTTGCTACTGTAGGAGCATTAACTGGAAATGTTCTTTCTACACCTACTCCATAAGCAAGTCTTCTAACTGTAAAGGTTTCTCTTAATCCACCATTTTGTCTCTTAATTACAGTACCTTCAAATACTTGTATTCTTTCTCTTGTACCTTCTTTAATTTTAACGTGTACTTTTACAGTATCTCCTACTTTGAAATTTGGTAAATCAGTTCTAATTTGTTCTGCTTCTATAGCTTTTATTACATCTAACATTGTGCATTCCCTCCTAATCGTTATTTGACGTTCATGCTTTATTTAATTACAATAAACAGAGGACCGCCCGTACTAGCACGAAAATAATTTTACCACATGTGTATGTATTTTTCAATACAAACTTTTATTCATTAGACAAGAGTTTTTCATCTTCTTGTGTAAGATTATACTTTTTAAATAAATCTGGTCTTCTTTCCTTTGTTAGCTTTAAGGACATAGTCCTTCTCCATTTTCTTATATTCTCATGATGACCAGATAATAATACTTTTGGAACCTTTTTTCCCCTAAAATCCTCTGGTCTAGTATAATGGGGGTATTCTAAAAGTCCTTCGTAAAAGGATTCTTCCATAAAGCTTTCACTTTTTCCTAAAACCCCTGGTATGAGTCTACAAATACTGTCTATTATAGGGATACAAGCCATTTCTCCTCCAGTAAGAATAAAGTCACCCAATGAAATCTCTAAATCTATATAATCATAACATCTTTCATCTATGCCTTCATAATGTCCACATAAAAATATTAATTCATCTTCATTAGACAATTTCTTAGCCATTTCATGATTAAAAGTTTTTCCCCTTGGTCCTAAAAATATAACCTTACCTCTATTGGTTTCTTTTACTTTTTTTAAGGAGTCCACTATAGGCTGTGGAGTCATCACCATTCCTGCTCCACCACCATAGGGATAATCATCTACTTTTTTGTGTTTATCCTCAGTAAATTCTCTTATATTTATAGTATTTATATCAATTATATTCTTTTCTATAGCTTTTCCTATTATACTGTGGTTAAATACATTGAACATTTCAGGAAAAAGAGTTAATATGTCTATTCTAAAAGCCATGTCTTTACAGGTTTTATTATTATCTCTTTATTTTCTATATCTATTTTAACCACAATAGTTTTTAAAACAGGAATTAATAGCTCTTTTTTCCCTTCTACCCAGTACACATCATTATTTTTAGTTTGTATAACCTCTTTTACTTTACCAAGATGATTTCCCTCTTCATCTAGGACATTACATCCTATAACGTCAGCTACATAATATCTACCTTCTGGAAGCTCTACTGCATCCTCTCTTGCAACTTCTATATATTTATTTCTATATTTATTGGCAACTTCAATACTATCTATGCCTTCTACTTTTAAAGCCACTTTGTCATTTAAAAACTTGCAGCCTTCTACTTTTTTTTCTTCTCCATTTATATAAACTCTTTTTAAGTCTTTAAATCTCTCTATATTATCCGTTTGTGGATTTATTTTTAGCTCTCCTTTTAATCCGTGGGTATTTATAATAAGACCTATTTTAAGAAATTGTTCCATAACTTTACCTCTTTTCAAAAAAGAGCTAGGTTTACACCCTAACTCTCTTCTAAATAATTATATTATTTCTACAACAACTCTTTTATTTTCTTTAATTGCTGCTGCTTTAACTACAGTTCTAATAGCTTTTGCTATTCTTCCCTGTTTTCCTATTACTTTTCCCATATCTTCTTGAGCAACTTTTAATTCAAGTATTATGGATTGCTCTCCAGCAATTTCATTAACTTGAACCATATCCGGGTTATCTACTAAGGCTTTTGCTATAATTTCTACTAATTCTTTCATGCACTACACCCCCGTATTACTTAACAAGCTTTTCATTGATACCAGTCTTTACAAAAAGCTTTTTAACTACATCTGTAGGTTGAGCACCATTTTTCACCCAATTAATTGCTTTTTCTTCGTCTATTTTAACTGTAACTGGTTCAGTTGTTGGATTATAGTATCCTATTTCTTCTATGAATCTTCCGTTTCTTGGAGATCTAGAATCAGCTACAATTACTCTGTAGAAAGGAGCTTTTTTAGCACCCATTCTTTTTAATCTTATTTTAACTGCCATTTTACTTTTCACCTCCTTTAAATAGAATAAATTATTATATTAAAATGGAAACTTTCCAAAAAGACCTTTCTTTTTCTTAAATCCTTTTTGTATTCCATTCATTTGCTTCATCATTTTTCTCATGCTTTCAAAATCTTTTAAAATTTTGTTTACTTGTTGTACTGTAGTACCAGAACCCTTAGCAATTCTTTTTTTTCTTGTGGAAGAACCACTTACTAAGGAAGGGTTTTTTCTTTCTTTTACTGTCATAGAATTTATAATTGATTCTATTTTTTTAAGTTCCTTTTCTCCCTTATCAAAGTCAATACCTTTGAGTTCTTTACTATTAGCACCTGGTAGCATTTCTACTAATTTATTTAATGGTCCTAATTTTTTCATTTGTTGCATTGCAGAAAGGAAATCCTCTAGGTTAAACTCTTGATTCATTATCCTACTGCCTATTTTTTCAGCCTCATCTTTGTCAATTTCTTGTTGAGCTTTCTCAATAAGACTTAATACATCCCCCATACCTAGAATCCTCGATGCCATTCTATCAGGATGGAACACTTCTAGGTCATTCATTTTTTCTCCAATACCTACAAACTTTATAGGTTTTCCTGTCATTGCTTTAATTGATAATGCTGCACCACCTCTGGTGTCTCCATCAAGCTTTGTTAGGATAACTCCACTTATATCTAGTTGTTCATTAAAGCTTTTTGCTACATTTACAGCATCTTGTCCTGTCATAGAATCTACTACCAATAAAACCTCACTAGGTTCTATAGTTTCTTTAATAGCCTTTAACTCATCCATTAGATTTTCATCTACATGAAGTCGTCCTGCTGTATCTATGATTATAGTATTTAAATTATTTTCTTTTGCATGTTTTATTGCAGCCTTAGATATATCCACAGGATTTGTTTTATCGCCTAGTGTAAATACTGGAATATCAATTTGACTTCCTACCACCTGCAATTGTTTTATTGCAGCAGGTCTATATATATCACAAGCTACTAATAAAGGTTTTTTGTTCTTTTTTCTAAGTTGTAAAGCAAGTTTACCTGCCATGGTAGTTTTACCCGCACCTTGAAGCCCTACTAACATTATTATTGTAGGTTTATTAGCTTCAAATTTTAGTTCACTTTCCTTACTCCCCATAAGTTCTACTAATTCATCTTTTACGATTTTAACTACTTGTTGTCCTGGAGTAAGACTCTCTAAAACCTCTTCACCATTACTTTTTTCACTGACATTTTTAACAAAATCTTTAACTATTTTGTAATTAACATCTGCTTCTAAAAGAGCTAATTTAACTTCCCTCATAGCTTCTTTTATATCTTTTTCAGAAAGTTTCCCCTTACCTCTAAGTTTTTTAAAGGTTTCTTGCAATTTAGAGGCTAACCCATCAAATGCCATATCTAACCTCCTAAACTATTATTTAATTCATTATTTAATTCTTCTATTAGCTTCTGTAGTTTTTCTTCCTTACAGTTTTCTTTTAAATAGTCTAGTTTATTTAACATATCTTTTTTAACTTTTATGTTATTTATATGCTTATCCATAAGTTTTAATTTTTCTTCATAGCCTTTAAGAAGTTTACCACATCTTTTTATTATATCATGAACTGCCTGCCTACTGGTTTTAGTATGTTCAGATATTTCTGCTAAAGAAAAATCCTCATTACAATATAAATTCATAATACTTCTTTGCTTATCTGTAAGTAAAATTCCATAAAAGTCTAACAACATTGACATTTCTATTTTTTCTTCCATGAAACCTACTCCTTTAACTGAACAAAATACATATTATCAGAAAAAAAAAAGGCTGTCAAGTACTTTTACTTAACAGACCACCTTTTTTTTAAATTAATAATGAATAAGGAACAATGAATAATTATTGATATTTTTTCTCCATTATCATTACGAAAAAATTTTAATTTTATAAAACCTTAATGTTTAGCGATGTTCAGCGAAGCTAAACGAGCCTTCAATCAAAATTAAAATTTTTCAGAGCACAGCGAAGAAAAATATCCATAATTGTTCATTATTCATTGTTACTTGTTCATTAAAACAGGGCTTCTACAAATTCTCTTGAATTAAAATCTTGAAGATCATCTATTCCTTCCCCAACTCCTATTAATTTAACAGGTATATCCAACTGATGTTTTATAGATATTACTATTCCACCTTTAGCAGTACCATCTAATTTAGTTAATATTAGTCCATCTACATTGCAAACTTGAGTAAACTGTTTTGCTTGTTGAAGTGCATTTTGTCCTGTTGTAGCATCTAAAACTAAATAAGTTTTTTTATTTGCTTCACCATATTCTCTTTCAATTATTCTATTAATTTTTGAAAGTTCATCCATTAAATTTTTCTTATTATGAAGTCTGCCTGCTGTATCACATATTAATACATCTGTTTTTCTTGCCTTAGCTGCTTGTATACTGTCAAATATAACTGCTGCAGGATCTGATCCTTCCTTTTGTCTTATCAAATCTACACCTGCTCTTTGACTCCATATTTCTAACTGTTCTATTGCAGCTGCTCTAAACGTATCTCCAGCAGCCATTAACACTTTATGCCCATTGTTTTTTAATTTGTAAGACATTTTTCCTATAGAAGTTGTCTTTCCTACTCCATTTACACCAATTACTAAAATTATTTCCGGTATTTTTTCTGGTTCTATGGAATTTTCTTCATCTCCTAACATCTCAATAATAACCTCTTTTAAACAAGGTATAACTTCCTTTGGATCCTTTATTTTATTTTCCTTTATTTTCTCTCTTAGATTATCTATTATATCTAGAGATGTTTCTACACCTATATCCGATGTAATAAGAATTTCTTCTAATTCTTCAAATAGGTCTTCATCTATATTTACATATAAATTAAGCATAGAACTTATTTTATCTGTAAAATTATCCTTTGTTTTTGTTAATCCTTCTTTTAATTTACCAAAAAAACCTCCAAACATTAAAAATGCCTCCCTTATTTAATATCAGTCTTTAAAATCTAAAGAAACAACTTTTGATACTCCTTTTTCTTCCATGGTTATACCATACAAAGCATCACTAACTTCCATACTACCTTTTCTATGGGTTATTATTATAAATTGTATATTATTTGAAAATGCCTTTAAAAATTCTGCATATCTTGCTACGTTAGCATCGTCTAGAGCCGCTTCTATTTCATCCAATATGCAAAATGGTGTAGGTTTCATCTTTAATATAGCAAATAACAAAGCTATAGCTGACAATACCTTTTCTCCACCAGACATAAGATTTATATTTTGAAGTTTTTTACCTGGTGGTTGAACTGTAATATCAATATCTCCATTCAATTCATCATCAGAACTTAAAATTAAGTCTGCATTGCCTCCTTTGAATAACTCCTTAAAAGTTTCATCAAAGTTTTTTCTTAACTTTTGAAAATTTTCTTTGAATATAATTTTCATTTTACTAGTCATTTCATCTATTAATTCAATTATCTCAGCTTTTGCATTAATAAGATCCTCTTTTTGAGATGTCATAAAATCATATTTTTCTTTAGTATCTTCATATTCTTGTATAGCTCCAACATTTACTGTTCCCAATTTATTTATCTCTAATTTTATATCTTTTATACAATTTCTATATTCATTTAAATTGTCTATAGGCTTTTTATATTTTAAAGCATCTTCATATGAATTTATATCGTACTCCATAATCTTATTATATAAACTTTCTTTTTGAGTTTGAAGTTTTGTTTTACTTATATCATACTTATGAAAAACTTCTTCCTTTTTACCCTTTATATCAATTATGTTTTCCTCTTCACCTTGTATCTTATTTTTTTCTTCTTTAAGATTTAATAGCTGTATTTCTTCTTCTTTAAAATTCTCCTCTATTAAGCTTAAATCTTTTTCTAGTTTTTCAGTTAAATTTTTCTTTAAATTTAAATCTTTTATGTAATTTTGTAATTTAACTTTAGAAGTTTTAAGTCTTTCATCATCTTCTTTAGATTTATTTTTTAAATTCTCTAGTTCCTTATTTACTCTTTCTACTTCTTTTAAATCATTTGATATAATTTCTTCTATTTGGGCTTTTTCTATTCTTTTTAAAGTTAGTTGTTCTTTTAATTTATTCAGATTTTCCTCTTTATCAGCTAACTGATTTTCTAATACATTTATTTTATTTTTATTATGATTTTGCTTTCCTTCAAAAACAGTTAACTCATATTTACTATTTTCTTCTTCATTTTTATACTCTTCTAATTGTTTATTTAGATTTTCTTTTTCTTTTTTTAATATAATTATTTTTTCTTTTAATTTTATATTTTCATTTTCTATGCTATGTAATTTTTCAGTTAGTTTAGTTATTTCTATATCCTCAAAATATATTTCATCCTTTAAATTTAAACAACTTTCTTCTAGAACAGTTAATTTATTTTGATCCTTTTGAATTAAATCCATTTCTAATTTTATTTTATTTTCTATTTCCTTTATTTTATTTTTTATTTCTTTTATTTCTCTTTTTCTACCTATAACATTAGAGTTTTTCCCTTGATATACACTTCCTCCTGTTAAGGCTCCCCCTGCATTTATAATTTCTCCTGCAAGGGTAACTATTTTATATTTATATCTTAACTTTTTTGCTATATTTAAAGCTTTGTCCATATCTTCACATATTATAGTTCTTCCCAAAATGTGTTTTATAATTTGAGAAAATTCTTCCCTATAATTAATGAGATCACAAGCAATTCCTATGTAACCTGGAGTACTTTTTATATCATTTGATAATTCTATAGAATTTCCCTTAATAATGTTTAAAGGTAAAAATGTAGCTCTTCCTAGTTTATTTGCTTTTAAATAATTTATAAGTTCTTTTGCTACGTTTTCATCCTTAGTTATTATATTTGAAATAGCTCCTCCTAAAGCTATTTCCATACACACTTCATATTCTTTTTTTACATCTATAACTTCTCCAACTACAAAAGAATTATTCAAAGCATTTTGAATATGCCCCTTTTGTATGGCTTTCATTAGATTTTTAACAGACTTATTATACCCTTCATATTCTTTTTCTAGATTATTTAAAAACTGATAATTGCCCATTAATTTATTAAAGTTTATATTTAAATCTTTTAATTCTCTATTTCTTCTAGTTAAACTGGAATTTATTTTAGCTATTTCTTTTTTATTTTCTTTTATTTCATTTTCATGTTTTTCTTTTTTTATATTCCTTGCATTTACATTTTCCTTTAAAGCTTCTACAGTCGTAATATTTATTTTTATGGAGTTCATATAGCTTTCATAATTTTCTTTAAGATTCATTAATTTATCCTTTATAGCTTTTATATTGTTATCAACTAAATTCATCTTATTTCTTAAATTGGATATTTCACTTAAATATTGTATATGATCCTCTTTACACTTTTTTAACTCTAAATCCTTATTTTTAAATTCCTCATTTAACTTTTTTATATGCTCTTCTTTTTTTGTAAAATCTAATAATAATTCTTCCAAAATTCTTTTATTATTAGAAAATTTATCTTCAGCTATTTTTTTTAATTTGCACATTTCTTCTAACTTTAAGTTATTGTTCTTTATTTCATTAGATATATTTTCTATAAAGTCATTTAAATTATTTATTCTTTCTTTTAGTATATGTAATTCGTTTTTCAAATTGGAATATTCTTCTTTTTTATTATAATATCCTTTTTTATTGTCCTCTATTCTTCCTTCTAATTTATCTATTTCTAAGGATAAATTCTTTATATTATCTTTATAATTATTCTTTTTTAGTTCTAAACTTTCTATTTCATTTTGTATTTCTTTTATCTTTTCATTTATTTGGTTAACTTTATTATTTAATTCTTCTATGGAATATAAAATTATATTTATTTCTTTTTCTTTTAAATCATTGCTTAGGCTTAAAAATTCTTTAGCTTTTTTACTTTCTTTTTCTAAAGGTTCTAGTCTTTCCATATAAGTTGAGGTTATATCCTGTATTCTTATAATATTTTCCTCTGTTTTTTCAAGTTTTCTTTCTGCTTCTTCTTTTCTTTTTTTAAATTTTACTATACCTGCTGCTTCTTCTAGAAGACCTCTTCTTTCTTCTGGTTTTCCACTTAATATAGCATCTATTTTACCTTGCCCTATTATAGAATACCCTTCTTTTCCTATACCTGTATCCATAAATAATTCCTGAATGTCTTTTAGCCTACACTTAGTATTATTTATCAAATATTCACTTTCTCCAGATCTATAAATAATTCTTGAAATCATTATATCTGAATAATCTAAGGGCAACTCAGATTTACTATTGTCTAAAGTTAGGGAAACCTTTGCAAGTCCTACTGGTTTTCTAAATTGAGTTCCTGCAAAAATTACATCTTCCATTTTCCCTCCCCTTAAACTTTTTATACTCTGTTCTCCTAATACCCATCTTATTGCATCAGATATATTGCTTTTACCACTACCATTTGGTCCAACTATAGCAGTAATACCCTTTTGAAAATTTATCTCTGTCTTATTAGCAAAAGATTTAAAACCTCTTATTTCAAGTGATTTTAAAAACATATATACAACTCCCTATCTAGTAAAAATCATAGGCAATATACTAACTAAAAAAGATATAAGTAAAAAATAAACCATATATTTTTTCATTTTCTCTCTTTGTCTCTTTTTCATCATGATTCACCTCTTAATAAGTATTCACAACAATATAGTTTATATTATAAATCTAATTTTAGCAATGCACAATTTTTAAACTTTGTTAGATATTTACTAAATAAAAGGTTCATTTCAAAATTTTGAAATGAACCTTTTTTAACCTTTTGTTTGATTAACAATTTTAATTATTATCTTGGTTCTACAATAAATTTAATTGCAGTTCTTTCCTCTCCTTCTATACTTACTTCTGAAAAAGCTGGTATAACCACTAAATCCACACCATTTGGTGCTACAAATCCTCTAGTTATGGCAATAGCTTTTATTGCTTGATTTACAGCTCCTGCACCTACTGCTTGAACTTCTGCAATATTCTTCTCCTTTATAGCCGCAGCTAATGCTCCCGCTACTGATTTTGGTTCTGATTTAGCTGACACTTTTAATGTTTCCATAAATAATTCCTCCCATACCACTATAAATAATTAATTTGATCTTTTATTTTATATATTCATTTACACCCTTTATTAATTATTCTATATATTAGTTAAATATCCTTCTTTATACTCTTTTTAGCATTTTTTATGTATCGGCAAAACATTATAAATTTCATCATATTTTATACCTATTGATTTTTCACCTAAAGAAGAATTTTGTATTACTTTAATATTATTTAGCTTTAATTTATTTAATGTGTCGTTAAATAATTGTTTTTTATTTGAATATAATTTTGATATATTTTTGGGACTTATTTCTATTTCAATTTTCTTATAATCTTTATCCTTTAAATAATCTAAAATTCTTTCATTTATAATCTTGCTTTCCACTAATTCTCTAAAAGCTGGATGAAAAGGTCCTGCTACTAATTCTCCACCTTCATTTATTTCTTCTGTAGGTTGTAGTCCTATTCTTATTACTTCTATATTATTTTTAGTAAATATATTATATAATTCTTTGCTGATTTCAACTGCTTCTTCTAATGTATAAGGTTTATAAATTCCTTGTTCATACATTTTTTCCATAGGAGTATTTTTAATTACAAGTGCTGGATATATTCTACATATTTTAGGCTTCATTTCTACAACCTTTAAGGCAGTTTTTATATCCTTTTCAAAAGTATCTCCAGGTAATCCTAACATCACTTGGTGACCTAAAGTAAATCCATATTCATGTATTAATTTAGAAGCTTTTCTTACATGTTCTTCACTATGTCCCCTAGCAGATCTTTTTAAAACTTCTTCATCAAGAGATTGAACTCCTAATTCTATAATATCTACTTTATATTCCTTTAGATTTGTTAATATAAAATCATCTATATAATCTGGTCTTGTTGATAATCTTATAAAATCTATAAGACCTTTTTCTTTGTATTCTCTTGCCACTTTTAGAAGTCTTCTTTGTTTATTTATATCTATTGCTGTAAAACTTCCCCCAAAAAAAGATACCTCTATTACAGTTTCTTCAGTTCTATTTATAGTTTCTAAATATGCCTTTATAGTATTCTTTGTGTATTTAGCATCTATTACTTCACTTATTCCCGTTATGGAATTCTGATTACAAAATACACAATTATGAACACATCCTTCATGGGGAACAAAAATTGGAATTATATAATGTTTTTTACTCATGATTTTTAGTCTCCTCCATATTTTCTATGGCTTTTTTAGCAGCATTTTGTTCTGATTCTTTTTTGCTATAACCCACACCATTGCCTAATACATGTTCTTTTATTTTTACTTCTGTATAAAATTTTCTTCTATGTGGCGGTCCCTCATATTTTATTAAAACATAGTCTATTTGTATATCTCCATCTTTTTGAATTATTTCCTGTAATTTAGTTTTATAATCCATTACTATTTCATCTTTCATTGCTTTTTCAATTATACTATAAAAATTTTGCAATATAAAATCACGGACTATATCAATACCTTTATCTAAGTATATAGAAGCTATTAAAGCCTCCACACTATCTGCTAAAATAGAAATTCTTTCCCTTCCTCCAGTTAACTCTTCTCCTTTACTCATCTTTATATATTCTCCTAATTCTAAAGTTTTAGCAATGCTAAATAGAGAATTTTCACACACAATTAAGGCTCTCTTTTTTGAAAGTTCCCCTTCTGTTTTATCTTTATAGTGCATAAATAAATATTCTGTTATAACTAACTGAAGTACAGAATCACCTAAAAATTCTAACCTTTCATTATATTTTATTTTCTTTTTTTCATTTGCATAGGAACTATGAGTTAAGGCTATATGTAATAATTTCGGATTCTTAAAATTTATTCCTATTTTATCTTGAAGATCTTTTAAATCTACATTTTTATTCATAATCTAAAACTCCTTTTAAATAAAGAAGTTTATTGCTCAATTTGCTAGGCTTAACAAATTCAACAATAAACTTATACTTTTAAAATAAATTTAAAGCCCCGTTTATCTACGGGACTTATATTTTAATCTTCAACATGATTTCTTAAATATTCCACAACATCTCCCACTGTAGCTACCTTTTCAGCATCTTCGTCTGCTATTTCTAGGTCGAATTCAGTTTCTAGGGCCATAATTAACTCTACTACGTCTAAAGAGTCAGCTCCTAAATCGTCTACAAATGAAGATTCCATTTTTATTTCTTCTGGATCTACACCTAATTGTTCTGAAATTATATCTCTAACCTTATCAAGTATCATATATTTCACCTCCCTACAAACTTATAATTAGATAATATTACATATTGTTATTACCGTCAAGAATCTAAAGAAAAAACCTTTAATTATTCACTATCAATAAGTTCTTCTTTTATATTATTAATAATATTGCCATTATGAAATTTTATACATTGTTTTATAGCATTTTTAAAAGCTTTTCTATCTGAGGAGCCATGTGCTTTTACGCAAATGCCTTCTACACCAATGAAAGCTGCACCGCCATATTCTTTATAATCAAATTTCTTTTTTATGTTTTTAAAAGACGGTTTTAATAAAGCTCCTCCTATTTTACCTTGAAAACTACTCATTATTTCTTCTTTTAAAATTTCAAATACATTCTGAACTACACCTTCATAGGTTTTTAAAATCGTATTACCTGTAAATCCATCACATACCAATATATTTACATCTCCTGTTGGTATATCTCTAGGTTCCACATTGCCTATGAAGTTTAAATTTGAATTCTTTAATAATTTATATGTTTCTTTTGTTAATTCTGTTCCTTTTTCTTCTTCTACACCTATGTTAACCAATCCTATGGTAGGATTTTTCACATTTAATATTTTTTCAAAATATATTTTGCCCATTAGTGCAAATTGCAATAAATTTTTAGGCTTACACTCTGCATTTGCTCCTACATCTATAACCATAAAAGGAGCATTCTTTCCTGGCATTACAGGTGCTAATGCAGGTCTATCTATGCCCTTTATTCTACCCACTATAAATAAAGAACCTGCCATAAAAGCTCCAGTACTGCCTGCAGAAATTATACCTTCTACTTTCTTTTGTTTTACCAATTGCAAGCCTTTATTAAGACTAGAATCTTTCTTTCTTCTTATTGCCATAACTGGTGAGTCATTAGGAGATATAACTTCTCTAGCATCTAAAATTTCTATTCTAGCTTTATCATAATTATGTGCTTCTAATTCCTTTTTTATTAATTCTTCTTTTCCTGTGATCACTATATGTAAATCTTTATTTTCATTAAGAGCATCTACACAACCAGCCACTACTTCCTTGGGCGCAAAATCTCCACCCATGCCATCTACAGCTATTTTCATACCTACACCTTCCCTTCATAAGGTGCATAACACCTTATAATGAATAATAAATAGTGAATAACTATAGATAACTATTCACTATTATCTATTAACTAATGTAAATTGTATCATAAATATTATTTTTATACGACCATATTAACTATAAATCATGTTTGTACATAAAAAAATAAAAGAAAGTCCAAAGACTTTCTTTTTATTCTTTAACAATTTAACATTCTACCATATTGGTAGAATGTTATTGTCTAGATTTATTACGCTTCGCTAGCTACAACTTCTTTTCCTTTATAATGTCCACAGTTTTTACAAACTCTGTGAGCAAGCTTCATTTCATGGCATTGAGGACATTCTGTTATACCAGGAGCACTCATTTTATAATTTTGAGCTCTTCTTGAATCTCTTCTAGCTTTTGAAGTTTTTCTCTTTGGATTTGCCACTACAAACACCTCCTTAGTTAGATGCAAAGAAATCTTTTAATTTTGCCATCCTTGGATCAATATTATCATCTTTTTCACAATTACATTTGTTATAATTGAGATTTGTTCCACATTTAGGACATAAACCCTTACAATCTTCTTTACAAAGTTTTTTCACCGGCAAAATTGTTATAATATTATTTTCTATGACTTCCATTATATCAATAATATTATTCTCAATAAAGATGTCAAATCCATCTTTATCGGCTTCATTTGCAGTAAAAGTTTCTCTAACTTTTACTTCCATGTCTTTTTTTATGTTATCTAAACATCTTGAACAGCTTAACTCAATTTTTGTATCAAAAAGCCCTTCAAGTACTAATGTATTTTCAACATTAGTTATACTACCCTTAAAGTGGATAGGTGCTAAAAACTTAATAATTTCGCCACTATGTTCAAACTCAGTTGATTTAATGGTTACGTCAATGTCCTCTTTAGCTATTTCTTTTTTTAATAGCCTTGATACATCTATTTTCATAAAACTCACCTCAATGCTTAGCCACAATTTATTATATAAAGACAGGAATTAAAAGTCAAGATTTATTTAAATTTTCCTATTTTAATTTGCTAGTAATTTCATTAGTATCTCTTGCTATCATAAGCTCTTCATCTGTTGGTATTACAAAAACTTTTACCTTGGAATTGTCTTCACTTATAACTTTGGCAAATCCTCTTCCTTCGTTATTCTTCTTTTGATCTATGTTTATTCCTAAGAATTCTAAGTTTTTGCATATTTCTTCTCTACTTTCTGCAGAGTTTTCTCCAAGTCCTGCTGTAAATACAACACAGTCCACTCCACCCATAGCTGCAGCATAAGAACCTATAAACCTTCTAACTTTATAGTGGAAAACATCTAATGCAAGTTTCGCTCTATGATCTCCTTTTTCAGCGGCTTCTTCTATATCTCTAAAGTCACTACTTACTCCAGATATTCCATATACACCAGATTTTTTATTTAAAATATCATTTACTTCATCTAAACTTAAATTTAGCTCTTTCATTAAAAATGGTAATATAGCTGGATCTATATTTCCTGATCTTGTTCCCATAGCTATACCTTCAAGTGGTGTAAATCCCATACTAGTTTCAACAGACTTACCATTTTCCACGGCACAAATACTTGCACCATTTCCAAGATGGCAAGTTATTATTTTTAAATCTTCTATGTTTTTACCCATTAACTCTGCTGCTTTTTTAGATACATATCTATGTGATGTTCCATGGAATCCATATTTTCTTACTCCATATTTTTTATATAGTTCATATGGTAATGGATATATATAAGCATATTCTGGTATAGTTTGATGGAAAGCTGTATCAAATACTGCAACCATTGGAGTATTTGGCATTAAAGCTTTACATGCATTTATACCTATAATATTTGGTGGATTGTGTAGTGGAGCTAGTTTTATGCATTCTTCTAAAGATTTCATTACATCTTCATCTATTAATACAGAATTTGCATATTTTTCTCCTCCATGAACAACTCTATGTCCAACTGCTGATATATCTGCCATATCATCTATAACACCGTGTTCTTTGTCTGTTAAGGCGTCTAGAACTAATTTTATAGCATCTTTATGATCTTTCATGGCTTCTTCTATTACATATTTTTCGTCATTAACCTTATGTGTTAAAATAGAACCTTCCATTCCTATTCTTTCTACAAGTCCTTTAGCTAAAACTTCCTCGTTAGTCATATTGATAAATTGATATTTAAGAGATGAACTACCACAATTTATTACTAAAATTTTCAATTTGAAATCTCCTTCCAATTTAAAACTTAATATATTTTTAATGGCGAACTGCCTTTTATTGATTTTGTGCTTGAACTACAGTAACAGCTACAACATTTACTATATCATCTGAAGTACAACCTCTTGATAAATCATTTATTGGTTTAGCAAAACCTTGAGTTATAGGTCCTATAGCTTCTGCATTAGCAAATCTTTGAACTAATTTATATCCTATATTTCCTGCTTGTAAATCAGGGAATACTAAAACATTTGCCTTTCCTGCAACTTCACTGTTTGGTGCTTTTAAATCTGCAACGGATTTTACTATAGCAGCATCTAATTGTAATTCCCCATCTATTTTTAAATCAGGTCTTTTTTCTTTTGCAAGTTTAGTTGCATTTACGACTTTATCTACTAATTCATGACTAGCACTTCCTTGAGTTGAAAAGGATAACAATGCTACTTTAGGATCTAATCCACATAAATTTTTAGCTGTTTCTGCTGTGGATATAGCAATTGATGCCAAATCTTCTGATGTTGGATTTGGGTTTACTGCACAATCTGCAAATAGTAAAAGCCCTTCATTTCCAAATTTAGAATCTGGAACCATCATTATAAATGAACTAGATACTACTGATGCTCCAGGTGCTGTTTTAACTATTTGAAGTCCTGGTCTTAAAAGATCTCCTGTAGTATGTATTGCACCAGATACCATACCATCAACATCATTTTTTTGAACCATCATTGTTCCAAAATATAGTGGATCTTTAATTATTTTTTCTGCCTTTTCAAGAGTTACTCCCTTATGCTTTCTAAGTTCATAAAGTGCTTTAGCATAATCTGCTGTCTTATCTGAATTTTCAGGGTCTACTATTTCTGCACCCTCAACACTTACTCCTAATTTATTTGCCATTTCCTTAATCTTTTCAGCATTTCCTACTAAAACTACATCAGCTATAGCATTTTTTATTATTTTGCTACAAGCCTCAATATTTCTTTCTTCTTCACCTTCTGGTAAAACAATTTTCTTTTTATTGGCCTTTGCTTTAGCCCAAATCTCTTCCATTAACTTCATGTATGTATTATCTCCCTTCACATTTCACATTAGTGATTTGTTTGTGGGTCATATTATACCCATATAATAATATAAGGCTTTTTCCACATAAATTTCAAGTGCTGTTATAAAAATAGATTGCTATTTTTATAACATATAGTATATATCATTGGATACAATATGCATTTATAGCATATACCAATGTATAAAGATGTTAAAATAATATCAATGTTTATATGTTAATTAATATATTGTATAATATTTTTGACAATTAAAAGAATTTTAAACAATTATTTATACTAAAGGAGGAATATTTTTGAATATAACTGGTGTAATAGTTGAATATAATCCCTTTCATAATGGACATTTATATCATTTAAATAAAACCAAAGAGATAACTAATTGCGATGGAATTATAGCAGTAATGAGCGGTCACTTTGTACAAAGAGGAAGTCCTGCTATATTAGATAAGTGGACTAGAGCAAAATTAGCTACATTAAATGGGGTAGATTTAGTTTTAGAACTTCCTACTATATATAGTACTTCCTCCGCCGAATTTTTTGCCTATGGAGCTGTATCTCTTTTAGAAGGTATAAATGTAGTAAATAATATATGTTTTGGTAGTGAATTAGGTGATATAGATTTTATTTTAAAAGTTTCAAAAATTCTACATGAAGAACCTGAGAGTTTTAAAGAAGATTTAAAAAATTTTGTAGACAAGGGTATGTCCTTTCCAAATGCTCGTGAAAAAGCATTAATAAACTTTATGAGTACAGAAAGTAATAATTTTAACTTTAACAATCTTTTATGTTTATCAAATAACATACTGGCTATAGAATACTGTAAAAATTTATTTAGAATTAACAGTAATATTAAACCCTTTACAATAAAACGTGAAGGTTCTTATTACAATTCATTGTATTTAAGTGAAAAACTTCCTAGTGCTACAGCTATAAGAACTCATTTAGAAAATAATAAAGATTTAGATAAATTAGTAAAATCAGTGCCTGAATACCTATTAAATGTTCTCAAAAAATTTCAAAATGAACAATATAAATTTCCTTTTGAAGAGGATATGTTTCCATATATAAAATATAAATATTTTTCAAACAATAAATCTATTGAAAACCTTCCTGATGTTTCAGAAGGCCTGCACAATAGGATATATAAAGCCTTAGATACATCAAATTCGTTAACCGAAGCAATAGATATGATAAAAACCAAAAGATACACTCATACCAGGATAAAACGAATTCTATGTCAGTATTTTTTAGGAATGGATATGATAAATAGTGATGAATTGAGAAGAAAACCATGTCCCTATGCCAGAATATTAAGTTTTAACAAAAAAGGCAGGGAGATTTTAAAGCTCATGAAGAAAAATTCTAATATACCAATTATAAATAAAATACCTAAAAAAATAGATAGTACTCTTAATTTAGATATAAATGCCACTAAATGCTATAGTCTTTTAAATAAAAAAGTAAATCCCTTAGACGACTTCTTAAAAAATCCAGTTTTAAATGAATAAATTGGAGGGATAAATTGGAGGGACGGTTAATGTAATTTTGCCACTTTTATGATAAAATTGCATTAACCGTCCCCAATTTTTCCCTAACTCTTCCCCAATTTTATCCATAACCTTATTTAACTAATTAACTGAATTTGCAGTAGCAGAATTTACAGGCACAGCTGCAGAAGCCTTTTTAGGAACTCAAGGAGATATATGGGATACCCAGTGGGACATGCTTTTTGCATTAATAGGTTCTATAGTAGCTATACTTACTCTTTCAAAATATCATAATAAGCAGTTAATTAAAAAATAGTGTACATTATCTTTCATATCATAACATGAAATACTATCAAGTACTCTGACACTATTCTTTGTTAGTTGTTTAGCAAAGTTAATCTAGAAGAATAATTTCAAAAACTCTCCATATATATTGTAATATAGCAATTTATTTAAGAGGTTAATTTTGATATTTATAGTATATTTCATTATTTTTTTATTATCAATTGCATTGATTTATTATATTAAAGATATATCTTATATACTAACTTTTATATGCACATTACTTATATTATTTTTTATTTTAAATCCACTAAAATGTATTGATAGTTGCTTACAGGGAATAAATTTATTTTTTTATAAGGTGTTCCCTTCTCTTTTTCCTTTTTTAGTTATATCAAATTTAATATTGTATTCAAATGGAGTAGGTATATATTCTAAGCTATTTGGGAAAACACTATGCCATCCACTTAAACTTCCAACCCAATGTAGTTTCCCATTAATAGTAAGTGCATTATGTGGTTATCCATTAGGAGCAAAATATTCTTGTGATCTATATGAGGAAGGACTTATAGATTTCAATACCTGTAGCCGACTTTTAAATATAGCTTCAAATGCAAGTCCACTTTTTATAGTGGGTACACTAGGAGCATCTATGCTTAAAGATAAAACTTTAGGATATATTTTTTTAGCATCCAGCTATTTATCTTGCTTTACCATGGGGATTATAATGCCTAATAAATCTAAAATTAAAGATTATTATTCTAATAAAAAAGGGTCATCTTTTGATATGGGGACTACTTTAAAAAACTCTATAGAAAATGCTATAAAAACTTCAACTTTAGTAGGGGGCTTTGTAACTTTATTTTTTATACTTAATGAAATAATAAAAAATAGCATTATATTTAATGCTATTTCAAATTTTACGTATAATTTGTTTAAAATTCCTAATGAATTAACTAAAGGTTTTATACTTGGAATTTTAGAAATTACTAATGGATGTAATTTAATTTCTTCATCTTGTATATCTTTAGATATAAAAATATTAGTATTGGGTTTTTTATTAGGTTTTAGCGGCATATGCATAATATGGCAATGTAACTCTTTTATGACCAGACTAAAATTCTCTACAAAATACTATGTTAAACACAAAATAATTCAAGGCATATTTTGTAGTATATATTCACTATTACTTTATAAATATATCTATAAAAAGAGTCCTACTTTTGTGTTTATTAATTCCACACCAATTGGGAATAAATCTATTTTTATTGTACTGCTTTTACTTTTATTACCTTTCATTGTATTTAAATATAATGAAATAAAAATAAAATAATTACTTATTCATTTGTTCTAATTCTTTTAAATTATTTTGTAAAATTTTTGTTGTGTCTTTAAAATCATTTTCAAGAGAATGGACAAAGCCCTCCATTTCCTCTTTTATATTGTGCATTAATTTTTCTCTATATATTAATACATCTTTTTCCAAAGAAGAAATTACATCATAGGCATAGTCACGTGCTCCTTGCCTAATAGATTTTGCATCTTCTTCAGCAGAGCTTATTATATCTTTAGCTATAATTTCGGCTTCTTTTGTTACATTATGTTCGCTTACCCTTTCACGAAATATTTCTAAGCTTTCCTTTTGGAGTCTTTCCCTTTCTCTTTCTCCTTCTTCTATTATTTTCTCTTTCCTATCACATATACATTGCGCTTTTTTTATTTCAGCTGGTAGTTCATTTATTATTTTATCTATTACCTCTAATACTTCTTTTTTATCTACAACCACTCTTCCTGTCATAGGAACTTTAGAAGAAGTTTCTATTATATCCTGTAGATACTCTAATAATTTTATTACATCCATTAAATCACCTTCTATTTATTATTTAGTTTTTTAAATATATCCTCTATTATTTCATCAGGCACAAGACCTTTTATACATCCTCCAAACATAGCTACCTGTTTCACTGATGAAGAGCTTAAATATGAATATTGAGCACAAGTCATCATAAATAAAGTTTCTATATCTGGATTTAATTTTTTATTCATAAGAGCCATTTGAAATTCGTATTCAAAGTCTGACATAGCTCTTAATCCTTTTATAATAACCTTTATATTTTCTTCATTCATAAAGTCCACTAAAAGTCCACTAAAGCTTCTAACTTCAACGTTAGGTATATCCTTTACTACTCTTGATATTAATTTTTCTCTTTCTTCTATTGTAAACAATCCTTTTTTATCTGGATTTACTAAAATTCCTACTACTACTTTATCAAAAACTTGGGAAGCTCTTTTTATTATATCTAAATGTCCATTAGTTATAGGGTCAAAACTTCCTGGATACACGGCAATATTCATTTTAATCCTCCTTATATTTATAAAAGCATACTGTGGTATTTCCATACTTTTTACTTCTTACTAATTTAATATGCTCACTACCTTGAAAAATTTCCTCTTTTGAATCAATTTTTATGGCTATTATACCATCTTTTTTCAAAAGATCATATTCATCTATTTTTTCTATAGCTGGCGGTACCATATTTCTCAAGTATGGAGGATCAATAAATATTATATCAAATTCCTCTCCTTTTTCCTTTAAAAAAGTTAATGCATCGTAGGAATCCATATTAATGCATTTGCATTTATCTTGAAAACCAAGATTTTTAACATTAGTTTCTAACAAACTATAAGTTTGAGGAAATCTGTCTATAAGATAACATTCACAAGCCCCTCTACTTACAGCCTCTAATCCTAAACTTCCTGTACCTGCAAATAGATCTAAGGTTTTTGCTCCATAAACATATACTTGTATTATATTAAATATGTTCTCCTTAACTCTATCAAGAGTAGGCCTTGTATTCATACCTTCTGGCGGTAGAATTTTTCTTCCCTTTGCGCTACCCGCTATTATTCTCATCTTTTTCCTCCTGTCTTTAACTATGTAGTTTTTGTTATAATTTTATCATATTTATTATTTTTACACAAAGCCTTTATAAAAAATTTGATTTAATTAAAACAAATATATTTTTTCTGTTTATCTATTTTTGTTCCTAAGTATTTAAGAATTTTTATATCCTCTTTTTTATTGCTCTTTAGTAATTCTTGAGATTCCCTATGAGCTATTTTGAGTATGTCTATATCATCTATGGGATTAGATAAAATTAAATTTTCTTCTCCATGTTGTCTGAAGCCAAATATTTCTCCACTGCCTCTTATTTTTAAATCCTGTTCTGCTATAAAAAAACCATCATTACTTTTTACCAAGGTTTCCATTCTCTTCCTTGTCTTCATATTTTTAATATTGCCCATTAAAATACAATAAGATTTTTCACTACCTCTTCCAACTCTTCCTCTTAGTTGATGAAGTTGTGCCAAGCCAAATCTTTCTGCTCCTTCTATTATCATAATAGTAGCATTAGGAACATTGATTCCAACTTCTATTACTGTGGTGGATACTAATAATTTTACTTCATTGTTTTTAAATCTTAACATAATATCATTTTTTTCCTTAGGAGTCATCTTACCATGCAATATTTCCATTTCTATTTGGTTAAAATAGTTATCTTTTAAATCTTTATAAAGCTCCTGCACTGAAGTTAAATCCAATTGATCATTTTCCTCCACTAATGGACAAACTACGTATACCTGTCTTCCCTTTTTAATTTCTTTTAAGGCAAAGGAATATATTCTATTTCGTTTTTTTTCATTTATAAAATAAGTATCTACCTTTTGTCTGCCTGGTGGCAACTCATCTATTATAGAAATATCTAAATCTCCATATAAATATAAACTTAATGTTCTTGGTATTGGTGTAGCTGTCATTACTAATATGTCTGCTCCTTCTCCTTTTGTAAATAATTTATTTCGTTGCATAACTCCAAATCTATGTTGCTCATCCGTTATTACGATTCCCAATTTTTTAAATTCCACATCATCCTCTATTAAAGCATGAGTTCCTACTATTATATCTATTTCTCCCATTTTTAATGCTTTCTTTATATTAAGTTTTGCTTTATTTGAAGTGCTTCCACATAAAAGCTGTACTCTTATATTAAATTCTGAAAGTAGTTTTTTAATTTCTATAAAATGTTGTTGTGCTAATATTTCTGTTGGTGCCATTAAAACTCCTTGATATCCATTTAAAGCTACATTAAGCAATGCAATTATAGCAAGTATAGTCTTACCTGACCCTACATCTCCTTGTACTAACCTATTCATTGGGATATTCTTATTTTGATCCTTTAGAATTTCTTCTAACACTAAGCTTTGTGCCTTAGTGAGCTGGAATTTTAATTTGTTTTGTAGCTTATTTATTTCATCTTTATATATTTTAAATGCTATGCCTTTATTATTTTGCTTTCTACTTTCTTTTAATAGAGATATTTTTAATGAGTAAGTAAAAAGTTCCTGAAATTTTAATCTTCTTCTAGCAAATTCTAACTGTGATTCACTAACTGGGTTGTGAATAGCCCTAATACTTTCATCTAAAGAACAAAAATTATACTTTTCTATAATTTGTCTAGGTAAATTTTCTTCTATTATTAATTTATCTAATACATCTTTTATTAGTTTTACAAAAGTATTATTTTTCACACCTTCTCTTAAAGGATATATAGGCATTACTATTTCATTTATAATATCATTTTCTTTAATATTTTTCTCTACTATTTTAGGATTTATAATTAATTTTTCTCCTCTGTATATATCAAGTTTACCATGAAAAGTATATTGCCTACCTATTCTAAATTTATTTTTTATGTACGGTTGATTAAACCATCTACATTTTATCACTTCTTCTTCATTTTCTAGTATTACTGTAGATATCACTTTGCCAGTTCTAGTTCTTACATCTTTTTTTACTTCTAAAACCTGTGCTGTTATAATTATTTCCTGCTTTTCTAGAGCATTTTTTAAACTATCACAAGATTTTATAATTTTATAGTCTCTTGGAAAATATAATAATAAGTCCATTATTGTAAATATGCCACATTTATTTAATTTTTCTAAAGTTTTAGGCCCTACTCCCTTTAACTCTCCTACACTACTATATATATCCATGTGTTATCACTCCACATTATTTTTCTAATTAAATAAAAAAAGCCAAATGGCTTTTTTTATTCAACAGAAACAATAAAATAATATAATGGCTGTTTTCCTTCAAAACATTGAACATCTAAATCACTGTATATTTCTTCAATCTCATCTATAAATTCCTCTACTTTATCTTTATCGCAATCTTCTCCATAAAACAAAGTAATAAGTTCACTATCTTCATCTACCATATCTTGTATTAGTTTTCGACAAACTTCTAATATATCATTACCTACTTCTTCTATATTTCCTTCCTTAAGTCCAATGATATCACCAGATTTTATTGTTTTTCCATCTACTTCTGTATCTCTTACAGCATAAGTTACAGAACCTGTTTTGACCTCTTTTATACCTTTTTCCATAGCTTTTATATTATCTTCTAAACTACCTTCAAAATTAAACATGGTAAGAGCTGTTATACCTTGAGGTATTGTTTTAGTTTCTATTACATGTATATTTTTTTCTGATAGCTCCTTAGCTTGTTTTGCAGCCATAATTATATTCTTATTATTTGGAAGTATAAATATATTTTCTGCATTAATTTTATCTATAGCTTTAATTATATCCTCAGTACTTGGATTCATAGTTTGACCGCCTTCTATTATGACGTCAACTCCTAAATCCTTAAATGCATCTCTAATTCCTTCTCCTAAAGCTACTGCTATAAATGCATATGGTTTTTTCTTACTATTTTTTACAGTTTCTTCTTTTGATATGTCTTTTAAATCCTCATCTTCTAATATGTGTCTGTGTTGTTCTCTCATATTATCAATTTTTATTTTAGATAAAGGTCCTAATTTTATTGCCTTTGACAAAACCTTTCCTGGATCATTTGTGTGTATATGAACTTTTACCAAATCATCGGAACCAACTACTATCATAGAATCTCCATGAGGCTCTAAATCCTTTTTAAATTTGTCTACATCTGCATCCTTTGATACTATAAAAAATTCTGTACAATATCCAAATTTTATATCTTCTTCTTTTATAGTTTTAGCCGCTTCATAGGTTACTTTACCTTTTCCTTCATCCACTATAGAAACATCCTGTAGATTTTTTTCTAAAACTTCATACATTCCTTGTAAAATGATTAGTAATCCAGCACCACCAGCATCTACAACTTTAGCTTCTTTTAATACTGGTAACATTTCTGGAGTTTTGCTTAATGTTTCACTGCTATAATCACAAACATCTTTCATTAATTCTAAGACATTTTTTCTTCTACTTTTATCTGCTGCTTCTCCTGCGGCTCTTATTATAGTTAATATAGTTCCCTCAGTAGGTCTCATAACAGCCTTATATGCAGATTTAGAACCCTCTATTATAGATTCTGCTAACTGTTCTCCATTAACTACTTCTTTATTTTCTAACCCCTTTGCAATACCTCTAAGTATTTGAGATAAAATTACTCCAGAATTACCTCTTGCACCCATTAGTGCACCTCTAGAAAGGCTCTTTGCAATATCTCCTATAGTACTCTCTTTTTTATCCTTTATTTCCATAACTGCTGACCTAAAAGTCATGGACATATTAGTTCCTGTATCTCCATCAGGTACTGGAAATACATTTAATGAATTAATATATTCTTTTTGACTTTCTAATTTATTACTAGCATTTATCATCATATTATAAAAACAATGACCGTCTATATTTAAGTATTCCATTTCAAGCTACCTCCTTAAACTCTAACACCTTGAACATTTACTGTTATGTTGGAAACTTTAAGGCCTGTGTAGTTTTCAACATTATATTTTACCTTTTGTATTATATTACTTGCTATTACTGAAATTTTTGTCCCATACTCAACAATTATATATAATTCTATATATATTTTATCTTCTTTATTTTTTATTTTCACACCTTTACTTAAATTTTCTCCTTTTAAAAGCTCCCATAATCCATCTTTAGCATTTCTAGAAGCCATTCCTACAACACCATAGCATTCCATGGTAGAAACTCCTACTATATTACCTAAAACCTCTTCAGAGTAATTAATATATCCATATTCATTATTAATATTTCCTATCATATTAATAAACCTCCTTAAACATAAGCCTTAAAGTTATTTTATATTAAATACTAATTTTATTCAAGAAAATATATCCTTTTTATTTAATTGTTAATTATTCATTAAATAAAAATTTTGACTATAGCATTTTTATTTCACTTATACACTTGCATATATTATATGTAATGTGATAAAATGATATAGGTTTTAATTGGGAAGTTTTTTTTCCAATTTACAAAGGAGGTGTTTTCAGAATGTCAAGAAAATGTGAAATTTGTGGTAAAGGCGTTACATCTGGAATCCAATATAGTCACTCTCATCGTAAATCAAAGAGAACTTGGGCTCCAAACCTTAAGAAAGTTAAAGCTATAGTTAAGGGAACACCTAAGACTATACACGCATGTACTAGATGCTTACGTTCCGGTAAAGTTCAACGTGCAATATAAATCAAAAAATGCAATTGGCATCAATTGCATTTTTTGTTATACTTTTTTAAATATAAACTTTATAATTTTAGAAATACACTTTGGCAATTTAATTGCAACTATTTTCATCAATTCACCTCTTATTTATTTTGCTGAATCAAATACCAACCAGCATATATAAGCCCTCCACCAACTGCTAAAATCCATCCCCAAATAGGAAGGATAAAAGTGGCTATTATACCAATTCCAATTGAACCAATTATCATACCTAGTTTTTTTCTACCACGTCTACTCTTCCACAAATCAAGCCCCTCTTTAAATTGATTTTATTATATTATATGTGGAATTTTAAAAATAGTGTTTATTAATCTCTACTCTGAATTATCAAAAGAATACCAGAAGAAAAATCTATATAAGCTTCATTTTCTTTAATTTCATTGGATATTCCTAAAACATCTCCCACTTTTAGGTGATAATTATTCAAAGGATATTTAGCCCCATGTATAGTTAAATTTACTACATCTTCTTTAAAACTTATTAATGAAAAATATTTGAATTTGTCTTTCTTTATATAGGTAGATTTATTCACCATTTTTATATAATTAAATTCATCTCTTATATAACATTGCACATTAAAATTTAAGGAGGAATATAAAAGATTTATATTCCCCAAAACATGATCTAATCTACTGCCAGTACATCCTAATAAAGCTATTTTATCCGTTCCCATATCTATAGCTTTTATAACCGCCGCTTGAGAATCAGTAAAATCCTTTTCTTCTGGAAATACATTTAAATCAACATTACTTTCCTTATAATAATTTAAAATATTTTCGTCTATAGAATCAAAATCTCCCACTATTAAAGTAGGTTTCACACCATACGTATGTAAAGTTTCTGCTCCTTTATCTGCTGCTATAACTATATTACTATCCTTTAATTCCTCCAATAATAATTCCTTTTCTGGTGCCTTTCCTCCACAAACTATTAATGCCTTCATTTTAAAGCCCCTCTTAACTCTTTTAGGTTTTCTTCTATTTTTCCATCTTTAAAAACTGCAGATCCTGCTACTACTAAATCCACTCCACAGTTTACTATATCTTTTATATTATCCTTACCTACTCCACCATCTACTTCTATTATTAAGTCTTTATTTAATTCATCTTTTAGTTTTTTAAGTTCCCTTATTTTTTCTGAGGCATAAGGTATGTATTTTTGTCCTCCAAAACCAGGATTAACTGACATTATAAGAACCATATCTAAAGAAGGTATAAGATCCTTTATAAGACTTACAGAAGTTCCAGGATTTAATGCAATTCCAGCTTTAACTCCAAAGGATTTTATGTAATTTATAGTTCTATCTATATGTGTTTCAGCTTCATAGTGAAATGTAATAATATCTGCTCCTGATTTTGCAAAGTCCTCTATATATTTTGAAGGCTCTTCTATCATAAGGTGTACATCAAAAGGTAATTTAGTTAATCCTTTTATACTCTTCATTATAGGCACTCCAAAAGATATATTAGGTACATATCTTCCATCCATTACATCAAAATGTACAACATCTGCACCATACTTTTCTATGCTTTCGATGTCTCTTCCTAAATTTGCAAAATCTGCTGATAATATTGAAGGTGCTATTTTTACCATTTGTTACTTTTCCCCCTTAATTTTTCTTCTATTATTTGTATATAAAATTCATATCTTTTCTTATGTATTTTTCCTTGTTCTAAAGCATTTTTTAATGCACAACTAGGTTCTTTATAATGTAGACATCCAGTAAATTTACATCTATTTATATAATCTATAAATTCCGGAAATAAAAATTGGACTTCCTCTTTTTCTATATCATCTATAGTTAAAGATGAAAAACCAGGTGTATCTACTAAAAATCCATTTTCAACTTCTATAAGTTCGCTATGCCTTGTAGTATGCTTACCCCTTTTTAGCTTTTCACTTATTTGACCTGTCTGCATTACATCTTTACCTACTAATTTATTTATTATAGTTGATTTTCCTGCTCCAGAAGGTCCACATAATACATTTAAATTTCCTTTTAGTTTTTCCTTTATTTTTTCAATACCTATACCTTCTTTAGCATTTAAATATATAACTTCATAACCTGCACTTTTTACTATGTCTACTACTTCTTCTTTATCTGGATTATCTACTAAATCTACTTTATTAAATGCTACTACAGCCTTTATTTCGTTGTATTCACATTGTAATAAAAATTTATTTAATAAATCCAAATTAATATTAGGATTTTTAAAAGCAAATACAATTATAGCTTGAGATATATTAGCTACTGCAGGTCTGATTAATTTATTTTTTCTTTCAAATATTTTTTCTATAGTTCCTTTAGAATTATTATCAATTTTTATCTCTACCTTATCTCCAACCATAGGGGTAAGTTCATCTAGTCTGAACTTACCCCTAGCTTTACATTCATATAATCCATCTTCAGTTTTTATATAATAAAATCCACCTATTCCCTTTGTAATGATTCCTTGCATAATTCCTCCTAAATATCTTTATTGTTTATTCTTATTTTCATTCTTATCTGATTTTCCATCTTCTTTTTTTCCAGTTTCTTCTTCAGTAACATTATTATTTTCATTTTCTTTATCATTAGGTTCTTCCGTAGGTTCTTCTGGTTTAACTTCAGGTTCTTTATATGAATAGTAACTTATACTTACTAATGTACCTTCCTTTACTTGTGTATTAGCCTCTATAGTTTGAGCAAATATTTTTCCATCTAAATTTTCATCAGAAGTTTCAACAATTCTTTGATTTCCTAATTTTAATTTAGCATTTTCCAAAAGATTTTTTGCCTCATTAAGAGTTCTACCATAAAGGTTTGGTACTGTTGAATACTTTATTTCTGGCCCTTTACTTATAACTAAATCCACCTTAGATTTTAATTCAATCTCGCTACCTTTTTCAGGGTTTTGTCTTATAACAGAATTCTTAGAAACAACATCACTATATTCATAGGATACATTTCCTAAACTCAATTCATATCTACTTAATATATCTTTAGCAACTTCCAAATCTATATCATGAAGATCCGGCACCTTAAGTTTTTCTTTTCCACCACTTACTACAACCCTAACTTCAGATTTAGCTTTTATAGGCGTTCCTTCCTCTGGAGAAGATTTTAAAACTGTCCCCTCTGGTTTATCGCTAGTTTCTATGGCCACTATTTGAAAAACTAAATTTTTTTCTTCCACAATTTTTTTGGCTTCGTCCTTATGTAATCCCACTATTTTAGGAACTGTAATGCTCTTGCCACCATTAAGCACTTTATTATATATTACATAACCTGATAAAAACCCCACGCATAAAACCAATATAATAGAAGTAATAGCTACTATCATTTTTTTATTTTTGCTGGTTATAGGTCCTTTTTTATCTTCTTCATAATAAATATCATCATCTTCTAACTCATCACTAAAATCATCTACATTTATAGGATCCATTATCCTAGTTCTATCATCTTCTATACTAGTGTTTCCTATGTTTACTTGTTCATTATTTTCTATTTTCTTTAAATCATTTATAAGTTCACTGACATTTTGATATCTTTTAATAGGTTCTCTTTCCATACATTTTAAAATTATGCTATTTAAACTTTCAGGTAAAGAAGTATTTATTGTTTTAGGAGGTATAACATCTCCTTGAATATGTTTTAATGCAATAGACACTGGTGTCTCTCCGTTATAAGGCAATTGCCCTGTTACCATTTCATATAAAACAATTCCAAGTGAATATATATCTGTTCTTAAGTCTACAAATCCTCCCTTAGCCTGTTCTGGTGAAAAATAATGAACTGAACCCATAATTTGCGAAGTATTAGTTATTGTAACTGAATTAGTTGCTTTTGCTATGCCAAAATCCGTTACTTTAACTAAATTATCCTCTGTAACTAAAATATTATGTGGTTTTATATCTCTATGTATAATGTTATTTTTATGAGCACATTCTAGTCCTTTAGCTATTTGAATTGCTAAATTAACTGCATCTTTAATAGGTATTTTCCCTTTTCTTCTAATTACATCCTTTAAAGTTTCTCCTTGAACATACTCCATAACAATATAATTTATATTTTTTTCAGATCCTACATCATATATATTAACTATATTATTATCTGAAATACTTGCTGCAGCTGTGGCTTCCCTTTTAAATTTCTCTACAAATTGAGCATCACGGGAAAACTCTTCTTTTAAAACTTTTACTGCTACATATCTATTGAGAAAATGACATTTTGCCTTATAGACTTCTGCCATCCCCCCTTCTCCAATCTTTTCTAATAATTCATATCTATTCCCTAGTAATGTGCCTATCATCACTACACTCTCCTTCAAATACAATGACTGATATGTTATCTTTACCACCTTTTTCTTTACAAGTTTCAACTAAAATTCTACATGCATTTTCATTATTATTGGTTATTATTATATCATACATTTCTTTTGGTGTAATATCATTTGTCAATCCATCAGTACAAAGTATTATCTTTTTTATTTCTTTTAATTCTAATAAGAATGTATCTACTATAACTAAATCACTTGTGCCTAAGGCTCTTGTTATAACATTTCTATTTGGATGTATGAGGGCTTCTTCTTCTGTTATGCTTCCACTATCCACTAATTGCTGAACTAAAGAGTGATCTTTAGTTACTTTAATTATTTTATCATCTTTGTCAATAATATAACAACTACTATCTCCTACATTACCAACTACCATTTTTCCTTTTTTAAGAAAAGCTACTGTTACAGTAGTTCCCATTCCCTCATATTCTTTTTTTTCACATGACAAATTAAATATATGCTCATTAGCCTTTTTTATGGCCTTTATTAGTTGGCATTCTATATCTTCTTTATCTTCTATATCTTTTAGATATTCTATTATACTATTTACTGCTAATTTACTAGCAACTTCTCCTGCATTGTGTCCACCCATGCCATCAGCAACTATGTATATTTCTTTTGTTTCATCTATATAGTACCCAACATAATCTTCATTTATCTTTCTAAAATTCCCAACATCTGTTATCATACCCACCATAGACTTACACCTCTTTAATATTATTTTTAACATATCTTCTTCTAAGTTGTCCACAGGCTGCATTTATATCTGAGCCCATTTCTCTTCTTATAGTAGTTTGTATGCCATTTTTTAGTAATATATTACTAAAGTTTTTAATCTTATTGGTGGAAGAACTTTTAAACTCTTTTTCATCTATTTTATTTATAGGAATTAGATTCACATGACAAAGTAATCCCTTTAGTAAGTTAGATAATTCTTCTGCATGTACCTCTTTATCATTTAAATTATCAACCAAAGCATATTCAAAAGTTATTCTTCTATTGGTTTTACTTATATAATATTTACACGCTTCAAGTAGTTCTTCTATAGAATAAACAGATGCAATAGGCATGGTCTTTCTTCTTATATTGTCATTAGGTGCATGTAATGATATAGCTAAGGTTATTTGCAAATTTTCTTCCGCTAGTTCTTTTATTTTAGGAACTATACCACAGGTTGAAAGAGTTATATGCCTTTGTCCTATATTAAGACCATTTTCGTTATTTACGGATTTTATAAATTTTAAACTATTATCATAATTATCTAGTGGCTCTCCACTACCCATCATAACTATATTAGATATTTTTTCTCCAATTTCTTTTTGTGCCATTAATACTTCACCTAAAATTTCACCATGAGATAAACTTCTCACAACACCTCCTATAGTAGAAGCACAAAATGTACATCCCATTTTGCATCCTACTTGAGTAGATACGCAAATGGTATTACCATGTTTATATTTCATAACAACAGATTCTATTATGTTTCCATCTCTATACTCAAAAAGAAATTTAACAGTACTTTTATCTTTAGACACATATTTTTCAACTACAGAAGGAACACTAATATAAAAATTTTCCTGAAGCTTATTTTTAATATCCTTAGGTATGTTTTTCATAGCTTCAAAATTATATGCTCCTTTATATATCCAGTCTAATACTTGTTTTGCTCTAAATTCTTTTTCACCATTTTCCTTCATCCATTTTTTTAAATCTTCTAAGCTTAAGTCTAATAAATTTATCATATTAAACACCTACCGCTGTTTTTTTAATTTGGCTATATAAAATCCATCCATGTATTCATTTGGCAATATAGTTAATGTACCATACTCATCATATATAAAATTATCTACATTACCCAAAAATATTTTTTCCACCTTAAAATTAGGAAACTCTTTTAAAAACCATTTAATGTTTTCTATATTTTCTTTTTTGTTTAATGTACAGGTTGAATATAAAAGTACTCCATTATCTTTAAGGTATTTAGCACCGTTTTCTAATATTTTTCTTTGAATATGAACTATTGATTTTAAATCTTTAGCACTTTTGCTATATTTTATTTCAGGTTTTTTTCTAATAATACCTAATCCTGAACAAGGAGCATCTATTAAAATTCTATCTGCAAAAGCATGGTATTTTTTATTATATATAGTTCCATCTCCTAATATAAGATCTATATTATTAATTCCTAGTCTTTCTTTATTTTGTTTAATTAAATCCAATTTATTTTCATGTATGTCAAAAGCTAAAACTTTCCCTGTATTATTCATTATCTCTGAAATATGTGTAGTCTTTCCACCTGGTGCACTGCAAAGATCCATTACATTTATATTTTCTTTTAAATCCATAACTCCTGCTACAAGCATTGCACTTTCATCTTGCACCGTTATAAGTCCCTGTTTAAAAAGAGGATTTTTTTCTATGCTTCGTCCTTTAATTATTCTTATAGCTTCAGGACAAACTATACCTTCTTCTATATTATAATCATTATCTTCTAATGCATTCCATACACTTTCATAGTCACTTTTAATATTGTTAACTCTAACAGTAATGGAAGGTATAGAGTTTAAACCTTTTAATATTTCTTCTATCTTTTCTTTACCATATTGTTTTAAAAATAAATCTACCATCCACTTTGGATAGGAATATTCAAAGCATAGTTTTTCTACTAAATTATTTTCATTATAATATTTATTATCTTTGTTTCTTATATAGTTTCTTAAAACTCCATTTATAAACTTACTAGATCCTTTTGATTTTATTTTGCCCAATTCCACACATTCATTTACTGCTGCAAAATTTGGAACCTTATCTAGGTATCTTAGCTGATAAATACCTATTCTTAATATATTTAGAACATATTGATCTACACTTTTTATTCCCTTTTTTATGTAATTATTTAAAATTAAGTCTATAGTGTATTTATATTTTATAGTTCCATACACCAATTCCGTTATAAAAGCTTTATCTTTTTCATTTAATTTGTATTTATTTAAAGCATTATTTAATGCTATATTAGAGTAAGCATTTTTTAAAAATACTGCATTCAATACTTCTACTGCTACTTTTCTATCTGTTACCATATACAAACTTCTCCTAATTTTTATATTTATACATAAGAAAGTTGTATGGCATAAATTTATGCCATACAGCTTTCTTATTAATCATTTCTTCTACTTAAAACAATAAGTCTTAAAAGTTGTGAGATAGCTGTTAGTGTTGCTGCTACATAGGTCATAGCTGCAGCACTTAAAACTCTTTTTGCACCAATTACTTCCTCTCCATAAAGTGTACCTGTTCCTTCTAGCATAGATATAGCTCTGGAGGAAGCATCAAATTCCACTGGTAAAGTAATTAATTGAAATAAAACTACTGCTGAAAATAGTATTATTCCAGTTTTAACAAGACCTGTTATTTTTAATATAAATCCAAGAATAAATAGTATCCAAGATAAATTAGATCCTAAATTAGCCAAAGGTACTATGGCATTTCTCATTTTTAAAGGAGCATAATTTTCTTGATGTTGAATAGCATGCCCTGTTTCATGAGCTGCAACTCCTATAGATGCTACAGAAGTTCCATAGTATACATCAGAAGATAATCTCATTACTCTATTTACAGGATCATAGTGATCTGTGAGTTTTCCCCTAACTAATTGAACAGGTATGTCAAAAAGTCCATGACTATCTAAAAGCCTTCTTGCTACTTGCTCACCAGTATACCCACCTTGACTTCTAATTTTTGAATACTTTTCAAATGTGCTATTTACTTTTATTTGAGCTATAAAAGATATTATAAGCGCAGGTATTAAGATTATCATAGTGCTATCATAAAAAAACATAACTATCCCTCCTTTTTTATTCTAATATAGTTCCCTTTTCTATTTCATTACCTCTTATATATTCTTCTACATACATAGGTTTTTTAGATGGAAATTGTATTTTTTTCAATAATAATATCCCATCTTTAGTAGCAACTTTTATTCCTTCTTTTGATACATCTACTATATAGCCTGGTAAAAAATCTTCTTTTTTATCTATTACCTCTGCTTCATATATTTTCATTCTAGTTCCCTTATAATAAGTATAGGCTAAAGGCCATGGGTTTAATCCTCTTATAAGGTTTTTTATATTTTGACTTTCTAAATTCCAATTAATTTTGGCCATTTTTTTATCTAACATAGATGCATAGCAACTTTGATCATGCTGTTGCTTTTCAGGCTTTATACTACCTTCTACTAATCCATTTATAGTTTTTACTAAAAGTTCTCCTCCACTTTCCATTAATTTATCGTGAAGTTCTCCTGCTGTAGTATCATCTTCTATAGTATATTTATTTTTTAACAGCATATCTCCTGTATCTAATCCCTCATCCATAAACATAGTAGTATTTCCACTAAATTTTTCTCCATTTATTATAGCCCAATTTATAGGAGCTGCTCCTCTATATTTAGGTAATAAGGATGCGTGTAAATTTATGCATCCATATTTAGGAATATCTAATATTTCCTTAGATAAAATTTGTCCATAAGCTACTACTATAATAAAATCTGGTGATAATTCCTTTAAAAACTCTATTGCCTCTCTGTCTTCTCTTAATTTTTGCGGCTGGAAAACCTCTATATTTTCCCTTAAGGCCACTTCTTTTACTGGAGACATTGCAAGTTTTTTTCCTCTTCCTTTAGGTCTATCAGGTTGAGTGAAAACAGCTTTAACACCAAATTCTTTAATAAGTCTTTCTAAGGATGGTACTGCAAATTCTGGTGTTCCCATAAATACTATTTTCATTAATTTACTCTACCTCACTTTCTATTACTTTATCCACAAATAAAATTCCATTTAAATGATCTATTTCGTGGCATAAAGCTCTTGCTAATAATTCCTCTCCTTCAACTATTATTTCATTTCCTTTTCTATCTTGTGCTTTAACTTTTACTCTATATGGCCTTTTAACTTCCCCTTGTCTACCTGGTACGCTTAAACATCCTTCCTGATCTACATAAAATCCTTCTTCTTCTATAATTTCTGGATTTATTAAAAACAATGGACCTTCTCCAATATCTATAACTACTACTCTTTTTAATATTCCAACTTGAGGTGCTGCTAAACCTACACCATTGTTTTCATACATTGTTTCCAACATGTCATCTAATAATACTTGAATTCTATCATCTATTTTATCCACTTTTCTACTTTTCTTTCTTAATAAATCATCACCTAAAAATCTTAAATTTCTTATTGCCATATTAAATTACCTCCAATACATTTACATTAAACTTGTAGGATTTATATCTATGCTAACTTTTATATCGCTATATACATCCTTTAAACTTTCATATACTTTATTTTTTATAATATGTTTTAATTCATAACTCATAATTCCCTTTAAGGTTATTTGCCACCTATAATTATTTTTTATTTTAGATATTTCACAAGGACATGGTCCAAGTATATTTATTTTATCATTATTTTTTAAAGTATCTTTTAATATTATACCAACATTTTGTATATTTTTTATTAATATATCCTCATTTTTACTGCTTAAATTTATAAGCATAATTTCTGTAAAAGGAGGATACTCCATTAACCTTCTGTATTCCAATTCTTCTTTGTAAAATTTATCGTATTCGTTACTTGCAGAGTATATTATGCTATAGTTGTCTGGATTATAGGTTTGAACTATAACCTCTCCTTCTTTTTTACCTCTTCCTGCTCTTCCAGATACCTGAGTTATAAGTTGAAAGGTTCTTTCCGTAGCTTTATAATCTGGTATATTGAGAGATAAATCCGCTGCAATTACTCCAACTAAAGTTACATTTTCAAAATCCAGTCCCTTAGCTATCATTTGAGTACCTATTAAAATATCTGCCTTACCACTTTTGAAAGTTTCATATATTCTTTCATGAGAGTTTTTCTTTCTTGTGGTATCAAAATCCATTCTTAAAGTTTTTGCATTTGGAAAATATTTGTGCACTTCTTTTTCTATTCTCTCTGTACCTGCACCAAAATATTTAACATAAGAGCTGCCACATTTAGGACAGGTTTTTAAAACTCTTTCCCTTTTACCACAATAATGGCATATTAAAAAAGAATTTCTATTATGATAAGTAAGAGCTATATCGCAATTGCTACACTTGAAAACATATCCACACTTTCTGCAGGAAACAAAAGTAGAAAAACCTCTTCTATTTAAAAACAATATTATTTGTTCTTTTTTATTTAATCTTTCTTCTATACCTTCAAAAAGTTTTTTGCTAAAAATGGATCTATTATTATTTATTAATTCCTCTCTCATGTCCACAATTTCCACTTTAGGCATAGCTGCACCATCAGCTCTATTTAAAAGTTCTATAAGTTCTAGTTCACCTGTTTTTGCTGCATAGTAAGTTTCTATAGAAGGTGTAGCTGTTCCTAATACTAATTTGCAATTATAAAGCTCACTTTTTATTTTTCCTATATCTTTTGCATTATACTTAGGATCACTGTCGGATTTATAACTAGTTTCATGTTCTTCATCTATTACTATTAAACCTAAATTGTTAAAAGGTAAAAAAATTGCTGACCTAGGTCCTATAGCAATTTTTACTTCCCCTTTTTTAACCCTTACCCACTCATCATATTTTTCTCCATCAGAAAGTCTACTGTGAAAAAGTGTAATGTCTTTTCCAAATCTTCCTTTAAACCTTTCTATCATTTGAGGTGTTAGTGCTATTTCTGGAACTAATATAATAGAATCTTTGCCTTGTTTTAACATCTCTTTTACTAAATTCATATATATTTCTGTTTTTCCACTGCCAGTAACACCTTTTATTAAAAACATGTTTTGAGAAGAATTCATTATCTTTTCTACAGCACATCTTTGGTCTTCATTTAAAACTTTTTCTTCATATTCTTTATAGGCTTTGTCATTATATCTATTTATAACTTTTTCTTGTTGAGTTAAAAAATCATATTTTAGCAATGTGGTTATGGAAGATAAGGATAAATTAAATTTTTTGCTTAGAGCTGTTTTATTAAATTTTCCACTGTTTTTCTTTACTATGTTGTATATGTTAATGTAAGGTTCCTTATTGTGCCTTCCTTCTAAAGGCTTTCCTATATATATTAAATTTTCTTTTTTCTTTTTAACTCCTTTAAAAAGTATAGACGGTAGTATGGTTTTTATTCCTTCCATATAAGTGGATAAGTAATTTTTTTTCATGTATTCTACAATGCGCATGTCTTTATAAGATAAAACAGGAAATTTTTCATATACTTTAATTATTGATTTTATTTTTATATTTCCTTTATTCTCTATATTTTCATATAAATCTATTACAAAAGCATCTATTTTTTTATTACCCATGCCAAAAGGCACTAGTACCCTATTTCCAATTTTAATTTTTGCTAAAAGCTCTTGGGGTATTTTATAAGTAAAAATTTTATCCAATTGAATTGAAGTACTGTTTACAACTACGCCTGCATATCTATACACTTTATCACCCTTTTTATCAGTAAATAAAAGAGGCTTTTCTTTAGCCCCTTTTAAGTTAACCATATAAAAAATGCTTAGCACTTTTTAAAAATTTTCCTTTAGTATTAAATCAAAAATTTCTCTTGCTACTTCTTTCTTACTCATTTTCTCTAATGGGATATTATTTCCATTTCTACATAATATATTTACTTTATTTTCATCAGAGGCAAAACCAATCCCTTTACCTGTTATGTCATTGGCAACTATATAATCTAAGTTTTTCTTTTCAAGTTTTTCTGTAGCGTTTTGGATTAAATCATTACTCTCTGCTGCAAAACCTACTAATACTTGATTTTTCTTTATACTGCCAAGTTTTCTTAATATATCTGTATCCTTTTCCATTTCTAAATTTAAACCTTCTCCATCTTTCTTTTTTATTTTCTTTTGTGAGAAAGTTTTAGGTTTATAATCTGCAACTGCTGCTGCTTTTATTACAATATCTTGTTTTTCAAAGTTATCTAACACTTCTTTTAACATTTCTTCATTTGTATTAATATGAATAGTCTTAATACCAAATGGATCTTGTAAATTTGAAGTTCCAGATATTAAAGTTACATCTGCTCCCCTATCTCTGGCTTCTTTAGCTATTTCATAACCCATTTTTCCAGTTGATTTATTTGTAATATATCTAACAGGATCAATTGAAGCCTTAGTAGGTCCTGCTGTTACTAAAACTTTTTTTCCTACTAAATCTTTTTTAGGATAA
Source organism: Clostridium cochlearium (assembly GCF_900187165.1). Lineage (NCBI taxonomy): Bacteria > Bacillati > Bacillota > Clostridia > Eubacteriales > Clostridiaceae > Clostridium > Clostridium cochlearium. Next base: position 1,019,685 of record NZ_LT906477.1, on the reverse strand, counting down.
AGCATACTTTCTGCTACATTTGCTATAAGTTCTGTATCCGCCAGTTTTCCTTTACCACTATCTCCACAGGCTAACATACCTGAAGCTGGTTCTATAAAATTATATCCAAAGGATTTTAGTTTTTCTATATTTTGCTGTACTATCGGATTTGTATACATATTTGTATTCATAGCACTAGCAAATACTACTGGCGCTCTAGTGGCCATTATAGTAGTAGATAACATATCATCTGCTATACCATTGGCAACCTTACCTATTATATTAGCTGTAGCTGGCACTATAAGCATAAGATCTGCTTTTTTAGCCAGGGAGATGTGTTGAATTTCCCAATGCTTTGGTTCATCAAACATATCTGTTACAACCATATTTTGACTTAAGCTTTGAAAGCTTAAAGGAGTTACAAATTCACAGGCAGATTTTGTCATAATAACATGTATATTAAAATTCTTTTTCTTTAATTTGCTTATTACATCTAAAGCTTTATATACTGCTATTCCTCCTGTAACACCTATAACTATGTTCTTTTTATCCATTCTATTTTATTCCTTCCTTAATAGTCTCATAGGATATAAGTCCTTCATTAACTTCCTCAATAGCTAAAGATACAGGTTTTACTATATCTGATTCCAAAAGGGGATCATCTCCGTCTACTAATTGTCTTGCCCTTTTAGATGTTACTACTACCAATGAGTATCTATTATCTACTTTTTTAAGTAAATCTGTTATTGCAGGATTAATCATAGAGTTGTTCATGGATTATTCCCTCCTTAGATAATAATATTGAATCTTTTATTCTATCCACTCTACATTTTTCAGCTATAATGATGCTTTGTATTTTTTTTACTGCATCATTAACTTTATCATTCACAACAGCATAATTATATTTTGACACATAATTAATTTCTTTATATGCTGATTTAAATCTAGTCATAAGAGATTCTTCTGTTTCTGTACCTCTTTTTATTATTCTATTTTTTAATTCTTCCATAGAAGGTGGTAATATAAATATAAATATTCCTTCTTTATAATTTTCCTTTACTTTTAAGGCTCCCTGTATATCTATTTCTAGTATTACATCTTTGCCCTTATCTAACATTTCTACTACTTTTGATTTAGGAGTTCCATAATAATTGCCATATACTTCAGCATATTCTAGAAAATCATTTTCTTCAATTTTATCTTGAAATTCTTCTTTTGTCATAAAGTAATAGTTTTTCCCATGTACTTCACCTTCTCTTGGAGCCCTAGTAGTGGCGGAAACTGAAAACCAAAAATTATTGTTTTTCAAGAGTTCTTTGCAAACCGTTCCTTTGCCTGTACCTGAAGGTCCTGAGATTACAATTAGCAAGCCTTTTTTCATTAATCTTCATCCTCTTCTAATATGTCTTCTTTATATGATAACCTATGAGCAACTGTTTCTGGTTGAACTGCAGATAATATAACGTGATCACTATCAGTTATAATAACAGCTCTTGTTCTCCTTCCATATGTAGCATCTATTAACATTCCTCTGTCTCTTGCTTCTTGTATAATCCTTTTTATCGGTGCAGATTCTGGACTTACTATTGCAATAAGTCTATTTGCTGAAACAATATTTCCAAATCCTATGTTTATTAATTTAATAGCCATATAATTCCTCCTATTATTTTATTTATTCAATGTTTTGAATTTGTTCTCTTATTTTTTCAATTTCATTTTTCATGGTTAATACAAAATTTGAAATATCTAAATTATTAGCCTTTGAAGCAATTGTGTTTACTTCCCTATTCATTTCTTGTACTATGAAATCTAATTTTCTACCTATAGGTTCTTCTAAGTTTAGAGTATCCTTTACTTGAATTAAATGACTTTTAAGTCTAACTATTTCTTCATCTATGCAGCTTTTATCTGCAAATAGTGCCACTTCCATAGCCAGCCTCTCTTCATCAATTTCAACATCTTTTAAAAGTTCTTCTAATCTTAACTCTAATTTTTCTTTATACATTGTTACTACTTGAGGAGCTATTTTTTCAACTTCTTTGCATGTTTCTTTTATGTTGTCACATTTTTCCAAAATATTTTCTTTAAGCTTAGCACCTTCTACTTCTCTCATTTTCACAAGAGAAATTGCAGCTTCCTCCAATGGATCATTAAGTTCTACCCAAAGCTCATCAATGTCTTCTTCTTTATGTTCTATAGTTATAACTTCAGGGAACTTTGCAATTAAATCTATAGATAATTCTTCTGATATATTATATCTACTTTTTATTTCTTCTAGATTCTTTACATATCCATCTGCTAAATCCTTATTAAAAATTGTTTCCACATTACTTTTATCATATGTATTAAGATTTATAAATACATCTATTTTTCCTCTTCCTACATACTTTTGTACTATTTCTCTTATTTTTTGCTCTAACTGGATTAAGCTTCTAGGCATTTTTATGTTTATATCACAATATCTGTGATTTACACTTTTAATTTCAACTACAAAACTTCTTTTTTCATTTTCAAAGGTTGCCCTTCCAAAGCCCGTCATACTTTTTACCATAAACTTCATCCTTCCATTAACAATTGCTCAACTATACTCATTATACCTTTAGATTTATAAAAAATTCAAGCATATTTTGCAAAATTTTAAAGAATGCTCCTTTTTTCTATATAATTTGTTTTTTATTATATTTTATATTTTTCTTTGGTTTACATTTTTATTTAATTTACATAATATTTTTTATGTAAAATTATAATTTTTCTTAAAAACATTCTTTCTAATAAATATGCTTTAAATAAAATTTTGCATATATTATTACGAAACTCACTATATATAAAAAAGCCTTGGAATTTATCCAAAGCTTTTTTAGTATTTTATATTTCTTTTTTAATATTATTCAATCCAACTCTATCTATAAGACTTCCAAATCTTTCTTTAGGATTTCCATTTTCTTTATAATAGTTTATAAATTTTTCTGTTATTTCCATAGCTTCTTCAATACTTATAATATCTGAGAAAACTTCACCTACTCTAGGATTTTTTCCCCACTTTCCTCCTACAAAAATCTTTACTCCTTCTTTATCTAGTTGGACCCCTTTAAAATGACATTTGTCTATACATAATCCGCAATTAGTACATTTATTAAAATCTATTTTTATTTTTTCATCCTCAACCTTACATGCATTAAATCTACAAACATTTTCTACAGAACATACTTTACATCCCACACAATTTTCATGGATTACTTTAGGTTTTTTCTGTCCTACAATGCCTAAGTCATTTAATTCTGGTTTTATACAGTTATTAGGGCATCCACCTATACCTATTTTAAACTTATGAGGAAGTGATACATCATAAAATCCTTCGTAAAATCTTTTATGTACCTCTCTTGCTAATTTTTGTGTATCTACTAAGCCATAGGTACAAACTGTTCCTTTACAGGCAACTATTGGTCTTACTCTATTTCCAGTTCCCCCTGAATATAAACCCACCTCTTCTAATTCATTCTTAACTTTTTCTATATCCTCATATTTTATCCAAGGTATTTCAACGGTTAATCTAGTTGTAAAGCTTGAATACCCTCTTCCATATTTTTTAGATATTTTAGATACAACGCTCATTTCTTCACTGTTTAGATTCCCATCTTTTGTTATAACCCTGCAAATAAAATATTCTTTTCCTCTTTGAGGTATGAACCCTTGTCCTTTTAAAGTTTTAAATTCTTCTTCACTTAATTTTATAGCCATTTTTATTTCCTCCTATATTACAAATATAATTTTTATATTGTTATTTTATTGTCAATACTAATATTAATATTTGCTCTTGTTATTGTCCAATTATTATTTGTAATACTAGGATAAGAAATATTTATACACTATTTTCTTTACAAAAGTTTATAAAACTTTTTATAAACTTTTCATTTCCATCTTTTAAATGTATAAAATTAAATTCCCTTTTCATATTAAAATTTTTTATTTTAATTTCTTTCAAAGAACCATCTTTAATATTTTCTTTCACAGCCTCTCGAGAAATTATAGTGCACCCCAAATTAGATTTTACCAAAGAAACTATAGCAGAAATATTTCCTATTTCCATATAAATATTATAGTCGCCTCTTGTTATTCCTATTTTAAATAAATGTTCTTCAAAAATTTGTCTTGTACCAGATCCACTTTCCCTTAAAATTAATTTATCGCCTAAAACTTCTTCTATCGTAACAAAGTTTTTATTAGCAAATTTATGATTTGGAGATGTCACTAGTATTAGTTCATCCTCTTTAAACTTAGTGTATTCTATTTTTTCCTTATCAAAAATTCCTTCGATAACTCCAAGTTCTATTTCTCCTTTATATAACATTTTTATTACAGTATTAGTATTTTCAACCTTCAATATAACATCTATATCATCATTTTCTCTTTTATATTCTCCTATTATTGAAGGGATTACATATCCTCCTATGGTTAAAGTTGCTCCAACTATATACCTTTTATTTACAGAGTCTTTTAATTTCATATGAACTATATTGCTAATACTTTCTACTTGTCTCCCATATTTAAATAAAATTTTGCCCTCTTTTGTTAATTCCATGTTTTTATTTTTATTTTTAAATAATTTTACTCCATAATAATTTTCTAAATACTTTATATGTTGAGATATAGCCGGCTGAGTTAGATTTAATATATTAGCAGCTCTTGTGAAATTTCCTACTTTAACTACAGTTAAAAAAGTTACTAACTTAAAATCAATCATCTTAATTTTGCTCCCTTTTGTTTTTACCCTAAATTAAAAATAGTAAAGTTTTAACACTTTACTATTTTTAATATTATACACTTTATAATATACTTTACTTTTTCTTTATTCAATACATAAATTTATATCTTAAATTTATCAATTATATCATTAAGTTTAATTGCTAATTCATTTTGAGCATCTGTAGAAGTTGCAACTTGTTCCATTGCTACCGCTGTTTCATTAGCACCGGCCATTATTTCTTCAGAACCTGCTGCAGATTCCTCTGCTGTGGCTGAAACATTTTGTATAGCTGCATTTACTTGTTCAATGGATTCTGATATTTGATTTGAAGATATAGTTACATAATCCATTATTTCCTTTATCATTTCAGCATCTATTTCATAATTTTCTCCTGTATCTTTTAATAATTCATAATTGGGATTTACATTGGTTTCCATGAACTTAAGTATGCTTTTACCATTTTCAGATAAGCTATAGAAAGCCCCTTGTATTTTAACTACCATATTTTGAATTTCTGTTACAGCATTAGCAGACTCCTCTGCAAGCTTTCTAACTTCTTCTGCAACTACAGCAAATCCTTTTCCATGTTCTCCTGCCCTTGCTGCTTCAATGGCAGCATTTAAGGCAAGTAAATTGGTTTGTTCTGCAATACTTCCTATGGATTCAGCCATTATCTTAACATCTTCTACCACTTTACCTTCTTCAATAGATTTAATTAAATCTTTTTCATGTTTTTCATATATCATTTTACTATTTTCTATTGCTTTTGTAGCTTTATTTTTTATATCTATAGCCCTATCTTTTATATTATTTACAGTTTCATTAAAGCTATTAGATCTTTGAGCTAATTCCATTGTAGTTGCACCTATTTCCTGAGCAGATGCACTTACCTCTTCTGCAGTAGCACTTAAATCTTGAGAACCTTTCGCTATTCCACCTACTGATTCATTTACAGTTTCAACTTTTGAATAAACTTCTTCTGTAATAGATGATAACTCTTTACTACTAACACTTATATCCCTTGCACTAGTTTCTATTTTGCTTATAATGGCCCTTATATTTTCCTTGGCAATATTTAAAGCCCTAGCAATTTCTCCTATCTCATCTCCCGTTTTTATGTCTATATCCTTTGTTAAATCTCCTTTTTCAATAGCTTTTACAAAATCTACTATTTGTTTTATATTATTTGTTATTCTAGAAGATATGCTCCATCCCATAACAATAGCTAAAATAAAACCTAAGACTATAGATACTATAATTATTTTAAAAGATGCATCATAAGTAGAAGTACTTACTGCCTTCGCCTGTCTAGACATTTTAATGTTTAAATCTATTAATTCATTTAATTGGCTAAACATAATATCCCTAATCTCAGAAATTTGATTCATATGAAATTTAACTTTTTCATAGTCTCTTTTCTCTATTGCTTTCATAATTATACTATGCATATTTATATAATCATCGGAAGACTTTTTAAATCGTTTATATACTTCTTTGTTTTCTCTAGAAGTTATTGTTTTTTCATATATGGCCAAAAGTTCATTATTGCTATTAATTAATTTTTTTATATCATCTTGTAAATAAGACACTTGACCTGAATTTTCCTCAGACGCCATAATAAGTGTATTACATCTTATAGTTAAAAAATTTTCTTTTATATTTCTAATACTGTTTATTCCTAATAGACCTTCATGGTATAACTTTTCTCCATTTGTATTTACTTTTCTCATATTAAATATACCTACAAAACCTACTGCTCCTATTAATAGTGCTATCAATGTATAACTTAAAATTAATTTTTGTACTAATTTCAGATTTTTATGTCTCTTCAATACTGTCTCCCCCTTAATACTTTACTTTCCTGTAGAACCAAATCCACCTTCTCCTCTTTGGCTTTCAGATAATGTATCAACCTCTTCAATACTAACTTTAATAATTGGTTTTATAACCATTTGAGCTATTTTCATTCCTTTTTCTACTTTAAAGCTTTTCTCACCATGATTAATTAATATAATACCTATTTCTCCTCTATATCCTTCATCTATAGTTCCTGGAGTATTTAATACAGTAATTCCATTTCTTAGAGCCAATCCGCTTCTTGGTCTTATTTGTGCTTCTGTATTTTTAGGTAATTCTATACTTATTCCTGTAGATATTAAAGAACGCTCTCCTGGATTTATAACTTTATCTTCTGTTGAAAATAAATCCATTCCTGCATCATTTTCATGAGCATATTGGGGTAATTTTGCATCTTTTTTTAATAATTTTATTTTAATTGTATATTCTGTCAATTTAACTCCTCCCAGCTTATAAAATTAGAATTTTAGTATTTTAATCCCAGTATCTTCATTAATTTCTTTTTCTAAAACATCTTCAATAGGCTCTAAAAAAATTTCTCCCGTAACACTTATTATGGCAGATTGCAAGTGTCCTCCCTTTACATTAAAATCTTTATCACCTAAATTAATATGTAAATGTGGTATTAAATCGCCTTTATATGTAGATACATTACCCATTAAAGACGTAATTTCAAAATCCTCTTTAAATTCTTTTTCATGATATTTTTTATTCTCAAGTTCATATATACCTATAACTACATGATTTGTAGCACCTATGCCTGAAATCTTTGCTGCTTTTATACCTTCCTTTTTACACAATTTTTTAATACTCTTTACTATTTCATCTCCTCTATCTAGTCTTATAACATATTTGTCAACATATTTCTTGTAATCCATAATCATTCTCCTTTTCTTTATTTTTAATAAAAATTACAATTAATATCTATTTGATTATATCATTATTTAAACAATTATTTAATAGTATTTAACAATTCGTCCATTATTTATTATACTATCAATATTATATGATAATTTTTACAATTTTCTCAATATAATTCTTGCTTCAGTTTTAGTGCAAATCCATATTTAACCCTTGGAAATTTTTTCATACCAATAGATTTATTGATAAAAAATAAGCATTCTTTAAGAAAAGCTTATTTTTTATCAATAAATCCAAATTCTGCTTATATATAAAATTAAATAATATTTTATTTTATCTTTACCTATGTTATAATGAATACGTTGTTATGATAACGATTATCAATATCAAATATGTGGAGGTATATCAATGAAAAATTTAAAAGATGTCCCTATAGGACAATCCGTTAAAGTTAAATCTATATCCAATGATCTTTCAAAAAAAAGATTAATGGATATGGGTTTAATTCCTGGAATAACTATTAAAGTAACAGGAAAGGCCCCTTTAGGTGATCCTATAGAGATTTTAGTAAGAAGCTATAAACTTACTCTTAGAAAAAAAGAAGCAGAATCTATATTAGTTGATTACTAAAGAAAGGAGTTTTTTATGGGAAATATGCCATTAACCTTTTTAAATATAGGTGAAAAAGGTATTGTTGAATCCATCAATGGAAGCGATAATATATCGAAAAGACTATATGAAATGGGAATTAATAGAGGTTCTAATATAGAAATTGTTAAAAATGATTTTGGACCTTTAATTGTTTCCTTAACTGGTAGTCGTATTGCTATTAGTAAAGGTTTAGCACAAAAAATACTTATTACTAAAAAATGAGGAGGAATTTAAATGAGTACATTTGCATTAGTAGGTAACCCTAATAGCGGTAAAACTACTCTTTTTAATGCACTTACTGGTACTAACCAACACGTTGGTAACTGGCCAGGTGTAACCGTTGAAAAAAAGGAAGGTTCTTTTAAGTATAAAGATAAACGTTTTAAGGTTATAGATTTACCTGGAACTTATAGTTTTGCTGCATATTCAGAGGATGAATTAATTGCAAGAAATTATATACTTAAAGATGACCCTGATGTGGTAATTAATGTAGTAGATGCAACAAACATAGAAAGAAATCTTTATTTAACTAGTCAATTAATGGAGATGGGTGTTAAAGTTGTTGTTGCTTTAAACATGATGGATGAAGCTACATCACAAAATATTAAAATAGATACAAATAAATTATCTAAAGAACTTGGCGTACCTGTTATACCAATAGTTGCTAAAAGGAAAAAAGGTATTTCTGATTTAATAAAAGAATCTATGAAATTTATAAATGAGAGTTCTTTTAATCCAATTTTATTTAGCTATGGAAAAGAACTTGATGATAAAAAAGAAAAGTTAGTAAAAATCTTAAAAAATGAAAAGTTTAAACTTCCATTTCCTTATAATTGGATAAGCCTTAAGCTTTTAGAAGGTGACGACTATGTATTAAACATGATACAAGAAAATAATCCTTCTGAATTATTAATAAAAGAAATAGATCTTTTAAAAGAAAAAAATGACGATTATGAATTAGCAGTAGTAGATAAAAGATATGAATTTATATCTGATATTGTATCTAAATGCATTACCCGTCCCTCTACTTCTCAAGCTACTTTATCTGATAAAATCGATAAATGGGTAACAAATAAATGGCTTGGAATACCTATTTTCGCAGCAATTATGTATTTAATTTTCCAATTAACTTTTACTATTGGACAAGATATGCTTGGTGAGTTAGCAGCAGGAGCAATAGAAAGCCTTGGGGAATCCACAACAAATTTTTTAGTTGGTTTAAATTCTCCTGAATGGCTAGTTTCCTTTGTAGGAGAAGGTATATTTGGTGGTATAGGAGCCGTTGTGGAATTTCTTCCTTTAATTATGGTTTTATATTTATTAATGGGAATACTTGAAGATACAGGTTACATGGCAAGAGCTGCTTACGTTATGGATAGATTAATGAGAGCTTTGGGTCTTCATGGTAAAACCTTTGTATCCATGATAATTGGATTTGGGTGTAATGTTCCTGGAATTATGGCTGCAAGAACTTTAGAAAGTAAAAAAGATAGAATGATTGCAATTTTAATAAATCCTTTTATGTCTTGTAGTGCTAGAATACCTATATATTTAGTATTTATCGCTGCATTTTTCCCAAATAACGGAGCACTAGTAATCTTCTTACTTTATGTTTTAGGAATTATAACTGCATTAATAGTAGGAAAAGTATTAAGTAAAACTCTATTTAAAGGAGAAAGTTCTTATTTTATTATGGAACTTCCACCTTATAGACTTCCAACCTTAAAGGGAGTACTTTTAAATATGTGGGATAAAGTAGGTGCTTTCTTAAAAAGAGCAGGAACAATTATCTTTTCTGTAGTTACTATATTATGGGTTTTAGGTGTACTTCCTTATGGAGTAGAACCTAATAGTGAAGCTAGCATATTAGGACAAATTGGTTCCTTTATAGCTCCTTTATTTAAACCTGCTGGTTTTGGAAATTGGCAAGCATCAGTTGGTCTATTTACTGGAATAGTTGCAAAGGAAGCAGTAGTAGCAACTCTTGGAATGGTTTATGCTGGTGTTGAAGAAGGTTCAAAATTAATTAGTGCTGTACAAGGTGTCTTTACGCCACTAACTGCTGTATCTTTTATGGTTATGACTCTTTTATATACACCTTGTGCTGCTGCTATCGGCACAATTAAAAAAGAAACTAATTCTACAAAATGGACTCTATTTTCTATAGCATATACCTTTGTATTAGCTTGGGTAGTATCCGTTTTAATTTACCAAGTAGGGTCTTTGTTAGGTTTTAAATAGGGATAGTTAAATAGGGACGGTTCATTTTTTCACATCAAAAAGGAAGAAATTTTAATGAATTTCTTCCTTTTTTAATTAATTTAAATTATTGGTATTTTTAAAATTGCTTCATCTTCTGCAACAATTTTACCCTTGTTGTTATATCCTTTTACTTTTATTTTATAAGAGTTTCCTTTAGAAAAATACTGCCCCTCATTTCTAATTTTTATAATTTTGCTAGCATTTTTCTCAAGCTTACCATATTTAAAATTAGGTGGCACTATATCAAATGCCCAACTTGCCTTTTCATCGGTATCTACCCAACCAAACGCTCTTACAACATCTGACGAATAGTCTTTTATTATTAACTCCACAACAGCTTCTCCTTTATAACCTGTATAAGCTTTAGCTTCTATTTTTATAAAAGATTGATTCCTTAATTGCTCTCCTTTTTTTATAGCTAATTTTATTTCCTCTAAAGGATAATTAATTCCTGGACAATCTGTAGAATATACATCTTTATGTCCATATATATTTACTATATCGTATTTGTTTTTTAAATATATTCCAAGTTCTATTAATGACTTTTTTTGAACTTGTCCCATAGTTTCTTTCATAAAATTACCTTCTGCACAAATACCAATAGAATTTAAATTTGATCTTAAACTATGCGCTCCCACCGCATTTTCAGGTCTTCCTCTCCAAATAGAACCATCCTTTCTAACCAAGAAATGATATCCACATCCACTCCATCCTTGTTCTAAATGCCATCTATGAATGTCTTCAATAGTAGCTTTTGTGGCCTCTGTATGATGATATATAATTTTATTAGGATTATTTGTATATACTAATTTTTTAAATTTTAAATTACTTTCATTTATTTTCAATTGTGAACTCACCTCTTAAATATTAGTTATTGAAATTTATATAAGTTTGTCTAATATAATATTATTCAAGAAAAGATAAAAAAGATAAAAAGGGACGGTTCAGTTGAATCTTTATTTATCTTAGAACCGTCCCTTTTTACTCCCTTTTTACTAATTACCTACATAAACTAATTTTATATAGTATTTTTTAATTATTAATACATTGATAATGCTTGTCCATATTAATTATAAACATACTAATAAAACCTTCTATTAGATTTAAAATAAAAGGTCTATCTATAAATTACATTAATTTTTTAATTTCATTTATAAAATGTAATAATCAATAATTAAAAAATCTACGGATAAATAATTATAAAAAATATTAAATATTAAGTACAAGCAACTGTTTTTGAGTTACTATATTCAGAAATAAACTTATTCATTAGATCTTTATACTTATCTTCTGTTGATATTAGTTCAACTCCAATAGAACAGAGTCTTGATATCGATGATTGAGTGATATTCCCTAGAACTTTGCATATATCCTTGCATCTATAGTTACAAAAACTTCTCATGAAAAGGCACGCTAAGGCTTTTACAATTTTTGAGTTTTGTGTCTTTTGTATATGATACATTACTTGCTTTATTCCTGTTTCTTTTTCAATAAACTTTAATATTTCATCTGGCTCAAAGTTTCGTACTATTATCTTTCTTTCACTTCTATATTCTGTTTTTTCATCTTGAAATTCTAATTCTTTTTTTATTTTTTCATCATCACATATGTAAACTAATTTAGCATAGTTCTCCCTAGCTTCTTTTACATTATTACTAAAATACTGCATTATAAATGCTTCATCTAAAAGACCTGTGTCATCTTTTTCAAGACCTAAGTATACTTTCAAACTTGAGTATTTATACTTTTCTGGGCATTTTTCATATCCTTTTATATCTAACACATTGTTATGAATGTAGGCAGATAATGTAATAAGATATCTTTGTGTATCAACTATTTTACTTTTAAATCTGTCTTGAAATAAAGGTCCCCTTCTTTTATTAATTTTATTAAAATTTATTGCATAGCTAAGATTTTGTCCCTGCATTATTTTTGATATATCTGCTCCATTAGAATCTATTATAAAATGTCCATGATTTGTCATTAGGCAATATGCATACACTTTAAAACCATATTGTTTTTGATATTCCCTCATCTTATTTAAATATCTAATTTTATCTTCATGTTTCTTAAATAGGGGGACTTCTGTTATGCTTCTTACCATTACATGATATATAGCATCCTCTGATTTTTGTCTTCTAACTCTTGGCAATAAAAACACCTCGTTCCATATTTTATATCCTAATTATCCCCACGAAATGAAGTTTTTATTCAATTTATTTTAAGTCATGAACAATACCCTTTTCTCCTCTTTAAACTTTTTATGGATAATTTAAATGAACCGTCCCTTATTTTCTTTTTTATGTTACAATACTATAGGTGATTAAATATGTGTTACGTATATATACTTCAGTGTAATGATAATACTTTATACACTGGGTGGACAAACAATTTAGAAAAAAGAATAGACACTCATTCAAAAGGAAAAGCTTCTAAATATACACGAGCTAGACTTCCAATAAAGCTTGTATATTACGAAGAATATGAAGATAAAATTTCCGCTCAAAAAAGGGAATATGAAATAAAACAATTTAAAAGATCAGATAAACTTAAACTTATTAATAGTAAATTAACAGAAAAAAAGAAGAACCCTTCATTATAATAACTTTTAGGATTCTTCTTTTTTAATATATTTTATCAATTCTTCTTTTTTATTTAGCTCTGGATTTTCTAAAACTAATTCTAATAACATATTTAAAGTTTTACCTATAGATTTTCCATTTTTATATCCTAAATCTATTAAATCCTTACCATTAATGGCTAAATCCTTCAAAGTAAAACATTCATCTTCTTTTAATATTTTTTCTAAAAATTTTTTTGCATTTACTATCTTTTCATATCTTTTTTCAAAAAATATCGGATTTTGAGCTCTTATATCCCCTTCTTTAACTTTTAATAAATCTATAAAAAGCTCAGTTCCTATTTTACTTAACAACCTTTTAATATTTTTCTTATTTTCTATAGGATAATGATGATACTTTATTAAAGAAGTAACTTTATCTATAGTCTTATTATCATATTTTAATCTTTTTAAAATGTCTTTGGCCATATTACTAGATATTTTCTCATGTCCATAAAAATGATCCACACCTTTGTTATCTGTAGTTTTACATTTAGGTTTTCCTATATCATGTAAAAGCATAGTAAGTTTTACAGGTATCTTATTATTATCATTTTGAAAATTAGGAATTAACCGTCCCCCTAAATCTAAACTGCAAATTAAGTGTTCTCCTAAATTATATATATGATAGGGATTATTTTGCTCTATATTTTTGCAAACATCATATTCCGGTAAAAAGCTTTGTAAAATTCCATATTCATTTAATTCTCTAATCTTACATGGATTAGGTGATAAAAGTATTTTGTTAAATTCCTCTCTAATTCTTTCCATGGATACATTTTTAATATTGCTACTTAATTTTTTTATGGCCTCTTTTGTATTACTTTCTATTTGAAAATCTAATTGAGCAGAAAATCTAACCGCTCTAATCATTCTTAGTGCATCTTCTGAAAATCTTTTTATTGGGTCTCCTACAGATTTAATAACCTTATTTTTTAAATCTTCTATACCATTAAAATAATCTACTAGTCCTACTTTATTGTTATATGCCATGGCATTTATGGTAAAATCTCTACGGCTTAAATCCTCTTTCAAATTATTTGTAAATTCAACTTTATCAGGATGTCTACCATCTAAATAATCGCCATCAACCCTATATGTGGTTATTTCGTATCCAATATAATTTATAAAAACAGTAACTGTTCCAAACTTAATTCCCGTTTCCACCACATTATATCCTAAAGATTTAAATATTTTTATAACTTGTTCTCCTTTGGCATTTGTTGTAATATCCCAATCATGAGGAATTCTGTTTAAAAGACTGTCCCTGACACATCCTCCTACGGCATAGGCTTCATATCTATATTTTTCTAAAGTGTCTATAATAAATTCCACTTCTTTTGGAAGGTTTATCTTTATATTTTTCTCTATCATATTTAAACTCCTTTATTTTTAAGGATCTTGTAACTTAAACTAATGCTAACTTATATATTGAAATTTAAACATCCATAAAACTTAAACTATTTAATATTTGTTCCACTATCATAAGAGACCCCTTTATACCAAAAATAGATTTAGGTATAACATTAATATATCCTAAAGTTGGAAGGCTTATCTCTACCCCTGTGAATTTTTTTCCCTTTGCGCGAAGTTGTAATATAGTATTTCCATCTCCAAATACTATATGTGCTGTATTCTCATAAATAGATGTTGTTAAAGCCCTTTTATAACCTATATTATCTAAAGAATTATAAAGTTTTTCATAAAATATGCCCTTTCCCTCTGGTATTTCAATGGACAAGGGTATCATTCCTAAATAACTGTATAGCCATTTAGCTAAAGCATAAGCAGTGGAAGTCTCTCCTTTTATAGAAAAAGTGCATCCTTTTGGCAATCCTGTTAAAGAATTAAACCTAGATATATAAATATAACTTCTTGCCTTTGCCCTTTCTAATTCCTCTTTAAACAAAGTATTATCTCCATTTAACTTATAACATACATTATATACAAAATTTTCAGTAGCCTCAAATCCTATAGGCACACCTTCATCTAAAATCATGTAAGGTATATTAAAGTTTTCCTCCATCCATTTAGCTATTTTTAGACCATATTCAGGATATAAAACCACATTATATTCTGCCTTTAAAGCATCTTTAATATTTTCAATGCTCTCCCCTGCACAAATAGTTGATATAGTTTTTATATTACAAAGCTTTAAAAGTCTCTTTATTTCCTTTATATTTCCTTGGAAATATTTATCATATATTGAAATACCTATTAAATTTACACTTTTAGGTGTAACCTCATTTCTATTTTTTAAAAGTATTGACAATACATTAATAATAGCATTTTGAAATCCCTCGTTAAAAGTACCTGAAAAACCTGTACTTTCCATAGAAAAATACAAACAATCTCCCATCTCTTCCTTAATTAATCTATCCAAATCATCTCCAATTAAAGCTGCTCCAGGTGAGTTTATTACCGCTAAAAGTTTACATCCCTTACCTTTAATCTCCCTTAATAATTTTATCAATTTATTCTGAGAACCATAAACATAATCATATCCATCAAGATAAGTACAAGGAACCCTTGGCTGTCCAAAATAAAACTCTTCCGGATAATTTAGTGGATCAAAAGACAGTTGGGTTGGAAGCTGTTCATCTGAAATAGCACTATGATATAATTTACAACCTGTAGGTCCATTTAGTATAACCGTCCCCTCTTTTACTAAAAGGAAATTTTCTTTAAGGAGTTACACTAGCTTTCCTTGGTTTAAAAAATAGGGATATGTGGTGTAAAAAGCATTTGAACAAAATTAGAGATTCTAAGTTATTTTGACAAAATATATGTATGTTCCAAATTATTGTTCGAGCGTTCATTAAGTTTAATTTGGAACCATATATTTTAAACAAAAATAACTTAGAATCCCTTATTGAAGTGATTTGCCTTTGTAACCACATATCCCTTTTTTAAACCAAGGATACTATAACCCCTTTTAGGTCGTAATTTCCTTATTTTATTCTTCCATCTGTACTTATTATTACTTCATTAAAAGGTACTATAGTCTCTGACTTTAACATAGCTTGTTTGACTGCATTTACTATACCACCACAACAAGGCACTTCCATTCTTGCTACAGTTATACTTTTTATGTTATTGTTTTTCAATATTTCTGCTATTTTTTCTTTATAATATTCATTATCATCCAATTTCGGGCACCCTATTAATGTTATACGGTTCTTTATAAATTTATTATGGAAATCCCCATAAGCATATGCAGTACAATCTCCCGCTATTAATAAATCTGCATCTTGAAGATATGGTGCTCTTGTATTAATTAATTTTATTTGCACAGGCCATTGTTGTAATTCTGAACCCATAGTTATTTTTCTATGACTTTTATCATCTTCTTTTTCTATATTTAAATTAACATTTTTTATTGGTCTCTTAATAGATCTCGCCATAGTTCCTGGACACCCACAAGGCATTTTATCTTTATTATTTTTTTCTAATGAATCTTTCATATTCATTTTCTTTTGTACTAATTCTTCATTATATTCAGCAGCTTCTCTTTCTATTATTTTTATTGCTCCTGTAGGACATTCTGGAAGGCAATCTCCTAATCCATCACAGTATTCATCACTAATTAAAACTGCCTTACCCTCTATTAGTTCTATAGCTCCTTCATGACAAGCTGACACACATAATCCACATCCATTACATTTTTCTTTATCTATATCAACTATTTTTCTAATCATCTTCATATTCCCCCTCATTGATTTTCTATACTTATTATAGTACTATTATGTAAATAATTCTGTAACCAATGTTACCACTATAAAATCTAAGGAGGTTTATTTTTATGAACAATAATGTATTTTTTACTTTAAGTAAATGTATATTATTCAGAAACTTTGAAGAAAAATGCATAGAAAAAATTATTAAGAATATAAATTATAAAGTAAAAGATTATAAAAAAGATGAAGTAATAGCTATAGAAGGTGATTACTGTTCTAATATAGGTATTGTATTAGACGGTATTATAGAAATACAAAAACTATTTTCTTCAGGAAAAACTGTAACAATTACAAGCCTAGTTAAAGGAGATATTTTTGGTGAAGTTATTGTGTTTTCTTCCATGAATAAGTATCCTTCTACTATACTCTCTACTTCTAATAGTAAAATTATGTTTATATCAAAAGAAGACATTATTAAACTTTGTAGTTTAGATCCTTTAATTTTAAATAACTTAATGGGGCTGTTATCCAATAAGATATTGATGTTAAACAAAAAAGTTAGAAATTTATCTTATGAAACTATTAGGCAAAAAATTTCTAGTTTTTTATTGGAACAGTATACAAATCAAAATAGTTTGACTATAAGGCTAAATGTTTCCAGAAAAGCCTTAGCTGAAATTTTTGGTATTCCAAGGCCTTCTCTCTCTAGAGAACTTATTAACATGAAAAATGATGATTTAATAGATTTTGAAAAAAATATAATAACTATAAAAGATTTAGAAGCTTTAGAAGAGATTTTATATTAAATAAATCATACCATAATAAATTTATCTCAATACAAGTATTTTTTATATAAAGCTTTATATAAAAATAATAATAAATTCATATTATGAATTTTTAATAAAAGTTTGAATATTTAGTACTTTTTTTTATAATATGAATAAATTAATATTGTAATGACTTTTTATGAGGTGTATTCTTATGGCATATTCCGATAGGGAATTATTAGCTAGAATCATAAAATGTGAAGCTGGCGGCGAAGGTGATGATGGAATGAAGGCTGTAGCTACTGTAATTATGAATAGAGTTAGAGTACCTTATGGTGAATATCACAGGATTGGTCAAGGAAATATAAGAAACATCATTTACCAAACTGGTCAATTTGATTGTGTTAGAGATGTACTAAAAGGTGTCCCTAATCCACAAACTATTTGGGCTAATCCGCCAGAACAAATACATTATGATATAGCTGATTGGGCATTATCTGGTAATAGACTATATAATATAGGATATTCCCTTTGGTATTTTAACCCTTACCGTCCAAAATGCCCTACTACTTTCCCATCAAATGGAGTGGGTATTTTTCAAGTTAAAGTTAATCAGCATTGCTTTTACAACCCAACTGAGTTATATGCACAAACTTAATTAATAATTAGGAGGAATTTTATGTTTATTGATGATTATTCTTATTTAGAAAATAATACCGGTGGCGATAACATGAATATGAGACCTATGCCTTACATGACTTGGGGTAATTTCCCAATGTATGATCCACATATGAATAATATGAATTCTTGTACAGATAACATAGACTATGACAATATGAATAGAAGCTGCAACATACCTAATGGATGTGATAATGCTATATATACTGTTAATGCATCGCCTACAGGTACTAATCAACCTAATACTGTACCTTCTGTAGAAAATGATAATTTATACACTCAAGGTTTTTTAAGAAATCAAATAGGTAAAAAAGTAAAAATAGAATTTTTAATAGGCACTAATATGTTAATGGATAGAGAAGGTATCCTATTAGATGTTGGCATAAGCTACGTTTTAATAAGAGAAGTAGATACTAATGACTTAGTCATGGCAGATATGTACTCCATAAAGTTTGTAAGAATATTTGACTAAATCTTACACTAAACAATAAATAAAAAAATTTTTACTTATCATAAAATAAATAGCTATGAAATATTAGTATAGTAAATGCACTTAATATTTCATAGCTTTTTAATTTAATATAGTTTATAAAAACTTATAATTTACAAATTTAAAATATATATTTTATCTACATTCATTTTAATTTATACTATGCTAGTCTTTTATAAGAATTGAAATATGTGCTAAAAA
Source organism: Clostridium cochlearium (assembly GCF_900187165.1). Classification (NCBI taxonomy): domain Bacteria; kingdom Bacillati; phylum Bacillota; class Clostridia; order Eubacteriales; family Clostridiaceae; genus Clostridium; species Clostridium cochlearium. The sequence goes on along the minus strand of NZ_LT906477.1, from coordinate 1,000,898 downwards.
GCTATTGTAAACTAAAAACTACTGTTAATAGCATTTTAAATCTTTCTGTAGCTAATAATGCATGAGGTACATTTGCAGGCATTACTATAGTTTCACCTTTTTTAACATTAAATTTTTCTTCTCCTATAGTTATTTCTGCTTCTCCGTCTAAAATATATACCATAGCATCTCCTGAAGCTGAATGAGAACTTATTTCTTCCCCTTTATCAAAAGCAAATAAAGTTACACTCAGTGGTTTTCCTTGTGCTAAAGTCCTACTTACTACTCTTCCTTCTTCATAATTTACTAAAGATTCCATTTCTATTGGTTTTGCAAAATCTATATTTTTTATTAATGTTTTTTTTATCATATAATAAAACCTCCTTTTAATGTTTTATAAAACATATTCTTTAAAAAGTAATTTTCTATATTTATATAATAATATTTTCCAACTAAAAATTCTGTAACCAATGTTACTTATTAAATTATTTATTCTCCTACTACTCCACTTTCCTTAAATTTTTTTACAAAATTTTTATTTATTTTATCTAATTTTTTCTTTAATAATAAAGCCAATAAAATCGATAAAGTAAAATAAATTAATAATACTACTATGTCTCTTAAAAGTATAGCTTCTATAGCTCCTCCTACCGCTTCTCTCATACCTGATATAGCATAAGTAAAAGGTAATAGTGGATTTATATTTTGAAAAAATGGTGATGTAACTTCTATTGGAAATGTTCCTCCTGAAGCAGATATCTGAAGTACTAAAAGTATTACTCCTAACGCCTTTCCTATATTTCCAAATACAGATACTAATGTGTATATTATCATAGAAAACACTATACTTATAAATATTGAAAATAAAATAAATATGGGTTTATTTGAAACATATACTTTTAATAAATATATATCTCCCAAACTAACTATCAAAGCTTGAAATATAGCTATAGTCATAAATGTAAAATATCTACCAAAATATTTTTCATGTACTTTTAATTTCTTTACTCCTTTTATATCTTTTACCTCTACTGAAAGTATAGAAACTAAAATTAATGCTCCTACCCAAAGTGATAAAGTTGTAAAAAAAGGTGTCATTGCTGATCCATAATTAGGAATAGGATAAATTCTATTTTCTTTTATTTTTATAGGATTAGATATAAAATCACTTTCCATTCTAGAATCATTTTTCATTAATTTTATTATTTCATTTAATCTTTCATCATTGTCTAAAGTTTTGAGTCTATTAGTTAATTCCTTTATGGACTTTTCTATAGACGGTAAATTGGATTTAAGAATTTTTATTCCTCTTATACCTTTTTCTGCTCCTGTATAACCATTTTCTAATAATTCTGTTGCTTGTGGTAAATTTTCATTGGCATTTTTTAATAATTGTATTGTATTGTCTGCTGTAACTATTAAATCATTAAGAACATTATTTATAGCCGGTACTATTTTGGGATTAAAATCATCTATAATTTTTTCTAATATAGCATCTATTTCATTAGATTTATCTTTTAATCTATTTAACGTCTCTAAAGATACTTCTTCACCTTTATCTAAGGAAGATATTATACTATTTATGTTATCTATTTTATTATTTGTTCTTTCTTTCATAGCTTTAATCTTGTTTTCAAAATCATTCATTACAATATTATTTTTATCTTTATTTATAATTTCAACTAACTCTAATATACTATTTAAAATTTCTTTCACGTTATTTAACTTATCCTTTGCTAATACTAAATTTTCTTTAGCTTTAGAAGAGTTTTTTTCAATTAATCCTAATCCTTCTTCTATTAAAATTTCTGATGTATTATTTATTTTTTTAGCTATAATTAGATCCTGTTTTATATAAGGAGCTACATTGTTTATTCCTTCTTTAGATTTTGATAAAAATACCTTAGTTTTATCTCCTGCAATTAGCGCTCTATTTATAGTATCTTTTATTAAAGGAATATCCTTATTTATTTTTTCTATAAATTCTTCTAATGTTATAGCACCTTTTTCTAACTTATCTATAGAAGAATTTATTTCAGGTATTTTATCATTAACATAAAAAATCATATTCATTAAATCTTTAAGTTTTGGTTTTCCCTTTTCTAATTCTATTCCTAAATTATTGAATATTTCAAATATAATACCATTTACTGTTCTTACAAATGTCTTTGTAATTTCACTTTGCACTGTTGTAACACCGGTACTTGTTATTTTTGGTGCTACTGCATTAATTTTTTCATTTACAGAATAAATCAATACAGGTTTTTCTTGTTTATCTCTAGTTATAGATAAAATTTTATAAGAAAAGTCTTCTGGAATCACTATACTAGCATAATACTTTCCATGTTTCACTCCTCTTTCTGCTTCTTTTTCATCAACAAATTTCCATCCAATGTTTTTATTCATTTTTAATTTATTTACAAGTTCTTTCCCCACATTAATACTTTCTTCTTTAAAAAAAGCAGGTTTATCTTTATTTACTACAGCTACAGATATAGATTTTGTATTAGAATATGGATCCCAAGAAGATTTTATGTTAAACCAAGCATATAAAGAAGGCAATATCATAAGCCCTAGCATTACAACAATAGCTACCCAATTTGTTATTATATTTTTTATATCTCTTTTATAAATTCTGAAAATATTCTTCACAAAATTACCTCTTTTCACCCTTTGTAGAAAAACATATTACAGTAAAAAATTCTCTTATAAACTTTAGTATTTCTATATTTACAACTTTAAATACCTAATTTTTAATATATTTTATTATATTATTTATTTAATTTTTCTAAACAAAACAATAAAGCTTAAGATTTTAATAACATTATTAATGATTAATGCTATTAAAATCTTAAGCTTATCTTTTTTTGATATTTTCATTTTAACTAGATATATACTTTAATTTACCATAAATATATATTAATAATTTTAATCTTTAATACTTAACTAAATTTAAATTTTACCCTATTATAAAGTTAAATTTGAAATAATCTTATAAGCTTTATCAGGATAATTGGTAATAACACTAGTTACCTTGCTTTTAATCAATGCTTCCATATCAGTTTCATCATTTACTGTATAAGGATTTACTTCTAAATTATTAATACTAGCTTTATCTATAAATTCCTTTGTAAGGGTAATATAATTAGGATGAAGTGCCTCTACTTTTATGGACCTAGCATAATCCCACGGTTCATATAAAGCAGCTTCATAAAGCATTCCTGTTTTAATATTTGAATTTATTTCTTTAACTCTCACTAAAGAATAATGATCAAAAGAAGATATTATAACCCTATCTAACATTTTATATTTTTTTACCATATCTATAACTTTTTCTTCTATATTAGGATAAAATCTGTAACCTGCCTTTATTTCTATATTTAGATATATATCTGTATTATTTATTAAGTTTAAAACTTCTTCCAAAGTAGGTATTTTTTCACCTTTATATTCATCACTAAACCAAAAGCCTGCATCTAACTTTTTCAATTCATCTAACGTAAAATTTTTTACTTCACCTTTTCCATTTATAGTTCTATCTACCTTTTCATCATGAATTATTACAATATGTCCATCTTTAGATAAATGTACATCTAATTCTATTCCATCTGCATTCATATCTATAGCTTTTTTAAAAGCAGACATAGTGTTCTCTGGAGCATAAGCACTAGCCCCTAAATTTATAGTTCTAAGCACATATAATACTTATCGCCATTTCCCTTTTCTTTTATTCATGTATAATTTTAAGTTGACCTATTAAATTCTTTATTAGTTAACCTAATCACTCTCTTTTAGATCATCATTAGGAAATACTTCATCAAGTGGTTCTTTAATAACTTCCGCAATCTTTCTAGCTACACTTAAGGTTGGTACACTATTTCCGTTCATAACATCATAAAAATAACTTTTAGATAATTTAGTTTCATTTATTAAATCAGTAATTTTTAAATTTTTATTCTGTACAATTTTTCTAATATTATTTTGCATTTTTTACTTCACCTCACTTCCACAATCAAATTGTACCATTTTTTCGGACAAACTCAAACTAGCTTGTACTTATTTATCGGACATTGTGGAAAAATAGGTCATTATATCGAACGTTTTCTTTAATTTCCTTCAATTTTCTAGTTTACTTTATCGGACATAATGTTATAATATAGGTATGGTAAATCGAACGTATAAAGGAGGAATTAAAAATGATAGGTGAAAATTTACAAAAATTAAGAAAAGAAAAAAAACTCAGCCTACGAGCTTTGGCTGAAAAAGCAAACATTTCTAAGAGCACGTTGAGTGATATTGAAAATGGCAAAACTAATCCAACTGTAACAACTTTAGAAAAAATAGCAGCTGCTTTAGAAGTACCTTTGAATTGCTTAACAAGAAAATCAGCGAAAGCACTAATTGAAGATAAGTTAAAAGAATTAAATATGACTTTTAAGGAATTATCAGATAAGACAAAAATTTCGATAACATTTTTTGATAATCTAGATGATATAATCCCAGATGAAGGAGATTATGAAAAAATACAAGTAATAGCTAATGCCTTAAACATAGAACCAATTGAATTATTAAATGCTTTGCATAGCCAAGAGCCAACTATATATGACTGGAGTAAATTTGATAAAAAATATCCAAATCTTAAAGAAGAAGTTGAACTATTTGAAACAGGAGAATTTACTACTGCACAAGCAGCTATGCAATTTATATTGAAGCAACCTGCCATTATGGGCTTTGGAGGATTTGATGTAAACAAAATGACTGATGAAGAGGTTGTGGAATTTGCTAATGAATTATTGAATTTATTAAAAATGTTGGGTCCTAAATATAATAAATAATTTTATTTGATATGGGTGGGGATAAATATGTATTTAAATTGGTTAGATAACATCTTAGAAGGTCTTATAGATACATATGATACAAATGACATTTACGAATTATATGATTATCTAGAAATAAAACTAATTAAATTAGAGCCAAATAATATTCTATTAAAAGGAAATGAATCTTTATATAATAGAAATTATTTTGGTAATGAAATAGTCCTTATTAGGTAAGCGTCAAAAATTAAGTACCTAGAAAACATACCCTCTCATTGATAAACTTAAGTAAAAGATTATCAATGGGAGGTTTACTTATGTATAAAAAATTAGATAATGATGCTTGGGAGGAATATTTAAATAAATTTAACTCTGTTAAAGATACAATAACAGTGAAAGATTTCTGTGCTGAGAATAACCTTAATAAGAGTCAATTTTATTACCATAAAAAAAGAGTAGAAAAGGCAATTGAAAGTAAAGAACCTGTTTTTCAGCCTATTTCTTTGAATAGTAAAGTTGATAATACTAAAGAAAATAAATCTACATTAAAAGAAGTAAAAATTAATGTAGGCAATGCTAATATCCTTATTCCTGTTAGCGAAGCTACTTTAATAACAGCAATAATTAAGGAGTTAATTCTAAAATGTTAAATATAGATAAGGTAGAAAAAGTGTATCTTGCCTGCGGTTATACGGATTTAAGAAAAAGTATTGATGGTTTAGTTATGATAGTGCAAAACCAATTTAAGTTAGATCCTTTTGATAAAGCACTATTTGTTTTTTGCAACAAGAAAATGGATAAATTAAAAATTCTTCACTTTGACGAAGGTTTTTGGCTATATTATCACCGTTTAGAAGCTAATCGCTTCAAATGGCCAGCGACAGCTGCCGATGCATTAAAGATTAATATTGATGAATTACGTTGGCTTTTAAAAGGCTATGAAGTAAGAACAAAATCTAAATTTAAACCTGTAAAAGCAAGTAACTATTATTAAAAAAATATCAACTTTGAACCCTTGAAGTATAGTAATTTCAAGGGTTTTGTGGTATAATAGAAATATCAAATAAAGCTAAAGGGGTAACTATGAGTCACGAATTTTTAACTAATGAGCTTGATGAAAATACAAAAGCATTAATTGAAAAAATGGAAAATGAAATTAATGAAAAAGATAAAGAATTAAGCTCAAAAGATGAAGAAATAAGAAAACTTAAAAATGAATTAGAATTCTTAAAAGGTGTTATATCTAATAGAAATAGAAAGATATTTGGAGCATCCAGTGAACAAGTAGATGTTAATCAATTATCTTTTTTTAACGAGGCTGAAAAACATAGTGATTCAAAGGTAGAAGAACCTACTTTAGAGGAAATTACATATAAAAGAGCTAAGAAAAGCAATTATACTGGAAAGAAAGATAATTTAGCTAATTTGGAAAGAGTTGTTGTTGAACATAAATTAGAAGGTGAGGATCTTAACTGCAGAGAATGTGGTAAAAAGCTTACTCCTATCGGAGTTAAATCTAGAAAAGAGATTGTTAAATACATTCCTGCTAAATTAATAATTGAGGATCATGTTATTTATAGCTACGCTTGTAAAACATGCGAAAGAGCCAATATATAACCATATGAAAAAAGAATTGCTTAGCCGTAATTACATTCATGCTGATGAAACTACTCTTAAAGTAATTAATGATAATGGCAAAGATTCTAAATCTAAAAAGTACATGTGGTTATATATGAGTAATACCAAATCTAAGCCTGTGATCTTATATGATTACCAAAGCACTAGATCAAGCTCTTGCCCTAAAAATTTCTTAGGAGATTTTAAAGGTTTTCTCCAAACGGATGGATATACTGGATACAATTCCGTCAGCGGAGCTACAAGGGTATATTGCTTAGCTCATATAAGAAGATACTTTCATAATATAATAGTAGATTTAGATAAAGAAACCCTAAAAAATTCTAGAGGAGTAATAGGGTTTAATTATTGTGAGCAAATTTATAAACTTGAAAAAGAACTTAGAGAATCTTATTCAAATGATGAAAATTATTATGATATTAGATTTAAAATAAGAACTGAGAAACTAGCTCCAATTATAGATAACTTTATTGATTATGTTGAAAGAGAAATAAAAGATGCTCTTCCAAGAAGTCCGTTAGGTAAGGCACTTGAGTATGCTAAAAAGCATTTACCAGGATTAAAAAATGTATTATTAGATGGTTCTCTAGAAGTTGATAATAATGCTGCGGAAAGAGCAATTAAGCCTTTCGTTATAGGAAGAAAAAATTTCTTATTTGCTAACACTGCTAAGGGTGCAACTGCAAGTAGCAATATTTATAGTATTGTTGAAACTGCCAAGGCTAATAATTTAGTTGTAGAAAGGTACTTAGTCTATCTATTTGATAATCTATCAAAGATAGATATATACGATAGCGAAAGCTTAGAGAATCTTATGCCTTGGAATGATAAGATTCCTGAAAATATGAAAATTAAAGATAAAAAATAAATTAATCCTAGTAAAGCATATTCTTGCCTTACTAGGATATTTTAATACTATTCTTGGAATTATTAAAGGTGCTAAAACTTTGACGCTTACTCCTATTTGGATAGGATGTACTAATAACTTAAACTCCTGGGGAGTATTTCAAGAGTAAAATCTAGGAGACGGTTCATTTATTTTTCTATTAAAAAACACCTTACTCTATATGTAATTTTTTAATCTATAGTATGGAGTAAGGTGTTTTTTATTATGGTTTCAATCCCTCATAGTTATTCTAAAAATAGAAAACTCTACGGTCGTTTATACTTCATTTTTTGTTTCAATCCCTCATAGTTATTCTAAAAATCAAAGGAACGACATACACAAAATCTGGCGGAGCTTCGTTTCAATCCCTCATAGTTATTCTAAAAACGGGGAAAACCTTTTACAGAGGCTACTAATGCATTAAAGTTTCAATCCCTCATAGTTATTCTAAAAACAAGAAACAGATTCAAAAAAATAGATTATGTATTTAAGTTTCAATCCCTCATAGTTATTCTAAAAACAGCACAGCGACAAAAAGAAAAATGTTTCTTCAAGTTTTGTTTCAATCCCTCATAGTTATTCTAAAAACATCAACAGTTAGGCGACTACCTAACAGCCGAATCTGGTTTCAATCCCTCATAGTTATTCTAAAAACATTCCACCTGCATCTTTTACACTATTCGTGAATTTTCGTTTCAATCCCTCATAGTTATTCTAAAAACCAATTACATCTGCATTATAACACACTTTGTTAAAACTATCCATTATTAACAAAGTGTAAACAAAAATATACAAATATTGCTTTACATCAATAACATCAATACTTATGAGCCAATTAAAAATTGTCGTCGACCTCCCGGGTTTTTTACAGGATTGGGGGTCGACGACTTTGTAAATAATTCTTATCCAATAATCATTATTAAAACAAGTAACGATGGTTTCCGAAATTTTCTATAAAAATATATCTTGTTCATTTTTTGAAAGACCTATAACCTCTCTTGTAGTATATCTAGTACTTCTAAACTTATATATAATTACCGAATCTTCATTACTATGCATAATTCTATCTAATTCCATTTCTAACTTTTTTAAATTAGCATCACTTATTTCACCTTCAAACACAGAATTTTGAACCCAAGTTAAATATTTTCTACAAGTTTTTAAAGCTCTGCCCACTCTTTTTTCACCAAAATCGTAAACTAATATAGCAAACATATGCGTCCTCCTTATGCTAACTATTTTCTTATATTTATCTATGTTTAATTTACCAATTCATTACAAAACCTTCATAGGGTTCATCTTCTATTATATGTTTTTGTATTTTATATAACTCCATTCTAATCAATCTTTTATAGCTCACATTTTTATTTAATTTTCTATGCTTTATAGTAGAATAAAGTTTATCGTTATACTCCTTTAAAAATTTCATTTTCCCCTTATCTGTTAGCAATATTCCATTAAAATTTTTTTCAAAATCTTTTTCTGTTATTACTTTCCTATTTAAAAGAGAAAATATTATTCTATCTACAATTATAGGTTTAAATATCTCTGCTACGTCCAAATTTAAAGTAAATCTTCTCATATTTGTAGAGTGTAAATATCCTATTCTTGGATCCAAATGTGTTTCATATATCTCCCCTAAAACTGTAGAATACATTAAAGAATTTCCAAAACTTATAAGAGCATTTATTTTATCAAGTGGTGGACGTCTACTTCTTACTGTAAATTCAAATTCTTTATTTTTTATTATCTTTGCAAAGGTTTTATAATATGTTTCTCTAATATTTCCTTCAATCGCCATAAGTTCTTCTATACTTTCTAATGTATCTATAGAATATTGTTTATACTCTATATTATTTATTTCTTCTTCTAAATCTATTCCCCTATTTTTATAATATCTTAACACTACTATAATATTATAAATTGCTGTATTTATAATTCTTTTAGCTAAATCCAATCTTTTATCATAATCTAAATAGTATTTGGCTTGATTTAATATTACATAACCAGAATTTAAATGCTCTCTTGGATAAAAAGTTCCCATATAATATCCAAAATAATTAAAAAAATGTATGCATATTTCCTTTTGAGATGCAAAATCTAAAAATCTTTTATTAAGAGTTATTTCACTAAAAACATACAAATTATTTATTTCTTCTACAGGTATATATTTCTTCTTTCCATCACTCTCAAAATAAAGAGTATTATCCTTTCTTTTTAAATCTCCATCATTAAAAATATAAATATCTTTTTTCATTATTTCCACCACCCTTTAAGAAAAACAAAATTCTCTATATCCACAGTTTTTACAAAATGAAATCTTCTTTACCTTTGGAGGTTTCCTCATTTTTGAAAGTTTTTCTATTTCATCTATAATATTATTTAATTCATCTTCTACTTCCTTAGTTAGTTCTAAATTTACTCTCTTTCTTTCACTAGGATACACTAATTGACCCTTAGCATTAATACCTGCCTTTTTTAATACCTTTAAATAATATAATAATTGCCATTTAGATGCTTCTTCATATTTTGATGATTTCTTATTTTCCCCTATTACTATTTCATTTTTAGATTGAAATAATATATCAAACTTTACATTACCAAATGCTATTTCTTTTTTGTCTCTTTTATAATAAAATTCATGCATAAACCTTCCTAAATCTATGTTTTCATCATGTTGGTCTGGTACTATATTCCTCATCATAAGCCATGTCTCTCTTTTACATATTTTATAATACCAAATATGTGTACCATTTATATCCAATAAAATCATTCCTCCTTATTTTTCATAAAAAGCAATAACCGTCCCCTAAAAAACTTCCCCTAAAAAACTCCCTTTTAAAAACCTTAAAATACCATAAAATCTTCCTCTTCTCTTTTGAATCCTGTTTTAGGATGATATAAATCATCACAACCTTCTTTGGGAAGTACTAAGAAGGGAATATTTGGCACTACAGACTTCGTAAAATTTCCATGATATTTAGATGGTAAAGACAATGTATATTCTTTTAGTTTATTTTTTATTTGCAGGTATATATATTTTCTCTTAATTATGTCCTTTTCTGAAAGCATATTTAAAAACTTTTTATAAACCTCTTCTGCTTCATCATTTATAATAAAATATACATCTATATAATCTGGATTGTTTTTAATTAAAGAAAATTTATTTATACTATATTTTTCCTCTGGTGCATAAGAAAAGTATAGCTTTTTAATGGACTCCATAAACTCATCTGATGCTTCTGTATTTATATTTTCATTTACCTTTTCAAAATACTCTTTTATGATATAAAAATATTCTTTTTCTGGTATTAAGTCTTTATTTTCTAGTAACTCTTTTGATATAGCTATTATGGATTTTCCATATATTATGTTTCCAAAATACTCTTCTTTATCATTTATCATAGAGTATAAGTAGACTTCCCCATTCTTTTTCTTACCATTTCTATTACATCTTCCCGCTGCTTGAATTATAGAATCCATAGGTCCTATATCTCTTATTACCACATCAAAATCAAAATCCACTCCAGCCTCTACTACTTGAGTTGACACTAATATTATGTTTTCACCTTTTTTTAACATATAACTTACTTCATTAATTATATTTTTTCTATGAAATGGCAGTAAATTTGTAGATAAATAATAAACTTCTCTATCTAAATTCTTTAGAGAATCATATATTTTTAGTGATTGATTTATTGTATTGCATATTATAAGATAGGATTTTTCTTCAATATTATTTGTAAATTCCTCTATAAATTCTTCTACAGTAATAGGATTAATTTTAGGCATAATACTTGTTCTATTAAACATCTTAAAATACTCTTCATTATTGTATAAAAGTTCACAACTTTCCTTTAATATCAAAGGTTTTGTGGCAGTCATCATTATTATTCTACAATCTAGGTATTTTACAGCTCCTTTTAAAATAAAATCCACAAGTCTTAGGTATTTAATATCTATAGCTTGTATTTCATCTAATAAAATTATAGCTCCCCTCATAGAATTAAATTTTTTAAGCATTCTATTTTTATTTCCAATTAAGGTTTGAAGAAGTTGAACAAAAGTTGTAACTACAATGCCACTAGTCCAATTTTCTATTAAAAGTTCTGCTTTGTTTTTATCATAATTTTCATTCTCTGAACTGTATTCCACATTAGAAAGGTTATGATGTTTTATAATATATTCATTTTCACATTTAGAAAAATTCTCTATACTCTCTAAAAGTTCATATATGCTTTCATAGTTTTGATCTATTATAGAAGTAAAGGGAAGGGAATATATTATCTTTCTATTGTCTTTTAACAAATCTTTTAATTTTAAAGCTGCAAAAAATCCTGATAGGGTTTTACCTGTTCCTGTTGGTGAAGTTATAGAAAATATTTTTTCATCTTTATAGTTCTTTTCTAATTCATTTTGTATATTATAAAATATTTCTCCTCTTATTTTATTTATTTTGCTAAGTTCACCATTTTTAAATTTATCCTCTTTAACTTTATTTAAAAATTCATATTCTGCATATTTTATTGAAGGCATATAAGTATTTGAGGCACTTATTTTATCTGCTGATATTAAGGCAGAATAAAGTAATTGATGTATAAAATAAAACTTTTCATCTTTATTTTTCATATCAAATATACTGTCCAATTTTTTTATATTTAAAAGTGTGTCATCTATGGGTTCCTTATCTAAAAAGCTGTTAAACTCATCTATAAATCCTAGCTCTTCATAATCTTTTTCTATATACTTCCTATTATTTTTTATATCCTTTAATTGTTTTTTACAATTATCTATTTTATTTAATAAAACTTCATCTTCATTTTCATCTATTTTACTAAAATCTTTTGGCAAATCTAAAGATGGATTTTCAAGGCTTCCATGATGATGAAGTACACAATTGTATATTATATATGGCATATAAGTTTTTTTACCATAAATACACAAAGCCACATAAGCTGCAAAAACTGCTGATATAAATCCATGGTTTGATAGTTCACTTTTATTTTTATCTTTACTAAATAAATATTCTTGAAAATATGTAGTATATTTTCCAAAATCATGGCAAACACTTGTTATATTATTGGCATTTTCTAAGTCTTTAGGTATATTATTTTTAGATAAATCCCTAACTTCTTTTAAGTGTTCTATAATTAATTTATCCTTATGTGAATAAAATTTCACTTAACACCACTCCTTTTACTTTGTAAATAAATAACAACTAACAGTAAATTTATTGATTTACTATTAGTTGTTAACTGTTCTCTAACTTATTTTACATAAATAATATATTCTCTTCTGTAAATTTGTACTTCAATTTAATGTAATTGCAATTTAAATTTACTTTAAGACTATTGGTATTTTCATCATATATATAATTATCTACCTTTTCTATTACTCTATTTTTTAAAATTTCTGAGGGCATTTTTTCTTTCACTAAAAAAAGTTCCTTATCCTCTAAAGTTACAAAACATTTATTTATACTTTCTTTATTTATTAAAGAATATATTAATACTTCCTCTTTCTCTTTCATTAATGTGCCCTGTACTCTATCTACAAATTCAAAGGTACAATTAAAAGGTGCTGCCCCTAAATATGGAGAATAGTAATATTTTTTTTCTAATATTCTTTTTTGTAATTCATCCATTATATTTTTATCTCTATGATTTATATAAATTCTATAAGAGACTCTTCCCTTATCTGAGGTTATTATTTCAAAGGGTATTTGTGTATGTTCTTTAGGGTTTAAAATTTTCCCTGGATTATCTGCTTTTATATAATTAAGACTTTGCATTATCTTTCTTGTAGGTGTTAATTTTCTTATGGCAATATTTAATTGTTCCTTTGAAAATATTTCGTAATAACTGTCCCTATCATATCCCAATATACCTGCTAACATCCCGGCTATAGTTGTCCTTGGTGGAACTGAATATGAAAGAGATGATGAATTGGTGTAGAACTTTCTAAAATGAGCAAACTTTCCCTTTATATCTACAATTAATATATCCACCCAAGTATTCACCTTCTTTCCTTATAAGATAAGGTACAATCTATATTTCTTTCTATATTTCTTTTATTTCTATGTTTGAAAAAGCTTGTTTAAATTCTACATTTTCTCCTTTTAAGGATAGTTTAAGTCTTTCATCGTAATGGTAATTTATGCACTTTATTCTATCTTTATTTTTATTTAAAAAATCTACAAGTTCATCTATTTCTAGTTCACATTCTCTTATATCTCTTATACTTTCCTCTGTTTGTTTAAGGGATATATAATCTCTTAAATCTCCTAGTATTGTTTCATCATCTTTATATTCAACTCTCATATAAAGTCTTGGATATTGACCTATTTTACTTCTTGTTACAAGTTCTGGTATAGCATTTTTCATAGCCTCATCTAAAAGTTCTATATCCTCGTTTTTTAATTTAGTTTTTTGTGCTCTTTTTCCACTTACTACTCCTGAAAAAGCTATTAGGGAATATTTCACTCTGTAGTCCTTTCCAATGGCTCCTTGAATTTTATTTTCTCCTGTAGAAAAATGAGATGTTATACTGGATTCTAAAAGTTCTACTTTGTTCAATGAATATCCCCAATTAAATTGAATTGGACCTATAAATGTTTTATTATCTCCTTTTACAGGCATAGTTGCTCCAAACATTCTAACGTCTATTAAGGTGTCTAATATGGTATCATCATCAAAACTTTTTAATGCTTTGGTTCTTTTTTCTGCAGTGACAGGCTTATCATTTAATTTCATTACAAATAGCTCATAACCTCTACTTAATAAATAATCTCTTATATATCTTTTTAATCTTAAATCAGAAACTAAGTTTATATCTCTTTCGTAATCCATTCTTGGTCTGTTTTCTTCATCTGGATCTCCATTGGGATTTGTAAGTTTAGCATCATATAAATATAATATTTCACTATTGTTCATTTACATTTCCTCCTTCATTTTCTTTTTCCTCATTATTTTCTTTTTTAGAATTTAATATGGCTTTAGTTGAAGAATAGGAATATCCTGAAAGTATATAATACAAATTTTCGCTTTTATCCATTTTCCAATGATTTAAGTTTTCATCTATCAATTGTTTACATTGGTTATATATTATTTCATTATATGTTAGTATCTTTTCTTGTCTTAATTTATTGAAAACCAAATTACTTAATCTTATAATTTTATTTTTATCTATACCACTATAATTTAATTTATTTAATATAGGTTTTTTACCTTCTTTAGCTCTTTTATATTCACAGTTTCCTATTTCCCCCATTAGATATCCTAAAAGAAACATAGCTGTTTCTTCTTCATTGTAGGACATATTGTCAATATAATTTTTAATATCATCCTTTACAATTAATTTGGTAACATCCATTTTTTCACTCCCCTTTATACATCCTAAATACTCTAAAAATTTTAAATACATTCCACTTTGAATTACCATATCCCTTATTTCATTATTTTCTCCTGCTTTTATGTTATAACCTTCCTTTTTAAGGTATTTAATGACAATTGCATCTAGTATACTTTTTATAATAACTTTTTTATCCAATGTTCTCTTTGTAAATATAGCATCATACATATATAAAAGATTATTATATTGCTGCATTTCTCCATCTTTGATTCTTATAGGAGTTAAATAATAAATACTTTCTAAACCCAAAAATGTTTTTAAACTCTTATCTATTGCTTTTTCATAAACTTGTCTTGCCTTACTTTGACTTTTATAAATTTCATCAAATATAGATGGATTTATATCCTTTATAAGTCTTTTTATTTTAGTTGCTTGATTTACTCTTTTGTAAAACAATATATTTAATAAGAAGTAGGAATTTTTATCTTCTATTTCATCTTCTAATTTCTTTTCTGATGTAGCATGTTCTTTAAATTTTTCTATGCTTTTTATATTTTTTACAGTATTAAAGGAATTCTTTATCCATTTAGTAGTGTTATCTAAGGAATTTTTGTCTAAGGGTTGTCCAAATATGAAATGAGGTATTAAATATACGCTAAGTCCTGCTATGTTTGTATTTAAATTATCCTTTATATAATTTTCACCAGCCATGATGTTATTTAGGCATTCCTCACAAAGCACCATATTTTTTGTATAATCCCCTGTAAGGTCACTTGAAAATATTACTTGATTAGTAGTATAAAATTTTAGTGATAATTTTTTAGTATCCCCAATATCCGATGATGTACTATTACACATACTGCACACTAATTCCTTAGTCTTTCCTTTTTTCTTGGGTTTTCCACCTAATTTTTTATCAACTACAACTTCTCTGTATTCTTTAGTTTGAGCTAAGGCTTTATCATTTATAAATATTGTATATATAGCTATTTCATTTGGTTTTAATGACGTTTTTTCTTTTATATAATTTTCGAATATTTTTACATATTTATTTGTAAAGGTTTTAGCTAATTTTTTAATTTCTTTTTTATCTTCTGTATTTTCTTCTTCTAGAATCTTATTAAATTCCTCTTTTAAATCTTCTTCTACTATATTAAATTTTTTAAAATCTAATATATACCTATATTTTTTATCAACTTCTTCTCCTAAATCTATGAAGAATTTCTGTAGTACTTGTTTTATGTTTTCATTTATTTCTTGTCCAAAGTCTAAATCTGTTAAGCTATTTATGGTTTCTGATACATGATATTGTAAAGAATTTCTTGTTACAAGCCATTGTGGAGAATTAGGACCCCCTACTTTGTCTACAAATAGATATTTTTTATGACTGTCCTTTTTTACCTCTTCATTTCCATCAATGCTTAAAGTTTCATCTTTTGTGTTAAAATTTATTTTTAATATATGTTGTACTTTTCCCTTTTTCTCTGTTGGTATTTTTTGAACTATCCTGTCTTCTTCGCTGCTATCTAAAGCTACAGCACAACCTATTTGATATATACCTTCTTGCAAAAATATTCACCTTCTTTCTTAAATTACTTTTTTAATTCAATGCAACCAAAACCTTGAGAATTTTTAGATCCAAGGCCTGCATCATAGGCTATTTGTAAAAGTTCCTTTGATCCTTTTATTAAAAATTCTCCATTCCATCCTTTTATTATGGTGCCTTTATAATTTAAAACACTCTCTTTTGGCTCTCTTGTGGATAATAGCTTTATGTCAAAAGAATCATTTTGGGGAAATTTATTATATAAAGCTTTGTATTTATTTATTAAATTATTTCTTATTAGCTCATTAAATTCTTCTTCATAGGGACTATAATAGTAGGTTTTCTTTTTGTCAGCATTTTGCAAAGTACTATAAACAGTTATAGGTGATTTTGTATATATTTTTTCACTATTTCCTAACTCATTATAAGATGTTTCTATTTTATTTACTTTAACTGAATTTTTGCCCAGCCTTAAATTATCTTCCATAATTACATTAGAAGCTAAATATTGTATAAATCTTGTATCTAGAGATGATACTATAAGATTTACCTTATCAAAAAATGTTATGATTCCATTTTTTGAATTTACAGAAAATTTCCCATATAATTTTGAGAATGTGTACATTTTATAGGATCTATTATTGTATTCATAACCTTTATCATGGATAAATTTTTGGTATTTTTCGTCTCCAAGCCAATTTAAAATCATAGCCTGAACTAAATAATTATATTGTATTGGTACTTCCAATTTATCTGAAAAACTTATTTCTAAATTTGCTCTCATGAAATCTCCTCACCTATGTCATAATTTGTATATAAATATAACATATATTACTATATTTATACTTCTACACCATTTTTGTAAATCCTTCTAAAAACATGATTTTTTATTTATTAAAATGGAATTTTTTATTAAAATTTTCAACATAAAATATATCTATATTTGTAAGCGTCAAAGTTTTAGCACCTTTAATAATTCCAAGAATAGTATTAAAATATCCTAGTAAGGCAAGAATATGCTTTACTAGGATTAATTTATTTTTTATCTTTAATTTTCATATTTTCAGGAATCTTATCATTCCAAGGCATAAGATTCTCTAAGCTTTCGCTATCGTATATATCTATCTTTGATAGATTATCAAATAGATAGACTAAGTACCTTTCTACAACTAAATTATTAGCCTTGGCAGTTTCAACAATACTATAAATATTGCTACTTGCAGTTGCACCCTTAGCAGTGTTAGCAAATAAGAAATTTTTTCTTCCTATAACGAAAGGCTTAATTGCTCTTTCCGCAGCATTATTATCAACTTCTAGAGAACCATCTAATAATACATTTTTTAATCCTGGTAAATGCTTTTTAGCATACTCAAGTGCCTTACCTAACGGACTTCTTGGAAGAGCATCTTTTATTTCTCTTTCAACATAATCAATAAAGTTATCTATAATTGGAGCTAGTTTCTCAGTTCTTATTTTAAATCTAATATCATAATAATTTTCATCATTTGAATAAGATTCTCTAAGTTCTTTTTCAAGTTTATAAATTTGCTCACAATAATTAAACCCTATTATTGCTCTAGAATTTTTTAGGGCTTCTTCATCTAAATCTACTATTATATTATGAAAATATCTTCTTATGTGAGCCAAGCAATATACTCTTGTAGCTCCGCTAACGGAATTGTATCCATTATATCCATCCGTTTGGAGAAAACCTTTAAAATCTCCTAAGAAATTTTTAGGGCAAGAGCTTGATCTAGTGCGTTGGTAATCATATAAGATCACAGGCTTAGATTTGGTATTACTCATATATAACCACATATATTTCTTGGTTTTTGAATCCTTACCGTTATCATTAATTACCTTTAAGGTTGTTTCATCAGCATTAATGTAATTACGGCTAAGCAATTCTTTTTTCATATGGTTATATATTGGCTCTAAAGCATCTGCTGCAGACATAGTCCAATTGCATAGAGTTTGCCTTGAAAGGCTAGCGCCCATCATATCGAAGTAAGTTTCTTGCCTATAAAGTGGCATTGCATGTTGATATTTAAGTATTAGAGTATGTGCAATTAACTCATTTGAGGCCATACTATTATAAAAAATAGTTTTAGGTGCTTCTGGTGAAACTATTTTACTTTCACCAGTGGCTCTTTCGCATGTTTTACAAGCGTAGCTATAAATAACATGCTCCTCAATTATTAATTTAGCAGGAATGTATTTAACAATCTCTTTTCTAGATTTAACTCCGATAGGAGTAAGCTCTTCACCACATTCCTTGCAGTTAAGATCATCACCTTCTAATTTATGTTCAACAACAACTCTTTCTAAATTAGCTAAATTGTCTTTTTTTCCAGTATAATTACTTTTCTTAGCTCTTTTATATGTAATTTCTTCTAAAGTAGGTTTTTCCACCTTTGTATCACTAAATTTTTCGGCTTCGTTAAAAAGAGATAATTGGTTAGCATCTACTTGTTCACTGGATGCTCCAAATATCTTTCTATTTCTATTAGATATAACACCTTTTAAGAATTCTAATTCATTTTTAAGTTTTTTTATTTCTTCATCTTTTGAGTTTAATTCTTTATCTTTTCTATTAATTTCATGTTCCATTTTCTCAATTAATGCTTTTGTATTTTCATCAAGCTCATTAGTTAAAATTTCGTAACTCATAATTACCTCGTTAGTTTTATTTGATATCTTTATTATACCATAAAACCCTTGAAATCACTATACTTCAAGGGTTCAAAATTGATATTTTTTTAATAATAGTTACTTGCTTTTACAGGTTTAAATTTAGATTTTGTTCTTACTTCATAGCCTTTTAAAAGCCAACGTAATTCATCAAGATTAATTTTTAATGCATCGGCAGCTGTCGCTGGCCATTTGAAGCGATTAGCTTCTAAACGGTGATAATATAGCCAAAAACCTTCGTCAAAGTGAAGAATTTTTAATTTATCCATTTTCTTGTTGCAAAAAACAAATAGTGCTTTATCAAAAGGATCTAACTTAAATTGGTTTTGCACTATCATAACTAAACCATCAATACTTTTTCTTAAATCCGTATAACCGCAGGCAAGATAGACTTTTTCTACCTTATCTATATTTAACATTTTAGAATTAACTCCTTAATTATTGCTGTTATTAAAGTAGCTTCGCTAACAGGAATAAGGATATTAGCATTGCCTACATTAATTTTTACTTCTTTTAATGTAGATTTATTTTCTTTAGTATTATCAACTTTACTATTCAAAGAAATAGGCTGAAAAACAGGTTCTTTACTTTCAATTGCCTTTTCTACTCTTTTTTTATGGTAATAAAATTGACTCTTATTAAGGTTATTCTCAGCACAGAAATCTTTCACTGTTATTGTATCTTTAACAGAGTTAAATTTATTTAAATATTCCTCCCAAGCATCATTATCTAATTTTTTATACATAAGTAAACCTCCCATTGATAATCTTTTACTTAAGTTTATCAATGGGAGGGTATGTTTTCTAGATACTTAATTTTTGACGCTTACAGTTATTCTAAAAACTATGTATGTTTATCTATTATTTACTATGTATTTTAAGAGTTTCAATCCCTCATAGTTATTCTAAAAACATTACATCCGGACAGACTTGGAGGTAACGAAGAATCTTTGTTTCAATCTCTCATAGTTATTCTAAAAACCTTTATTTTTAATTGTTTAATGTTAACCAAGCTGGGTTTCAATCCCTCATAGTTATTCTAAAAACCATTAGGAGAAGTTTTAAGATTACCATTCGTGGAAAATGGTTTCAATCCCTCATAGTTATTCTAAAAACGGTTCTAAAGGGTTCAACCTAAAAAGCCCTTTCCCAGTTTCAATCCCTCATAGTTATTCTAAAAACTTAGACACGTGACCAAAGTTGGAAACAGCACAACGAGTTTCAATCCCTCATAGTTATTCTAAAAACAGAAATTTCCTCATATTCTTTATCATTGTTATAACCAGTTTCAATCCCTCATAGTTATTCTAAAAACAATCGGTGTGGTTGCTGCCTTCTTAATACTCCAATGTTTCAATCCCTCATAGTTATTCTAAAAACGTACCCACTGCCATTGTCATTAAATACGTCTTGATTACGTTTCAATCCCTCATAGTTATTCTAAAAACACTACAACTCTATTAAATACATATTTAACTGAGTTAGTTTCAATCCCTCATAGTTATTCTAAAAACAAGAGAACATAAACAACTATATAAGAGATGAGATAGGTTTCAATCCCTCATAGTTATTCTAAAAACGCGGGACTTGGATCTGGGTTTCTGGAAATACATACAACGGTTTCAATCCCTCATAGTTATTCTAAAAACTTACCTATATAACCATTTAATTTATTAAGGTCCATAGTTTCAATCCCTCATAGTTATTCTAAAAACTATCAAACTCCTTTTATTTAATTAATTCATCTTTTGTTGTTTCAATCCCTCATAGTTATTCTAAAAACGTATGAAGATATAATTTATCCTCAAATAGAAGAACAAAGTTTCAATCCCTCATAGTTATTCTAAAAACTGTTAAAAAACATGCTAAGGTTCAAAAGGTTAGTGAAAGGTTTCAATCCCTCATAGTTATTCTAAAAACTTCTTATCTCTTGCTTTTATATTTATTCCTAGTTTAGTTTCAATCCCTCATAGTTATTCTAAAAACTCTTCCATACCAATTAGCTTTATACTCCAACATTGTTCGTTTCAATCCCTCATAGTTATTCTAAAAACTAAAACTTTTTTATTATCCTGTGCTAAAATTCCGGAGTTTCAATCCCTCATAGTTATTCTAAAAACTCCTAATTTCATTCTTGATAAAGTACGTTGTTGAAATTTGTTTCAATCCCTCATAGTTATTCTAAAAACAGGTCTATCCCCTTGAATAATATGTGTATTAAGTCATGTTTCAATCCCTCATAGTTATTCTAAAAACTAGGGATTTAGTAAAGAATAGGAGCGTAGTATCTACTGTTTCAATCCCTCATAGTTATTCTAAAAACTATTTGATTTTTTTAATTGTTTTATTTCAGTATCGAGTTTCAATCCCTCATAGTTATTCTAAAAACACTTCTTGCATTTGCTCCATTCCCTCTTTCAACTTCGTTTCAATCCCTCATAGTTATTCTAAAAACTAATTACAGACGATACAATAGAAGCAGGGAAAAGAAAAAGTTTCAATCCCTCATAGTTATTCTAAAAACAAAATTAGTTATTTCATTTGTTTTCCCATTGTAATTTTGTTTCAATCCCTCATAGTTATTCTAAAAACAGTAGGAATTGACTTAGGATTAAAAGATTTTGCAAGTTTCAATCCCTCATAGTTATTCTAAAAACCATAAGTATATCTTGCGTTCTCGATTTTCTTTCTACCCAGTTTCAATCCCTCATAGTTATTCTAAAAACTCTATTGGAATTAGAAGAAAGCTATGAACTAGAATAGTTTCAATCCCTCATAGTTATTCTAAAAACTATCGACTTCTAGCAAGGTTAATTGATGTCTTAAAGCATGTTTCAATCCCTCATAGTTATTCTAAAAACCTGCTTATATTATATCACATATTTAATACTGGTATATTGTTTCAATCCCTCATAGTTATTCTAAAAACCAATTACATCTGCATTATAACACACTTTGTTAAAACTATCCATTGTTAACAAAGTGTAAACAAAAATATATAAATATTGCTTTACATCAATGAAATCAATACTTACGAGGCAATTAAAAATTGTCGTCGACCTCCCGCATTTTTTACAGGATTGGGGGTCGACGACTTTGTAAATTGTTATTAGTTAATAATTATTTTCTTAATATTAAACATAAAATTATCTTAAAATATATCATCAACATCTTTTAACTTATCGCTCCAAGATTCAATATCTTCATAGTTTAAAATCTCAATATCTCCGCCTTGAATTTCTCCCTTAGAGTTCTCTGATAACTCTTCCATATCTCCTTCTATTTTAATATAATTTTTTCTCAATTTATCTAAAATTTCTTTATCCGGATTCCATTTTTTCCTTTCATATAGCTCTAAAAATCTTCTTCCTATTTCCTCAACAGCATATTTATTATGTTCACTAAACCATTTAACCATTTCCTCATCATTTACATATAAATCCACCAATTTATCAATATCTTTATTATCAATATTTTTGGAAAGACATTGCCAATCAAATACACTTTGAATCCTTCTCATAAATTCTGATGCCCCAGTGTATCCATTTTTCTTAACATTCTCTTTCCACAAAGGGTTAAAAAAGGTTTCTTCCATAGTTTTTTTAATCTCTTCTTTTAATGTACATATTCTAATATTATCTTTATTCTCTGTTCCTCCATGGTACTGTTTCATTTCCTTTCCACTAAGAAGTTTTTTAACTGCTCTAAAACCTCCCTGTACTGATGCTGCGAATCCTGAAGATAGAACATCATACCTATTTGAAATAGTAGTATCATAAGAAATCTCTGATGCCTTAATATTTTCAACAAACTCATGCTTTGCCATGCGTCCATTTAAATTCTCTCCATAGGCATGAGAAGAAAAATACACAAATATTTTACCTATGTCCTTTTCATCTTTCCATGCACTAGCCATTAATGCTAGATTAACTCCAGAACCATAGGTTCCAGGCTTGTCTCCAAACACTCTCATTGTTGAACGTCTTTCTATATCCTCATTCTCACCTAACTCTTTAAGAACCCTTGCTATTTCAAATGTATTCTTTCTAACAAAATTGCTTTCAAAGGGTTCTTCAAGGGATGATGCAATAACCGTCCCCTTATCCATAAGATTTATTACATTAGGATAAGCGTCCCTGAGCACCCCAGAAATTCTTACAATCACATCAATTCTTGGACGTTTGAGTTTTTCTAAGGGTATTGCCTCTAAATCTACTACTTTTCCAGATTGATCCCATACATGTGTTATACCCATTAAATATAACATTTGGGATAATTGTTCTCCCTTTGCCATAGATATATCTGTAGATATCATATTCATAGCTATTTTTTCTGGAATTGTTCCTTCTTCCTCTATATATTTTTCTATAATTCCATTAGCTAATTTACATCCTATTTTATATGCTTCCTTTGTAGGGATTTTTTCGTAGTCCATTAAATAAAAATTTCTACCTGTAGGAAGAATATTTTCTAAATCATCACAGGGCATTCCTGAAAGACCAGGTTCTACAAAACTTCCATTTAACCCCTTTATCAGGTTCTTAGTTTCAAACTTCACCAATTTTAACTTATCATAAATATTAAGTATCTCATCTCTTAAATTATCTAATATTGTTTTTTCAATATGTTTATATTTTTCATATAATTCCTCACCAATCTTGGTACTGTCTCCACTTTGAATGTATCTACCAATTTTAATGTATTCCTCTATTAATTCCATAATTGTTACATTATAAATGTAATCATTTTCACATAGTTTCTTAATTAAAGTAGCATTTTTACTATTATTTTGTATATATTCCTTAATAAATGATACAGCTTCTTCAAAGCCTGGCACCTCACCTAAAACATGAAGCGTCCCTGTTTTACTATTACTTACTGCTTGTACTCAATAATCCTTTAGCTTCTCTACTCCTTCAATAAAATTCTCTTTAGAATTTACAATTTCCTCTGCACCATTTATTTCTTTTATTTTTCCTATTAATTTTTTATTTAAAAGTTTCTTATATCCATTTTTCTTAAGCTCTTTTAATATATTTACAACACTTTCAAAAACATCTAGTCCTGCTCCTAAACCAACTGTAGCTTCAACTCCTGAACAGGGTGCATTATGTAAAAATATGGCCAATTTCTTATATATATATTCATCTTTTAATTTCCTTTGCTATTTTACTATTTATTAAATTTCCATTGGTCTGCATCTGCATTTTAATTTCTGGATTATTTATTTTTTAAATATTCATGTATATCTTTAATAAGATTAAAATTTAAAAGGGGTTCTCCTCCTGCTAATTGAAGCTTAAATTTAGACTTTGGTATTTCCAATTTTTACAGAACCAAATCCAATACAAAAAAAGCAAATACAAAAAATGTTGCAATTAAAAGAAGTACTAAAAAAATTATATTTTTTGATTTCGTCTTTTGTATATTATCCATACTTTCCATGTTGTTTCTCCACTTTAAAGGAGAGTAAGTACTTACCCTCCTTTATTGTTTATTTTGATAATTTATAATAATGTCTTACTTTATGATCTTCAAATTCTTCTTAATGATAAATTGCTGCTAAATCCTCAATAATTTCATCTAGCTTGTCTACTGATTGATACCAGCAAGGTTGTGACACCCTTAGTTCTCCATTTTTAATGGATTTCATGTTTTTCATTATAGATACTTGTTTTACAAATTCATCTATGTTTTTAGGTCTTGTTTTTCCCATAAGTTCACAAACATATATATAAGTATTACTGCTCTTTGCATAAAAATCTTCAAAGATTATTGAATTGGCTCCACTCTTATCTTTTTCAACATACTTAAATACATAATCTCCACCTGCCATGTCATACATCTTCACTTGATATAATCCCCCAAATCTTTCCTTTGTATGGCATTCCAGCTGTTACTAATGAATTTTCCTTTCCTTTAACTTTCTCGCTTACTTTCTTAAAAATATCTTCAGACTTTCTCATATGCTTATCAGCTATATCTTCTTTGTTGTAAAAAGCAGCCATAAACTTTGTCCATTCTTTCTAAAGGATAATTTTCTAAGGATGATGCTTCAACAACATATGGTATTCCTATTTTCATTCTGTCATTTATTTCGTCAATATGTCCTTTATCTACATCATAAGTTGTAACACATTTTAGTATCAAATACGTCTGGTCTTATTAAAGAAGTATGTACAGTTGATAATAATAAAACGTTATCAACTGGCGTTTTGATAACTTCAGTAGCATCATGTCCTTTTGGTTTTTCTTGTCCCTTCGGTACTAATAATAACTTTCTATCAGCGCCATCTGTTATTAATTTAACATTATTATCTAAATATTTCACTTTGAATTTAGTTGCATATTTAATTTTGTCATATTTATGTTTTGATGTTTACTCTTGCTTTGTTTGTTTAGAATCACTATCTTTTTCCTCTTTGGATTTTTCACCACATCCAAAAAATGCAAACATAAGAATCCCACAAATAAAAATACTTAAAAACTTCTTCATATGTTTTTTCATTAATTTCATCTCTCCTGTTATTTTTATTATAGTATTTTAAAATAATCGAGTAGGAGGAAAATAATTATTTTATTTTCCGTCCTCTCACACCACCGTGCGTACCGTTCGGTACACGGCGGTTCAATAGAATTACCTAAATCTTAAATAACTCTCGGTTAATGTTATAAACCCTTGTTCTTTTAGGTAGTTATTAGATAATGTTGTATCTAAAACAGGGCTGTTGGAAATCCTCCAATAGCCTTTTCTTGTATTTGCATATTCCCATGCTTTAAAGTTATTCACCCCTAATTTGACTAAATTGTCATGTTTAGTTTTGATTTTCTTCCATTGTTTCCAATAACATAGGCGTAGCCTTCTTCTTAGCCAACCATCCAATTCTCTTAGAGTACTTTTTAAATCTGCTAACTTAAAGTAGTTAATCCAACCTGTCATCATTTGTCGTAATTTTATTGCACGATATTCCATGCTCATCGCATTACTTCTACTAGTAATCTTCTTAAGCGTAGCTTTTAATTTCTCTATTGATTTATTATGTACTCTTATTCCCATTTCACCTTTCTTGTTATAAAATGAGAATCCTAAATACTTTAATTTCCATGGTCTATCGACCTTGCTTTTCTCTTTGTTTACTTTAAGTTTTAAGTCTTCTTCTATGAACCTAGTTATGTTTTCCATTACTCTTATTGCTGCTTTTCTTGATTTTACATATATATTACAATCATCAGCATATCTACAAAAATTCAATTCTCGTTTTTCTAGCTCTTTATCAAGTTCATTTAACATGATATTGCTAAGTAATGGTGATAAATTTCCACCTTGAGGCACACCTTTTTCAGTAGAGTTTATTACTCCATTTATCATCACACCTGCTTGTAGATATTTTCTTATTAAAGATATCACTCTAATATCCTTAATTTCTTTATAGACTAAGCCTATTAATTTATCATGGTTTACTGTATCAAAATATTTTTCTAAATCTATATCTACAGCCCATTTATATCCATTATCCATGTACTCTTTGCATTTTAAGATTGCTTGATGAGCACTTCTACTAGGTCTAAATCCATAACTATTCTCTGAAAATTTCTCTTCAAATATTGGGCTTAAAACTTGAGCGATTGCTTGTTGTATCACTCGGTCAACTGCCGTAGGAATTCCTAGTGGACGTTTCTTACCATCTTGTTTTGGTATTTCTACACGTCTAACTGGGTTGGGTTTATAACTCCCTTCCAATATAGATTGCCTAAGGCTATCGACATTTTCTTTTAGATATTGTAGAAGTCCATCTACTTCCATACCATCAATTCCATGACTTCCTTTATTAGCTTTAACCCTTTTAAAGGCTTGATTTAGATTGTTTCTATCTATAATCTTCTCAAGCAATCCACTTACATATTTAATTTCAGCGTTCTGTTTCTTATCTAACGTCAATGAAATGCTAGGCGCTCCTACATATTCTTCGAGTTCCACTCTATCTTTCTGTAAGTAACCTTCTATATGAAGTTGTCTGCTTTCATCACATTTCTTTGTGTTTTTCAAAGTTTCAAAACCTCCTATCGTTCAGTCCTTCCTCTCGCTTTCGCGAATAGCAAGAGTACTATGACATCTGCTGACTTCTTAGATTTCAGTTATGTATCACTACATAGGTTATTGCTTCTAAATTCATTTCCACAATGTATATCTAAGACCTCCCCAGGTAAGAGCATAATCTTTCTCTCCATCTATCTGCCACATTTACATTACCTATTCTCGAGTAGTTATCGGGCTTCAGTTTGTTTAGCAACCTTACCCATAGGTACTGCCTTGTATGTGATTTCTGTCCGTCAGACCAGAGATTTGCCGCCGACTTCCTTCAAATTCCACCTCACGATGGACACCCTTGTCTTAAGCTATACACTTACCACTACTAGGGCGTGTTAGGGACTTTCACCCTTAAGATTACGCCCATGCTGGGCGCACTAAAAAGCCTCTTGACTTTTGTCAAGAGGTTTAACTATCCATTTTAGATAAGTAAATACCCTCCTATGAACGCCCCCCCTATCCTTCGTAGAGTTATAGTTCATTAAATAGGCAGGTATTCTGACTTAGGTTCATTATTTTTCCAAACCTTCCTAGATAAATCCAGTGGCATATTTTGAAAAAATTCCCCATCACAGCGGCGGAACCGTGCAGGATTCTCACCTGTTTCCCTATTAATTAAAATAATGATTCTTATTATTACTTTAAACCTATTTACTATCTTATTATCTCAATATTTAATTCATAATAATTATACATATGGTTGCTAATTTTATCAATAATTTTAAATATATTACAGAAGTTTAGCACCAAAATTCCAGTAAAAATTTTATTTTTACTGGAATTGTATTTTTTTACACTTACTTAAAGAGCTGGTAAGGTATTAGACCGATAGGTCGTAAAAATAGCTACACTTCCCCTTACCCCAAGAAACTTTAATAAAGAATTTCCAGTTTTATTTTTAGATTAGGTTTTTACAAACAGTGGATTATCCCAATTATCTTCTATAGTAAGCCTTTCATCTCTTATATCTTCAATTATGTCTACTTGAAGCATATGCTTCTTTCTAAAATTTCGTATGCATTTAAAAAAGTATAATTGCATTAAATTGAATGCTATTATTATAAACATTAATACAGTTTCTACGCCCGTAGGGCTATGAAGAAAACAATGGTCTAAATGCCATTCTGTTTTTAATTGATGAAAAGTATTGTTTTCAATATCCCATCTCTTATGTATTATTTTCCATAAAGTTTCTGCTGACGTAAATTTATCTGTTGTTATAATCCAGGTTTCTTTAATTTCCGATTTATCTCCGTTATAAATTTCTTCTACAAATTTTATAAACCTTACTTTTATTTCTGAATCAGCCATTTCAAAATTATCTTCATCCCAAGCTTGTATCTTTATATAGCTTTTACTTCCCTTATTAACTATCCATTCTTTATTTGCCTGACGGCATTTAAATAAGGCTAATGCATCCTTTACAATATTAAGTCGTTCCTCTTTAACCCTTACTACTGCATCCATCCCTATGGAAAGTACTTCTTTAATCCAAGTAGATTTACAATATAAAGCGTCAGCTACTATAATATCTGTAAAATGATGATGCTCTTTATATAACTTTTTAATTAGACGCTTACCACCTGTGAGTTCACCTTCATCTTTATCTGAACTATCTTTTTTAGGTTCAAGCATTTCTTGTCCTAAAATAATATGTGGATCTGAACCTACGGTTGAACATACCACTGATCTGTGAAAATAATGAGTAAGTCCATCTTTACAAACTCTAGAAAGACATTTGTCACAACATTTTTTGGTACTCTCAAATAGTTCTACACCATCTATAGCGACTACTTTTAAACCATCTATAGTGCCACTTCTAAACACTTTATTTTTTACAGTAGTTTTTATTATATGTTTATGCATTTCTTTTAATCCATCTAAATCAAACTCACTTAAAGAACGCCTAACGGCATCAATGCGTAGCATTTTAGTTTTTTTAGGTAATACTTTTTTAAATTTACCTTTTTTAAGCCAATGTTCTAATCTATTGAAACTTCTTATCTGAAGCATAAATCCAAATAACACCACAAAGGTAATTGTTGAAATTTTTACTGGTGATTTTACTTTTTTATCTTTTAAGGTCTTGATTTTTTCGCCAATATCATATACTTTATTAATATAAGTGAGTAATTGTTTTAAATAACTTTTGTTCATTTTATCAGCATCCTTTTTATTGAGTTTGTCGCAAAACTATTATAAAAAGGATGCTTTTATTATGCAAATTTTTTCTCTATAATTTCCAGTAAAAATCGGAAAATACAACATTTCTAATTATTCTTTATTAAATCTTATAAATCAACGGGCTAACCGCCCTAAAAAAATTCAAATGCTAAACTTCTGGAATTTTTTACTTTTATACTTTATAAAAAATCCTAAGTCAGTGTATATACTAACTTAGGATTTCTCATCATCTTTTTACTAGTTATATTTTAGATTAAATTCATTAACCGTCCCCTCTAGCTTTATAGCTTTATAGTAACCTCCCCAATTAAGTAAATTACTAAATATTTGTTAATTAAAAATAACATAAATATGTACTTTAAATAACCTACTACCCTCCTTTCTTATATATTTTCCCTATATATCTCTTCAGAATATTAAAATTTATGAAATACGCAAAAAACATTCTATCAAAATATATCATAATAAGTTATAATATAATGGATGTGTTTTTAACTTTATAATGTATATCTTGTACATTTAAGTTTAAAATCTATATATTATATCGAGGGGGAATTTTAATGCAAAGTTTAGAACAACTTATCAGTCTTTTAAATGACTGGCTGTATTCCTACGTTCTAATAGTATTACTAATAGGACTTGGTATTTATTTTACTTTTAAAATCAAATTTGGCCAGTTTAGATTAATTGGTCATATGTTTAAACTTATGACTGAATCCGCAGATGGAGTAGGTGATAAAAAAGGTATCACCCCTTTTAAAGCTTTCTGTATTTCTGCCGCTTCTCGTATAGGTACTGGTAATATTGCCGGTGTTGCAGTTGCTATAGCAGCTGGTGGCCCTGGAGCGGTATTTTGGATGTGGGTAATTGCCTTAATAGGTGGTGCTACAAGTTTTGTAGAAAGTACACTAGGTCAAATCTACAAAGTTAAAGATGGAGATACTTTTAGAGGAGGACCCGCTTATTATATTGAACAAGCTTTAGGTAAAAGAAAATTAGGCGTATTCTTCTCAATACTTACCGCAGTTACTTTTGGTTTTATTTTCAATTCTGTACAAGCTAATACAATAGCTAGTTCTTTTACAAAAGCATTTAACATTAAACCATTATATATAGGAATTGTCTTATTTATAGTAACAGGCTATGTAATCTTTGGTGGAGTTAAAAGAATTGCCAATGTTTCTGCTACTATAGTTCCAATTATGGCTAGTCTTTATATTCTTGTTGCTTTGTTTATTATGATTAAAAATATTACTTTAGTTCCTCATATGTTTGGTATGATATTTGCCAATGCCTTTGGAGTTAAAGCAGCTTTCGGTGGTACTCTTGGTGCTGCTATAATGAACGGTGTAAGAAGAGGATTATTCTCTAACGAAGCTGGTATGGGTAGTGTTCCTAACGCTGCAGCTACTGCTGATACATCTCACCCAGCTAAACAAGGTCTTATTCAAACTTTAGGTGTATATGTAGATACTATTTTGGTATGTAGTACTACTGCCTTTATAATACTATTATCAGGAATACTTAATACTCCTGGTGCTGCTGATCTAGAAGGTGTACAACTTACTCAGGCAGCTCTTAGCTTACAAGTAGGTAACTGGGGAAATACTTTTTAGCAATTTGTATTTTGTTATTTTCCTATAGCTCTATAATAGGTAATTATTATTATGGAGAATCTAATATTGAATTTATAGAGTCAAGTTCTGGATTCTTAACAGCTTATAGAATATTTGTGTTAGTTATGGTATTTTTAGGTTCTATTGCAAAGTTTGGACTAATATGGGATGCTGCAGATGTATTTATGGGTACCATGGCAGTTATAAACTTAATTGTAATTTCCAAACTTGGACCAATTGCCTTTGCTACCTTTAATGATTATGTAAAACAATTAAAAGAAAGTAATAATCCTGTATTTAAAGCTAGTAATATTAAAGGATTAGGCAAGGTTGAATGTTGGAACGATGATAACTAAGTAAACAGGGAGGGTTATTAATTTTATAAAAAATCAATAACCCTCCCTGTTTTACTCAAATACTTTTTCTCAAACTCTTTTATTTTTAAAGGCTTGTCCCATATGTATCCCTGGATTTCATCACAACCTAGTTCAATTAATTTTTGAAGTTGAAATTCATCTTCAACCCCTTCTGCTATAGTTTTAATATTCATTGTTTTAGCTATCATAATAATTGCCTTAACCACTTTCAAGTTAACTGAATCTGAAGATATATTATCTACTAACTCTTTGGCTATTTTTAACCTGTCAATATGAAATCTTTTAATATAACTCAATGATGAATAACCTGTTCCAAAATCATCAATAGATATCTTAACACCTATACAAGCTAATTCTTCTAAAACTTCTTTTATTACACCTTCTTGAGTTAATTCTATATTTTCAGTAATTTCTATATCTATTAATTTAGGATCTATTTCATTATGCTGTATAATTGTTTTTAAATTTTTAATAAAATCTAAACTGTTAATTTGTTTGGGAGATACATTAATAGCTACTCTTAAATTCATATTATTATATTTATTCCAATAAGATACTTGCTTAATTGCATTTTTCATAACCCAGTATCCTATGTCAACAATTATTCCACATGTTTCTGCAATAGGTATAAACTCCACTGGTGAAATAATCCCCTCCAAAGGACTATTCCATCTTATTAATGCTTCTACTCCAATAATTTCTTTTGTATTGCTATTAAACTGTGGTTGATAATGTATTTCAAATTCTTCATCAAACACCGCATTTTTCAGAAGTAATTCTAGTTTATTCTTTCTTTCTACTTTTCTACTTAAATTCTTATCATAAAATACATACATCTTATTTAGATCTTCTTTTGCATAATACATGGCAACATCTGCATTTTTTATTAAAGTGTTCCTGTCTAAATTATCTTCTGCACACATAGCAATACCTACACTAAAAGATACCTTAAATTTATAAGGTTCAATAATAATAGGTTTCTCATATAAACTAGCCATTTCTTCTACAAAATCTTGTATTTCAATTAAATCCCAAACTCCTTTTCTCGCAATTATAAATTCATCTCCACCTAAACGAGCTAAAATAGCATCATCGGGTATAAAAGATTCCAATCTATTTGAAACTTCTAATAAAACCTTATCTCCCATATCATGTCCATAGGAATCATTAATAATCTTAAAACCATTTAAATCCATATAAAAAACAACTATTGTTTCATCTGTTTTTTTGGTTAAAATCATCTCGTCTATTTTTTTCATAAAATATCTTCTATTATATAAATTAGTAAGTACATCCTGCTGAGATAATACTTTAAGCCTATCATTTGCCTTTATTAATTCCTTTGTTCTTTCTTCAATCTTTTTTTCAAGTAAATCATTTATTTCTATTTCTTTATCAAGCATATATTTATTATAAGTTGAAATTTTCACATAAGAACTTAAAACTTTATGTATTAAAATTATACCTGTAAAAAAAATTATCCATTGAATATCTAACTTATGTAACATAAACAACATTATTAATGGAATTAATAATATTAGTCTACCTTTTTTATTATTATCTATATTGTCTGGTAAATTAAAACTTTCTTCTATATATTGTTTTTCATATAATAATTTATAAGCACCTGCTATAGCAAATAAAATAAATGTAAGCATAAATAGTCCATCTAAAATGGAATTAGGAATATAAACACCCATTAATTTTTGATGCACATATAGTAACTCTGATATTGTATATACAATTATTCCTAAAACTATTAAGATATTTGTTACAGATTTTTTTTTGCTTCTTATAGAAATAAACATTATATAAATAATACTCAATGAAATAAAGTCCGTAGCTATGTATAAAAAGGTTGTTAACTCATATATATTGCTCAATATAAATTCAAATTGTTCTCCTAAAATCAATATCCAAAAAAAACTTAACATTAATATTAGCGTGGTGGTTGTATCTACAATAAGTTGTACATACTCTAATTTTTTTATATTTTTTATAAAATATAATATTACAGTAGATATAATAAACAAATTAGGTATTATGTATATATACATAAATAAATCTATATTTTCTGGATTAATTTTAAATATCAAATCATAGATTCCCCATAACAAATCACATATACCCCAACTCAAACAAGATAGTGCTAATAACATCCAATTATTCTTATAGATATCAATTTTTTTAGATATTATAATAAGAAAATAAGATGTTAAAAAAGCTATTACTGGAGAAAGTATATTTCCCCAGTAATTATTTTCGTATATAATGGCTATATTATAAATTAGGAAAAATATAATTAATATTGTTAATTGATATTTTATTTTCTTTGCTTCATTCATTATACCTTCTCCCCATTCAATTCAGAAAATCTTGTTTGATTTATTTTATACTTTTTAACTAACTTTGTAAATTATTTTTATTTAAAAAAATAATTCTTAGCATTTATTAGCTATTTCCATAAATTCAATACATACTACTTAAATTTGCTCTTTTAGTTTTCTATTTTTCTTTTAAATTTTTTTATATTTGTATATCCGCTTATAAAAACCCTTTTTAATTCATACAATCCATTGTTGCTATTTGCAATACCTCTTTTAGTGGTAAATGCCATTTTATATCCTTCTTCTTTCAAATCTTCTATTACTTCTTTATTATATTTTCCAAAAGGATACGCTATATATTTAACCTCCTTATCTAGTAGTTTTTCAATGGTATTTTTAGATTCCCGTAAATTTCTTGCTCTATCTTCTTTTGATAGCTTATCTAATTTTGAATGATTAGTAGTATGACTTTCTATATCTATTCCATTTAAGGCTACCTCTTTTAACTGATCTGAGTTCATAAAATAAGAACTTCCTTCTATATAATCTGTTATAGTAAAAATAGTCGCTCTAAGTCCAAATTCTTTTAATATAGGGTAAGCATTTTTGTAATTATCACTATACCCATCATCAAAAGTTATGACTACAGATTTATCTAAAAAAGGTATATTATTTGTTAAATGATCATACAGCTCGTCCAAAGATAATGTATTATAGCCATTATCTTTAAGATATTTCATTTGTTTATAAAAATTATCCTCTGGTACTTTAAATAATCCTTTTTCATTTTCTGATATAGAATGATACATAAATATTGGAATAGAAGATTCTTTTTCACTTTTTGAATGAGATTGGTTTAAAAACCCCGGTAAGACAAAGACAATTATTAATATAGGAAATATAATTTTATATATTTTTTTCAAAATCTCACTTCCTTAAACTTAATCCGTAAAATAAAAATTTTGCGTAACAAAATTTTTATTAATGAACAAGGAATAATGAATAATGAACAATTTAGGATGATTTTCTTCCTTACGTCAGAAAATCTTTAATCTTATTAGTTATAATTGAAAATGGAGAATGGAAAGTGGAGAATGATTGACAACTTTTCTCCATTCTCAATTATATCTACATTTACATTTTTATTGATGGCTTGTTAAAGCTTTGCTAAACATAACTTCAGTTTCTACAAAAATTAAAATCAAAAGTTTTTATTTAACAAATAAATAAAATAAATTATTATATAAAGATTAATTTATTTTAAATCTCATCAGATTTTATAAAATTAAAATTTTTTCGTAATGACAATGAAGAAAAAATGTCTATCATTTTCAATTTTCAACTTTCAATTTTCAATTATATTATAAAATTAAAGATTTTCTGTAGCAAAGCGGAGGAAAATCTTCCTTCATTGTCCTATGTCAATTGTCCTCTGTCCTCTGTTAAAAAAATTACTTCGTAATTTTTTTATACTGCGCAAAAGTTTTTTATTTTATTATATCACTATTCTACATATGTGTGCATATAATCTATTATTTCAACATTTCTTATCCAATAAATCAATAAATCAATAAATCCATAAAAATATCATCCCTTATTCTTTCTTTAAAATTTAACTTTCCTATTAAATTATTTTATAAATACTTAGTTTTTCTTGAGTTTCTAGCTTTTTACCAAGCTTTCCCATATTATGCCTTGTATTTTATTTCTCTCAGTGATATAATTATCGCCATAATAGTTTTGCTTTTTACTCAAAATAATTAGCTGAAAATAAAACTTACATAAAAATGTTTTTTACTTCATATGATTAATATTAAAATTATGTAATATGGAGGTTTGCAGATTTAAGATTTGACTTTATTCTTTCCACAGCACAAATGTAGAGAGGAGATGACTATGATTTCTAATTTAAAAGATTTTTTCAAGAGAAATAATAGCAAAAAATCCACAGCTCAAATTCTTGTGTTACTATCTGTAATTGTTATAACTACTTTTGTTGCTCTATCTAGAAAAACTGTAACTTTAGCAATAGATGGAGAGGAAAAGAAATTTACAACTTATCAAAGTAATGTCCAAAGTTTCTTAGATAAAGAAAATATTAAATTAAATCCAAAGGACAAAATTGATAAAGATATGGATAGTAAACTATCTAATAAAGATGTTATAAATATTAGAAGAGCTGTAAATGTAAAAATTAATGTAGACAACAAGGAACTAGCTATAAAATCTGCAGAAAAAGATGTTGCATCGATGTTAAAGGCAGAAAAAATAGTTTTAGGCTCTGATGATAAAGTTTTACCAACAAAAAATACAGCCCTAACTGATGGTATGAAAGTAGATATAACTAGGGTTGAAAAAAAGACCATTACTCTGTCCGCTCCTGTTAATTTTAACACTGTAGTTAAAAATGATACTAGTATGTTAAAATCTCAAAAAAAGGTTTTGCAAGAAGGAGAAAAGGGAGAAAAACAAATTACTACAAATGTAGTTTATGAGAATGGCAAGGAAACTTCAAGGAAAGTAATAAAAGAAATCATTACTAAAAAACCCAAGGATAAAATTATAGCCCAAGGCACTCTATCTCCTACCCCTGTTTCTAGAGGAACTAGTAATTCCTTTGCAAACTCAGGTGTACTTAGAGTAAAAGCTACTGCTTATTGGGCAGTTAATGGAGTAAATAATACCTATACTTACTCTGGCAGAAAGGCTGTAAGAAATCCAAATGGTTACAGTACTATAGCAGTTGATCCAAGAGTTATTCCGCTAGGAACAAAGCTCTATGTTGAAGGTTATGGATACGCAATAGCTGCTGATACTGGTACTTCAGTTAAAGGAAACTTTATTGATGTTTACTTTGACACCTATAAAGAAGCCTGTAACTGGGGATTAAAATATGTAAATGTGTACATTCAAAACTAATATAAAAAATAGACATGTGGATTTAAATCTCCATGTCTATTTTTTTATATTTATATATTAAAATTCTTTAAACTTATCCTTTGGTACTCCACATACAGGACATTTATCTGGTACTTGATCTAATGATTCTACCTCTATAGTAAAACCACATACAGGACACACATAAAATTTATTATCTTCCATATCTTTGTTTTCTTTTGCTAAATCTTGAGCCTTTTTAAATAATTCAGCATGTTGTTTTTCTGCTTCTACTGCATAGTGAAAGGATCTTTGTGCATCTTTTTCCTCTTGGAATTTTGCAGTTTCTAAATATACAGGATACATTTGTTCTATTTCATGTAATTCCCCGTTAATAGCTCCTTGTAAGTTTTCTACTATGTTTGTCTTACCAAATACTGCTCCTGCTGGCACTGTAAAGTCTCCAACTTGCTCCTTAAGTACTGTAAAGTGGTTGGATGCATGAACTCTTTCTGCATAAGCTACTGCTTCAAATAGTCTTCCTATATTTGGAAAACCATCTTTTTTAGCGCTTTCTCCCCAAACTAAATATCTCATATGTGCCATACTTTCTCCACCATATGCTGATCTTAAAAAATCTGCTGTCATTGCATTTTTTACTGACATAATATCACCTCATATAATATTTAAATTTTTAATATATTAACACTATAAAGTCTTACCAAATTTGGCAAAAATAATTCATATCTACAGTAATTTCTCCTTCCACTGCTCTTCTTTAAATCCTGCTAATACAAAGTCATCGGCTACAACCAATGGTCTTTTAATTAACATTCCATTAGTTGATAATATATCAACCAATTCTTCAAATTCCGCTGTTTTAACTTTATCTTTTAAATTCATTTCTCTATAAAAAACTCCACTTGTATTAAAAAACTTTTTAATTGGAAGACCACTTCTTTCAATCCATTGTATTAGTTCTTCTTTTGTAGGATTATCTTCTACAATGTGTCTATCTTCAAAACTAATATTATTATGTTGTAACCATTTTTTAGCTTTCTTACAAGTACTACATTTAGGATATTGTATAAATAAATATTTCATAAGTTCACCTACTTTTATTTATTATTAACTAATACTTATTATCAATTATAATACATTTTCTAAAATTATGCAAGCATTCCCATTTAATTTTTTTAATTTTTTCTTCACCACCTATAAAACATTTCATAAACTAATTATGTGTGTACTTTTATAGGAGGATTTTAATGATTATTCACATAGTAAAGCCTGGTGAGAATCTTTGGCAAATATCAAACTATTATGGTGTACCTCTTGAGGAAACAATAAATGCTAATAAACTTCCTGATTCAAATGATTTAGAACTTGGTCAAGCTATTATTGTGCCTGTACAAGGAGTTTTTCATATTGTTAGTGAAGGTGAAACATTATGGGAAATTGCTCAGACATACAATACTACTGTTGAAGCTATTTTAAAAGTAAATAATATTTCAAATCCATCTAATATATCTCCAGGACTTCAATTGTTTATTCCAGGTGTTCTTAAAGATCGACCAGATATTTATGTAAATGGATATATATATGATTTAGGTGAAAATGCTGTACCAATTGTTATGGACGATGGTGATTTTCTAACTTACTTAAGTCCCTTTGCTTATATGGTAAAAGAGGATGGTTCTCTTGAACCTATAGATGATTTGCCTGCAATTAATGCAGCTTATTCAAAGAATGTAGTTCCCATGATGTCTATAATTAATTTTACATCCACAGAATTAGGACAAAATCTTTCCCATGTTGTACTCTCTAGTACCGAAATAAGTAATAACTTAATTACAAATATACTTAATATATTAAAAGAAAAAAACTACAAAGGTGTTAATATAGACTTTGAAAATGTGCTGCCAGAAGATCGTGAACTTTATAACAATTTTCTTCAAAGCCTAGTAGATAGCCTTCATCCAGAAGGATTTTTTGTATCTACAGCTGTAGCTCCTAAAACCAGTGGAGAACAAACAGGCCTTTTGTATGAAGCTCATGATTACGAAGCCCATGGCAGAATTGTAGATTTTGTAATTTTAATGACCTATGAATGGGGATATAGATTAGGACCACCTCAGGCAATTTCTCCAATTAATAAGATAAGGGAAGTTCTTGATTATGCTGTAACTGTAATACCTAGAAACAAAATTTATCTTGGTTTCCAAATATATGCGCGAGACTGGGTTCTCCCTCATGTTCAAGGACAAGAGGCTCAAACCTTTAGTGTTCAAGAAGCCATAAGAAGAGCTAACAAATATAACGCTACAATACAATACGATCCAGTATCCCAATCTCCATTTTACAGATATAAAGATGAAAATGGTATAATGCATGAGGTATGGTTTGAAGATCCCCGAAGTGCTCAAGCAAAATTTGATTTGGCAAAAGAATATAATTTAGCTGGAATAAGTTATTGGGCCTTAGGATTTCCATTCCCACAAAATTGGACTCTACTTGCAGATAATTTTACAATTAAAAAATTATAGGGGACGGTTAAGCTATTTTTAGCCATTTTCAGCTATTTGGAAATAATAAATAGTGAATAGCTATGGATATTTTTCTACATTTTATTTGAAAAATTATCCTTAACTATTCACTTATTTTATATATCTAATTAAATTGTAACGTTAAATTTTCTAACTAAATTAACTCCTATTATTCCTCCTACGGTCATAGCTGGAAGGAACACCCATCCAGATAAGGAGAAGTTACATATTGCTGAATACAATGCACCTGCATTACATCCTAGTCCAACTCTAGCTCCATATCCCATTGTCAATCCACCAATTGCATAAAATAATATATCTCTGAATTTAAAGTTTTTCTTAAATGAGAATTTACCTGCTAATAACAATGATATAGTTGCTCCTAGGATTATTCCTATATTTCTCATGGAAGATGGATCATTTAAAAAGCCACCATTTATCTTCTTCATTCTACTTGCAAACCATGGCCAATCTGAAACATCAACTATTCCTACACTTTGATATAACCAAGCTCCCCAATCTGCAAAAGTTGAAGTTACACCCCAGCTCTTTCCTGTTGTAAGAATTATTGCAACAAACATAATAGTTAAGCACACTGCTCCTGTATAAAAAGACCATCTTTGTACAAAGAATTTATGATAAGTTTCTTTGCTAAAAAATTTATAGTTTGCAGTTTCTGGTAATGGTTTTTCCCAATCACTGTACTCTTCTTTTGTATAAGTGTTTTCTCTTTTTCTTTTATCTTCATATTTCTTAGTTATA
Organism: Clostridium cochlearium; assembly: GCF_900187165.1. Lineage (NCBI taxonomy): Bacteria > Bacillati > Bacillota > Clostridia > Eubacteriales > Clostridiaceae > Clostridium > Clostridium cochlearium. The sequence goes on along the minus strand of NZ_LT906477.1, from coordinate 961,217 downwards.
ACATAAATTAATAAAAATCCTAAAAGTGATACTATGATAGCTCCTAAATATCCAAATACATCTGGAAGATAAACTTTTCCTCCTACTTTAAAAAATACACTCTTTTCCCACCATGGCATATGATATACACCAATTAAGGATCCAGTTATAAAGAAAAATAATACTATAAGTGCTCTTATTTCACCTTCACCTGCATCCGTTAATGTTCCAGAAGCACATCCTCCACCAAACATCATACCTATACCAAATAATACTCCACCAATTACTGTTCCTAAATTTGTTGGTTTAACAGAAGACATCGCTGGAATTTTTGCTCCTTCCATAAAAGCTCCATAATGTATTGCTGCCGTAGTTAATAAACTTATAGTAAACAAAAACATTAGGGCTTTTGTTAATGTACCATCTCCTGTTACATATATTTTCTTTACTCCACCTGCAAAACCAAATCTTGATCTTTGCATAACGTATCCAATTGCTAGTCCTGTAATTAAAAATAATGCCAATTTAGGATCTTTTGCATTTTGAAATGATCCAAACATTGTTAAAGCTACTATTAGCGCTAGTCCAATAAAAGTTTGCTTTTTATTCATAGGTTTTATTCACTCCTGTTCTATATATTAGTGCATTTTATTTCATATATAAAGGGGCAAATTAAAGCCCCTTTTTTTATTAATATTATAAGAAATTGTAATCTGTAACTATTTTTTCTCTTCCTGTTGTCTGATCATTAAAGTATTCATAGAAGGATATTCCCATAAATCCACCAGATACATTATAGATATTATCAAATCCTAAGTGTTTTAATGCCATTGCCGCATTATAACTTCTTTGAGCACTTCTACAATGTAAGTAAACTGGTTCATCCTTTGGAATTTCATCTATTCTATCTCTTAACTCGCTTAGTGGTATATTTTTAGCTCCGATTATGTGGCTTAATTCATATTCGTGCTTTTCTCTTACATCTATTATGCAAGCACCCTTCTCAACTAAACCTCTTACATCATATTCATGGACTTGTTTGAATTCATCATGTAATAAGTTTGATCCAACATATCCTGCAAAGTTAACAACATCTTTAGCTGTTCCAAATGGTGGTGCATAGCAGAATTCTAAGTCTCTTAAGTCATTTATAGTTGCTCCAAATTTAATAGCTGTAGCTATAACATCAATTCTCTTGTCTACATTTCCTCTACCTATTGCTTGTGCTCCTAATATTTTTCCAGTTGGTATTTCAAATAATAATTTGAAGTGAAGTGGTTCACATCCTGGCATTAATCCAACCTTATCTCCAGGGATTACTTTAACTGTTTCGTATTGTATATCTAAGTTAAGGGCTTTTATCATTCCTTCATTTAATCCAGTAGAAGCTCCATTATAATCAAAACATTTCACTACTGAAGATCCAATATATCCTGTATTTGGTACTAATCTTCCATGGATATGATCTGCAACTTCTCTTGCTTGTTTTTGTGCAGGTCCTGCTAGTGGAAGCTTAGTCATTTTACCAGTTAATGCATGATATACTTCGATAGCATCTCCTACTGCATAAATATCTTTATCGTTAGTTCTGTAGTTTTGATCTACTTTTATTCCGCCTAATTCGCCAATTTCAAGTCCTGCTTTTACTGCAAGATCTGTTTCTGGCGTTACTCCAATTGCCATAACTACAGCTTCTGATTCAACTTTTTTTCCTGACTCTAATACTACTGTATCCTTTTCAAAGGATGCTACTTTATCGTTAAGAATTAGGTTTATACCCTTATCATGTAATTCTTTATGTAGAATTTGAACCATATCGTAGTCAAATATTCTCATAACTTGTGGCATAGCTTCTACTAAAGTTACATTAAATCCTGCTTCTTTTAAATTTTCTGCAACTTCTATACCTATAAATCCACCACCTACTACTGTAGCATTTTTACTTTTCATAGTGCTTACAAATTTATTTAATTTATCTATATCTATAACATTTCTTACTGTAAATAAGTTTACATTTTCAATTCCTTTTATTGGTGGAACTACTGGCTTTGCTCCTGGTGATAATATTAATTTATCATAGTTTTCAGTGTATTCTTTACCAGTTAGTGTATCTTTAATTGTTATTTCTTTTTTAGCTCTATCTATATCAATAACTTCACTATTTACTCTAGCTTCGATATTGTATTGTTTTTTGAATTGTTCTGGTGACATAAGTACTAATTGGTTAGCTGTTTTAATTAATCCAGCTAAGTGATATGGTAGACAACAGTTTGAAAATGATACGTGAGGACCTCTTTCAAACATTATTATTTCGTCTTCTTCACTAAGTCTTCTTAATCTTGCTGCTGTGGACGCACCTCCGGCAACTCCGCCTACTATTAAATATTTTTTACTCATGGCATATCCCTCCATTATATTATTTAATGCTATATTTTTTGTGAATTATAAAATAAACAAATCTAAAACATTTACAGAAATAATTGCAATTGTAACTGCAGTTTTACAATCATTATTTTTTATTTATTTAATTTCATTTGTTAAAATTCTTTCAATGTCAATTATAGTACAAGCTAAGCCTCTTTCATAATAAACATGTGTTATGTACCATAAGCTTTTATTATAACCATTGATTTTAAAGGCTTTGCGCTGATGAATTTTTGATTATTTTTTGACAAAAGGGATTTTTGATTAAGGTAGGATACAAGCTATGATACATATATGACAATATATAAGCTTTTATTGTTAAATATATACTTTATAGAAAATTTATATGGTAGTTCTTTTATTTACAGACATATTTGTTCTTATTATAATATTTTGTGATATAATAATACAATATATTATAATATTATTAAAATTATATAATTATATACGAAAATAATGAAAAACAATGAATTTAAAACAAGTAAAAAACGTATGAATAGCTTTATAGAGTTAGTTATAAATAAATTTAAAATAAAATATAAATAGGAAAGGTAGGTGAAAACCGTTATAAATTTACTAAAATCAATAATACTAACTTTTAGTAGATTTTATATAACGGGATTATGTGAATCTTGAATATCTACAATCATTTTATGTTACAGTTAAATCTAATAGTATATCAAAAGCCGCAGAAAATCTTCACTTAACTCAGCCTGGCCTTAGTATGCAACTTAAAAATTTAGAAAAAGAATTGGGAGTAACTCTTTTAAATAGAAGTAATAAGGGCGTAGAAATGACTGAAGAAGGTAAGGTTGTATTCGATTATGCACATACAATTTTAGATATAAAAGGAAATATAGAAAGAGATCTTAAAAGCTTACATGAAACTGTTCCAACATTGATTATTGGATCTTGTAAAAGTGTAGGAGAATATGCTCTTCCTTGTAGTATTTATACTTTTAAGAAATTTAATAAAGATATAGATATACATATGCAAATAGATAATTCTGAAGAAGTTATAAAAAAATTATGTGATCATACTATTAACATTGGTATTGTACAAAAACATCCTGAAAATAATAGCATATCTACAAAAACTATAATTTCAGATGAATTGGTTTTAGTTGGAAGCGCTTATAATGATAAAAACAAGATTTCCTTAGAAGAACTAAGAGATTTACCATTAATATTAAGAGAAGAAGGTTCTGGTACAAGAGAGATAATTTTAAACTCTCTAGAAGAGAAAAATATTGATTTAAGAGATTTAAATGTTATATATAATTTAAATTCTCCAGAAGCTATTAAATCTTCCATTTCTTCAGATAAAGGATTCTCTTTTCTACCTAAACTCATAATTAACAAAGAATTGAAAAAAAACTACCTTAAGCAAATTGATATAGATGAATTAAAAATTGATTTTAAGTATTATCTTATTTATAGAAAAAACTATAGACTTACATCTTATGAAAAAAGATTTGTAGACTTTATCATATCTAGTAAAAGAGGATTTTGTTAAAATTTTTAGCATAGGGGAAATTAACCTTCCTATGCTAAAAATTTTACTATTATTTTAACACCTACCCATGCTCCCAGGGTAATAAATATACCAAAAATCCATGCATGAAGAGAAAAGGATGGAATTCCGCTAAAAAAACTACCTACAGTGCATCCAAAAGCAAGTCTTGTACCATATCCCATCATAATTCCTCCTAAAAGTGCAAATAATAATTGTCTTCTATTCTTTATTTTTTTCCATTTAAACTGTGATGCTAATAAAGTAGCAATTAATGCCCCTAAAACTGTTCCCATATTTAATATAGTATATCTGTTTATAAATAAATTATTATTCTCAATTATTGTTTGATAATTATGCTGAAGATAGGTAAAATACTCCCACTTTAATGGTTCCAATCCCATCCACTGCAAAATTCCAACAGACCACAATAAAAAACCGCTAGTTATATGCCAACTAGTTCCAGTTGTCCACAATAAAACTACATTTATAACCCCAAGTAATATACCTCCTAGCCAATAAGGCCAAGGTTTTTTTATCCACTTTTTAATATCCTCCATAGTTCTACTCCTTTTTACCTAGGTTTTTGAACATAAATATCCCAATATCCCCCTTCTAATTCTACAACTTTTATTGGATAATTATTTTTTTCTCCCCATTCCTCCATACTTATTCCAACACAACTATGATCTGAATGTAGAATTAATATATCTCCTGGTTTCATTTTCTTTAGTTCCTTCATTGCCTTTATTATAGGAATTGGACAAGCCTCATACAAACAGTCAATTTCTTTTACTGACATAAATATTCCTCCATTATTTACTTATATCTTTTTATTCCAAAACTTAGCTGATAATTTGTATATGATTATTAAAACAGTTATTTGCAGTAAAACAACCATTTTAAAATCTATATATTCCGGGAAATAAACAACTTTAGCTTTACTTATAATATTTTTATACCAAAACGAATAATCTTTAGCTCCCATAGCAGTGCCAATTAAGAATCCTAAAAGAACAATCCACTGCAAAGCGTGTCCCTCTCCAATTCTCATAAGCACACCAGAAGCGCATCCCCCTGCAAGCACCATTCCTATTCCAAATACAAATGCTCCTAATGCTACATGAGTCCCCACAGATTCTATAGTTCCAGGTATATATTTGTAATTTATATCATTACTTTTAATATAAATATTCTGAATTATAGAAAAACCTAGGGTGCTTATTATCATCCCAAGTATCATTCCCCGTAGTATTTTTGTATTTCCTGTAAGAAATGGATCTCTAAATGCAGCTGCAAAACAGAATCTAGAATATCTTAATACAATTCCAATGCATACTCCAAAAATCCAACTGTATGCATAATTTTTGTTGTTATTCCAAAGAAACAAAAAAATAATTAATGCAATTATAATTCCTATAATAGCATATAAAATCTGATTATTTTTTTTAGTTTCTGTTTTAACTTGCCTTTTTTTTATCAATTCATCTATTTCATTTATTGACATACAATCATCCTTCAAGTTCTTATTTTATTTTTAATAATTATAACATATTTAAAATAGCTTAGTAAATTTAAGATGCTAATTACATAAATTTTAAGATTTTACTATAAAATAAAACCCATGTATTACTAGTCATTACATGGGTTTTCACCTTAGATTATTTTTAATATTAAATTATTATTCTAACATTAATTTTTCTAAAACTAAAGGTTCTATATATTTTCCATCTTTATATGCTCTCATATTTCCACCAGAAATTTCATCTATTAATGCAATATGATTATCTTCTCCCACTCTTCCAAATTCAAGCTTAATATCATATAATTCTATACCTTTTTTAGCTAATTCATCTTTTACTATGCCACTTATTTTTTTAGTAAGATCTTTTAATATATCATATTCTTTTGAGGAAAGTATTCCAAGCATATCAAGAGCATCTTTAGTTATTGGAGGATCTTGACGTTGGTCATCTTTAAGAGTAACTTCAACAAAAGCATCTAAAACTTGTCCTTCTTTTGCATACATGCCATAACGACGCATGAAACTTCCAACAGCTCTATATCTACAAATTACTTCTAATCCCTTTCCAAATACTTTAGCTGGCTTTACTTTCATTGTACCCTCTTCTATATTTGCGTCTATGTAATGAGTTGGTATATTTTCTTCCTTTAATCTCTCAAAAAACATTTTAGTTAATTTAAGGGCAGCTTTACCTGATCCTTTCATAGTTAATCCAACACTATTAGCACCTGGATCAAAAACCCCATTTTCCCCTGTTACATCATCTTTAAATTTTAATAAATAATTTCCGTCTTCTAAAAGAAATACATCCTTTGTTTTACCCTTATAAACAACCTTCATGAAACCACTCCTATAAATTAAAATTTTGTATTATTATTTTCTATATTAACTATACATTTATTATATACTAACTTTTTTATAAAAATCAATACAATTATTCGATATGATACATATATTTTTTATATTTTATACTTATATCGTTTGGATAATTAGGATAATTGGGGACGGTTAATGATTTTTGATAAATTTTTTAGAAATAATAAAAAAATTGTATATGATAATAAATTAAAAGATATTGAAAATGAATTTAAAGGAACCTTATTTGAAGCTTTTAAAACTGGTGATGCCTAATAGTGACATAGCTCAAAAATCTATTAAGCTAAACAAAGAATGGCTTTCCTGTTATTAGCCTAAATATAGTAAATAAGCACATGCTGGACTTGCTGAAATGTATATAAATGATGAACGATTTACATACAGTATATTGTAGTATTTATTCTTAGTACGACATCTCCTATTTTATTAACTTTTTTTATATAACATATCTATATGTGGAATGTTATCTTCTAAATATTCATTTGATATTTCTTTAAAGCCAAGACTTTTATAAAAATCAATCAAATAGCATTGTGCCTGTATCTTGATTTCTTTTTCTCCTAAATTTTTCTCTATAAAGTTTATTGCCTCTATCATCATTTTTCTTGCTATACCCGTCCCCCTATAATTTTTAAAATATATTCGGAAACCCTTAGGCCTCCATTTATCTTAATCCCGAAGGGTGTCAATTTTAACTTCCCCCCAGAATTTTAAACAAAATATCAAAAAAACTTATATTTTTTCCAAAATCACTTGACAAAGTTTGTAAAATTTGTAGCCTCGCACTATAGAAACTATTTACAAAATATTGCGAGGTGATTTTTTATGTTAGGTTATTGGCGTAGCCATTGTGATTACCAAAGTCTTCTTTTGTCAAGCATTAGTGAACTTTATAAAACTGATCCCACTATCGTGGAATACTACTCATCAAGTATTGAAAAACTATATAATTTAAATCTTGATGATATAAAACCATTAATTAGAGAAACATATTCTCTAACTGGTAAACCTTCAAACCAGCAACCGGAACTCTTCAGATCATTTATATTAATGTCTGACTTAGGTTTTCATAGTCTACAAAAATGGATTAAGCACTTACGTGCACATGATATACTTTGCACCATCATTGGTGTTGAAAAATCTAATGTACCAGGATTAGGTACTCATTATGATTTCATATCGAGATTTTGGGGTATGAGCCCTAAGGCTGAAAAATCAGCCAAGGACTCACTTCATTCTTTTACTTCCAAGCCCCACAAAAAACTTGGCAAGAATGAAAAACTACCACCAAAACATCCTGGTGTTATTAAAAATTTAGTTGAACAGGCTCTTAAAGGACGAACTGTCGAAACTCGCCCTGAAAAGCTATTTCAACAAATTTTTGCTAAGTTAGCTATTGAGCCTTCCGCTAAACTCGGTCTCCTTGGTAATACTCAAAAACTTGATATATCAGGAGATGGTACCTGTCTTGAAACTGGCGGTAGCTCATTAGGCATTAAGACCTGTGATTGCATTAAAAAAGGTATTTTTAACTGCAAATGTAATAGAAGATTCTCTGACCCTGACGCTAGACGCGGTTGGGACAGTTACCACGAAAAATGGTATTATGGTCATTGCCTATATTTTCTTAGTGTCTATAATCCTAAACTTAAAAAGGATCTTCCTATATATTTTAGGATGGTACAAGCGCAGCGTTATGATGGTGTTACTGCAATTTTTGCACTTTCAGAAGTTAGAAAGATGTATCCTCAATTTAACTTTGATAAGTTCATCGCAGATGCTGCTCATGATAACTATCCTACGTATAAGCTTCTTAATGAATGGAATATAAAAGCTGTTATATCCCTTAATCCAAAGGGTGAAGGTAAAAATAAATATGAACCACCAATTGGATATACTAAGGACGGTATTCCCATCTGCAAATGCAACCAACCAATGGTATATGATTGGTACGATAAAGGCAGAAGTAGAATTAAATATAGATGTCCTTTAGTAAAAGGTAAAATTAAAGAATGTCCTCATAAGGAAGAATGTTCTCCTAGTGCCTACGGCCGTGTAATATACGTAAAGCCAAGTGATGACTTACGTTTATTTACTGCTATACCTAGAAACTCTGACCTTTGGAAACAAATAATGAAAAAGAGAACTTCTTCAGAGCGAGTAAATAAAAGAATACTTGAAGACTACAACATGGAACAAACCCACTGCCGTGGTAAAAAACGTTGGTCTTGGTGGACATTAATCCATAGCATCAATATTCATTTGGATGCTCAACTATCTGTTTCTAAAACTAACCTATTAGACATTATAAAATTAACTGCAAACAAAGCATGCTAGTCTAGATAATTGTTAAATTTTAAGAAAATTCACCTATCGGTGAGTTAGCTTTGCTATACTCTTTTTTAAAATAAAGTTAAATAAAAACAGTAATATAACAAATGCTCCGCACTAAAATAATATTAAAGCCATTTTGGAGCCAATTGGAAATTAGTTTCCGAATTCACTCTTTTATTTACTAATACTCTTCCAATAGATACCTCATTATACGAAACCTTTCTTGGAAGAATTCTTAAATAAGAAATAATTTCACCTTTGTCTTCTAAGTATAGGTGATAGGATTTTTTATCTTTGCCATCACAATCTTGATATGCACATTTTTGTTCTACAATAAATATCTTATTTCTTATTTGTAAAATTTTATATATTTCTTCACATTTCAATTCTTCAAACTTCTTTACATTCCAATTCAATACTTATTTCTCCTTTTCCAATTTACTATTAACAAACACCAATATTACTAAAAATATGGCGAAATTAATTTAATTTTTTACTTACATCTTCTAATAATTCTATAAATTCTTTTTGATTTTTAATTTCTAAGTATAAATCTAATAATGCTTTAGTTGACATAGAATTATATCCTTTATGTCCATTATTTAATATATTAATAAGTTGGATTTTAAAAACTTGTTCATTTTCTTTTGCATTAGTTAAGATTTTTTCTACTTTACAATTAATTAATTCTTCTTTTAGAGCTTCCCTTAAATTATTAGAAAAACTCTCCAAATAATCCCTAATTTCATCTGGATATGACGAAAAATTATTATTTAGTAAATCTTCTATTTTAAGCATAAAATTCTCCTTTTAAATATTTATTTTTTTAATTTTCAATAATTATCTCATATTATATTTCATTATTATATAATAAAATTTAGCTAATATTCATTAACCGTCCCCCATTTTATTTGATATAATTATATCAGAAACTTATAGATAAAAGGAGAAAAACATGCTAAATCAATGTAGATTATGTCCTAGAGAATGTAATGTAAATAGATTAACGGGAGAAGTTGGATATTGTGGTGCTAGTGAAAAACTTATGGTATCTAGAGCTGCCCTTCATTTTTGGGAAGAGCCCTGTGTTTCTGGTGAAAATGGGTCTGGTACCGTATTTTTTTCAAATTGCAATTTAAAATGTGTATTTTGCCAAAATCATTGTATTAGTCAAGAAAATTTAGGAATAGAAATTTCAATAGAAAGGTTAAGTGAAATATTTTTAGAACTTGAAGAAAATGGAGCTAATAATATAAATCTTGTAACCCCTACTCATTATGCACCTCAAATAATTGAGGCATTAAAGCTATCAAAAGCTAATGGATTAAACATCCCCATACTTTATAACTCCAATGGTTATGATAGTTTGGATACATTAAAAGCTTTAGATGGATATATTGATGTATATCTTCCAGATTTAAAATATTATAATTCAAAATACTCTTTGAAATATTCAATGGCTAAAGATTATTTTGAAAAAGCATCTATTGCTATAGAAGAAATGTATAGACAAGTTGGAAAACCTGTTTTTGATGAAAATGGCATAATTAAAAAAGGTATTATAATAAGACATCTTATGCTTCCAGGATTATTATTTGACTCTAAAAAAATATTAGATTATATACATAAAACCTTTGGTAATAACGTATATATAAGTCTTATGAATCAATATACTCCTATGTTTAAAGCCTCAAACTATCCGGAAATTAATAGAAAGTTAAATGAAAAACACTATAATTCAATTATAGATTATGCTTTAGATTTAGGAATTAAAAATGCATTCATACAAGAAAGTGAGTCATCTTCAGAGGAATTTGTACCAGATTTCAAGAGTTTTACAGGAATATAAAATAAAGGAAGATACTTAACTTTTAGTGTCTTCCTTGTTTATCCAAAATATCTTCAATACACTACCCATTTACAAAAAAATCATCATAGGGTACACCTCTATACATTTTCCAAAGTGCAAGTATTACAATAAGGGAAAAACTTATTACATAACTAGTTGTATCAGCTTTAGACGCATATAGCGTAAACTGTCATCTTTTTGCATTGTTTTAATACCTCCCTTCATTACACTTTTATATATTATATAGTTCTAAAAGACTTTCCCAATTTTTCTTTTAAAAATCTGATAATTTCAGTTTTATATTCATCTTCGATATCTTTTTTACGTATTAATGATGCCATGTTAGCATTATAGTAAAAAATTAAATATTCCTTAGATTCAAGTAAACTATAAAATTGATCATAACGTATTTTACTTTTACCCTCAACAATATCATTGATTACAATAACGTAATCATCACAGAATGATATTGTTTGATATGTACCAAAGGTTCCTATTTTATCTGTTTTAATTCTCTTTTTATTTTTATGTTCAACTTTAAAACATATAGTACCAAATACAAGTAATGTCATAAATATCCACGTAATTAAAAAAGCAACAATATTAAAAGTTCCATTTTCAAAAGCTATAATACCTGCTCCAATTGCTGCTATTAACAGTATCATCGGAATAATAATTGGTGATTTCTTAAAGGTAGCTAAATATAGAAACTTTCGATAGTCTTCCTTGTCCATTTTTGTTTTTACTGTAAATAATATTTTTTCTTCCATACCATAAATAACTCCTATTATTAATATATTTACTTAGAAAAATAGGGCTAAAATTTAACCCTAAATAAATAATTTTATACATAACCCTAAAATCACAAGACCATATGCAAGTATTTTAGTTAACAAATAATTATAACATCTGTATTTATCATCATATATTTTTATATATCTACATACAAAGTAAGGTCTCATACCTCTTTTATACCAACCTACTACTTCAACTTCTTTTTCTTGAAATTTATCCGCTTCAAACAATCCGAATATTCCTTCAAGTATTTTAAGTGGTTGTCTATAATCTACCAACATTATGCCTGTTCCATCATCTACCACTAAATCTTCACTATAAAATAAACCTGGTATTCCCTTTCCTATAACTTTACCTTTTAGTACTGTAGGAATTCCCTTTATAGGGGATGCATCATCTCTTGATAAAAGTTCCTCTATAGTTCTTTCTTCATAGCCTTTTCCATAGGAATAATAGTATCTTAAAAGCATACTACCCCCTAAAATCACTATATACAATGGATTTCCCTTTATAAAATCAATAAAACCTATCTCTTTAATTAAAGAAGTTCTTATAAATACACCTATTGCCAAAGCATAAGGCAACATATTTATTACTGCATCTAATAAAAAGCTTCCTAATCCCTTTGTTGAACCTTCATCTTCTTCTATTTCAACATGATCTAATGCCATTATTCTTTTTCCTGTTAATGGATGAGTACTATTTATTTCATACCATTTTGCCCATGGATTTTTTAAATCCCATTTCATTAAATTAAGTTTCATCTTATTATTATCATCTAATTTATATGTGGATAACATCCATGAGTCATTTTGCAAATTGTTTGTAAATGCCATACAGGAAGCCTTAGGATTTTTATCTTTTTCTCTACTAGCTGTTCCATAAGCTATTTTTACTAAAGCATTTCTTAAATGTTCACCATTTCCCATTACTTCTTTTGCAAAATTATCAGAATAATATTCTCTCATTCTCGAAAATCCTAAAACCAAAAATCCACTTAATAAATACGCTGCATAAGCACCTAATCCTACAATATATTTAGCATCTGCTTTTTTATCTTTAGTTCTTAGATAAATTTGATACAATAGCATAGGAATTAAAGACACTACCATCATGGTAATAAAATCATAATGTTTTATATGCCCTAGTTCATGAGCTATTACAGCTTTTTGTTCTTCTTCATTTAACACATCCAAAAGCCCTGTGGTAATAACTAATTTTGCATCCCTTGGAATATGTCCATAGGTAAAAGCATTTGGATTACCATCTTTAATTATACCTATTTTAGGATGTGGTATATTGTATTCCTTACAGGATTCTTCTATAAATTTTAATACATCTTCACTTATATATTTATCATAGTCCTCAAATAATACCCCATAAACCATTCCTATTATGGCAGGTCCAATTAGAAATTGAATTAATGCTATAGAAACAGAAAATCCTACTGCAAACCATAGACTTAAATCATATTTCCAAACTATTACCGTGCCAACTGCAAATAACAATCCAAAAGAAAGAAATAAAATTATTATAGATTTTCTTAAAATTGCATTGTAATAGTCTTTCATTTAATCAGCTCCTTTATATTTATATTACTCTAAACTGACTCTAATGGTTTTATTTAAATTAATTATTTCAACTTTTGTTAAATACTTCTTATATATAATTATACATCATAATATATTTAAAAACCTTAAATTCACATTAAATATGCAGTTAATAAAATTCTAAATTGCTCTTTTACCTTTAATGATATAAAATTATCCTATGTAATATATTATGAAGGCGGTAGTATAATGAATTTAATATCTGTAGAAAATTTAAGTAAAAGTTATGGTGAAAAAACTTTATTTAATGAAATTAGCTTTGGTATAAATGAAGGAGATAAAATAGGAATTATAGGTATAAATGGTACGGGAAAATCCACACTGCTTAAAATAATAGCTGGGATCGAAAGTTACGACAGCGGAAATATAATAACAAAAAATAATATAGTTATTGAATACCTTCCTCAGCACCCCTATTTTGATGAAAATTCTAACGTAATACAGCAGGTTTTTAAAGGAACCTCTCCTATAATGAAAACTATAAAAAATTATGAGAATGCTTTAGAGGAAGTTGAATTAAACCCTGAGGATAAAAGTTTACAAAAAAAACTTATGGATTTAACCTCAAAAATGGATAATTTAAACCTTTGGCAAATAGAAAGTGAAGCAAAAGCTATATTAACTACCTTTGGCATTACAAATTTTTATGAAAAGGTAAAAAATTTATCTGGAGGACAAAAAAAGAGAATAGCTCTATGCTCTTCCCTAGTAAATCCTTGCGATCTTTTAATATTGGACGAGCCTACTAACCATATGGATAATGAAATAATAACTTGGCTTGAAGAATACCTAAACAAAAGAAAAGGCGCACTTGTTATGATCACCCACGATAGATACTTTTTAGATAGGGTAACCAATAAAATATTGGAAATAAGTAAGGGACGGTTATTCAACTATTCGGGAAATTACAGCATTTTTCTAGAAAAAAAGGCAGAAAGAGAAGAACTAGAAAAGTCCTCTGAGTCCAAACGTCAAAATTTATTGAGGAGAGAACTTCAATGGATAAAAAGAGGTGCTAAAGCCAGATCCACTAAACAAAAGGCTAGAATTGATAGATTTAATAAATTGTCAGAGGAAAGTATAGATTTAGATGATAATAAAGTGGATATATCAACATCCTTTACAAGACTTGGCAAAAAGGTTATAGAGCTTAAAGATATAAGTAAAAGTTTTGGAGATAAAACTCTTATAAAAGATTTTAATTATATAGTTTTACCAAAAGACAGAATAGGTATTGTGGGACCTAATGGAGCAGGTAAATCAACTCTTATAAAAATTTTAAATGGAGACTTAACCCCTGATAAAGGAACTATAGAAATAGGTGAAACCGTAAAGATAGGATATTTTTCTCAGGAATGTGGATCAATAGATGATGATTTGAGAGTTATTGAGTACATTAGAGAAACTGCTGAATTTATAACTACTTCTGATGGAAGTAAAATATCTGCGTCTCAAATGTTAGAAAGGTTTTTATTTGATTCAGAAATGCAATGGTCCCTTATAAGAAAGCTTTCTGGTGGAGAAAAAAGAAGATTATATCTTTTAAAAGTACTTATGGACGCTCCAAATGTGTTACTTTTAGACGAGCCTACTAATGATTTAGATACAGAAACCCTAACCATATTAGAAGATTATCTTGAAAACTTCAATGGTTCAGTAATTTCTGTTTCCCATGATAGATATTTTTTAGACAAAATAGCAGATAAAATATTTGTCTTTGAAGGAAATGGAGTTATACAAAAGCACACTGGAAACTACTCCGAGGTTATGGAGGTTACGGGGGACGGTTATTGCAAATCTACCAAAAGTTCAAAAGAAGAAGTTAATGAAGTTAATGATAATAAAAATTTTACTGAAACAAAAAACAATAAGTCAAAGCCTAAAAACAAATCTTTAAAATTTTCATATAAAGAAAAATTGGAGTATGAACAAATTGATGAGATTATAGAAGACTTGGAAGAAAAAATAATTAAGTTAGATGAAGAAATATCTGAAAATACTTCTGATTTTCAGAAACTTCAAGAATTATTAAAGAAAAAGCAAGATTTAGAAAAACTTTTAGAAGAAAAGATGAACAGATGGACTTATCTTAATGAGTTAGCTGAAAAAATTGAAGAACAAAAAAATAACTAAAGTTAAAAATTAAAAACTAAGGGACGGTTAATGAAAATTAACTAAAACAAAAATAGTTAATTTTCATTAACCGTCCCTTTTATTCTAGACATTTTCATAATTACATCTTAAAATGGATTAGGATTAATATATTTGCTACTAAGGAGGAACTTAAATGAATATAAAAGATAAAATAATGAATACACTATTAGAACTAGTATCGGTACCTGGTATAGCTGGAACGAAGTCAGAAGGATTAACAGCAGAAAAAACTCTAAGTATACTAGAGGACATCCCTTATTTTCAACAACATCGTGAAAATCTTAACTTGATAAAAATAAAAAGCGATCCTCTAAATAGAAGTTTTGTTAGTGCTTTATTTTGTAGTTCTAAGCCTTCTAAAAAAACCATAATATTAACAGGACATTTAGATGTAGTGGATATAGAGGATTATGGTCATTTAAAAGAGCTAGCCTTTAATCCAATAGAACTAAAAAAAAGAATTAAAGAATTACCTTTAGATAAAGATGCAATAAATGATTTAGAATCCGGCGATTATATATTTGGAAGAGGTACTGCAGATATGAAATTTGGACTTGCTCTTCATATAGAACTTTTAAGAGAATTATCTTTAAGAGATGATTTTGAAGGTAATATATTATTTTTAGCAGTGCCTGGAGAGGAAAGCAATTCCGAAGGAATGTTGGCTGCAGTACCACATCTTTTAGAATTAAATAAAAAATATGGATATAAATATATTGGATTATTCGTATCTGAATGTTGCATTCCTAAAGAAATAGGCGATGAAACAAAACGAATATATCTTGGAACTGCTGGTAAAGTAATGCCTTTATTTTTATTTGTAGGCAAAGAAACCCACGTATATGAATCCTTTAGTGGGCTAAATCCAAATCTATTAGCAACTGAACTAAATAGATTATTAGAATTAAATCCTGATTTTTGCGATATTAATAAAGGAAATATAACTCCTCCTCCAACTTGTTTAAAACAAACTGACTTAAAAGAATTATATTCTGTACAAACTCCTCTTATGGCAGCTTCTTATTATAATGTGTTAACTCTTAATTTGTCTATAGATGAGCTTATAGAAAAATTGAAAAATTTATGTTTTCAAGCATTCCATAATACATTAAATATAATTGAAAAAAGTGTAAATAAATTTGCTTCAATTTCTAATAGAAACTCATTGAGAGAGGAATTTGAACCTAAGGTATTAACTTATGAAGAGGTTTATAAAAAAGTTAAGGAAACACTCGGTGACAAATTTGATACATATATTCAAGGAAAAATTGAACAATGGATAAATGAAAATATGGATCTTCAAACTATTGCTATAAACATAATGAAGGAAACTTATTTAAATTATCCAGATAAATCCCCTGCTATAATAATAGGCTTTGCGCCACCTTATTATCCAGATAAACATCTTATAGAAGATAAAGCTGATGACATGGTACTTTTAAAAGTTATCGATAATATTTTAGAATATGCAAAAGATAAATTTAATACAAATATAGAAAAAGATCATTATTACATGGCTCTTTGTGATTTGAGTTATACAGGTATTACGAATAAAAAAGGACTTAATACCATTGCTTCAAATATATTAGGAATAAATAAAAGCTATAATTTACCTGTAGATGAATTATCTCAATTAGATATACCTTCTATAGCCTTTGGTGGTTTTGGAAAAGATTTTCATAAATTTTCTGAAAGGCTTAATATATCCTATTCTTTTGAAGTTGTTCCTAACTTATATGAAAAAGCTATTTATGAGCTATTTAATAATTAGTAAATTTTTATTTTCTAAAAAAATAGTATAAGTTTTTACTTTAGTAGAATAATAATTTTAGACCTTAAATTTATATATCTATACAAGGAGGCTTTTATTATGCGTACAATAAAAGTAAAGGCACAAAATAAGAAAACTCCAATAGAAAACCATGACACAGCAGCTTGGGCAAATATAGAGTATTTAAAACCTGTATCTCAAGTTTCCGTTCCTAGCGAAATAGAAATTTTTAATGCTAAAGAATGGGTAGATTCTAACCAAAAATAATTATAAGGTCTAACTTCTCCTCAATTTAAGCACCCAAATTTTGGGTGCTTTTTCTTGTTCTATAAATATATAAATAAAGAAAGGGCTGTAGCATTAGGAATAAATACTACAATATATTAACACTATATTGTATATAAATTTCTTAATACTACAGCCCCTTTATTTTAAAAGTTCTGATCTATTTTTTTATAAACTTCATATCTTTCTTTTGCATGTTTTGCTGATTCTTCAAATAACTTTTCTGCTGCTTCTGGAAATACATTTGCAAGGGACGTGTATCTTATTTCTCCCTTTATAAAATCCATAAATGAATCTGTAGGTTCTTTTGAATCCAATGAAAAAGCTTTTTCTCCCTTTTCTTTTAATAATGGATTATATCTATACAAATGCCAATATCCCGAAGCAACCGCTTTTTTCTCTTCTGCTACACTGCTTCCCATACCAGATTTTATTCCATGGTTTATACATGGCGCATAGGCAATTATTAAAGCAGGTCCTTTATACTCTTCTGCTTCTCTTATTGCTTTTATAGTTTGATTCATATTTGCTCCTAAAGCAATTTGAGCTACATAAACATAGCCATAACTCATAGCCATAAGTCCTAAATCTTTCTTTCTTATTCTCTTTCCTGCTGCTGCAAATTTTGCCACTGCTGCCGTTGGAGTTGATTTTGACATCTGTCCTCCTGTATTTGAATAGACTTCAGTATCTAATACTAAGATATTTACATCTTCTCCCGATGCCAATACGTGATCTAATCCTCCATATCCTATGTCATAAGCCCATCCATCTCCACCTATTATCCATACCGATTTTTTAACTAAATAGTCTTTTTTATCCATTATTTCTTTCAACTTTGGATTATTTTCATATCCATGACTATTCAATATTTGTAATACTTTGTCTGAGATTTCTCTAGATTTTTCACCATCTTCTTTAGATTTTAACCATTCGGAGAAAATATCTTTCATATCCTGTGGAATATCTTCTTGTATCAACTCTGCCATAAGACCTGCAATTCTTTCTCTTATTTGTTTATCTCCTAAGTACATCCCATATCCATACTCTGCATTATCCTCAAATAAAGAGTTGCCCCAAGCAGGCCCTTGCCCCTTGCTATTTGTGGTATAAGGAATAGATGGCGCTGATCCTCCCCAAATTGAGGAACATCCTGTAGCATTAGCAATCATCATTCTATCCCCATAAAGCTGAGTTATAAGTCTTACATATGCTGTTTCACCACAACCTGGACATGCTCCATTAAACTCCAATAAAGGTCTTTTAAATTGACTACCTTTTACTGTATATTGATCCATAACTGTAGGTTTTTCCTCTTTGTATAGCGTTACTGCAAATTCCCAATTATCTGCTTGATTTTCTATTTCCTGTTCTGCAGGTTGCATTATAAGTGCCTTTCCTGGTGCAGGACATATATCAGCACAGTTACCACATCCTGTGCAATCTAGAGGACTTATTTGAATTCTATATCCATAGTTTTCAAATCCTTTTCCTATAGCTTTTTTAGTTTCAAAAGTTTTAGGAGCCCTATTTTTTTCTTCTTCTGTAAGTAAGAAAGGTCTTACTGTAGCATGAGGACATACATAAGAACATTGGTTACACTGAATACATTTATCTATTTGCCATTGAGGTACCATTACAGCAATGCCTCTTTTTTCATAGGAAGTAGTTCCTAATGGAAATGATCCATCTTCTTTTCCCAAGAAAGAACTTACTGGTAAATCATCCCCTTCTTGCCTTGCCATAGGTATTTGAATGTCTCTTACAAAATCAGGGACGGTTAATTCATTTTTAGCTTTTTCTTCTGCATTTTTCCAACTCTGTGGTACATTTATTTTAACTAATTTTTGTACTCCTTCATCTACAGCTGTATGGTTCATTTGAACTATTTTTTCACCTTTTTTACCATAGGTTTTGTTTATGGAATCCTTTAAGTATTTAGTAGCATCTTCTATAGGAATTACATTGGCAATTTTAAAGAAAGCTGCCTGCATTATCATGTTTATTCTTCCACCTAATCCTATATTTCTTGCTATATCTATTGCATCTATTGTATAAAAGTTTATATTATTCTCAGCTATATATTTTTTTATGGATGCTGGAAGTTTATCTTCTAACTCCTTTTCATTCCAAGGACAGTTTAATACAAAATTTCCTCCCTTTTTTAATCCCTTTAATAAATCATAGTTGTATAAAAAAGACTTGTTGTGACAAGCAATATAATCTGCATTATATACTAAATAAGGAGATTTTATAGGTTTTTTACCAAATCTTAAGTGTGATACCGTAGTTCCTCCAGATTTTTTACTGTCATAAGAAAAATAAGCTTGTGCATATAAATCAGTGTTATCTCCTATTATTTTTACTGCACTTTTGTTTGCTCCTACAGTTCCATCAGATCCAAGCCCCCAAAACTTACAGCTTATAGTGCCTTCAGGTGTTGTATCTACAAATTCTTCTGAGTTAAGTGATGTGTTTGTTACATCATCCTTTATGGATATTGTAAAGTTATCTTTTGGATTTTCCTTATCTAAATTTCTAAATACAGCTATTATATCTGATGGAGTTGTGTCTTTAGAACCTAATCCATATCTTCCTCCAACTATTAGTGGTTTATTTTCTTTATTATAGAATAATTTTGTTATATCAAGATATAATGGCTCTGATGGTGCACCTGGTTCTTTGGTTCTATCTAATACAGCTATTTTTTCTACAGTTTTAGGAAGTACATTCATAAAATATTTTTCTGAAAAAGGTCTGTATAAATGAACTTTTATTATTCCAACCTTTTCCCCTTTATCCATGAGATAATCGATTGTTTCTTCAACAGTATCACATACTGATCCCATTGCAACTATAATATTTTTAGCATCTAAGGATCCATAATAATCAAATGGATGATATTCTCTTCCTGTTATTTTTTTTATTTCATCCATATAATTTTCTACTATATCTGGTACTTCATTATAAAATCTATTAGATACTTCTCTTCCTTGAAAATATATATCTGGATTTTCTGCAGTTCCCCTAAGAATTGGTCTTTCAGGATTTAGGGATCTATTTCTAAATTCATCTATAGCTTTGTTATCTACAATTTTTGCTATGTCCTTATAATCTATAACTTCTATTTTTTGATATTCATGAGAAGTTCTAAAACCATCAAAGAAGTGTAAAAAAGGTATTCTAGATTTAATGGCTGATAAATGTGCTATAAAGCCTAAATCCATTGCTTCTTGAACGTTAGATGATGCTAAAAGGGCAAAGCCCGTTTGCCTACAAGCCATAACATCTTGGTGATCACCAAATATTGATAAAGCATGAGTTGCTAACGCACGAGCACTCACATGAAATACTCCTGGTAATAATTCTCCTGCCATTTTATACATATTGGGAATCATTAAAAGTAATCCTTGTGATGCGGTGTATGTAGTAGTCAATGCTCCTGCTGCTAGTGAACCATGTACTGCTCCAGCAGCTCCTGCTTCTGATTGCATTTCTACCACTTTTACCTGTTGGCCAAATATATTTTTCTTTCCGTGAGCAGACCATTCATCTACTCCTTCTGCCATTGGTGTTGAAGGTGTAATTGGAAATATAGCTGCTACTTCTGTAAGGGCATACGAGGCATACGCTGCAGCTGCATTTCCATCCATAGTTTTCATTATTTTTCCCATTTCGTACCTCCTTAAAATTAAGCTAATTTTTATTCTTCTTACAGTATTATTGGGATATTTTCATTTTTTTATTCGGGGACGGTTAATCTTTATTTAGCTCATTAAATTAAAATAATTTATTTATATAAATATTAATTTCATATCTATTTTTTACTTTCAGTATATTGATTATACTTGTCCACTTATTTTTATTAATTATAGGCATTCGAATAAAAACCCTCTATTAAGACTAAAATAAAAGGCTTAGATATGTATAAATTATTTTTAAGTTTTTAACTCAAGTTTAGTTAAATTGTGAAAATATTATGTACAAGCTAGCGCTTTGGAATCTCTATGTTCCGAAATAAACTTATTTATTATGTTTTTATATTTGTCTTCTGTGGATATAAGTTCAACTCCAATAGAACAAAGTCTTGATACTGTTGATTGAGCAATGTTTCCTAAGACTTTACATATATCCTTGCATCTATAATTGCAAAGACTTCTCATTAGCAGCGAAGCTAGCGCTTTTACAATTTTTGAATTTTTATTGTTTTTTACATGACACATTATTTTGTCTATTCCTGTTTCTTTTTCAATAAATTTTAGTATTTCATCAGGCTCAAAGTCTCTTACTATTATCGTTCTATCACTCCTGTATTCCGTTTCCTCATCTTGAAATTCTAGTTCATTTTTTATTTTTTCATCATCACATATGTAAACTAATTTAGCATAGTTTTCTCTGGCTTCTTTTACATTATTACTAAAATACTGCATTATAAACGCTTCATCTAAAAGACCTGTAGAATCTTTTTCAAGACCTAAGTATACTTTCAAACTTGAGTATTTATACTTTTCTGGGCATTTTTCATATCCTGTTATGTCTAACACATTGTTATGAATGTAGGCAGACAATGTAATAAGATATCTTTGTGTATCCACTATTTTACTTTTGAATCTGTCTTGAAATAAAGGTCCCCTTCTTTTATTAATTTTATTAAAATTTATTGCATAACTAAAATTTAGTCCATGCATTATTTTTGATATATCTGCACCATTAGAATCTATTATAAAATGTCCATGATTTGTCATTAAGCAATATGCATAAACTTTAAAACCATATTGTTTTTGATATTCTCTCATTTTATTTAAATATCTAATTTTATCTTCATGTTTCTCAAATAGGGATACCTCCGTTATACTTCTTATCATTACATGATATATAGCATCTTCTGATTTTTGTCTTCTTGTTCTTGGCAATAAAAACACCTCATTTCATATTTTGTATTTGAATTATTAACATGAAATGAGGTTTCTATTCAATTTTTATTTATTAATATATCAATATATTCTTGAGACTCTTTCACTGAAAATCCCATAGTCTCCATTAGTTTATTAGATGCATCGAATCTTTTACCTTCTTCAATAAGTGATAATATTTTATCATTATCTATTTTAAATTCATCTACTTCTTCTTTTTTAATGATTTTATCTAACTTGAAATTTATATGTCTTAAGTTATTTTCTAACTTATTAATTTTATTGCTAATGCTAATAAATATTAACATTGTAATTAACAATAATCCAATAATTATATACATAATAATAAACCTCCAAATTAAAATATCTTTCATGAAATATCCACTTTTTCTTAAACCATATATTAGTTAACCGTCCCCTCTACTAACCGTCCCCTCTACCTCTACCTCTACTTCTACTACTACCAACTCTGAATAAATATAGAATCAGGCTTTTCATCTTTAATACTTTTTATCAAATTTGTATTATTTTTAGGAAAAACCTTATTATGTAAATCTGATATTTGAACTATTTTATATCCATTAAATATGGAAGTCTACTACTTTTTATAAAATAATGGAATACTAAAACACTATTATTTCCCCAATACAGAAATATTAATAGTTGAATAAGTATTATAATAGGAATACCATACTTAAATTTAGCATGTTTAGTTTTATGTCTGAATGTTTTCATGCCTATATATGCTCCTATACTTCCTCCTAACATGGCTATTGAAAATAAAGTACTTTCCTTTATTCTCCACTTGCTTCTCTTGGCTTTCTCTTTATCTATATACATAAACAAAAGTCCTAACAAATTTATTAATATAAAATAGCATTTAAAATATTTAATCATAAGTACTCCTTTTCTTTTTTATTCATAAAAGTACGGTTAACTTTCATGTCCTTTTCTATATTATATAACAAAATCTACTCTAATTTTTATTAAATAATTTCAACTTTAATTTAAAACTAAAAGATAGTTAATAATTAACCGTCCCATTTTATATGTATATTAATATTTTATAAGTGCAAAACTAATTTTAACTATATTTAATATAATATTTAGGGAGGTTTTCATGATGTCCAACGAAAATATTAAAGACTCTTATGAAAAAAGTGCAAATAGAATGAGTGGCGATAATACAACTTTTGGTTCTAAACTTAAACCTGAAGATTTTAATGATCCTAATATTAATACTAATGCATTTAACGATAAAAAAGTTAATTATAATAATTTTCAAAAATCCCCTGCATCTATGAAAGAAGTACATAAATGGCAGAGACAACATATAAATAAAAAGGATCAATCCAAAGATGGATATCCTTTAAACGTAATAATAGATCCTGCCATGAGAGAAATGTATCAAATTGTAAATAAAGCTGGTATGACAAATGTTTTTGATCGTTTTAGTCAGCAACAACCAATTCAATGTAAATTTTGTATAGAAGGTTTATCCTGTCAACTATGTGCTAATGGACCTTGTCGTATAAGTCCTAATGTACCAAGGGGAACCTGTGGAGTAGATGCTCATACCATGGTTGCTAGAAACTTTATGTATAGACATGTAACTATAGGTACTTCTGCAAATATATTTCACGCTCATCAAGCTGCCAGAACCTTAAGAGCTGCAGGAAAGCATCCTGAAAGTGGCCTTAAAATACGAGATGCTGAAAAACTAAAAAACTTTGCTGATATGGCAGGATTAGATGCAAATAAACCTATAAATGAACTAGCTGTAGATTTTGCTAATTGGGTCATTAATGATATTCACAGTGAATAACATATTCCTTCTAAAGCTGTAGAAGCCTTTGCTCCTAGCAAACGTAAAGACTTATGGAAAAAACTTGGACTATTTCCTGGTGGAGGATATAGCGAAATTGCCTATTCTCAAACTAGTTGTATGACAAACTTCAGATCTGATCCTGTGGAATTTTTATTAAATAGTGTTCGTTTAGGTATTGCTAATGAATATCAAGGACTTTTCCTTTTAAATATTATTCAAGAAATACTTATGGGAACACAAGAAATAGAAATGAAAAAACAAAATATGGGACTTTTAAAGGAAAATAGAATAAATATTATAACAAATGGTCATATGCCTTTATTAGCTCATGTAGCCATAGATTTAGCTTCTACTGATGAATGGCAACAAAAAGCTAAAGAAGCAGGTGCTGATGGAATTCAAATTCTTGGTCACGTCTGTGAAGGACAACAATTAATAAATTATAGTGGAACTCATAATCAAACTGCATATACTGGTCAAGAAGGAGAATGGTTATCTGAGGAGTATTTATTAGCTACAGGGGTAATAGATTTATTTATGTTTGATTATAACTGTACAGTTCCAACTTTACCTTTATATGCTGAAAAATTTGGAACAAAACTTTTAAGTACCCATCCTGTAATAAAACTTCAAGGAACTGAAACTTTAGACTTTGTTCCAGAAAAAATGAAAGATCAAGCTGAAAAAGCATTAAATATGGCTTTAGAAGCTTTTAGAAAACGTAAAAAATCCAATAAAGAAATATATATTCCTCCTCATGTTTCAGAATGTATGGTTGGATTTAGTACTGAATCTGTTAAAGGCGCTTTAGGTGGAAGCTTTAAACCTTTAATAGAACAGATAGTTAATGGAAATATTAGAGGAATTGCAACTATTGTTGGATGTACTACTGCAAGATACGGCCAAGGTGGAAGTAATATATTTAAAATAACTAAAGGATTAATAGAAAATAATATATTAGTTTTATCTGGTGGCTGCACTTCTTCTGTTATGGAGTACACAGGTCTTACTCATCCTAATGCAGCAGATGAAGCTGGAGAAGGTTTAAAAACAGTTTGTAAACAATTAGGTATTCCTCCAGTACTTACTTATGGTGCCTGTGTAGATATAGGTAAAATGTCTCAAACTGCTAAAGAAATTGCAGATGAATTGAATGTAGATACTAATAAACTTCCACTAGTTATAGGTGCTCCTGAATATCTAGAACAAAAAGCAGTAGCAGATGCTTGTACTGCTGTAGCATTAGGTTGGCTAGTTCATATAGCTCCCGTTCCATCTATTACTGGTAGTGATTTGGTTGTTAAAACTCTTACCGAAACCACTGAATCTCTTGGTCTTGGAAAAGTGGTAGTTGAAATGGATGCAGAAAAAACTATAGAAATTTACAAAAATCATATAGAAAAAAAACGTAAAGAATTAGGTCTAGATTGCAACATTTAATATAAATATAGTTAATAGTATACAATGCCCTATAAAAGCCTGTAGTCTAAATTAAACTACAGGCTTTTACTAATTTTCTCTTAGTTAATATAATCTATGTCATTACTTACTTCTTCTATCTTAGGTATAATATTATTTATGAATGATATTTGATTTTTTAAATCCTTTCCTTTATATCCGTATCTTTATCATAGTCTTATATTCCATAGATATTGTACTCACTAGATTTGCTATATACCAAATTTAAAAATAAAAGTTTTTATTCATTCTAGTTCCTTGTCAAATAATGCTATAATATTAATATATACTATTACATTTAACTTCCAATTAAAATATTAAAAGGAGCAAAGATAGCATGATAAAAAAATTAACAAGCTTAATACTAACAATAGGAATATTATTTACTTTTACTTCTTGTACTATTAAAGAAAATAATAAGGATATAAATAATAATTCAACTTCAATTGAAAATAATACAAATAAAGAAGATAAATCTCACTTAATGCTTATATCTGAAATTAAAAATAAAGCTGAAACTGGCGGGATAATAAACAGTGAATTTAAAGCTGGTATTAATATTATAGATGATGTTACAAACTCTTTAGGAGAAGCTAACTCAAGTAATTATATAGCTAATGCCAAAGGTACTTATTATACTTTTGATAAACATAATGTAGTATTCGGATGTAACAAAGGTGGTGCAATATTTGAAGCGAGATCCTTTGATTCTAGAATTAACAATTTGAATCTAGAAAATATAAAAAAAGTTTATGGAAAGCCTGATTACAATATAGTGACCGAAAATAAAGAAAGAATTATTGGATATAAAATAAATGACAATTATAAAATTCTATTTGTATTCTCAAAAGGAACTGAAGTCAATCCTAAACTTCATCATTATTCAGTTTTATATCCAAAAGGTACTATAAATTCAATGGCTAGTAACCCAGGGCGCCAATGGTAATCTATCTGTTATTTTTGAACATATTAGCTTTATAAAAAATAAAATAAATCAATACAGTTTTCTAAAATTTAATGGAAGTTAGTAATTCTAACCTCCATTAAATTTTAGTATAACATACTAACTAATCTATCAATAATCCCTATAATACATATCTAAATATACAAATATAGTGACTAAAGCTTCCTAAAAGTATAAATATATGAAATATCTCATGAAAACCAAAATGTTTAAATTTTAATTTGCGTGGTTTAGCTGCATAAATAATTGCACCTATGGTATAAAAAACGCCTCCTAAAATAAGCCATAATATACCTAAACTACTTATAGAGTAAGCTATAGGTTTTATGAAAAATATTACAAACCATCCCATAAATATATAAAAAGCTGTGGAAACCCACCTTGGCAAGTTAAACCATATCATTTTAAATAACACTCCTGAAATCGCCATAGTCCATACCGATATAAGTATAATCCATCTTAAATGTCCACTAAGTGCAATTAAACATACTGGAGTATATGTTCCAGCTATTAAAATAAATATCATAGAATGATCTAATCTTCTTAAAAAAGCTATTATTTTTTCTGTGGAATTTACTAAATGATATACAGAACTTGCTGTATACAAAAATATAAGACTTACGCCAAATGTGATAGCTGCTGTAAGCTGAAGATTATTACCATAAGGTGAGCTTAAGACTTTTGCTATAAGCAGTATTAATCCAACTAATGAAACCAATGCTCCAAATAGATGAGTAAACCCATTTATAGGTTCTCTAAAAATTCTTTTTCCATTCATAATAGATTCCTCCAAAATTTAAATTCTTTAAAGTTATTTTACCATTTTACCGATTTTATATTGATATGATATAATATAGTTTTTAAAACTATATATTGATATATTAATATTATACAATATCATTTTATAAATGCAAATACTTTTTAATAAAACTAATATCTTGAAATACTTCTTTATATGATTTAATATTTAGAATAAGAATATAATTTTCCAATGTTTTTTTTAATTTTTTCAAATAATTTTAAAGGAGTTTTAATATGAAAGATTATAAAAATGAAATATTAGAAACTATAAAAGATTTAAATTTAAATGAAACAATACCATTATCAGATATCCCCAAAATATATTTATACATGGATCAAGTTATAACCTTATTCGAAAATGCTCTTAGCAAAACTAAAAGGAATAAGGATGATAAAATTTTAACTAAAACCATGATAAATAATTATACAAAAGATAAACTACTTATGCCTGCAGATAAAAAAAAGTACTCAACTGATCATATTATAATGATGATTCTAATATATAATTTAAAGCAAATTCTATCTATAAATGATATAAAACTTTTATTAAATAAATTAGTAGAAAAATTTAATACAGACAATGATAGTATCGACTTAGAAAATTTTTACAAACATTTCTTGCATATTCAAAATATAGAAACAAACAACTTTTATAAAATTATAGAAGATAAATTAAATTTTATATTAGATGATAAATTCAATATAGATGGTGACGAGGATTATTCTAGACTTGTTATAATAATACTTACACTTGTATACAATGCAAACATGTATAAGCGTTTAGCAGAAAATCTTATTGATAAATATTGTTGTTAGTTTAATAAAAAAGCTTAATGGGATAACAAATTTACCCCATTAAGCTTTTTTGTAGTTCGTTATAATTTATTAACTAATTCACTAACAATTCATTAACCGTCCCCTATAATCCTTACTGAAATAATTGTACACCTTTTTCAGTTTGCTTTTTCACCTCTGATATTATTTTATCCATACTATTAAATATTTCTTTTGATATCTTTTCAGCATAATCATAATACTCTTTAGCTTCATGTTGGTTTTCTTCCTTTACCGCTTCTAATACTTTATCACCTAAAGTATGAAATTTTTTATGGATACCGTCAATATTTTTCCATTCATCTAAAATTGAAGGGTGTGTTGCTTGTATAGAGTTGTAAAAATGACCAAATGCACATTTGTTCCCGTTAGTTTGTAGAGGATATATTCTCATTTCATTTACAATAGTTCTTAACTTTTCTAGCCAATTTTTATGAGCTTTTTTTGCCTTTTCTATATACTGTAAAAATTCTTCATTACTAATAGCATTGCTAGTACCTTTAAGTCCATCTATCATTTCTTTTAAAACCTCTGTTAATAAATTATCTATGTCAGAAATTTTCTTTGCATAATTTGCACTTTTCAATGCATCATCATGAATAGTATTGGTCATAAGGCTTAATTTTTCTGCATCCTGAGTAGATGTATCCATAGCTTTATTGATTTCTGTTGCAGCTACATTTATGCCACTCATAGCTTCATTAATTTCATATATACTTTTAACTGAGTTCTCAAGCATGTCCACATTACTTTTTGTAGTATACGTTATAGCATCAATTTTTTTACTCATCTTTTCCGTAGAAGATATTGTATTATCCATACTCTTTTTTCCTTCTCTAGAGGTATTTTGGATGTTACTTACAAAATTCCTCATATTTTGAAGACTTCCTTTGGTATCATCCGCTAATTTACGAATCTCTTGAGCCACTACCGCAAATCCTTTACCATGTTCTCCTGCACGTGCAGCTTCAATGGATGCATTTAAAGCTAATAGATTTGTTTGACTGCTCATAATATTTGCATTATTCATTACTTCTTCTTTTAAATTATTGATATCTTCAATTTCAGTAAGACTTTTATGATTTTCCTCTATTAAATCCTTAGAAGATATGGATAGATGTTCTAAAGTTTTAGAAGTATCTTCTATAGTATGATTAACTTGATTCATACTAGCTGTAATTTCCTCTACTACTGCTAGATTTGATTCGCTAAGTTGTGACATTTTTTCTGCAAAATCAATTAATTCATGGGAAATACTAGACATTTCTACATCAAAATCACTTAAAGATGCATTTATATCTAATAAATTTTTTGCTGAAGATGACATAATTTCTTCATTAGAAAAAAGTTTTTTATAATTATTTAATAATTTAACATGTATAGGATATTGAACCTTTGGCTCTGGAGTTTTATTGCCTTTCATTTTCTCTTCTACATATTCAATAATATTATTTGCCTCATAACATTGCTTGTTTTCAGAACATGCATTTTTTCTAAAAATATTAAACTTTTTCAAGTATATTCACATCCTTATATTTTACATTTTATTTTACAAATCGATGTTATTATACCATATATTTCATTATATCTGTATGTTTCATGTTGAAAATTAATTATTATTTAATTTAAGATATTATTCTATATTTAAAATATTTTTTAATTACCTTATTTTTAAAGTAGCAATACATTGTAACTTAAATAATTGAAAAACATCTTATCAAGAGCGGTTGAGGGACTGGCCCTATAAAACCCAGCAAACTATAAGCAAAGTATAAAGCAGGCTATTTTTATGAATAAAAATTGGGGCAAAGGAACAATTTGTGTACAAGGAGGTTATAATCCAAAACCTGGAGAAGCAAGGGTTCTCCCTATATTTCAAAGTATCACCTATAAATATGAAGATCCTGATCATGTAGCAAAACTATTTGATTTAACTAAAGAAGTACATATGTATTCTAGAATAAGTAATCCCACAGTATACGCTTATGAAGAAATAGTATTCTTGTTATCAGATATAATCTTAAACTTCATCTAATAACAAGAATACTATATTTTTACATAACTATTATTCTAACACGTAAGCTTTTTCAAAACCTGTATGTATAGCATTAGCTATTCTTCCAGGTTTATATGTGTCTCCAACAACTTTTACAATTGAGAAATGTTCTTCTAATTCGTCTAATAGTTCTCTTCTTGATCTAACCCCTAGTGAAAGAATTACGTTGTCTGCTTTTATAGTACTTACTTCACCATTTATTGTACTTTCCACTTTAATATTTTCATCTTCTATGCCTATTAATTTAGTAGAAGTTAGAAATTCCACTCCATATTTTTTAAGTCTTGAAGTTACATCATATAAATTCGATGCATAGGCATCTCCTCCTATTTTATCAAGCATTTCAATTACTGTAACTTTATTTCCTTTATCAGCAATATATTCTGCTGTTTCAAGTCCAGTAAGTCCTGATCCTATAACAACTACATTGCTATTGATAATTTTAATCTTTTCCTCTAATACGTCAATTACTGTATATACATTTTCTTTATTTATTCCAGGTATATTAGGAACAATTGATTCAGCACCTGTAGCTAAAAATACGGCATATGGATTTAATTCTTCTAAATCTTTTATAGTTGGTGATGTATTTAATCTTATTTCCACTCCTAATTCTTTTATTTGATATTCCATATTATCAAGAAGCCAATTTAATTTTTCCTTTAAAGGTGGCTTACTTCCTAAATAAACGCTTCCTCCAAGTACATCTTTTTTTTCAAATAAAATAACTTTAAAGCCTTTTAATGCAGAGATTCTTGCAGCCTCCATTCCTGCAGGTCCTCCTCCTATAACTACAACTAATCTTCCTTCGCCATTTTTCTCAATTTTATTATATTCTAATTCTCTGCCCATACGAGGATTTACAGCACATTTAGTACAAGATCCTTTAGATAATTGTTCTATACAATATAAGCAAGATATACACGGTCTTATTTCTTTTTCTCTTCTTTCTTTTGCTTTTTTACCCCATTCAGCATCAGCTAAAAGTCCTCTGCCTATAGCTACAAAGTCTACATTTCTCTCTTCAATTAATTTTTCTGCAAAATCTGGTTTTCTTATAACATCACAAGCAATAACAGGTATATTTATAGAATCTTTTATGGTTTGAGCAAGATGTCTTTTCCAACCTTGAGGATATGAAATAGGTTCTATAATGGTTACTCCTGATTCGTATGTACCTGAGCTTACATTTATAGCATCTACTCCTATACTTTCTAAATAAACACATGCTTTAACTGATTCTTCTAAGGTTAATCCTCCTTCTACAAATTCATCTCCATCTATTCTTACTGAAATAGGAAAATCTTTTCCACATACGCGTTTTATTCCTAATATAATTTCAGTTATAAAATTCATTCGTCTTTTGAAATCTCCGCCATATTTATCTGTTCTAATATTTGTTAAAGGACTTATAAATTGTCCAATTAAGTAACCATGGGCAGCATGTAATTCTACTCCATCAATACCTGACATTTCAGCTATTTTAGCTCCTTTAATAAATTTTTTTACTAACTCTTCTACCTCTTTTATTGTTAATTCTCTTGGCTCTTCTCCAATTGTTTTACAAGTTATTGAACTTGGCGCTACTATTTGTTTCCCACCTATTAGTTCTCCATGTGACTGTCTTCCTGGGTGATGCAATTGAAGAAATATCTTCGAATCATGTCTATGTATGGCTCTTGCTAATTTTTCTAATCTTGGGACTTGATATGCATCTGTAGCACATAGCTGATTAGGCGTTCCTATTCCTGTTTCATTATCTATTCTTGTTATTTCTGTTATTATAAGGCCACATCCACCTTTAGCCCTTTCCTCATAATATTTTATAATTTCATCTGATGCTTCTCCTGTTGAAGTAGCTAATGATGTACCCATAGCTGGCATAACTATTCTATTTTTAATTTCTAATTTTCCTATTTTGCCTTTCTTAAAAAGATTTTCATACTTCATATAAATCTCCTCCCTATATATTTGTCAATAATATAACATATATATCTTTTTATTCCTATATATGTTATTTACAAAAACCATTGTGTAATTTGTGCACAATGCACTATAATATATTAAAAAGGAGTATTATCATGAACTCAAACTTTTATGATATTTATAATTATTTTAAAGACATTAGTAGAAATATTTTTATGAATAATAAGCCCTCAAAAATAGTAGATACCAAACTTATAACTAAACATCAGAATATATTTTTAACTGATATTTTATATGTAGGTAAAACTTCTTATTTGCCAAAAGAAATATACAAATCAAATTATTGTAATCTATTGCTTATAAATGATGCACATATTCCTATAGATAAATTATTTAATACATCTTGCAATAATATAATAGAACTCAATGGTGATCAAGATATCTATGAAGTATTTAATAAATCAAAGGATTTCTTATTTAATAATTTAGAGATAATAAATAATTCTGCTATTCTTTTAGATTCTATTCTTAAAGAAAATAGCTTAAATAAAATAATAGAAATTTCTTCAAAGCTATTAGACAATCCCTTAATTTTAATAGATAATAGTTTTAAAATAATAGCTTATTCCAATTCTTATGATATAACTGATATCTATTGGAAGGAAAATATAAAGAATGGATATTGCTCCTATGATTTTATAGTTGCAGTAAACAAAATTATAAATTTAAAAAAAGCTTCTAAAAATCATGATACCTTTGAAGTTATATGTGGTGAAAATCCTGTAATAAAATTAGTTTGCAAAGTTACAATTGATGAAAAAGTAACTGGTTACTTATTAGCTTTATCTTCTAACAAACCTTTTTCTGATAATGATAACGATACATTGAAATTGATTAGTAAAATAATAGGAATGGAAATTAAAAAAAATAACTTATATAATAATATTGATAATATAGCCTACGAAAATTTACTATTGGACTTATTGGAAGATAAAATTTTAAACTCTAAAATATTATCAGATAGGCTTAAAAATATTAAACATAATTTAGGAAAATACTTTTATGTTTTTTCATTTGATATTTCAAACTATAATTTAAATGGTAAGAAAAATAACTATTTAAGCAAAAACATAACAAACTTATTTCAAGGTAAAAATTCTATATATTATAAAAATAATATAATAATGCTTTATGACTTTAATGATATAAATCTTGATATAAACAAAGCAAAATATACGTGGGAAAAATTTTTAATAAAAAATAATATAAAGCTTGCCATAAGTAAGTCATTTATAAATCTTTTAGAATTCAAAAAATATTATATTCAATCTTTAAAGGCTTTAGAGTTAGGGAAGATATTAAAACCTAATTATCACATAGTTTTTTATGAAGAATTACAGTTTTATGATTTAATTTCTTTTATAAATAAAGAAATTAATTTAAAAGAATATTGTCATAAATCGTTAAAATCTTTGAATCAATATGATGAAATTAATAATACAAATTATTACCATACCCTATTTTTATATTTAAAAAACAATCAAAATTCAACTTTAACAGCTAAAGACTTATTTATTCACAGAAATACAATATAACAAGGGACGGTTAATGAAATTTCACCAATACTATGGTGAAATTTCATTAACCGTCCCCCATACCCATAACAACAGTTTAAACCAACTTTTCTAAATAGTATATTTATGGCATATCTATTTCAATTGAAGTTACAGATGAATATACATCATCTAATTTATCACAAACATCTGAAATAGAATTATACACACCTATACCTTTTAATTCTTCAACAGATTCTTTAAGTTGCTCTATATTAAAATTCATGTCATTTATACCATTTCTAATTTCTTGTAAAACCTCTATTAATTCTTCCATTTTATATACCTCCTAATGTAAATCACTATAATCCGTTCTTAAATATATTTTAAACTTATCTTTTCTATCTTAGTTTCATAATTTTAAACCCTATACTCCCCTTCATTTTCTGCTACTTCTTCATAATATTCATAACTTTCCACATTACCACACATTAATTCTGCTTGTCTCATTACAGTTTTCAATGCATTTTTAGCTTGTTCTGGTGGATAGTCATATTTTTTTAGAAGTCTTTTTATAATTCTTCTCATACCTGCTTGGGCACTTTTTCTTACACTCCAATCAATAGTTACATTTCTTCTAATAGCTCTAGTTAATTCATGGGCTATTTTCTTTAAGACATCATCTTCCATAAATTGCTTTACAGCATCATCGGCAGTTAAAGCATAATAAAAAGCAATTTCATCCTCATTCATTCCTAAATCTTTTTCATTTTCTGCATCTTTTTTCATTTCCTTTGCCATTTTTAAAAGTTCTTCTATAACTTCTACATTAGTTATGGCTTGATTTCTATATTTATTTAGTGCTTTTTTAAGCTTTTCTGAGAACTTTTCTGACTTTACAAGGTTTTTTCTCTCCATGGTCTTTATATTTCCTTCAAGTAGTTTTTTGAGCATTTCTGCAGCTAAATTTTTATATTTAATATTTTTTATTTCTTCAAGAAACTCTTCAGATAAAATTGAAATATCAGGTCTTTCCATACCCATAACATCAAATACATCTATAACTTCTTCTGATATTATGGAACGCTGGAGCATTTGATTTACTCTTTCTTCTATTTCTTTTTTAGATTTTTTCTGAACCTTTTTTTCTTGAAGTTTTGTAAGACTTGCTTTTACTGCTTTAAAATAACTTACTTCAAGTGCACATTCTCTTCCCTCAGTTGTAGCTGCACATAAAGAATGAGCTTTTGCAAGTTCTACTGCTATTTGTTTAAACTCCTTTTGCTCCTTTTCTGGTTTTCCTAAAATAAAGTTCATTCCACCAGTAATAGCTCTAATTCTTGCTACCTGTGATGTACCCATATAATCTGAATAGTCAAATTCATGCATTATATTTTGTAATATTTCAAGCTTTTCCTGCATAACCATTACTGCGGCAGAAGTATCTATTCCAGTATTTTTTCTATCATTATCTGTATACTCATTTAATGCCTTTTTAAGACTTTC
Source organism: Clostridium cochlearium (assembly GCF_900187165.1). Taxonomy (NCBI): domain Bacteria; kingdom Bacillati; phylum Bacillota; class Clostridia; order Eubacteriales; family Clostridiaceae; genus Clostridium; species Clostridium cochlearium. The sequence continues at coordinate 926,263 of NZ_LT906477.1, read as the reverse complement.
AAGAATACCTAGATAATCAACTATAACTCCACCTGCTTTATCTTTAAAAACTCTATTAACCCTTGAAATTGCTTGGATTAAATTGTGACCTTTCATAGGCTTATCAATATACATAGTATGCATAGAAGGAACATCAAAACCTGTAAGCCACATATCACGAACAATAACTATTTTTAACTCATCACCATTATCCTTCATTCTTTTAGCAAGAGTATCTCTTCTTTGCTTTCCTCCAATATGCTTTTGAAGTCTTTCCTCATCCCCAGCACTTCCTGTCATAACAATTTTAATTTTACCCTTGTCCAAATCATCACTATGCCAATCTGGTCTCAATTTTATAATTGCATCATATAAATCCACACAAATTCTTCTGCTCATACACACAATCATTGCTTTTCCATCTATGATTTTAGATTTTTCCTCATAGTGATTTACAATATCCAGTGCAAGTTTTTTAATTCTATTAGGTGATCCAACTACTGCTTCAAGCCTTGACCATTTGGATTTATTCTTTTCCTTTTCATTCTCTTCTTGACCTTCTGTTATTTCTTCAAACTCTTCATCTATCTTTTTAAGCTCCGCATCATCACTTTCAAGTTTTATTACCCTATTTTCATAATATATTTTAACAGTAGCTTCATCCTCCACAGCTCTTGTCATATCATAAACATCTATGTAATGTCCAAATACTGCTGGCGTGGATTTATCCTCACTTTCAATTGGTGTTCCTGTAAAACCTATAAAAGAAGCATTAGGCAGTGCATCTCTTAAATATTTAGCATATCCATATTTTACTTCACCTGTTTTCGTATCTGTTTTTGCTTCCAATCCATACTGGCTTCTATGCGCTTCATCTGCAATAATTATTACATTTCTTCTATCTGTTAAACTTGCCTTCATTTCATGGGCAGGTTTACCTGCCCGTGGAATGAAGGCAGGTAAATCAAAGTCTGGTTTAAACTTTTGAATAGTTGTAAATATAATGCCACCAGATTCTCTATCATTTAACAAATCATAAAGTCCATTAATTTCTTTGGTGTTTTCTTTAGCTTGCTTAGCTTTCTGTTCATCTGTTAATTTCCTTACATCAGCTTGTTTTGGGGTTTGTCTTAACAAATCTTCTGATTTTGAGAAGGTAGTATATAGCTGATCATCCAAATCATTTCTATCTGTTATAACTACTATAGTTGGGTTATTAAATTTTTTTACTAAAAGTGCCGTATAAAACACCATAGTAAAGCTCTTTCCTGAACCTGTAGTATGCCAAACAACACCTATTTTTCTATCTCCATTAGCACTTGTAGCTTCTTTAGTTTTGGCTAATGCTTTTTTAACAGCAAAATATTGATGATATGCAGCAAGTATTTTTATTATAGTTTTTTTATCTCCTATTTTATTACCATCTAAATCTTTTTCTTCTTCTTTAGACTCTTGAAACAAAATAAAATCTTCAATTATATCAAGAAGTCTGTCTTTTTCAAACATACCTTTAAATAAAACTTCATACTGAGGAACAGCTAAAGATTCGATATTTTCTCCATCTATGGTTCTCCAATTCATAAACCTTTCTTCATTAGATGTTATAGTTCCAGCCTTTGCATTAATTCCATCAGATATTACACAAAAGGCATTATAGTTAAATAAAGATGGTATGTCTCTTTTATAAGTTTGGATTTGATTATAAGCATTATGGGTTCCCACATTTTCATCTGAAGCAGATTTAAGTTCAATAACAACTAAAGGAATACCATTTATAAAAACTATTAAATCAGGCCTTCTCTCTTCTTTTTCAATAATGGTAAATTGATTTGTCACTAAAAACTCATTATTATCTTTATTTTCAAAATCTACAATATAGGCTCTCTTAGTTCTTATTTGTCCTTTTTCCATATAAGAAACTTCTATACCTTCTGTTAAAAGTTTATGAAAATGCCTATTATTTTCTATAAGAATTGGACTGTTAAAAGTTATAATTTGTCTATAGGCATCTTCAAGAGCTTCATTAGGTAAATCTCTATTAATTTTAAATAAAGCATCCTTTACTCTATCCTTTAAAATAACTTCTTTATAATCTTGTCTTTCTGGATAATCCCCATCACAGGATATATCAGGAGCAAAAATATAGCTATAACCCATGTCCTGAAATATCTCTATGGCTGCTTCTTCCAATAAATCCTCTGTAAAATTTTCCATAAAACTCAAAACACATCCCCCTTTTTATGTTTATTTATAACCTTTTAAATAACTCTTAATTTCTTTATCAAAATCTGATTCATACAACCTATCTTGTTCTATCCTAAACTTTTCATATTCACCTTCAGCTAATTTTTTTGCCACTTCTGCTGTATGTCCTGTAATTGCCCAATGTAGTTTATTTTGTACTGTAGCATAAAAAGTTTTAGTTACTTGTGAATTTTTATCATAATCAATACTACACTCTGCATATATATCTGTAATTTTTTGATAAAATCTTCTTTCAGAAGCTCTTATCTCCCTAATGCGTTCTAAAAGTTCATCAAAATAGTCTTTTCCAAAATGAACACCATTCTTTAATCTTTCATCATCTAATACAAAGCTCTTTATAATAAATTCTCTCAAAGTTTTAGTAGCCCAAATTCTAAATTGAGTACCTTGGATAGACTTAACTCTATATCCTACGGATATAATAACATCAAGATTATAATATTTTGTTTTATATTTTTTACCGTCATTAGCAGTTGTCAAGTATTCCTTGACAACTGAATCCTTATCCAATTCACCTTCAGTAAATATATTATTTATATGCAAACTTATATTTTGCTTCGTTTTTCCAAATAATTCAGCCATTTGAGCTTGAGTAAGCCAAACGGTTTCTCCTGAGAATAAAACTCCTAAATTTATATTTCCATCCTCAGCTTTATAAAAAAGTATTTTCCCTTCTTTTGGTTCTATGTTTTCATTCACTATTGTATAAACACCCCTTTTTAAAATTGAGAGTTGAAAATTAAATTAACTTCTCACCCTCCATTATATATTTTTTCATTCAAACAATTTTTTAAGTAACTTAAAAATATCAAAAGTAGTTCTATTATAAACCTTGTTATAAGCATATTTTTTAGGATCTCTAAGCCATCCCCAACCTCTTGGCATTTTAAATCCTGCCCTATGAATAATCTGTCTTTTAATGCTTGTTCTTGCTGATATTCTTTTCTTTAAACTAGGTTTACGCATTCCAAATTTCATTAAACAACACCCCTTTTTTGAGTTGAGAATTGAGAGTTGAAAATTGAAAATTAACTTTTAATAATTTTCAATTCTTCTTTAATTTATTAAACAATTCTCCATTCTCCATTTTCAATTTTCAATTATTTTAGTGGTACTCTTATTTCTCCTGACATGAGTTTTGGGAGTAAAGTATCTCTTAATTTTATTAAATTATCATTTTCTATTAAATTATTATTAACTAATATATATAGACTCCCTACTAATTTTTCAAAATCCAGCAGTTTATCACATACAGGTATTACAACTTTTTGATTTTTAATATCAGTTTGCGTAATTAACGGTTGTGTAGAACCTCTATTTAATGAACTATAATCTATAGTTTTTAATATTTGATTAGTATATTCATAGTATTTTGATTTAATAACTAATGTATTATCTGAAGCCCATACCTTACTATTGAATCTCTGAATAACTCCATGAGTTCCAACTCTACCAATAACTAAAATTGGTTCATTATAATTATATCCTTCCACATAACCCATAATTGTACTAGCACCTACCAATGGAATTATAAATTCCCCACCTATTTCTGTTGATTTTTGTAAGCGTCAAAGTTTTAGCACCTTTAATAATTCCAAGAATAGTATTAAAATATCCTAGTAAGGCAAGAATATGCTTTACTAGGATTAATTTATTTTTTATCTTTAATTTTCATATTTTCAGGAATCTTATCATTCCAAGGCATAAGATTCTCTAAGCTTTCGCTATCGTATATATCTATCTTTGATAGATTATCAAATAGATAGACTAAGTACCTTTCTACAACTAAATTATTAGCCTTGGCAGTTTCAACAATACTATAAATATTGCTACTTGCAGTTGCACCCTTAGCAGTGTTAGCAAATAAGAAATTTTTTCTTCCTATAACGAAAGGCTTAATTGCTCTTTCCGCAGCATTATTATCAACTTCTAGAGAACCATCTAATAATACATTTTTTAATCCTGGTAAATGCTTTTTAGCATACTCAAGTGCCTTACCTAACGGACTTCTTGGAAGAGCATCTTTTATTTCTCTTTCAACATAATCAATAAAGTTATCTATAATTGGAGCTAGTTTCTCAGTTCTTATTTTAAATCTAATATCATAATAATTTTCATCATTTGAATAAGATTCTCTAAGTTCTTTTTCAAGTTTATAAATTTGCTCACAATAATTAAACCCTATTATTGCTCTAGAATTTTTTAGGGCTTCTTCATCTAAATCTACTATTATATTATGAAAATATCTTCTTATGTGAGCCAAGCAATATACTCTTGTAGCTCCGCTAACGGAATTGTATCCATTATATCCATCCGTTTGGAGAAAACCTTTAAAATCTCCTAAGAAATTTTTAGGGCAAGAGCTTGATCTAGTGCTTTGGTAATCATATAAGATCACAGGCTTAGAGTTAGTATTACTCATATATAACCACATGTACTTTTTAGATTTAGAATCTTTGCCATTATCATTAATTACTTTAAGAGTAGTTTCATCAGCATGAATGTAATTACGGCTAAGCAATTCTTTTTTCATATGGTTATATATCGGCTCTAAAGCATCTGCTGCAGACATAGTCCAATTGCATAGAGTTTGCCTTGAAAGAGTAGCTCCCATCATATCAAAGTAAGTTTCTTGCCTATATAGTGGCATTGCATGTTGATATTTAAGTATTAGAGTATGTGCAATTAACTCATTTGAGGCCATGCTATTATAAAAAATTGTTTTAGGGGCTTCTGGTGAAATTATTTTACTTTCACCAGTGGCTCTTTCGCATGTTTTACAAGCGTAGCTATAAATAACATGATCCTCAATTATTAATTTAGCAGGAATGTATTTAACAATCTCTTTTCTAGATTTAACTCCGATAGGAGTAAGCTTTTTACCACATTCTCTGCAGTTAAGATCCTCACCTTCTAATTTATGTTCAACAACAACTCTTTCCAAATTAGCTAAATTATCTTTCTTTCCAGTATAATTGCTTTTCTTAGCTCTTTTATATGTAATTTCCTCTAAAGTAGGTTCTTCTACCTTTGAATCACTATGTTTTTCAGCCTCGTTAAAAAAAGATAATTGATTAACATCTACTTGTTCACTGGATGCTCCAAATATCTTTCTATTTCTATTAGATATAACACCTTTTAAGAATTCTAATTCATTTTTAAGTTTTCTTATTTCTTCATCTTTTGAGCTTAATTCTTTATCTTTTTCATTAATTTCATTTTCCATTTTTTCAATTAATGCTTTTGTATTTTCATCAAGCTCATTAGTTAAAAATTCGTGACTCATAGTTACCCCTTTAGCTTTATTTGATATTTCTATTATACCACAAAACCCTTGAAATTACTATACTTCAAGGGTTCAAAGTTGATATTTTTTTAATAATAGTTACTTGCTTTTACAGGTTTAAATTTAGATTTTGTTCTTACTTCATAGCCTTTTAAAAGCCAACGTAATTCATCAATATTAATCTTTAATGCATCGGCAGCTGTCGCTGGCCATTTGAAGCGATTAGCTTCTAAACGGTGATAATATAGCCAAAAACCTTCGTCAAAGTGAAGAATTTTTAATTTATCCATTTTCTTGTTGCAAAAAACAAATAGTGCTTTATCAAAAGGATCTAACTTAAATTGGTTTTGCACTATCATAACTAAACCATCAATACTTTTTCTTAAATCCGTATAACCGCAGGCAAGATAGACTTTTTCTACCTTATCTATATTTAACATTTTAGAATTAACTCCTTAATTATTGCTGTTATTAAAGTAGCTTCGCTAACAGGAATAAGGATATTAGCATTGCCTACATTAATTTTTACTTCTTTTAATGTAGATTTATTTTCTTTAGTATTATCAACTTTACTATTCAAAGAAATAGGCTGAAAAACAGGTTCTTTACTTTCAATTGCCTTTTCTACTCTTTTTTTATGGTAATAAAATTGACTCTTATTAAGGTTATTCTCAGCACAGAAATCTTTCACTGTTATTGTATCTTTAACAGAGTTAAATTTATTTAAATATTCCTCCCAAGCATCATTATCTAATTTTTTATACATAAGTAAACCTCCCATTGATAATCTTTTACTTAAGTTTATCAATGAGATGGTATGTTTTCTAGATACTTAATTTTTGACGCTTACAAAACTTAAACAAATGATTAATCATTTAGACGAAGTCATTGATTTTTCTACCAAAAATAATTTATCCTTTGTTGATGCTCTTATTAAGCTTACAGCTTATGAAATAGATTTTAAAGAAGCCAATATGATTAAATCTATGGTAAAAGTAGGCGCTTTTCCTCATAAAAAAGAGGTTAAAGACTTTGATTTCAGCTTTCAACCTAGTATTAATAAAGAGCAGATATTAGATTTTTTAACGTTACGGTTTCTAGATACACAAGAAAATATAGTATTCCTAGGTCCTAGCGGAGTAGGAAAAACGCATCTTGCCACATCTATAGGAATTGCGGCAGCAAAACGTAGATATAGTACATACTTTATTAAATGTCATGATTTATTGCAGCAATTAAAACGTGCAAATTTAGAGAATCGATTAGATTCTAGACTTAAACATTTTAGTAAGTATAAGCTCCTAATAATCGATGAACTAGGCTATCTACCGATAGATAAAGAAGACTCTAAATTATTTTTCCAACTCATTGATATGCGATATGAGAAAAAAAGTACAATTTTAACGACTAATATAAATTTCAATGCATGGGATGATATTTTCTATGATCCTGTTATTGCAAATGCTATCTTGGATAGAATATTGCACCATGCTCATGTTGTACCTATTAATGGAAAATCTTATCGCTTAAAAGATCATTTTAAAGATGACGATGAGTAAAAAACTACATTCTTAAATGATCAAAAAGTTACATTTTAATCTTGACATTTATACCATGTCCTTATTTACATATCACATAGTTAATATAAAACATTCTTGATTAATATTTTTTCTAAGTTCATCACTAAAATTTACATATCACATAGTTAATATAAAACGTATCTCCACTCACTCATGTTTTATAAAAAAGGATAATTTACATATCACATAGTTAATATAAAACACATCACCAAATCCAAAACTCTCATAATCATTTTCATTATTTACATATCACATAGTTAATATAAAACTAGGGATTACTTGTACTGTTCCTTTACCATTCCATAAATTTACATATCACATAGTTAATATAAAACAAAGGAAAGGATGGTCAAATGAAAATAGCAATAAGAAGATTTACATATCACATAGTTAATATAAAACTTGATGTAATAATCACTAATCCACCTTTCAATATATCAATTTACATATCACATAGTTAATATAAAACAGATGTAACAGAAAAATTCATAGAGGTATGGATCATCATTTACATATCACATAGTTAATATAAAACTTAGCAATGATTTTGAGAAGATTTGCAACAGATACAAATTTACATATCACATAGTTAATATAAAACTTTTTATTCTGACACATATTATATAATATAAATAAATTTACATATCGCATAGTTAATATAAAACATAAATCTGCTATCTTTTATGCATATTCCAGATAACGAATTTACATATCACATAGTTAATATAAAACCCCTAAAAAGTAAAACACAAACTTTAAAAAACACCAATTTACATATCACATAGTTAATATAAAACATTATCACGATGGAGGGATTATTCCTACCTACGACATATTTACATATCACATAGTTAATATAAAACATTAAATATTCCAACTAATAAAGATTCTAATGAAGTGATTTACATATCACATAGTTAATATAAAACTTTTCAAATTTGAAAAGTTATTTTACAATATAGACAATTTACATATCACATAGTTAATATAAAACTCAAGTTGATAAGTAGTTTTATACTCTGTAACATTTATTTACATATCACATAGTTAATATAAAACAATACACTTAATACAGAAATTATAACAATATATACAAATTTACATATCACATAGTTAATATAAAACGTTTTTATTTTCTTTAAAATTGGTAGTATATCTTTAATTTACATATCACATAGTTAATATAAAACAATACAAGTTTCTACAGCAGCGTGTATCTTACTAAAGAATTTACATATCACATAGTTAATATAAAACCCCATCCGTCTACTACATATACCCCGTTGTCTCCTTCATTTACATATCACATAGTTAATATAAAACAAGAGCAATAGCAATTCTTTCCATTGTATCTTTTGTATTTACATATCACATAGTTAATATAAAACGCCAACTACGCTATCATGACATTAATTGAGTTGAGAGATTTACATATCACATAGTTAATATAAAACTAGGAGGTTGCTGTATAAGTTTTTAGATGTGTGTGTAATTTACATATCACATAGTTAATATAAAACTATCTACTTTCTTGTCTACATTTTCTATATCTTCTTTAGATTTACATATCACATAGTTAATATAAAACCTAGCATACAAATTTTCGTTATCCTCTTCATTTTCTCCATTTACATATCACATAGTTAATATAAAACGCACGCCTCCAACTCGTACAACATGCGTAGAGTGATCGATTTACATATCACATAGTTAATATAAAACGTAAATTCCCAAAGCACTTGCAATACCATATACTATATTTACATATCACATAGTTAATATAAAACATAGTAAATAAAATAGTAACTAACTATAAGCGACATGATTTACATATCACATAGTTAATATAAAACGTGCTGGAGGAATAAACAATGAATAACATAAAAGAATTTACATATCACATAGTTAATATAAAACATAGTAGATATGAATAAGTTCCCACACATGCTAATTGGATTTACATATCACATAGTTAATATAAAACTATACTTTTGTATGGCTGTAGCCAACGTCAATTCCATTTACATATCACATAGTTAATATAAAACTGTTTAATTAATTTACATATTTTATATATCTATTCTTAATTTACATATCACATAGTTAATATAAAACAATTATTTAAAATTGCTACCGCGACTAATATATAAAGAATTTACATATCACATAGTTAATATAAAACTAATATTTGAAAAAGATACAAGAAATTATAAAGCGATATTTACATATCACATAGTTAATATAAAACTCATTAACCCCTATTGTTATATTTCCAATATTATCGGATTTACATATCACATAGTTAATATAAAACATTATTTCTTTAAATTCTTCTATTTCTGCTATCTTTGGATTTACATATCACATAGTTAATATAAAACTTATGTCGATGAAAATAGTGGAAGTATTACCACAGGATTTACATATCACATAGTTAATATAAAACGAGTTATAGAACACAATAAATCAGTTCGGCATATAAGATTTACATATCACATAGTTAATATAAAACTAGAACTCTTAAAAGAAGTTGAAAATAACCAATATACATTTACATATCACATAGTTAATATAAAACTATAAGTAAATTAGCAAGCGAAGAAGATGCAAGTATGTATTTACATATCACATAGTTAATATAAAACAATGTGTTCTACATTACTTAAATTCATATCACCAGTATTTACATATCACATAGTTAATATAAAACAGTTGCCATTGCTAAAAATCCACCTGCTGCAATAGAATTTACATATCACATAGTTAATATAAAACCTCTAAACCAATATCCTCCATACTCTTAGTTATAACATTTACATATCACATAGTTAATATAAAACTGTATTTGCTTTAAGTTGTCTAGTAGCTTCTAAATAATTTACATATCACATAGTTAATATAAAACCGTGCCCAATGCAGTGGTTCTGGCTTAAATATCGTAATTTACATATCACATAGTTAATATAAAGCCCCCCTAAATTTTAAATACAGCCAAAGCATTGAAATCACTAAGTTTGTTCCATATCAAGTATATCATAAATTTAAAGTTTTTGCAGTAAACCTTCGATAATGTTTTTAGGTATTTTAAAAAACATCACTCTAATTTAGTTAAATCAATAATTAGAAGTGGTTTTTTTAAATTTTACCTTTACTGCAGATTTACAAATAAAACTTTACTTTACAAGAATAAATCATTAAAACTTTTCTCAATTCCTATTACACTTTTTGTTATATTTTTAGAATTCTTTACAATGTATATATATACTGAATCCGAATTTCTATTTACTATCTTATCTATTTCACATAAACACTTATGAAGTTTACCTTCTGTTATTTCACCTTCAAAAACAGAATTTTGAGTCCATGTTAAATATTTTTTAAGTAATTTTCTAACTCTATTTATCCTTTTCTCTTCCACATCATATGTAAGTATTACAAACATTATATCACCACCAAGCCTTTAACGCTTTATACTTTTCATCACCTATTAGATGTTTTATTAATTTATAACACTCTAATCTAATAAACATCTGATAAGAAACCTTTCTATTTAAGCTTCTATGTTTAACAGTTGTGTGAAGTTTTTTCTCATAATTTAAAATGAATTTTTTTCTTCCTTCTTCATTTAAAAAACAAATTCCCTCTTCAAATAAAAAGTCTTTATTTCTTATAATGTTATTATTCACCAGATTAAATATAATTGGATCTATTATCAAAGGTTTAAATATTTCAGCTAAATCCAAACTTAAAGAAAATCTTTTAGTAGAAGGCTCATGCAAATAACTTACTGTAGGATTTAACTGAGTTTTATATATCTCACCCAAAACTGTAGTATACATAAGACTATTCCCAAATGATATTAATGCATTTATTGGGTCTGTAGGTGGCCTTTTTTCCCTTTTTTTAAATTGGAATATATCTTTTTTCAATATACTATTAAATGCCTCATAATATATTTTTCTCATTCTTCCTTCTGCACCCATAAGCACCTGAATTGTATTCGCCTTTTTTACATTTTCTCTTTCAATTTGTATCTTCTCCATAAGATTACTAGTTTTATCTTTATATCTTCTCAAATTTCTAAGTATATGATGTGCTGCACTTTCTATAAAGCATTTTGCTAAATATAATCTTTTGTCATAATAATGATAATGTATTGCTTGGTTTACTAATAAAAATCCTGAAACATTCTTCTCCCTTGGATAATAACTTCCAGAGTAATACCCATAATAATTATAAAAATTAAATATAACACCATATCTGCTAATGTAATTTAAAAGTTTAGTATTTAAATCTACTTCACCAAATAAATGTATTTTATCTACTTGTTCTATAGGTAATGCTCTTTTGCTACCATCTTTATTTAAAAAATATATAGTATTATCTTTGCGTTTTATTCTTCCATTATTAAATATATAATAATCCTTAAACATTAATCATCCTCCTCCCTTACAAAGCAAAAATTATAATATGAACATTTTCTACAATAAGGTAATCTTATTAATTTAGGAGGACAATTACTATTTTCTATATTTTTAATATCTATTAAAGTTCTTTTTATTTCTTCTTCTAAATCTTTAGTAAGCTCTATTTCTTCAATTCTCTTTTCTTTTACATACTTTATCATACCTTTTTTGTATATACCTATATTTTTTAAATAAAATAAATAATAAACTAACTGCATTTTATCTGGTATAGGCATCTTACTACTTATCTTTACTTCTTTAACATAATCATCTTCTAATATATCAAGCCTTAATATATCATCTATTAATACTTCTTTATTTTTACTCCTTTTATAAGAATTTTCATGTACTAATTTTCCACTTAACACCCTGTCACTATTCTGTTCCATAGTTATTCCCTTTGAAAATAACCATAATTTTCTTTTACACACATAATAATAATTTATTTTTACCCCTTGAGTTTTAAAATTATCTAAATTAAATTTCATATAATCACCTAAACTCTACATAAATTGATTTTGTTCATTAAATTCTTTCATATTTTCTTTAGGTCTTTCAAGACCTTTTGCATTGCTATATTTATAAGCCATCACAGGTATTTCTACCTTTTCACTTATTTCAACAAAATCATGAATATATCCATTTTCATTAGCACGTTTAAATTCATACGTAGGTATAGAAATCACAAATTTATTTATATTGTTTCTAGCTATTATCCTTGCGTTTAATTTATTAGTATTGTTAATTAAATCTGCATTCTCTTGTATAAAATCTTTATTTTCCTCATAAACCTCTTTAGGTATTATATTAGTATTTTCTATATTCCTTAAATTAATATCCTTTTTATTATACTCAAAAGCCTTTATATCACTCATTTTATCTATTACATTTTTTATCTTGCTATAATACTCAGTATTTCCTAAGTTTTCAACAGAATAGACCTTCTCTACTAAATTCATTTTATCCACTTCATTAATTTCTTTTCCATCACTACTTCCTACATAATTTATTAAAGCTTCTTTAGATAAATTAAATATATCTTTATCTATTATGGATTTATCACTATTTCCAATTCCGGAAGTGAACTTATTAGCTCCAACATAAACATAAATATTTGTAATATTATCTTTTAAAGTCCTATTTCTATATACCCTACCCATTCTTTGAAATAATCCAGATATATCGGAAAGCTCTGTATATAATAAATCAAAATCTATATCTAAGCTTGCTTCAACTACTTGAGTTGTAATCCATATACCACACTGTTTATTTTCTAATTTACCCATAGTTAATATTTCGTCTTCTTTTTTTCCTCTATCTTCTTTTGTAAATCTACTGTGTAACATGTTTATATAATTATCTTTTACTAAACTGTTTTCAACTAATTCTTTTTGCAACACATCATATATTTCCTGAGCTTTTTTTACTGTATTTACTATAACCAAAATCTTTTTATCTTTATAATTTTTCTTTAAATGCTCTACATTTATATCTTCTTTTATAACGTTTAGTTTGTGTCTTAATTGCATCTTTCCTTCTACTTCTTTATAAAAAGGTTCAGGAATTTTTAAATCTTTTACATTATCTTTTATAAAATGTGTAAACACTGGAGGTAATGTAGCAGTTACTATACTAAACTTTCCTCCCATTTCTGTTATTTGCTTTAACGCTACTATTAAATATGCTACTAACTCTGGAGAATACATTTGGATTTCATCTATTACAAGCTTAGAATAAGAAAGTGTTGCTAATTTTAATTCATATCCTTCATATTTGAATATAAAATCTATTAATTGGTCTAATGTACAAACAGTTAGCGGAAGTGATAATTGTTTAGTTTTATTTATATATTCCTTATCTAATTCATTATTATTTCTTTTTAAATACTCTAGAGAAGTTTCTGAGTGTAACAATGCAGTATTTTCTTTTCCAAATTTTATTTTATCCACAATTCTATCATAAATGGCATTTATAGATACTTTTAAAGGTAGTGTAAAAAAGCCTTTATTATTTCCTATCCAAAATAATGCTGCTTCAGTTTTTCCAATACCTGTAGATGCTCTTATTATATTATTATCCTCCTGATGAGTTATCATATATTCTTGAAGTTTATTAGGTTTAAAACCTCCAATTTTTAAATAATCATAGGTCTTTTTAAATAAATTTTTATTTTCTATTTCTACAGCAATATCCCCACTAGCTGAATAATCAATCTTATTTAATAATCCCTTAGTAACTATGTATTGTTTAGCAACTTCATTTGAATCCCTTTCGTCTGGAATTCTTCTTTTAACATATTTTATAAAAGATGGATTAAGCTTTTCTATTTTAGGTATTTTATCATAATTGAATTCATCTATATAATTACTTAATTCTTCTTTAACTATAATCATTAAATTGTCATGGTTTTCAAGCTTATCTCTAGTATGATGATAATATATACTTTGATATAAAATTCTTAATTCATCTTTACTATATTTTTCTTTTAACTCTTGTTTAGGTAAAAAAGCAGCACTTAAATATCCATGAGGTATTTCATCTATTTCATAAAAATTATCTTTAAGTTCTTCTATAATATCATCTCTACCCTCTTCTAAACTTTTAGCATTTAATTTTTTTATCAATTTATTTTGAAATTTTATGTTCATTTTCCCTAAATCATGATATAAACAAGCCAATTTTAAAATGTACCAATCTAAATTTTCTACATTAGGATAAATTCTCTTTAAATCTAAAAAATTTTTATATAATTTATCAGTATGTTCTATAATTGTTTCCCTATTTTTAGTTTTTGCAAGAAAAGGATTTCCCATTATTACTTTCCCCTTTCACTTTTAATTGTAAATAATAAAGATAGAGAAACCTCTATCTTTATTATGCAAAAAATACCAAATCCCCTGAAGAAATATCTTTATATATCTCAGTATCTTCTGTTATTGTATTTTTTCTCATAGCTCCATGAATAACCTCTACTTTATTCCACTGCCTAATTTCTGTACCTTTTTTAATAGACACTTTTTTATAACTTTTATTTAGTTTATAAACAGTTGCATTAGATACAAAATCATCTAAATCAAAATACTTTATTGGAATATACGCATCATATTTTAAACTTGTATCTTCTTCTAATTCGGATTGCTCTATATCTACTAATTTAACATCTTTTATTACTGCAATATCCTCTCTTCTTCCTAAAGATATATATTCTTTAGGTGATTTTAAATTTTCATATATTAAATTAAGTAATGTTTCATCTTTAGGTTTTATATGGATCAATAAGTTTACATCTACCAATAATTCGCAAGTAGATACCCCTCTAATAGCACCATAGTATTTTGAGTCCCCATAAAGTTTTATATTATGTCTTCCTTTTTCAAAGGTGGCCCCTGCAAACTCATATCTAGTATATAAATCATTGACCTTAGAATGATAATTTCCTTGTATACTTACATCCATATCTTTATATTCTTCAAAACCACATATAGCATGTATCATACCTATTACCGTTGAATATGGTGGCAATGGATATGTTTCTTTTAATTGAAAGCTTGTAGGTTTTTTATAGTTAACTAAGTTCTGATAAATTTCTAGTCTAATTGCCTTCATTAAATCACCTACTTATTTTCTAAATAATATTTATTAACATTAGACTGTAATTTTTCAAAAAACTCTCCTATATTTATAGAATTTAATTTTTCTTTTATTTCATTGTCATTTTCAAATATTCCATTTATTAATCCAATGTAAGTATTCTCTTTAATTCTATTATCCATATTATATAAATCTTCTATTATATCTACTACCACTTTATTCTCTTTTACCTTTAATCTATTTTCAAAGAAAGGATTTTTTATATCATAAACTCCCCCAATAGCAAATATAGGAGATAAATTTTCACGTCTACCCTTTATATCTCTATATAAAAATTTAATTGTATCCAATAATTTATTTACCCTTTTAGCTTTTTCTTCATTAGGTATTTCAAGAATATTTCCTTTTTCATCTTTTTCATTTTCATCTATTCCAACTTTATCTAAATCCATGGTTATAGTATAAGCATAATAAGACTTATGAATTTCACTTTGGGCAATATTTCCCCCATCTTTTAGTTCTTTTCCCTGAGCATTATATCTATCTAATAATCCTTTATTAGTTAAAAAATCTAAATCTGCATTAAAACTTTCTAAAGCTACTGCATTGGATAATCTTACTATAGCTGAACGATTTCTTGCTGGTTTTTTAGTTTTCATATATCCAAATAGGTCTATTTCAGCAAAGTCTTTTATAGTAGCTTCTGGAGCAAATTGAATTACTGAACCATCTACAGCTAAAGGAGTATTATCTTCCTCCATTTGATTAATTATATTGTATCTAAGAGCTTGTCTTGATATATAACTATAACTTTCTCCATCTCCCCTTGAAATCTTTTTAAGTGCTGTAACATTTCCTATACCTTCTCCATAGTTAGCACTTTCTGCTTCAAATATAAAACTTGCTGTTAATCCCTTATTTATCATTATTTACTTCCTCCCCACTTTTTTTAAATTTTTCTTCTCCCTGTAATCCCACTAAAAATGCATATCCTATAGTTTGAAATTTATTTTTATCATTTAACACATTTATAAAACTAGTTGGTATTTCCATGTTTAAATACATATATGAATTAATTATGGTATCCATAAATCTAGATACATTTTTAGTTTTAAGTGAATTTAATAATCTATAAGATACTCCTCCTAATTTATTTAAAGCTTTTCTATTTTCATATCCTTTTCTAAGCTCTGCTCCTCTACATTTAAAACTATAAATAGCTTTATCATTTATACTACCACTTACCATACCTATCTCTTCTCCCCTTTCCAACAAATTATTATTTATTTTAAGCATCATTTCTATAAACTGAAGTCCATTGAATTTTCCATCTAATTTTAAGTATGATAGTTTACTTATAAGGTCAAATAAATTCTTACCCTTATATATTCTGTCTAAAACTTCCCTATAAATATTTATATATTCATTAGTTCCTACCTTAGCATGAATTTTAATCATAGACTTTAACATATTTCTATGTTTGCATATAATGTTTAACTTTTCTTTAGATATTATATTAAACGTATAAGGTCTTCTTTCATTTTCTGAATTAAGCTTTATTATTTGAATATTTTCAGTTTCCCTTTCACTTTTATCTATAGATACTTGTCCAATACTATCTGCTATATTAAAATAACTCTCTTCTTCTAATTCATCTATAGATGTAGTAGTATCTAAAGAATGTTTATTTATTCTTATTAAATTTTTTATGCTAGAGTTTTCATTTATAAAAATTCCTCTTCCATTTAATGTAGTAAATCCTGCTGGAACACAAGAATATACTAAGTTACATATAGGACATATATAGGCATCTCCATTCATGTTCCAAAAGTGGGATGATTTTCTAGACATATCCACCCCTATTTTATTTATCCAAGCAAGTCCAAATGTTTCCTTTAAACTAGATACCTTTCTTCCGCAAGTAAAACAGTAGTATTTCGCTTTTTCTTTGTCGCTATTTAAATAGGTTTTAGTACTATCTAAAAAATATCTTTTAAATTCTTCATACATATCTTTATTATTACTCTTTTGATTAAGAAAACTTACTTTTTCCCAAAATTTTTGAATTACATCATATATTATATTTTTAGCTAATATGTATCTCTTAATCTCATCTCTTTTTAAATATTCTATAATTTCTTTTATAATCTCTATCTGCTTTTTTATATCAACCATAACGTCATTTATGTTTTGTTTTTTAGTTATTTTTATTTTTTTTATCTCTTTTTCTTTTTTAACTAAATCCAATTCCTTATCATTTATAACTAAATATGCACTTTTATAACTATTACTTTTTAATTTATTTTTTAGGTTTTCTATATATTTATTTATATATTTTAGATCCTTAGATGAAATAATATTTAAGTCTAAATTGTCCATATAATCTTCAAAACTAATTAACCTATACCAAGATGTAAACTTTTCATAAGTCCCAATAAAATAATTAAAATACTTTTCTTCAAAATTTCCTAAACATTCACTTTCAAATTCCACATAGTTAATATTACTATCATCATAATCACATTCATTGTATTTTAAAATATTACAAATTCCAACAATTCCTGCATTATAAAGCCAATCTGATTTTTCTAATTTTATCTTAGCTATTTTTTTCACCTCCCTAACTTAAAACTTCAATCATTCCAAATCCTTGAGAGCGTTTAAACCCTAAACCTAAATTATATATATCTTTTAAATCTTCTATATCTCCAATAAGTTTAAAAATTCCCATATAGCCATTTATATAATAATCTTTTTTCCCTGTATTATTTTCAAAATTTTTAATATACTCTTTAACTACTCTTTTTTTCATTTTCAGAGGAATAAATTGGAGCTTTTTATTTAATCCATATCCTCTATAGTTTTTTAATATTTTATCAGTTATATAATTTAATTCTTTTAAAAATTCTATTTCATTTATGTCCAATGGTTTATTATCAATATCTTTAATACATATAGGTGATAATGCATTAAAAATAACTTCTGTATTATTTATATTTTTTTCTTTAACTAAGGTAATACTTTTTTTAGTTAATTTGTATTCTTTTTTATAGTTAAAATTTTTCATTTTTAACAATCCATTATATAAGTTAAATGCAAATTCATAATCTGGAGAGGATATATATAATATTACTTTGTCCTCTACTTTAAAAATATTGGCTTCTTTTTTAAATCCACTTATATACACTGAAAAGCAGAAATTTTTTGATTTTTTATTTTTTTTATCACCATCATAAAAATACAACTTTTGATAATAATCTTCATTGCTAATTTTTAAAGCTTCTTTTATTAAGCTTACAAACATGAACTGATAAGCAACAGGAATTTTTTCTGTTTTAAATTCACATTTTAGTCTCATAAATTCACCTCCTAAATACAATTATATATATTATTGTGGACATATAGTGGCACTAATTATAATTAATTGTAATTTTTTAAATTTTTGTTTAAATCATCTATTATTTCTTGTCTAAAATTTAAAGGTTTTATTACTTCTATACTACTTCCCATACTTAATATCCAACTTTTTATTTCTGTTTTTCCCTTCATTTTAGCATTAAATATAATATAATCACCTTTTTCTAAAATCCTTTGATTTTCAACCCATATTTTTTCTTTTATTATCTTTGCCATAGGATATTTTATTTTTAAAACTAAATTAATTTCATCATCCTTATATATTCCAAAACAATTTTCCATATATTTTTCTATATTAAATTCTTTATCTTTTTTAAACTTTTCTTTTAAAATCTCATATTCTTGTATTCTATATATTTTAAATTGTCTTATAGATTTTCTAAGTTCACAATATCCAACACAATATAAATCACCTTTATATTGAAAAATAGCATAGGGTCTTATTATTCTATTACTTAGCTTGGAATTTAATCCTTCATATTTTATATTTATTTTATTTCTAGTTAATATTGCAGAGGTTAAATCCATCCACAACTTTTTATCTTTTGGATAATTTGATTTAGATTTTATACTCTTAATAAAGTATTGAGTATATTGTAAATTACTATTCCTCTCACTCATGTTTTTAAGTGCATTAATTTTATCAAATAATAATCTACAATCCTTACAATAAATAGCATTTATTTGTTGTAACTGATCTACAGCTGTTAAAAGTATATTAAATTCTTCTTTATTTAAATCCCCAGATAATAAATAATCTTTATTTTCATATACATATCCTCCATATTTTCCTGGAATACTTTTTATATATATTTGAGCCATTTCTAAATCCTGTTTATATCTTCTAACTTCTCTTTCTGATACTTCTAATTCGTGAGCTAATTCTTTTATCTTCATTTTTCCTCTACTTTTTAGCAAAATTAACATTGTTAGTGCATTGCTTACCCTGCTCATTCTTCATATTTCCTCCCATTAATACAAGTATATTATATTTCTTCTATATTAGTACATTATCTCCTGCTAATATAGTCCAATAATACTAGAATACTAGGGACGGTTAATGAAACTTTACTAAATATTATTAGTAAAATTTCATTAACCGTCCCCACTTTTTTTCCCCACCAAATACAAAATAAAAGGGTTGTGTTTCCACAACCCTTGATATTACTGGTCTGAGTAACAGGACTTGAACCTGCGACCTCATGCACCCCATGCATGCACGCTACCATCTGCGCTATACCCAGATAACAACCTCATTATATCATAATTTTACATAAACTCAACTTTGCTTAGCCAACAACTAACAGTGAACAATAAATATAAATAGGCTCTTCTTCCTATTGTCAGAAGAGCTTTAATTTTATTAGATAATAAAGTATCCATTTAAACTATAAAATAATGCAAATTAGTCCACCATTGCCTTCATTTATAATCTTTTGCAGAGTTTTTTGTATTTTTATTTGAACATCTTCTGGCATTCTATAAAGTTTACTTTGTAATCCTTCTTTTACTAGTACTTCTAAGGATTTACCAAACATATTGCTTTCCCAAATCTTTGATGGATCGCTTTCAAATTGTTCTAATAAGTTTTTAACTAATTCTTCACTTTCTCTTTCAGTGCCCATTATAGGTGATATTTCTGTTTCTATGTCTGCCTTTATAAAATGTAATGAAGGGGCACTGGCCTTTAATTTAACTCCATATCTATTACCTTGTTTTACTATTTCAGGTTCTTCTAGTTTCATTTCTGACAACTGAGGTGCTACTAGTCCATATCCTAATTCTTTTACATCTATTAGGGCACCTTCAATTTTATCGTACTCTAATTTTGCATTATGCATATCCTTCATTATCTCCATTAGATGATTTTCGTCTTCTATTTCTTTATCGCAAATTTCTCCTAAGATCTTATAAAACAATCCATTTTTAGGACTTAAAACCACTCTGGCAGTTCCTTCTCCCATATTCATTTCATCTAATATAGATTTTTCTAAAAACTCTGCTTCTCTTATTTCTTCCACTACCTTTGATACATCTCTTACTTTATAAATACTCTTACTCATATCCTTTACTAAATTTATGAAATTTAGTTTTAACCAATGGCTTCTGTCTAGTTTTTCTATCC
Organism: Clostridium cochlearium; assembly: GCF_900187165.1. NCBI lineage: Bacteria > Bacillati > Bacillota > Clostridia > Eubacteriales > Clostridiaceae > Clostridium > Clostridium cochlearium. The sequence goes on along the minus strand of NZ_LT906477.1, from coordinate 905,554 downwards.
ATGCTGGCATATCTATATTTATTTCTTGTACTGGGAATTCTTTAAGTACCCTACTAAATACACTTATGATGTCCTCTTCCTTCATGTTTAATATGTCCATAATTTGTACTGGTACATCATATTTTTGTTCCATTTCCTTTCTCAACTCTATGGTTTCAGGATTTAATGGATTTCTAGAATTAAGTAGCATTATAAAAGGCTTATTTATACCTTTTAATTCCTCTACTACCCTTTCTTCTGTTTCTACATAATCTTCTCTAGCTATATCTGCAATAGTTCCATCAGTAGTTACCAAAATTCCTATGGTAGAATGCTCATTTATAACCTTTTTTGTGCCGATTTCTGCCGCTTCTTCAAAGGGAATTTCATAGTCATACCAAGGAGTACTTACCATCTTAGCCTTTCCTTCTTCCATATACCCTTGGGCACCTTTTACAATATATCCTACGCAATCCACCATTCTAACCTTAAATTTAGTACCTTCATCTAAATTAATTTCTACTGCCTCATTTGGTACAAATTTAGGTTCTGTAGTATGAATAGATTTACCTGAAGAACTTTGTGGAAGCTCATCCTGAGCTCTTTTTTTCTTATATTCATTATCTATGTTAGGTATAACCATAAGTTCCATAAATTTTTTAATAAAAGTGGATTTACCAGTTCTTACAGGACCAACTACTCCTACATATATGTCACCTTGAGTTCTTTCTGCTATATCTTTATATATACTAAAGTTTTCCAAGTCTGTTTTCCCTCCTACAAACTAATATTAACACTATATATATATTTTACTTAGACCATAAATATTACATATAAAAAAAGTAATCTATAGAAATTTTAAATTCTACAGATTACTTTTAAATACAAATTAAATTTATTCATCTTTTTTATCTCTAGTCATCAATTCATATACACAGTATTTAGCATCTTCACCCTCAAATAGTACCCTATACAGAGCATCTGTTATTGGCATAGAAACTTTTAACTTTTCTTTTAACTCATAGAAAGCCTTACAAGCTTTTATACCTTCTACTACCATACCTACTTCTTCTACAGCCTCTTCCATAGATAAACCTTTTCCTATTAAAAGACCAGCTCTTCTATTTCTACTGTGCATACTAGTACAGGTTACTATCATGTCTCCCATACCTGTTAGTCCCCAAAAGGTTTCCCTTTTTCCTCCTAACTTTTCTCCAATTCTTATTATTTCATTTATTCCCCTTGTCATAAGAGCAGCTTTGGTATTATCTCCATATCCTATTCCATCAGATATACCTGCCGCTAGAGCAATTATATTTTTTACTGCTCCACCTATTTCAACGCCTATTATATCATCGTTAGTATATACTCTAAACTTATTTGTAATAAATAAATTTTGTACTTCTAAAGATGCTTCCATATTTTCTGACGTAACTACTACAGTAGTTGGTATATCTTGTGCTACCTCTTCTGCATGACTTGGTCCCGAAAGTATTACTACAGGATTTTTAGGTAATTCCTCTTTTATAATTTGAGATAATCTTTTTCCACTGTGTTCCTCTATACCCTTTGCCACACTTATTATAATAGCATCTTCTTCTAAATAGTTTTTAATATTTTTACATATTTCTCTTATAGCATGGGATGGTACAGAAATAACCACATATTTAGTTTCCTTTAAAGCCTCTTGCATATTTCCATAGGCTTCTACATTTGACGGAATAACCACATTGGGAAGATATTTTATATTTTCTTTTTTTTCGTTTATATCTGCTACTACTTGGGATTTTCTATCCCACATTTTTATGTTATATCCTTTTTTAGCTAACATTATAGCTAAAGCAGTACCGAAGCTTCCTCCACCAATAAAAGTTACACCATTAACTGTCATATTACTCTTTCCTTTCTCTAAACTCCATTTTTATTCCTGTTCCTGTAAAATCAAAACTTTTTCTTATATGATTTTCCAAATATCTTTTATAGGAGAAATGTAATGTTTTAGGATCATTTACAAAGAATACAAAAGTTGGTGGTTTTGTAGCAACTTGAGTTACATAATATATTTTTAATCTATTCATAGCTACTATTGGCGGCTCTTTCATCATTACAGCATTACTTATAACATCATTTAAAACACCTGTACTTATTCTCTTATTATAGTTTGTATAACATTCTTTAGCTAAATCTAAAACTTTACCTACTCTTTGACCTGTTTTAGCTGATATAAAAATATAAGGAGCATAAGTCATAAAAGAAAGTTCAGCTTGAAGTTCTTTTTTAAACTTATTCATGGTATTTGTTTCTTTTTCTATTAAATCCCATTTATTTACAACTACCATAAGAGCTTTATTTAACTCATGAGCATATCCTATTATTTTCTTATCTTGTTCACTTATTCCCTCTTCTGCATCTATTAAAAGTATACATACATCTGCTCTATCTATAGCTGCATAAGTTCTTACTGTACTATATCTTTCTATTTGTTCTTTTACTTTACTTCTTCTTCTAAGTCCTGCCGTATCTATTAATATAAATTTATCCTCATCTCTCTCTAAATAACTATCTATAGCATCTCTTGTAGTTCCTGGTATATTGCTTACTATATTTCTTTCCTCACCTAGTATTTTATTTATAAGAGAAGATTTTCCTACATTTGGTTTTCCAACAAAGGCTATTCTAATATATTCATCATCTTCTTCATTTTCATAGCCTTCTGGGAAGTTTTCTACTACTTTATCTAACATATCTCCTAATCCTAAGGCCTGAGAAGCTGATATAGCTATAGGGTCTCCTATACCTAAATTATAAAATTCGTACATATTATCTTCTTCTTGTATTCTATCTATTTTATTTACCACTAGTACTACTGGTTTTTTACTTTTCCTAAGCATTAATGCTACTTCATTATCTGCTGGTGCTAATCCTTCCTTACCATCTACTATAAACATTATAACATCTGCCATATCTATAGCCATTTCTGCCTGTCTTCTCATTTGAGCTACTATTATATCTTGGCTTTCTGGTTCTATACCACCTGTATCTATTATTGTAAAATTGTGATTTAACCATTCTGCTTTTGCGTATATTCTATCTCTTGTAACTCCTGGTGTATCCTCTACTATAGCAATTCTTTTCCCTGCTAGTTTATTAAATAGTGTAGATTTTCCTACATTTGGTCTTCCTACTATGGCAACTATTGGTTTTCCCATTTAATTCTCCTCCTTGCTGTATGCATTTAGTATCTCTATAAAATCCTCTCCTGTATACTCACATATAATTATTTTTTATTATAAAAATCTTCTAATTCTTTAACTGTTACATCATCTAAAAAAATATCTTCATCAGCCTTTAACATGTTTCTAGGTATTAATATATAGTCTTTTACTTCTTCTTTTTTTAATTGATCTTTTATATCACTTCCTGTAATTAACCCTGCTACAGTTATAGTTTCTCCAAAGAAATTATTAATAATTTCTTTAACTTCTATATCTATTTTATCATTTACTTTTTTTATTTCATCTTTTATTGTTAAAAATTCCTTAGATGCTAATTTTCCCGTTACTAATGTAAAGCTTCCTTTTAAATTTCTATTTAAATTTGGCAGTGTTTCTTTAAACTCTTCTCTTAACATTCTAATCATTCCAACACCATCTTCAATTTGATGAAAACCTTGGTAAAAATCTTTATTAGGTATGGTTTCTTCTGCTACTACATAGAATTCATCAGAAAGTCTAACAAAAGGAGTGCCTACTTCTTTAATATATTTTTCTTGAAGTTTTCTTACTGCATTTAACTGTTCTTTTGCTCCTTCCTTATTATAGGGGTTAAATTTAGCAAGTCCTTCTCTGTATTTTGTTATCCCAATAGGAACTACTGCTACATTTTCTACAGAGGGATATAGTGTATAAAGATCTTCTATAGTCTTTTTTAAATTCTCTCCATCATTTATTCCAGGACAAAGAACTATTTGACAGTTTAAAGTTATAGATGCATCTGCAAGCTTTTTAAGCCTTTCCCATATATTATCTGCAAATCTATTGTTTAACATCCTTTTTCTTAGTTCTCCATCCGTTGTATGTACAGATACATTTATAGGACTTATTCTATATCTTATTATTCTATCTATATCCTCATCCTTCATGTTTGTTAAAGTAACAAAATTACCTTGTAAAAAGGACAACCTAGAATCATCATCTTTAAAGTATAAAGATTTTCTCATTCCCTTTGGTAACTGGTCTATAAAACAAAACATGCAATTATTATGACAGCTTCTAGCCTCATCCATTATACCTTCTTCAAATTCTATACCTAAATCTTCTCCAAATTCTTTTTCTATTTCTATATCCCATATTTCACCATAAGGCTTTTGAACTTGCAATACTATAAAATCATCACCCATATGGAATTTATAATCTAATATATCCTTAATAGTTTCACCATTTATGGAGATTACTATGTCTCCTGGTTCAATTTCTACTTCTTCTCCTATACTATAGGGTAATACTTTTTTTACTTTATTTTTCATATATTCATCTCCTGGTAAACAGTTATCTACTATATTATCTATCTTTAGTTATATTACATTAATATTTTTATTTAGTCAATTATCCCTAATAAAATTAAAGATTTTCTTACAAAAATAAGAAAATCTTGTATTATCCAAATCTTCCTGTTATATAATCTTCTGTTCTTTTGTCTTGAGGATTATGAAATATATTTGAAGTCTTTCCAAATTCTATTACTTCTCCTGATAAAAAAAATGCTGTATCATCAGATATTCTTCCTGCTTGCTGCATATTATGTGTAACTATTATAACTGAATAATCTTCTTTTAAAGTGTGCATTAATTCTTCTATTTTAGATGTAGATATAGGATCTAATGCAGAAGTTGGTTCATCCATTAGTATAAGTTCAGGTTCTATAGCTAATGTTCTTGCTATACAAAGTCTTTGTTGTTGACCTCCAGATAAACCTTGTGCATTTTTATTAAGACTATCTTTAATCTCATCCCATAGTGCTGCTTTTTTTAAGCTCTTTTCTACTATTATATCCAATTCTTTTTTATTTTTTATTCCATGTATTCTAGGTCCATAGGCTACATTGTCATATATAGACATAGGAAAGGGATTTGCTTTTTGAAAAACCATACCTACTCTTTTTCTTAAATCTATTTCATCAAATTCTTTATAAATATCTTTTCCGTCAAAAACTACCTGTCCATCTATAATTACATTTTCTATAAGATCATTCATTCTATTTATACTTCTTAAAAAAGTAGACTTTCCGCAACCTGAAGGACCTATAAGTGCCGTTACTTTATTTTTTTCTATATTCATGTTTATATTTTTTAGTGCTTGGGTTTTTCCATAAAATAAGTTTAAATCCTTTATCTTTACTATATTCATATTATCCCCCTTACTTTTCTCCTACATACTTTCTGTGTATTATATTTAATATAATTCTTGCCATTATATTAAATATTAGAACCATTATTATAAGTACTGCTGAAGATGCATTTCCAACTTTTGTAGCATCTGGTATCATTCCTTCCGAATTCACTTGCCAAATATATACTGCCAATGTTTCTGCTGGTCTCATAGGGTTAAATGGAGAATTAGCTGAAAAAATATTTTGTAAAGAAAATGATAATGGTGGTGCACTCATTCCAGATGTATATAATAATGCTGCTGCTTCTCCAAATATTCTTCCCCCTGCAAGTATTATTCCTGTAAGTATTTGTGGCATGGATACAGGAAGTATGACATTTTTTATAGTTTGCCATCTAGTTGCACCTAATGCAATACTTCCTTCTTTTAATCCCTTTGAGGAAGTTCTTATAGCATTTTCAGAAATTCTAGTCATAGATGGCAGATTTAATATGCTTATAGCTAATGCACCAGATAATAAAGTAAAGCCCCAACCTGTAGCTTTTACAAATACAAGTAATCCAAATAGACCTACTACAATGGATGGAAGAGATGCCATGGTTTCTATGCTTAATCTTATTATGTTTAAAATAAGTCCTTCCTTTGCATATTCTGCAAGATAAATTCCTGCTCCAATGCTTATAGGTGTAGTTATTAGCAAAGAAATTATAAGCATATAAAAAGAATTAAATAATTGTGGTGCAATGCCTCCCCCAGCTTCTCCTATTAAGGGATCTGAAGTTAAAAAACATAAGCTTATATGTCCTAACCCTTTAGTTAGTATATATCCTATTAAACAAATTAATAAAAAAACTATAAAAGCTGATATAAAATATAATACTGTAGTCCAAATTTTATCCTGCGTTTTAACATTCATTATTTTAATTCACTCCTTCTACCTATAATTCTTATAAATATAATAAACATAAAAGAAATAAATAGTAGTATAGATGCTAATGCCCATAATGCATTATTCCAAGGAGTTCCTGATACTGTATTTGCCATATCCATAGTTAGTATAGATGTAAGGGTTGTAGTAGGCTCTAATACACCTTTAGGCAGTTTTATAGTGTTCCCTATAACCATTTGCACCGCTAATGCTTCTCCAAAGGCTCTTGCTAATCCTAAAACTACAGAGGTAAATATTCCACTTTTAGCAGAAGGCAGTATAACCTTTGTAATAGTTTGCCATCTAGTTGCACCTAATGCTAAAGATGCTTCTACATAATCTTTAGGTATGGATTTTATAGCGTCTGAGGATATACTTGCTATAGTTGGAAGTATCATTATTGATAAAACAATCATCCCTGCAAATAAACTAAATCCTAATCCTCCAAAGTTTCTTTTTATAATAGGGATTAATAGAACTATTCCTATCCATCCATATACTACTGAGGGTATTCCTACAAATAGTTCTAATGCTGGTTTAAGAAAATTCTTACCTAATTTAGGTGATATATAATTCATGAAAATGGCTAAAGCTATACTAATTGGAGTAGATATCAAAATAGCACCCGTAGATACTAAAATGGATCCTATTATAAATATAGAAGAACCAAAGCGCGGATTTTCTCCATCTGGATTCCAATTAGAGGAGAATATAAATTCTTTTAGTGAATATCCATCCTCCAAGAATATTTTTATACCTTTTGAAAATATAAAGAATATTATTAAAAAGGTTATGGTTACCATAAATATTCCGCATAGTGTAGAAAATATTCTTCCTATATATTCATTTTTTAATTTTGTAAATAGTTTTGTTTTATTTATATTAAGTTTATTACTTATTAAGATTTTTTCCATTTAATCACTCATTTCCACCTTATTTAAAATCTCCTATTGGAATATATCCTAATTTTTCAACATTTTCTTTGTTATCATCGCTCATCATATATTCAAGAAACTCTTTTGTTAAACCTTCTGGCTCACCTTTTGTGTACATATGCTCATAGGACCAGAAAGGATATTTTTTATTTATTATGTTTTCTTTTGTAGCTTCGACTCCATCAATTTTTAATAACTTTAATCCTTGTAATTTTTCTTCTGTTAAATAAGATAATGCAAGATAGCTTATAGATCCTTTAGTAGCTTGTATAGATTTAGAAACTGCATCACTAGAATCCTGAATTATTCCGATATCTTCCTTTTCATTCTTGTCTTCCATAATAGTATCTTTAAAAGTAGCTCTTGTTCCAGAAGATTTTGGTCTATTTATTACATTTATTTTTAAATCTTCTCCCCCTACTTCTTTCCAGTTAGTATATTTTCCTGTAAATATACCCTGTATTTGTTCTTTTGTTAGATTGTCTACTTTTACGTCTTTATGAGTTACAATTGAAAATCCTATAACACATACTTTATGATCTACTAATTCTTTGGCTTTCTCCTTATCTTTTAATTTTGATTCTGCTGGTACATCAGAATTTCCTATTTCAACTGTTCCTTCAGATACTTGACTAATTCCTGCACCACTTCCTCCCCCTTGAACATTTATAGTAACTTTTGGTTTTTTTTCTTTAAATTTTTTAGCTGACTCTTCTACTAAAGGCTTCAATGCTGTTGAACCTAAAGAAGTAATAGTTTGTGTTTTTTCCCCTTTAGAAGTATCCTTTGAATTATTATCTTTCCCACTACAAGCTGCAAATACCATAGATGTTGTTGTTATTAAAAGAGCTGTAAGTAAGAGTTTTAGATTATTTTTTTTCATATAAAGAACCTCCAATTTATTATAATTTTTTCTTTCTATACAAATTATAATAAATCTAAGTTAAGCACATATTACCCCTTTGTTAAAATAAGTTAACCCCCTTTTTACAATGTAAAAAGAGGCTGCCCTTAGGAGCGGTCAGATAGGGATTTATAATTCCTAAAAAATTCGGCATAGTCGTTGATATTCGGCTATGCCGTTTTTTCGTTTATTTTGGTAAGTCGATAGCACCAATGCAGTTATAGAAAATTTGAATCCGCTGGGTTCTGCGGCCATCTACCTTTTCAGCCTTGAATACTATAATTTTGTCAATGAACTCTCGAATAATCTCTGCATCCAATTCTGTAATTTCTGTGTACTTTTTAACCAGTGCCAAAAAACGGTCGGTATTTAGAGACTGTTCATTTGCTGTATCAATAGTATGTTTTAATTTGGTTATCCTTTCTTCCAGTACCTTCTGCTCGGCTTCATATTCAGCCGACATCTTGTAAAAACGCTCTTCGGGAATTTTGCCCATCACATTGTCCTCATATAGCTTTCGAATGATTTTGTCTATGTCAGCAATACGAGCCTGAGCTTGTTCGTACTCCTTTTTACTTTGGCGGAGTTCTTTGGCAAGTTCCTTAGTCCCCTCATCAATAATTGCTTCATGGGTATTTTTGAAAACCAGCCAATCTTCTGGATTGTTCATTATCTTGACTTTGCTCTTATATGACTTTTTAGAAGTCTTGAAATTCACTGTGTGGCCTAGATATTCCATTTTAGCCAGAATATATGCTACGGTACGAGCCGACCAAGCATATGGGTTTTCAGGTGGTCTTGTTGGAGTGTTAATACCCATTTTGCGAAGATGAACCGTAGGTGTATCAATGCATCGCTTTTCAAGTTGCTTTGCTATCTGCGTGGGTCCAAAGCCAGCCATGCACAGTCGGAAAATATCTCTGACCACTTCGGCGGCTTTCTCATCTATAATCCAGTGCAACTTATCTTCAGGGTCTTTAATATAACCGTAAGGTGGATTGGTGCAGAGTGGCTTACCAGATTGTCCCTTGGATTTGAACACAGCACGGATTTTCTTGCTAGTATCCTTAGCGTACCATTCATTAATAATGTTAAGAAACGGTGTAAAGTCACTGTCTGCTTGGTTTGCACTATCAATACCGTTGTTAATAGCAATGAATCGTACATCTGCTTCAGGAAACATAATCTCGGTATAATAACCTACTTTAAGGTAATCCCTGCCAAAGCGTGACATATCCTTAATGATAATCGTTCCGATTCTACCGGACTCTACATCTGCAATCATGCGGTTAAAGTCTGGTCTATCAAAAGTTGTACCGCTGACCCCATCATCCACATAAAATTCGATGTTGCGAAAACCGTTGTCCTCAGCATACTTTCAAGCTCATCATCACGGGAAAGCCTGCAGTACAGAGCAGTAATTTTCGCTTCTTCAAATGCTAATGTTGATTTACGTATAGTGCTAAATGTTGACTGTCTATTCATTTTTATCCTCCATTTCCGACAGTCTTCAAGCGGTTTAGCACTATGTATATTACCGTACTACCTTGAAGAAGTCGAGTTGATTTCCGTGGGTTTATATGAACTATCTGATAACTTTGAAAGGTTTTTTGCGTTGACTGTAATCAGTCGTTTCAGCTTGGAATATACACTTTCCTTTGCTGAATCACTTATTCGTGATTCCACCACATAGACCGTACCTCCGATATCGGATTTGGTTGTGCGGCAGTTACTTTGGTTTTCCATATCGTGACCTCCTGTCCGATGTTTTGAAGGAACTGGCACTGAGCAGAATTGATGACTCAGTGCCTAATCCATTATTTAAGCTTTTATTTGTAATATTTTCAGAGCATCCGGTTGAATTAGCTTCCCATCCAATCTCTCGTAAGCAGAAAATCCGATTTGCCCCTGCAATGCATCAGCCTTGCCAAAACGCTTTGCAAAATCACCCATCAAATATTTTTCAAGATTAAAGTTCATATCGGTGACAAATGAGCGGTTTAGCTTGACAAGAGATGCCAGCTTGTATGATTTCACCAGAAACTGTGTAAATGTATCGGCACTTTCGGGGATTGGATCTCCGTCTTCAACCCAATCTGCTGTACTCGTTGAGGATACCGCTTGAATTTTACCTTCTGCAGAAGATAGATTGATAACAGTAACAAATCTGCGGAATATATTCTCCTTTGCCAAAGCAGTGTTAAAGCCTTCTCGGAACTCATCTGGTGCGACATAGGCTCCTGCATTATCAAAGCCCTCGCTTAGATTTTGATTATTTTCTTCTTTTCCTTTCATAACATTCCAAAACGCTCTATTATAAGTTGTTGAAGTTGCCATAATCCTTTACCTCCTAAATTTTATTAAATGTGGGGTATATACCCTGTTTGAAACCGCGTTTTTTTACGCGTTGCCCCACGCCCGTTGTCCAGATGAAAAGGTGTGGAGATTTGACCTCCCCTAGGGGCAGGTATCAACACATGGAGTTGTATCCATTGTTTTAGTGTTTTTAAGCTTTGTAGCAAGATGTAGCAGGTAAAAACTAAACTCTCTATACGAGAGCGTTTTTTCATATAACCTGTTTTACTTGCTACAAGCTGCTACAATGTGTTTAAAGGAGGAAAAACTCATCGTCATTGGCCAGCTTATAGCCCATTAAAAGTGTGGTCATCCCACCGCCAGAACGTGGTCGTTTCCGCTCCACACGGGCGATGGCGGACAAGGCCTGTTTGAAGTTTCTGGCATTTTCCGAATAACAGCCATTGGCACTACACCAGCGTTGATATCGGGCATACACTTCGGATGTCCGCACCTCACTGTTAGGACTTTCTTCCAAGGCATCTTCAAAGAACAATGCTATCTTGTCGCTGTCATGCTTGTAAGCATCCGTGGCTGTCTTGACGGAATCGGGTAAAGTCAAGCCTTCCTTCTTTAACAGCCGATAGCCTTCAATGAGCCAGTTGAGGATAGCACTTTGATTCTCCGGTTTGGCAAATTCACGTTTTAGGCTTTTATCCTGCTCGCTTTCATCGAAATGTCGTTCAAAGGGGATAATCACCACTCTGCCACTGGAAAATAGCGTCATATCTGTAATAACGGGCAGATAATTGGTGTTGATATACAACTTGAACTTCGGTGAGAAGTCAAAGGAATTCTCGTGCAGAAACCTTGCATTAATGGTGTCACCGCCCGTCATGCTTTTTACCTGCGCAGCATTTAGGACAAGGCCTCTGCTAGGTTCGGAGATATTCACAAAGCGAACTCCTGCAAGCCGGGCAATATCTTCACTGGGACTTGAACTATTATTGTTCTTTTTCAGACTGATAGTTTCCGGCCTTGCGGTACAGCCATAGCTGCCTAATACTTTTAGAATGCTCTCGCATAGCGTACCTTTACCGTTTCGAGTTGTAGCACCATCTGCATACACATTGCCCGTTACGGTAACAAAGCGGTTTGTTGCTCCAGCCACATAGACCTCAACTCCCAGCTTTCTGTTGTTGATATAGTATTTTGTTTTGTCAAAGTCATAGCCTGTGGCCTTAAAGAAAATATGCAACCCTTTCCCAGATGGACTGTGTTCCATATAACAACCACTAAAAGCCTCTACAACATTTTGGGTAACAGGCTTAAGCTTACCACCACTATCAAAGCAATCATCTAAGTCGATAACACATATGTCATTACCCACCAAAAATCCGATACCGTCATAATCACTTATAGCAGCAACCGCAGAACTAAAATCTTTAAATGTACTCCGCTGATCTGCTTTTGCCCTTTTTCCTGTTACCGGGTTATAGGGAACTTTGGTTTTTCTGCCGCTTCGCTCTTCATATTTCCAACAGCAAAACTGTGGCATATCTTTAAGCACCTGTGGCAAGTTCTCGTATTGTATATTCAGTTATTTCACCTCCTTGTCTTTTATTAATGACCCGAAACGCTACTGTTCCAGAGGGTTTGCCTTGTTTGACACAACCTCGTTATCTTTCAAGGAATACGCTCGGAATTATCGTCATGGCATATTCTGCTTGAAATATCTCTTGCATTTCGGGGTATTCAGTTGTCAAGGAGCAGTGAGAGAAAAACTATGCTTTCATTGGTGGATTATTTTTCCTCTCACCTTATAGCCACGGCAGGGCACATTAGTTGAGGATTTTAGAAAAATATTTTCCTTCCTCATCCATAAGCGAAGAATTCTATTGATTCGAACCCCCTAAAATAAAAAACAGCCTGTCTACTTTCCAGAAAAGACGGCTGTAATGCTTATGCTTTTGCTCAAATTTGAGCGAAAGTGGTATTAAATTTAAGAAGGCTTAATGTTATAACTTTGCCTTTGGTTTTACAAATAGACTTACAGACATTTTTGTCTAAAAGTATTTATTTAAATAAAAATCAAAAATAATGGCATACACAACTATCATTATCTTTGTTAACATTGTAAAATTACTTCACAAACACAGAATTATCATGTTATTTTTGAAGAAAATGTGCTATAATGGAAAAAACATATATAAAGAGGTGACCAAGATGACCGTTAGCTATAAAAAGCTTTGGAAATTGTTGATTGACCGCGATATGAAGAAGAAAGATTTACAAGCTGCTGCGGGAATAAGTCCATCTTCAATTTCAAAGCTTTCTAAAAACGAATATGTCAGTATGGACGTTCTTGTAAAGGTTTGTACGGCGCTTGGCGTTGATTTTAAAGATATCATGGAATTAGTGCCTAATATGGTTGAAGAAAGGAAGTAGAGCTATGGAAAACAACAGAAAAGAACAAGAACGGGCGGAATTACACCGCACGATATGGAATATGGCAAATGATCTAAGAGGCAGCGTAGATGGTTGGGACTTTAAACAATATGTTCTAGGTATGCTGTTTTATCGATACATATCTGAAAATATTACTGCCTACATTAATGCAGGAGAATGGGAAGCTGGCAATACGGAGTTTGATTATGCTAAGCTATCCGACGAAGAAGCAGAACAGGCACGAGAGGATTTAGTTAAGACAAAGGGCTTCTTTATTTTACCCAGCGAACTTTTTGAAAATGTCCGAACTCGTGCAAAGGACGATGAAAACTTAAATGAAACACTAGAGCAGATTTTCAGTAATATAGAAGCATCTGCGCAAGGAACAGAGAGTGAAGATAATTTCAAAGGCTTGTTTGACGATATTGATGTTAACAGCAATAAGCTAGGTAACACTGTAGCAAAGCGTAATGAAAAGTTAGTTAAGCTAATGAATTCTGTTGGAGAAATGAAGCTGGGAGATTACAAAGACAATACCATAGATGCATTCGGTGATGCTTATGAATTTTTAATGGGTATGTATGCATCCAATGCAGGAAAAAGTGGTGGTGAATACTATACGCCGCAGGAGGTTTCTGAACTCCTTACCCATCTTACAATCGTGGGAAAAACCGAAGTGAACAAGGTTTATGACCCTGCCTGTGGTTCTGGCTCTCTACTACTCAAGTTTGCCAAAATCCTTGGTAAAGAAAATGTACGACAAGGCTTCTTCGGTCAAGAAATCAACATTACAACCTACAACCTGTGCCGAATCAATATGTTCCTGCACGATATTGATTATGACAAATTTGATATTGCCCTTGGTGACACGCTAACAGATCCGCAACATTGGGATGATGAGCCTTTTGAAGCCATTGTATCAAATCCACCTTACTCTATTAAATGGAAGGGCGACAATGATCCTATTTTGATTAACGATCCCCGTTTTTCTCCAGCGGGAGTATTGGCTCCTAAATCCAAGGCAGATCTTGCTTTTATTATGCATAGCCTTTCTTGGCTTGCAACAAACGGAACAGCGGCTATTGTATGTTTCCCTGGTGTAATGTATCGCGGTGGTGCTGAAAAGAAAATCAGGCAGTACCTGATTGACAATAACTATATCGACTGTATCATTCAGTTACCGGATAACTTGTTCTATGGTACCAGCATTGCTACCTGCATTATGGTGCTGAAGAAGTCTAAATCAGAAAATAGCACCTTATTTATCGATGCTTCAAAGGAATTTGTTAAGGTTACGAATAACAACAAGCTAACACAGGAAAATATTGAGACCATTCTTAATGCATTTAAGGAAAGAAAAGATATTGAGCATTTTGCTAGGCTTGTGCCAAACAGTGAAATAGCTGAACAAGATTATAACCTGTCTGTTTCTACCTATGTTGAACAAGAGGATACCAGAGAAAAGATTGATATTGTTGCCCTCAATGCTGAGATAGAAAAAATTGTGGCGAGAGAGCAGATTTTAAGGGAAGAAATAGATAAGATTATTGCAGAAATTGAGGTGGGCAAATGAGCAGGTTAGATGAGCTGATAGCAGAGCTTTGTCCGAATGGAGTTGAACGAAAATCACTATGGGAAGTCACCATCTGGGATAAAAAATTTAATGCAGTAGATAGGAGGAAGCAACCCAAAATCATCAAATATCCTTATTTACTTGCATCGAAACTTTTTGATCTAGAAAAAGAGGGGGGAAATGTATTTCTTCTTTCAACTGGCGAGCAAACAGGATGGACAACTGAAGAACTTGCAGGTGATAATCTATGTGAGGGAGAAGTCGTAACAATTCCTTGGGGAAAATCACGTCCTGTAAAGGATGTAATAAAGTATTACAAAGGAAAATTTGTTACGGCTGATAATCGTATTGCGACATCAGCTGATACTACAATTTTATCAAATAAATATTTATATTATTGGTTACTTAGTCAAGGGGAAGTAATAGATACATTCTATCGTGGGTCAGGAATAAAGCATCCTAGTATGAAAGATGTATTAGATATGCAAATTCCTCTTCCCCCCTTACCTGTTCAGCAGGAAATTGTCCGTATTCTGGACAATTTCACAGAGCTTACAGCAGAGCTTACAGCAGAGCTTACAGCAGAGCTTACAGCAAGAAGAAAGCAGTATGAGTATTATAGGGATTTGCTGTTGACGTTTGGTGATGATGTGCCAATTGTAAAATTGGGAGAAATCGGTACGATTATACGCGGAAGTGGTCTGCAGAAAAAAGACTTTACTGATCGCGGTGTTGGGTGTATTCACTATGGGCAAATTTACACTTATTATGGTGCTTTCACCTTCGAAACAAAGTCATTTGTATCTCCCGAATTAGCATCTAAACTAAAAAAAGTAAACACGGGTGACATTATCATTGCTGTTACAAGCGAAAATGTTGAAGATGTATGCAAATGTGTAGCATGGCTAGGTGAAAATGAAATTGTTACTGGAGGTCATACAGCCATTCTTAAACATAATCAAAATCCTAAATTTATTTCATATTGTTTGCAGACATACTCCTTTTTTAAGCAAAAACGCAAAATTGCACAAGGCACAAAAGTGATAGAAGTAGCTCCTAAAAAACTTGAGCAAATATCAATTCCATTACCATCATTAGAAGAACAAGAGCGCATCGTAGCCATCCTCGATCGCTTTGACGCTCTCTGCAACGACTTAACCAGCGGTATTCCTGCTGAAATCGAAGCACGTCAAAAGCAGTATGAATATTACAGGGATATACTGTTATCTTTCAAGGAGGTGAAGGCATGAGTATATACAATATCGTTGCAAGTACTGACGAAGCAACGGTTGTTGCCGAATACGCAGCTGAATATAATGTCCGTCCTGAAAAGTATCAGAGCGAGGCAGAACTTGAGCGGGAGTTTATTAAGCAACTGACTTCCCAAGGATATGAATATATTTCAGTGCACAATGAAGCTGCATTGATAGAAAATCTCCGAAAACAACTTGAACTGCTTAATGATTTTACATTTACTGATAGCGAATGGGATAGATTTTTCACAGAATGTATTGCCAATACAAATGAGGGTATTGTTGAAAAAACCAGAAAAATTCAGGATGACCATATCCAGATTCTAAAACGTGAAGATGGAACAACAAAGAACATATACCTTTTGGATAAAAAGAATATCCATAACAATCGTTTGCAGGTTATTAATCAATACGAAGAAGCGAGTGGCAAGCATGAAACCCGATATGATGTAACAATCCTTGTAAATGGACTTCCACTAGTTCATGTAGAGTTAAAGCGTCGTGGTGTTGCTATCCGTGAAGCTTTCAACCAGATAAAAAGATACCAACGTGACAGCTTTTGGGCGGCTTCTGGTTTATTTGAGTATGTGCAAATATTCGTAATCTCAAATGGCACCCATACAAAGTATTATAGCAACACCACAAGAAATGCTCATATCAAGGAGCAAAGCAGCAGTGAACGTCGAAGAAGCAAAAAAACAAGCAACAGCTTTGAATTTACCAGCTTTTGGGCAGATGCAAACAACAAAATTATTCCTGATCTTGTGGACTTTACTAAAACATTTTTTGCCAAGCATACCCTCTTAAATATACTAACAAAATATTGTATCTTTACATCTGAGGATCTGCTCCTTGTAATGCGTCCTTATCAAATAGCTGCTGCAGAACGTATATTATCACGTATTGTAGTATCAACAAACTACAAGAAGATGGGCACAACTGCAGCTGGAGGATATATTTGGCATACAACAGGCTCTGGTAAGACATTGACCAGTTTTAAGACAGCTCAATTAGCTTCTGCCTTGCCTTACATAGACAAGGTACTGTTTGTCGTTGACCGTAAAGATCTGGATTATCAGACCATGAAGGAATATGACCGTTTTGAAAAGGGAGCTGCTAATGGTAATACGTCCACAAGAGTTCTTCAAAGACAATTGGAAGACAGGGATGAAAAAGGAAATCCTCATGAATACAAAATCATTGTAACCACTATTCAGAAGTTGGATATATTTATACGTAAAAATAAACAGCATGATATTTATAAGAAACACGTGGTACTGATTTTTGATGAGTGCCACCGTTCCCAATTTGGCGAAATGCATCAAGCTATCACGAAGAGTTTTAAGAACTACCATATCTTCGGCTTTACGGGAACTCCGATTTTTGCTGCTAATGCCAGTTCAGGAGGTAACCCATTGCTTCGTACAACCGAGCAGGCCTTTGGAGAAAAGCTACATACCTATACCATTGTAGATGCCATCAATGATGGGAATGTTCTGCCTTTTAGAATAGATTTTATCAATACCATTAAGATGCCTGATTACGTTAATGATAAAAAAGTCTATAGCATAGATAGAGAAAAAGCCTTAGCAGATCCACAGCGAATCAGTGAAATTGTTTCTTATGTTCTTGAACACTTTGATCAAAAGACGAAGCGCAATAGTTATTACACATTCTCTGCGAAATGGGAAGAAGCAGATAAGCACAACCCTAAAAAGATGATAGAAAAGCGTGAAACAAGGCGAGTTGCCGGTTTCAACTCCATATTTGCTGCTGCATCCATCCCAATGGCAATCAGATACTATAATGAGTTTAAGAAGCAGATAGCGGAAAAGAACCGTAACCTTACCATTGCAACTATTTTCAGTTTTAGTGCAAATGAAGAAGAGCCAGATGGATTGCTTCCTGAAGAGGATTTTAATATGGAAAACCTTGACCAGAGCTCCAGAGATTTTCTTGATGCGGCTATCCGAGATTACAATTCCACATTTAACACGAATTACGATACTTCCTCGGATAAGTTCCAGAATTATTATAAAGACCTCTCTCTTCGTGTAAAGAATCGGGAGATTGATATATTGATTGTTGTTAATATGTTTCTTACAGGCTTTGATGCAACAACCCTAAATACGCTATGGGTAGATAAAAACCTGAGACAGCATGGACTGATTCAGGCTTTTTCAAGAACTAACCGCATCCTAAACAGCGTTAAGACCTATGGTAATATCGTTTGCTTTAGAGATTTGAAAGAAGAAACAGACAAAGCTATTGCACTATTCGGCAATAAGGATGCAGGCGGTATTGTACTGCTAAAAACATTCGATGAATATTATAAGGGATATGATGAAAAAGGTGAACACAAGCCGGGCTATGCTGAATTGATTGCAACCCTTACAACACAGTATCCCCTTGGACAACCTATTCTCGGAGAAGAAGCTGAAAAAGAATTTATCAGGTTATATGGAGCAATACTCAGGCTCAGAAATATTCTTACTTCTTTCGATGACTTTGAAGGAAATGAGATTTTATCTGAAAGGGATTTTCAGGACTATCAGAGCATTTATATTGACCTGTATCAGGAATATAGAAAAGGTGCTGATGGTGACAAAGAAACTATCAATGATGACATAGTTTTCGAGATTGAACTGGTCAAACAGATAGAGGTAAATATTGACTACATCCTTATGCTTGTAGCCAAATATCAACAATCCAACTGTAAGGATAAAACCATTCTTACAACTATTGATAAGGCTATCAATTCAAGTATTGAACTTCGAAGTAAGAAAGAGCTTATCGAGCGTTTTATAGAGCAAGTCAATGTATCGACCAAAGTGGATGAGGATTGGCGCAAATTCCTCCATGAGCGTAAGGAAGCGGATATTTCAGCAATTATAGAAGAAGAAAAATTAAAGCCTGAAGAAACCCGCCGTTTCATCGACAATGCTTTCCGAGATGGAATGCTTAAGACGACCGGTACAGCCATTGATAAAATCATGCCACCTGTATCCCGCTTTGGCGGAGGCAGAGCCGCGAAAAAGCAAGGAATTATCGAAAAACTAATGTTATTCTTTGAGAAGTATTTAGGATTGATATAGATTAATATCAATCGCTAATTCAAAAATAATATCTTTATAAAAAACCAGTCACTTCAAGCATTCATGCCTGATTGTGACTGGTCTCTTTTTGCTCCGCTTGAAGCTGTTCATTTAAGTTTTTCTTCAATCCCTAAGTGAACGCTTCTTTTGGCAACCTCTTTTAGTAATTAATAAATATATTTCTTTATGAAATAGGTATTTTTATAATAAATTTACTTCCTTTTCCTTCCTCACTTTCTATATTGATAGTTCCATTAAAACCTAAAACTATATGTTTAACGATAGCTAACCCTAGTCCTGTACCACCTTGTCTCCTACTTCTAGCCTTATCTACTCTATAAAATCTTTCAAATAGTCTTTCTATATGTTCTTTAGATATGCCTACCCCTGTATCCTCTACCCATAGTACACAATTATTTTCTTCTTCTTTAGCTCCTATATAAACCTTGCCACCTTCTTCAGTATATTTAATGCCATTATCTACTAGATTTATCATCATTTGCTTAAATTTGTCTTTATCTCCTTTTATATTTGATACCTTATCTCCTACAATAAATAATTCTATATTCTTTTCTTCTGAAGAATTTTCCATCAAATATACTATATCCTCTAGTATTTCATTTACATGTATGCTTTCTTGCTTCATATCTTTATTATTTTCTATATCTGAAAGCGCTAGTATATCATTTATAAGTCTTGTAAGCCTGTCTGCTTCATCATTTATTATATTTAAAAATTTATCTTTAGTTTCTTTATCCTCTACATATTTTAAAGTTTCCGCAAACCCTCTTATAGATGTTAATGGTGTTTTTAACTCGTGAGTAACATTTGCTACAAACTGTGATCTCATATTTTCTAATTTTTTTATTTCTGTAACATCTTGTACTACTGCTACCGTACCTATTAATTGTTTTCCTATCTTTATGTCCGTAGTTTTTATTCTTAAGTCTTTTTCTTTAGGATAAAATATTTTCACTTCTCTATATTCTTCTATATTATCTTGTTTAAATATATCCTTTAATTCATAACTTTTTATTCTATCAAGTAGGTTTTCACCAATAATATCTTCTTCTATATCAAAAATTTCTTTAGCATAGGGATTTATCATTATAATTCTAAAATCTTTATCTACTGCAATTACTCCATTATCCATACTTTTTAATATAGCTTCTAGCTTATTTTGTTTTTCTATACTATCATTTATTGTATATTGAAGTTTATCTGCCATATTGTTAAAAGTATTACTTAACTGACCTATCTCATCCTTAGATTTTATATTTACTCTTCTGTCTAATTCTCCTGCTGCTATCCTAGAAGTTATAAATTCTAATTTTTTTATAGGTTTAACAATACTTGAAGATAGTTTAGATGCAAAGATAAAAGCCCCCATACTAGAAAGTATGATTATAATTAAATAATATATAGAGTATTTTCCCTGTACAATGCTAATATCATTGAGGTTTGTAGAAGTTCTAAGAATAATTCCACTTTTTAAAACTTTAGCAAAATATATAGTATTCTTGTTTTTACTTTCGCTATATCTAATTTTAAGTGCTTCTCCATTTTTTCTGGCTTCTATTATTTCATCTCGTTTCCCATAAAACTCTCCCTGCTGTTTTTCTAGTTGCGAATCAAATATTAATTTATCATTTTGGTCTAGACAAGTTATTCTTATATCACTATTACCAAATATATAGGGTATAATGTCATTTTTATTTTTTATGTCATTGGACTCTAACATTTTTGATACAATTTCATTATTTACCTTTAAATTAGCCTTACTATTTTCCATATATCTATAATTTGTTATAACAGCAAAAAAAGTAATAACAAAAATCATGCTGAAAGTTAGCGTAACTAGCATATGTCTCATTAATCTTTTTTTCATTTAATCACCTTTAATTTATGTTTAAATTAAACCTATATCCAACTCCTCTAATAGTTTCTATATACTTAGGGTTTTTATCATCTTTCTCTATTTTTTGCCTTAGATGTCTTATATGTACATCTACTGTCCTAGTTTCTCCTATGTATTCATATCCCCATATCTTATCTAATAAGTATTCTCTAGTTAGTACCCGTCCCTTATTTTTAATAAGTATCTCTAACAGTTGAAATTCTTTAAGAGTTAAATCAACCTTTTCTCCATCTTTTACTACTTCATGTTTTTCAAAATCCATTTTCAAATCCTCAAATTTAAAGGGTTCCTCGGTATTTTGTAATACGGTTCTTCTCAGCACAGCTTTTATTCTAGCAATTAGTTCCCTAATAGAAAAAGGTTTTGTTATATAATCATCTGCACCAAGTTCTAATCCCAGTACTTTGTCCAATTCTTCACCTTTAGCAGTTATCATTATAATTGGTGTAGTAGATATAGAAGTATCTCTCCTTATTTCTTTGCATACATCATATCCATCCATTTTAGGTAACATAACATCTAATAAAATTAATGTAGGCTTTTTGTCTTTAGCTGTTTCTAAAGCTTCTTTTCCATTTTCAGCACAAAAAATTTTATAACCTTGTTTTTCTAAATTATATCTAATAAGCTCTCTAATATGCTCTTCATCATCCACTATTAAAATACTATCTTCTAACATATTATACCCTCCATGGTTATTTATTTTAATTATTTACTATTAATCTAGCGACTGTGTCGCAAGCCAATGGGCCGTTGATTAATGAATAATTATTAAGGATTTTCTGACGCAATGAAGAAAATCCTCCTAAATTGTTCATTATTCATTGTTAGTTGTTCATTAAAAATTGTCCTCTATAAAAATTACTGGTTTCTAAGTTTTTTTATCTCTTCCATAAAGGTATCTATGTCTTTGAACTGCCTATATACAGAAGCAAATCTTACATAGGATACTTCATCTACTTCCTTTAATTTTTCCATAATGAGTTCTCCTATATATTTTGAGTTTACTTCAGTTATCATAGAATTATTAATTTTTTTCTCTACTTCATCTACTATTTCTTCAATTTGATGCCTTGATACTGGTCTTTTTTGACAAGCCTTTATTATTCCATTAACTATTTTATCTCTATCAAAATATTCTCTATTTAAATTTTTCTTAATAACCAATATAGGAACACTTTCTATTTTCTCATAGGTGGTATATCTCTTACCACATTCCAAACATTCTCTTCTTCTTCTTATGGACATATTATCTTCTGTTGATCGAGAATCTACTACTTTACTTTCGTTGTATGAACAATATGGACATTTCATACTATACTATCCCACCTTTACATGTGTATTTGTCTAATTATATTATACACATTTTTCCCCTTAATTCTACTGAATTTGCCCTTCAAATATATCTTCTGCATCTACTAGTATTACATCTACCCCTATTTTTTTTATTCTATACCAGGGTATTTCTATATCATTATTCTTTCCAAAAATAGATATCTTTTCATTAGGCATTAATATTGATGTTATTTTATAGTTTTCAGTATCAACTTTAAAATCTTTTATAAATCCAAGTCTAGTTCCTGAATTTATTTCCACAACCTCCATAGTTTTTATACTATTTAAAGAATAAAAAGTATATTCCACATAATCACCTCTAGTATTTTAAATTCATTATTATATTTATATAGATTTTATAAAAATTTATACTCAAAACTATAAAAATAAGCACTCCTTTAATAAAATTAAAGCTCTTCTACAAAAGTAAAGAAGAGCCTTTCTAATCATTTATTAATTAAAAAAATATACTTTTCAAACAAATTTTCTCATATTTTTAAGAGCAGTTTTTTCTAATCTAGAAACCTGCGCTTGAGATATACCTATTTCATCTGCAACTTCCATTTGAGTTCTTCCATTAAAAAACCTTAAATTTAATATTAGTTTTTCTCTTTTATTTAAATTTTTCATAGCTTCTTTTATAGCTATATTTTCTATCCAACTATCATCTAAATTTTTGGTATCACTTATTTGATCCATAACATATATAGAATCCCCTCCATCTTGATATACTGGTTCAAATAAAGATAGTGGATCTTGGATAGCATCTAAAGCAAAAACTACCTCCTCTCTAGGTATATCTAATTCTTTTGATATTTCACTTATAGTAGGTTCCTTATTGTTTTTAGCTATTAATTTATCTCGAACTTGCAAAGCTTTATATGCTATATCCCTCAAGGATCTACTAACTCTTATGGAATTATTATCTCTTAAATATCTCCTTATTTCTCCTATTATCATAGGTACTGCATATGTTGAAAATCTAACATTGTGACTTAAATCAAAGTTATCTATAGCTTTAATAAGACCTATACATCCTACTTGAAAAAGATCATCTGGATTTTCTCCTCTATTATTAAATCTTTGTATAACACTTAAAACAAGTCGTAAATTACATTTTATAAATCTCTCTCTTGCCTTTAAATCTCCTTGTTGAGTTTTTATTAGTAACTCTTTCATTTCTTTTCCTTTTAATACTGGCAATTTTGACGTATTTACTCCGCATATTTCTACCTTATTTATTATCATAAGTAAAATCAGCCCCTTTAATATAATTGCATTATAATTATTTCCTTAGGAGCTAACTTTTATACATAATAAAATTATATCATTTTATTTATTTCCTTTTTAAGTCTTTTAATTATTCGCTTTTCTAGCCTAGATATATAGGATTGAGATATTCCTAACATATCCGCAACTTCCTTTTGAGTTTTTTCAGTTTTTCCACCCAAACCAAATCTTAAATTAACTATCTGTTTTTCTCTGTTATTTAGTTTATCCATGGCTATTAAAAGTAATTCCTTGTCTACTTCTTCTTCTATATAATCATAAACAATATCATTATCCGTTCCTAATATATCTGAAAGCAATAATTCGTTGCCATCCCAATCTACATTTAATGGTTCATAAAAAGATATTTCAGATTTTATCTTATTATTTCTTCTAAGATACATAAGTATTTCATTTTCAATACACCTTGAAGCATAAGTAGCTAACTTTATTTTTTTACTAGGGTCAAATGTATTCACAGCTTTAATTAAACCTATAGTTCCTACTGATACCAAATCTTCAATACCTATACCAGTATTTTCAAACTTTCTTGCAATATAAACTACAAGTCTTAAATTTCTTTCTATTAATATTGATCTTATACTTTCATCACCATAGTTAAGTTTTTCTACTAAGTTTTTTTCTTCCTCTCTTGTCAAAGGTGGAGGTAATACGTCACTGCCACCTATATAGTATATATTTCTTGCAAATATTTTTAACTTAGATAATATTTTATTTAGAAATACTTTTAATTTAAACATAACATCATCCTCCAATATTTTGTAGTGAATAACTAATAGTAAACAGTGAATAGTTGCTGTTCATTAAAAAAAGCTTTTTCTTGATAGCAATGCATTATAGTCTCCACAATCACTTAATTTTTTCTCTGAAAAGGCTATTAATACTTCCTTTTTTTCTATTTCTTTTTCTTTATATATTGATACCATTTCAGGCTTTATTGCCTGAAGCATTCCCCCTTCCCCATTTACTACAGAAAAAGGAATGTACATAATGTCATAATCTTCTATTTCCTTTTCTTCGAATATGTCTTTTTCTACAACGATAACTGGCAAATTTGTTGCAGGCTCAATTAACTCATTTCCTGTATCCAAAAACGCATTTATACTTTTTCTAGAATCCTTTAAAACTATATCCATTTTATAGATAAGCTTGTCTACAACAACTCTATTTCTTATAAAGCTAACTACTCTTTCTAATACAAAATAAAGTAGCATTATTCCCATTAAAAGTTTTTTATATGGAAAATTTACAATTACCATATTGCTTTTAAATCCATTGCCATTAGCGATTTGCATAAAAATACATATTCCTGCCAATAATATTGAGTATAAAATAAAAATAAAAGTAGTTTTTATTTTAAAAACTATATTTTTTTTTCTAAAAATTATAAAAACCATACAAAAAGCAATTAGAGTTTTAATAAAAATATTATTTGCATAAGTTTTTTTACCTATTAATATAAATAAAAGATATAAACTCCCCATTACTGAAGATAAACTTAAAAAAATAGAATTTACTTTTTCTCTAACGGTCCGCGCTGTTAAAGAAAGAAGAAATCTATTTACAATAAAGTTTTCAAGAAATAAAATATCAAGGTATATATGCATTTAAATCCCCCCTGTTTACTATTATATATCTTAATATTTTAAAATTTTGTTATTTTTTGGTATAGATTTCTTCTTTTTATTCTTCTTATTTTGATAATAAACATAAAAAAATCTGATCTTTTTCTAATTAGATCAGATTTTTTATGTTTATTATCTTCTTTGTCTCCTTAAAAAAGTAGGTATTTCCAAATCATTTTCACTATAAGTGTCATATTCCTCTTTAGATGCCGCTACTTCTGAAGACATTCCTTCTTTATTTTTAGTATTTCCTGTTTCTAAAAAATTTTCTTTTGATTCTTTTGTATAATCCTTTTCAAAACCTGTGGCTATTACTGTAATTCTTATTTCATCTTTTAAATTTTCATCTATAACAGCTCCAAATATAATATTTGCATCTGGATCAGCAGCTTGCTGAACTACTTCTGCAGCCTCATTTATTTCAAGCAAACCAAGATCTGATCCACCTGTTATATTAAGCAATACTCCAGTTGCTCCTACAATGGAAGTTTCTAAAAGAGGACTAGATATAGCTTGTTTAGCAGCTTCTTGTGCCCTATTGTCTCCGCTACCTCTTCCTACACCCATATGAGCTAGACCCCTATCTGTCATAATAGTCTTTACATCTGCAAAGTCTAAGTTTACAAGACCAGGGATTGTTATTAAGTCGGATATACCTTGTACACCTTGTCTTAAAACATCATCTGCCAATTTAAAGGATTCCATTAAAGTGGTCTTTTTATCTACTATACTAAGTAATCTTTCATTTGGTATTGTTACAAGTGTGTCCACACTATCTTTTAAATTTTGTACTCCCATTTCAGCATGAAGCATTCTTTTTCTTCCTTCAAAAGGGAATGGTTTAGTTACTACTCCTACAGTTA
This sequence comes from Clostridium cochlearium, assembly GCF_900187165.1. Taxonomy (NCBI): domain Bacteria; kingdom Bacillati; phylum Bacillota; class Clostridia; order Eubacteriales; family Clostridiaceae; genus Clostridium; species Clostridium cochlearium. Next base: position 879,726 of record NZ_LT906477.1, on the reverse strand, counting down.
ATATTTCCATGGATTTTGCTATTTCTGCAATAACAGGGGCAGCTCCTGTACCAGTTCCTCCTCCCATACCAGCAGTTATAAATACCATATCTGCACCTTTTATAGCTTGAGCTATTTCTTCACTGCTTTCTTCAGCAGCTTTTTGTCCAATTTCAGGGTTTGCACCAGCCCCCAATCCTTTAGTTAGCTTGTCTCCTATTTGTATCTTTTGAGATGCTTGCGAGAGCATCAAAGCTTGCTTATCTGTATTTACTGCAATAAATTCAACATTTTTTAATCCTTCTTCAATCATTCTATTTACGGCATTGTTTCCGCCGCCACCACATCCTATAACCTTTATCTGAGCAAATTGCTTTTCATCTACATCAAAATCTAGCACTATAATACCTCCTTATTAGAAAAAGTCTATAAAAAACTCTTTTATCTTTGACATAAATCCATGTTTTTCTTCTTCATAGAAAACTTCTTCTTCTTCTCTTTGATATTTTTCTCTTTTCCTATTTATTTCTATATCTTTTTCGTCTATTGGATTAAATTCTAAGGTGTTTAAAACATCTTCTACTACTCCAACAGCTGAAGAATATAATGGACTAACCGTCCCTATATATTCTGGTGTTCCTATTCTAGTAGGTTTTCCTATTATTCTTTTACCAAGTTCATTAACTCCTTTTAGTAATGCTATACCTCCTCCTACAATAACTACATTTGATATACTTTCCATTTGTCTATTCTTTATTAGCTTATTTTTTACTAAATAAAGTAATTCTTCTACTCTGGAACTTATTATTTCATTTAATATATTATAACTAATTTCTATAGCGTTGTCATAACTTGCATTAATTTTTATTTTAAAATCTTCTTCTTTTTGAAGATTAATTTTTCCATATTTTAATTTAACCTTTTCAGCTTCTGATACTGGTAACTTTAAACACAATGAAATATCATTAGTTATTATATTTCCACCTATTGATATTTTATCTAAATAGGTTATTTTTCCTTCTTTAAAAACTGTTATATTAGTTGTTTCTGCTCCTACATCTAATAAAAGAACTCCTGTTTCTGTTTCTTCTTCTTTTAAAGTAGATAGTGCATTAGCCATAGGTTGAAAAACCATACCTTTAACATTTAATTCTGCTTTTTTTATACATTTTAATAAATTACTTATAATTGTGGATTCGCTTAATATTATTTGAGCATCCACTTCTAGTCTTACACCACTCATACCTATGGGATCCTTTATTTTATTGTATCCATCTACTATATATTCTTCTGGAATTACCCCAATAATTTCTTTATTTGATGGTATTGTTATAATTCTCGAAGCACTTAACACTCTGTTAACATCATTTTTCTTTATCTCTCTATCATCAGAAGATACTGCCACTACACCTTTATTTAAAATTATTTCACATATTTCCGCTGGAATTGACAAATATATTTCTGCAACTTTTGAGTCGATCATTGTCTGCAACTGATAAATTGAATTTTTTATACTCTCAGAAGTTTCATCTATATCTATTACAACTCCCTTTTTTATACCTGTACAGGGAACGTAATTAATGCCTACTATTTGAACTTTTCCATACTTATCAAGTTTTCCTGCAGCAGTACAAACTGATGAAGACCCTATATCCAATCCTACTATGTATTCATCCATAAATTTCCCCTCCTATAAAGGAATCACTAATTTATATATTCAACATAAATGTTTTTTTTCCTCTATGCTACATAATATTTTTACGCTACATAAAAAAAGAAAGATATTTATCTTTCTTTTTAATTAACTTTTTTAAGATCATTTATTTTAACATTTCTTGTATGAGTTGTATGACTCCATTCTTTATCATTTTTTCTTAAAATTCCTTGAATAGATATAGGTATCCAAGTTACAGCATATATAGGATATATTATGTAATAAAAAAATATTTTTAGATCTAATTTATTTTCTAATATCAATATAAATGGAGTATATATAAACTGAAATACAGAAATGATTATTGCTGCAAAAGTTACCATATTAAAATTCATAATATACATTGATAATACTTCATTTATATTTAAAATCATATCCAATGCTCTATTTACATAGTTTATTGTACTCATAGCCATAGAAAATCCAAACAACAATATTATTATAGGTTGAATACTATAAAGTGCACAATCTAATGCCTTAAAATCTAAATCCTTTACAGCTTTTTTTATTAACTTAAAAAAATATCTATGAGATACATCTGCAAATCCTTGCATCCATCTTCTTCTCTGTGCCCAAGACTGCTTTAGTGTCAAAGGTTTTTCATCATATATTACAGCTTCATGTGCCCATGATACTTTATATCCATTTAAAACTAACTTACAGGAGAATTCTAAATCCTCAGTAAGGCAAGTAGCTCCCCATCCTATTTCTTTTAGTACATTTATATCTATACAAAATCCAGTACCACCTAATTGATTAGATAATCCTAAATTGCTTCTAGATAATTGAAACATCCTATTTGAAGTCCAAAAAGATATGGAATAACTTCCTGTAATCCAAGTATCCTCAGGATTTTTACTATCTAAATATCCTTGTATAACTTTATCCCCTTTAATCATCCTTTTATTCATTTCATTAAGAAAGTTCTTATGAACTAAATTATCTGCATCAAATACAACTACAGCATTATATCCATTTGTCATTTTAAATATTTTATTAAACATCCACTCTAAGGCATAACCTTTGCCCCTTTTTTCTTTATTAAATCTTTCATATACAATTGCCCCTTCTTTTCTTGCTCTTTCTGCAGTTTTGTCGGTGCAATTATCTGCAATAACAAATATATCATAAAGTTCTTTTGGATAGTCTAATTCTTTTAAACTATGAACTATATTTCTAATGACAATTTCCTCATTATGAGCTGCAACTACTAATGCAAATTTATTTTTAGGTTCATATTTTTTTTCGTCTTTTTTAATCCATATTCCAAAGAAAGATATAATTAAATAATACATGGATATGGCAAAAACAGTCCATGTTATAATTTTAGTAATTTCATGTATAACATCACTAAGGATTGCCAAAACTCTCCCCCCTAATTCATGGTTATTTTATCATAATTAAAATATAATTACTATATTATTTAAAATTATTTGCATTATAATGATTTTTTATGAATTTACTCTCTATATTATTATACACTATTTTAAAAATCAATTTGTAATTTTTTAATAAATAACTACATATCAGGGGTTAGTGTTGTTTTTTAATAAATAGAAAAGAGGAATCCTTAGATGATTCCTCTTCATATATATATCATTTTTTTAATCATTTCTCTATCCATAGAATATGCTATTGCATTGTCATAAGAAATTAATTCTTTTTTATATAATTCTGCTAAAGCCATGTCCATAGTTTTCATACCATATTTAATTCCAGTTTGAATGGAAGATTCTATTTGATGAACTTTACCTTCTCTTATCATATTTTGTATTGCATTATTTGCAATCATGATTTCTAAAGCTGCAATTCTGCCATCTCCGTCTTTTCTAGGAACCAATTGTTGAGATACTATTCCCTTTAAAACAGTAGCTAACTGTATTCTTATTTGCTGTTGTTGTGATGAAGGGAAAACATCTATTATTCTATCTATAGTTTTAGCTGCTCCAATAGTATGTAAACTAGATAATACTAAATGTCCTGTTTCTGCAGCTGTTAAAGCTATTGAAATAGTTTCTAGATCTCTCATCTCCCCAACTAATATAACATCTGGATCTTCTCTTAAAACCGCCCTAAGAGCTTGAGTATAATTTTTTGTATCTTTGCCTATTTCTCTTTGATTCACAATAGAATTATTATGTTTATGAAGATATTCTATTGGATCTTCTAATGTTATTATATGAGCAGACCTCTTTAAATTGATTTCATTTATCATTGCTGCTAAAGTAGTACTCTTACCAGATCCTGCAGGCCCTGTCACTAATATAAGCCCTCTTTTCATAAGAGACAATTCTTTTATAGTCTTAGGAAAATCTAAGGTATTTAAACTTGGCACTCTTACACCTACAATTCTTATGGCAATAGCATGGCTTCCTCTTTGTTTGAATACATTGACTCTAAATCTTCCTAATCCAGGTATGGAAAAAGATGTGTCTGCCTCCCCTATTTCACAATACTCCTGAAAATCTTCCTTGAGAATTTCTTGTGCATATTTTTCCAATTCTTTAGGTTTCAATTTTTCATCAGATATTTGAGTTAATTCTCCATTTACCCTAATTGTTGGAGCTACCCCTACTGTAAGGTGTAAATCTGAACCCTTTTTTTGCAATGTTTTATCTAATAAATCACTTAAACTTTCCAACTTTTTTATCCTCCCCGTTTAGCATATATATTTTCCATATATCTATAGACTTATAAGCTTGAAATTTTAACATATCTTCTCCATTGATACACGTTATCCCCATCTTCTTCCCTTGACTTATAAAAAGAGTTTCTTGCGGCTTATAATTTAAATCATAGATTAGTACATCTTTTTTTAGTTTAACTTTTTCTAAATCTATTGGGATACTTTTTATATAATTAACTCCCCCTAAAGGTGTACAATTTATTATTATATCATATTGTTCGTATTCTATGTCATTATGAAAATTATGAAAATATCTTATTTTTCTAAATTTTTCTTTATTTTTATACTTATTTCTACACAAAACATCTATATTCTTACATCCTATATCCATTAATGCATAATAAATACAAAGAGCTGAACCACCATTTCCTATAATTAAGCTATTCTTTTCTTTTAATTCAATATTTCTTATTTTTAAGCTTTCAATAAAGCCATAATAATCAGTATTAAATCCAATTAATTTATTCTTTAACGCTACCACCGTATTAACTGCTCCTATTTTATCAGCTGGATGTTCAAGCTTTTCTATATATTCTAAAATCTTAGTCTTATAAGGTATAGTTACATTAAATCCTACTATATTTTTTTTATATAAATTCTTTATAAAATAAGGTAGTTCCTCTTCTTTTATATCAAATATTTTATATCTTAAAGGAATATTATTTTCATAATAATATTTGTTATGAATATCAGGTGATTTAGAATATGATATATTATTTCCTAATAATCCTGTGTACTTCATGTACTTTCCTCACTTTATACTGTTTTACAATTTATTTATATTTTATACCATATTTAATTTTAATTCAAAGTATTTATGGTTTTTGCATTTCTTTGCACAGTTTTTTTAAAGACCTTTTCTCTATTCTAGATACATACGACCTAGATATGCCTAATATCTCTGCAATTTCTCTTTGAGTTTTTATTCCTCCATCTACTAAACCATATCTCATTTCTATAACAGCTTTTTCTCTTTTTGTAAGACAGATATCTATTTTTTCATAGAGTTTTTTTAGCTTTATTCTGTATTCTACAATATCTACTACAGAATCTTCATCTGTACCTAGCACGTCCATTAATGAAATTTCATTTCCTTCTTTGTCTATACCTATTGGATCTTGAAGATATACTTCTCCTTTTGTTTTCTTATTATTTCTAATTAACATCAATATTTCATTTTCAATGCACTTTGCTGCATAAGTAGCAAGTTTTGTGCCTCTATCTAATTTAAATGAATCTATAGCTTTTATAAGGCCTATAGTACCTATGGATATTAAATCATCCATATCTTTTCCAGGAAATGAATATTTTTTTACTATATGTGCTACAAGCCTTAGATTTCTCTCTATAAGTACTCCTTTTGCTGATATATCTCCTTTTTCTAATTGTTTTAAATAATACTTTTCTTCTTCTGGCTTTAATGGTTGTGGAAAAGAATTATTACCTGTAACATAGGCTGTTAATAGTATATTGCTACCTAATATGTTTATTATAGAATCAAACATATTCAATTTTAGTCCCTCCAAATAGTGCTTATTATTATAATATTCAGAGAGACTAATTTTAGTTCTTATTTTATTATAAAATTTGTTTTAAATACTTTCCTCTAACTTTCTTCATTTACAAATATATTAACAATATCCTTAAATATAGGTGCTGCAGTATTCCCTCCGCTTTGAGAATCTTTATTTATATTTTTTACAAATACAACCATAGAATAATATTTATCTTCTTTATTAAAAAATCCAATAAACCATCCATCAGAATATTTAATTCTTTCCTCTTCACCTTTTTTATTTTTAATTATTTCTAGTCTTTCCGTAGAACCAGTTTTGCCGCCTATGTCTATATTTTCTAAATAAGCTTCTCTACCAGTTCCCCTCTTAACTACTTCATTCATAGCCTTTTTTACATTTAAAGCTGTTTCTTCAGATATACATCTTTCATTTTCGTATTTTATTTTCTCTACTGCCTTATTATCATTGTCTACATATGCACTTACTATATTCGGTTTTATATATATTCCTTCATTTATCACTGTGTTTACAATGGATATTGCCTCTACAGGAGTAATTCTTATATTTTGCCCTATAGCAGTAAGTCCTAAACTTCCATCCTCCATTTTAGGATCTTCTATTTCAAACCTACCAATCTGTTCTCTATCTAAGTTTAAAACCTTATCTAAAAGCCCCTGAGATTTAGATAAAGTATATATCCTTTTAAAACCTGACTCTATGCCTAATTGTGAAAATATATGGTTACAAGATACCACAAAAGCATCTTTTATACTTAAAGAACCATGTGTTATACCTTTATTTTTATCTTCATATAATCCTCTACAAGAAAATTTTTTATTTATATTATTATTATCTTTTTCTAGCATAGTTTCCATAATTAAAGTTTTATAAATAGAGCCTGGGAAAAAACCATTTAATGTTTCTGCTCCTATATTTACATTGGGTAAAGTGTCATCCTTTTGTACCATAGCCTTTATATTTCCACTATTGCTTTCCATTAAAATGACTCCTATTTGTTCATAGTCCCCATATTTATTGTTTAATAATTCTTTTATATGTTCTTGTAGATTTCCGTCCAAAGTTAATTTTACATTTAAATTATTTTTAGGTATATTTTCTTTCACATTTAATATATTATTATCTACATCTTTTTTAAATTCTATAGTATAATTTTTATTATTTTTAAGTTTATCTTTTATAATCATTTCTAATGAATCTAATGATTTTTCTTTTCCACTATTAATATTTCTTGTAGTAGTTATCATATTTTCTATGCTCCAAGCTTCGCTTCTATCTACCTTTAACCTTTTAAATGTATAAAACCCCTTAATATTTTTTATTTCATTTAAGCGTCTATATGTATTAAAATCTATATCAAAATAATGCTTAGCATTAGAAGTTATATCTAAATTATCATAGTTTTTGTTATAAACTCCTAATTCCTCTATTATATTTAAGTATTCTTTATAATTTTCTTCCCCATTTTCCCTTATAAATACTTTAGGTATTATAACAGCTTTATACTCTTCTTTATATTTTAATAAATTATTTTCATTACAATCTAATAGTTTATAATTCAAGTCCCTTGTAGACTCTATATAAGAATGCTGCATATCTGCCATAACACTATATTTTTCCCTATCTTTGTATTGTATGTTATATATTCTAAAATTTAAAAGTCCTAATAATATTAAAAAAAATAATAAAATTACGTAACATCTTCTTTTATATATAAAAAACACCTCACTTTAACTTTATTATTGTCAAAATGAGGTATTTTTATCCTTTTATTCTGATTTTTGAAGCATTTGTTTTATGTTACCTACAATTATATCTATAGCTACTTTATTATGTCCCCCTTCAGGGATTATTATGTCTGCATATCTTTTACTAGGTTCTATAAATTGCATATGCATAGGTCTTACAACATTTAAATACTGATTTATTACAGAATCTAAAGTTCTTCCTCTTTCTTTTATATCTCTAACAAGCCTTCTTATTATTCTTACATCTGCATCAGTATCCACATAAATTTTTATATCCAATAAATCTCTTATTTCTTTTTCTTCTAATACAAGTATTCCTTCTACTATTATAATTTCGGTAGGTTCTACAATTTCTGTTTCTTTTTTTCTGTTATGTAATTCAAAATCATATATAGGTTTTTCTATTTTATTCCAATTGGAAAGTTCCCTTAAATGCTCCACTAAAAGTTCCGTATCAAAGGCATTAGGATGGTCATAATTTGTTTTAACTCTTTCCTCAATGGATAAATGACTTTGATCCCTGTAATATGAATCTTGTTCTATCATAACTATGAGGTCTTTATCAAATTTTCTACATATTTCTTTACTTACAGTACTTTTTCCTGAACCTGTTCCACCAGTTATACCTATTAACATTGGTCTTCTTTTACTCATGACAATCTTCTCCCCCTCAAATAAGGATTATTTAGCTTTAATAAGCATATCATCTTTCTTTAATTCTGTATTAACTTTAGCTTTATATATCATTTGAGCTACAGGAGTTGATTCTATTTTTTCTCCCTCTTCATTATGTAAATCTTCAAGCTTTACTTCAAAACTGTTTCCAACAGGTCTTAATATTTCAACTAAATCTCCATCAAATAATTTATTTCTTTGTTCTATAGTTGCTTCCTTTGTTTCTTTATTATAATCTTTAACTATTCCAACTATATCATAATTTCTTATATAAGATGAAGTTTCATATATTTGACTATCTTTGTCACCGAAATAAAAACCAGTATAATAGTCTCTATGACTAGTTTTTAATAGATTATTCATCCAATCCTCATTGAATTTATAGTTTTCACTGTTTTCTAAATAAGCATCTAATGCCTGTCTATACGACTTTACTACTGATGCTACATAATAAGAGCTTTTCATTCTTCCTTCAATTTTAAAAGAGTTTATTCCACTTTCAACTAATTCCGGTATATGCTTTATCATACATAAGTCTTTAGAATTTAATATGTAAGTTCCCCTTTCATCCTGGAAAACTGGAAAATATTGTCCTTCTCTCTTTTCTTCCATTAAATAATATTTGTATCTGCAAGGCTGAGCACATTCTCCTCTATTGGCATCTCTTCCAGTCATATAATTAGAAAGAAGACATCTTCCTGAATAAGACATGCACATAGATCCATGCACAAAAGCTTCTAATTCACAATCTTGTGGTAATTTTTCTCTCATTTCTTTTATTTCTTCAAAGGATAATTCTCTTGCTAAAACAATTCTTTTAACTCCTTGTTTATACCAAAACAAAGCAGATTTCCAATTAACATTATTAGCTTGAGTACTTAAATGTATTTCCAATTTAGGTGCTACTTCTTTCGCTGTCATTATTATTCCAGGGTCAGATACTATAATAGCATCTACTTTCATATTTTCTAAATCCTTTAAATAAGGTTCTAACTCTTCTAAATCCTCATTATGAGGAAAAACATTAACTGTTACATATACTCTTTTTCCTCTACTATGAGCAAATTCTATTCCTTCAATTAGCTCTTTATCACTAAAATTGTCTGCAAAAGCTCTTAGGTTTAATTTACTTCCACCTAAATAAACTGCATCTGCACCAAATAATATAGCTGTTTTTAGCTTTTCTAGATTCCCTGCTGGTGCTAATATTTCAGGTTTATTCATGGCTATTTATTCCTCCTTGTAATCAATGCTAATCCATCTCCCATAGGTATAATTGATGTTAAAAACTCGTCTTGAGATACCATATTTAAAAATTCTCTCATTCTTTTTACTATAGTTATTTTCCTTCTTTTTACCAAATGGTCACTAGCTACCATTCCTCTAAATAATACATTGTCTCCAATTATTATTCCATCATCTTCTAGTAGTCTTAAACATTCAGGAAAAAAGTGATTGTAATGTCCCTTTCCTGCATCCATAAATATAAGATCAAATTTTTCATCAATTTCTGAAAGAACTTCTAAACAATCTCCTTCTACTATCTTTATTTTTTCTTTATATCCAGATTTTTCAATATTTTTAGTTGCTAAATCTACCATAGCTTTATCTCTTTCTATAGTTGTTATGCTACTTTCCCCTTGGGAGGCTTTTTCCATTAATATAGCAGAATATCCAATAGCAGTACCAAGTTCTAATATTTTTTTAGGTTTTTTTATATTTATTAAAACTTCTAAAAATCTTCCCACTTCTTTATGAATAATTGGTACAGAATTTTCTTTTGCAAATTCTTCTAATTCTATTAACAGGTCATCTTCATCTTTAATTAATCCTCTGATGTATTCTTCCATGTAGTCATAGGTAATATTACTCATTAAATATCCTCCTAAGTCTAATCTCCTTGGGTAATTTTCTTAACTTTTAAAAACTCAGCATAGTTATCTGTAAAGAAATGAGTGCCATCATTATTAGAAACAAAATACAAATAATTTGTTTTCTCTGGATTTATTGTGGCCTTAATGGATTCTATTCCCGGACTACATATAGGTCCTGGAGGTAATCCCATGTTCTTATATGTATTGTAAGGAGATTTTATTTCTAAATCTTTATAATATAATTTATCTTTATGTTTTCCCATAGCATACAATACTGTAGCACAAGATTCCATTTTTATACCTTTTTTTATTCTATTATGAAATACAGAAGCAACTTTTCCTCTTTCTTCATTAACTTCTGCTTCTTTTTCCACAATAGATGCTAGTGTAATTATTTTATCTAATTCTTCATCTTGTATTTCATACTGATCCTTTAAATCTTTTACAACTTCTTCAAATCTATTATACATTATAGAGATTATTTTTTCTCCGTCCATATCTTTTTTTAAATTATATGTATCTGGAAATAAATAGCCCTCTAATACATATTTTCTATTATTTATATCTTTTATGTATTTAGGTTTTTCATATTCTCTACATTTTTTGATAAAATCTTCTTTTTTTATTATTCCTTTTTCTTCTAATAATGATGCTATTTTATTTATGTCATATCCTTCAGGAATAGTTATTTTAACAGTATTTTCATCTATGCCTTTATTTAGCTGCTCAATAAACTCATCTACAGTTGCATCTGACTTAATTGTATAAGTTCCTGGATTTATACTTAAAAGCATATTATTATACTTTAAATACTTTTTTATTAAGGTTGCATTTTTTATTTTTCCATCATTTTTCATGGTATTGAGAACAGTGTATATACCACTGCCCTCTTCTACCATAATTTTAAAACTTTCATCCTTAACTTTAAAAGGATGTTTTATAACATTTTTATAGTAAGTAATTGCTCCTATAATAGATAAAGTAACTATACAAAAAATCAAAAATATTCTTTTCCCCGTTTTCTTTCTTTTCCCCATAACTTATCCTCTTAACTTTGTTTTTTTCTAATTTGTGCTCTTTTTCTTTTATCAGGATCTAATATTTTCTTTCTCATTCTGATACTAACAGGTGTAACTTCAACTAATTCATCCTCTGCTATAAATTCTAAACATCCTTCTAAAGACATAGGAGTTATTGGAGTTAATTTTAATGCATCATCTGCACCTGATGATCTTGTATTAGTTAAATGCTTCTTCTTACAAACATTTACTTCTATATCTCCAGCTCTTGAATATTCTCCTGCTATCATTCCTTGGTAAACTTCAGTTCCTGGTTCTATGAACAATTCTCCTCTTTCTTGAGCATTATAAAGTCCATAAGTTACTGCTGTACCTGTTTCAAATACTACTAGAGATCCTCTTGGTTTGCTTGGCATTTCTCCTTTAAATGGTTCATAGCCATCAAAAATATGATTCATTATACCATTTCCTCTAGTGTCTGTCATAAACTCACTTCTAAAACCTATTAATCCTCTTGCTGGTATTCTAAATTCTAATCTTGAATATCCATTTTGAGCAGAAGTCATGTTCACCATTTCTCCTTTTCTAGGCCCTAGTTTTTCCATTACTGTTCCCATATATTCTTCTGGTACATCTATAGTTAGATATTCTATCGGCTCTAATTTTTTACCATTTTCTTCTTTAAATATTACATTTGGTTTTGAAACTTGAAATTCATATCCTTCTCTTCTCATAGTTTCAATAAGTACTGAAAGATGTAATTCTCCTCTACCACTAACTTTAAAACAATCTGGTGAGTCAGTTTCTTCAACTCTTAAACTTACATTGGTTTCTAGTTCTCTTAAAAGTCTGTCCCTTATATGTCTTGAAGTTAAATATTCTCCCTCTTTTCCTGCAAAAGGTGAATCATTTACCATAAAATTCATTGTAAGAGTTGGCTCATCTATTTCTACAAAAGGAAGTGCTTCAGGATTTTGTGCATCTGCTAAAGTTTCTCCTATATTTATATCATCTATTCCTGCAACTGCAACAATATCTCCAATTTTAGCTTCCTCTGTTTCTTCTCTATTTAATCCATTGTAAGTATATAGCTTACTTATTTTAACATTATCTATACTACCATCTTTTCTCATAAGTGCTGCCTGTTGATTACGTCTAACAACACCTCTTTCAACTTTACCTATTCCGATTCTACCCACATATTCATTAGAATCTATTGTGGTTATAAGCATTTGGAAAGGCTTATCTATATATCCTTCTGGTGATTTTACATTTTTTATTATAGTGTCAAATAATGGTATCATATTTTCTGATTCATCTTCTATTTGTTTTTTTGCTATACCACTTCTAGCAGAACAATACACTACTGGGAAATCTAATTGTTCATCAGAAGCTCCTAATTCTACAAATAAATCAAAAACTTCATCTAAGACTTCTTCAGCTCTTTCATCTGGTCTATCTATTTTATTTATTACAACTATTGGCTTTAAATCAAGTTCTAGAGCTTTTTTTAGAACAAACTTTGTTTGTGGCATAGGTCCTTCATAAGAATCCACAACTAAAAGTACACTGTCCACCATCTTAAGAACACGTTCAACTTCTCCTCCAAAGTCAGCATGACCTGGAGTATCTATTATATTTATTTTAACTCCATCATACATTACAGATGTATTTTTTGAAAGTATTGTTATTCCTCTTTCTCTTTCTAAATCATTAGAATCCATTACTCTTTCTTCAACTTTTTCATTTTCCCTAAAAACATGACTTTCTTTAAGCATTGCATCAACTAAAGTAGTTTTTCCATGATCTACGTGAGCAATAATTGCTATATTCCTAATGTCATTTCTTGTAAATAATTCCATATATGTTCCTCCAATTTTAAATTTGTCTCAAAAAAATTGGATACTTCGTAGTATCCAACATATATTTCTACCATACTAATTCTAATATTCTACTATTAAAAAGTCAACTTTTCAATAGTATTATTTTTTAGCACTGAGTAAAATTTTACTCAATGCTAAAAATTTAAATCTCCATTATAATAGGAAGTATCATTGGTCTTCTCTTAGTTTTTTCATATAAGAATGATCTAAGAGCATCCTTTATATTTGACTTTATAGTGGACCACTCTACTATGTGGTTTTCTTCACATTTCTTTAGCACTTCTCTTACAACTTCTCTAGCTTCATTCATTAAATATTCAGATTCTCTTACATATACAAAACCTCTAGAAATTATATCTGGACCTGCTATAACCATTCCAGTTCCTCTTTCGATAGTTACTACTACCGTTAAAATACCATCCTGTGAAAGATGTCTTCTATCTCTTAATACTATATTTCCAACGTCTCCCACTCCTAGTCCATCTACAAAAACTTGCCCTGACATTACTGTTCCATTTTTCTTAATACAATCTCTGGATACCTCTATAACCTCTCCATTTTCTGCTATTATAATATTTTCATGAGGCATACCTAATTTTTCTGCTAATTCTCTATGTTGTTTTAAATGCCTATACTCTCCATGTACTGGAATAAAATATTTAGGTTTCACTAAAGTATGCATAAGCTTTAGCTCTTCTTGGCAAGCGTGTCCTGAAACGTGAATATCTGCTAAAGCTTCGTATATAACATCTGCGCCCTTTTGAAATAATTGATTTATAACTCTTGAAACTAATTTTTCATTACCTGGTATAGGTGTTGCTGATATAACTACAGTATCTCCAGGTACTATATTTACCTTTCTATGTTCTGAAGCTGCCATTCTTGAAAGAGCTGACATTGGTTCTCCTTGGCTACCTGTAGTTATTATCACTACTTTATTGTCTGGATATTTATTTATGGAATCAATATCAATAAAGGTTTCTAAAGGTGCTTTTATATATCCTAATTCCTTTGCTACCTCTACTATATTTTCCATACTTCTTCCAGAAAATGCAACCTTTCTATCAAATTTCACTGCAGTACTTATTATTTGTTGTACTCTGTGTATATTTGATGCAAAAGTAGCTACTATAATTCTACCTTTTCCATTTGTAAATATATTATCAAAAGTTTTACCTACAGTACTTTCTGACATGGTATATCCAGGTCTTTCCACATTAGTACTGTCTGCTAACATTAAGACAACTCCTTTTCTGCCTAATTCTGCAAATCTAGATAAATCTGCTACATGCCCATCTATAGGAGTATAGTCTATTTTAAAATCTCCTGTATGAAGTATTGCTCCAACTGGAGTATGTATTGCTATAGCTACTGAATCAGCAATACTGTGACTTGTTCTTATAAACTCCACCGTGCAATTTTCTAATTTTATCATATCCCTAGGTTTAATACAATTTAGTTTCACTGAGTTTAATAAATTATGCTCTTTTAATTTTGTTTCAACAATTCCAAGAGTCAATTTAGTTCCATATACGGGAACATTTAACTCTTTTAGAACATATGGAAGAGCTCCTATATGATCTTCATGTCCATGAGTTAAAAATATTCCCTTTACCCTATCTTTGTTTTTTAATAAATAGCTTATATCCGGTATTACTATATCTATACCTAGCATTTCTTCATCAGGAAATTTTAAACCGCAGTCTATTACAACTATGTCATTTTTATATTCAAAAGCTGTAATATTTTTCCCAATTTCATTTAAGCCACCTAAGGGTATGACTTTTACTTTGTCTTTTTCTTTCTTCATTTTTTCCCTCCTTTTTCAAATTTAGATTATATATTTATAAATCTATTACTTTGACTTTTTTAAACAATCTTTGCATATTCCATAAAACTTAACACTATGGTCTTCTATTTTAAATTCATATTTTTTTTCTATTTTTTCTTCTAAAGCTTCTAATAAATCTCCCTCTACTTCGAGAACTTTATTGCAATTAGTACATATTAAATGATGATGCTGATGATGCTCATCTTCACTAACTAATTCATATCTACTGCATCCATCATTTAAATCTAACTTTGTTACTATTCCCATCTCTTCTAAAAGAAGTACAGTTCTATAAGCAGTTGCTAAACCTATTTCCGGACAATTCACCTTTACTAAATTATATATTTCTTCCGTAGTTAAGTGATTTCCCTTATTATTGATTATTATTTCAGCAATAGCTCTTCTTTGGGGAGTTAATTTATATCCATTTTCTTTTAGTGTATCTTTGATTCTTTCCATTTTATCTTTATCATAAGAAACTTCTCCCATGGAAATACCTCTCTTTATAGAATTTTTTTAAATATTAAAAACATTATAATTCTAACTAAAAAGCTATGCCACGGCATAGCTTTTGTTTAATTTAATTCATATCCTTCTTCATTAAATAAAGTCTCATATGCCTCTAGTACAAGTGCGAATTCCTCGTCGTCATCTATTGTAGATAATACATCATTTCCTTCATCATCTATATCAATTTTTAAAGCCATAGCCTCATCTGTATCTTCATTTTCTGGAACTACAATTACATATTCGTTCTCTTCAATATCTAGTTTTGTTATAACTTCAAAATCTATTTCTTTTCCATCTTCATCAATTAAAGTCATATGTGTTACATCATTTTCCATAATAGTATTCACCTCTTATTTACTTATTATACACGCTATCAAGGTAGCCTTGTAATATGTATATAGCAGCTATTTTGTCTACAATTTTCTTTCTTTTTGCTCTAGACAAATCTCCTTCTATCATAGCCTTATGTGCTGCCACTGTAGTCAATCTTTCATCCCACATAATTATTTCTTTTCCCAATTCTTTTTTTAGTATATCACAAAACTCCATAACTTTTTCACTTTGTGGTCCTAGAGTACCATTCATATTTTTAGGAAGACCTGATACTATTTTCTCCACTTTATATTCATTGCATATATTTCCTATTTCTTTTATGTCATTTTTTAAATTACTTCTCTTTATAGTTTTTATTCCTTGTGCCGTCCAACCTAAAGGATCACTTACAGCAACTCCTATAGTTCTATCTCCCACATCCAATCCTAGTATTCTCATGACATACTCCTTTATTTTCACTTATTAAAAATAAAAGATGCCCTTAAGGGCATCTTTTATTTAATCCTTAAGTAGTTTTTTATTACTTCTTCTAATATCTCATCTCTTTCTAATTTTCTAACTAATGCTCTTGCGCCATTATAATTTGTTATATAAGTAGGATCCCCTGATATTAAATATCCCACCATTTGATTCACTGGATTATATCCTTTTTCTTTTAATGCGTCATACACTTGAGTGAGTATTTCTCTTGTTAGTTCACTTTTACTCTTTCCTAAATCAAATTGTATAGTATTTTCATTCCTCACCCTATTCACCTCATTTAAATTGTTCCATATATTTTCTCTTTTATATTCATATATATATTATAAATCATATTTCCTAAAATGTACACTATTTTACTAAACTACTCAATATATCCTCCACTTTAGCTATAGCGTCTTCTGCTTTTTCTGGCTTCTTTCCACCAGCTTGAGCCATATCAGGTCTTCCACCTCCGCCTCCACCAGCGATAGATGCCACTTCTTTTATTATTTTTCCACAATGTGCACCTTTTGATACAGCATCTTTAGTTGCCATAGCTACAAATTGTACTTTTCCCTCTGTAACACTAGCTAATACTACTAATCCTTCTTGTATTTTGTCACGAAGTTTATCTGCTAGGTCTCTTAGTGCTCCTCCATCTATATCTTTTAATACTCCTGATACAAGTTTTATTCCTTTGACTTCTTTTATATTTTTTAATATATCATCTTGAGAACTACTTGCTAATTCAGACTTTAATTTATTTATTTCTTTTTCTTTATTTTTTACATCTTCTATTTGGCTGGTTACTCTATTTATTATATCCTTATTTGAACATTTTAAAACTTCACATACATCATCTAATACATTTTCTTTTTCTTCAATATATTTTAATGCATTAAATCCTGTAACAGCCTCTATTCTTCTAACTCCAGCCGCTACACCTGCTTCGGAAATTATCTTAAATAAACCAATTTCACCAGAATTACTTACATGAGTACCTCCACAAAGTTCTTTACTAAAGTCTCCTAAAGATACTACTCTAACATTTTCATCATATTTTTCATCAAATAATGCTACAGCTCCACTTTCCTTTGCCTGTTCTATATCCATAACTTCTGTATTAACTGGCATTACTTCCATTATTTTTTTATTAACTAATTTTTCTACATGTTTTAATTCTTCTTTTGAAACCGGTGAAAAATGATTAAAGTCAAATCTTAATCTACACTCATCTACATAGGATCCTGCTTGTTCTATGTGTGATCCTACTACTTCTCTTAAAGCTTCATGTAGTAAATGAGTAGCAGAGTGATTTTTCTTAATAGCATCTCTTCTTAAATTATCTACAGTTAAATTAACCTTATCTTGTAGTTTTATATTTCCTTCCATAACTTCTACAAAGTGAAGTATTTTTCCAGATACATTATTTCTACAATCCTGTATTTTTGCTTTTACACCTTCTCCAGATAATGATCCTATATCTCCTATTTGTCCTCCCTTTTCAGCATAAAAAGGAGTTTTATCCACAACTATTATTCCCTTGTCTCCCTTTTCTAGTTTTTCTACTAACTCTTCTCCTTTTATAATAGCAATTACCTTAGCTTCTACAGATAAAGTATCATATCCTAAGAATTCAGTTTCAAGTTCTTTTGGGAGTTTATTTATTATAGTGTCCTCTGTTCCCATATAATTAGTTTCTTCTCTAGCAGCTCTTGCTCTTTGCTTTTGAGCTTCCATTTCTTTTGCAAAACCTTCTTCATCTATCCCTATATTTTTTTCCTCTAAAATTTCTTTTGTCAATTCTATTGGAAATCCATATGTATCATATAATTTAAAGGCCTTATCTCCTGGTAAAACTTTTTCTCCTTTGTTTTTTAGTTCTTCTATATATTCATTTAAAATTTGAATTCCACCATCTATAGTTTCTGCAAATCTCTCTTCTTCTAGTTTTATTATCTTCTTTATATAATCTTCTTTATCTTTTAATTCCCTATAAGCTTTATGAGAGTTTTCTATTACTACATCACAAACTTTATATAGGAAGTTCTCTTTTATACCTAAAAGTTTACCATGTCTTGAAGCTCTTCTTAAAAGTCTTCTTAATACATACCCTCTTCCTTCATTTGAAGGTAATATGCCATCACTTATCATAAAAGTAACACTTCTAACGTGGTCTGTTATTACTCTTAGCGATATATCTTTTTCTTTGTTTTCACCATATTTCACATTAGCTATTTCACTTATTTTATCTAAAACTGCTTTAATAGTATCTACTTCAAAAATACTATTAACATCTTGCATTATGGTAGCCATTCTTTCTAATCCCATACCAGTATCTATATTAGGATGTGAAAGTCTATTATAATTTCCATTTTCATCTTTGTCAAATTGAGTAAATACTAAATTCCAAAATTCTATTACTTCATCATTATCACTTTTTTTGATAAATTCTTCTACTGAATTTATTTTTTCTCCTTGTTTTTGATAATGAATTTCTGAACATGGTCCACAAGGTCCTTGACCTATTTCCCAAAAATTATCTTCTTTTCCTAATCTAAATATTCTTGAAGGATCTATATCTGTAGATTTAGTCCAAATATCATAAGCCTCATCATCATCTAAATATATTGTTACATACAATTTATCCTTTGGTATGTTTAAAACTTTTGTGATAAATTCCCATGCCCATGGAATAACTTCACGTTTGAAATAATCTCCAAAAGAAAAATTACCTAACATTTCAAAAAATGTACCATGTCTAGATGTTTTACCTACATTTTCTACATCACCTGTTCTTATACACTTTTGACATGTGGTTATCCTAGTTTTAGGTGGTGTTTTGATTCCTGTAAAGTATGGTTTTAAAGGTGCCATACCTGCATTTATTAAAAGCAAACTTTTATCATTTTTAGGTACAAGTGAAAAACTTTCCATTCTTAAATGTTCTTTTCCTTCAAAAAAATTTAAATAAGCTTCTCTTATTTCATTTAACCCCATTTTTTCCATATTATCTCCTCCAAACATTTTATTTAGTAAATAATTTTTCATATTTTAACGTCAAAAAAGAAGCTTTTCTTCCTTAAGGGACGAAAGCTTCTCCGCGGTACCACCCTAATTATATAGCAAACTCTGCTATACCTCTTAAAATAACAATAGCTCCAAAACAGCTTCAACAAATTTACCAGGAAGTTTTCACCACCCACTTCCTCTCTATAAATGATAAATAAAGTTTACTCCTTTTTTTCATAGCTAAAATATTTATTTAAATAAATTAAATTCAAAAATATTGCTCATCAGATAAAAATTATAGTTTAAAAAAGGATATCTGTCAATATTTAGCTACAATCTTTTAGAATATATAATAATTTAAATCCTCACATATGACTTTTACAATAACTCCTACAGGTACAGCTAATATCATACCTAAAACGCCCCATAATTCTCCACCGACTATGAGTAAAATAATGATTATTAATGGATGCATATCTATATTATCTCCAATAAACTTAGGAGAAATAATATTTCCTTCTATTTGCTGCATTAAGTATAAAAACAATGCTGTCCATAAAGCTTTTTTAGTGGATATAGAAAGAGCCACAAGTATTGCTGGAATAGAACCAAGTAACGGTCCAAAATAGGGTATAATATTAAAAAAAGCATTTACTATAGACAGTAAAATTGGAAAATCAATTTTTAGTATTATTAAAAGTATAAATGTAACCACACCTATGAGAGAGCTGAGTATAATTTGTACTACTATGTACCTAGTTAAAATTTTATCTATATCTTTCATTATTTTTTGCATTATATTTCTTATTTTTATAGGAAATATAATTATAATACTATCACTTATTTTTTCCCAATCCACTAAGAAGTAATAGGATATTATTGGTATTATAAAAATATCCATAATATTTTCTCCTAAGCTAACAGTTTTATCAAATATATTCATAAAAGTTTTATTAATTATTGTATCCACTTTATTGTATATATGATGTAAAATTTCTATGCCCATTTTATTATTTTTTAACGGTTTTACCTTCTCATAAATTCCGTCTAAAAACCTTTGTATTCTATCTAGAGCAATTATTATATTATTACTTTCTCTAAATAGAAAAGGTATTAAAAACACTACAAAAATTGTTGCCACAATCATGAGAGAAAATATGGTTATAAAGGATGCCACACTATTTTTTATACCTCTTTCCACTAGAGAATTCTTTAATGGTTTTAATATATATGAAATTATAAAAGATATAATAATTAATTTTAATATACTTTTAAAAATACTATTATTAAATATAATACCTATTATCACACCTATTAGAGTATACAATATTATTTTCTTATAAATTTTATTCATCTACATTTTCCTTTTTTATTATATTGCTAGGCAAATTTGTAAATTTAATTTTATCTTTTCTGTTTTTATAAATAATATTGTGCTCTGATATTATTAAATCCTCAGGTAATGCAATTTTTTTACCATGCAAAAAATTTGAAATATACCCTGTTGAAATTATCACACCATTAATTTTAAAGTCTTCTGAAAAAAACACATCCTCTATAAAACCTAAAATATTTCCCTCTTCATCTATAACATGTTTTGATTTAATATCATTAAAATGTACTTCTTCTCCCTTACTTTCTTTTTTTACTATGATTTTTTCTCCAAAAGATATTATATCTTCTTTTAATATATGAGAATATCCTTTAAATAAATTATAGGATATAATTACAAAACCAAGTACTTCTTCTTTTTCTAGTTTAATAATTATATCCTTTATGAAACCTATTCTTTTACCTTTTTCATTGTATACTTCCATAAGCAAAAAATCTTTTCTCCTATACATTAAATCACCTTCAATATATGCTTTTATATATTTTTTACTTATGGAACAAAAATATACTACCCTTTTTTAATGAACAGTGAATAATGAATAATGAACAATTAATGTGTATCGATGTTTAGCTTTGCTAAACGAGATCCCTTTAAATAAAATCAAATTTTTTCTGAGTGCAACGAAGAAAAATATCCTTAATTATTCATTGTTCATTATTAATTATTAATTACTCTATAACGCCACCGCCAAGCAAAAGGTTTTCTATATAAAATACTACAGATTGACCTTTTGTTATGGCTCTTTGTTTTTTATCAAAGGTAACTTTAACCCTGTTATTTTCTAGTGGTTCTATAGTAGCTACTGATCCTTTAGATGAATATCTTATTTTAGCTTCTACCCTCATTTTTTCTTCTAACTTATCAAAAGGTATAAAATTTACATCCTTTGCAATAAGTGTATCTTTAAAGATTTTTTCTTCATCTCCTAATACAACTTGATTTTTTTCAGGAACAATATCTATAACATATATAGGTTTTCCTAAAGCTATGCCTAATCCTTTTCTTTGACCTATAGTATAATTAATTATTCCTTTGTGTCTTCCTAAAACTTTTCCATTTTCATCCACAAAATTTCCTTCTACTATTTTCTTTTTACAATGTTCTCTTATATATCTTCCATGATCATCATCAGGAATAAAACAAATTTCTTCGCTATCTTTTTTATTGTGTATTTTTAATCCTATTTTTTTAGCAATTTCTCTTATTTGTTCTTTATTATAGTCTCCACAAGGCATAAGGATGTGTTTTAATTGATGTTGCTTTAAATTATATAACATATAAGTTTGATCTTTTTTATCATCCTCTGCTCTATATATTAAAAATCTATCATCTTTCTTTACTATATTTGCATAATGCCCAGTGGCAATATAGTCTGCCCCTAATTCTAGAGCTTTATTTAAAAAAGCATCAAATTTTATATGTTTATTACAATATACACATGGATTTGGAGTTTTTCCTTCAATATAATCTTGCATAAAAGGAATTGCAACCTTCTTATTAAAATCCTCTATTAAATCCACTTCTACAAAAGGTATTTCTAAAAAATCACAAACTTCTTTTGCACTTTTCATCATATCTTCTATTTTTTCTTTACTTCCATCATGGTTACTACCTGGAAAAACTTTCATAGTCATTCCTATTACATCATATCCCTGTTCTTTCAAAATATGAGCTGTAACAGAACTATCTACTCCTCCACTCATTCCTACTACTACTTTTTTTTTCATTTTTTCACCAACCTTTTATAGTATTTCTTTAAAAATCCCAATGAAATATTTCATTGGGATTTTAATATCATTCTCCATGTACTTCGTCATGTATATGATCTGAATGAACTTCCATATGCCATGGCTCTAAGCCTTGAGATTCTCTATAATTATTTATAGCTTTGTGAATAGCTTCTTCTGCTAATACTGAACAGTGCATCTTCACTGGTGGTAATCCATCTAAAGCATCTGCTACAGCTTTATTAGTTAATTTCCAGGCTTCTTCTAAAGTTTTTCCCTTTATTAGCTCTGTTGCCATGCTTGAAGATGCTATAGCAGAACCACATCCAAAAGTCTTAAATTTAATGTCCTTTATTATATTATTCTCAATTTTTAGATATATTTTCATTATATCTCCACACTTAGGATTTCCAACCTCTCCTATTCCATTTGCATCTGGAATCTCTCCTACGTTTCTTGGATTTCTAAAGTGATCCATAACTTTATCACTATATGGCATCATAATTACTTCTCCCCTTTCTTTAGGCTTTTTAAATAATCTTCCCAATAAGGTGACATTTCACGTCTTCTTTTTACTATAGCTGGAAGTGTATTCAATACATAATCTACATCTTCTTCTGTACTACCTTCTCCTAAAGTAAGTCTTAAAGATCCATGAGCAATTCCATGGCTTAAGCCAATTGATAATAATACATGAGAAGGATCTAAAGAACCTGATGCACAGGCACTTCCTGTAGAGGCACATACGCCTTCAAAGTCTAAGTCTAATAATAAGGTTTCTCCTTCTATACCTATAAAACTTAGATTTACATTGTTTGGTAATCTCTTATCTCCTATTGGTCCATTTAATTTTGTATGTGGTATTTTATCCATTAAACCTTTTATAAGTCTATCTCTCATTTTAGTTAGTCTTTGTTTTTCTTCTAAAAGATGTTCTGTAGCTAGTTCTATAGCTTTACCAAGTCCTACTATGCCTGGAACATTTTCTGTGCTACCTCTTTTACCTTTTTCTTGACCACCGCCATGAATTAAATTCTCAATTCTAACACCTTTTTTAATATATAAAGCTCCTATTCCTTTTGGTCCATAAAATTTGTGTCCTGCCATAGATAGCATATCTATGTTCATATCTTTTACATCTACAGGAATATGTCCCATGGCTTGAACTGCATCTGTATGGAATAAAACCTTTCTCTCTCTACATATTTCACCAATTTCTTTTATAGGTTGAATAGCTCCAATTTCATTATTAGCAAACATTATAGTTACTAAAATTGTATTATCTTTTATAGCATTTTTTAAATCTTCTAAACTAATTAATCCTTCTTCATTAACTGGTAAATATGTTATTTCAAAACCGTTTTTTTCTAAGAATTCACAACTATGAATTACTGCATGATGTTCTATAGCTGTGGTTATTATATGATTTCCTTTATTTTTATTAGCAAAAGCTACTCCTTTAATTGCCCAGTTATCCGCTTCTGAACCTCCACTAGTAAAATAAATTTCATCTTTTTCTGCATTAATAGCTTTAGCTACTCTTTGTCTTGCAGTATCAATAGCTTCAATTGGATCTTGAGATATTGAATAAAATTTTGAAGAGGGATTTCCAAATTTTCCTGTAAAATAAGGAATCATTTCTTCTAAAACCTCTGGCTTTGTATATGTAGTTGCTGAATAATCCATATATACAACTTTTCTATCCATTTTTATTTCCCCTTTCCTTTACACCTATTCAATTTATAATAGTCATCTACCATATCTTGGAGTGTAGTAGTTTTTGTTACATTTTCAATACTTTCTTTAATTCTCATCCATAATAGTCTTGTGGAACAAGAATCCATATTTTCACATTCTCCTTGTGATACACAATTAGATAATTCCACAGGTCCTTCTAAGGTTTCTATAATTTCTGCAACAGTTATATCCTTAGGTTCCCTATTTAATAAATATCCTCCCTGTGCTCCTCTGATGCTTTTTATTAAATCTGCCTTTCTTAAACTAGCAAATAATTGTTCTAAATAATACTCTGATATATTTTGTCTCTCTGAAATACTTTTTATAGATATAGGTATATCTCCATAATTTAGAGCTAGATCCATCATAGCTCTTACGCCATACCTTCCTTTTGTAGATAACTTCATCTAATCACCTCACTAGTTACCGATGAAAGTCTACTACTTTACTAAACTTTCAATCTTATAATATCAAATCCGAGTGTTCTTGTCAACTATAAAATTATTAATATTCCTTATTTATATATCTAATGTAATTTAGTATTTTTTCTTCCATTTTATTTTTACCTGGTTTATAATAAACAACATCTTTTATATTTTCAGGAAGGTATTGTTGTTTTACATAATTATTTGAATAGTTATGAGGATATTTATATCCTCTACCCCTGTTTAAACTTTCAGCACCACTATAGTGTGAATCTCTTATATGACTTGGTATATCTCCTACGTCCTTATTTCTTATATCCATTAATGCCTTATCTATAGCTTCTATGCAGGAATTTGATTTGGGAGAAGTTGCCAAAAGTATAGTAGCCTGAGCTAGTGGGATTCTTCCTTCTGGCAAACCTAATTGCATGGCAGAATCTACACAGCTTTTTACTATGGATATTGCACTGGGATAGGCTAAACCTATATCTTCGCTAGCTATAACCAAAAGTCTTCTACAAATAGATATTAAATCTCCTGCCTCTATAAGTCTTGCTAAATAGTGAATAGATGCATCTGGGTCACTTCCTCTAATGGATTTTTGAAAGGCACTTATTATATCATAATGACTATCTCCAAATTTATCATAATTTAACACTTTCCTTTGAGTACACTCCATAGCCACTTGTAAATCTACAATTATTTTATTTTCTTTTGTAGGTTTAGTAGAATACGCACAAAGTTCCAACGCATTTAATGCTCTTCTTAAGTCCCCATTGCTAACATTAGCAATATATTCTAATGCTTCTTTTGAAAAATCTATATATGTATTTTTAAAATCCTCTTTTTTTAAAATATCTAAAGCTCTTTTTAGACCCTTTAATATATCTTCTTTTAAAAGTGGTTTAAATTCAAAAATAGTAGCTCTACTTAATATAGCTTTATATATGTAATGATATGGATTTTCTGTGGTGCTAGCTATTAAGGTTATTTGACCTTTTTCCATAAATTCTAATAATGATTGTTGCTGTTTTTTATTAAAATTCTGAATTTCATCTAAATATAATACCACTCCCCGCATTCCCATGAAACTATCTAAATCTCCTATTATACTTTTTATATCTGATAGTGATGCATTAGTGGCATTTAATTTATATAAAGTTTTATTTGTTTTATTTGCAATAATATTTGCCACTGTGGTTTTCCCAGTTCCTGGCGGTCCATAAAATATCATATTAGTGAGTTTTTCAGAACTTATTATTCTTCTTAATATTTTTTCCTGTCCAAGAATATGCTTTTGACCAAAAACCTCATCTAAGGTTTTTGGTCTTATTTTATCTGCTAATGGTTTTTCAATCATATTAATATTTTACCCCTTTAAATGTTATTTTATATAACAATCCAATATCTCTCCATAGTAGAAAGTATGATAATTTCCGTCCTTATAAAATTTTTCTTTTATATCCTTTGATAAATTCTCTTCACTCATTGCCTCTTTATACACTATCTTACATTCAAAATGCATTTCGCAATTATCTATTATAGGTGTTTCAACATTTCTTCCTTTTTCTAATTTTAAATTACATTTTTTAATTTTATCTACATCTCTTCCAGATTTGCTTCCACAAAAGGCCAATTCTTTTTTCAATTTATCGTTCATAGGTATACTTACAGTAAACTCTGAGGCCTTTTCTATTAACTCATGACTATATCTAGATTCTCTTACCATAACTGATAAAACAGGCACTCTCCATTGATATCCTATATTTGCCCAACCTATAGTCATAGTATTTACTTTGTTTCCATCTTTTATAGTTAAAAATGCTCCTTTTTCTTTTATAAGATCAATTGCCTTACCTAGTTTTTCTTCAAAAGTCATAAAATATCCTCCTTTATAATTAAAAATTCATAAACAGATTTCTAAGTATTAGATAAATTCAGGTTTTCTATTTTTATAATAAATTAGCTTAAGTCCACTTTCTTCAGCTAATTCTCTTGCTACCTTAAAGTTGCTACCTATATCTATATCTCTATGGGAGTCAGACCCTATAGTTACATACTTTCCACCTAGTTTTCTAAAGTTTTTATATATTTGAAAAAGAGGTTTATGAGTATTTTTATCTCCTAATCTTCTTGTATTTATTTCTAACGCCTTATCTTTTAAACTTAATTCTTTAAATATCTCATTTAATATTTCTTCATATTCATCATAATAAAGCTCTGTATCTTCATACCTTGCATATCTACATATGTAATCTATATGTCCTAAAGCATCTACAAAGTCATAGTTTTTAACGCATTGTAACATATGCTCTAAATAATTATTATAAACTTCTTTTTTGTTCCTTCCTTTATAAAATTCTTCAGAATATATATCATAATATATATCTTCATGTTCTGCTAAATGCACAGAACCTAAAATAAAATCAAAATCATATTTCTTAGATATCTCTTTATTTTCTTCTATACAATCAGGTCTCATGCCCATTTCTAAACCTAATAAGAGTTTTTCATTTCTATATGGTGCATACTGTTCAAAATAATCCTCTATATCAAATATAAACTCTTCAGGAGATAGAGATTTTAAATCAAAATGTTCCGTTAATATTACACCTATATTTTCCTTTTTAGATTTTTCTAAAACCTCATCTAAAGTCATTTTACTATCTGTTGAAAAACTTGTATGAATATGACTATCAAACATTATTAGCGTTATAATTAAAAATTATAACGATTTTCACCTACCTTTACATAAATTTGTTTGCTAAATATTATAATTCAAATAAAAAATTTCATCTAAATTAAAAAATTTCAAGAATACCTTGTCTTTAATTGTACTATCAAAAACAATTCTAGAACAGGTAAAATTAGGTTCACTTTTTAAAGCTAATATTGAATCTTCATAGGATTTTCCTCTGTAATCTAGTATATCATTAAAATCCTCTGTTTCTATATTTTCTCCTTTTGTTTTAATTTTATCTTTTAAAAGCTCATAAGCCTTTTCCAATCTAAACATTGTAGTGCTTCCCTGTTGTATTTTTCTATTTTTAAATTTTTCATGTACATAATGATTTGTATGAGCATAATAATCCTTTATTTCTTTTACACTTATATCATCTTTAGTTAGCTCTACAGATACCGCTATATTTTTATTAGAATCTAAAGCTATAGCATGAAAGCCCGATGCCCTATCTTCAATATTGCATCTTTTTATAAAATCCTCTATGGATGTTGCCTCTGTTATGTGTCTTTGTATAAAATATCTTGGAATACCTTCTAAATTTGCTTCTTCACTATGGCAATAATTAATAGTTTTTATTATTCCACTACTATTATAACTAAAAGCATTTCCAAAAGGCATATTAAAATAGTCATAAGTAGTAAACCAATGACCATTATCTTTTATACAAGTAGTTATATATGATGGGTTACCCCTGTATTCATCATCTTCATTATGTCCTATTATATAAGAACCATTTTTTCTTCTATAAACGATAGATGTACATCCAACCCCTTCTCCTAAGATTTCTGCACACATTAAAAGAAGATATAATTTTTCCTCTATACCTGCACCTTTTGCCCTTCCATATACTTCTTCTAAATAAATAGGAAATCTCTCTTCAAGTTTTTTACTTATAGTATCTAATTTTTTCATAATATTTTTATCATCTAATAAATGTTTAAATTTCTCACTATATTTTTTAATGGGAATACTCATTTCCTTTCCAGTAATTATTCCATTTTCATAAGGCAATTTGTCAACTTTTAAAAATCTTGTCTTTAAATTCATAGTTTTTTCTCCTTTATACCTAATTTTTTATTTTATAAATTGCAAATATAGACTTATGTATAATCTTTAAATATAATAGAATATATAAAATATATAAAATATATATTATTATATCATCTAATACGCTTAGTTAATGAACAACTAATAATGAACAATGAATAATTCAGGAGGATTTTCTTCCGCTTTGCTACAGAAAATCTTAAATTTTATTTTGTAGGCTTGTTTGCTTCGCTAAACATCGCTATTTTAGTTAAGAATTAAGATTGAAGAGTTTAGATTTATATAAACGTAAAATTTTATATAATTAAAATTTTTTCGAAATGCCAATGGAGAAAAAATATCCATAATTATTCATTCTTCATTGTTCATTATTCATTACAAAGGGGGTTTATCATGGAAAGTGTACAGTTTAATAGAAAAGAATATTTTAAAAATGTAAAAAATATAGTTGTAAAGGTTGGTTCTTCTACTTTAACTTATGAAAATGGTCTTTTAAATCTATTTCATATTGAACATTTAGTTCGTCAACTAGCAGATTTACACAATAGAGGATATAACGTTATTTTAGTATCCTCTGGTGCTATAGGAGCAGGTGTTGGAAAGCTTGGATTACCAGCAAAACCTAAAAGTATTCCTGAAAAACAAGCTGCTGCTGCTGTAGGCCAAGGAGTGCTTTTGCATACCTATGAAAAAATCTTTGCTGAATATAGTAAAACTATTGGTCAAATACTTTTAACTAAAGAGGATATGGTAGATGAAGTTAGAAGCTGTAATGCTACAAATACTTTTAATGCACTTTTAAATAAAAGGGTTATACCTATAGTAAATGAAAATGATGCTGTAGTGGTAGATGAAATCAAAGTTGGAGATAATGACACTCTTTCAGCCTTTGTTGCTAAATTAGTTAAAGCAGATTTATTAATTTTAATGTCTGATATAGAAGGATTATATAATTGTGATCCAAGAAAAAATACTGATGCCAAATTGATAAATTTTGTTGAAGAAATAACAGAGGATATTGTTTCCTGTGCTGGTGGAGTAGGATCTAATCGCGGTGTTGGTGGTATGGCTACAAAAATAAAAGCAGCAAAAATAGCTACTTCAGCAGGTATACCAATGTTAATCGTAGATGGCTCTAAAAACGAAATTCTTCAAAATATAGTTGAAGGAAAAGAAATTGGTACATGGTTTAATGCAATCAAATAATAATTTTTAGGAGGTAATACTTTGGAAGATTTAAATAAATATTTAATTAATAAAGGTAAAAAGGCTAAAGAAGCTTCTAGATTTCTATCCTCAATAGACTCTACTTTTAAAAATAAAGCTCTTCATAAAATGGGCGAGGATTTAAAAGCAAATATGGATAAAATCATAGAAGCAAATAAAATTGATATGGAAAAAGGAAAAGAAAAAGGACTTTCTAAGGCCCTTTTGGATAGACTTTTAATAGACGAAAAAAGAGTAAACAATATGGTTAATGGACTCATAGAGGTTGCAGAACTTTCAGACCCAGTAGGTGAAGTTTTAAATATGTGGAAAAGACCAAATGGCATTAATATTGGTGTAAAGAGAGTTCCTCTAGGTGTTATAGGTATAATTTATGAAGCTAGACCTAATGTAACAGTTGATGCAACTGCTCTTTGTCTTAAATCAGGTAATGCTGTAATCCTAAGGGGTGGCTCTGAGGCTATAAATACAAATAAAGCTATTGGAGAAATTTTAGAAAAATCTGCTATAGAAAGTGGACTGCCAGAGGGTACTGTCCAACTTATTGAAACTACAGATAGAGAAATAGTAAATAAAATGCTTAAACTAAATGAATATATAGATGTTCTTATTCCTAGAGGAGGTAGGGGATTAATTGACAATGTAGTTAAAAACTCTACTGTTCCTGTAATTCAAACGGGAGTTGGACTATGTCATACTTACATAGATGACTCCGCTAATTTGCAAATGGCAAAAGATATAGTTATAAATGCAAAAACTCAAAGACCTGGTGTTTGTAATGCTATGGAAACTTTACTAGTTCATAAAAATGTAGCAAGCACTTTCCTTCCTGACATGGTAAAAGAACTTAATAAATACGGAGTAGAACTTAAACTTTGCGAAAAATCATTAGATGTAGTTAAAAATTCTATTAAAGATGAAAAAATACTATGCTCTATATCTAAAGCCACTGATGAAGATTGGGATACCGAATATTTAGATTTAATTTTATCTATTAAAATAGTAGATTCCTTAGATGAAGCTTTAAATCATATATATGAACATGGAACTAAACATTCTGAGGCAATTATTACTGAGAACTATACTAACTCCCAAAGATTTTTAAATGAAGTTGACGCTGCTGCTGTATATGTAAATGCTTCTACTAGATTCACTGATGGCAGTGAATTTGGATTTGGCGCAGAAATAGGAATAAGTACACAAAAACTTCATGCTAGAGGTCCTATGGGACTTACTCAGTTAACTACTACAAAATATATAATTTATGGTAATGGACAGATAAGGGAATAAATAAAATGGCTAAAAACTAAAAGTTTTTAGCCATTTTATTTATATACAATTTCTTTATTTAAATTACACATTATTGAAACTTTTTCTCCATTTTCTACAGTTTCTAATATTACATTTTTATTTGATATTTCTGTAATATTTTTCAAAGTTTCCTTTGCATACTCTATATTTAATTCTCTTATATCGTATTGTTGTTTTAATATTAATGTATCATCATCGTAATCTTTTATAATTATATTAGGAAGTGTATTCATTCCACAATTTAAGCATAATGTAGCTTTTATACCTTCAAGCCCTACATCTTTAATTGTTCCCTCTATAACAGTTTCTCCATCATAGCAACCATATTGATATAAATTTAAATCTAAACATAAATCTTCATCTAAATATTTTCTTATAAAAGATTCGTCTCTTTCTACTTCTCTTGACTCAAAAACTTTCTTTATTCCATACTTATTTTCTATAGATTTAAATAAATTAAAACCTATATTATAAGGATTTAATTTTCCTATTATCGGTGCTATAACCCTATTATGAATTTTTATAATATCCATAAAATAATCTTTAGGTAAATCTAAAAGCTTTATTATTTTATAATGACAAAAGGAGGCCCAACCTTCATTTATTATTTTAGTCTCTATTTGAGAAGTAAAATACATACTTTCTTTCTTTACGATTTTTAAAATATCTCTTTCCCATTTTTCTAATTTAGAGTTATTTATTATATGTGTAATTAATTCTTCTTGAAAGCCTATGGAACGTGCTATATCTAAAACTCTTTCTACCTTTTTTCTTCCTATATTAAAATCATCTGCATACTCTCTTATAAGTTTTGAGTTGTTTTTAAAAGTATCTAAAACTTTTTCTCCTTCTATATTTTCTTTAAAAATTCTATTGTTTTTAAAAAAGTCATTATGTCCATATACATGTGCCATAGTAAGTATTTGAAGAGATAATGGGTTATTTTTCATTAAATAGGCTATACAGGGATTTGAATTTATCACAATTTCATAAGGGATTCCAATTATATTGTATTGGTACAGTGTTCTTAACTTATCATAATTTTTACCAAAACTCCAATGAGGATATCTAGAAGGCATTCCTAAATATGCTTCATAGCAAAGCATTTCATTATAATTTATTATTTCAAATTCTTGCTCATAGCAATCAAGACCTAATTTTTTTGCAATATCTTCTATTTCATTACTCCAATATTTTAAGTCCCCTAATTTATGTTCCACCTTCGCTCCCCCTAATTTCTTGTTTTAATATGTGTTTTAAAACCTTCCAAAGATCTTCTTTTTTTTCAATATTTAAAGGTATAAAATTCTCCTTTTCTATTTCCTTTAAGTATTTATTTCTAATACCATTAGAATATCCATATCCCATTATTTCTATATATCCAAACAAATTGCATATATCACTTAATTCCTTAGCTACTTTTACAGCTCTATCATTGTCTTCACTCCAGTTATCTCCATCACTAGCATGAAATATATATATATTATATATTTGAGGATTATATTTTGAATTTATTATTTCTAGTGCTTTTTTATATCCGCTTGATATATAAGTTCCTCCTGATTCAACTTTATGAAAAAACTCCTCTTCTGTAACTTCTTTTGCTATAGTTGAATGAGATATAAAACATATATCCACTTCCTCATACTTCATTTTTATAAATTTATATATCATAAAGAAAAATGATCTAGCCATATATTTTTTCATTTGATCCATTGAAGCAGACGTATCCATTATGAATATTATTACAGCATTATATTCTTTATTTTTTCTAAACTTAACTTTACTATATCTTAAATCTTCTTTTTTAAATGGAAATCTTTCAATTATATCCCTTCTTAATATCTTTTTAGTAGCTTGTTTCCTTTTTATTCTTTCTATAGCAGTTCTTCTCTTAGATAACCTGGGGAATATACCATATCTTTTAAATCCTTTTTTCTTTTTTAGGTTATTATTCAATATTTTTTTAAATTTTTTTTCTTTTAGGTTGGGAAGTTCTAAATCATCAAACATGCTCTGAAATATTTCTTCCATAGTTATTTCAGTTTCAAATATATCTTCACCTTCTAGCTGTCCTGCTCCCATTCCTGTCCCTTCCTGCCATGCCCTATTTAATTCTATCCTTTGTCCCTTTTTTTCATTTCCTTCTCCTGCTGCTATAAAAGACCTTTTATGTGAATAAATAAACTCATATTCCTTAATAGCTTTTATTGGTACCTTTATTTTTCTATTTTCCTTTTGTATAGATATATCTTCTTGTAATAGCACATCTACTAAATTATTTTTTATTGATTTTTTAACTAATTCTATATGTCTTTTTCTATCCTCCCCTGCTCTATTATAAGGAATTGGTGTATATCTCCTAAATATGGCCATTAATTAATCCCTCCAGAAGTTATTAGCAGCATATCTTAATACAGTGGATGCACATATTTCACAATATCCATTACTTTTTAATTTTTCTATTATAAATTTATATTGTTCTTCTTGATCTCCACTTCTTATCTTACAAGGATCCACTATTCTTCTAATTTCTCTTGATGAAGACATTAATCTTCTTTCTATAGCCTCTTTTAATGGTTTATAACATTTATAGTTTATTTCTTCTCCCTTTCTAATAAGATATAATACATAAGCTACTACGTCTTTTCTAAAGCCCTTAGCTGAATTTTTCGTAACTCCTATCTCTTCTTCTATTTCCCTCATGAATTCTTCATCTGGCTCTAAAGTTTCTCCTGTAATATTATCTTTTAGTAAAATTTTATTTACATAAGCCTCTGCGTGATCTAGATAATTATTAAATAATGCCTCTCCTTTAGAATTAAAACTTTCTATAAATATTTTAGTAATTTCTTTATCTAAAATTTTATTATATTCTTTTCTAACTATATCTTGTAAAAAACTAATATATTTATCCTTATCTTCTTCACAAAACTCCTTTCCTTTTACCGCTATTATAAGGCTGTTTATTACATCTATAGGATTTATACAATTACAATTACTTTGGCATATAGCATTGTTTATAGCTTTTATTATAAATCTTGTAGAAACCCCAACCATACCTTCTTTTTCTTTACATTCCTCTTCTAACTCTTCTCTATCTACTTTTTTTAAAGAAGCCTTTTCTATTATTTCTTCTCCATTATATATTTTAAGTTTAGTCATCAAATCCACCTTTTCAGAAGGATTTAATCTAGTTAATATAGCAAACATAGCTGCAATATCTATAGTATGAGGTGCTATGTGTATTTTGAAATTGCTGTTTTTCAATATTTTTTCATATATTTTTTTCTCCTCATCTAATTCTAGACAATATGGAATCTCTATTTTAACAATTCTATCTAATATAGCCTCATTAGTAGGATCTGACTTAAATTTGTTCCATTCTCCCTCATTAGAATGAGCTATTATAACTCCATCATAATATATCATAGCTGCTTTCCCTGGACATGGAATTAATTTTTCTTGTGTAGCAGTGATTATAGAATGTAAATATTCTATATCGTTTTTAAATATTTCTATAAATTCTACTATGCCTCTATTTCCTACATTAAAAGCTCCATTTAAAGAAAATATTCTAGGATCGTCTTCAGGATATATATCCATCTTGGATATATCTACAGATCCTATTAATACAGAAGTATCTTGATTATTAGGATCCACTGGCGGAACAACTCCAATACCTATTTGTTCTCTTATAGAAAAATCAACCTCTTCTACTGGGAATCTTTCAATTTCTCCATTAAATTCTTCTCTTAATCTGTAATTACACACTGGACATAAATCACCTTCTATTTTTACATCTAATTCTTTTTCAAATTTTCTCCTTAAACTTTTAGGAATTAAATGTAATGGTTCTTCTCTCATAGGACAATTTTCCAAAGCATATATGGTATTATTTTCTTCTAAAGCTCTTTTTATAGCATCCACTATGGAAGATTTACCAGAACCTACTGGTCCAACCAAATAAAGTACTTGTCTGCTTTCCTCTCCTTTCATAGAAGCCGAATAAAAATAATTTACAATTTGCATAAGTGATTTATCTATACCGAAAAAATCTTCTTTAAAAAAATTATATTTTTTTATATTTTTATCCTTATCTATTACATTAAATCCTTCTTTAATTATAAGGTCATATATCCTCTTATGAGCAAATTTGCATACATCTGGATTTTCCTTTACTATATTTAAATAATCAATAAAACTGTGGGTAACCACTTTTTTCTTTCGGCAATTTCTTTCTTTCTCTATTAATTCTTTTAAGTCCATAGTTTCCTCCAAATAAATTTATAGTAATTCTTTTATTTTTATTGTATTTATATTAAAGATATCCTTTCTTTAGAACATATTGCAAAGTTAATTCAATGTTTAACTTTCAGAAGAATTAGATTATAATTAAAAGTGAAACTATTTAATCTTTAGGATGGAGGTATAAAAATGGATTTTTTAGATTTGAGAAGTGACACAGTAACAAAGCCAACAGAAAATATGAGAAAAGCTATGTTTGAGGCTGTTGTTGGTGATGATGTATATGGCGATGACCCTACAGTAAATGAACTAGAAGAATACGCAGCTAAATTAGTAGGAAAAGAAGCTGCTTTATTTGTTCCAAGTGGAGTTTTTGGCAATCAATTATCTCTTTTTACTCACTGTAAAAGAGGTGATGAAGTAATTTTAGGAGAAGATTGTCATATCATAATGCATGAAACAGGAGCACCTGCTGTTATAGCTGGTGTACAATTAAGACCTGTAAAAAGTGAAAATGGGTTTATGTCACTAGAAGACATTGAAAGCAAAATTAGAGGTGAAAATATTCATTTCCCTGATACCTCTCTTATATGTGTAGAAAATGCTCATTCCTGTGGAAGAGTTATTTCTTTAGAGCATATGGAAAAAATATATAATATTTCAAGAGAACATAATATAGCAATACATCTAGATGGTGCTAGATTATTTAACGCTGCTACTTATTTAAATGTAGATGTTAAGGATATAACTAAATACTGTGATTCTGTAATGTTTTCACTTTCTAAAGGACTTTGTGCTCCTGTTGGCTCAATACTTGCAGGTAGTAACGATTTTATTAAAAAAGCTAGAAAAAAGAGAAAACTTATGGGGGGAGGCTTAAGACAAGCTGGAGTACTAGCAGCACCTGGTCTAGTGGCTTTAAAGGAAATGATTCCTCAATTAAAAAAAGATTATGAAAATGCATTATTATTAGGAAAAGAATTAAGTAAAATACCAAATATAAAAGTTAATTTAGAAGATATAAATATTAATATGGTATTTTTCTCTATAGAAAATATAGATTATAATGAAGAAGATATAGTAAATAAATTTTATAATAAGGGCATAAAAATTAATGGTAAAGAAGATGGTAAGTTTAGATTTGTTACACACTATTGGATTAAAAAAGAAAATATTTCATATATAGTAGAAACCATGAAAACTTGTCTTTAATAAACTAATTTAATCTATCCTTCTTCTTATAAACTAGCGTTATGTAATATTTGGTAGTACAATTAACACTTTATTATTTTATAATTAGACTGTATAATAAAATAAAGAGGAGGGATTTATATGAAAAAATTCATAGCATTATTAATTGTTCCATTTTTATTCTTAGTTTCTTGTAACAAACCTAAAATATCAGAGCCTAATTCTAAAAATGAAAATACAGCCTCTAATAAAGAGGTATTAAATTATACTGTTAAAGATTTTTATCCATTTAAAGAGAATGTAAGACTTAAATATAAAGGTGAAGGTAATGAATATGCTGATAAAGATATTTATACTGACTTTATAAAGGAAAATAGAATTCAAATAAGAGAAGTAAATCCTGGAACTACTTCAGCTAAGGTAGTAGAAATTAAAGACGGAGAATTAAGACTTATAACTACTAAATCAGAGTTTTATTATAGAGATAATATAATAGATACCGATAATAAAGAATATGAAGTTTTATTAAAGGAACCTTTTAAAGAAGGGACCTCTTGGAATCTTCCAAATGGAGATAAGAGGTATATATCCAGCACAGATAAAGAAATAGAAGTACCCTATGGAAAATATAAAGCTATAGAGGTAACTACAGAAGGTAAAAATTACAAAAACTTTGATTACTATGTAAAAGATATAGGATTAGTTAAGTCTTTATATTCTTCTGACGGAATGGAAGTTAAATCCGAACTAGAATACGTAAAAGATAATGTTC
Organism: Clostridium cochlearium; assembly: GCF_900187165.1. NCBI lineage: Bacteria > Bacillati > Bacillota > Clostridia > Eubacteriales > Clostridiaceae > Clostridium > Clostridium cochlearium. The sequence goes on along the minus strand of NZ_LT906477.1, from coordinate 842,644 downwards.
CTGTAGTTCAAACTGTAAAGTTTTATCATTATAATGCCGCTACAGATAAAATTGTTTTTGTAAAAAATAAATTAAATTTTAATACTAATGATACTGTTATATCTCAAATAGAACCATACTTTAAAAAATCACCTGCTGAAGAATTAAGTCCATTAATTAATTCTGATATCAAAATTAATAAAATTTTCTTAGACAGAAGTACTAATACAGTAAATGTAGATTTCTCAGATAATTTTGTTAAAGCTATGAATGTAGGTGGAGGAGTTGAAACATCTATTCTAACATGTATAACTAATACTCTTTGCAATTATTATAATGTAGATAAGGCTTATATAACATTAGGTGGTAAACCTTATTCTTCTGGTCACATTCTTTTAAATGAAGGCGAAACCTTTAAAGTGGATTATAATAATATAAGCGAATACACTAAAACTAAATAAGATATAAAAAATACCCTGAATTATTTATTCAGGGTATTTTTCACTAAATTTTAATTACTACTTTTAAGATAAAAATATGCCATTATAGTTTTATCATCTATAATTTCTCCTAAATTTATCTTATCTTCTAATTCTTTAAAAGAAGTCCATATTCCTTCCGTTACATCTACATCTTTAATTTTACTAGAATTAAAGTCTTCTTTTTTAATTTTAATTTTAAACATAGTCATGTTACTTTCACTAAATCCAAGTATTGGTTTGTAAGAAACTATTCTCTCTAAATTGTTTTTATCTACTTTTAGAGCTGTTTCCTCTTCTAGTTCTCTTACTATACACTCTTCTTCTGATTCACCTTCAACATCTAAAAGTCCAGCTGGTATTTCTAATGTTTCTTTCATTACTGAAGGTCTAAATTGTTTTACAAGTAATATTTCATTAAACTCATTTAAAACTATAGCTGAAACTGCATCATGATTTTTTAAAATTTCATACTCTTTATTTCCAATAGCTCTTTTGTATAATTTCATCCATCCATTATATACTAACCTTTCACTCAAAAAAATCACCTCTTAGTTTTTAAAGCTATGTATAGGTGCAGGAATTCTTCCTCCTCTTTTTACAAAATCTGCACTGGAAAATTTGCTAACTGGCATAATTGGAGCTCTTCCTAAAAGTCCTCCAAATTCTACCTCGTCGCCTACACCTTTTCCTGGCACTGGTATAATTCTTACTGCTGTGGTTTTGTTATTTATAACTCCAATAGCTGCCTCATCTGCTATCATACCAGATATAGTTTCTGCAGAAGTATCTCCTGGTATGGCTATCATATCTAATCCAACAGAACATACACAAGTCATAGCTTCTAATTTTTCTATATTTAATGAACCTTTATTTACAGCATCAATCATTCCAATATCTTCGCTAACAGGTATAAAAGCTCCACTTAAACCACCAACATGGCTACAAGCCATTACTCCTCCTTTTTTAACGGCATCGTTTAAAAGTGCAAGAGCCGCTGTAGTTCCTGGTGCTCCACAACTTTCAAGTCCCATTTCCTCTAAAATATGAGCAACACTATCTCCTACAAATGGAGTTGGTGCTAAAGATAAATCTACTATACCAAAGGGTACATCCAATCTTCTAGATGCTTCTTTGGCTACTAATTGTCCCATCCTTGTAATTTTAAATGCTGTTTTCTTTATAGTTTCTGAAACTACATCAAAAGTTTCTCCCTTTACATGTTCTAAGGCCGCTTTAACAACACCAGGTCCACTAACCCCTACATTTATTACACAATCACCTTCACCAACACCGTGAAAAGCTCCTGCCATGAAAGGATTATCTTCTACGGCATTAGCAAACACTACAAGTTTTGCACTTCCTATACCTGAATCTTTCTTTGTAAGTTCTGCAGTTTGTTTTATAATTCCTCCCATTTGTTTAACAGCATCCATATTTATACCACTTTTAGTACAACCTACATTTACTGAAGAACATACGGTTTGCGTACTAGCTAAAGCCTCTGGAATAGATTCTATTAAAATTCTATCTCCCTTTGTATATCCCTTTTGTACTAAGGATGAAAATCCTCCTATAAAATTTACTCCAACAGTATTTGCTGCCTTATCTAATACTTTTGCAAATTCCACATAATTTTTATCCTGAGATGCACCCGCTATAATAGATATTGGGGTAACAGAAATTCTTTTATGTATTATTGGAATACCATATTCATCCTCTATTTCTTCTCCAGTTTTCACTAATCTCTCTGCATGTTTACATATTTTATCGTAAATCTTCTTTCTAGCTTTTTCTCCATCTAAATCTGCGCAATCCAAAAGTGATATTCCCATTGTTATAGTTCTTATATCTAATTTTTCTTTTTCAATCATTCTTATAGTTTCAAGTATGTCGTATGAATTAATCAATTATAGTCCCCCTTTTTTATATTCTGTGCATAGAATTAAATATATCTTCGTGTTGAATTTTTATAGAAACCTTTAATTCCTCTCCCTTTTTAACTAATTCTTCTTTTAACTTTGTAAAAGATACCTTTGATTTTTCCATATCTACAAGCATAATCATAGTAAAGTATCCACCAATTATAGTTTGGCTAATATCTAATATGTTTACATTATTTTTATATAATTCTGTGCTAACTCCTGCAATTATGCCCTCTTGATCTTTTCCTATAACTGTTATCATTGCTTTCATTTTTATATTCCTCCTTTTTAATTATAAATCAACATTTATATTCATATCTTTTAAAAATTTAATTTTTCTTTGGTATATTTCTTCTCTTTCCTTTATTATTTCTTCTACAGGAATGCCTTTACATATTTCATTATATTTTAATTGCCATTTTCTTAAAACTTCTAAAGACTTAATTATTGCCGTACCCTGACTTGTAAACTGTTGTCCTTGCATTATTTCTGTTAATTGTCTACAAAAATCTAGTAGAAGTTCTCTTTCTAGAGGACCTCCTCCTGCCCATACATGCTTTGGTTTAAGTCCACTCCATAGTTCGGATTCAGTATCTTTCCATATTTCTATAGCTTTATTCATATCTTCTTTTTCCTCTGATAATTCTTTTAATACTTCATCCATGCTTTCCTTTATTTCACCATAAAACATATTTAAAATTCCACCAGTCTTTTTATAAACTGATTGATATAAAAATTCAACCTTATTTAAAGGTAGCATTCTTTCATATTCATTTAGTATTGGAGAACCTTTTATTTCTGGTAGTACTTTAACCACTCCTGAAGAATCATTGTTTAATATTGTATATTCATAAAGTGTTTTGCCATCTAATTGTTCATAAGCTTCATTTATAGAACATTCTATTTGTATTAGAAATAATTTTACTGCAGATAATTGATTTGGAAGCCATACACTTTTTTCATTTGTATTATTCATTTTAAGCCTCTCCCTTCAGAATTTTTATAATTTCTTCATTAGCCATACTGTTATAATCTTTATTACATAGTTTTTTTAATTCTTCCTCATCTTTTCCTACTAGTCCATAATGAAATAATATACTATTTATGGCCTTATTTTTTAAATTCTCTGGATTAGATGTATAGTCACTATATTGTATAGCTTTAATGTAAAATTCAAAAGACTTTTTAAACATTCCTAAAAGATAGTATATAAATCCTAAATTATAATAACAATCTCCATCATTGTCTCTTAACTTTAATGCATTATTAAAGGCATCTTTAGCTTTAAATAATTCACCATAATACACAAGATTTATTTCACCTAAAACGTATTCTAAATAGTAATTATTTTTATATTTTTTTAATGCTTTCTCATACTTTTCTACAAGAGTAACGTTTTTTTCTTTACTTGCCTTTATGAATAGAATCATTAAAGCTCCCCAGTTTAAATCTAATTCCTCTTTCTCCATGTATTCTTTAAAATAATCCTGTAAAAATTTACTGTATTCAAATTCTTTAAGAATTATTTCTTTGTAATTCTCTTCATCAACTACCATATTATAGTTTTTCTTAATTTCATCTAAATATTTTTTATAATTCGCCATTTTATGCCTCCTATTTTAAATGTTCAATACTCTTATTATATATCTTTAACCATTTAAAAATCCAGCCCCCTTTTTTAACATAGGACAGAGGACGATTGACATAGGACAATGAATGAATAGTTATTTAGGATTTTAAGTCGATAGCCTAACTTAAATTTATTTTGTTTGTTTATACAATAAACACTTTTGATTTTAATTTTTGTAAAAGCTAAAGCGATGTTTAGCTTTGCTAAACCAGCCATCAATAAAAATGTCAATGTGGATATAATTGAAAATGGAAAGTGGAGAATGGTGGAGAAAAGTTGTCAATCATTTTCCACTTTCCATTCTCCATTTTCAATTCTAACTAATAAGATTAAAGATTTTCTGACGCAAGGAAAAAAATCTTCCTTAATTATTCATTGTTCATTGTTAGTTATTCATTAATAAAAATGTAGCACAATAACTGTGCTACATTTTCTTTGAAACCCAAGGATTGTCTTCTATATAAAATCTCCATAAAAAATCTTTAGCTTCTTCTGCATAGTCTATTCCTATTCTTTTGCTTTCTACTATGTTAAATCTTTCTTTATCATTATATTCTATATAAAGTGTTCCTTCATTGCAAAGATCTTGCTTATTATTATTTTTATCTATATTTAAGGCTATACATAGTTTACCCGGTCCTGTGGTTAAATTTTTAAATTGTGTCTTACTTATTTCACTTATGGATTTCTTATATCTTAAATGAGCCATTTTTTCAATTCCCTCTAAAGGTTCTATTGCCCTTATAAGTACTCCTTCTGCTTCTCCTTCTATTTTTGTAATTACATTAAAGCAATGATACATTCCATATATAAGATACACATAGGCAGTACCTGGTTTACCGTATAAAGGCATAACTCTTTCTGTTTTTTTCCCACCATAGGCATGACTTGCTTTATCAATCGCTCCAATATAGGCTTCTGTTTCTACTATTTTTCCCTTTAAAGTTACTCCATCTACTTTATGAACAATGGTTTTTCCTAAAAGGTCTTTTGCCACTTCTAGAGCACTTCTTGCGTAAAACATTCTTTTAATTTTCATAGGCTACCTCCAAAAGTATACTTCAATTATGATTATATCAATAATTTTAATTAAATTCTCCTTTAGAGGTAGCTTTAGATTATTTAAAGTAGTTTATTCCCGCTTCAAATATTTTTTGATCTTTTTCACCTGGAATATTTCTATATAGTCCTTCTCCTATTCTTTCTGAGTGAGCCATTTTACCAAGAATTCTTCCATCTGGACTTGTTAATGCTTCTACTGCATATAATGATCCATTTGGATTAAATTCTATATCATAGGTTGCATTTCCATTTAAGTCCACATATTGTGAAGCTATTTGACCATTATCTATTAATTTTCTTAATACATCTTCATCAGCCATAAATCTTCCTTCTCCGTGAGATATAGGTAATGAGAAAACATCTCCAACTTTTACATTGTTAAACCAAGGAGATAAATTAGATACAACCTTTGTTCTAACTATTTTAGATACATGTCTTCCTATTTTATTTTGAGCTAATGTAGGAGATTTTTCATCTAATTCTCTTATTTCTCCATAAGGTATTAAACCTAATTTAATAAGTGCTTGGAAGCCGTTACATATACCTAAAATTAATCCATCTCTGTTCTTAATAAGATCCATTACTGCATCTTTTATTTTTTCATTTCTAAATACTGTAGCTATAAATTTACCAGATCCATCCGGTTCATCTCCAGCACTAAATCCTCCTGGAATAGCTAATATATTAGAATTTCTTATTTCTTTTGCATAAGCATCTATGGTTTCTTCTATATCTTTTATAGAATTATTTCTAAATACTAAACTAGAGACCTGTCCTCCTGCCTTTATAAATGCTTTCGCTGTATCATATTCTGAGTTGGTACCTGGGAACGCTGGTATAAATACTTGTGGTTTTATATTTTTTATTATTGAAATATTTTTATTATCTTTTTGGAAATTTATATTATTTATATCTTCTTTAATATCCTCAATTTTTGTAGGGAATACAGTTTCTAAAGGTTTTATCCAACTTTCTAAGGCTTCATCTATTTTTATTACTTCATCTTTAACTTTAAAACATTGTTCCTCTATAGTTTTACCTAATAATTCCCAATTACTTCCCTTTAATTCTTCTTCTAAATTTATGTCTTTATTAAGTTCTACTATAATTGAACCGTAACTTGGATCTAATAATTCTTCTACAGTCCATTCTTTATTATTATCAAAACTAATTCCTATTTTATTTCCAAAAGCCATTTTACTTATAGCTTCTATTATTCCACCAGCTTTAATAGTATAAGTAGATAATGCTTTTCCTGATTTTATTAATGAATGAACTACTTCAAAATTTTTCTTTGCCATATCTAAATTAGGAATATAATTTTCATCTCTATCTACTTTTAATATTACAACATTACTATTTATTTCTTTAAATTCTTGTGAAATGCTATTATTGGTGTTTAATAATCCTAATGCAAAAGATATAAGTGTTGGAGGAACATCTAATTCTTTAAAAGTTCCTGACATACTATCTTTACCACCTATAGCAAAAGCCTTAAATTCCTTTTGTGCTTTAAGAGCCCCTAGTAATGCTGCAAAAGGTTTGCCCCATTTAGTTTTATCTTCTCCTAAGCTTTCAAAATATTCTTGGAAACTTAAATGAATATCCTTATAATCTCCACCTAATGCTACAATTTTTGCAATAGATTCTAATACTGCGTATAATGCTCCATGGAAAGGACTCCACTCGGATATATATGGATTAAACCCATGAGACATAATTGTAGCTGTTGTAGTTTCTCCATGTAAAACTGGAATTTTAGCAACCATACCTTCACTTGGAGTTAGTGCATATTTACCTCCAAAAGGCATTAAAACAGTAGATGCTCCCACAGTATTATCAAATCTTTCTACCATTCCCTTTTTGCTGCATACATTTAAGTTTGAAAGTGTTTCTAACCATGCTTCTTTAATGTTTTTATATTTGTTTGAACACTTAGTAAAATAATTTTCTTCTTTCTTAGGTGATGATACCTCTACATCTATTTCCTTTTTTACTCCATTACTATCTAAGAATTCTCTTTTTAAATCTACTATTTTATCTCCACGCCAATACATTTCAAGAGTTTTATTTGATGTTACATCTGCAATTTTTGTAGCTTCTAAGTTTTCTTCTTCAGCAAGGCTTATAAATCTTTCTAAATTTTTACCATCTATTACTATAGCCATTCTCTCTTGTGATTCAGATATAGCAATTTCAGTTCCATCTAATCCTTCATATTTTTTAGGTACTTTATCTAAGTCTATATAAAGTCCATCTGTTAATTCTCCTACTGCAACAGAAACTCCACCTGCTCCAAAGTCATTACATCTCTTTATCATCTTACATACTTCTTCATTTCTAAAAAGTCTTTGGATTTTTCTCTCTGTTGGAGCATTACCCTTTTGAACTTCTGAACTACATTCTACAATGGATTCTTCTGTATGTTCTTTAGAAGAACCAGTTGCTCCTCCACAACCATCTCTTCCTGTTTTTCCTCCAAGTAGTATAACTACATCTCCTTTTCGTGGAGACTCTCTTACCACATTAGAAGCTTTAACTCCTCCTATTACAGCTCCAACTTCCATTCTTTTAGCCATATATCCTTCATGATATAGCTCGTCTACAAATCCAGTAGAAACACCTATTTGATTACCATAGGAACTATATCCTGCAGCAGCTTCTGTAGTTATTTTCTTTTGAGGTAATTTTCCCTTTATAGTATCTTCTATTTTTCTTCTAGGATCTGCACTTCCTGTAACTCTCATAGCTTGATAAACATATGCTCTACCTGATAATGGATCTCTTATTGCCCCGCCAAGACAAGTAGCTGCTCCTCCAAAAGGTTCTATTTCTGTAGGATGGTTATGAGTTTCATTTTTAAACATAATAAGCCATTCTTCAGGTTTTCCATTTACATCTGCTTCTACTTTTATACTACAAGCATTAATTTCTTCACTTTTATCTAATCTTTGTAGCATTCCTCTTTTTAAAGCTTCTTTCATACCTATAGTAGCAATATCCATAAGTGATTGATATTTATCATCTCTATCTTTATGAATAAATTCTCTACTATTTAAATAATCTTCATATACTTCTTTTATAGGTTTTGTTAAATCAGTTTCCTCTATTTTTACATTTTTAATCTCTGTGTTAAAAGTTGTATGCCTACAATGATCTGACCAGTATGTATCTATAACTTTTATTTCTGTTATAGTCGGATTTCTATGCTCTTTTTTAAAGTAAGCTTGGCAATATTTTAAATCCTCTATATCCATAGCCAAACCTTCGTGTTTTAAAAGTTCTTCTAATTCATCTTCTTTTAAATCTATAAATCCTTCTAATGTCTTTACATTCTTTGGTTCAACAAAGTTTAAATCTAAAGTATTAGGTTTATTAATACTTCCTTCTCTTGAATCCACATCATTTATGCAATAATCCTTTATTTTTTTAAAATCTTCGTCTTTTTGAATTCCTTCTACTATAAATAGCTTTGAAGTCTTTATGTCTATGCCACTTTTTCCTGTAAGAATTTGAACACATTGAACTGATGAATCAGCTCTTTGGTCATATTGCCCTGGTAAATATTCCGACACGAAAAACTTAGCACCCTTTCCAATTGGAAATTCTTCTTCATATACATTATCTACAACTGGGTCTGAAAACACAGTATTTTTAGCCTTTTTTAGCTCTTCTATATCCAATCCTTCTATATCATAGATGTTAACTATTTTTAATTTTGAAATTTCTTCTATGCCTAAAGTAAGTTTTAAATCCTGTTTAAGATTTATTGATTCTACATCAAATTTATCCTTTTTTTCTACGTAAAGCCTAAATATATTTTTTTTCATAGAGTTTTTATCCCCCTTTTAACGAATATTATTCGTATTTATGTATTTTATGTTCGTATATATTATAGCACATATTTTTTTTATTTCATATATTATTTTAAAGTTTATAAAAATTTAATTGTTATTATATTAATAATATGTTATTTTGATTTAATGAAAGTAATTTTAATGGAGGTAATTAATATGATAAAAAATAGTATTAATAAAAAAAATTATAATTTTAAAGCTTTTAAATTATATACTATTTTATTAGGTATATTTATTGCACTTTTAACTTATAAGTCTTATATATTTGTAAAAATCATTTCCCCTACATATTTTAATAGAAGCATATTGTTCCCTAGTTTTTATTGTATAATACTTTTAATTGGTTTTTTTATGATATTTAAGGATAAAATAAGTTTAATACTTGCTTATTTATTAAATCTATTGTTAAGCATAGTCTATATATTGGATATATTTTATTTTAATTTAAAGGGAGATCTTTTATCTCTTGTATCTATAAAAAATGGAACTCTTACAAAGTTAATATCTACTAATTCTATATTTGAAATAATAGGCTTTAAGAATGTTTTATTTTTTATGGACTTGCTTGTTTTAATTCCAATTATTTTTATTTATTTAAAAAAAGTTAGGTTTACCGTTCCCTATTACTTTTACCTTATACCCTCTATTTTATTTATAGCATTAGGGGTTAATTTAAATGCTAAACATGTAAATAAATTAGCTGAAGAACAATCGGGTTTATTAAGAAATATGTCAAACAAACTTTACATATCTAGAATGATAGGAAATATTAACTATCATGCTTTAGATGGATACAACTATTTTTTTAGATATAAAGAGGACAATAATTTCCAGTATTCTGATGAAGAAATCTATAGTTTTTTTAAAGAAAATAATAAAAAAAATGCAGATAATAATCCTTATTTGAATAAAGGGCAAGGGAAAAATTTAATAGTTATTCAATTAGAATCCCTACAGGAATTTGTAATAAACCAAAAATTTAATGGGAAAGAAATAACGCCTAATTTGAATAAATTTATTAACAGAAGTGTATACTTTGAAAATTGTTTTTATCAAGTAGGAGAAGGAAACACTTCTGATGCTGAATTTTTAGTTAATAATTCCTTATATCCTTCTTCTAATGGAGCTACATATTATAAATATGCAGGAAATACTTTTAATTCTCTTCCTAAAAATTTTAAGAAGAAAGGTTATAATTCTTATGTATTTCATGGAAATAATGAAGGCTTTTGGAATAGGCACGTTATGTATAATAGTATAGGCTTTGATAAATTCTATGGAATTAGAGATTTTTCTCAAGATGATATAAGAGGTATGGGAATAGGTGATAGAACCTTCTTTAAAGAATCTTTAGAAAAAATGGACAGCTTTAAACAACCCTTTTATTCTTTTTTAATCACCCTAACAAGTCACTATCCATTTAAAGATAAAGAAGAATTATTTCCTGTAGGTGAATTAAAAGATACTTTTTTAGGTGATTATATAAACTCTATACACAATTTAGATAGGGAATTAGGAATATTTTTAAATGACCTTGAAAAAAAAGGTTATTTAGATAACTCTATAATTGTAATGTATGGAGATCACAATGGAGTTCCTATATACTTAACAAAGGAAATTTACAAGGTAAGAAAAGATATAGAAAAAAATGATTTTAATAATTTTATGCTGGGTAAAGTTCCTTTAATTGTGCATTTCCCTGGAGACAACTATAAATCTGTTAAAAAAGAAGTTGTTGGTCAAATAGATATATACAATTTAATAGCAAATTTATATGACATTAAAAATCCTTATGTCTTTGGAAGAGAAATTCTGTCCACTACGGATAACAAAGTTTTATTCAATAACGGTTCCTTTATATATGATGATATTTTATACATTTCACATTCAAATAAATATTTTAATATTAATAATGGACAAGAGTTAACCGAAAATCAAAAACTTAAAGATATAAATAATATTTGTAAAAAAGAAATTCAAATGAATCAACAAGTTTTAAGAAAAAACCTTTTATTAATGAACAACTAACTAAAAAGTAAGTCGCATTTTTTTATTTTATGTTATAATTAATGTGTTTGATAATTTTTATACTAAGGTGGTATTTATATGAAGAAAAAGTCTTTAATATCTCTTGTAATATTTTCATTAATATTTATGTTAGCTGGTTGTGGAAAAGAAACGGTTACTACTAAGGAAAATTACCTTCTAGATACTCTAATACAACTTAAAATATATGGTAAAAATTCTGAAAGGGCTGCTGATGAGGCCATGAAAGCAATATCTGATGTAGATGAAATGATGTCTCCTACAAAGCCTAGTAGTGATGTTGTAAAAATAAATAATAATGCTGGAAAAGATTTTGTAAAAATAAATGAAGATACTTTTAAAGTAATTAAAACCTCGCTTGAGTACTCTAAACTATCTAAAGGAAATTTTGATATAACTGTAGGTCCTTTAGTTAAACTTTGGGGAATCGGTACCGAAAATGCCCGTGTGCCTTCAAAGAACGAAATAGATGAATCTTTAAAATTAATTAACTATAAAAATATTTTAATTGATGAAAATAATAAATCCGTAAAACTTAAATATTCTAATGAAGTCATAGATTTAGGTGGTATTGCAAAGGGTTTTGCTGCTGATAAAGCTTGCGAAGTTTTAGAAAAACAAGGTATAAAAAGTGCCTATCTAAATTTAGGAGGTAATATTGTAACTATTGGCAATAAAACCGATGGAACTCCTTGGAATATAGGCATACAAGACCCTCTAAGTGATAGAGGTGAATACTTTGCTATAATAAAAGTTTCTAATAAATCTGTAGTAAGTTCAGGAACTTATGAAAGATTCTTTATTAAAGATAACAAAAAATATCATCATATATTAAATACTAAAACTGGTTATCCTGCGGAAAGTGGAATTCTATCTTCCACTATAATATCAGATAAATCTATAGATGGCGATGCTCTATCCACTATTACATTCATTTTAGGTTTAGAAAAATCTCTAGAACTTATAGAAAAAATTGATGGAGTAGATGCAGTATTAGTAACTACTGATAAAAAAGTACATGTAACATCTAATATAGCTAAAGATTTTAAATTATCAAATAAGGAGTATATTTATGAAGAAAGGTGATAAGATAATTTCTATAATTATAGTTTCAATTTTAATTTTGAGCTTTATTGGAATTTACATTTATAAGTATAGCATTAAATCCGATTCCAAAATTGCAATAATTAAGCAAGATGGTAAAATTATAAAAGAAATTAATTTATCTAAAGTAGATAAAACAGAAACTTTTTTAATAAAATCTGATAACGGCAAAGATAATAATAAGATAAAAATAGAAAAAGGGAAAATAAGTATATTAGAAGCTACATGCCCAGATCAAGTATGCGTAAAGGCAGGTCCAATATCTGAGCCTGGAGATACAATAGTTTGTCTTCCTAATAAACTTATAATAACTATAGAAGGAAAAACTCCTCACCATGAAGATGGACTAGATGCTGTTACCTATTAAATGAAAGGTGATGTTATGAAAAATATCAAAAAACTTGTATTCATAAGTTTACTAGTAAGTATAGCTCTAATAATTTATATAGTAGAAGCTCAACTTCCTGTATTACTACCTGGAATACCTGGTATAAAACTTGGACTATCTAACTCTATATCCTTATTTGCCCTACTTACTTTAGGTAGTAGAGAGGCTCTTTTAATAATGTTTTTAAGAACTATTTTAGGATCCTTTTTAGGTGGTAGTATGTCCTCTTTCATATACAGTATTGCAGGAGGCTTACTTAGTAATATTTTTATGATTTTTTTATATAATAAGTTTAGAGACAAGCTAAGCTTATGGTCTATTAGTATGGTTGGCGCATTATTTCACAATATAGGTCAATTATTAGTAGCCGCTATAATAATCCAAGATTCCAGAATATATATATATTTACCTGTTTTAATGTTATCCGGTGTTATAACAGGTTATTTTATAGGAATTCTAACTAATATACTATACAATCATTCATCTAAAGTATCATTACTTAAGGATTTGAAAAAGTTAAAATAAAAAATCTGTGTTCCTAATTGGAACACAGATTTTTTATTTATCTTCAGTTTTATTTTCTTCTTTAACTTGGGATACTGGTTTTGTGTCTGTAGCTTCCTTAGCTTCAGTTGCTTTCTTTTCTTCAGCTACTGGTTTAGCTTTTGGTGGTGCTACCTTCTTATCTTTTTTAAGATTTGCAATAGCTTTTGTAGGACATTTTCCTACACAAACTCCGCATTGAACACATTTGTCATAATCTATAACTGGTAAATTATCTACCATAGTTATAGCTTCTACAGGACAATTTCTTACACAAAGACCACAAGATAAACATCCAACAGCACATGCATTTTTAACTGCAATTCCCTTATCATGTGAATTACAAGAAATACGTACTTTCTTTGATACTGGTGTTAATTCAATAACACTCTTAGGACATATGTCTACACAAGCTCCACAGCCTGTACATGCTTCTTCATCTACAACAGCTATTCCATCTTTTATATGGATAGCATCGAACATACACACTTGAACACAACTTCCAAGTCCCATGCATCCATAAGTACATTCCTTAGAACCTGCTCCTGGAATATTAGCAGCATCTACACAAGTCATTGATCCATAATATTCATATTTTTCTTTAGCATTGTTACATGTTCCTTGACATTTTACATATGCTTTCTTTGGTTCAGATGTATCTACTGTAACTCCCATTATTTCTGCTATTTTACTGCTACATGCAGCTCCTCCAACAGGGCATCTATCTGGAGCAGCTCCTCCATTTACAACTGCATCTGCATAAGCATCACAACCTGCAAAACCACATCCACCACAATTTGCTCCTGGAAGAGCATCTCTTACTTGTGGTACTCTTGGGTCAACTTCTACCGCAAATTTCTTTGATGCATATCCTAGTAGAGCACCGAAAACTATACCTAATCCTCCTAAACTCAATACAGGATATATTAAATTATTTAAATCCACGTTAACACCTCCTAAACTTCTACTTTATATTAGTCCTTGGAATCCTAGAAACGCTATAGCCATTAATCCTGCTGTAATAAGTGTTATTGGTAGACCTTTTAGTGCTTCTGGTATATATTCGTTAGTATCTAATTTTTCCCTAATTCCTGCAAGTAAAACAAGGGCTAATGTAAATCCTAGTGCCGCTCCTACAGAGTTTACTAAGGATTCAATCAAATTGTATCCTTCATCACTATTAATAACTGCAACCCCTAGAACCGCACAGTTTGTTGTTATTAAAGGTAAAAATATACCTAGTGCTTTATATAAATCTGGGCTTACTTTCTTTATTACCATCTCAACAAATTGAACTAGAGATGCTATAACAAGTATAAATGCCAATGTTGATAAATACATTATATCAAAATTTGCTAATATAAATTTTTCAACTAAAAAAGTCATAATAGACGCTAATGCCATAACGAACGTAACCGCTGCTCCCATTCCTGTAGCAGTTTCTACTTTTTTAGAAACTCCAAGGAAAGGACATATTCCCAAGAATCTGGATAAAACGAAGTTATTAACTAATAGCGCACTTAAAAATATGGTAAATATCTTCATATCCTTTCAAATCCACCTTTCTTATAAAATAAGGCTTACCTTATTTTTAATTAGCTTTAGCTTTCTTTATTTTTCTAGCATTTAATATAGCCATTAATATTCCTAATGTAAAGAATGCTCCAGGTGCAAGTACCATTATTAGTGCTGGATTGTATGCTTGAGGCATTATTTGTTTGCCAAATACTGTTCCATTTCCTAATAATTCTCTTATTATTCCTAGTACAGTTAAAGATAAAGTAAATCCTAATCCCATTCCTAAACCATCAAATAATGAATCTAACACACCATTTTTTGATGCAAAAGCTTCTGCTCTACCAAGAATAATACAGTTAACAACTATAAGAGGTATAAATATACCTAATGATTTATTTAATTCTGGAAGATATGCTTTAAGTAAAAATTGTAGCACTGTAACTAATGTAGCTATTATAGTTATATATGCTGGTATACGAATTTCATCTGGAATAACCTTTCTAAGTAATGATATAGCTATATTTGAACCTATTAATACAACAGTTGCTGATAATCCCATACCTGCTCCATTAATAGCACTTGAAGTTACTGCTAGAGTTGGACACATACCAAGTACTTGAACAAAAGTTGGATTTTCCTTAATAATACCATTGTACAATCTATTACCAATTGCCATTATTAATTTCCTCCTTTCAATTTGGAGTTATAAAATTCTATTGCTTCGTTAACTCCACTTGTAACTGCCTTACTAGTTATTGTAGCACCTGTTATAGCTGCTATTTCATTCTCATTCGATGCAGTTCCTTTCACCACTTTAAGCTCTTCTGCTAATTTACCTTTATATTGTTCTGTAAAACCTGGAGTATCAGCATTGGCTCCAAGTCCTGGTGTTTCTGCATGACTTAAAACCTTTATACCGGAAAGTTTTCCTTCTGTTGACATACCTATCATTAATTCAATAGCACCACCATATCCTTTAGGTGCAACTTTTATAGTATATCCTTTAACTTCAGAACCTTCTTTACCTTCTGTTAATGATAGTATACCTTCATCTAATTCTACATCCTTCTTCTCTTCGAAAGTAGATGCCTCTGGAAGTATTTCTTTGTTTGCTTCATCTATGGTCTTCTTTTCTTGAACTGCTATAGGTGTAGCTGTCACTTGATTAACATAACCAAGTATTAGTCCACAGACACCTGCTATAACTAACAGCACAATACCTAATTTAAAAATACCATTTTTCTTCATATTATTTCACCTTCCCAAACGTTCTAGGTGTTGTCCATCTTTCTATAAGTGGAACAAATAAATTCATAATAAGTATGGAGTAAGATACTCCTTCTGGATATCCACCAAATATACGTATAATAGATGTAATAACTCCACATCCAATACCAAAGATAATTCTTCCCTTTGGTGTAATTGGACAAGTTGCATAATCAGTTGCCATAAATATAGCACCTATCATTAATCCACCTACAAATAATTCATAAATTGGGTTTCCTGCTCTTCCTGCAATAGCAGTTATTATTAAAGTAGTTCCTATAAATGTAGCTGGTATTTTCCAATCAATTACTTTCTTATATATAAGATAAGCTCCACCTAAAAGTAATGCTAAAGCTGAAGTTTCTCCTATACATCCCCCAACATGTCCTACAAATGCATCCATTAAACTTGGTAATGTTGCTCCAGTTGCTTCTGCTCCCTTTAATATTGCAAGGGGAGTAGCAGTTGTAGCTCCATCTAATGTCCAAGTTGTCATTTGAACAGGCCATGAAGCAAGTAAAAATGCTCTTCCTGCTAATGCTGGATTAACTATGTTTTGACCTAATCCACCAAAAAATTGTTTTACAATAATAATAGAGAAAAATCCTCCAATTATCGGTAACCATAATGGCGCTGATGCTGGTAAGTTAAATGCTAATAATAATCCTGTAACAACTGCACTCAAGTCACTTATTGTAACTTTTTGATTAGTTGCTTTTTGCCATATGTATTCTGCTAATACACAGGATATTACTGATGCAAGTATTATTAATAGTGCTTCCATTTTGAAAAAATATACTCCTGCAACAGTAGCTGGCAATAATGCTATAATAACATCTCTCATTATAGATTGTGTAGTGTGTTTTTCACGTATATGAGGAGATGATGACACTGTATACATTGTTGTTTCAGACATTAAAATTCACCTCTTTAAAATTATTTCTTTCTAGATGCTGCTTTTTTACCTGAACGTATTCTTTGTAATAAATGTCTTCTTGCTGGACATATGAAAGAACAACATCCACATTCAATACAATCTCTTCCATTAAATTCATTAAACATATCATAATTTCTTATAGATGATGCTACTGCAAGTTTTGTTGGAATTAAATTCATTGGGCAAACTTGTACACATTTACCACAGTTTATACAATTTGATTCCTCTTCAATTTCTGCAACCTTCTTAGTTAAACATAGTATTCCAGATGTTCCTTTTGCTGCTGGTACATCCAATGAATACATAGCTATTCCCATCATAGGTCCACCAGAAATCACCTTATAAGGTTCTTCTACAAAACCTCCTGCAAATTCTACTAATTCTCTTACAGAAGTTCCTATTCTAAATCTAATATTTTTAGGTTCTTTTATAGCGTCTCCTGTTACTGTAACTACTCTTGAAACAAGAGCTTTTCCATTTACTACTGCATTGTATATTTCATATACTGTATCCACATTTTGTACAATACATCCTGCATCAGCTGGTAGTCCACCTGATGGAACTTCTTTTCCAATTAAAGCATATATTAATTGTTTTTCTGCTCCTTGAGGATATTTAGTTTTAACAGATTTAACTTCTATTCTTTCTTCACCATTAGCTACTTCTTTCATAGCTTTTATAGCATTTGGCTTATTGTCTTCAATTCCTATAAGTCCTTTGGCATTTGGAAATAATTGAAGTATTATCTTTAATCCTTCAATTATTTCTTTACCATGTTCTAACATCATTCTGTGGTCACAAGTTAAGTAAGGTTCACATTCTGCAGCATTTACTACTATATAATCTATTTTTTTATCTGGTGGTGGAGTTAACTTTACATTTGTAGGGAAAGTAGCTCCTCCCATACCTACTATACCTGCTTCTTTTATAATATTTACTATTTCTTCATTAGATAATTTTGTGTAATCCCTTTTTTGGGTTTCCACTTCTTCATACTGCCCATCATTTTCTATGATAACAGCTTTGCATTTAGCTCCATTAAATTGAGTTATTTCAGATACATTTTTAACAGTTCCTGAAACACTTGAGTGAACGTTTGCAGATATAAATCCCTTTGCTTCACCTATTTTTTGTCCAACTAGGACTCTATCTCCTTTTTTAACAATAGGTTCTGCTGGCGCCCCAATATGCTGTGACATAGGAATAACTATATCTCCCTCTGGTAAATATTCTTCAATTGCTTTATTTTCACTATAATGTTTACCATGAGGAGGATGTACTCCATTTTTAAACGTTAATATTTCCATAAAGACCCTCCTATCTTTTAATTTACACTTAATTAACTGCAAAAATATAGTTAAATCATAAACAATGTCCAACCTCAATATTAAATTGTTATGTGAACCATGTCAAGAGTTTTTGGCTAATTTCAAGCCTAAATACCCACTTTAATTTTATAGATAATATACACAACTATATATATTATACATTATTTCATCTAGAAAACTAGTATTGTAGTAATAGTGAAACAAATGAATGAATCTCATCATTTTATTTCACTTGAATTATAAGTTGCATTATTAAAAACTTTTCTTATTTATATTTTGTAAAATATGATATAATAAATTAAGACTTATCAAAATAGAATAAAATAGGACAGGTGTATTTTATGGATATAACTAGAATACTTCATTTATCTACCTTTGCAGGTGAAATAATGCTCCAAAGTGGAGCAGAAATATATAGAGTAGAAGAAACTGTTTATAGAATATGTGTATCCTATGGATTAAAAGAAGCAGATGTATTCGCTACACCTACAGGTATAATAATTTCTGCTACAGATGAAAATGGTAACACCATATCAAAAGTTAAAAGAATCAAAACTCGCACTGTAGATTTAGATAAAATTTCTAGAGTAAATAATCTTTCTAGAGAAATATGTACTAAAAACCTTTCCATAGAATTAGTCCAAGCTTCACTTGAAAATATAAATAAATCTAAAAAGTACAGTAAAAACACCATTTTTATAGCATCCTCCATGGTTGCTGGTTTTTTTACCTTGGTTTATGGAGGAAGTGGTAGAGATTTTATAGTTTCTCTTTTTATAGGTCCTATTATACAATTTTTCTCCATAATTTTGTCTAAAATTCAAGCAAATTCTTTTTTTATAAATGCTTTAGGAGGAGCTATTGCTTCTTTTGTAGCTCTATTAGGAACTTCTATTGGAATTGGAGATAGCACAGATAATATAGTAATAGGTTCTGTAATGCTTTTAGTACCTGGATTAATAATAACAAATGCAATAAGGGATACTATAGAGGGCGATTTAATAACTGGGCTTTCTCGTGCTTCTGAAGCTTTCTTAATTGCAATAGCTATTGCTTTAGGTAGTGGTGTTGTTTTTTCATTGTGGCTTTATCTAGGAGGAACATACAAATGATACTTCTAAATTCTTTTTTCGCTTTTATAGCTACCTTTGCTTTCACCATACTTTTTAACATAAAAGGTAGGAATACTTTTTTTGCTGCTATTGGTGGTGGCTTAGGATGGTTTGTTTATACTTTTTCTTTATCACTAAATATCTCTACAATACTTTCTTTTTTCAATGCTTCTATAGTAGTTGCTACGTATTCTGAAATCATGGCTAGAATATTAAAAACCCCTGTAACAACTATTTTAATATGTGCCATAATTCCCCTAGTTCCTGGAAGTGGTATGTACTACACTATGCTAGAAACTATAAAAGGAGATATTAACAAAGCCCTCACAGAAGGTCTTAATACTCTTACCATAGCCGGAGTTATTGCCATTGGAATTATATTAGTTTCTTCTATAGTAAAATTAATAAATTATTATAAATTACATGAAAAAGGATTAAAGTAAAATTATATAATTTTACTTTAATCCTTTTTATAAACAAATCTCAATAAATTAATTTTCACTTCATAAACATTGTTAAAGTCGCTATTAATTCATCTATTTTTTCCTCAGACATATTCTCGGTGTCTTGTATAAAACAACCTTTAGCATAGTTCTGAAGTATTAATGCCCCCACTTTATTTATGGCTGCTCTAATTGCTGCTATTTGAATTAAAACTTCCTTGCATCCAGCATCTCTTTCTAACATATTTTGAATTCCCTTGACTTGACCTTCTATTCTTTTCAATCTATTTTGTAAATCTTTTTTTTCTATACTTTTGTCTTCCATAAAATCACTCCTATCAGTACCATTATGGGGTATGTAAGTATTATTATAGTATTTATTAGTTTGTTAATCAATACACAAAATAATAAAATTACGACGTAATTTTTTAACAGAGGACAGAGGACAATTGACATAGGACAATGAAGGAAGATTTTCTTCCGCTTTGCTACTGAAAATCTTAAATTTTATAATATAATTGAAAATGGAGGATTTTTTTACTTTGTTGCAAAAAATTTTTGATTATATGAGCTTTTGTAAGAGCTAAAGCGATGTTTAGCAAAACTTTAACGAGCCATCAATAAAAATGTCAATTTAGATATAATTGAAAATGGAAAGTGGAAAATGGAGAATTAAGGATATTTTAGATTTGTCTAATATAAATATCCACCAGCTTAGCTGGTGGTTTTTCTTAAGCCCTATAAGGGCATTTTCCCAGCGTTGTGCCTTAAGGCACCTGTAAGATTTCGCCAGCCGCAGTTTAATTGTTACCTGCCACCCTTAAAAGGGTCTGTATATTCTTTAATACTTATTTGATCAGCGATCATATCTTCATTTTGTTGATTTTTTATATATTCTTCTATTACTTTTTTATTTTTACCTACTGTATCTACATAATATCCTCTACACCAAAAATGCCTATTTCCGTATTTATACTTTAAATTTGCAAATTTTTCAAATATCATTAAGCTACTTTTTCCCTTTAAAAAACCTACAAATCCTGAAACACTAATTTTCGGTGGTATTGATACAAGCATATGAATATGGTCTTTACATGCATTTGCTTCTATGATTTCTACACCCTTCCATTCACATAACATCCTAAGTATTTTTCCTATTTCTTTTTTCTTATCTCCATATATTTCTTTTCTTCTATATTTAGGTGCAAATACTATATGATATTTACATCTCCACTTAGTATGTGCTAAACTATTATTGTCCATTTGGGAAATACCTCCTTTGATTTTTTAGATTGGCTGACGAAACCATTTCTATTTTATCAAAGTGAGGTATTTTTTTGCAACGCTTAAGCTTTTCTGAACACACCTGCATAGTAGGTGGTTTTCTTATACAATAAAAAAGGTTTAGCTTTAGCTAAACCTAAAGATCTTATAAAATTAAAAACTTTTCGTAATGTTAATGGAGAAAGTTGTCAATCATTTTCCACTTTCCATTCTCCATTTTCAATTCTAACTAATAAGATTAAAGATTTTCTGACGTAAGGAAGAAAATCCTCCTAAATTGTCCTCTGTCCTCTGTCAATTGTCAAATGAACTGTCCTCTATAAAAATTTTGTGAATCAAAGAATATTATATAAAAACTTCTCATATTCTTTTTAATATAAATACTTTTAAAGGTGATTTAAGTGAAAAAAAAATATTTTTTTATTATATTATTAGTTTTATCTATGGGATTTATCCTTATGAATTTTTCTATAGAGAGTTTAAAATCTAATAAAAAAGATATGGAGCTAAATTATTATACAAATAAATTGGTAGAAAATATAAATTCCGAACCCGATTATCAATGCGTGATAGTAGATACAAATTTTTATAGAGAGGAGTATTTACAAAAGGAGAATCTTTCTATAGTCAAAAACTTTTTAAATAGCATTAATAAAAATTCATATGTTTTATACAACAAAAAAACAATTCCCCAAAAACCCTTATATAAAATATTTCTAATATTCAGCAATGAAAAATTTGTAATTAATGTATATAATGAAAGCTATGTGTCAATACATTCATGGGATGGCTATCATAGAATGGATTATATAGATACATCTTCTATACCATATTCTTATAATTTATATAATCTATGCAATTTTTTAATACCGAGATAAATTCTATTCATAAAATAAAAAGCTAGTTAAATATACTAACTTCTTAATATATCAACTAGCTTTCTTTATTTAAAATTTCTTTAGCTTCCTATTTTATATTAAACAAATTTATATAGTATTGTGAGCAAAAGATGCTATCCTATCAATAGGGATATCTGCTATTGACCCAATACTAGTTCCTCCACAACTAGGACCTCCTGGTACAGTTTGTCCTGGTTCTACGTTATCTTGAATTCCTGAACAACAATTGCCAAGCGCACATGAAGGTGCTGGTCCCATTCTAGTTAAAATTCTTATATAATCCTCATTTACTTCTAAAAGTACACCTGTAAATCCTGCTCCTGAATCTCCTCCACTAGTTGTAAAAATCGTAACTACTTTCCCTATATATTCTTCCATGTGATCTATAAAATTATCTTCTCCATTAGGCATTTCACTTTACCTCCTACAGTAGTCTATTTTAAGACTTTTTAAGTCTTTACTTTATACTATGTTTTTTATCTTAATTTGTTACTTTTAATATTTTCATGTTATATCATGGATAAAAGCTACTATTTTGTCTATTGGTATATCAACTTCACAACCTAATTGATTAATTAGTATATGTTCTTTTTCAGATTTTTCTATATTTCCCTTTTCTATTACCGTTTCATTATGCTCTCCTGTATTCTCAACTTCTATTATCTTTTCATAAGGTTGTTCTATATTTTCTACCTGTATTATTTTTTCATAAAGTTTATTTTCATAAATAACCTCTTCATAAAATGAATAATCTAATTCTTGTAACTTAGATTTATTTTTATTCATATGTTCTTTCATTTTCACCTCCAAAGCTTGATTCTTCTCTACATCCTCTTTTTTATGTCCTGAATATATTTCACTGCAATAATTAATTCTACTTAGGAAACTACTAAAGCTGTACCAATAAATATAATCCACTATTATACAATAGATAAAACCACTAACTATAAATTTTATAGTTATATCCTTTTCCTCCTGACTAAAATAAAATCTCTTCATATAATACACAATATGTTTATATTGAAAAATAGCCACAACTCATAGCAAACTGACAAGGAATTTTATTATCAATTGATAATAAAATTCATTCCTTTTTACAATAAAATATTGACAATATCAAGGTATTTTAATATAATGTTATTATCATTTGAAAATTTGGAGGATATATTATGGACATCTATAAAGAAGGAAAAAAAATCTCCTTAATCACAATAACTTTAAATATATTATTATGCATATTTAAGGTTATTGCAGGTATACTCGGTAAAAGTAGTGCTATGATAGCTGATGGTATTCATACTTTGTCAGATGTTATTACTACCGTTATGGTTATATTGGGTTTGAAAATTTCAAATAAAAAAGAGGATGAAGATCATCCTTATGGCCATGAAAAATTTGAACCTGTTTTTGCAAAAATAATAAGTACACTTTTATTTTTAACAGGTATTTATATAGCCTACGAAGGAATAAAAGTATTAAAAAGTGGAAATTATGGCACTCCAGGTAAGATAGCGCTTATTGCAGCCTTTGTATCTATATTGTCAAAAGAATTTATGTATAGATATACCATTAACACTGCAAAAAAGATAGGAAGTATTTCTATGGAAGCAGATGCATGGCATCATAGATCTGATGCTCTATCATCAATAGGTACTTTTTTAGGAATTTTAGGTGCTAGAATTGGATTTAAGATTTTAGATCCCTTAACTGGAATAGTTGTTAGTTTCTTTATTATAAAAATTGCTATAGAATTCTATTTAAAATCAGTTAAAAAATTAGTAGATACATCAGCTGATATTGAAACTATTAACAAAATTAAAGATGAAACCCTAAAAATTATTGGTGTCAAAGGCATACATGATCTAAAAACTAGAATGTTTGGAAATAAAATATATGTGGATATTGAAATATGTATAAATAGCAATATGACTGTTGCAGAAAGTCATGATATAGCTACAAAAGTTCATGATAATATAGAAAATAAAATAGACAATATAAAACATTGTATGGTTCACGTGGAACCCTTTTATAATGAATAACTAACAACTAATAGTGAATAATTTAGGAGGTTTTTCTTCCTTACGTCAGAAAAACTTTAATTTTATGAAGTGCCTAGTTTAGCTCTGCTAAACTAAGGTTTTTTTATACAATTAAAATTTTTCAGAGCAAAGCGAAGAAAAATATCCATAATTATTCATTATTACTTGTTCACTAACTAAAAGGTTAGCTAATTAAAAAGGCATGGTATCCTTTTAAGGCTTCATATATGTCAGCTTTGCTTGCAACTTCCCAAGGAGCATGCATATTTTGAAGAGCTATACCGCAATCTATAACGTCCATTCCATAATGAGCTAATATATAAGCTATAGTTCCCCCTCCACCTTGATCAACTTTTCCAAGCTCTGCTGTTTGCCAATGTACATTGTTTTCATCCATAATTTGTCTTAATTCTGCAATAAACTCTGGATTAGCATCATTACAACCAGATTTTCCTCTTGCTCCTGTATATTTATTAAATACTAATCCTTTTCCAAAATAAGCTGCATTATTTTTTTCCATTACTGATGGATAATTTGGATCATAAGCTGCGCTTACATCTGCAGACAGCATTTTAGAATTAGCTAAAGCCTTTCTTAAATTTAGTTCATTATACTGATTACTACAATCCATTACCTCAGCTACAGCATTTTCAAAGAATTTAGATTGCATACCTGTGGCTCCCACACTTCCTATTTCTTCTTTATCTACTAATAAAGTAATACAAGTTTTTTCAGGATTTTCTAGCTTCACCATAGCTTCAAAAGAAGTATATGAACAGATTCTATCATCTTGACCATAACCCATTATCATGCTTTTATCTAATCCGTAATCTCTTGCCTTTCCAGCAGGCACAACTTCTAATTCTGCTGATACAAAATCTTCTTCACATATTCCATATTTTTCATTTAATATTTTTAAAATATTAGCTTTGACAGGATTCTTTACCTTTTCATCCTTTAACGGAATGCTTCCTATTAATATATTTAAGTCTTCTCCTTCTATTCCTTTTTTTAGCTTCTTCTCTAATTGTTCACCTGCTAGGTGAATTAAAAGATCTGAAACTCCTATAACTGGTTCATCATCTGCTTCTCCTATTACAATATCTTTTTTAGTTCCATCTTTTTTAATAACTACCCCATGTAATGCTAAAGGAAGTGTTACCCATTGATATTTTTTTATACCACCATAGTAATGAGTTTCAAAAAATGCTAAGTCAGTATCTTCATAAAGAGGATTTTGTTTTAAATCCAACCTTGGAGAATCCACATGGGCTCCAAGTATATTCATTCCTTCTTTCATAGGTTTTTTACCAATTACAAATAAAGCTAATGTTTTATCTCTATTGTTAACATATACCTTTTCTCCAGGATTTAATTTTTCACCTTTCTTAGACAAATCTTCTAAGTCTTTATATCCATTTTGCTCTGCTATTTTTATAAATTCTTTTATACATTCTCTTTCTGTTTTGCATTCTGATAAAAATTTTTTATATCCTTCTGATACCTCAAATACCTTCTCTATATCATTCTCATTATAACTATTCCAAGCATAATTATATTTTTTTTCTAAAGTATTTTCCATCATATTATACACTCTAATTAATTAGAGTATTCACCTCCATTTTTATTTTTAAAGTTACTAATTTACCCATTTATTATTATGTCATTAATTCTTACATCCCATTCACACATAGGTACAAAATCTATCTTTTGAAAAGAATATGCCAATCCAATTTTTTGAGTATCCTTTCTAAGTCTTTTAAAAAACTTATCATAGAATCCCCCTCCATATCCTAGTCTCCCCCCTTTATCATCAAAAGCTAATCCTGGGGTAAAAACTACATCTATTTCTTTAGGATCGATTTTTTTAGAAAAATCTACAGGTTCTAATATTCCTTTTTTACCTGGCTTTAATTCTGAAAAGCTTTTTATTTCTACAGCTTCCATTCCTTCCCTTAAAGATATTATTTTAGGCACACATACTTTTTTATTATCTTTTAAGGCTTTTTTTATTATTTCATGAGTATGTACCTCTGATTTATAACTAACAAAAATAAATATGCATTTTGCATCTTTATAATATTTACTTTCTATAACTTTTTTTAATATATCTTCATCATATTTATTTAGATCATCCTTAGATATGCTATCTCTTTTTTTTATGATTCTTTCTCTTAGTTCTTTTTTATCCTTCACATTATCCACCTCCATTTATATTATTCTCTTTTTAAATTTTTTTCTTCCATTCTAGCGCTTATAGTATCTACAGGACTAATATTAGAATTTAGATTATATCTATAGTTTGCCGCTGCTGCCTCTATTATTACCGCAATATTTCTTCCTGGTCTTATTGGTAAAATTATTTTTCGCACTGGTATATTTAAAATATTCATATTAACTTCATCTATACCCAATCTATCATATTCTTGATCTTTTTTCCATTGCTCTAAGTGAATAATCAATCCAATAGTTTTTATATCTAATACAGAACTTAATCCATATAAAGCGGGTACATCTATAATACCTAATCCTCTAACCTCTAACATTCCAGAAGTTATATAAGGAGAACTCCCCATAAGTTTGCCATCAATTTCTTTTATATCTACAGCATCATCTGCGACTAATCTGTGTCCTCTTTTTATAAGCTCTAAAGCTGTTTCACTTTTACCTATACCACTTTCTCCAGTAATTAAAATACCTATACCATAAACATCTACTAAGACTCCATGTAGTCTTGTTTCTGGTGCTAATTTTTCATCTAAATAACTCATTAATTTACTTGTAAATCTTGTAGATATATTATGGGTTCTCAATAACCATCTATTATATTTCTTTGCATTGTCTAAAATCTCTTTATGAGGCTTTAAATTTCTTGTAATTATTATACAAGGAGTTTCAAACTGAAAAAATTTACTTACTCTCTTTTTTCTAAGTTCTGGTCCCATAACATCTAAAAAACTCCATTCAGTTTTCCCTATAAGTTGTACTCTTTCATTGGCAAAATAATTATAAAATCCTGAAAACTGCAGACCAGGTCTATTTATATCACTTATATTCATTTCTACATCATCTTTACCTTTATTTAATACCTCTAAATTTAAATCTTTTACTAAATTCTTTACTAAAACTCCCATATTACTCCTCCTTGTAATTTAAATAAAAGGGTAAAATTTTAAATTTTACCCATAGTTTTAAGTATTCCGTTAGCTATAGCTCTAGCATATTTATCTAGATATGCATCGCTTTTTAATTTTGCTACATCAGAAGAATTAGTAACAAAACCTAGTTCCGTTAAAACAGTAGCTGTTGCCTTAGAATTATTAACTAGGTATAACCAATTTCCATCCTTTAATCCCCTATCATAAGTTCCAACTTCTTTTATTATATTATTTTGTATAGCTAAAGCTAATTTCTTACTTTCTGCATTTCCAACATTATATAAAGTTTCTGTTCCATTAGCATAAGCATTTCCAAAAGAATTACAATGTATACTTACAAAATACCTTGCGCCTGCTGCATTTGATACGTCAACTCTCTTTTGTAAACTTTCATTTACACTCATACCATTTGAACGTTGATCTGTTTTTCTTGTATATATAACATCTACTCCATGACTTTCTAATATAGAACCAACTTTTAGTCCAACCTTTAATGCAACTTCATCTTCTACTACTCCTCCAACTGCACCTGTATCTCTTCCCATACCATGACCAGGATCTATAGTTACTACATTGCTATTTATACTATACCCTCTTACATTCAAAGTAAGCATTACCTGTTGAGGATATCCTGCCACCTTTCCTTTATAAGTATAAGTTCCTGCAGTATTTGTATTCACATTTTTATTATTCCATATAACTCCTACTTTTCTTACACTACCATCACTCATAGTAGCTTGTACAAAAGTAGGTAATGTATATGAGCTTCCTGTACTTATAGTTTCACTTATATTCTTAATTGAGCTTATTGTAGGCTTTTGTTTGGTATTATCAGATAAATTTAAAGAATTTAAAATTCCTCTAGTTATTCCTAATGCTGCATTATATTGAAAATCGCTATCTGCTAATATATTAGTTTCTTGTGCATTACTCATAAATCCTAGGTTAACCATTATTGCATGAGCCTTAGTTCCAAGTAATATTTCCTGTTCAGAAAGTGCTGGCTTAATTCCTCTATTTCTTCCTTGTGTGTTATTTATAACTTCATCTTGTATCGCTTTTCCTAAACTTTGAGAAATAGGATCCCAATTTCTATAATAAGTTTCTATTCCATTTTCACTAGGATTATCACTATAGTTACAATGTATGCTCACAAAATAATCTGCATTATTATTATTTGCCATACCAATCCTGTAGTTAAGATCTTCATTACTATTCCAAGGTATATCATCATCTTTTCTTGTATAAATTACATTAATCCCCTTTTCTTCTAACATCTTACCAACTTTTAATGCCACAGATAGATTTATAGATTTTTCTTTAAGCCCATAAGGAGATACATATCCACTATCTTCTCCTCCATGGCCTGGGTCAATGCAAACAGTATAACTCTTATACTCATCCTCTTTGTTTCTAATAGTAAAATCTAATTTCGCAGATTTTATTAATTTCTTTCCAGCTTTAGATTTTATGCCATCTTTTAAAATTATCTTATATTTCTTTTCATAGTCATATGATTTCAAAGGTGTAACTATTACAGTCTTACCTTCTGAACCAATTTGAAGTTCAACAGGTACTTTTCCACCATTTTCATTTAAGACAAATATATTTTCTGCTGTTATAGTATTAGAATCTACTACATTATTAAATTTTACAGTCCACGACTTTTTAGAGTGTACATTTAACTCTACACCTTTATCCTCATAAACTTCTTCTGCTTTAACAAAATTAAAGCTTCCTAAAAACATAAAAACAGCTATTGCTACAATTGAAAAGCACCATTTCTTTTTACATCTCATGAGCAAACCTCCTTTTGTGAATGAATAATAAACAACGAAAAGACTTTCTTAATTTTACATTATTAGTTATTCATCACCTTAATTTGTAGACTGAATATATATATTATAATATATATTATATAAATATGTGTAATTTTATTAAGAAAATTTATGTAACGAAGTGAAAAAATGAAAAGATAAATTAAAGAAGTTTAAAATAAATGCAAGGCATTATTTTAAACTTCTTTAATTTATAAAACTAAATTGCTTCTTGATAAATGATGTTGTGCATCTACAAATCTTATTGTTCCAGTTTTAGATCTCATAACTATAGATTGAGTAGTTGCCCAATTATTTTTAGAATATACAACTCCCTTTAACAGATCAGAATCTGTAACAGCTGTAGCAGCAAAATATATATCATCACTTTTTACTAAATCATTTATATATAAAGTTGCCTCAATATCCTTTATTCCCATAGACTTACATCTTTCTATTTCTTCTTCTTTTTGAGGAACTAATTTAGCTTGCATATCTCCGCCCATACATTTGATAGCCGCTGCTGCTATTACTCCTTCTGGAGCTCCTCCTGTTCCCATCATCATATCTACTCCTGTGCTTTCAAATCCGCATGCTAAAACTGCTGCTACATCTCCTTCTGAAAAAAGCTTAACTCTTGCTCCAACTTCTCTTGCATCTTTTATTATATCATTGTGTCTTTCTCTTTCTTGTACCATTATAGTAAGTTCTGTTACATCTTTATTTAATGCCATTGCTACATTTATAATATTTTCTTTATTTGTTTTATTTATATCTATTACACCTTTTGCAGAAGCTCCTACCGCAATTTTTTTCATATACATATCTGGAGCATTAAGTAGACTGCCTTTAGGTCCCATAGCCATTACTGATATAGCATTAGGAAGTCCCTTAGCTATAAGAACAGTTCCATCTAATGGATCCACTGCTATATCCATTTCCTCCATTCCATCTGCTCCTATACCTAATTCTTGTCCTATATAAAGCATAGGTGCTTCATCCATTTCTCCTTCTCCAATAACTACGGTTCCTTTTATAGGCAGCATAGAAAAAGCTTTTTCCATACCATCTACCGCAGCTTGATCTGCTGCAACTTTATCTCCTCTTCCCATATATTTAGAAGAACATAACGCTGCAGCCTCTGTTACTCTTACAAGTCCCATGGCTATATCTTGTTTTATCATATATTTTCCCCCTTCAAAATCCAAATTATAGATTAATTTTTATATAGTATAGCTTATATCCATTTATAAATTACTTTTCCTAATATATTATATACTAATTTCTTTAATATTATATCATAATTAATTTGAAGAACAAGTATTATTGAATTTTTTCCATCAAAAAAACCAGAAGTTTTTCTTCTGGTTAATCTTTAAATACGACTTTTATTAAAATCAAATTTATTTTTTAATCCACATCCTAATTCATAAGCTTTTTTCATTACTTCTTCATTCTTTTCTATAGGAATATGATCTGTATTCACTCCATAAACCTTATATGTATCTTTTACATCTATAGCTGCAAAGGCTAATTTTAAAACTTCTTCTAAGGACATAAACATATTGTCCCAATAAGTTCCTCCTATAGCTAATAACACACCTGTTTTCTTTTTTATATTCTTTCTGTCCTTTCTTATATATTTTTTACTCCAATAAACTTGAAGCCTATCAATTAATGCTTTTAATGGAGATGGTACATTAGCAAAGTAAATTGGTGTTGCTATTACTATAATGTCACTTTCATTTATCTTTTTATATAAATCTGTCATATCATCTTTTATAGCACACTCTTCTTCTTTATAGCACATTTTACAATCTATACAAGGGGCTATTTTTTTACTATAAATATCTATAAAATCCACTTCTTCATTTAATCCTTCTAAAAACTTTTCTAATAATTTAAACGTATTTCCTTTTTTATTTGGTGAAGAAAATAATACCAAAACTTTCACTAAAAGTCCTCCTCGATACAAGTATATATTTTATAAGTTTATTTCTACAATAAATTCAATATAATTTCTATCTATTATACATTCTTTTTCTATTTTATATATAATTTTTTTATATCTACCTCTTCTTCCAGCTCATCTAATATTTGATCTACTTCGTCCATAGCAATCTCTTTTAAAAACTGAGTCTTTAACTCTTTTTTATTAATATCTTTAAGCTCTCCTATCATATCTTTTGCATAGGATTCTGCTGCTTCAATTTCATAATCATTAAATTCATATCTAAACTTTAAATTAAAAATACCTTTATCATTTGTTTTAATTTCACTAATATTTGTAAGGCCATCATCCAATAAAAATTCAAGTATAAATTCTTTTTTCATTTTATCCTCCTATATGCAACAAGGATATGGAAACACCATATCCTTTATATTTTTATTAAAGAAGATTTTTAAATTTCTCTAAAAATATATCTGCATTTTTATAATCTTCCGAAGATGGTACAAATTTAAATTTAAATCCTTCTTCTACCACTTTTAGTTTTAAGGACTTTAATCTTTCGGTCATCATAGGAACTCCTTCACCACTCCAACCAAATGAACCAAAAGCTGCTGCTACCTTTCCCCTATTTACTATTGGAGATACTAAAGATAATACATCCCATGCAGGTTTTACAGCATCTTGATTTATTGTAGGTGAACCTATTAAAAATCCTCTAGATTTTTCTATTAATTCTATGCATTTTTCTACTCCTACTTTTGTAATTTCATGTACATCAGATTTTATGCCCATATCATTTAATTGTTTGTTAAAATAGTTTGCCATAGCCTTAGTTTGACCATATGCTGAAATATAAAATATTTCTATTTTATCTTCTTTATTATTATCAGTTGCAAATTCTCTATACATATCCATGTATTTTTTTATGCTTTCTTTAGTATGAATTGGACCATGACTGTTTGCTACTATATCAAAATCTAAATCTTTTATTTTATCCAATCCCGCTAATACAAATTTCTTAAAAGGGGACATTATTACATTAAAATAATAAACCATTTCCTCATGGTTATTTTCTACTTCTCCTGATACAATATCTTTTTCTGGACAATAATGTCCTCCTAAGAAATCACAAGTAAATAAAACTTTTTTCTCTGGAACATAAGTAAA
The DNA here is from genome assembly GCF_900187165.1 of Clostridium cochlearium. Taxonomy (NCBI): domain Bacteria; kingdom Bacillati; phylum Bacillota; class Clostridia; order Eubacteriales; family Clostridiaceae; genus Clostridium; species Clostridium cochlearium. The sequence goes on along the minus strand of NZ_LT906477.1, from coordinate 810,712 downwards.
CATAGTATCTGGCCAATGAAGATTTGGTGCTGTTATAAATTTTAATGTAGTACTTCCTAGGCTAAGCTCCTTTGGAGCAATTTGATGATTAAAATCTTTATTTAAAATATTTTTCAAATAAACCGAAGCCGCCATGGAACATATAACTTGGGCTTCTGGATAATCCCTTAATAAATTTATAAGACTTCCTGAGTGATCCAATTCTGTATGTTGAATTACTATATAATCTACTTTTCTATTTCCTATAACTTCTTTTATATTTGAATAGAATTCATCATAAAATCCATCTTTTACCGCATCTATTATTGCTACTTTTTCATCATCTATTAAATATGAGTTGTAAGTTGTTCCTCTATTTGTTTCCATTATTATATCAAATATTATATCAAAAACTCTAAGTCCTGGATCCTTTACCCCTACACTATAAATATTATCCCTTATTTTAAAACTATTCATGATTATACCCTCCTATGAAGCAATAAATTTTATATAATAATAATTATTATATATTTTATATAATTATATTAAACTTTGAAAACTTCATCAATTGTCTTTTGTAAATTTTCTATTATATATTATTTATTTCCTTAATTATATATAATTATAAGTCACATTTAAAATAATTTCTAGTTTTTTATGCATTTTTATCCTTTAATAGATCAAATAAAGAATCGTTAAATCATTAACGATTCTTTATTTGCTAATTATCTCTTATTTTGAAATCAAAATATAAATTCAATTTATTTTACACATTATTCTTTATTAATTGTAAATTCAATGTTCTGCTTAAAATCTTTATTACTCCATAAGCTAAGATTCCATCAACTAAATGATGAAGTACAGTTCCTAGTCCTACAGTAATTAGTATACTCTTAAAAGTTATGCCAAAAGGAATTACTACTAGAGCCTCTGCTACTCCATGCACTAAAGAAGTGCTTATTACTACTTTACTATATGAAACTTCTTTTTGTATAAGATAAGCTCCTACCATTCCAACAATGCTATGCATAAACGCTCTGGCTCCCACATATGCTCCTTTTGTAATTAAAAAGCCTAATCCTGATCCTATACCTACCATGGCAGATGCTAATGGACCTAAAAACATTGATAAAAACATTGGAACATGTGATGCTAATGTAGCTGTAAAAGGTCCTATTTGTATAGCCAAAAATCCAAAAGTCAGAGGTATTACAATGGATAAAGATATTAAAAGAGCAGTATATACTATTTTTTTAATATTATTCATATTTCTCCCCCTCTATGCTGGTGTATATACACTAGTATATACTATGAGGCAGCTTTTGTAAACAAAAAAAATAAAATTTGGAACATGTTTCTCTTTGCAGAATGTTCCAAATTTTAACTATATTTTTTATCTTTAAATATTAAGCCATACATAAAGTTTTTTCTAATCCCTGTAATCCTATATTAAAAAATTTCCAATATCCATCTATATCCTCATACCCTTTACAATATATAGCTCCCTTTTCAAAATCATAACCTATTTTCTCTAATTCTTTTCTGTTTTCAAAACTACATCTTGTATCATTTAAATCCTCTATATTAACTTCTAAAGTCCTATTTTTATTAGTTTCTACTATGGCTATAAACTTTGGGAGTTGTCCATCTTCAGTTTCCTTAAAATACATATCTTTTATTTTTAAATTTACGCATTCTTCTAATGATATTTTTCCCTTATATATTCCCCATCCTTGTGCTATTGAAGTATAATCACCTATTTTAAATATACTTTCACCTATCATGCATGATTTTATTCTATTCTTTTTCATAACTAAACTCCTCCTCTTTTTTCATATCCTCTTTCAACTTGTTTATATTTTATCATACTTGTTAAAACTTTGTCAATATGTTTTTTTAAAATTTTTCTGAATCTTTTAAGATTTTAAAATTCAAGAAAAAGAACAAAAATAAAGCTGGATAATCCAGCTTTATTTTTGTTCTTTTTCTTCCATCATACTCTTTACTTTCATAAGTCTAGTTAGATTTCCTCTTTCATTTTCATCTAACTTCATTATTATAAATTTAATGGTTTCTTCTAGTTGTGGAATAGTCATATATTCTAGTGCATTTACTCTTCTTCTTGTTTTTTCAATTTCATCTGCCATAAGTTGACATGTTTTTTCTACCTCGGCTAATTCCAGTAATTTAGGCAAAATACCATATAGCTTTTCAATAGCTGTATCCAATTCCCCAGAAGTATTTGCGTATCCATAAGGATATATACTTCCTTCATCTTCTTCCATTTTTCTTTTAAATTTCATAACTGGTACATTTACACTCATAATATTTTTCTTAGTAATTTCTAAGGAAATACTTTCTTTTGGATAAACTATTGCTTCTTCTAGAAACTCTGTAGACATTACAGCTCTTGCCATTACAAAATCTTTGAAAGATTTTTGAAGTTCCTCTTCTACACTTTTTCTTAATTCATTATTATATTTTATTAAATCAATGAATCTTCGCATTAATTCATCTTGCTTATCTTTTAAAAGTTTATGCCCCCTAGTTGCCGTTGACAATCTTGATTTAAGCTTGGTAAGTTCCATTCTAGTAGGATTAACATTTAATCTCATAGACTTTCATCCCTTTATTCCTTACTTTTATCTTCAGGTAAATATTTTTCTAAATAACCATCTCTTATTCTCTTAAGTTCTGTTCTTGGTAATATGGACAATAACTTCCATCCTAAATCAAGAGTTTCTTCTATACTTCTATTTGTTGTAAATCCTTGGGATACATACTCTTTTTCAAAGGCATCTCCAAATTTTGCATACTGTTTATCAACATCAGATAATGCAGACTCTCCTAATATTACTGCTAATTCTTTTGCTTCTTTACCTTGAGCATATCCAGCAAATAACTGATTCATAGTATCAGCATGGTCTTCTCTTGTTTTGCCTTCACCAATACCCTTATCTTTAAGTCTTGATAAAGATGGCAAAACATCTATTGGAGGCATAATACCTTTTCTATAAAGTTCCCTGCTAAGTATTATTTGTCCTTCTGTTATATATCCTGTTAAGTCTGGAATTGGATGTGTTTTATCATCTTCTGGCATTGTTAAAATAGGAATCTGTGTAATAGACCCTTCCTTACCTTTAATTCTGCCTGCTCTTTCATATAAAGTTGCTAGGTCTGTGTATAAGTATCCTGGATATCCTCTTCTTCCTGGAACTTCTTTTCTTGCAGCAGATACTTCTCTTAGTGCTTCACAATAGTTTGTTAAATCTGTAAGGATTACAAGTACATGCATACCTTTTTCAAAAGCTAAATATTCTGCTGTAGTTAAAGCCATTCTAGGAGTAGCTATTCTCTCTATAGCTGGGTCATTTGCTAAGTTCATAAATAATACTGATCTATCTATTGCTCCTGTTCTAGTAAAGTCATCTACAAAGAACTCAGCTTCTTCAAATGTTATACCTACTGCTGCAAATACAACGGCAAATTTTGAATCTGAATTTAGAACTTTAGCTTGCCTTGCAATTTGAGCAGCTAGCTGAGCATGTGGAAGTCCCGAACCTGAAAACACTGGAAGTTTTTGCCCTCTTACTAAAGTATTAAGACCATCTATAGCAGAAATACCAGTTTGTATAAATTCTGATGGATAGTTTCTTGCCACTGGGTTAATAGGTATACCATTAATATCCAATCTCTTTTCTGGTATTATCTTTGGTCCATCATCCTTTGGTCTTCCTAGTCCATCAAAAACTCTACCTAACATATCTTCAGATACACTTATTTCTAATGGCTTTCCTAAAAATTTAGCTTTACTTCCTTTTATATTTATACCAGCTGACCCTTCAAAAAGCTGAACCAGTGCTTTATCTTCGTTTATCTCTAAAACTCTTCCTCTTCGTATTTCTCCAGTTTGAATTTCTATTTCTACTAGTTCATCAAACTTTACATTCTCTACTCCATCTACAAGCATTAGAGGACCAACTACTTCCTTAACTGTTCTGTATTCTTTAAGCATCTAAAATCCCTCCTTTGCTGATTAAATCTTCGATGTCATTTGTTAATTCTTTTGATATATCATCTATAGCTGCTATATCTTTTTCATCTATATATTTTGCTCTGGCTATTTTATCTCTAACTGGTAAATTTAATATGTCTTTTAAATAAACACCAGCCTTTAATGCCTTTTTTGCTTCTTCTCCAAATTGAAGAACAACTTTTAACATTTTATATTGTTTATTTAATGGTGCATAAGTATCTACATCATGGAAAGCATTTTGTTGTAAATAATCCTCTCTTAATGACTTAGCTACTTCTAGTTTAAGTCTATCCTCTTCTGACAATGCATCAATACCAACAAGTCTAGCTATTTCCTGTAAATTAGCTTCTTCTTGTAAAAGAGCCATAGCTTCTTGTCTTAATTCTACCCAATCTTCTGCTACATTTTCATTCATCCAAGGACCAACTTTATCCATATATAATGAATAAGAATTCAACCAATTTATAGCAGGGAAGTGCCTCCTATAAGCTAGTTGTGAATCCAGTCCCCAGAAAACTTTTACTATTCTCAATGTAGCTTGAGTTACTGGTTCAGATAAGTCTCCACCTGGAGGTGAAACTGCACCTATAGCTGTTAGTGCCCCTTCTCTTTCATCTTGACCTAAGCATATAACATTACCTGCTCTTTCATAGAATTCTGCTAGTCTAGAACCTAAATAAGCTGGATATCCTTCTTCACCTGGCATTTCTTCTAATCTTCCAGACATTTCTCTTAAGGCTTCTGCCCATCTTGAAGTTGAATCTGCCATTAAAGCTATTGAATATCCCATATCTCTAAAGTATTCTCCTATTGTTATACCAGTATATATAGATGCTTCTCTAGCTGCAACAGGCATATTAGATGTATTTGCTATCAATACAGTTCTCTTCATTAATGACTCTCCTGTTTTAGGATCTCTTAATTCTGGGAACTCATTTAAAACGTCTGTCATTTCATTTCCACGTTCCCCACATCCTATGTATACAACTATTTCAGCATCAGCCCATTTTGCAAGTTGGTGTTGAACAACAGTTTTACCACTTCCAAAAGGTCCTGGTACACATGCAGTTCCACCCTTTGTAACTGGGAAAAATGTATCTATTACTCTTTGGCCTGTTACCATAGGTGCACTAGGATTTAATTTTCTTTTATAAGGTCTGCCCCTTCTTACAGGCCATTTTTGCATAAGTGTTAAATCTTCTATACCCTTTTCTGTCTTTATTTCTCCTATTTTATCAACTACTGTATAGTCTCCTTCATTTAAAGAAACTATTTCTCCCTTTATTCCTGGAGGTACCATAATTCTGTGTTCTATAACAGAAGTTTCTTGAACTAATCCTAATATATCTCCTGTTTCTACCTTATCTCCAACTTTTTTAGTTGGATTAAAATGCCAAACCTTTTCTCTATCTAATGAGGGTACATCTATACCTCTTGTAATAAAGTCTCCTGCTTTAGCTTCTATTGCATCAAGAGGTCTTTGGATTCCATCAAACATAGCTTCTATTAATCCTGGGCCTAATTCAACACTTAATGGGGCTCCAGTTGTTACAACTGGTGCTCCAGGACCAAGGCCCGAAGTTTCTTCATAAACCTGAATAGAAGCTTTATCTTCTCTCATTTCTATTATTTCTCCTATAAGACGCTCGTCACCAACTCTTACAACGTCAAATAGATTAGCTTCTTCCATTCCTTCAGCAACTACTAAAGGTCCTGATACTTTTACAACTCTACCAGTCTTCAAGTCCACCTACCTACCTTCCTATAAAATATTAACCCCAACTGCTTTTTCTACATTATCACTAATTCTTTTTAGACCTATATTGAGTGAACCTTGATTACTTGGAATAAGTATAATAGCTGGCACAAGCTCTCTATTGTATCTTTCGATAGTTTCATCTAAATCTTTGGCTATTTGTTCTGTTATAAAGATAACACCATATTTTGTTGCTGCCATTTTATCTACTGCTTTTCTTGCTTCCTCCGAATTTACCACTGGAAAAACATCTATACCTATTGATTTAAAAGCTAATATTGAATCTTTGTCTCCAACTACTCCTATTTTAAACATAGGCATCACGCAGCCTTTCTCTTATAATATTGGGTGCTATGTTATTTAATTTGCCAACCATTATTATTCTTATTATTTTTATTTCCGTTTCTTTTGCGATTATATATCCAATTAAAGGTTCAACTCCAAAGCTTACTTGCTTTGCTTTTTTTATAAAGTCCATTATATAATTTTCAGAAAGTTTTTCGAAGTAGCTTATATTATTAGTTTTACTATATTCTTCTAATCCTAGTCTTATTATTTTTTCATAGGGAGTATATGAAAGTTTATTTGCTATGCTGTCTGCTGTTTCACTTTCATAACCTATTAATATATTTTTATCAATAGTTCCACCATCTAAAATAATTTTCTCAAAGAACTTTCTAGGTTTATTTTGAGATTTTGCTCTTAATAAAGTTCTTATATTGTTTAAGTCTATAGACATTTGAATATAGTCCTCTATAAACTTTTCATTGATTTTTTCTGATTTTAATAATATTTCTTTATACATATAGCTATCTAAAATTAAATCTATCTTTTGGGGGTCTTTATATGTTTCATACTCACTTTCTGCTTTTTCTAAAGCTTCTCTCATTAAAGGAGTAAGTTCTTTATAATTTTCCATATTAAATATTTGTTTTAATGTATTGTTATTTATAGTTCCCACCGGTATTAAAAGATATGTTAAATCTTTTCCTAAATATTTTCCCTTCAACATAACCTTTAAGTTATGATAATCATATCTTAAAGCCATTATATCTATAATAGATTTTTCAGGACTAATGCTATATAAAAGACTATATAATCTTTTAAGCTCTTCACTTAAAAGCACTTCATAATCTTCAGGTTTTTTTACATTTGACATGTAATTTAAATACTCAGTTTCTCCAAGTATCTTTAAAGCTTCTTCAGCGGAGGAACTATCTATCATTCTTTCAATCTTAGATTTATCAAGAAGTCTAGTTTCAAGTACTCTAATTCTTGCAATAGCATGGGTGAATTGCAAATTATCCATTGTAACTCCCCTCCTAACTGAACAAGGTGTCTATAATAACAGGATCTAAATCATCTTTAAGAGATAATATTAGTGCTTCAAAGGTATTATTTATTTCTATACCATCTTTGTTTAATATGAATCCACCTTTAAAATCTCTCTTTTTATCACTTATTTTTATTTCACCTTTTTTTCCCTTGCTTTTTAACTGTTTATTGATTTCATCTATAATTTCTTTATTTATATATTTTTCATGTTGAGATAATATTATTTCTTCATCTCCATATATTTCTAAATTTAATATACTATCTTTTATAAAATTTAAATATTCTTCTTTACTTAGCTTTCCCAAATTATTTAATGCTTCTTCATACACTTTAGCTATTACTTCTTGTTTTGCTTCTAACTTTCTATTTCTTACAAATAGATGTGCGTTAGATATAATTCTTTCTTTCCTATTTTTACTTTCTAAATAGGCCTTTTCTATTATTTTATTTTTCTGACTTTCTCCTTCTTGCTCCTGACCTAAAATAATTTTTTCTTCTTCTCTTTTAGCTTCACCTAAAATAATCTTTGCCTTTTCTTCTGAATCTTTTATTATTTTAGAGGTTAAATTCTCTAATTTAGACATTATCTTCACTCCCTTAATTGTAATTTTTTAGGGATACTATCTTAACATTAATACTGACATAACGAAGCCTAAAAGAGCATATGTTTCAACCATAACTGTTAAAACTATACCTTTAGTATTGTGTTCAGGTCTTTTCGCAAGAATAGATACTGCAGATGCTGCTGTTTTAGCTTGAGCTAAAGCTGACTTCCATCCAACAAATGCAATAGGTAAACATGAGAGTAATATACTAAATCCAGATCCAAGTTCCATACCAACACTCATTTTTCCCATTGCCATAAAAGCTATAACGAATCCATATAATCCTTGTGTTCCTGGTAATAGTTCAAGTATAAGTGCTTTACCAAACTTTTCTGGTTCTTCTGTTAAAAGTCCTGATGCAGCTTCACCAACTAAACCAACTCCTCTGGCTGATCCTATTCCTGGTAATATTGTTGCTAAAGCTACTCCTAGTGCAGCTAATAAAACTCCTCCATTTTGTAAAAAGAAACTAAAGAAATTATTATTCATTTATTATTCCTCCCTTATTCTGTCTTAATTTTTATAAATTTATTTGTATATTTGAAAGGAGTGAATGGTTTTCCTCCTCCTTCATAGAACTTTCCAAAATACTCCACGTACTGAAGTCTTGATGTATGAACATATGCGCCTAATGCATTTATTAATAAATTAAACATATGTCCTATTATAAATATCAATGGTCCAAATATCCAAGCTTTAACTCCTGTTCCAAGATAAGATATAATTAAATTTAAGGCCCCACCAATAAATCCAGTGGCAAGTCCTAGAGCCATAAGTCTTGAATAGGATACAAAGTCTCCTATATATCCAGTTATGCCATATAATCCATACAATCCTGCACCTAACCTTGCTCCAATATTTTTATTTTCTCTTCCTTGGGTAAGTACAAGGCCTATCATTGCTGCAAACATTATATATTTGATTATATTCATACTTCCTTTTAATGCTACTATATCTACAAAACTACCTGCCAAATAAAGTACTACTGTAATTATAGTTATATACCATAATCCAACATCATAAAATGCATCTAAATATTTGCCTTCTCTTATATACATATATCCCTTTATTCCCAATCCAATGAATATTTGAACTAATCCAAATATTATAGATACTAAAAGTAGTAAATTTGCATTATCCTCTGGTTTCATCCAAACAGCTGGTATATCAATTGCACCTGTAAAGAAACTACCATACATTATTCCCCAAAACATAGTGGGAATACTTAAATAAAAAAATAACTTTACAAAATTTTTAGATTCCTCTTCTAGTGGCAGTAACTTTAAAGCCAATATGGTGCTTACAAACATTACTAATCCATATCCAAAATCTGAAAGCATCATACCAAAGAATAACAAATAAAAAGGCATTAAGAACGGTGTAGGATCTATTTCATTATACTTAGGTAAACTATACATAGAAGTTATAGATTCAAAAGGTTTTATCAAAGAATTATTCTTAAGCTCTATTGGTACATCTTCATCTTCTTCTGGTTCTATAAAATCTATATAGTAATCTTTTGTTACATTTTTTATTTCTTCTTCCAATTCTTCATTACTTTCTTCTGGAAGCCATCCATTTATAGCAACCATTTTGTCGGTTTTTAAGAAATTTTCTGATACATTTGCTTTATTTAGCTCATTTTCAAAATATTCATATATAATTTTTAAATCTTCAAATTCACTTAAATAGCTTTTTATTTCTTCAGCTATTTTTTCCTTTTCATCTTTTATATTTTCTATTCTTTCTTGTGCAGAATTTATAAACTCTGCAGGAGATTGTTTATAATTTAAAGTTGTTTTACTAAAAGCATATTTTCTTAATATATCCTCTGCTTCAATTTTAGAATCCTTATGAACAATTAATAATAAATTTAGATCTTCTTTAAGTTCACTTATTTCTTCTACATAACTTTGTTCAAAGGAATTTTCTACATCAATTCTAAAATCTTCTTTTACTCTTTTAGGTATTGAGCCTATAAAAGCAATACAATTTTTTAATAATTGCAATTCTTGAAAAGACACATCTAACCTTTTCCAAGGAATTAAAGTTTCTATATCAGAATTTAATTTTGATATTTCATTATTTAGAATATTTAATTTATCTTCTTTATCTTTTATTTCATCATATATTTTTTCCCATTGCACACTTTTTTCAAGATTTTTTAAATCTTCATAGGATAAAACTTTTTTGCCTTTAAGACTTTCTTTAATTCCACCTTTTTCTTCATGATATCTTTTTAAAATATCTAGTGCAAATTTTACTTTATACTTTTTGCTTTCTAATTCATTTACTTCTGATGATGATAAATCATTGTCTAAAAACTGTAATAATTGTTGTTCATCATCTCCATAATTTTGTTCTTTTAAATCGATAAATTGCACTTTTGAAAACTTTTGGAGTCTTTCAAGAAGTTGCCTTTTTTCTGATTGAAATACAAGCAGAGAGAATTTATTCATTTTAACTATTGCCATGGCTTTTCACTATCCTCTCAACTATAAGATTAATAGCTTTATTAATTTTATCACTAGATACATCTAGTATTTTATTAACTTCTTCCTCACCTTCAAGTTTTATTCTTTTGGCTTCTTCTTCCCCTTCTTTTATTCCATTGTTAATTATGTTTTTGCTTTCTTCATTCCCTTTATTAATTATACTTTTATACTTTTCTTTAGACTTGGCTTCTGCTTCTTTTATTATTTCTTTACTTTTTAGTTGTGCTTCTTTTATTATTTTATCCGCCTTGTCTTCAGCACTTTTTATACTTTTTATCGCATCTAATGCCAAAATACCACCTCCTTAATTAATAAAAAGTATTTATTAATATATACTATTTATTATATTATAATATCATTAGCATGGATTTTTCAACTATTTTTATTGCTATGCTAATTAATAAAATAAAAGATGAAAGTTATTAAGCTTAATTATACCCAATAATATATCTTTTTACAATTGTTGTTATATTTTTAACTCTTTTTCTATTATCATCAGAAAATAATAGAAAAACTTCATCTTTTTTTAATACAGACAACTCTTCAAATTTTAGTACATCTACTTTGAATTTTTCTATGTGGTAATTATTTAAATTGTCTGCTGCATCTATTATGCCTTCTTGCTTTAATGTGATTCTTATTTTTTTTTCTTCTTTTTTATCCATATGTCTGTTTAGAAATTCAGGTAACCATCTTTTCTTGTTAAATTTTAAATAATCATATTTTATTATTTCTTCTAAATCATAAGATTTTTCTTTCATTATTTCCTCATTAAAATCCAGGAAAACCTTATAATAACTGACAGAAGAGATACTTCTAGAAAAATAACCTTTTGCATAAAAATATTCACTAAACTTTTCATAGAAGTCAAAAGGATTTTTAAATTTCTTTAAAAAATATTTTAATATATTGTTAAATTGTCCAGAATTATAATATTTATCTAAAACTTCTTCAATTCTTTTAAGTTTTAATATTTCTTCATAACTAATATTATTTGTTTTTAAAATTTCATAAGGGGTATATGGAGAATATATCATTCCCCACTTATTGGCTTCTTCTCTCATAGGAGATCCTTTTAAAAGCTTTAAAAAACCTAATTGTATTTGATCTGGCTCTATACTATATAAATCGTTAAAAGATCGTTTAAATGATTCATAATCTTCTCCAGGAAGTCCTGCTATTAAATCTAAATGTTGATTTATATTTTTAATTTTTAAAAGTTCTTGCACTTTTTCTTTTATTTCTAAAAAATTAGCATTTCTATTTATATTTTTTAATACTTCTTTATTAGTAGTTTGTACTCCAACTTCAAATTGTATTAAGCCTTTTCTTGCCTTTGATAAAAGATTTATCTCTTTTTCAGTTAAAAGATCTGCTGATATTTCAAAATGAAAAGTCATATTAGGAGGATTTTTTTCTATTATAAAGTTCCATATATCATATGCAAATTTATGATTACAATTAAAAGTTCTATCGATGAACTTTACTAAACTAACCCCTTTATCTATAAAAAATTCTAATTCCCTCTTTACTCTAGATATATCTAAAAACCTTAATCCATGAACTGTTGATGATAAACAATACTTACAGCTAAATGGACATCCTCTAGATGCTTCATAATAAATTATTTTGTTTTCTAATTCTTCTACGTCTTCATAAGGAAATACTATTTCATTTATGTCCATTAATTCTCTCTTACCTGTGTAAATAATTTTATCACCTTTAATATAATATAAAGCTTTTATATTATTTATATATTTTTTATCTTTATCACTTTCTAATAAATATTGTATAAGTTCTCTATAAGTTTTTTCCCCTTCTCCCTCTATTAGGAAATCGCAATATCCTTCCTTTAAATAACTTCCACCATCAAAGGAAACTTCTGGTCCCCCAAGTATTATTTTTATATTAGGATTTATTAGTCTGATCAGCTTTGATACCCTTTTTATATAAGATATGTTCCATATGTAGCAAGAAAATGCCACAACATTTGGCTTATTTAAAATAATTTCTTCTACAATTCTCTCCAATCTATCATTTATAGAAAACTCTTGAATTTCACATGTATATTGTAAATCTTCTGTAAATCTTTTTAAGTACCTTACAGCTAAATTACTATGTATAAATTTTGAGTTTATTGCAACTAATGTAACTTTCATATATATTTCTTCCTCTCTATTTTGAATTTTTAGCTTTTATAAAATATATGCCAAATTCGTTTCTTATATCTTGTACATCAAAATATTTTTCAATGATTTTTATTGTAGCTTCCTGAGAATTATCTCTTAGTATATTAAAATTTTTAACATAAAAATCTTTTTGTATATTATTAGGTAAGTTTATTACTATTTTATTGTTAAAGCATTTCTTAAAACCTTTATCTATATCCCATATATATATATATCCATCCTTTTTAATGTACTCTTTTATTTCTTTAAACAATTTTTCTTTAGAACTTTTAAACTGTATATTATTTAGTACAAACATTAAAGTGCAATTGTCATAAAAATTTTTCTCTATTAAATCTTTTTCTTCCCTTCCATTAATATAACCTATATCAACCTCCTTATTAAAATATTTATATCCATTATATAAAATACCGTTATTATTAAACCCTATATCTAATAATTCTCCATTAAATATTTCTTTATCTATATTTATTTCTATACTTTCAAGTTTCTTCTTCAAACACATCCCCACCTCGTATTTAATGAATTTTTTAGGATTTTAAGATAAGTGTTACTTATATTAGTTAAGTTCTTTATAAAATAATAAAATCCTCCAATTGGAGGATTTTATTTACTTAAATTTAAAAAACTTTCCTTATTTTTTACATCTTCATAATAGTCTAGTAGAAATCCTGCAGTAGTTTTTTGTGCTTCTTTTAAAACTATTGACGCAATTTTATTATATTTTTCTTCCCTATTTTTTATATTAATGTATTTTATATAAGTGTTATTAGCCAAAAAAGAATTGTTCACTATATATTCATCTAAATTACTATATCTTACAATTTCATCTTCAGCCATAAAAGAGTAATCATTTAAAAGTTTACTAATTATCCATAATTCAAATCTTCTATGACTTTTTAAAAGTTTATTGTTAACATGCTGAGGTACTGTAACATCTTGTATTAAATGACAGGCTGCTCCTAAAAAAAACATAGCCTTATTTAAATCACCTTTTTCCAAATACTCTAAAGATTTTCTATGATATTTTTTACATTCTAATAATGCATTAGAAAATCCATATAAGCCTTTTCCTTTACTAAAATGGAAAAAATGATTAGAACTTTTAAAATCTTGATCTGCCCAAGTAGTACCTTCATTTAGTTTTGACAAATTTTCTTTAAAAAAATTATAAGCATCCTCATATTTATTATTTTTTAAAATATCTAATGATTGGAGCATTATAAATTTGTGTACTGTACAATAAGTTTTTAAAAATTTTTTCTTTAAAGGATTTACTGCATGAAATAATCCTTTAAGTGCAGTACCATAGGTTTTTTCTATCCTATTCCCCATACATTTTAGAACTCCTTTTTATAATATCTTTAGTCATTTATTAACTAATTATACTACTTATTTAATTAATTTCAATATATTATTTTTATCTTATTTACTTTGTAAGTTCTATGTGTTCTTTCTCTACTAAAGAGAGAACATCAAATATTTCTCTAATTTTATCATTACATAGGTCATTATAGTATTTTCTATAGTATTGTACTGCATGCTTTTCTCTTTTATTTGCCATCTGTACTAATATCTCATCACTATGGTATTTGCTATAATCCATTTCTCTAAGATTAGGAAGTTTTTCAATTCCAATTAAACTTTTGTGTATTCTTGCATGCATATATTCTATATTAGATAATGCTTTAAACATTTCTTTTAAATTTATATCCTTTGCCAACAAAGAAGCTTGTCTATAAAAATTCCCATTAAAAACCTCTAATTTCATTGCATGATCTAATATCTTATTTGTTTCTTTATCTATTCCTTCAATTTTTTTATTTAAAAATTCTTCAGATCTATTTATTATATATTCTTCACTAGCTCCACAAAATGGACATCTAATTATATTTTCCATAGTATTTTTGTCTATAAATGCTTCTTTATTATAATTAAAATTATTTTCGTTTATAATCATACCACATACTTTACAAAAATATTTCATTATCCTATCAACCCTCTCAAATATTAACTAATATTTATTTTAGTATATATTACATATTTTATCTAGTCTACTTTGATTCACAATATAAAAATTTTGCGTCACAAAATTTTTATAGAGGACAATTGACAGAGGACAGAGGACAATGAAGGATGATTTTCTTCCTTACGTCAGAAAATCTTTAATCTTATTAGTTAGAATTGAAAATGGAGAATGGAAAGTGGAAAATGATTGACAACTTTTTTATATTAGACAAATCTAAAATATCCTTAATTCTCCATTCTCCACTTTCAATTTTCAATTATATCTACATTGACATTTTTATTGATGGCTGGTTTAGCAAAGCTAAACATCGCTTTAGTTTTTAAGAACATTAAAATTAAGTCAGGCTATAGTCTTAAAATCTTTTAAGCTATAAAATTCTATCGAATAGTTTTAACTTTTATAAAAATTCATATAATCAAAGATTTTTTGTAACAAAGTGAAAAAAATCCTCAATAATTATTCATTGTTCCCTGTTCATTATTCATTAATCAACGGCAGCCTATCGGCTTTGCGACACAGTCGCTAGATTAATAGCAAGTAATTAAAATAAATTATTATATAAATATTAATTTATCTTAAATCTCATCAAGTTTCATAAAATTAAAATTTTTTCGTAATGACAATGAAGAAAAAATGTCTATCATTCTCCATTCTCCACCTTCCATTTTCAATTATATTATAAAATTTAAGATTTTCTGTAGCAAAGCGGAGGAAAATCTTCCTTTATTGTCCTATGTCCTCTATTAAAAAAATTACTTCGTAATTTTTTTATAAAGTAATATTAATTTTCATCTCTGAATACATATTAATGTTATCAATTTTTGAGGTATGTAATGTGAAGAAAAGTTCTTTTTTTAAAAACTCTTTTATATTAACTTTTTCTAATTTAATAATTGGTATTTTAAGATTTATATTTTCCATAATACTTTCTCATAAATTAGGTCCTGAAGGTATAGGACTTTATGGTCTTATAATGCCTATTTATGATTTGTTTATATGTCTTATATCTGGTGGAATGATAGCAGCAATATCTAAGGTATCTGCAGAATACTTTTCTAAAAAAGATTTTAAAAATTTAAATAAAACTATAGATATATCTATGTATTTTGATATTTTATGGGGATCCTTTGTAACCATTATTGTATTTATTACTTCTACTTTCATAGGTAAATATGTGTTAAAAGATGTTCGTTCTATAACTGCTATTAAAGTAATCTGTCCTGCTATGTTATTCATAGCCATATCCTCTATTTTAAAAGGATATTTTTATGGTATATCTAAAGTTAAAATACCTGCTTTTATAGATGTTTTTGAAAAAACGTTGAGGATAGTTTTTTTGACTCTCATAATTTATATATTTTCCCTGAAAAAAATAGAAAGTACAGTCACCGCAGCTTATATTACTTTAACCATAGGTGAATTTGTAAGCACGTTTTTACTATATATAGCTTACATAATACATAGAAAAAAACTAAACTATGGGTATAGATATGAGGGAAAAGCTCAACTTTTATTTAATGTATTATCTATATCCTTTCCTTTATGTTTAACAGGATTTCTTACTACACTACTTTTTTCTTTTTCAACAGTATTAATTCCTAGAAGATTATTAGCTGCTGGTTTTACTTATAACAATGCTCTATCTTTAATGGGGAAATTTTCAGGTATGAGTTTAAATATAATATTTTTTCCAATGGTTATAATAGATTCTATATCTACAATATTAATACCAGATCTGTCTCAAACTATTAGTAGTAAAAATTATTGGGCGGTGGAAAATAGAATAAATCAAGTTTTAAGAATAAGCCTTTTATTAGGTCTATCTACAACTATAATATGCTTAACTATACCTCAAAATTTAGGGTATCTATTTTATAAAAGAAATGATTTAGGAAACTATATATCTTTTGTCTGTCTTTTAGCTCCTTTTTTATATTTATCTGCAACTACTAGCGGTATATTAAATGGTCTAGGAAAACAGGGAATTATTTTAAGAAATTCTTTGATAGTAGCTCTAGAAGAAATTCTTTTAATATTTATATTAGTAAGAATACCATCTATAAATATATATGGAGTAGGAATAAGCTTTATAATTACATCTATAACAGAGCTAGTTCTAAACTTAAATATTATAAAAGATAACTATTTTATAGATATACAAAAAGATGAATTAATTATAATAATTCTTCTATCAATATTGTTTTTATTTATACTAAATATATTTAAATCTTTACTAACAAATGGCATACACAAATATATTATTATAATAATAGTTGGTTTCTCTCTATATCCTATTTATAATATTTTAAAACAAAAAAATAAATAGATTGTAGCCCTTTAAAAAGTGCTACAATCTATTTATTTCATTTTTGCCATTATAAATTTAGGGATAAACTTATTTAATCTTCTTGGAAAAACTTCAAAATCTTCCTTTGTTATTCCTCCTGTGATTACCATCGCAAATAAATATGAATACATTCCCAGTATTACAGCAATTAAAGTTACTGTAGTATTTGCAAAATATCCTTTTGAAGTTAAATTAAAGAATTTAACTAAAAACAACTTAGATGTCCCAACAACAATCCCCATAAAAACAGATGCTATAATTGGCTTTTTTGCTTGTTCTAACAATTTGAATTTTATATTTAAACTTTTTAAAAGCATTCTATGATTTAATACTATTGGTACTACATAACCTATAATACTTCCATAAATAGCTCCTAGTATATTTAATGACGGTATTGCTATTAAAAAATAGTTAGCTACTACTTTACACACTATACCTATTACTGCATAAAGTGTAGCAGTATATAATTTGCCTATACTTTGTAGTATAGTAGTTTGGATTTGCATAACAGACATCAAAACTACTACTATTGATCCATATTTCATTAGATATGATCCATCTCCAAATTTCAACATATTAAATATAGATCCACTTAATATACCTAATCCAACAGCAGAAGGAACCGATATTAAAAAACATAATCTAAAAGCATATCTAATTTTAGACTTTACAGTCTCTTTATCATTTATAGCTGCTGCGCTTGATATTGCAGGTAATATAGCTACTGCTAACGATGTAACTATAGCTATTGGTACATTTATTAACTGCTTGTACTTTACTAAAAAACCATATAGTCTTGAGGCTTGACTTTCCAATTGTCCACCCGCTATTAACCTTGCCATAGTATTGCTTAAGTCAATTAAGTCCCCTGCATAAGTCATACCAACACAAACTGTTATAGGTATTCCATAATTTATTATCTTTGAAACTATTTCTTTATTAGTATATCTTTTTATTTCAACTTCTCTAAATTTACTTGGAATTTTTATTTTTTTATTTTTTTCGTAAACAATGACTAAAAATATTGCAGAAAGAAATGCCCCTATGGATGTTCCCATAGTTGCTCCTGCACATCCTGCTTCTAAGCCATAATTAATTAAAAAAAGTGCAAACAAAAGGGTAAATATAGTGTTTCCTACCTGTTCTATAACTTGAGATATAGCTGTAGGTGTCATATTTCCCAACCCTTGAAAATATCCTCTATATGATGAAGCTATAGAAGTAAAAAGCACCGCTGGTGAAAGTGCAATTATAGATAAATATGCCCTTTTTTGATTTATAATCTTAGAAATAGGTGCTGAAAAAAACAGCATTAAACAAGTCATAACTATTCCTATTATAAGTAACATAAACCTAGCTATTTTAAATGTTTTAACTGCATCTTTATAATTTCCCATTGCAGTAAGCTCTGATATTAATTTTGAAATAGCTACTGGTATTCCCGAATTAGTAAGAACAAATATAAAAACATACACAGAATATGCAGCACCATAGACACCATAACCTTCATCTGTTATTATTACTCTTAAAAATGGTATATATAGTAAAGATAATACTTTTACCATCATTCCTGCTAAAGATAATATAGCAAACCCTTTAGTAGTTGATTGCTCTTTCATAATAATATCTCCTCATTTTAGAACTTAAACACATCATTTTTTATTTTCTTCAGAATAGGTGGCAACGATTCTGCTATAGTTTTATTTTCTAGATATCTTAATTTATCTGTACAATTCCTAAAAATTAATTTATAAGCATATAAATATTGATAATCTATGCCATACTTATTATAGAAAAAACTGTTTAGTTTTTTATTACCGTACTTTTTATCTCCAACTATAGGATTGCCTAACGAACTTAAATGTGCTCTTATTTGATGACTTCTTCCTGTTATAAGTTGAATTTCTATTAAGGAATATGTCCCACAGGTTTGTATATTTCTAACTTTCATTTCAATTTCTTTAGAATTTTTTTTAGGTTCATTATGTATATATGATCTATTAGACTTAGAGTCCTTAACTATATGTGCTTTATATACTCCATCTTTTATTTTACCACATATTAAAGCTTGGTAATATTTATCTACATTTCTTTCTCTTATCATCTTGTTTAAATCTTTCAGGCTTTCATAGTTCTTTCCAAATATAATTATACCTGCAGTATTTCTGTCTAATCTATTGCAGGATGCTGGAGTAAAAGTAACTTCTTCTTCTGGTAAATAATCACCTTTTTCATATAAATATGATAATACATAATCTGTTAATGTAGGATCTGAATTTTTCTTATCCGAATGTACTAAAACTCCAGGTTTCTTTTCTACTATTATCATGTTTTGATCTTCATATGTTACTTTTAATTCATTTGATCCTTCCACAACTTTAAATTCACTATGTTTTTCAGCATTTGTTTTTATCTCCCTTATTTCTACTATATCTCCTAGATTTAGGGAGTATTTTTCCTTTACCTTTTTTCCATTTACTTTTACATCACCTTTTCTTATACTTTTATAGATAGCACCTAAGGGAACATCCGTTAACAATTTTCTTAAAAACTTATCTATTCTCTGATCTGATTCATTTGCTCCTATTTCTATTTTCATTAGAACACTCCTTTTATTATCTTTTATAATAATTTATTTAATTTTCCCATCTTGCTTCTATAATATCTCCATTTTTTAATTTAGTATTATAGGAAGCTTCTTCTCCATTTAATTTTAGTACTAATTTACCGTGAATTTGTGTTAAATCCATTTCTATATAATTAAATATATCTACAAATACATATTTTTTCTTGCCTTTTAAAGAAAAATCTTGCCCATTAATTTTTATATTTATTTCTTCATTTAGATCTTTATTTAAATCTTTTTCCTTTGTAATTGCACACTCTTTATTTAAATCTTTATTTTTCAATGCTTCTCTATTTATTTTTTCATTTTCTACTTTATATATTCTATCTCCTTCTTTTATAATATAGTTATCTTTTAATTCTTCACCTTTTAGATAATATTTATAGTTTAAAGTTTCATCATCCATATACTTTTTAAAGTCCCCTAAGGTTTCTACATTTATTATTTCTACATTATCTCCTTCTTTTATACCCTCTTGTATGCTTGCTTTTTCTCCATTAATTAGTGCAATAGGTTCTATTGTATAAACTATATCATTTAAATAAAAATCTATTGAATATAATTTTTTAATGTAATCTTTTACTTTAGGTGAAGCATCTAAACCATCCTTAGCAAAAACTATATCTATATTTTGTCCCTCATTTATTTCTGAATCTATATTGACAATTTTTCCATCTAATTTTATCTCAGCATTGGTGGCTAATGTTCCAAAAGCAACTCTAGAAATTCCATTTAATTTAAACCTAATATTTTTTCCATTTTTCCCTATAAGTAATTTAGGATTTATTCCACCTTGTACCATAACATCCATAATAGTATGTTGCTTTGATCTAAAAAGACTAACTATATTACCATTTAATATAACATCTATAAAATCATGTCCTAAATTTTTTATAGAAATCAATGCAATACCTAAAACTGTTACTCCTATAGCATCTAAATTTTCATTTTTACATACACAAGCCTCCACAGAATTCCTTCCTTTTATAGCTATTCGTTGTTCTGGTAATTTAAGTTTTTCACCTATATACTTTTTTATTCCTGGAGTATAAGCTCCCCCTCCTACTAAAAACACAGCACTAGGATTCTTTCCTCCATTGAGTTCTAGAATTTTTTTTGAAATTTCTTCAGATATATTATTAATAACAGGCTCTATTATATTTTTAACTTCTTCTGAAGTTATTTCATTTTCTAATCCTAATACATCTATATATTTTATTACTTGGCATTTATCAATACTTTTTTTTATTTCCTCTGCAGTGTTAAAGTCTACAAGACAGTTCTGTGCTATAGTTTCTGTTATTTCATCTCCTGCCAAGGAAACCATTCCATAAGCAGAAATAGTTTCTTTACTACTTATAGCTATATCTGAAGTACCAGCTCCTATATCTACAAGTGCTAAATTAAGTAACCTTAATTTTTGTGGAATAACCGCTTCCATAGCTGCTATTGGCTCTAAAGTTAAACTTACAACTTTTAGATTAACTTTATTCATTACAGAATATATGCTGTCTACAACAGATCTTGGCAAAAATGTGGCTATAATTTCTGCGGCTATCTCTTCTCCTTTGTGCCCTAATAAATTACTAATTATGTATCCATTTAAATAATAATTAATAACACTATATCCTACGCAATAAAGTTCACCCTCATACTTTGTTACTTCATTTTCTGCTGACTTTATTGCAGTTAATTCTAAGCTTCTTATTAAATCTTTATCTATTTCACTATTGTCTTCTATTTTTAGATTTTCTTTTACTGTAAGGGTTTTTAAAAATCTACCTGCTGCTGCTATAGATACCTGTGATAATTTTATATTTAGTTTTTCTTCTAATTTAAATTTTATCTCCCTTACACTTTCAGCCACTAAATTTATGTCATGTATTTGTCCATCCACCATTGCTCTTTCTTTATGTTCTAAATACATTTCTTCTATCACATGAAATTTTTTATCTTTAACTATTCCCACTGTGCCTAATATAGACCTAGTACCTATATCTAAAGCAAAAATAACATCCTGTATATTATTATTTTCTCCCATATCAAACTCTTCCTTTTTTAAACAATTTAAAAGCTCATATTCTAGGAATACGAGCTTAATAAGATTATATAATATAATTTAAACATATTCAATAAAAGGCACTTTTAAGAGTTTTGTCTCCTCTTTTGAATTAATCCATTTATATTTATTACATCTAATTTAAGCATTCTACATATTCCATTAAAATCTATAGTTATCTTATTTTCTTTTATTTTTTCAATTTTTCCTTCTCCCAAATACTTATGTAAAACAACTTCACCTATCTGGTAACTATCCTTTAAGTCCAAATTACATTCCTTTAAAAATCTTGAATAAGGCAAATATTTGCCTCCTATATTGCTACATATACATAAATTCAAATTAGAGATACTTCTTGTTATAGCAACATAAAATAATCGTCTTTCTTCTTCTAATTTAATATTATCTTTTAAATCATTCACATTGCTATTATAAGGTATATTCCCATCATTACAGTTTATTATAAATACACTTTTAAATTCCATACCTTTAGAGCTGTGAATACTACTAAGAGTTATAGCATTTTCCTTTTTCTCTAAAAGTTTATTTTTGCTTTTTTCTATGTATTTTATAAAATCCTCCAAAGAAGTAAAATCTTCTATAGTTTTTTTCAAAATATAAATTATATATAAAAGTTCTTCTTCGTCTATTTTAAATTTTTTTGAATAACTTTTTATATATTCTTCATATCCTATATCTTTCATTATATAATCTATAACTTTATTATTATTTAGATTTTTTATTCTATTTATTTTCTTTTCTAAACTTTTCATAGTTTTTATTTGCAATATTGACATATTAAAATTGCACATTATATCAAAACAACTATCTTTTTCTTTAAATTCCCTTAGTTTTTCTATATGTATTTTACTTATATATCTAAAGGGTTTATTTATTATCCTAATTAAACTATATCTATCCCTATTATCTAATGATAGTTTCACATAACTTATTATATCATTACATATGAAATGATTATATATATTAAAATATTTCTGATTTAAATTAAACTCTACATTATTTCTTAGGAAATAATCTATAATCATAAGTGCTTCTAAATTTCTTCTATAAAGTATAGCTACGTCTTTGAAATTATACCCTTTTTTCTCTGTATTATAAAGCACTTCTTTTAAAATATTCTTTATTTGTTCTTTTTCATCTTCACTATATATTATTTTTATTTCTCCATCAAATTCATTATAAGCAAATATTTCTTTAGAATTCCTCAGTTTATTAATTTTAATTAAATTTTTTGATAATTTTACTATATTCTTTCCACTTCTGTAATTGATTTTTAAAAATATTTTTTTACCCTGATTAAAATACATAGGAAATTCCACCATAGCTTCTGGTTTTGCTCCTCTAAAATTATATATGCACTGATCTTCATCTCCTACTGCAAAGATACTATTATCTCTATTTAACATATTTAATATACTTAATTGGATATCATCGCAGTCTTGAAATTCATCTATTAATAAGTATTTAAATTTATCTCTACATTGATTTAATATCTTTTCATTATTTTCTAAAAGCTCTTTACACTTTATTTGTATATCATCAAAATCTAATTTAGTTTTATACTGTTTATATTTTTCATATTCATCATAACATTCATAGAATAGCTGTCTATCTATATGCTCATCTATTTCATGCTTGCTTTTGTATTTTGATATGTTATTTAGTATATCTTTAATCAATTCTTCTCTTATATTATTTGTATATTTTTTCAAAATTTTTTCTATTATAAACGCACTTTCCTTTTCTGAAATTATACTTATATGTCCAACATGAGCTTTTAATATATTGTAAAATAAACTATGCAATGTTCCAAAAAAGGGAGTATGCATAAAATTGCAATGATGAATTCCTTGCAAATCCAAAAACCTTCTTTCCATATCTTTAGCTGCGCTTTTAGTGAAGGTCATTGCAAATATATTCTTTCCACATACTCCTCTTTCTTTCATTAAATAAAATATTCTATTTATAATAACAAAGGTTTTGCCACTCCCTGGAGGTGCAATTACCACTAAGTTCCTTTGTTCTCCTTTAACAGCTTCCATTTGGTATTTATCTAATCTTATTTTTTTCAAATTTTTCTTCTCCTTTTTATTAATATAATAAACTTGTAATATAATACATATGGAGGTAAAATAATAATTAAATAATTATTAGTATTAAAATTATTGACAAAAATAAAAAAAATAAAACTTAATAAGGAGAATATAGATGGAGTATAAAAAAAATTTTGACATAAGAAGCAATAGAAATTTAACTATGTTAGTTGACTTCTATGAACTTACTATGGCAAATGGATATCTTAAAAATAATTTAGGAAATAAGATAGCTTATTTTGACATGTATTTTAGAAGAGTTCCTGATGGGGGAGGATACTGTGTAATGGCTGGTATCCAGCAATTAGTAGAATATCTTTCAAATTTAACATTCTCTAAGGACGATATAGATTTTCTTAGAAGTAAAGGTATATTCGATGAAGAATTTCTTGATTATTTAAGAAATTTTAAATTCAGTTGTGATGTTTGGGCAGTACCGGAAGGAACTCCAGTATTTCCAAATGAACCTTTAGTTACTGTTAGAGGACCTATTATACAAGCTCAATTTGTAGAAACTATGATACTTTTATCTATAAATCATCAAACTCTAATTGCAACTAAAGCAAACAGAATTTGTAGAGCTGCTGAAGGTCGACCTGTTATGGAATTTGGTTCTAGACGTGCACAAGGCTATGATGGTGCAATATATGGAGCTCGTGCCGCAATAATTGGTGGTTGTAATTCAACTGCTTGTACTATAGCTGAGCAAATGTTTGGAGTCCCATCAGTAGGAACCATGGCTCATAGTTGGGTTCAATTATTTCAAACAGAATATGATGCTTTTAAAGCATGGGCAGAAGTTTATCCAGATAACTGCGTTTTCTTAGTAGATACATATAACGTACTTAAATCTGGAGTTCCAAATGCTATTAAGGTTTTTAATGATGTTTTAAAACCTATGGGATATAGACCTAAAGCTATAAGAATTGATAGCGGTGATATAACTTATCTTTCAAAAAAATGTAGAGAAATGTTAGATGAAGCCGGTTATGAAGATGTTCAAATAACTGTATCTAATTCATTAGATGAATACATAATAAGATCCGTTTTAAGACAAGGTGCTCCTATAGATAGCTTTGGAGTTGGCGAAAGACTTATAACTGCTAGATCTGAACCTGTATTTGGAGGAGTCTACAAATTAGTAGCTGTAGAAGAAGGTGGAAAAATAATTCCAAAAATAAAAATAAGTGAAAACGAAGAAAAAATAACAAATCCAGGTTTTAAAAAGGTCTATAGAATTTTTGATAAGGATACTGATAACGCCATTGCAGATCTTATAACCTTACAAGATGAAAAAATAGATGAAGAAAAACCTTTAGTTATATTTAACCCTGTATTTACGTGGAAAAAGAAAAAATTAACCAATTTTTATGTTAAGAATTTAATGGTTAAAATTTTTGATAAGGGAGAACTAATTTATGAAAATCCTGAAGTTTCAGAGATTAGAGAAACTGCTAAATCAGAAAGTGATAAACTTTGGCATGAAGTACTAAGATTTGAAAATCCACATAAATATTACGTTGATCTTTCCTCAGAGTTATGGAAGTTAAAACAAAATCTTATAAATGAACACTCCAACTATTATGAAGAAATATAAATGTAAATCCCTACATATGATATGTAGGGATTTATATTTAGAAATAAGATTCATTTACTTGGTAATAATATTCTTTCAAAAAATCAAATCCTTTAAAATCTGGGTTTACTCTATCATAATTATTCTCTATTTCCGATTTAAACATTTCTAATGTTTTAAAGGGACAATTGCCATATCTATCTTTACATTCATGAATAGGGCATTCTTTGAAACATTCTATGCAATGATTTTTGGATGATAAAAAAGGACATATCTCCATAATTACCCCCACCTCTTTCTGATTATATGCTACATTCTTATTTCAATATATATTATACATTATTTTGAAAATTAAATAAAGCTATTTTCAGAAAATTACATAAACATTAACAAGGTAAAATTAATTATTATTAAATTTAGATTTTAATTCTTCTATAAAACTTTTAATAATTAAAGCTGTAAATCCCCATATTACATAACCATTATATTGATAAAAATATTGCTTTAAATTACCTTTGCTAAAATTATAATTCTTTCCTCCTACTATTAAATGATAAGGAAAATCTTCTGGAAATTCAGATACTATATTTACTTCGTAGCACTTTGGTTCATTCTCCATAAAAAACTTTAGTGGAACTTTAAATACATGATTCACCTCATCTTTATTAGGTTTTATATTTACATCTTTAATTATACCTATAAAAGGATATATAATTTTATTGTAAGGAGTAACATAATAGTCCATAGGAGCTATTATAGAAATATCTTCCAAATCCACATTTAGTTCTTCTAAACTTTCTCTAATAGCTGCTTGTTGTGGACTTTCATTTTTTTCTATTCTTCCTCCTGGTAATGATATATCTCCAGGTTGACGATCTAAATGCAATGCTCTAACTTCAAAAATTATATGTAATTCTTTTTTATTATCTTCACATAAAAATAAAACTACTGCGCTTCTCTCGTAATTTCCTAAAATTCTGACTTCTCTATCTTGAAATATTTTTTTTATATTATTAATCATAAAATCATCACCTTATAAATTATTATATCTATAATTATAGACATTATTTAATATTTGTAAAATTTATTTTTACATGATATACTCATGAAGTGTAAATTATTTTACAAATAGATTATTAGAAACTGGGGAGATGGAAAATTGAAAAAGAAAATTATTTCTTCATTATTAACGACCTTCATGATTTTTTCTTTAACTAGTGGCGTATATGCTGCTAATGAAAATACTCAACCTAATATATATGGCAAATCAGCAATAACACTTGATATGGATACTGGAGAAATCATATATGCAAAATCTCCTGATGATAAAATGTATCCAGCTAGTACAACTAAACTTATAACATCACTATTATTAGCTGAAAATAAAAGCAAAGACGATGATCTTACATATACAAAAGATGCAAAAGCTCAACCTGAATACTCTTTAAATAAAAATCTTCATCCTATTGATATAGGTGAAACCATGAAAGCCAGTGATGCAATGGATGGATTGCTTTTATATTCTGGTAATGATGTTGCTTATTTAATTGGAGATAATGTTGGTGGAAATCGTGAAGGCTTTGCTAAACTTATGAATGACAAAGCTAAAAGCTTAAACCTTAAAAATTCCCACTTTGTAAATCCAAATGGACTTCATGATAAAAACCATTATACTACCGCCTATGATTTAAGCATATTAGGAAGAGCTGCCTATAAAAATCCATGGGTTAGCGAAACCATGGCTAAAAAGACTAGTTCTATAAGCACTTCAAAAGGAACAACTTTTTTAATTGAAAATAGAAATAAATTAGTAGGAACAAAAGGTTGTGTTGGTGGTAAAACCGGATATACCTCAGCTGCAGGTAGATGCTTGGTAGCTATATTTGACAGAGATGGAAGAAAAATATTAGGAGTTGTTTTAAACTCTGTATATGATGCTAAAGATTCCTTTGTATTTAATGATATGGAAAAAATAATAGACTGGAGTTATAAAGCAGAAAAAACTATTTTACATAATAAAGACTCCGTTATTGACACAAAAACTGTATCATATAGGCCTCTACTATTTATGGGTCCCGTTAAAACTATAGATGTACCTTTAACTGTAAAAGAAGATATTACGTACTATAATAACGTTATAAATAAAAGTGAATTAAAAGAATCTATATCTTTAAATTCTGAAAACCCTTGGGAACTCACTAAATCAGATAGTATTGGAAAACTAACTGTTAAAGAAAGGGAAGCTAAAAAAGAATATAAACTATATTCTAACTTATCTAAAGGTACAATATTTAAAGAAAATATATTACTATATTTAGCTACATTTATTATAATAATAGTATTACTTGTAGCTATAATATCCATTATAAGATTCATAAACAAAAGGAAAAGAAGAAATAGAAGAAATAGATATATATAAGAAAAAACGTCTCACTTTAGAGACGTTTTTTTATTTAACTTTTTATAACTTCTGTAATTTGTTTATTTATTTTTTCACTTTTACTTGCTAAAAACAATCCGGTAATAATTATAGTACTACCTAATATCTGCATAGGAGTTATATTTTCATTTAATAAAATTTTAGCACTTATTATACTTACTATAGGTTGAAGATTTATATAGGTAGTTATAACAGTGGCTCCTAATTTATTCTGACAATAAATATATATAGCATATCCAATGCAAGTACAAAAAAATGATAAATATAATAAATTAGCTATTGCTTTTACAGAAGGAATACTATGCTTAAAAATAAATATGCTAGGACTTAAAAAGATACATCCCCAGATAGTTTGATAGGTTGTAATTACTATACTTCTATAATTTCCTTTAAGTTTGCTAATAACTACAGTGTATGTTACCCAACAAAGAGCAGCTCCCATTCCCATTAAATCACCAATAGTTCCTTTAGAAAACAAACTTACTTTTCCTTTTGAAAATATTATTATGCCTATTCCAATTATACTAAAAAAAGCTCCTACAGCTTTTATCATATTTATTTTTTCCTTAAAAATAATTCTATGAGTAATTAATGTGAATATAGGTATAGATGATATTATTATTGCTACATTAGAAGCAGTTGTAAAATAAACTGCGTAATTTTCAAATAAAAAATACATGCATATACCAAATAGTCCTCCTAATGCCATTTTAACTTTATCTTCTTTTAAAACTTTCTCTTCTGGATATCTAATTTTTAAATATATAAATAATATAATAGATGCTATTAAAAATCTATAAAAAGCAGATAAAACTGGATGTATTTCATGAACTACTACCTTTATACTTAAATAAGACATCCCCCATAAAATCATTAAAACAATTGCTAAAAAGTGAGCTTTCTTTACGTCTTTCACCCTTCTCCCCCCAAACCTTAATTATATAGTCTTAATGCTTATATATGATATCATACATGTTTAAATTATAAGATATGCAATTATATAAAAGCAAATATATTTATAAAATAATAAAGATATCCCTTTACGAGATATCTTTTTACTTTAGCTGCTAAATATATGTTTTTTTAAATAATTCTTCTACTTCATTTAAAGTAGGTATTTTAGGATTAGTAGCAGTACATTTATCTTCTAGTGCTATTTTAGCCATATTGGTTATTTCCTTATAGTATTTATCTTTATTTATAGTTAATTCCTGAAGGGAAGGGATATTAATTTCTTTTTTTAGTTTTTTTATTTCATCTATAAGACTTATAACCCCTTTTTTTATATTATCACATGGAAGATTTAAACTTTCCGCTATATCCCTATATTTTTTAGCAGCATCATTAACATTTGAATTATATTCTATAACATTGGTAATAACAATTGCATTAGCTCTGCCATGAGGAATATGAAATTTACCACCTAGCACATGAGCCATACCATGGTTTAACCCAAGAGAAGCATTGTTAAAAGCCATTCCAGCTAAACAAGAAGCATTGTGCATTTTTTCTTTTGCTTCTATATCTTTGGGATCTTTATAAGATCTTATCAAGTATTTAAAGACTAACCTTATGGCTTTTTCCGCCAATGCATCACTGTAGTCTGATGCATTTTTAGATACATAAGCCTCTATGGCATGAGTTAAAACATCCATTCCTGTATCTGCCACAATCTCTTTTGGAACTGATTTTACTAACTGTACATCTAGTATGGAAATATCCGGGGTTAAACTTATATCATACAAAGGATACTTCCTATTATTTTTCTTATCTGTAACTACAGAAAAAGCTGTGACCTCAGATCCTGTACCGCTAGTAGTGGGAATTGCTACAAATAATGGCTTTTCCTTTGTTTTATCTGTAGCTCTTATTATGCCACTAGAAAATACACATATACCCTTTGCTACATCTATGGCAGAGCCTCCACCTAAAGCTATAACTATGTCCGGTAAAAACTTTAATGTATGTTTTATTCCTAAGTTTATAATCTCTATAGGTGGATCTGGTTGTACCTCCGAAAAGACACTATATTCTATATTTGCTTTTCTTAATAAACCTTGTATCTTATCAACAAATCCTATTTTAATCATAAATGGATCTGTAACTATAAGCGCTTTCTTTCCTTTTAATTTAGAAATAACTTCAATAGAATTATTTCCAAAATAGACTTTAGGCTTTATACTAAACTCTTTCATATTATCCTTCCTTTTTCTAAATAATTCTAAAGGAATCTGCCATAGTACATCTTCTCTTTCTCGTAAAAGATATTGGATTAGTTAGTCCTTCTCCTGTTGGACCTGCTATTGTAAAGGTAGTATGTCCTTCTCCTCCAAATCCAATACCCGCATAGGAAGGTGCATTCTTAACAAATATAGTTGTATCAATGATCCTAGCCATCTTAGTCAAGTTATCCACATTTTTAGAGTGCATTATAGCTGTATGTCTATTTCCATGTTCGTCTTGAACAGCCAAATCCAGCGCCTCATTAAAATCTTTTGCTTTAACTATTGGTAGAATTGGCATCATTAATTCTTCTTGAACAAAAGGATGTTCATTTTCCACTGTACATACCAAACATTCAATATTTTTAGAAGCATTTACTCCTATACTTTGAAGTAATATAAATGCATCTTTACCTACATAATCTTTATTTGTAAAGTATTTTTTAACTCCATTTTCTATTTTCTCATTTAAAACTATTCCGCATAGTTTATCTACTTCTTCTTTGCTTAATTTATATACACAATTATTTTTATCCAATTCACTTAAAAATTCATGGTAAACTTTTTCTACTATTATTGCTTCCTTTTCAGCAATACAAGGAAGATTATTATCGAAACTACATCCTTTTATAATATCCATTGCTGCCTTCTTTATATCTGCTGTTTCATCTACAACTACAGGAGGATTTCCAGCTCCTGCACCTATAGCTTTTTTCCCAGAAGATAGAACTATTTTTACAATACCAGGTCCCCCTGTAGCTACTAACATTCGCACTTTTGGATGCTCCATCATAGCATTGGTATTTTCTATAGAAGGTTTTGTAACACTAGTTATTAAATTATCTGGTCCTCCTGCTTCTTTTATAGCCTTGTTAATTAATTTTATAGTTTCTAAGCTACATTTCACAGCACCTGGATGTGGAGAAAAAACTACAGAATTTCCAGCAGCTATCATACCAATTGAATTACAAGCTACTGTTTCTGCTGGATTAGTTGATGGAGTTATAGCTCCAATTACTCCATATGGTCCCATTTCAACTAAAGTTAATCCATTATCTCCAGTATAGGCATTTGTCTTTAAAACCTCTGTACCAGGTGTTTTCTCTGCTACTAATTTTAGTTTTATATATTTATGATCTACTCTTCCCATTTTAGTCTCTTTAGCACATAGAGCTGCAAGCTCCATTGCATTTTCTAAAATTACCTTTCTAATAGCA
This sequence comes from Clostridium cochlearium, assembly GCF_900187165.1. Classification (NCBI taxonomy): domain Bacteria; kingdom Bacillati; phylum Bacillota; class Clostridia; order Eubacteriales; family Clostridiaceae; genus Clostridium; species Clostridium cochlearium. Next base: position 779,687 of record NZ_LT906477.1, on the reverse strand, counting down.
GCTATTAGTTTTTCTCTTTCACTTACATCCATTGTTACTAATTTCTTTTGAGCTTCTTCTGCTGCATTAACTGCTTCATCCATGGTTTCAAAAATACCATCACTAACTTTTGTATTTAAATTTTTACCATTCATTTCTTGTAATACTTTTTCTATAATAGATGAAATTTGATTATCATTTAATTCCATAACTGGCCACCTCCTCAAAAGTTCTTTTGCCAAATTGCGCCACCATCATATCTTCTTCTACGGTACCACCACTAACTCCAATGCCTCCTATTATTGTTCCATTAACTATTAAGGGCTCTCCTCCTCCAAAAGTTATGATTTTTTTCATATTATTTATGCCATATAATTCACCTTGTGGAAGAGCTAATTCCTTTAGTTTATCTGTACTCATTCTAAAAGCTACAGCGGAATAAGCTTTTCCTATAGAAATATTTATACTTGCTAACAGTGCTCCATCCATACGTTGAAACATAATAGGATTTCCACTTTCATCAACTATGCATATTACCATAGGTACTTTTATTTCCTCTGATTTTTTTAAAAGTTTTTCCATTAAATATTCTGCTATTTCTCTATTCATTTTTATATCTTTTGAAATTATAGATACTCTTTTTTTAGATTCTTTTAATACTTGTCTATAATCAATTATTCTTGCTAAAGTGTATATTAAATCTGAAAGTCTATTCATATATTTTAATAAATTTTTATTCACATAATAATTTGATTCTAACTTTACTATATACCTTTCTCCTTTTCTAGCTACAGTTCTTGCCACATCCAGTGTTGCTGATTCTTCTGTACCACCAGGAACTATAAAACTGTTTAAAGATGGCATTTCTTCATTCAACCCATCTATAATTTTTTCCAAAAACTCTACATCTTTTTCTGAAATATTTTCTTTATACTTATCTGTTCCTGTTGATGCTAACTCCGCAGCTAGCTCAAATAGTTGTTTTTGAATTTTTAATAAAACTTTTCTAAAATTTTCATCCCTTAATTTAGCTCTTGCAAGCCCTAGGGAAGAATTAAGCTCATCTATAGTTCCATAGGCCCAAACTCTATCATCATATTTATAGGTTCTTTCTCCTCCTATAAGAGAGGTTTGTCCCTTGTCTCCTCCTTTAGTATAAATCTTCATATTAATCATCCCCTATTAGGATAATATCAATATCCTGTTTCTATATAATCGACAATACCAACTATTGCTGCATCAGATCCTATTGTTCTTTTTCCTTCTTCTGCAATACGTGCTGTACTTCCAGTAACAACTAGAACTGTTTCATTTATTCCAGCTCCTACAGTATCCACAGCCACTATACAGTCTCCAATAAATTCTTCTTTAATATTTATTGGTTGAACTATTAAAAGTTTATTACCTTTAAGTTTTTCATCCTTTTGTGTAGACACCACATTGCCAACAATTTTTCCTAAAATCATATTTTCTTACCTCTCAATCTTTGTATATAACAGATATTTTTTTGTTATACATAAACTCTGATGCAAGAGGGGTTATAATAACATCTTTTTTTAAGTAAATATTTTTTCCTTGCAAGTATTTACCTAAATCCTCTAAAGTTAAAATTTTATCTTTAAATACTTTATAATTATCTTCTCTATAACTATTCTCAACTACATGTGTATTTTCTATATTTTCAGTTACAGTATCATCTTTATATTTCATTAAATATTTTTTATACAATAATTTATCCATATATTTATTAAAATTAATTGAATCTGTAAATATTATGCCCATGTCCTCTAATGTACTTTTATAACCTAAAATCAATTTATTATAGGCTTTATTTTTATTATATCCAAAGGAAATATTCATAGGATGTTGTGGATTAAATTCATCTTCTAATGCTAATATATTTTTACTCATCATAAGGGAGTGTTGAATTCCTAAAGTTATTAAATCGTCTGATATGCCTAAAGATACCTTTGCTAATATATTTCTATTTAATATTGGTATTAAAATTAAATCTGCTTCTTTTATTTTCTTTATTAAAATATTTCTTTTACATATCTCTTCACCTTTAAAATTATCCATAAATTTTTTGGGTATTACCTCTTTTCCTCCATCTGTAATAACAAAAGAATAATTTAATAAATCATAAGAATTTAAAGTATTAAATATATCTTCTAATGCTATTTCTCCTGCTGATAAAAACACTAAAACTTTTTTATTAAAGCTTTTTAGAATTTCAGAGGTTATATACTTTACTAAATCTTCAATATTCAAAATGCTCACCTCTTTATAATTTCAGCATTCATTGCAATACCTATGGGAGTAACTAAAAGAGGATTAGTAGGCTTTATACATTTTATTCCAATATAATTTTCTATAATTTTTTCCATATCCTTGATACAGCAAGTGCCTCCTACTAAATAAACTTCCTCTACATCATAATTTTTTATATGTCTTTTTATTATATCAGCCATTTTTTCTATAACTGGTATAACTAAAGGAAACACTTTGTTATAATTTTCTTTTTTTACTTTAAATTTTTCTGCCTCTTCAAAGCTTATCCCATAGGCACCTGCTAAAACTAAAGATAAATGAGTACCTCCTGTAGCTTCATCCGCAGTATACACTACTTCTCCATTTTTTAATATAGATATACCAGTAGTGCCTCCTCCCACATCTACTACTGCTCCATTTTTAATATCTAAAAGTGTTGCAGCTGCTGTAGGTTCATCTACAATATTGCTCACTTCTATGCCTGATGCTTCTACTACATTTTTTATTACTTTTATATTTCCTTTAGAAATACCTGGAGGAATTGCTGTAGCTGTCTTGGATATATCTAAAGAAAGTTTTTTTTCAATATTTTCCTTTAATTCTTGTAATATATTCACTGCATTTAAAAAATCTACTACTACTCCATCTCTTACTGCATTAGCGTAATACATTTCTGCACATATAGGATTGTTATCTTTGTCTAATACAGTAATTACTATATCTGAGGTACCTAAATCTACTCCTACTTTAATATCTGAATTTATGTTTATTTTGCTATCTTTATTTATGTTTTTTTCCATATTTTCTATAATTAAATTTGTTTTATTTAGCATATTATCACCTATCTAACCCTAAAATCCTTACCTTTTCCCCTGTTTTTATTTCACAACAATTAGCCTCATCTAGGTCTATATGAAATTCCAGTGCTGCTGTATCACTAACCCTTATAAGCACATTTTTGAATATAATTCCCTTTTCTCCTAAAGTTTCAACTTGTACATAATCGCCAGATTTTACTCCATAAGCTTTTGAATCCTCTGGTGTCATATGAATATGTCTTTTAGCACATATTAATCCACTTTTTAGAACTTTCATACCTTTAGGTCCTATAAGTGTTATATCTTCAGCACTTTCTAATTCTCCTGAATTTCTTAATGGAGCTTTTAAACCTAAATAATAGGCATCACTTCTTGAAATTTCTACTTGACTGTAATTTCTTATAGGTCCTAATATTCTTACATTATGAAAAGCTCCTTTAGGCCCTGCTATAGTTATAGTTTCATTAGCTCCAAACTGTCCTGGTTGATTAACCATAGACTTTATAGTAAGTTTATATCCTCTTCCAAATAATATTTCTAAATCTTCTTTTGTTAAATGCACATGCCTGTTAGAAACTCCTATAGGAATAGAATACTCTCTATTTTTCACCGAATATCTTTTTATAAATTCTTTTGCTATTTCTTCCACTAATTTTTCTTGTAAACCTGTCATAATTCTTCACCTTCAAACTTCTCATTGTGATGTATACACCAAGTTCTTGGTTGTCCCTTTTTTCTATTGCATTTAGGATCATGACATATATTACATAATTCTGATTCAATATTTTCTTTTAAAATCTCTTTATTATTCTCTTGTTCTACTTCTTTCCAATCTATATATTTCACTTCTTTTATTTTTACTTCCTCTTCTTTTTCTAATTCTTCTTTTAATTGTTCCTTTGTGCTTTTTAATTCTTCCTTATTTTTAATAATTTTTTCAACTGATGTTGATGGTCTTGGTATTACTAACGTTGAACAAACCTTGTTTACAGATGATGCACTTATTTTTGCTGCATTTATAGCTGATGTTACAGCTGAAACATCTCCTTCTATTTTTATTGTCACCATACCATATCCCTTAGTAAGTTCATAACCTATAAGTTTTACATTAGCAGATTTTGTAGCAGTATCCGCTGCCTCAATAGCTGCTGCCATGCCAATAGTTTCTATAAATCCGAGGGCATTTTTACTCATTTACATCCCTCCTTAAAGAATTTTTCTAAAATATCTATAACAATTTTTCTTATACTTTCCTCTATATTTTCACAACTTTGCAGTTTTTCATTTAAACTTTTAAAAGGCATTATTTTATAAAGTCTAGCTGCATTGCATCCTATAATTCTAGCACTATCCCAATGACTAGAATCTATTTCTTTAACTATTAAAGGTTCTCTTTCCTTTAATTTTACATAATGAAGTACTACTTTGGTTCCATTAATTGCTATACCTATACCCATTCTAGATTCCTGAGAAGCATCATAGGCTTGTTTTATTACATCCTCAAATTCAATATTTTTAACTTCATAGGGTATACCTTCTTCTTCCATGCCTGCTAAAATCTCTAAGAGTACATTTTCATTTCCTCTATAATTATGAAGTTTTATACATTGCCTATCAATTTGATCATTCATAATCTTTACTTCCTTTTATTTTGTTATAATAGGATATAACAAGCCCTGTAGCTACAGCATTTCTTGGACCTTCTATACCTCTTATATTTCCTCTTCCACAAACTATTCCATAATGAGAAAGTTCATCAGATATCATTTCAGGTATTTCAAAATCCATAGCAGAACCTCCAAGCAATACTACAAAACCAATATTTCTTATATCTTTATAAGGTGCCACATCTTTAAGTGCTCTTATTACATTGGTAATAAACACTTTTTTCTTAGCCTCTCTTCTTACTATTCTTATTTTTTCTAGAGACTCCTTTATTGGTATAGGTATCATTTCATCCTTTTTCACCACTATATTTCGTGCAAACAAAGATGAATCCAAAGGTTTTTGATAAAAGCATACACTTCCATCTTCATATCTTAAATTGAAAAGGCTCTCTACTTTAGCCAATGGATATCTTTTTATATCTTCAGCTAAATTATAGTCTTCTAATCCCAATTCAGACTTTATTAGCATTGTAACCATTTCTCCTGCTCCAGCATGGTGGATAGATTTCACTACCTCATCTCTACCCATATAGGCTGCATCTGTGGAACCTCCACCCATATCTAATATTACAAGGGGCTTGTCCGTACCTGGAGTTGTCAATGCCCCAAGTACAGCCATATTAGCCTCTATCCCTTCTATAATAACCTTTACGTTAGTTTCTTTTTGTAGTTTTCTTGCTATATCTTCCATAGGAAGTTTGCTGGTTTTTACCATAGCAGCAAGAGCTACTGCATTTTCTAACGCAAATTCTCCTGCTACTCCTCCATGAATCTTTTGAGGTAAAAAAGTATCTACTGCTAATATATCTTGTATTTTTATTTCTTTTACAGGTTGATGGGTAAGTTCTCCCATTACTTGTCTTACCCTTTCTACCATTCCTCCTACATTAGTTCCAGATTCTCCTGTTACATCTTTTAATGGCCAAATATCAGATAAACCTTTCATTATTTTGTTTGAGCCTTCTTCTACACTTATTTCTAATGTTCTTTTACCTATTAATATTATTTTTCCTGAAGGTATAACTCTTTCCTTTACTTCTCCTTCTGGTGTTCTTATTACTACTGCAGATCTATTTCCTATTAATGCCCTTGAAATAGGTATTACATGCTTTGTTTCTTCTGGGGATAGATTAAAAACCGTAGCTAGACCATATGGGTTTGATAATACTTTTATATTTTCTCCAGGTGGGGATACTTCCACTGCAGCTACCATTCCCATAGGAACCTTATCTATAAATGCCACTTCATCTACTATTGGTATTTTTTCTTCTAATCTATTAGAAATTATTACTCCGTCATCCCCCTGTACTATGGCTCCACTTATTTTAACTCCTCTTTTTTGAGCTATATTTAATTCTCTTGCGGCTCTTTCAAAATGTATAGTTTTTGGTATTACACATATAACTTCTTCTGATGTTATATGTGTAAGTTCTTCTAAATAAATTGTTTTACCTATACCTATTCCTATACCTCCAGGAGTATCTGGATTGTGACCTATCATAGTAGATTCTGTAATAATGGTTTCCGTTATGGTTTCCATAGCTACATCTCCTATTACAGGTGTAGCTTCATTTATACATATACAGCCTAAATCCTTTATTTCTATATTAATTTTTTTACAACTTTCTTTTAGTGCCATTAAAATACCAGCTACATTTTCTAGCGTTCCTTTAATGCCTGAAGTTTTCACTATACTACTACTTAGAAAATAAAGTCCTTTTTCTACATCTGCAATAGCTACTTCAGTAGTAGAATTTCCTATATCAACCCCTGCTACGAATTTCATTTATATCACCTCTTATCCCCAACTATTCTTTTAATCTTTCTCTTTTTTCATAAACTTCTACTGCTTGTCTAACAAGAGAAGCATTTAACTTTGCATTATATTTACCTTCTAATTCATCTGCTATATCTAAAAGTTCCTGTTTTGTAGATCTATATGGTCTTAGTGCATTATATATTTCTAATACTCTTTCATCTGGTACTGCTGTTAATTCAGCAGCTCTTCTCAAGTTACGTGCAAACTGATATCTTTCAACAGTTTCTGCTATTTGAGCTTGATAAATTAATACTTCTGGTGTTATTTTTATATCATCTGGTATGATTTCCCCATTTATTACTTTTTCCATAGTTATTTCAGTTATATTTTTGCCAGTTTTAGTATTTAAAATTTCTTTTTTATTTTTCAAAAGAGGATAATCTTCTTTTGAAAGTTTATTATTAGAAGAAGTAATTTTTTCTCTTACTTTTTCTTCTATATTGCTACTTACTTTTATATCTCCAGAATTCATTGATTTGAGAACTTCATTTACAATTTGTTCTATTAAAGTATTATCCATAATTTCACCCCTATTCAAAAGCTATTTGCATTTCCACAGGCTTTGCATGAGGAATAACATATTTTGTTTCCTTTATGTGAAGTACTGCTGCAATTGCCTGATAAGCTGGTCTTGCCATTTGATCATTTCTTACTGGAACAGGATCTGGTGATTCTCCTTTTGCATACTTTGCAGCATTTTTTCCTATAGCCCTATAAGTTTCTCTATCTATTAAAGGTGCTTGAGGAAATAATTCTAAATTGTTCAAAGGTTCTAGATCTTTTTGATGAATTACTGTAGTTCCCTTTGATTGAATTCCTATACCTATACCTGAACCACTAATTTGGGCTGCATCATGTGCCATAAAAGCTACATCTGAGGTTCTCAAAACTCTTATAATCCTTGGAAAAACTCCTTCTTCTTCTATTCCTGCCATTACTTCTTTTAATATTTCATTGTGTGGTACACCTATAATGCTTTCTTTTAAATGCTCTCCAAAGGCAGGTCCTATAGCAATTACAACCTCATCTACTCTTTTTCCCTTTTCAGCAACCCCCTTTCCAACTAATTTAAAACCACCTTTTAAATCTATATTATCCGAATCTTGTAAAACTTTAATATCTTCTACTTTATTTTCATTTTGTATTTGTTTTAAAACTTGTTTTGTTATAATTTCTATTAAATCTTCATTAGATACAGAATTAACCATATTCTCACTCTCCTTTATATAGTTTCTGGATCTAGGGCTTGATTTATATTTTTAATTTCTTCCCATCTCTTTCCTTCTGCTCTATATCCAGTTCCAGGACCCATATAATCATTCATATCATTTACAGCTGTTATAACATTAAAGTCTTTATCAATTATAGATGAAGTGTGTAAATAGTCCCCTGCCACTCTTTGCTTTAACATATTTAATACATTGTTTGCTATGTCTTCAAATCCAGATTTATAAAGTGCTTTAACTATGTCTAATCCTGTAATACCTCTTTGTAATAACTCTTGTGCTGCTTTTAAATCCTCTACTACATTTCTATTTGGCATATCTTTACTTCCATGAGCATAAGTTGCAGCTTCCACTTCTTCATCAGTTATTGTTGGAAGTGCTAATTCCCTAAATACTGCTTGCATTGCTCTTGCTGCTTTATTTCTCACCCTTATAGCTTCCTCTTCTGTAATTGGTTTTAAGCCTCCATCTACTTTTAAATCCCTTTGTAGTATTAAATAATCATCAAAATCTTCTGCATCAAAGTTTGAACCCGCAAACATATTATCATAGTTTGGGACTGAACTATAACCTGAAAATATGAAATCTGTTCCTGGTAAAAACTGCATCATTGTTCTAGCAGTTTTTCTTATTGGTGAGTGAGTAAAGGTTTGATCGTTACCAGAAGCTACTTCTAAATCAAGCATAGTAGTAACTAAATTTTCCCCTAATACTGCTCTAATTCCACCTGCTACGGCTCCTGGAACTCCAATACAGCTAATTGAACCATTTTGAAGTCCTTGAACCCCTGCCCCCTTAGCAATCATGATACATCTTACTTCCAAATATAACATGGATTTTCCTTCAGCATATCCCATTTGAACTTCTGCACCTGTACCGGAAGTAAATCTCATTTTAAGACCTCTTGATGCATAGGCTGATGCTAAAAATGCCTTAGACCATGGTGTATCGTCTCCATCAACAAAAACATTTTCTGTTCCATATACGGATATAGTTTCAGCATAGGATGTATAACCTAACATTCCAAGTTTTAATTCTGTAGCTTCTTCAAGAGCGCATTGAGTCAAAACTCCTCCTCTTCCAGTTTGAGCTCCTACTAAAATTCCTAAAGCATTAAAGGGTGCATATCTTACTATACCAACAGTAGTTTCCATTTCATCAAAACCTCTAAGAGCAGCTTCTGCCGCATCTGCCGCTATTTGAATTGGATTATCTTTTACATTTGTAACGTGACATTGATTAGATGGTGTTCTTCTAGCTCTCATTTTTTGCACTGCCATCATCATTTCAACTACATTTAGATTATCTACTACTTCTACTATTTTAGCTGGAGTTAACGCCGTAGTTATCTCAACAAGTTTTGCTCTTTCTACATTTATATCTACTAGCATTCTAGAAATTTCAAGAGAAGGTATACTCATAGCTTCTTCCGCTTTTTCTACATTTATAGCATGATCAGCTATAAATATATCTATAAAATCAAAATCCTCTCTTTTCTTTCCATCCATTTCTACAATGATGCCATTTTCTATCTTTATACTAGGCTTCGGATCATTTGGACTTCCTATAGCAACAAGTCCAACTTCTGGCCAATCCTTAACAAATCCGTCCTTATTTATTTCTCTATTTCTTAAGACCTCAAATCTTTTAGACTTCTTCATCTTATACACCACCTCATCTATTTAAATATATGGTTTAGTTGTAGACTGAGGATCTTGTCCCATTGCCTTTAATATATTTAACCCTTTCTCTCTTGCAGCTATAACAGATTGTCTTACTGCTCCTGAATCACCAGTTATAGCTAATATAACTTCATTTGAATATGATGTTCCCGAATTAGGAGTTGAATAAGCCACTGCCTCTACATTAGCAGTTTTTAATGCTGTATCTGCCATAACTACTCCAATAGCTGCTGGTGCCCCTACTATTAATCCAAAAGCTTTTCCTATGGGCGCTCCAAAAGCTTTATTTACTGCATAACTTGCTCTTGCTGTATATTGAAGCTCTAAATGCCCTGCATCACATCCATATACATCTCCAAAAGTTCTATCCAATTCTTTTAATGCTACTTCTACAGCTCTTCTAGCATCTGATACATCTTCTGATGCAAATATAATCAAAGAACCATGTCCTGCTCCACCTTTTGTATCTCTTGGTAATTCTATTGTTACAACCTCAGTATTAGTTGCTTTAACCGCTTCATCAGCAGCTAATATTTGAGGTCCTGCTCCTGTTCTTGCTCCAATTATTCCTATGGATCTATATTTAGCATCTAATCCCATTCTTTCATGAAGAGCACTATCTACATTAGCAATAACTAATCCCACTGTATCTCCTTCAGCATTTCCAATATATTCTGTTATGCCCGTAACACTTGATAGGTTTTCCATTACATCTACCTCCTTTTTTTCAGCTTGCATTTTATTTATATTTTTATCATTTAATATTTCATTGATTTTGCTTTCTAAATCTAAATTACTTGATTGTTCTCCTAGTCTTTTTTGAACTTCCTCTAGAACTTTTTCAATAATATTTTTATCCATGCCTTATCGACCCCTTTTATTCTTGGATAGTCTTTGGAAGAATTTTTTCTACATCTGTATGAGGTCTTGGTATTACATGAATTGATATAACTTCTCCTACTCTTTTAGCTGAAGCAGCTCCTGCATCTGTAGCAGCTTTTACTGCTCCAACATCTCCTCTAACCATAACTGTTACTAGTCCAGAACCTATTTTTTCATATCCTATTAAATCTACATTTGCTGCTTTTACCATAGCATCTGCTGCCTCAATTGCTCCTACTAATCCTCTGGTTTCTATCATTCCTAAAGCTTCTTGTCCCATAAAGACACCTCCATAAAAATTAAATTTTATATCTTACTAATAATGATACAACATAATTCTACATAATAATCTGAATATTTTGATTAATATAGGGATTATTTTGACATCTAGTTATTGGACTATTTTGACTTTTCATAGTATTATATTTACATAATTAAAGGATTTTAAGTATTAATCTATAATTATTACTATATATGTATTAAAAAATTCATTATTTAAGAGGTGGAATTATGCCTATTTTTAAGCATTATGATTTTGAAGAAATAATAGATATTGAATTCTTACAAAGCATTCAGGATAAATTCGCAAATATTTTAGGAATACCTACAACTACTGTAGATGAAAAAGGAAACCCTATTGTAAACTCTAGTAAATTTTCAGATTTTTGCACTCTTATCAGAAGTAGTGAAGAAGGTAGAAGACGTTGTGCTCTATGCGATGCTAAAGGTGGATTTGATGCTATGAGGAAAGGAAAACCTATAATATATTTTTGTCACTCTGGATTAACTGATTTAGCTGCTCCAATTATAGTTGATAATAACTATATTGGTTGTATGTTATGTGGGCAGTTATAGTAGAAGAATTAAATAATAAGAAACACATGAACTTGGATAAGCTTTCTAGAGATATTAATATTCCAAAAGATAAATTAGAACATGCCTTAGAAAAAACTTCCGTTTGGAAATATGAAGATATAATTGAAACTGCTGATTTCCTATTTTTATTTTCAAATTTTATAGCTAAAATAGGAGTATCTAATATAAATTCACATAAATTATTAGAACAAACTAAGGAAAAGGCCAAATTAGAAAAACTTCTTAAAAATACTAAAATAAAGGCCCTTCAATCACAAATTAATCCTCACTTTTTATTTAACACTTTAAATACAGTTGCAAGAATGGCTCTTTTAGAAAATGCCCCTAAAACTGAGCAGCTTATATATGCCCTATCAGATATTCTAAGGTATAGCATTAAAAACTCTGAAGATATGGTCCCCTTAAAAACTGAAATAAACAATATAAGAAAATATTTATATATACAACATGAAAGGTTTGGGAATAGAATTAATTATGATATACAAGTAGATACCAATATTTTAAATTGTAAAATTCCAGTAATGACCCTTCAACCCTTAGTTGAAAATTCAATTATACATGGTTTAGAAGGTAAAAAAGAAGGTGGATATGTTCTGATAAAAGGAAGATCCTTAATGGAATGATATATAGCTATTGATATAATTGATGATGGTATAGGTATTGAAGAGGATAAGCTTAAAGTAATAAATTCTACTATTAATGAAGATAACTCCTTAGAATTAGGAATTTCAAATGTTAGAGATAGACTTATATATTACTTTGGACATGCTTGTAAGTTTACTGTTAATAGCATTTTAAATCAAGGTACTAAAATCACTATTGAAATCCCCATTATAAAATAATTTTTCATAAAAACATCTTTATAGGAGGTGTATATAATATGTTAAAACTTCTAATTGCTGAAGATGAAATCTTGGAACGGAAGGCTCTTAGATTTATTATTGAAAAAAACTTAAATGATAAAATAACTATAGTTGGAGAAGCTTCTGATGGAAGTAATGCGTTAAATTTAGCAAAAAAAACAAGCCCTGAAATAATATTAATGGATATTAAAATGCCTGAAATGAATGGACTAGAATGTCAAAAGATAATATCTAAAATTCTTCCAAATTCTAAAACTATAATCTTAACTGCTTATGATAATTTTAAATTTGCCCAAAATGCCATAAAAGTTCATGCTTTCGATTATTTGTTAAAACCTGCTGAACCTAGAGAACTTGTAGATTCCATAAATAATGTTATAGATTATATAAATAACAAATCTAAAAAAGATATTATTGAAGATAAGTTTCATATAAAAAATAATGATATTATTGACAAAGCCATAAATTTTATAAATATAAACTATAATAAAGATATTAATTTAGATATGGTATCCTCCCATGTTCATCTAAATCCTCAATACTTTAGTAGATATTTTAAATCTAAAGTTGGTATTAATTTTGTTGATTATTTATCTAAGGTTAGAATTGATAATGCAAAAAAGCTTTTAATTAACTCTAATGAAAATATTAAATGGATTTCATTTAAAGTAGGTTACATAGATCCTGCTTATTTTAGTAAAGTTTTTTTAAAATTAGAAGGGGTCTCCCCTAATACATTTAGATTTTATAATAAAAATGATATAATTTAGATATGGTGTTATTTTTAGATTTGGAGGGATAATTATGAAAATAGAATTTTTTGGTGCTGCTGGCTGTGTAACTGGTTCTTGCCATCTTGTAAAAATAAGGGATAAAAATATATTGTTAGACTGCGGTCTTTATCAAGGTAAAGATGAAAAAGAACGTGGCAATGAAACATTTAATTTTAACCCTAAAGAAATAGATTACGTTATATTATCCCATGCTCATATAGACCATAGTGGAAGAATTCCACTTTTATATAAGCAAGGATTTAAAGGAAGAGTTATATGTACAGAAGGTACAAAAGATCTTTGTTCTATAATGCTTTTAGATAGTGGTCATATTCAAGAAATGGAAGCTGAATGGATTAGTAGAAAAAGAATGCGATTAGGACTACAGCCTGTTGAAGCTTTATACACTTCAAAAATTGCAGAATTATCTTTATACTTATTTGACGGCTATCCATATAATCAGTGGATTGAAATATTTGACGGATTAAAAGTTCGTTTTAAAGATGCCGGTCACTTATTAGGTTCATCAATAATTGAATTATTAATAAATGAAGATGGAAAAGATACAAAACTTGTCTATTCTGGAGATTTAGGAAATAAAGGTAAACCCATAATTAAAGATCCAACCATAATAGAAGAAGCTGATTATTTAATATTAGAAACTACTTATGGAGATAGACTACATGAAAATTTAGATACGGATTTAAGAGAATTAGTGGATATAATAAAAATGACTTTTAAAAGAGGAGGTAATGTAGTTATTCCATCTTTTGCTGTTGGAAGAACTCAGGAAGTTGTATATGCACTTAATAAATATGTAGAAAATAATTTATTAAAAAACATAAATGTATATGTAGATAGCCCTCTAGCCTATGAATCAACAGAGATCTTTAAAAAATTTACTAAATATTATGATAAGGAAGCATGTAATTTATTAATAGCTGGAGATAATCCTTTAGATTTTGAAGGTTTAAAATTTACAAAATCCCCCGAAGAATCTGTTCAAATTAATAAAATTAAAAGTGGTGCTATAATTATATCTGCTAGTGGAATGTGTGAAGCTGGTAGAATTAAACATCATCTTAAGCATAATTTATGGAGAAAAGAATCTTCTATTGTGTTTGTTGGATATCAAGCAGAAGGAACTTTAGGAAGAAGAATATTAGAAGGTGCTAAGAGAGTTAAAATCTTTGGAGAAGAAATAGCTGTAAATGCTAAAATTTATAACTTACAAGGTTTATCAGGTCATGCTGATAAAAATGGACTTTTTCAGTGGGTGGAAGCAATGGATAGAAGACCTAAAGCCATATTATTAGTTCATGGAGATCCTGAAAGTCAACTTGGATTTAAGGAACTATTGGATTCTAAAAAATATAATTCATTTATAATGAAATCTGGGCAAAGCTTTACACCTGGTGATGAAAATAAAGAAAAAAGCATCATAAAAGAAAATGTATTTAGCTTATTAGAGTCTTTAAATGATGTTGATAATATAGATAAAGATACTCTTATAGATAAAATAAAAGAAGTTATTAAAAATACTAATATTTAATGAATAATATAATTTTAATTTGGTAAAATTAATATATAAATGAAAGGTAAATTTTTCATTTCTTAATATTCAAAAATTAATTTTTCCATAATCTTGACATTAAAATGTTAGTGTTATATCATATATCTATATAATGCTCATTGCCTTTCGTCCCGTCTCAGCGGATGAGAGGTTTTTATTTTATCCGATAACCACTTTTCTAATAAATAATGTTTTAGGATCGGATTAACTAAGTTTAGGTTACAATAAAATCTATCTAAACTGAGTTTTGCTTTATATACTTATAATCCTATAAGGATTAAAATTATAATTTATAAGGAGTTGAAATTTATGGATGGAAACAAAATAAGAACAAGGTTTGCTCCAAGTCCAACTGGTTATATGCATGTTGGGAACTTGAGAACTGCTCTTTACGCTTATTTAATAGCTAAACATGAAGATGGAGATTTTTTATTGAGAATCGAGGATACAGATCAAGAAAGAGAAGTAGAAGGTGCTTTAGATATTATCTATAATACCTTAAAAATGACAGGCCTTCAGCATGATGAAGGACCTGATGTTGGTGGTCCAGTAGGTCCTTATGTACAAAGTGAAAGAAAAAATATTTATATAGAATATGCAAAAAAATTAATTGAAAAAGGTGAAGCTTATTACTGTTTTTGTAAAAAAGAAAGACTTGATATGTTAAGGGAAAACTCAGAAAGCTTAGGCAGACCGTACAAATATGACAAACACTGCTCTCATCTATCCAAAGAAGAAGTAGAAGAAAATTTAAAAGCAGGTATTCCTTATGTTATTAGACAAAACAACCCTACTACAGGAACTACTTACTTTGAAGATGAAATCTTTGGTAAAATAACTGTGGATAATTCTGAATTGGATGATATGATTTTAATAAAATCTGATGGATTTCCAACATATAATTTTGCCAATGTAGTTGACGATCATCTTATGGGAATAACTCACGTTGTAAGGGGATCTGAATATTTATCTTCTTCTCCTAAGTACAATAGATTATATGATGCTTTTGGATGGGATATACCTAAATACATTCATTGTCCTCCAATAATGAAGGATGCTCATCACAAATTAAGTAAAAGAAATGGTGATGCCTCTTTTGAAGATCTTTTAGAAAAAGGATATTTAAAAGATGCTATATTAAACTACATAGCATTACTTGGATGGAATCCTGGTACTACCGAAGAAATATTCTCTTTAGAAGATTTAGTTGAAAAATTTGATTATAAAAGTATAAATAAAGCACCTGCCATATTTGATAATAAGAAACTTAAATGGATGAATGGTGAATATATAAGAATGTTCTCTTTAGAAGAGTTCCATAAATTAGCTCTTCCATATTATAAGGGAGTTATTACTAAAGACCTTGATCTTTTAAAAATAAGTGAATTACTTCATACTAGAACAGAACTTTTATCAGAAATTCCAGAGCAAATAGACTTTTTTGATGAATTACCAGAATACTCTTGTGACCTATATATTCATAAGAAAATGAAAACTAATTTGGAAAACTCTTTAGAGAGCTTAGAGAAATCTCTTCCTGTTTTAGAAGCTATAGATAATTGGAATACTGAAACTATTCACGATGAAATAATGGCATTAATTAAAGAACTAGGAGTTAAAAACGGTATAGTTCTATGGCCTATTAGAACAGCTGTATCTGGAAAGAAATTTACTCCTGGTGGAGCCTTTGAAATAGCTGAAATATTAGGTAAAGAAGAAACTCTAAAGAGAATCAAAATAGGTATAGAAAAATTAAAAAAAGAATTAAATTAATATAAAAACAAAGTCTGCCACAATCAATTGTGACAGACTTTATTTTACCTATTGACATAATTTTCCTGGATTTAAAATATTTTTAGGATCAAATGCTAATTTAATTCTCTTCATAAGTTCCTTTTGTTCTTCTCCTATTGATTCAAATAAAAACTCTTTTTTAGCGTATCCTATACCGTGTTCTCCTGATACAGTACCCTTTAACTCATAGGCTTTATCATACATACATTGAAATACATCGTTTAACTTCTTTTTCCACTGTTCTTCATTTAAATCATCTCTTAACACATATACATGAAGATTTCCATCTCCTGCATGTCCAAAGTTTTTAATCTTTATATTAAATTTATCTTGTAACTCATAAGTATATTTTATGAACTCAGCAACCTTGTTTCTTGGTACACATACATCACATTCGTCCATTTCCGTAGTAGATGCTTTTATAGCTTCTAAAAAGGCCCCCCTTGCATTCCATATAGATTCTTTTCTTTCATCGGTATCTGCAATTAAAACATCTAATGCTCCATTTTCTATAGCTATTTGAGCCACTTTATCATAATATTTTTCTATTTCTTCTTTACTATTTCCATCAAAGGTTAATAATAAATATGCATCTGATGAATTGTCTGGAAATTTTTTACCTAAAAATTCTTCTGATGCTAATATAACATCTCTTTCCATAAATTCTATAGAGGTTGGTATAGATTTTGATTTTATAATTTTAGGTACTGTTTCTATAGCTTTATCTAAATCCTTAAAAGGTATTAAAAGACTTATAGATTGTTTAGGAAGTGGAAGTAATTTTAATATAGCTTTCGTAACTATAGCCAAAGTACCTTCTGATCCACATATGAAATCTTTCAAACTGTATCCAGAACTATTTTTTACAATTTTACCACCTAAATTCATAATAGTTCCATCTGGTAAAACTACTTCTAATCCCCTTATATAATCTCTAGTCACACCATATTTTACAGCTCTCATACCTCCTGCATTGGTATTAATATTTCCTCCTATAGTAGCAGATTTTTCACCTGGATCTGGTGGATAAAAGAAGTCCTTATCTTCAACGTAATCAGCTATTTCCATTAATAATACACCTGGTTCTACAGTTAAAGTTAAATTCTCTTCATCTAATTCTAATATTTTATTCATTTTAGTTAAATTTATCATTATTCCACCATAAATTGGGACTGATGCTCCTACTAATCCTGTGCCTGATCCTCTTGGTACTACAGGTATATTGTTTTCATAGGCATACTTCATTATTTTGGATACTTCTTCTGTTGTAATAACTTCTACCAATACATCTGGCTTTTTCTCTATTCCACCTAATTCATCATGGCTAAAATCTTCATTAATTTCTTTTCCTACAAAAACTCTATCTTTTCCTAAAATGGATTTTAAATATTCTATATCTTTATTCTCTATCTTTTTATAACTCTCATTTACCTTCATAATGTAAGCCTCCCAAACTTATACTATACTTTTATGATTTTTTATATTTTTAATTATTTGGGGAACTACTTCATAAATATCCCCTACTACACCATAATGAGCCACATTAAAAATAGAGGCATTAGGATCTTCATTTATAGCAAAAATATGCTCTGAACTATTCATTCCAGCAATAAATTGTACCGAACCAGATACTCCACAAGTTATTATTAATTTAGGTTTTACTGTTCGTCCGCTTAATCCTATTTGTTTTTTAGGTCCAACCCATCCCATTTCAATTAAAGGTCTAGTTCCTGCAATTTGTGCTCCTAAATTATCAGCTAATTCCTTTATCATGTCCATATCCTTCTCTGTTTTTACTCCTCTTCCAGCTACTACTATAACATCTGCTTCAGAAATATCTTCTTCTTTTTCTTTCTTTACTGTATTTAAAACCTCTATATTTGATTTAAGTTTTTCTTTACTTATTTCACACTTTATAATTTTCCCACTTTTCTTTTCGCTCTTCTTTGCTTCATTCATTATTTTATATCTTACAGTACAAAACTGTGGTCTTTTATTAGGAGTTACTATTTGCGCCATTATATTCCCACCAAAAGCTGGTCTTATTTGTACTAAATCCGTATTTTCTTTCATATCTAAAACTGTACAATCTGCTGTAAGCCCTGTCCTAAATCTTGCAGCTACCCTTGGAGCAAGAGATCTTCCAACAGTAGTTGCACCCACTAGTACAGCACAGGGATTAACTTTATTTATAAAATCTTCAAAAGCTACTGCATAAGGTTCTATTCTAAAATCTTTAAATTCTTTTTCATCATATACAAATACCTTATCTACTCCATAGTAAAGTATTTCTTCTGCCTTATCTTTTATGTTATAACCTATAAATACTGCATATACTGGATGATTAATTTTAGCAGCAAGTTCCTTTGCCTTACCTATAAGTTCATAAGTTACTGGATGTATTCTTCCTTCTGTGTGATCTACATAAACTGTAATCCCCTTCCATTTTGTTTTGTCTATTTTCTCTATGCTTTCTTCTATAAATTCAATAACACCTTTAGGTCCTTTTTTTACACATAATTTACACATTTTGCAACCTGCGTTTATTGATAATTTTCCTTCCATTTCTTCTATAGCATTAAAGGGACAGATCTTTATTAATTCATCTATATTTTTTTTATTTAACATATTTTGATTTATATACAGTTTTCCCATAAAACTCCCTCCAACAATTATTATTTAAACATATTTTAATTTTTTAAGCTCTTCAAAAACCCTGTTGCCCAACTCTAAACTATCACCTTCCCAAATTTCTTTGTGTTCATTTACTGGTGGTGGAAATATTTTTTCAACCTGTGTTGGCGAACCGTTTAATCCATAGTTGTATTCATTTTTATCATCAAAATCATCTAAACTATACATTTTTATTTCTTTTCTTTCTGTTATTTTTTTTCTTTTATATGAAGGAAGTCTTGGTTGAAATATATCTTTATCTACTGTTATTAAACAAGGAAATTTAATTTCGGCTAATTCTACTGATTCCGGCATATCCATTTCTACTATTAAACTGTTCTCTTTTACTTTGTTTATTTTTAAAACATTTGCTATATGAGGTATATCTAAATATTCTGCCATTTCAGGTCCCACTTGAGCAGTATCTCCATCTGTAGTCTGCTTACCACATATTATAAGATCATACTCTCCTAGTTTTTTAATACCCTGATATAAAGTATAAGATGTTGCCAATACATCTGCTCCTGCAAATCTTCTATCAGATAAAATAACACCATCATCTGCTCCCATTGCATAGGCTTCTTTTATTATCTCTTTTGCTTGTGGTGGGCCCATAGTTACAACTTTTATCTCTCCTCCAAACTCTTCTTTTAATTTAAGTGCTGTCTCAAGAGCATATAGATCATACGGATTCATTTTAGAATCTATCCCATCTCTTTTTAATACTCCTGTTTTTTCATCCACCTCTACTTTGGTTGTACCAGGTACTTGCTTTATACATACTAATATTTTCATTTCAATCCTCCTTATAAATAAAATAAATGATAATTTTTAAATTATATTTATATAAAATTAATTATAATTGGTACCAAAAATGAAGTGATAAGTCCCGCAATTCCTATAGCAAGTCCACTCATTGCACCTTGAGTTTCACCCATTTCTATAGCTTTTGTAGTACCTATAGCATGAGATGCTGTACCAATAGCTATACCCATAGCTACTTCATTTTTTATACGGAAAACTTTGCAAACTATAGGTGATATGATAGCACCTGTTATTCCAGTTAAAACAATAGCTGATACTGTAATTGCAGGAATTCCACCAATTAATTTTGAAACTTCCATACCTATAGGAGTAGTTATAGATTTAGGAATTATAGAATAGATTACTTCTTCTTTTAAGCCAAATAAAGTAGATAGATAATAAACACTAGTTATAGCTGTGAAACATCCTACTGTTACTCCTAATAAAATTGCTATAAAGTATTTTTTTACTAAATCTATTTTATTATACAAAGGAACTGCTAAAACTACCGTTGCAGGAGCTAAAAAAAACGATATCATTTCTCCACCTTTATTAAAATTTTCAAGAGGTATATTTAATAATTTCATCAATAATATAATTAATGGAATACATATTAAAAGTGGATTTAAAATTGAAATTTTAGTTTTTGTATTTATATATAGACCAATTTCAAAACAGACTATTGATATAAATACACTCATAATTGGAGAATTTATAAGTTCTTTCATTTTTTATCAACCTTCCTTATATATAACTGTATTACCCAACCAGTTACGGCAATTACAATAACAGTGGATATAACTATAATTAAGAAAACAGATAACAATTTACCTTTTAGAAAAGGTATACAAGCTAAAATCCCGACTCCTGCAGGTACAAAGAAAAAAGCAAGATGATCTAAAAGAAATTTACTTATTTGAGAAATCATAGTTATTTTAATTAAATCAAAATATAAACATATAAATAGAATAACCATGCCTAAAACATTTCCTGGAATAGGCAAATTAAAAATTAAATGAATGGCCTCTCCTAAGATAGCTATTAATATAATAATCCCCAACTCCCTTAAAATTTTCAAAACCTCACCTCTTTGATTATGTTAATATTTAACTGGTACTATGGTATGACCAGTTAAATATATATTATCACAATTTTTAGAAAATTTCTATATATTTTTTAAAAAATAAAAAAGATGCTTAAAAAACATCTTTTTACCTTATCTATTAATCATATACTTATTCGCAAAATCTAAATGTTTTGTCATCGCTTTTATAGCTTCATCCTCATTATTGTTATTTAATGCTTCAAAAATATTTTCATGCTGCTTTATAAGCTCTTGTCTATTTCCTTCCTCCTCTAGAATGCTTTTTCTAGCATCTTTTATATAAGATTCCATCAGTGAAGAAATTGCATTTAATACTCCTAATAATAAAAAATTTTGGGATGCCTCTGCTATTTTATAATGAAATTCCCTATCTATTTCTGCTAAATTTTCTTCTTTATTTAGGTTTTTTAATTTTTCTTTAAGTTCTTTTAACTCATCTAATTCACTTTTAGATATCCTTTTAGCAGCTAATTGGACTGTACCTATTTCTATTATTTTTCTTAATTCTAAAATTTCTTCTGATTTACTGTCTTTAAGCATAAACATTACTGAGAGTGGTTCTATAAGACCATTTTCAAAATTTTCTTTTATAAAATTTCCTTCTCCTTGCCTACTCTCTATTAAACCAATTATCTCCAAGCACCTTAATGCTTCCCTTACAGATGTTCTACTGACCTGTAATTTTTCTACCATATGCCTTTCAGAAGGAAGTTTATCTCCTTTTTTTAATATTCCCTTATATATCATATCCTTAATTTGTTCTATAACTTCTTCATATACTTTCTTATTTTTTACAGGACTAAACATTTTTTTCTTCCTTTCTATATTAATATATTAATTATAACACTTTTAGATAATATTTTTAGTTTTTTAATATATTAGTTAAAAAAAATAGAGGTTTTCTAACCTCTATGGAACTCTATTTTTCTTTTATTACTTTAAACCAACTAGTAATAATATAGAAAAGGCTTACTACATCTTGTTCATTATAAAGAAGAATCCTATTTTTCTTATCTTCTGGCATTCTTTCTATATACTCTCTATCTTTTATAACCTTTCCAAAAGTTTTAGCTAAATTTTGTCCACTTATAACCTCACTTTGCCTTTCAATATTAAATTCTTTTTCTAAGTCTTTTAGTCCTATACTATTTCCTTTTACTTTCTCATATTCTCTTTGTAAATCTACATGTTTAAAAAATTCCTTTATTTTAAAGTCTATGTTGTATTTTTCAAAAAGATAATTTATTACAGTAAAATCATTATTTCCCGAAAAAGTAACAATATATTTCTTACCTAAGTTTTTCATATTTTCAAAATATACTTTGGCATAATTTAATATATCTTTGGCATCTTTTTTATTTTCTATCATATACTGAGTTATTTTTAACTCTTTATGTTGTTTATCATAAAAAGCACAACCAAATACTCCTATGCATATTGGTTTTTTATAAATATAATGCTCTAAATCAAAATATATTGCATCTTCATATATATCAATTTCCCCATTTTTTAACGAATACTTTTCAAATATCTCGCCCACATTCTTACTATTTTCTCTAATAATCAAAAGTACCATCTCTTTCTATATCTTTATACATCTAAAATATCTATATTATCAGGTTTTAACTTATATATTACATCTTTTCTTTCAACTATTATATTGATCTTTTCTCTAACTTCTTCATCTTTTGAGATTTTACTTAAAAGTTCCCTTGTAGGATTTACACAAATAGGATATCTCATCATTTGAAACATTGATAAATCTCCCGTTGTATCTCCATAAGCATAACTTTTATTTATATCAATATCATATTTTTCTATAAGTTCTGCTATAGCCTTTTTCTTATTTTTACTATCCCACATAGGTCTTACTTCACCTGTATAAATTTCATTATCATCTAATTCATATACACTTCCCCTAAAATCATCAAATCCATGTTTTAAACTCATTTCCTTAACTAATTCTATAGGACTACCTGATACTGTAACTATTAAATGTCCCTGCTCTTTATGCCACTTTATTCTATTCCTTGTATAAGTATAAACCCTATCTCCCTTCTGTTCTACTACATTTCTAGCTATAAATTCCACCTGATATTTATGAAGTCCTTTTATAGCTTCAATATATATCTTTGCCATTTTTAATAAATAATCATCATAATCCCCTGTCCTATTATCCCATTTTAAATATTCTGGTCTAACCTCATTATACCATCTTTTAGGATGTATTATTTCATACTTTATCATTTTTTTAAAAACTTCTGTTATAAGACCTTCTCTATACAATGTTCCATCTATATCAAAAAAAGCAGCAACTCTCTTCAAAATAATCACACCTTTCTCTTTATTTATATATTAAATTTAATTATATCATTTTAATCACTTTATGAAAATGGGACGGTTAATTTTTATTTGTTATTCAAATATAATTAATTTATTTATATACTTATTATCATTATTTGAACTTCAGCTATTTTTTCTATCTATATTCTATCTATATTAGACTAATTTTCATATATTTTTAATGTATTTAAGATACTTGTCTACTTATCACTATTAATTATAAGCATAATAATAAAACCTTTTATTAAACTTTAAAATAAAAGGGTTACCTACAAATAATATTAAGCAATTTTTGATCTAATTTATACAAAATATTAGGTACAAACTACTGTTTTGGGGTTCCCGTGTTGACAAATAAATTTATTCATTATATCTTTATATTCATCTTCTGTTGATATTAGTTCAACTCCAATAGAACAAAGTCTTGATACTGTTGATTGAGTAATATTTCCTAATACTTTACATATGTCTTTACATTTGTAATTACAAAAACTTCTCATAAAAAGGCAAGCTAGTGCTTTTACAATTTTTGAGTTTTTGGTCTTTTGTATATGAAACATTATTTTGTTTATTCCAGTTTCTTTTTCAATAAACTTTAATATTTCATCTGGATCAAAGTTTCTTACTATTATCTTTCTTTCACTTCTATATTCTGTTTTTTCATCTTTAAATTCTAATTCTTTTTTTATTTTTTCATCATCACATATGTAAACTAATTTAGCATAGTTCTCCCTAGCTTCTTTTACATTATTACTAAAATACTGCATTATAAATGCTTCATCTAAAAGACCTGTGTCATCTTTTTCAAGACCTAAGTATACTTTCAAACTTGAGTATTTATACTTTTCTGGGCATTTTTCATATCCTTTTATATCTAACACATTGTTATGAATGTAGGCAGATAATGTAATAAGATATCTTTGTGTATCAACTATTTTACTTTTAAATCTGTCTTGAAATAAAGGTCCCCTTCTTTTATTAATTTTATTAAAATTTATTGCATAGCTAAGATTTTGTCCCTGCATTATTTTTGATATATCTGCTCCATTAGAATCTATTATAAAATGTCCATGATTTGTCATTAGGCAATATGCATACACTTTAAAACCATATTGTTTTTGATATTCCCTCATCTTATTTAAATATCTAATTTTATCTTCATGTTTCTTAAATAGGGGGACTTCTGTTATGCTTCTTACCATTACATGATATATAGCATCCTCTGATTTTTGTCTTCTAACTCTTGGCAATAAAAACACCTCATTTCATATTTTGTATTTTAATTATTAACATAAAATGAGTTTCTTATTCAAATTTATTTTATGAACCGTCCCTTCTTATCTTTTTACTTCTCCCTTTTATCTTTAATCTAATTTAAATCAAGAACCGTCCCTCTATTTTTCCCTCTATTTTTCCATTGACATATTACTTTAAAAATGATATATTATATTTGAAATTGATAATAGTTTTCAATTAAGGGGTGGTTACTATGACTTTAAACGAATTAAAAATTGGAGAGAAAGCATATGTTGATACTATATCTGGTAATAATGATAAATTAGCTAAGAGACTTTTAGCTCTTGGATGCATAAAAGGAACAGAAGTCTGTGTTAAGAAAGTTGCTCCTTTTGGTGATCCAATTATTATTAATTTAAGAGGTTTTGATTTAGCTTTAAGAAAAAAAGATGCAAAAAATATTTCAATAGAAAATTCACTTAAATCCGTAGAAAGGATGGCAAAAATATATGATAACTGCTGCGCTAGTAGGTAATCCTAACGTTGGAAAAACTTCTCTTTTTAATATACTAACCGGTTCTAACCAATATGTAGGTAATTGGGCTGGAGTAACTGTAGAAAAAAAGGAAGGATACATGGACAATATAGCAAAAATAGTAGATCTCCCTGGTATATATGCTATGGATACTTATTCTAATGAAGAAAAAGTATCTAAAAATTATTTATCCACAGAAAATATAGATGTTATTTTAAATATAGTAGATGCATCGAATTTAGAGAGAAACTTATATTTAACTTATCAATTAAAAGAATTCAGAAAACCCATTATTCTTCTATTAAATATGATGGATGTAGTAGAAGAAAAAAACATTAAAATAGATTTTGATTTACTAGAAAAAGAATTAAAAGTTAAAGTAATACCTATTTCTGCCTCTAAAAATACAGGTATTGACAAATTAAAAGAACTTTTAATGACAGATAATTTTTTTGGCATTTATGTTGATAATGAATTTCAGTTTCGTAGTGAAGAAGAAACCTATTCTCTAATAGAACAGGTCTTAAAAAAAGCTGTAGTCTGTTGTAACCCTGATGAATCTAGTATTACAGATAAAATAGATAATTTACTTTTAAATAAATTTTTAGCTTACCCTATTTTTTTAGCAATACTTTATATTATTTTTCAGTTTACTTTTTCATGGGTAGGACAACCTTTATCTGACTTACTAGACGAAGGGCTTAATAATGCTCTTATACCATACTTAAATAGTAGTTTATCTAGCCTTAGTCCTTGGTTTAAATCATTGTTGGTAGACGGTATTGTAGGTGGTATTGGTTCCGTAATTGTATTTTTACCAATTATTCTAACATTGTTTTTAGGAATATCTTTTTTAGAGGATAGCGGATATATGTCTAGAGCTGCCTTTATAATGGATAAACTTATGAGAAGAATGGGACTTTCAGGTAAAGCTTTCATACCTTTAATAATAGGTTTTGGATGTTCTGTACCAGGAATTATGGCTTCTAGAACCTTAGAAAGTGAAAAGGATAGAAAACTTACAGCACTACTGGTTCCTTTAATGTCTTGTAATGCTAGACTACCAGTTTACGCATTGTTTGCTTCAGTATTTTTCCCAGGCAATGAAACTTTAATAGTATTTTCCTTATACCTTTTAGGTATTTTAATAGCTTTTTTAATTGGAATATTATTTAAAAACACTCTATTTAAAAAAGATGAAGAACCTTTTATAATAGAACTTTCTCCATATAAAATGCCTGGATTTAAAAGTTTAACTAAACTTACTTGGGAAAAAGGAAAAGGATTCCTAAAAAAAGCTGGTACAATAATTTTTGCAGCCTCTGTAGTAATATGGTTTTTATCTAATTTTAACTTTACAGGCATGGTAGAAATGAATGATAGCTTATTAGCATCTATTGGTAAATTAATAGCTCCTATTTTCAAACCTTTAGGCTTTGGTTCTTGGGAAAATTCAGTTGCTATATTAACTGGAATAACTGCTAAAGAAATAATCCTAAGTTCTATGGGCGTTATATATGGTGGCAACTTAAGAGAAGTATTACCAAACCACTTTACAGTTTTATCTTCCTATAGTTTCTTAGTGTTTGTACTGCTATACACTCCTTGTGTATCTGTTGTAGCTGCAATGAAAAAAGAATATGGTAGTAAAATGATGTATTTTTCTATTTTTTATCAATTAATTTTAGCATGGATTGTATCATTTATAGTATACAATATAGGTTTACTGTTAATATAAAAGAAGGTGATTTTATGGAAACAATTATAGCCCTTTTAATAGGTGCCATAGCTGTTTATGTACTATATAAAAATATTAAAAAAAGTGCTTCTGGTGGCTGTAGTGGCTGCAGTGGTTGTTCTTCTGCTTCACATTGCTCAAGTTACAAAGAATCTAAAGATGAGTAACATTAAAAACCTAGTATATAATTATACTAGGTTTTTAATAGCTTTCTTTTATAATTTTTCTTAACTCTTCTTCATCTTTTATACCTTTCAACAACTCTCCTATAAGTTTTGAAGCTGTTCTTTTTGACATTTTTCTTACATTATATTTAATGCTTACATGGTTTTGTTTTAACAAATAACGTAAATATTTATTTTGTTTATCTGTAATAATATCTTCTCTTTCTAAATCATCATTTGTTTCAATCTTATATCTTAATTTAAATATTTTAGGAAGATTTAAAACATCTTCATAGTTATGCAGCATTATAATATCTCTCAAATTCGTATCTCCTGTACTTAAATACTCTTCATAAAGTTTTACACTAATCCCACCATTTATTTCATCTTTTCTATTTATTCCTATAAATCTTTCTACACTTTTTAAGTTGCATCTTTTCATTCCCAATTTTTTATAGTAAGGTTTTATATGCCTATATAAATCTACGTGTTCTTTAGGTAAATCATATTCTAAATTTTTCTTATGAAGTCTATGTTTTATGAATGGTTCATCAAAAGCTATTCCATTATAAGAACTCCAAATGTCAAAGTTTTTTATATCATTACCAAAGCTTTTTAATATATCATATTCTTCTTGTAAACTTTCAGCATAATACTGATTTATTCTAAAATTATAATAATCTTCATACCATCCCAAAGATATAAGTATTATATTATTATTTTCCCTATCAAATCCTGTAGTTTCTATATCAAAGTAAGCTATTTCATCCATATGATATTTTTTAAATATATTCAGAGGTATTTTTATATCCTCTTTTTTTGTATTTACTATCAACTTATTCACTCCTCTAATGTTGTCCATATACTATTATACAATAAAAACAGCCTATATAAATAGATTTATAAAAAATCTATTTATATAGGCCATTTATAAATTACTTTACATTTTTTCTACTACATCTATTCCCAATAAATTAAGAGCATTTTTTATAACTTGACAAGTTGACTCTACAAGTTTTATTCTAGCTTTCTTTATTTCTTCATCTTCTGCATTCAAAATACTATTATGATTATAAAATTTATTAAAGGCTTTAGCAACTTCTATTACGTATCTTGTTACAATAGATGGCTCCAATTTTTCTATAGCTTGAAGTATGGATTTATTAAATCCTTCTAAAGTTTTTACAAGTTCAAACTCTTCTTTAGAATTTAATTTACTATAGTCAATATCACCTTTTATTTCTCCTGCTTTTCTCAAAATACTCTTTCCTCTAGCATAACTATATTGAACATATGGACCTGTTTCCCCATCAAAGCTTAACATTTCATCCCAACTAAATACTATATCTCTTTCTCTATTATTTTTAAGATAAGTAAATATAACTGCACCAATTCCTATTTTTTTAGCCGTTTCTTCTTTGTTTTCTAGCTCTGAATTCTTTTCATTTATTATTTCTAATGTTTTATCTATAGATTCTTTTAAAAGATCCTCAAGGAATATAACCTCACCTTTTCTTGTGGAAAGCTTTCTATCTGTAAATCTTACTAAACCAAATCCTATGTGAGTGCAATCATCTGCCCAATTATGTCCCATTAATTTTAATGTTGTAAATACTTGTTTAAAGTGCAATGATTGTTCTAATCCAACTACATATATACTTTTATAAAAATCATATGTATTTTTTCTATATATAGCTGTAGCTAAATCTCTAGTAGCGTAAATAGTTGCGCCATCAGATTTTTTAATTATACATGGTGGCATATTGTAATCCTCTAACATTACAACCTTTGCTCCATTACTTTCTACAAGTAATCCTTTTTTATCTATTTCTTCTACAACAGCATCCATTTTATCGCCATAGAAACTCTCTCCTGCATAAGAATCAAACTCTACATTTAACATATCATATACTTTTTTAAATTCTTTTAAGCTCAATTCTCTAAATCTCTTCCAAAGCCTAACTTCCTCTTCTTCTCCATCTTCCAATCTTTTAAAGTGTAGTCTTCCCTCTTCTTCTAGAGAAGGATCTTTTTCTGCTTCATCATGAAATTTAACATATATTCTTAAAAGCTCTTTTATAGGTTCTTTTTCTAAAGCCTCTTGGTCTACCCATCTTTTATAAGCAGCTATTAGCTTTCCAAATTGTGTTCCCCAATCTCCTAAGTGATTTATCCTTTCACAATCATATCCTTCAAAAGTCAATATTTTGTATAAGGAATTTCCAATGGCAGTACTAAATAAATGCCCTACGTGGAAAGGCTTTGCAATATTAGGAGAGGAGTATTCTATTAATACCTTTTTATTTTCCCCTACTTTTGAAGCTCCATATTTATCTTTTTCTTCTAATATCTTTTCTATTACACTTTTACTCAATATGGATTTATCTACAAAGAAATTTAAATAAGGTCCTAAGTTTTCAACCTTTTCAAAACTATTTTTATCAAATTTGTCCTTTAATTCTTCTGCTATAACATTAGGTGCTTTTCTAAATTTTTTAGCTAATTGAAAGCATGGAAAAGCATAATCCCCCATTTCTGGTCTTGGTGGTATTTCAATAAGTTTTTCTAAATCTTCTATAGGCAATTCTAGAATAGAACTTAATCTTTCACTTATTAATTGTTTATAATTCATTTTATAACCCTCCTACATTTATTTTTTCATATAAAAAAACCATCTCTTTAATATTACAAAGAGACGGTTTTATCCGCGGTACCACTCTAATTGACATAAGTCCTCTTAAAAATTTAACGCTTTTAGCGGTTTATCCTACTATTAGTTCAGATAAACTTCTCTAAGGCTCTATTTCTCTTAATCCTCTTTTACAGGCTTCCACCATCCCCTGCTCGCTTAAAAAGAAAGAAAAAGTTACTTTCCCCTTCATAGAATTTAATTTTATTATAAATTAGTCTAAACTATATTATAGTGTTATATTTTCATATTTGTCAATACCTATCTATTAAATCTTCTATTGAAGTTATAGGACTATCACAGGCAAAATTCTTACATATATACACTGTGGTGTTATTTTCTATACTCGTTTTATCTTTTAACTCTGGCATTACTTCTTCTGCTTCTTTATCCTTTAAAATATTCATAGAGAAAGGATTGTATTTTTCTTTTATTATTTTAATCATACCTTTAAATATGTCCTCATCTTCTCCTTTTATTATAACAACTTCTTGACTTTCTAAAACATAATGCATGTAGGATATTAAGAAAAAAGTATGTGCCTCTAACGTTCTTTTTATTCTTCCTGAAAAATAGCTTAAGTTTTGTTGAATTATTTTATTTAATTTGCTGTCTTCTGTAATTTTACTAAGTCTTACCATATTATACATAGCTACAGAGTTCCCTGATGGTATTGCAGAATCATAACTTTCTTTAATTTTTAATATTAATTCTTCTCCATCTTTTCCAGTATGAAAAAATCCATGATTTTCTTCATCCCAAAATAGTTCAATCATATCACTATTAATTTTTAATGCCTTCTTTATATATTCTGTTTTAAATGTACTTTCATAAAGTTCTATAAGAGCCCATATTAAAAATGAATAATCTTCAAGATGTCCTTTGTGTGCTCTCTCTCCATCTCTATATCTTACATATATTCTTCCATTTTTATCCACTAATTTTTCTATTATAAATTTTAAGGCTTCTTCTGCACTTTCTATGTAGTCATCTCTTTTTAGAACCCTTCCACTATAAGCAAGAGCTACTATCATTAAACCATTCCAAGAGGTAAGTATTTTTGTATCTTTATGAGGATGTATTCTTTTTTCTCTATTAATAAATAGAACTTTTCTATATTCCTCTAATTTGTCTTTTACACCTGGTTCTAAATCTTCTAGAGATGTTTCAATTAAATTAGGTATATTTTTCCCATCAAAGTTTCCTTCTTCTGTTATTCCGTAATATTTTGAAAAAAGTTTTGCATCTTCTTTTCCTAAAATATCTTCTATTTCTTCTAAAGTCCATAAATAAAACTTACCTTCTACTCCTTCAGAATCTGCATCTTCCGCTGAATAAAAAGCCCCATCTTTATCTTTCATATCCCTTATTACATAGGACACTGTTTTCTCTACTATTTCTTTGTATAACTCCTCTTTAGTTATTTGATACATTTCAGCATAAGCTATTATAAGCATTGCATTGTCATATAACATTTTTTCAAAATGAGGAACTAACCATTTATCATCTGTGGAATATCTTGAGAAGCCATATCCTATATGATCAAATATTCCACCCTTATACATGGATTTAAGAGTTTTTTCTACTATATTTAAAGCTTCTTCATCTTTGTATAATTTATAGTATCTTAAAAGAAACATAAGTTTATGGCTTGTAGGAAATTTAGGAGCATCATAAAATCCTCCATAAATAGGGTCGTAACTTTCCTTTAATGATTCAAAACATTCTTTTATAACTTCTTTATTTAAATCTTCCCTTTGTGATACTGATATATACTGTGTGATGTCTTTTAATAGCTTTTCAGAAGAATTTAATATACCTTCTCTATTATTTTTCCATTGATTACTCATTTCTTTTAAAATATACATAAGTCCTCTTAATCCATACATATCATCTTTAGGAAAGTATGTTCCAGCAAAGAAAGGCTTTTTATCAGGAGTCATTATTATGGTTAAAGGCCACCCTCCACTTCCTGTAACTGCTTGACAGAAGGTCATGTATATATTATCAATATCCGGTCTTTCCTCTCTATCCACTTTTATAGAAATAAAATTATCATTTAATAATTTAGCAATTTCTTCATCTTCAAAGGATTCCCTCTCCATTACATGACACCAATGGCATGTGCAACGACGAACCTAATTCAGCTATACCCAATAGATAAAAAGATAGGTTTGTTTTGAGCCTTTGCTTTTTCAAAAGCTTCATTTCCCCATGGATACCAATCTACTGGATTATAAGAATGTTGAAGTAAATATGGTGATTTCTCATTTATTAATCTATTGGGTTTACTATTTAGATTCATAGCACCACCTCCTCCTTAATTTTATACTCATTATAGATTTACCCCTTAAATAGGAAATTATTCAAAAGTAATGCTCACTTTGATTTATTCTTATTAATTTATATTTTATAAAAAATGCACCAAGTAACTAATTTATACTAATTACTAAGTGCATTTCTATTTTCTAAATAATAATTTATTTTAATCACAAGAATCCTCTTCTTCCAATTCTTCTTTTCTTTGCTGAAGTATTTTCTTAAAGATTTGTTCGGCACCTTTATAATGTTCTTCAGTAAGTATCATTGCTAATTGGTAATCCTTATCTCTAAATGCATTTATTATTTGCTTATGCATTTTAATACTATCTTCTTGAATTTGAAACGTTTCAGGTTCATAATAACTTCTTACAAGCATTTCATGAAGGACATTATATTCTTTAAAAATCTTTTTTAATCTAGTATTTCTAGAGTATTCAATAAATGTTTTATGAAATTTATAATCGTAATCATAGAATTCATCAGTTCCTATACACTTTTCTTGAAGTAATAAATATTCTTCTAAATGCTTACAAACTTCTTCAGTATCAGATTTTTCGAAAGATAATTTTATACCAGTATTGACTACATATAAAAGCACTTCATTAACTTCAAGAAAAAAATCATAATCGAAATCAACTACTGTAGCTCCAGTTTTATCAATAGATGTAATAAGTCCATCTTGATTCAAACGATTTATAGCATCTCTAATAGGCGATGAACTAACTCCAAATCTCTTTTGTAATGCTCTATTTACAAGTTTTGTTCCGAAAGGAATTTTTCTTTTTAATATTTCCATTTTTAATATATCATAAATTTGATCACTTAAAGTTTTTTTGTTAATTAACACGCCACTACTCCTGTCTTTTTATTAATTAAAATAAACTAATAACTTGATATATTATACCGCTAATCTCTTATTATGTAAATAAACATCGAAATTTGGAAGGTATAATTAAAACATTAACAATATAATAATAAAAGAGGCGGAGTGCTACTCCACCACAAGTTTTTAAGTACTTAATAATAATTTTATTAAATTTAAAATGATACTTTCATAAATAATGCAACTAAACATAATATTGCTGCAAATGGTACATAAAGGTATTTGCCCATATTATACCATAAATCCCCCTGTTTCTTTTTAGCTCCTAAGTTAATTTCATTAAGTAGATCTTCCTTTTTCATAATCCAGAACCACGATATGGCACCTAAGGTTGCTCCGATTGGAATAATGTATATGGATATAAGATCCATCCATGGTCCCCACCTAAATATAGGTTCCATATTAACTCCTATACCAAAACAAATTACACAAAGTAATATTAACATAGGGATACGTTTTAATTTAGGAAATTTATACATTAATGATTCCCCAACTACTTCAAACATATTTTGTAGGGATGAAACTCCACCAAATACTACTGCTGTAAATAATATTATTGCAAATATTCTACCTCCTGGTATGTCTTGCAGTATTTTAGGTAAAGTTACAAAAAGAAGTCCTGGACCTGCACCAACATCTACATTATATGCAAAACAAGCTGGTATAATAACCAATGCTGCTACCATTGCTGCTATGGTATCAAATATAGCAGTATTTTTGGCTCCATCTATAATATCTTCACTCTCTGATAGATATGCACCATATACAATCATTCCACTACCAGTTACAGATAAAGAGAAAAAAGCTTGCCCCATAGCCCAAATCCAAACCATTGGATCTTTTAAAGCTTCCCATCTTGGAATAAACATAAATTTATATCCTTCCACTGATCCTGGTAATAAAGCTACACGAATAGCCAGAATTACAAATAATATAAAAAACAATGGCATCATAATTTTATTAGACTTTTCAATACTATCTGCACCAAGAGTCAGTGTAAGCAATGTTCCTATAACAACTATTAAATGATATGGTACAACTGAGTAATTTGTCATAGAAAATGATTCAAACCATATACCTGTATCTACAGTCATAAGAGTACCAGTAACAGATTGAGTCCAACCTTTAAGTACATATGAAATGATTACTGCATAACCTATTGCTATACACATAGAACCTGCAAGAGGAAGCCACCCTACAACTTTACCAATTCCTTCTTTACCACCAGATTTCCAAGCATTTTCATAGGCACCAAGTGTACCAGTTTTTGCTCTACGACCAATGGCATATTCTGCAGAAAGGCCTACATAACTAAAAAGAACTATGAATATAAGATAAGCTACTAAAAATGCTCCACCACCGTTGCTACCTAATTTGTATGGAAATCCCCAAACATTAGCCATACCCACAGCGGAACCTACACATGCTAGTACAAATCCCCATTTGGATTCAAACTTAGCAGCCTCTTGAGTATTTTGAGTAACTTCAGTTTTCATATATTTCCTCCCCATTTTTAACCTTATAATAGGAGTCATTATAAAGTAGTATTTTTATTTATTCTCAATGTAACCTTTTACCATATCTATATTCTATATTTTCAGGCATAAAGCCTGAAAATATAGAATAATAAATTCTTACTATAATTAATCTGCATATTCAAATTTTGCAGTAAAGAATCTTAATTGTTTAGGTTCATAAGTAAATCTAAGTGGTCTTATATCTTCTTTATGTTTATATAAATTAATAACTGATTCAGCTACAACATCCATGTGTTTGTATGTGTAAACTCTTCTTGGAATAGTAAGTCTAACTGTTTCTAATTTTGGTTTATGGTTTTCACCTGTTTTAACATCTCTACCAGCAGAAACTATACCACGTTCCATTGATCTAACACCAGAGTCAATGTAAAGTGAAGCAGCTAGTGATTGAGCTGGGAATTGTTCTTGATCTAGATGTGGACAGAATCTTCTTGCATCTAAGAATACAGCGTGTCCACCAACTGGTTCAACTATAGGAACTCCAGCTTCTTTTAATCTATCGCCAAGATATCTAACTTGTTTTATTCTATGTTCAATATATTCATACTGCATTGCTTCTCTAAATCCAATTGCTATTGCTTGCATATCACGACCAGTCATACCACCATAAGATGGCATACCTTCATAAACTACTACTATTTCTTTAGCTTTTCCAAATAATTCTTCATCATTAATTGCTAAGAATCCACCGATATTTACTATACCATCTTTTTTACCTGACATAGTCGCTCCGTCAGAATAACTAAACATTTCATGTACTATATCTTTAATTGAAACATCTGCATATCCTTCTTCTTGTTCTTTTATAAAATATGCGTTTTCAACACATCTAGTAGCATCATAAAATACCTTAATTCCATGTTTTGCTGTAAGTTCTCTAACAGCTTTCATATTAGCCATAGAAACCGGTTGTCCACCTGCTAGGTTTACAGTAACAGCAAGACATACATAAGCTATGTTTTCTGCACCTTTTTCCTTTATTAATTTTTCAAGTTTATCTAAATCAATATTTCCTTTAAATTTAACATCTTTTGAGGCATCATGAGCTTCATCTCTGATTATATCCACGAAAATACCGCCATTTTTTTCTTGGTGATATCTAGTAGTTGTAAAGTACATATTTCCAGCTACGTATTGTCCTGGTTTTATAGCTATACTTGAAAGAATATTTTCTGCACCACGTCCTTGGTGAGTAGGAACAAGATGCTTAAATCCAAATAGTTCTTTTATAGTTGATTCTAAAAATAACCAGTTTTTACTACCAGCATAAGCTTCGTCGCCTATCATCATGCCTGCCCATTGAGCATCACTCATAGCATTAGTTCCTGAGTCAGTAAGTAAATCAATATAAACATCCTCTGATTTTAAATTGAATGTATTATATCCAGCTTCCTTCATAGCAGCTTCACGTTCTTCTCTTGAAATCATTTTAACAGGTTCAACACTCTTAATCTTAAAAGGCTCCGCAGGGTACTTACTTAAATCCATATAATCCATAATAAAACTCCTCCTTGAAACTCAATATATTTTTATGTGATGCATCATACATCATCGACCATCTTTATTGTATAATGAAATATATGGAATGTCAATAGAAAAATTAAAATTATTTTTATTTTAAGTATTTTCAGAATATTTAAAATGTGGTAATATAAATATAATTGATCATTTTATACTCATCGACCAAATATAATTTATTGGAGGACAAACATTGAAAAAGAGTTCTAATCAATTCTTATTAATATCCTTTATCATAAGTTATATATGTTTTGGCATAATAATTCAGTCTAAGATTGTATTCAACGATATATTTAACAATCCTCTTTATCTATCTATTTTTATTATTGGATGCTTAGGTCCACTTATTTCAGCATTTATAATACATGTTTTAAATAAAGAAAAACTAGATGGAATAAATGGATTTGCAAACAAATTAACGATAATTAAAAATCCAAAAGCTATTATTTTAATACCAATATTTTTAATTACACATTATGGGTTCGCTATACTTCTAAAAGGTGTATATAAATATGGTAAAGTTATAGACTTTTTCCGTTATTTACCTTTAATATTAATAATATTAGGTTCTCAAGAAATTGGTTGGAGAGGAATAGTGCAACCAGCAAATGAAGAAAAAAATGGATTTTGGAAATCTTCTATTGCAACAGGACTTTTTTGGTCATTGTGGTTTTTACCCCTTATTTATATACCAAAGTTCGTTATACTTCCACAATTTTATGCACAATTTGCAGCATATTTAGTAGGCATAAGTATACTATTGACTACTCTTTATAAATTAAGCGGTAGCATTATATATTGTATAGTACTATCTAGTTTTATATTTGCACTCTTTCCAGTTATCATATTAAAGCAAAGCTTTATACTTGTAGGAATAGCCTTAGTTGATGCAATAGTTGCAACTATATTTAAAGACAAAGTTTTCAGTTAAAAAATTAAAATTTAAAAAGGTGTTTACAATAAATTGAAATTGTAAACACCTTTTTAAATTAATGGGTTCCACAAACTACTTTAAAAAAATAAACTTTAAATGGCCACCTATTTTCTCTTTACAGGATAACATACTTCACTTTATTTCTCTTATATGAAGGATTTCTTGTTTATTATTTATTCTTTTTAACAAATATACCTTCTTTCAGTATAATCTCCATATTTTCAGTACATACATTGTGAATATCATCTAATGGATTTTTAGATAATACAAGAAGGTCAGCAAATTTACCCTGCTCAAGAGTCCCAGTAATATCATCTATTTTAAGCATTTCTGCACCATTTTTAGTAGCAGCTAAGATTGTTTCCATTTCTGTCAACCCTGCTTTATTAAGGGTATACATTTCTGTAATAGAACATTTACCATAAGGAGTTAAACTACTACAAAATGAATCAGATCCAACTGTAATTCTAACACCTTTTTTATTTGCATTTTGTAAGTTATCAATTATACGATTAAGCTCTTTTTCCGCAGTAGTTTTACCTGGATACTTATCATGAATTGGTCTATATGGTGGTTCATATACAGTAAACCATTCATAGAAAAACTGTAAAGTTGGACAAAATGTAATATCCTTTTCTTTCATTATTTCAAGACATTCTTCATTTAATTCTTGTCCATGAATAATTGCAGATACTCCAGCTTTACATGAATTTAGTGCTCCTTCATAGCCTTCTGCATGTGACCATACTGGAAGTCCAACCATATTACATTCATCTACAACAGCTTGAATTTCTTCCATACAATAATGTGGATCTGCTTTTGCATCAAATCTCCATATACCCCCACCTGTGGACCAAATTTTTATAGCATCTGGATTTTCACGAATTCTTCTTCTTATTGCCTTTCTAAGATCCCAAGGTCCGTCTACACATTCTGCCCAAGGGTGTGAAATATTATTATATTCCAAAGGTAATTTATGAGAATCACCATGTCCTGAAGTTCTACAAAATCCAAGTCCTGTTGCAACTACACGTGGTCCAGGAATTATTCCTTCTTCAATCATATTGCGAATATATATACCTGAACGAGAAATTTCTCCTACAGATGTTAGTCCATGTTCAAGAGCTTCACGAGCTTGGGCAACAGCCACAATAGTCTTTTGTATAACAGGCTCTAATACCCACTCAGTATCATTATCTGTTCTATTTCCACTAAAATGAAGATGGGTATCAATTAATCCAGGCATAATAGTTTTTCCTGTTATATCAATTTTTTCGTATTCTTCATCAATCTCCATCATTGGTCCAGCATATTTAATTTTTTTATTATCAACAAGTAATAAGGAATTTTTTATAGGCTTCTTTCCTGTACCATCTATTAATAAGCCACCTATAAATGCAATTTTATTCATAGCATTCCCCCCTATTAATTTTTATTCTAATTTATGTTAACTTTATTAAAAAAATGCGTTATTTCAAGAATATTAATTCTATCTATAACACATTATATATATCTTTATATTTATAAATTAATTTTATTTTCCACTTTCTTTTGAATTGTTATTGATTTATTATCTTTTAAATAAACAAACCAATATACAACTCCTACAAATATAGTCCCACCAATTATATTTCCAATGGTTACAGGTACTAAATTATTAAATATAAAACTATTCCAATTTAAAGTACCTAATTTTTCTGATGTAACATAAGATGCAGTAACCCAATTAATATTTGATTTTGCTAATATTCCTGCAGGTATATAATACATATTGGCAATACTATGTTCAAAACCGGAGGTTACAAATAGCCATATTGGAAAAAATATTCCAAGTATCTTACCTGTCATACTTTTTGCTGCAAAAGCTAACCATACTGCTAAACAAACTATCCAATTTCCCATAATTCCTAAATATAGTGCAGACATAAAAGGTAAATTCACCTTATAAGCAGCAATTTTAATGGTTTCTCCTCCAAGACCATTAGCTCCACTATTAAATAATCCAGATTGAACCATCATAAAAACTATTAATAAAGAACCTATTAAATTTCCTATGTATACAGTACACCAATTTCTAAGCATTTCCCTTAATTTTACTTTCTTTTCTAAAACGCTAATAATAATCAATGCATTTCCTGTAAATAACTCTCCTCCTGCTAAAATGACTAACATAAGTCCTGTACCAAAAATTAACCCAGCCATGGTTTTTCCTAATCCATAGGTTTCAGGTTTCCTAAACAAGTTAAATGCTGCCATATTAGAACCTTCAGATGCAAATGCAATAAATGCTCCTGCTAAAATTCCTAAAATCAACTGATGTGTAAATGAAAGGTTTGTCTTTTTTATTCCCACTTCTACCGTTGTATTAGCAATTTCTTCAGGTGTTAAATAATCTCTTGTTTCCACTTTATATCCACCTCTTACTATAGTTACTTTTCCAAATAAATATTATCATATACTTATATTATAAAAGTTCCTTGTCTACAAAGTGTCTATAAAGTTTGTATAATTTGAATTTTCCTTTAAAATTATATTGTATATGCATAGCTTTTTCTTTTATAAATTCCCATTATTAAGCCTATAGATATCATATTTATTATCATAGATGTTCCCCCATAACTTATGAAAGGAAGTCCTATTGACATTACTGGTACTAAATTAAATGTCATAAATATGTTTTCTATAAAATGTATAAAAAATATCTGGTATAATAGCTATCAAAACAATAGGTATTATATATGAACCTATAAGTTTTAAATAATCTATAGTACCTTTTAATTTTATGTTTTGTAAAATTCCAGG
Organism: Clostridium cochlearium; assembly: GCF_900187165.1. Classification (NCBI taxonomy): domain Bacteria; kingdom Bacillati; phylum Bacillota; class Clostridia; order Eubacteriales; family Clostridiaceae; genus Clostridium; species Clostridium cochlearium. The sequence continues at coordinate 740,180 of NZ_LT906477.1, read as the reverse complement.
TAAACATATACTCATTAAAAACAAATAAATTGGAGTAATATTTATGGAAATAGACATAATGGTTATATACTTACTACCATTTACATAGTTGGAAAATAATATTGATAAAATCATAAGCTAATTTGTTCCTATTAATATATGTATTGAATACTTTTTTAACTCTCTATAATCAAACTTGTATAAAGCCATAGCTAAAGTTATTCCTATTAAGGTAGAAATTATCATATTCCTACCACTATTTTGGTTATAATGTGTTATCTCACCACTTATTCCTATAAATATAGCTGTAAATATTCCAATAAAACTCATTAAAACTGTAGCTACAACTATTCCCCATTCTAGGTTCCCTCTATGCACTTTATCTAACTTTTCACCTATAATATCTGCATTTCCCATTTGAGTAATACTATTTCTTATAGCTTCATCCTTTCCCATACCAGATTTCACATAGCTATCATAAAGTTCTTCTATATGAGATATAAGTTCTAGCTTTATTTCCTCATGCGATTCTTTATTTCTAACTTTTGAAATAATTTCATTTAAATATTTACAAACTCTTTCATCTTTTTCTATTCCCATAATACTGCCTCCCACAATATATTGTCTACAGCTACGCGAAATGTGGACCATTCTTCCTTCTTTTCTTTTAAATATCCATTACCTTTTTTAGTAATCCTATAGTATTTTCTGTTTCTACCATTATCCCCCTTATTCCAAAAAGATTCTATTATTCCCATAGCTTCTAATCCATGTAAAATTGGATATAGAGTTCCCTCTTTAAACTTAAAAATCCCCGATGACTTTTCCTCTAATTTTTTTATAATTTCATATCCATACACTACACCTAGTTAAAAATACAGGTATGATATATTATGTAGTAATTGCTGTAAAAAATCCTTGTAAAGTTATTAAAGGTAGTTCAAAATTTGAACTACCTTCATACTTTAAATATTAAAGATTTTCTATCGCAAAGCGGAAGAAAATCCACTTTAATTATTCATTAAAATTTAATTCCTATAGTAACTTAGTACCATTTATAACTAAATCAAATTTACAATTTAAAAAGTCTGCTGCTTTTCTACACATCATCATACGATTTAAAAATATCTCAAAATACTCCATTAAAGAGGAAATGGTGATGTCTATTTTCATTTCTAATAAAATAATTCTTTTTTCACTATTAACTTTAACCTTTGCATCTTCAACCGCATAGTTTACTCGATCATGAATATCAAAAGTAGCAAAATCTCTATTTCTTACTCGGCTTCTTCTAACATCACTTTTATCTGCTAATATCAATGCCGCTGATACTGTATTTACCGGTTGACCTGTACCTTCATCATGGTTTCCAATAGAAGAAACTATGGTAGCAATTTCTTCAGGAGGCATTTCCATTCTAGTTAAAATATCAAAAGCTAATATAGCCCCTGTTTGAGCATGATCAATTCTATTTATCATATTGCCAATATCATGAATATATCCAGCTATTTGAGCAAGCTCTCTTTCCCTTTCGCTATATCCTAAATTATCCAATATGATATCTGCAGTATAGGAAACTTTGCCTGCATGAATAAAGGAATGTTCAGTATATCCCATGACTCCAAGTAGTTCATCGCATTTTTGAATATAGGTTTGAAATTCTTTATTCTTTTTTATATCTTCAAAAGTTATATGTTTCATATACATCTCCTCATTAAAAATTCATTATATTAAACAAATTATATATTAAAATTATTATTATTCCAACTATAGACGTTAGTTTATTATGTTTTTCATATACCATAGTTATTTTATACATAGTTTTACCTTACATCTCTTTTATTAAATATCAATATGCTAAATACGCAGCCTACAACTAAACTAATTATTAATCCAATGCAGGCTGAATATATCATTTCCATAGGTATTTTTTCTTCTCCCATTATCCTTAAACTTAAATGTATAATATATATTTTTACCTATCTCATAATCTAAAGAGCCCTTTTCAAAAATTATTCTTTTAGGAATAAACATACTCTACTCTCCTCTATTAATTTATATGTTTTTATTCTTTACATTCCATTATAAATTTATCCTAAATTTATTACTTCACGTGAGTGCAACTCTTATTAATAAAATAACATAAAAATATGCTATAAAGTACCTTACATAATATAAGACAATCTTAACTTAAAAATGTATACAAGGAACAGTAAAATCAATATTATTTAGAGCTAAGTCTAAGCTTCAAGAAATGCTTTATAAAAAGGAGGACTTTAGCTGTGAAAGATTATAATTTAGATGAAATGCTTAAACAAGTAAAAAAAGATACAGTGGATGAAGAATTTCATAAATTTTATACTAAAACTTTAAATTCTCTTCCTAATAAAAAAAGAAAATTAAATAAATCCATAATAGCAGCAGCTTCTGTTTTTTTAATTGCTATGCTTTCATTTTCACCAATAGTATCGGGAGGAGATATACCTATACTTAAAACCATTAAAAATATATTCTTTGCTCCAGAAGAGTATGTAAAATATGCTGAAGGTATAGACACTAAAGTAGAGCTTGGAAATTTCAGAGTATCTCTTCATGATATTATATATGATAATAATTTTTTAATATATTCCTATACTTTATCTAAACTAGATGGTAAACCATTTACTCAAGATGAAGAAATGGCAGGAGTTAGTTTACATCCAGTATTTAAAACTACTGAAAATTTTTCCGGAAGTGAATTTAATAGGGTTAAAAATAGTCCTAGTGAAATAACAATTATTCGATATGATAATATAAGCAAATTAAATCTCCCTAATAAATTAAAATTTTCTATGTTAGTTTATAATTCCATCGAAGATATAGACACTAATATAGATATAGAAATTGAAAAATCTGAAATAAATAAGTATTGCAAGAAAGTAATTATTGATAAAATATAAAAATAGACAATGGTAAACTATGTATAGACTCTATATCCTTTAGCCCTTTTGGTGCAGTATTTACAGGTAAAAATATAGGACAGTGGTATTTGCACAATGATAGTCCTTACCGTGTCGCAATTTTAGATGATAATGGAAAAGAGATTTTCATTAATAGTAGTAGTGCTTCTTATAACTATAATGATAACATAGTAGAATTCTGTAAAGAACTAGAACTTAATCAATATAAAGATTCCAAAACCATTACTATAAAGGTTTACGATACTAGAGACGGAAAAGAATTAGATGATTCTTCTGTAACTATTAGTGTTCCTAAATATAACAAATTTTAACCCTTTATAGAGACTAAGAAATAAAATCTTTCTTAGTCTTTATATTTTATTCAAAAATTTTTAATATTCGCTAAATACTATATTGCCTTTAAATAATTTCTTATGTAAAATTAAATATAGTAGGAGATGATTTCATATGACTATAAAATATGTGTGTAGTAAATGTAAAAAATTCTATGATACAAAAGAGCCTATATTTAAATGCAAATGCGGTGGTATGCTAGATTTAGAGTACTTTTCAATAAAATTATCAAATGAAAATATTATAAAAGATAATTGGAGTTTATTTAGATATATAAAGGCACTTCCATTAGAGCAGGCATAGAATGTGATATATATGTACCTTACAATACTTCTCAAAAGAAAATAGCTCAAATAGAAGCTCATGGAGCAAAGGTTCATATTATACCTGGAAGTAGAGAAGACACTGCTAAAGCTGCTTTAAATGCTGTAGAAAGAGGAGAAGGTTTTTATGCAAGTCATGTCTACAATCCATTTTTCTATCAAGGAACTAAAACCTATGCCTATGAAATATATGAACAGTTAAAGGGAGAAATTCCAGAAGCATTAGTAATTCCACTTGGAAATGGTACTTTGGTACTAGGGGCTTATTATGGATTTAAAGATCTCTTAAATACTGGACTTATTTCAAGAATACCTAAAATAATAGCTGTGCAAGCTACTAATTGTGCTCCTATATATAAAGCATTTACTAAAGGCAAAGATTACATAGAACCTGTAGAAAATAAGGGAACCCTTGCCGAAGGAATTGCCATTGCAGATCCTAAAAGAGGATGGCAAATTATAAAAGCTCTTAGAGAAGTAAATGGAGAAATAATTACAGCTTCAGAAGAAGATATTCCAAAAACAAAACAACTTCTTGCTAAAAAAGGATTTTATGTAGAACCAACTACTGCTGCAACTTTTGTAGCCTTATTTGACTATATAAAGAAAAATGATATTACTAAAAATGGCAAAGTAATTATTCCCTTATGCGGATCAGGTCTTAAATCAAAATAAGATTTTAAAAGATGGTCTTTTAGAATACAATGTAGGACCATAACAATTAAAGATATGAGTATTATAAAGTAGTTTAACTCGTCATTACATTTAATGTATGTTTTCCCTTTTATCCTCTATATATTTTTATTAAACTCAATAGTATAATTAGCTTGTACAACATTTTAGGAGGTATTATATATGGATAATAAAGAAGAACTGTTAGAAAAAATTTTAAGAGAAGTACAAGATATTAAAGTAATACTACAAGAAAATTGTGATGATTCTAGTACTAGTTGCTTAGAAGAAGAAACAGTAAAAAAATAAAACCTTGATGTTTAGCTTCGCTAAACGAACTAATTCATATATTAATTATTTGTATTATCTAATAAAATTAAAGATTTTCTGACCAAAGGAAGAAAATCTACCTAAATTATTCATTATTCATTATTAGTTGTTCATTATTCTTACTATAAAAAAATTACATAGTAATTTTTTTATAGTAAGAATACCTATGTATAGAAATATTTATTCCTGCCCAAAACATTGCTGCAGACCAACCTGCCAATACATCACTTAAATAATGAACTCTTAAATAAACTCTACTAAATCCTATAGCTATAGCTAAAATTATAAGACCTATGGATATAGAATAGGATTTAAATTTATTTTTAGAATATATTAATATTAAGTATGAAAGAATAATAGCAAAAGCTAAAAATGTCATTGAATGACCACTTGGAAAGCTGTATCCAGTAGCTTCAATTATCTTAACAGTAGGTCTATCTCTCCTAAAAGATCTCTTTAATAGTTCATTAAAAATAGCAACTCCTAGTATATTAAAAGCAAAGAATACACTTTCACTCTTCATTTTTTTTAAATATAACATAACAGTGATAATTAATGTAATGATTATTACTGTATATGGATCCCCTATATATGTAATACACTTAAATATTCTGCTCAAACTATCACTTTCTATGTATCTAAAATAATTTATAGCTGAAACATCCATTTTAAAACTGCCTTTTCCTTTAAAATATAGTTGTACTATATTTATAAAAATTATTAAGGATATAAATGCTAAAATTATACCTATGAAAAAAAACTTCCATCTTTCATCATTTTCTTTATATAATTTTATAAAGTTTCTATAAGATTTATCTTTAAATTTTTTCAAAATACCACCTCAAAATATCAACATTGCATTAAAACTCACTATAAATTACAAGTATATATTACTTTTAACTACATTGTCAATTTTAATTTTTTTATAATACCCACAAAAATAAAAGAATGTGATTAAATTCAAATATCACATCCTTTTATTTTTTAATTTTATTTATCCTATGTTACCATTATATAAAAATCTATTTACTTTCTCATATACATTGCCATTTCCAATTACCACTATTATATCTCCATCTTGAAATATATAATTAGGTCCCGGTGAAATTACAATATCTCCTTTTCTTCTATAAGCTACTATTGTAGCTCCTGTAGCTTGCCAAAATCTTAATTCATTGACTTTTTTACCTAGCACAGCACATTCTTTTTTTACTTCAACTTCTATTAACGTAAACGGTGTTATATTTTTAAACCTATCTGTAAAATCTAATATTTTGTCAAAGTTTACTTGGATTTCATTATCTATTTTTTTCTTTCTATTCATAAGTTCTACTATGTTTTCTCTGACTGTAGCTAAGTATTCATTATCTTTATGCTTTTCTATAAATCTTTCTGCTGCAGAAACGGATATAATTTCTATACCGCTACCTTTAGTAGAAAGTACAACATCCATATCTTCTAACAGAGCAATAGATCTTCTTATAGTTTCCGGTGATACATTGTACATACTTGCTAAAGTAGATCTTCCACTTATTTTTTCTTCAGTTTTAAGTTCTCCTAGTACAATTCGATTGGCAATATCAAGTGCTATATTTTTATATAACGCCCCTCCTTGATGACACTTCATAATACTTCCTCCATTTATTATATATTTTATTATTATAAATAATAGTTATCAATTACTATATATAATTATATTTTTTATTTATCTTTTTTCGTTTTCCTCAAAATATTTTATAGTTCCCCTATAAATAGCTCTTTCAAAATAATCATCACTTTTATCTGTAAACATGCTTTTATCTATCCTTATTAATTTTTGAACTATAGGAAATAGTTGAATTCCATATAAGTGCATACATTCTTTAGGCTTTATACCTGGCCATGCATTACATCCTACTACAATTCTTCTATTTTTGCTTACAACTTCTTTTGGTATTGCTTCATATATTTCATCATCTTCATATATTACAGGTTTATCTAATGTACCTGTAGGTATACCTTCTATAGCCTTTACTTGAATAGGATTCACATCTGTTAAATAAGGATCCGCTGTTAAATCTAAAATTACAGCATGTGACTTTAAATAACCTATTAAATCATTTGATATTATATATTTTGTTGCATCTTCTCTGGTGGTTGCATCCACTAATATATCTGTTTCTTTTATGATTTTTATAAGTTCTTCTTCATCAGAAGTAATACTTCTTGGTAATAAATTAACTTTTACACCTTTTGTACCTAATTCCTTCATCTTAGAATTAAGTCCCAAATTCCCATATTTACCTGCTGATTTTGCTGCATATAAACCAACCATCCCCATACCTAATATTGTAACATTAATAATTCCTCTTTCTTTAGAATAAAAATCTTCCATACTCTTAGAAAGTTCTTGAAAAGCCATCTCCATTCCATTGCCAGAGGTGCCATTATAATTAACTACTATTCTTTCTAAAAAATCATTTCTTAACGAGTCCATGGAAACTCCAAATATATTTTTAGATTTTAATTTATTAACTCTTGTAGCCCTAGTTGGATAATGCAACATACTAACTAAAGTACTTCCATCCTTCATACAATCTATTTCATTAAATTCTGGTGACCTTAAAACTACTACTATATCTTTTTCATAACATTCTCTATTTGAAACAAATTTTATGCGTTCATTTGCTTTTAAATATTCATCTTCTGATATTCCCATAGCTGATCCATATCCTTGTTCTAAATAAAAATCTGCTTTTTCACTTTTCATCATTCTAAAAAAATCAGGTAGAAAATCTCTTTTTTCATTTTGCTCTTTATGCATTCTTGGGAACCCTAAACTAATCATATAAACACCCCTTTTATTTTAATATATTTTAAGTTTTTAAACAAACTTTTAATTTTTTATTTTTTCAATAAAAGTTTTTGACAAGGAAATATTAACTATAGTATAATATTGTTATTATTTAGTTACAACTTCATTATAAGATATAAGTTGTAATTTTTCAATACATTTATTAACTAGGAGGAATGCAATTTTGAATAACATAAGTAATATATTCAAAACAGATGGTTTCGACTTTGCAATATCAATGGATTGCGAAGGAACTAATTTTGATAAGAACCTAGAAAACAACGTGAAAAATCTAGAAACATTTCTTAAACTAGCTTCTGATAATAATATTTGCACTATATTATTTATATCCCCATACTTTGCTAACATGTTAAATGAATTAAGTTTAGTAGAAAAAATTAAACAATATAATGTGATTTTTGGTCTTCATATCCATCCTGATAATTTACCTAATGAAATAAAAGTTAAATGTCCCTTTATAAAAGAAAATGAAGAACTTTTATCTTTTTATCCTTATGAAGAACAAAAATTAATAATTAGTAATTGTATGGACTATCTTCATAAAAAGGGAATAAAGCCTATTGAAATATATAGAGGTGGATATTTTTCAATGAATGATGATACTTCAAAAGCATTACTTGAATTAACGGATATAAAGTATGAATCCCACAACATCTATAGAGAACAATACAGTGTTACAAATAATCTTTTAACTCCAATTCCTGTATATGCTTTTGATAAAGATACCGAATTTAGATTAGATTCCACTCCTTCTAAACAACTATCCCAAATGTTATTAGACGCTATCAAAACTAATAAAAAAGTATTAGGCATAACCCACAGCTATCTATTAGATCCCAATGATTTTCATTATAAAAGAGATAATATCAAAGAAGATATACATTTTAAATTAAGTCAAATTATAAAAACAATAAAAAATTCTATTTCATTAGAGAATATATAGTTTAGGAGGTTTCATATGAAAGATTACAGAACAATAGAATTATGGAAAGATGTAAGTGAAGAACAATGGAATGATTGGAAATGGCAGGTAAAAAATAGAGTTACTACCATAGACCAATTAAAAAAGATCATAAACTTATTACCAGAAGAAGAAAAAGCAATAGATAAATGTCTAAAAACACTAAGAATGGGTATATCACCATATTATGCAACTCTAATAAACCCAACTGATCCAAATGACCCCATTAGAAAACAAGCTGTCCCTACTCTTAATGAGTTAAATTTCTCCGATGCAGATATGTTTGATCCATTACAAGAAGATGCATCTTCTCCAGTTCCGGGATTAACTCATGCATATCCTGACAGAGTATTATTGCTTGTTACCGATATGTGTTCTATGTACTGTAGACATTGTACTAGAAGAAGATTTGCAGGTCATACAGATAATTCTATGCCACAAAATAGAATTGATATGGCCATTGACTATATAAAAAATACTCCAACCGTTAGGGATGTACTTTTATCCGGTGGTGACGGTTTTATGATATCTGATGAAAGAATTGAATATATATTAAAAAAATTACGTGACATACCCCACGTTGAAATAATTAGATTTGGAACAAGAACTCCTGTTGTTAATCCAATGAGAATAACAGATAATTTAGTTAATATATTAAAAAAATATCATCCTATTTGGGTTAATACTCATTTCAATCACCCAAATGAAATTACAGAGTATTCAGTAAAAGCTTGTGAGAAATTAGCTAATGCAGGTATACCTGTTGGAAATCAAACTGTTCTTTTAAGAGGTATAAATGACTGTGTATATATTCAAAAAGATCTTGTTCATAAATTAGTAAAAATGAGAGTTAGACCATATTATTTATATCAATGTGACTTATCCCAAGGTATTGAACATTTTAGAACAAAAGTTTCTAAAGGTATAGAAATAATTGAAGGTCTTAGGGGACACACTTCTGGTTTTGCTGTGCCGACTTTTGTTGTAGATGCCCCAGGTGGTGGCGGTAAAATACCAGTTATGCCTCAATATCTAATAAGTCAATCTCCTACTAAAGTAGTCCTTAGAAATTATGAAGGAGTTATAACAACTTATACTGAACCCAATCATGCCGAAGACGAAAAATGTAGCTGTCCTATCTGTACTAGTAATACTACAAAAAAAACAACGGGAATAATGTCCCTTCTAGAAAATAAGCAAATCAATTTAGAACCCAAAAGCCTTTACAGAAAAGAAAGAATTAGTAATTTTAAAGAAATTCATAAATAAAAAGTAAGGGATTAACCCTTACTTTTTATTATTCTATCTTAAAGTTCTTAACTTCTCCTATTAATTTTTGAGTCATATTATTTAAGTCTTCTACTAATGCACTTATTTGTTCCATTTCAGCATTTTGTTCCTCTGTTGCACCACATACATTTTGTGTTGCCTCAGATACACTCTCTGCCATGAAAGATACATGTTCTACTACTGATATTAAATTAGTTTTACAACTATCTACACTAACTAAACTCTTAGATATAGTATCAATTTTTTCCACAATTCCTTCTATAGAAGTATTTATTTCTTTAAATGTATCCTTTGTAATATTGACTGCTTCATTTTGTTCTATTGCAACTTCCTCTATTTGTTTAATTGTAGTTTGAGCGAGTTTAATGTCTTTTTGTATATTAGTAATAATAGATTTCACATTATTAGTTGACTCTGCTGTATTCTCTGATAATTTTCTTACTTCTTCCGCTACTACTGAAAATCCTTTTCCAGCTTCTCCAGCTCTTGCAGCTTCAATAGCTGCATTTAAAGCTAATAAATTTGTTTCTTCTGAAATAGATGTTATTGTTTCTACTATCATCCCTATACTATTAGCTTTTTCACTTAATGAATTTATAACCTCTGTAACTTCTTTTGAAACTATACTATTTCTTTCATTTTTTTCTTCTAATTTTCTAATAACTTCAAAGCCCTTATTAGATATATTATATACATTTCTAGAAGATTCTTCACTTTCCATTATCTTTTTAGAAACTGAATCCAATTCATTTGATAAATCTGATGCAGAATGAACTCCATCTCTAGCATTTTCTGATTCCTTTTCTATATCTACTGCTACATTAGTCATACTTTCAGCAACTTCATTTATAGAACTTGAAGTTTGTTGAGTAGATGCTAATAGGCTTTCAGTAGCACTTGTTACTACTTCAGTAACTTCTTTTATATTAAATATAAGTGCTTTCATATTATCAATCATATTATTAAAAGACGTACTTAATATACCTATTTCGTCTTCTGAATGATAGTCAGATTTAACTGTTAAATCTCCTTTTGACGCTTTTTCTGTTAGTTCTACTAAACTAGTTAAAGGTTTAGTTAAATTATTAGCTGCTATGTAAGATAATATTATAGCTAATATTAATAAAATAAGACCTACTATCATAATTCTATTTCTAATATCATATATCATTGTAAATGCATCTTTTTCTTTTTGAGTTGTTATTACAGCCCAATTATCTGAATCCCCAGGGAGCTTTATAGTTCCATAAGAACTTATTACCTTTTCTCCATCTTTATTTTTATACTCTACTATACCTGATTTACCATTCAGTGCTAATTCTACTATTTCTTTTAATTTATCTGGCACTTCTATAGGTTCTTTTTTTGTTACTGGAACACCATTTTTATCTTTTATTACTTTCCCTGAGGAATCTTTTTGTTTAACAACTTTTTGTAATGTTTTATAATTATATATCTCTTGAACTTCTGTTTTATTAGGATGAGCTATAACTGCTCCCTCACCATCTATTACATATGCATAAGTTTTGTCTGTACTATACTTCTCTACCATTTTTTGAAGCTCGTCCAGTTTTAAATCCGCATCCATTACCCCTCGCATTTGTCCTTTACTATCAATGATAGGAAATATAATAGAATTTATAGCCTCACTGTCATCATTTACTGTCAAATAAGATTTACTTACAAAAGGTTTTTTAGTTTCTACGCTTTGCTTAAACCACCATCTGTCTGCTCTATTCGCTAATTTTCCTTTACTTCTAGCTGTTTGATCTCCTTTCATATCTTGTATACAAAATAAATCAAAATATGGATTTCTTTTTATAGTATCCTTTACAGCTATATTTTGTTTTTCTGCATTAAACTCTCTAACATAATCATTACTTATTAGCTCTTCTGTTAAAACATAAGCCTTAGTCATATAATCTGCTACTCCATTAGCTATAGTGTTAGATAAAACACCATGGTCTTCATGTATATGAGGTCTAAGGTTTTTGTTCATATAATAATTGGAAATAAAAATAGATAAACAGACAGGAATTGCAACTAAAAATATAGATATTGTCATAAGTTTATTTTTTAAAGATTTAATTTTAATCCCCTCCTCATTAGTGCTAGCCTAAAAATATATACCTCAGTAAAACAACTCACCTCCTTTCAGCATATTATAGCACCAATTTACATATTCACCATTACCTAATTTCCTCTTGAAATATTTATAACATCTTTTATTGCTGCAGTAGCTGCTCCTCTAGGATTTGAAGCTCCTCCAAATACAAATAACTTTCCCATTTCTTCTGTACAAAAAACTATTCCCTTATTAGTCCCCTTTACAAGGTTTAATTCACTATTTTTCTCTATTAGTTTTGGTGATACTTCTATATTATAATTGCCATTTTCATAACACACTTCACTTATAAGTTTTATTTCTTTCTTATCTTTCTTAGCTCTTTCTATATCACTTTTATTTATATTTTGTATTCCTTGAATTTTCACATCTTTTAGATTAAAATTTGTACCTAATACACTATTAGATATTATAAGAATTTTACTGGCACTGTCTATGCCCTTTATATCTAAAGAAGCATCACTTTCTGCAATACCTTGATTTTTAGCTTCCTGTAAAGCTTCTTCAAAAGAACAATCTTCTTTTGACATTTTTGTAAGAATATAATTAGTGGTTCCATTTAATATTCCATATATAGATGTAATATTAGTTCCTGCTAAGCTATAATACGCAGTATCTATAGTTGGTAAAGCTGCACAAGTAGCACCACTGTATTTAAGTCTTATATTCTTATTTTGTGCAAGTTCTTTTATATAACTAAAATTTTTAGTCAATGCTTCTTTAGATATTAATACAATATCCATTCCTCTATCCATAGCACTTTTTATATATTCAAAAGACGGTCCTTCTGCTACTATATTACTTTTACTACAATCTATAAATATATCTCCCTCAAATACAGGATAATTGTAAAAAGTATCTCTGTAAATCTTTGAATACTTAATAATTGCATCAGAACCTTTTCCGAATTCTAAAAGAGCATTTAAATTTAATCCAAAATCTTGAAAAATGCATCCTTTACTACCTAATATACCGCATACTAAAAGTTCTAAATCATACATTTTCTTATAATATTCGTTATTTTTTTGTATTAATCTTACTATTTCTTTACCTACATTTCCATATCCCGATATTAATATCCTTTTTTTCATAAGATCCCCCAATCTTAAGTATTTTAATAAAACGTTTTCTTTAATATTTTTATCTTTCTTTTAATTATATCATATTTTTACTATTTTTTTATATAAAAAAAGATTTATATTATTTATATAAATCTTCATAAACTATATTAAATACTTTTAAAGCTTCTTCTATATTTTGTTTTAATAGATATTTTTTTTCTTCTAAAGCTTCCTTGCCTTTTTCAGTTATAGTATATATCTTTTGCATTTTATTATTTTTGTCATCCCATTTTCCTACTACTAAATTTTCCTTTTCAAATTTTTTTAATAGGGGATAAATTCCTCCTGTACTAGGTATCCAAAGTCCATTTGTTTTTTTACCTATTTGGGTTGCAATATCATTTCCATTTGTTGGTGATAAACTTAGTATATGTAGAACATATAAAGGTAACAGTCCTTTAGTAAAAACCTGTCCTACTGCCTTATTTTCCTTTTCAATTTTTTTAAGATTTTTTAACTCTTTTTTGTATTTATCATAATTATACTCTATATTATTAGATAAACCTTTTGTCATTTAAATCAAGGCTCCTCTACTACAACTATGCCTACAAGTCCAGGTCCGCTGTGAACTCCAGATACAGGACTTATCTCCCCTATAAATTGTACTTTTAATATATTATTTAATTTTTTTATATTTTCATAGACATTTTTACAGTTTTCTAAACCATTTCCATGTCCCATATATATACATGCTCTATTATTTTTTAATATCTTTTTTATTTCATCTATCAACTTATTTATAGACTGTTTTTTACCTCTAGCTTTATTTACTGTATAATATTTACCATCATTTTTATCTATAGATATTATTGGCTTTATATTTAGCAATTCTCCTATAGCTCCAGAAATCTTTCCTATCCTTCCACCACGTTTTAAATATTCCAAAGTATCTACCATAAAAAACAAATGACACCTTTCTCTTAATTTATCCATTTCTTTTATTATATTACTAAACTTTTCATTTTTATTTATCATATCAATACATTTTTCCACAAATACAGCTTCTCCTGCAGATATACTTTTAGAATCATATACATAAGTATTTATCTCTGGATGATTTTCGCTTACTAATTTTACAGCATTATATATACCTGATAATCCAGAAGATAGTACTACAGCTATTGCATGAGTATACCCTTCTTTTTTTAATTTTATAAATAGATTATCTATATCTTCCATTGATGGCAAAGAAGATGTTGGTATTTCTTTATATAGGTTTTCATATACTTCTTTTGGTGTAATATCTATTCTGTCTTTATATTCTCTATCTTTATATATGATTCTAAATGGTAGTACATTTACATTATATTTATTTATAATATCCTCAGATAAATCTGCAGTAGTATCTGTTATTAATGCAATCTTTTCCATATAATTCCCTCCTAAATACAGTTATCATATTTATCATATTATCAATAGTGATATATGTCAATAGTGATATATATCACTATTGATAATGCTTTTTATATAAAAAGCACTAGTAAAATACTAGTGCTTAAATAACTTATTTAAAAATAATATAATTTATAATATCTATCTATATTATTTTTAAATTCTTTAATATTTACGTATCTTGATTCCCTTAGAGTTTCTCTTTCTTTTATATAAAATAAAATAATCGGAACAGTAAATACTGAAAATCTTGACTGAATTTCCTTTACTTTATCTAATTCTACATCATAACATTGTATATTAGGATATTCCTTTATAACTTCTTCTATTTTAGCTTTTAAAGCATGGCATACATTGCAACTATTCCCCCATATATATATAAGAGCCATTTCATTTTTATTAATGACACTTTCCATTTCTTCTATATTTTTTAAATTCTTCATCTCTATCTCCTATCGTTTTACAATAATTAAGTTCTTGATTTGAACTTAAAAAGACATCTCGGGCAAGTTACCAATATATTACCTTTTTTTCTAGGAAGTCTTAATTTTTGTGAACAATTAGGACATCTGAGTATTAGAAATTCCATTCTTTCTTTTATTTTCTCTTTTATGCTTTTACCTAAAGCTTCTAAAGAAATATCTTCTCTTGATCTGGTAAAACTACTTCGGGATTCAGTTTTCCAAAAATCATTCAAATAAAACCCCTCCTATGAATCAGCTATTTCATCATATTAATTATAATTACTTATTTGAATATATATTATCACAAATTCTTGTATTTCTTTATTAAAGTTTTATAAATTTTTATTTAATACACATATACCCTAGCTATTGATCCATTTTTTAGAGGCATTCCATCTATAGACTCTATGCCTTCTACTAACAAATAATATTCTTTGTCAGTATTTAAAACTTCTTTACACTTTATTTTAATTTCATTGCTTTTGTCTACAAAATATTCTAATGGAACTTCTTCAAAAAAAGTACCTTCTACTAATTTCACATTAAATTCATTAACAGTTCTTGGACGAATATCCTTATTAAATTTCACTGTAAATTCAGTATCTTTACTACTTTTAGTTAAACTTTCCATAGTCTTTAAATTATCAAAATAAAAATCATTACTTATCTTATTTTTATCAAATTTTACCCAATTATCCTTACTTCCAATTTCTATACTATCTCCATCAGAATTTTCTATAATATATTTAAAAGCACTTCTGTAATTTCTGTCTTTTCCTTTTTTAATATCTATAATAAATTCTTTTCCATCAATACTTAACTTTATTAATTGGCTATTATATTCTCTGTATTGATTTCCTGAAAATAAAAGTTCTGCAACTTTTAAAGGATCAATTTTTTCTGTATTAAAATGTGGTTCTACTCCAATTTTATTTATCTTATTACCCAATGGTGAAAAAAACTCATGAGTTGTGACCTTTAAAAAACTTCCATCTAAAAGTATAAATGAAGTCTGCTGTACCCCTTTTCCATAGGTTTTATTCCCTATAACAAAAGCTCTATCATAATCTTTTACTGCTGATGTTAATATTTCTGAAGCAGATGCTGTATTTTTATCTGTTATAAATATTATAGGTAAATCTCTAAGTAAATCTTGAGATGTACCCCTATAAAAACTTTCGTTTCCTTTATTATCTTTCATCATAGTAACAGTCTTACTTCCTATTAAACATCCTGCTATTTCATAAGCTGAACTTGTATATCCTCCTGGATTTCCACGTAAATCTACAATTAAACTTTTTATATCATTACTTAATAAATATTCTATTTTCTTTTTGAAAAGTTCTGGAGTTTTATTTCCAAAAGATTTTATATGTACATATCCTGCATTTTTATCTAATAATTTAGAATCCACTGTTGGTATTTCTACAGTTCTCCTCTCTAATATAAAAGTTATTAATTGAGAATTTCTTTTTATGTCCAATATAACCTTAGTTCCTTCTTCTCCCCTTATATATTTAAAATATATTCGGAAACCCTTAGGCCTCCATTTATCTTAATCCCGAAGGGTGTCAATTTTAACTTCCCCCCAGAATTTTAAACAAAATATCAAAAAAACTTATATTTTTTCCAAAATCACTTGACAAAGTTTGTAAAATTTGTAGCCTCGCACTATAGAAACTATTTACAAAATATTGCGAGGTGATTTTTTATGTTAGGTTATTGGCGTAGCCATTGTGATTACCAAAGTCTTCTTTTGTCAAGCATTAGTGAACTTTATAAAACTGATCCCACTATCGTGGAATACTACTCATCAAGTATTGAAAAACTATATAATTTAAATCTTGATGATATAAAACCATTAATTAGAGAAACATATTCTCTAACTGGTAAACCTTCAAACCAGCAACCGGAACTCTTCAGATCATTTATATTAATGTCTGACTTAGGTTTTCATAGTCTACAAAAATGGATTAAGCACTTACGTGCACATGATATACTTTGCACCATCATTGGTGTTGAAAAATCTAATGTACCAGGATTAGGTACTCATTATGATTTCATATCGAGATTTTGGGGTATGAGCCCTAAGGCTGAAAAATCAGCCAAGGACTCACTTCATTCTTTTACTTCCAAGCCCCACAAAAAACTTGGCAAGAATGAAAAACTACCACCAAAACATCCTGGTGTTATTAAAAATTTAGTTGAACAGGCTCTTAAAGGACGAACTGTCGAAACTCGCCCTGAAAAGCTATTTCAACAAATTTTTGCTAAGTTAGCTATTGAGCCTTCCGCTAAACTCGGTCTCCTTGGTAATACTCAAAAACTTGATATATCAGGAGATGGTACCTGTCTTGAAACTGGCGGTAGCTCATTAGGCATTAAGACCTGTGATTGCATTAAAAAAGGTATTTTTAACTGCAAATGTAATAGAAGATTCTCTGACCCTGACGCTAGACGCGGTTGGGACAGTTACCACGAAAAATGGTATTATGGTCATTGCCTATATTTTCTTAGTGTCTATAATCCTAAACTTAAAAAGGATCTTCCTATATATTTTAGGATGGTACAAGCGCAGCGTTATGATGGTGTTACTGCAATTTTTGCACTTTCAGAAGTTAGAAAGATGTATCCTCAATTTAACTTTGATAAGTTCATCGCAGATGCTGCTCATGATAACTATCCTACGTATAAGCTTCTTAATGAATGGAATATAAAAGCTGTTATATCCCTTAATCCAAAGGGTGAAGGTAAAAATAAATATGAACCACCAATTGGATATACTAAGGACGGTATTCCCATCTGCAAATGCAACCAACCAATGGTATATGATTGGTACGATAAAGGCAGAAGTAGAATTAAATATAGATGTCCTTTAGTAAAAGGTAAAATTAAAGAATGTCCTCATAAGGAAGAATGTTCTCCTAGTGCCTACGGCCGTGTAATATACGTAAAGCCAAGTGATGACTTACGTTTATTTACTGCTATACCTAGAAACTCTGACCTTTGGAAACAAATAATGAAAAAGAGAACTTCTTCAGAGCGAGTAAATAAAAGAATACTTGAAGACTACAACATGGAACAAACCCACTGCCGTGGTAAAAAACGTTGGTCTTGGTGGACATTAATCCATAGCATCAATATTCATTTGGATGCTCAACTATCTGTTTCTAAAACTAACCTATTAGACATTATAAAATTAACTGCAAACAAAGCATGCTAGTCTAGATAATTGTTAAATTTTAAGAAAATTCACCTATCGGTGAGTTAGCTTTGCTATACTCTTTTTTAAAATAAAGTTAAATAAAAACAGTAATATAACAAATGCTCCGCACTAAAATAATATTAAAGCCATTTTGGAGCCAATTGGAAATTAGTTTCCGAATTCACTCATTTATCTATCCTTTCAACACTTAATTCCTTTATTTCTTTTCTATCTACACTTACTACAATATCTCCTACTTTTAATCCTGAATATTCTGCTGATGAACCAGGAAGTATACCTATTATCTCAATTCCTTCTTCATGTTTTTTATAATATATACCTACTCCTGGAACTACATTATTTATATTTTCCTGTAATTTTTTAAATTCTTCAGAAGTATAATATTGGGTATATGGGTCATCTATTTTATTCATAATTTCTTTTACAGTTTTAGCATTAGCTAAACTCTCAGGAATATCATAATAATAAACATTATTCATCAAATATTTTATTTGATCTAATATTTCATTATTGTATTCTTCGTATGTTTCATCTTTTAATAAAGTTGAAAAGCTTTTATTCAGTTTATCGTGATCATTATAAATATTATTATTTGCAAAAACTACATTGTCAAAATTTATTAGAATAACAAATAGAAAGTATAAAATAAATTTCATAATATGATTTTTATTATTTATTTTCTTCATTTTATCCCACCTTCCTAGTTGGAATAATTATAACATATAAAGATATTAATCCAAAGAATATAATTCTTTCTATATGCTTAATTTCATCTATTATGCTATATTAATCTATATAAATTTAAGAGAGGAGAACTTTTATGAAAATTGTGTGTATTGGTGATAGTATAACTTTTGGATACGGTGTGCAAAGCAATGAAAATTGGATAAATATTTTAAATGATAAACTTAATATAACTTTTATTAACAGGGGATTAAATGGCGATACATCTTCTGGAATGCTTTTTAGATCCTATGAAGATATAATAAAACTTAAGCCCAATGGAGTAATTATAATGGGTGGAACAAATGATTTTTTAATGAATTATGCATATAATAAAACTTTAGAAAATATAACTTACATAAGTAAAGAAGTTATGAATTATAACATAAAAGTATACATAGGTATACAACCCCCCACTTATCCTGAAGTAGCTAAAACTTTTTGGGATCCCTACGTAAATTATGAAGAAGTAAATATAAAAATTCATAATTATAGAAAAAGCATAATACAGTTTTGCAAAAACAAAGGAATTAAATTTTTTGACTTTTTTACCCTTTTTAATGAACATAAAAATGAGTGGGATTCTCTTTATGTAGATGGAATACATCTAAGTGCTAAAGGACATAAATTAATTAGTGAAGAAATTATTTTTTCCCGCCTATAATTATTAATATATTATTTTTGATAAACTTTTAACAAAAACCCTTTTACTTTTTTTTAAAAACATGTTAAAATATTTTCGTCGGTATTCTTATGAAACCGAACACATGTGGTTTAATAAGAAAATTCCGAATTATATCCTTGTATAAAGGAATAAGAACGGAGGTAAATTTTATGGAAAAAAAATTAAAAACAACTCTTCAGCTTAACACAAAACAAATAGCTATAATCGGTATGCTTTCAGCTATTTCTATACTGTTAGGCGTTACTAAATTGGGATTTATCCCAATACCGCCAGTTAGTGCTACTATAATGCACGTCCCTGTAATAATAGGAGCTATACTCGAAGGACCAGTAGTTGGTGCATGTATAGGATTTATATTTGGGATATTTAGCATAATAAATGCTATGACTAATCCTACACCTTTATCTTTTGTTTTTATGAATCCTATTGTATCTGTATTACCAAGAATTTTAATTGGTATTGTATCTTACTACTTTTATAAATTAGCTTTTATTAAGTTTTCTAGTTTTAAAATAGCTCTAGGTGCTATAATAGGCTCTTTAACAAATACTTTTGGAGTCTTAGGTTTAATGTACTTAATTTATGTAGAGAGGTATGCAAAAATATTTAACATGAGTGTGCCAGCCGCTAGAAAAGCTATTTTAGGAATCGGTATAGCTAATGGAATTCCAGAAGCAATTTTATCTGCTGCCATAGCCATTCCGGTAGTTACTGCTATAAAAAAATTAAGGAAATAATATATTTAAAAATAAAGGCTAATTTAAAGGATAATTAATTACTTTAAATTGGTCTTTTTTATCTTAAAGGAGATTTTATATATGAAAGAAATTAATATTAGTTCCATAGAGGGCATAAAAATAGGACACATTGAAAATCTAGATGCTGCTACAGGATGTACCGTTATATTATGTAAGGATGGAGGTTCCTGTGGTGTAGATGTGCGTGGTGGTTCACCAGGAACTAGAGAAACCGATCTTTTAAATCCTATAAATTTAGTAGATAAAGTCCACGGCATTGTTTTATCTGGAGGTAGTGCCTTTGGACTAGATGCTTCTACAGGAGTTATGGAATATCTTGAAGAAAAAAATATTGGCTTTGAAACTGCCTTTGGAAAAGTTCCTATTGTCTGTTCTGCAGTCTTATATGATTTAGATATAGGTAAAAGTAATATACGTCCAGATAAAGCTATGGGATATAGAGCCTGTTTAAATTCTGAGAAACCCTACAAAAATTTACAAGGAAACATAGGTGCTGGTACTGGAGCTACTGTAGGTAAAATTTTAGGTCCTAAAAATGCAATGAAGGGTGGACTAGGGACCTATTCAATTCAGATTGGTAATTTAAAAATAGGTGCCATTGTGGCAGTAAACTGCTTAGGTGATGTTATAGATCCTAATAATGGTAAAATATTAGCAGGAGTCATTAAAGATAGAAAATTTTTAAATACGGAAAATATACTAATTTCTAGTTATAATGAAGATAGAAACGCATTTATAGGAAACACTACCATAGGTGCAATTATAACAAATGCAACATTAACTAAATCTCAATGTACAAAGGTTTCTTCTATGGCTCATAATGCCTATGGAAAAACTATGAATCCTGCCCATTCTATGTTTGATGGTGATACTATATTTACTCTATCAACAAATAAAGTTAAATGTGATGTAAATACTGTTGGAATGTTAGCTGTAAAGACTATGGAAAAAGCTATTTTAAACGGTATAAAATATGCTAAATCACATTTTGGATATATAAGTTATAGTGATTTATTTTAATAATTTACTAAATAAAAAAGCCCCCTACGGGGCTTTTTTATAATATTTTCTAGTTTTATTATATTCTACTCTACTATTTCAACTTCTCCAGCATCTGTTTCTTCTTCACTTCCTATATTTGTATCTTGTGAACTAGATATTCTAGCTATAGTATCCTCTAATTCATTAAATATTTTTATATTACTATCAATGTTTAAGTCTTTAACCTTTATTTCTTCACCAAGTTCTAGCTTTTCAACATCTATTGTAATATTATTTGGTATTTCAGATGCTTTTCCTTCTACATCTACTTCTTGTAAATAAACTTGTATATATAGATCTTTTGATTTTAATTTTTCTCTTCCTTCAAATATTATTGGAATAGTCCATTTTACCTCTTCAGATGCTGTAACCTCTTGAATATCTATATGTATTATATTTGATGTAACAGCATCTCTTCCAACTTCTTTTATTATTCCTTGCTTGTTTTCACCATTTAATTTGAAATTTATTTTTGATTTTTCTCCTTTTTCTTTAAGAAAAGCTATAAGTTTTCCTTTTTCAAAATTTACACTTTTACCTTCTATATCTTTTCCATAAATTATTCCTGGTATAAATCCTTTTTTTCTTGCTGCCTTTCCTTTTTCATTTCTTTCTGTTGCAATTAAAATCTCTGCCATAATAAACCCTCCTTGAATATTAACTACAATTAAATATTAAATATTATGATTTTTAATTGAGTTATATTATAATCTTGTAAATATAACCTTGTAAATATTATACACTTAAACCACATTATTTACAATGGATTTATATTTTAAGATTATTTTATTAAATTTAAACTATATTTTTTTTATTTTTTAAATATATCATTATATTTAAAATATTCTCTATATTGGGTAAAGTTTTAGATATAATTTTCAATTTTATATTGCCATTATAAATAATTTAACAAAATATGAGCAAACTATATTTTAAGTTATTTTTTATTGTATTAATTCAATTTTAATAGTAGAATAATAAGTAATACTTATTTTCACTACTTTTCTATTAAATTTTAGGAGGTATTTTTATGAAAAAGAAAAATGACTTAATTTCAAAACTTGCCATTGTAACAGCTGTAGTAGGAATTGGATCTTATATATATAAAAAAATAAAAAAATGTAATAACTCTTGCAATACTAATGATTTAGAACAGTATGAAGATGATTCCAGCTTTGAAATAATTTTAGACGACGACTTAGAAGATGAAGATAATTTAGAAGTTTCATCCAATGATGAAGATGATTTAGAAGATGAAAATAAGGATGCATAGTATGCATCCTTATTTTATGTTTACATTGAAACCTCTTCAATCTTTTTTAAATTATTATTTAAATTTAATACAACTTCAGCAATATTTAAAGAATGATCTCCTACTCTTTCAAAGTTGCTTATTATATCTAAATATATAGCGCTAACTCTCGCTTCACAAGCTTGAGAATTTAATCTCTTTATATCACTATCTCTTAACCTATCTTGAAGTTCATCTATTTTATCTTCTAATTTATAAACTTCTCTTGCCAATTCTATATCACTGTTTTGAAAACTTAATATAGTTTTCTCTAATGCTAATATAACACATTTATATATTTCGTTTAACTCTTTCATAGCTTCTTCTGAAAAAATAAGTCTCTTAGATATCTTTTCTGAAGACAAATCTGCAATATTTTTACCATGGTCTCCTATACGTTCTATATCTTTAACAACTCTAAACATGGATGTTACAACATCTATTTGCTTCTTAGATATTTCAGTATTTGAAAGTTTTACTAAGTACTTAGTTATTTCTTCTTCTAATAAATCTACAAAATCCTCGCCTTCCATAGCCTTTTTTATTAATTCCTCATCTTCTGTATATAAAGATTCTACTGCCTGTTCTAATATTTCTTTAGATTTCTCAGCCATTCTTACTATTTCTTTACTACATTGTCCTACAGCTATTACAGGTGTTTCTAATAACCTATCATCTATATATTTTATTCCTAATGTTTCTTCCTCTTCTTCTTGAGGTATTACCTTATTCACAAATAATACAAGATATTTTATAAACGGTATTTGTATTATAACATTTGCTATATTAAAAAAAGTATGTGCATTAGCTATTTGTTTTCCAACATCATTAGGTGTTATGTACATTATAATACTGCTTATAGGTTTTAATAACAATACAAATATTATAGTTCCAGTTATATTAAAAGTAAGATGTATTGTAGCTGCTCTTCTTGCATTTTTATTAGTTCCAACACTAGATAAAAGAGCTGTTACACATGTACCTATATTATCACCAAATAATACAGGTAAAGCAACTTGTATTGGCAATACACCATTATTAGCTAAAACTATTAATATCCCAATGGTTGCAGAAGAACTCTGAACTATAGCAGTTAAAGCTATTCCTACTAATATACCTAAAATTGGATTAAAAGCTAACGTAGCTATTATAGATTTAAATTCTTCTGAATCTGCTAAAGGAGCCATCGAGGAAGACATAGTTTTCATTCCTAAAAATAATATACCAAATCCTAGAACTATACTACCTACATCTTTAATTTTATTCCCTTTAGAAAATAAAATCATTATAGCACCAATGCCTATAAAGATAGGAGCTATATCACTTAAATTAAGAGCTACTAATTGTCCTGTCACAGTAGTTCCTATATTTGCTCCCATTATTACTCCTGCTGCCTGATACAGGTTCATAAGTCCTGCATTAACAAAACCTATTACCATTACTGTTGTAGCACTACTACTTTGAATAACTGCAGTAACTACTACACCAGTTAAAACTGCTTTTATTGGGTTAGAGGCTATCTTTTCAAAAAAAACTTTTAACTTATCACCTGCTACATTTTCTAGTCCATCCCCCATTATCTTCATTCCATATAAGAAAAGTCCTAAACCTCCAAAGAGCCCTGTAAGCATCTTCCAAATATCCATATAGTTATTCCCTCCAATAATTTAAACTGTCCAAATGTTATGGATTGTTTTCACGCTTTGTTTTAGTTTTTCTAACTTTAATATACATTAAATCAATACAAAATAAATATTTTTTTAATTTAATTAACATAGATTTAACATCAATATTCATCAAAAATTTACAAATAGGTAACGACAAAATTATAAAATAAATCCGTAAGAAAATCAAATTTCTTACGGATTTATTAATTTATTTTATACTTACAACTTCATATCCAAAATCTTTTATTATATTTTTTATATCCTCATTTGATATGTTTTCTTTGAAATAAGCTTGAGCTTCCTTATCTTGTAAATTAACCTCTATGTTTTCACATCCTAATTCTTCTAAAGCTTCTTCAATATGTTTTACACAATGCATACAACTCATACCTTCTATTTTTATTGTTTTCTTCATTTTAAATTTCTCCCTTCTTTGTTTTAAATTTTATCTTATAGGTTTAAAAGATTTTAATCTTAACGCATTTAACAGAACTGACACTGAACTAAAACTCATAGCTGCTGCTGCAATCATTGGATTTAATAAAGGTCCATTAAAGAATAAGTATAATAATCCCATGGCTATAGGTATTCCTATTGTATTATAACCAAATGCCCAAAATAGATTTTCTTTTATATTTTTTATAGTTTTCTTACTTAATAATATCGCTGTTGGTACATCCATTAAATCACTTCTCATTAAAACTATATCGGCAGACTCTATAGCTACATCTGTACCTGAACCAATAGCTATTCCTACATCTGCTTGGGCCAATGCTGGAGCGTCATTTATTCCATCTCCTACCATAATAACTTTTTTTTCTTCTTCTTGAAGTCTTTTTACCCAAAGTGCTTTATCCTCTGGTAAAACTTCTGCTAGTATTCTATCAATGCCTACTTTTTTACCTATGGCTTCGGCAGTTCTTTTGTTATCTCCTGTAATCATAACAACCTCTATATCCATTTTATGAAGTTCTTCTATAGCTTTTTTACTATTTTCTTTTAATACATCAGCTACAGCTATTAATCCTTGTATACTTTCATTTATAGCAATATACATAGGTGTTTTTCCTTCTTGTGCTAATTTTATAGCTATTTGTTCTGCTTTATTAAATTCTATATTATTTTCCATCATTAGCTTTTTATTTCCTAATAATAGATTTTTATTTTCTATAATAGCCTTAATTCCACGACCTGGTATAGCCTGAAATTCTTTAACATCCTTAAAGGATATCTTTCTATTTTCTAACTCTTTTACAATAGCTTCGCCTAAAGGATGTTCAGAACCTTTTTCTGCACTGGCAGCTATTGATAAAATTTCTTCTTCTGTAACTTCACCTAGTGCAATTATATCTGTGACTTTTGGATCTCCTTCAGTTATAGTACCAGTTTTATCTAAAATTACAGTGTTTATTTTATGAGCAGTTTCTAAAGCTTCACCACTTTTTATTAAAACCCCATAATCCGCTCCCTTACCTGTTCCCACCATAATAGCCGTAGGAGTAGCTAAACCCAAAGCACATGGGCAAGCAATTACTAGTACAGAAATAAAAATAGTCAGAGAAAAACTAAAACTCTTACCAGATATAGCCCATGCTAAACTTGATATTATAGCCAAAGTAATTACTATAGGCACAAAATATCCAGATATTATATCAGCCATTCTAGCAATAGGTGCCTTACTTCCTTGTGCATCTTCTACTAATTTTATTATTTGAGCAAGCGTTGTATCTTTTCCTACTTTTGTAGCTCTATATTTTATATATCCATTTTTATTTATACTTCCACCAATTACTTTATCACCTGTATTTTTTTCAACAGGTATACTTTCTCCGGTAAGCATAGATTCATCTATTGATGTAATTCCATCTACAATAACTCCATCCACTGGTAATCTTTCCCCTGGTTTTACCACAACTATGTCTTCAACTTCTACTTCATCTACAGATATAGTTACTTCTCTATTTTTTCTTATAACCACTGCAGTTTTTGGTGCTAAATTCATAAGCTTTTTTATAGCCTCTGATGTTTTACCTTTAGTAACTGCTTCTAAATATTTTCCTAAAGTAATTAAAGTTAATATAACCGCTGCAGATTCAAAATACAATCTATGCACATATTCTATATTTCCAATAAATATTTTATACACTGCAAATATGCCATATAAATATGCAGATAAGGTTCCTATGGCAATTAAGGAATCCATATTGGGTTCTCTTTTTAATAAGGTTTTAAAACCAACACTATAAAATTTATTCCCCATAAATACTACAGGAGTTGTTAATATTAATTGAGTTAAAGCAAAATTTTGAGGATTTTTTATTGGATTTAAAAATCCTGGTAATGGCATTCCAACCATATGTCCCATAGAAACAAATAAAAGTGGTATTGCGAATATTGCAGAATACAAGAATCTATTCCACAAAGCTTTTATTTCCTTTTCCTTTTTTATTTTCCTTGTATCAATACTTCCTTCTTCTGTTATCTTATATCCCGCTTTTTCTACTGCTTCTTTAATTTGTGATATCTTAACTACATCATCTACATAACTTACTTTAAGTTTTTCAGATGCAAAGTTCACACTAGCTTCTTTTACTCCTTCCAGTTTTTTAACACTTCTTTCTACAGCTTTTGCGCATGCAGTGCAGGTCATTCCTTCTATATTAAAAAGTCTAGTTTTTGTATCTTCTAAAAGTTTATATCCTGCTTTCTCTACAGCCTTTTTTATATCCTCTTTATTCAACTTATTTTCATCAAAGGTAATATTCAATTTTTCAGATGCAAAGTTTACGTTAGCTTCCTGAACTCCATCAAGCTTTTTACTACTTCTCTCTACAGCTTTTGCACATGCAGCACAGGTCATTCCTTCTACATTAAAAATTTCTTTTTTCATGTATATTACCTCCTTTCTTTATTATTTCTGTATTAATTTAAATAATACTTCCATTATTTCATCTACTTTTTCTTCTCCTGAATCATGTAAAAAAGCATTTTTTACACAATGATTTAAATGTTGCTTTAGTATATGCATATTTGCTTTTTTTAAAAGTCCCTGAGCTGCAATTATTTGATTTGAAATATCTATACAATACCTTTCATCTTCTATCATCTTTATAATTCCTTCTATTTGACCCTTAGAAGTTTTTAAACATTGAATAGCTTTCTTTTTTTCTTCATTCATATTTTTCACCTCCTCCCATCCCATACGGGGGGTGGGTTAATAACATTATATATCTATTAATTACAAATTTCAAGTTTTTTTAGTTACTAATTATTAGTACTTTTTAAACTTTATTTGAACTATTGTTCCCTTACCTAACTCACTTTCTATATCTATATAAGCAGAATGGATATTTAATATTCTTTTTACTATTGTTAATCCTATACCGCTACCATCTATTTCATGCCTACTTTTATCTCCTCTATATAGTCTTTCAAATATAAATGGCAAATCCTCTCTTTTTATTCCTTCTCCATTATCCTCAATTATAATTTCTATATTGTTTTTATTCTCTTTTAAAATCACCTTAATAATTCCATTACTTTTAATAAATTTCACAGAATTTGATATTATATTTATTAAAACTTGTTTTAATGCATTCTCATCTCCATTTATATAATAGTTCTTATCTTTATCTATATGTTTTTCTAATTGTATATGCTTTTCCTTAAGTATAATTGAAAAGTCTTTTATAACTCCTTCTAAGATGTTTTTTAAAGATACTTTATGCATACTTAAGTTAATATCCTCTCCTTCTATTTCTTTTAATATATTTAAATTGTCTAATAATTTCCCAAATCTTATTACTTCTTCATTTAGTCCCACTAAATTTTCTTCATCTAAAGGAAATATTCCATCAATCATAGCCTCTAAATTATTTTGTAGTATGTTCAAAGGGGTTCTTATTTCATGAGATATATCTGATACCAATCTTTTTCTTAAAGAATCCTGCTTTTGTAATTTCTCTTTTAATTCACTTATACTATCTTCTAATTTTTTTATTTCCAATATGTTACTTTTACTTTCTATGCCTATATCATAATTCCCCTTAGAAAGGGCTACAGAAATATCTGATACTTTTTTTATAGGATTAGATATTTGTTTTGATATATACAAACTTATGATAACTGTGATAATAATGGTAAATAATATAGAGATTAATACGCTATTATTTAAACTATTTATGAATTTCTCATCTTCTTTTGATAATAATATAGAACTATACTGTCCAATGGCTACATAACCTACAATTTTTTCTTCTACCTTTATTTCATAAGTCTTACTGGTATAGATACCCTTGTTTTTGTTTTGCATCATATCCATCATATGGCCCTTTTGTCTTATTGTATCTGGATTCATCATCCATATAATCTTTTTATCAATATTCATAAGCGATAAACAATAACTATTCATATAAGCTTCATGAATTAATTCTTCACCTGATTCTTCTGTCCAACTCCCATCCCTTTTATACACTTGAGAAAAATATTCTATTATTCTTTTATCTCTTTTGTTTTGCATTTCCTCCATATAATCATTAAAACTATTATTTACATTTAAATTTATAAGTATAAAGGATACTCCAAGTCCAAATATAGAACATATTAAAATGGATATAAGTATTTTTTTTCTTATACTATTCATTAATTTCCACCACCAAATTTATATCCAACTCTAGTAACTGTTAATATATACTTCGGATTTCTACTATCCTTCTCTATCTTTTTTCTTATATTTTTTATATGCACATCCACAGTTCTATCAAATCCTTCAAAATCTAGACCTAAAGCTGAATTTATTAACATTTCCCTAGTAAATACTTTTCCTTTATTAGAAGCTAATGTATATAAAATTTCAAATTCATTAGGAGTTAACTTTACATCTTTTTCTTGTATTTTAACTAATCTTTTTATTTTATCTATTTTTAATTCGCCATTATTAAAACTTAAAATCTCCTTCTCTTCTCCACCTATTCTCCTAAAAAGTGCATTTACTCTAGCTGTTAACTCTCTAGGACTAAAAGGTTTAACTAAATATTCATCAGCTCCAATATTTAGCCCTTCTATTCTATTTGATAAATCCCCCTTTGCTGTTAGCATAAATATATATACATCAGATATTTCTCTTATTATTTTACATACTTCTTCTCCTTCTATATCTGGAAGCATTAAGTCTAATATTATAAGTTTAAAATTCCCTTGTTTAAATATTTCTATTCCATTTATTCCACTGGTTGTAGAAAAGACCTCATATCCCTCTTTTTCTAAATAAGCTTTTAAAACAGAAGATACTTTTTTTTCATCTTCAATTATTAAAATATTCTCATTCATCAATACATCCTCCTGTTCATTATATTATTTAAATAATACCATAGTTAAATAAAGATATTGTGAAGATAATAACCTTTCTTCATAATATCTTCATATCAAACTTATAAAATTAAATTAATGAATTTAAACTTTAAAGATTTTGTTAAAAGGATGTGTATATATTATGTTTAATTGTATGAACATGTTTTCAAACTTTGGAGGATCTATTAGGAATTATCCTATAAATGGTTCATTCTTAGGAGGATTTTTCCCTATATTGGGAATGCTAAAATTTATAATGTGGGTGGCTTTAATTTATTTTGCTACTACTTTTATTGTATCTAAATTAAGTGGTTCAAATAAAAATTCTGAAAATGTATTGGACATATTAAATAAAAAATTTGCATCAGGAGAAATAAGTGAAGAAGAATTTCTTCATAAAAAAAGCATATTAAATAAATAAACAAAGGAGTAGGCTAATTTTTAGCCTACTTTTTTAATTAACATTTTTTATTTATTTGAATAGTATATTATTGTACTAATTTTAAGGAGTGAATACCTTGTACCAAAATTGTAATCCTTATATGAATAATTATACTGGAATCTCTTGTAACTTTAAAAATTGTAAACTAACAAGAGTTTATATTCCACGCCAACCTTATGGAAGGCTTTTTCATCTTAATGAAGCATTAAAAAGGGGAACTTTATTTGCTAATTTGTATACCCCCTATCCTAAAAAAACTTACTGTAAATAAAATCAATTTCTAGGAGGATATTAATGGATTATTCATGTCAGCATAATAATTCTAATCGTTCAGAATTATTAAAAAGAATTCAAGAATATGAGTTTGCAGCAGTAGAGTTAAACTTATATTTAGACAACAACCCAAATAATCAAAAAGCTATTTATGACTATAATTGCATCTGTGAAAATTTGTTAAGATTAAAAAAAATATATGAACAGAAATTTGGCCCTTTAACTAATTTTGGATACGGGAAAAGTAACTATCCTTGGCAATGGGTAGAAGAACCTTGGCCTTGGGAATAAACTAATAGGAGGAATTAGAATATGTGGATTTATGAAAAAAAATTACAACATCCTGTAAAAATAAAAAATAAAGATTTAAAAATGGCTAAATTTCTACTTACTCAATATGGTGGTCCAGATGGAGAACTTAGTGCAGCAATAAGATACTTAAACCAAAGATATACTATGCCTACTGGAAAATCTAAAGGTCTTTTAACCGATATAGGTACTGAAGAGTTAGCTCACGTTGAAATAATCTGTTCCATGATATATCAATTAACTGAAAATGCAACAGTGGATGAACTTGTAGAAGCTGGTTTAGGTTCTAATTATGCTATACGAAATAAAGCATTATTTCCAGCAGATGCAAATGGAGTTCCTTGGACTGCAGCTTATATCCAAGCTCATGGAGATCCTGTTACAGATTTGCACGAAGACATGGCTGCAGAGCAAAAAGCTCGTTCAACTTACGAACACTTAATAAAACTAACAGATGATCAAGATGTTAAAGATATATTGAAATTTCTATGGGCAAGAGAAATAGTGCATTTTCAAAGATTTGGTGAAGCATTAATGGACGTATATGACTATATTGATAGCGAAAAATGTTTTATTATAGAAAAACCTAAAAAATAAAAATTCTTTAAATTTATTATAGACTTCTATAATGAATTTAAATTTATATATTAAAAATAGGCTGCTAATCAGCCTATTTTATTTAGTTCTTCCCATTCTCTTTTTAATATTCCATAAAGATATATATCATATCTCTTTCCATCTCTATTCACTGCTTCTCTGTAGATACCTTCTTTTTTAAAGCCTAATTTTTCGTAGGATTTTATAGCTCTTTCATTATAACTTATAGTTATTAATTGTAATCTATGGAGATTTAACTCTCTAAAAGCAAAATCCATAACTAAGAATAATGCTTCGCTACCATAGCCTTTACCCCATTCGCTACTATCACCTATACCTATTGCTATGCCACCTACTCCATTACTCCAGCTTATTTTTTCTATCTCCACATATCCTAATATTTTGTTTTCATCTTTCTTTCTTATAGCAAAAAAATAATTATTAGAATTAGATACTTCTTCCATAAGCCATTCTCTGATTTTCCAAACAGTTTTTGGAGCACTTGGATTAAAATCAAACACCCTTAAAAAATTTGTATCCTCATACCACTTAGTAATAGTTTCTATATCCTCTTCTTTAAGTGCTGTAATCCTGATCCTGTCACTTTTAAGCAAATCTTCTCTAAACATGAAATCACTACCTTTACCTATACTATATTTATTATTCTACCTATTAATCTAGAAATAGTAAAGGAAGTAATATTTAATTTAATGGTTCATTCTCTTTTTGTGCTTTTTCCAACCTCTCTTTATATATCTTTCTGTAGTCTAATTTTTCATAGTTACCAAAAGTATTTATATTAACTTTTCTTATTCTATTTATAAATTTCTTTACTCTATCTTCCAAACAACTCACTCCTAGTATAATATATTTGCAACATAAAGTTACATAATTTCTTTTATTATTATTTTCCCCAAATTCTTTTTTAATATTGACTTTATTTAAATATCAATCTATTATATGTTCATACTACAAATCGTAAAATAAAAAACTGCGACACAGTTTTTTAATGAACAACTAACAATGAACAATGAATAATTTAGGTGGATTTTCTTCCGCTTTGCTACAGAAAATCTTAAATCTTATTAGATAAAGCAGATAACTAATCTCTGCAATAGTTCGTTTAGCGAAGCTAAACATCAAATCTTTATAAAATTAAAATTTTTTCTTAATGGCAATGGAGAAAAAATATCCACAATTGTTCATTATTCATTATTCCTTGTTCATTAATAAAAATTTTGCTTCACAAAATTTTTAGGAGGTGTATTTTTTGGAAGAAAACGCTTTTTCCAGAACAGAATTATTAATTGGTAAAGATAATCTTTTAAAACTAAAAAATAGCACTGTAGCAGTATTTGGTATTGGTGGAGTTGGCAGTTTTGCAACTGAAGCATTAGCAAGAGCTGGTATTGGTAATTTAATACTTATTGATAATGATGTAGTTTCAATAAGTAACTTAAATAGACAAATTATTGCCACTTTAGACACTGTAGGTAAATCTAAAGTAGAAATTATGAAAAATAGAATAAAATCTATAAATCCTAATTGTAATATAACAATGCATGAAATTTTTGCTAAAGAAGATAACCTGGGACATATATTAAATACTAACATAGATTATGTAATAGATGCTATAGATACCGTGTCTTCTAAACTTTCACTTATAAGCATGTGCAAAGATAAAAATATTCCAATAATAAGTTCTATGGGAACTGGTAACAAATTAGACCCTACAAAATTTAAAATTGTTGATATATATGAAACAAAGGTTTGTCCGCTAGCTAAAGTTATGAGGTATGAATTAAGAAAAAGGAATATTTCAAATTTAAAAGTTCTTTATTCTGAAGAAATACCTATAAAAATAAAATCTAATAATGAATCTTCAAACAACTCTGTACCAGGTCCTAGAAAAAAAGTATCACCTGGAAGTATATCCTTTGTTCCTCCTGTTGCAGGAATGATTATAGCCTCTGAAGTTATAAAAGATATTTTAAATATATAAAATAAGCTAGGAAATTTTACTCTCCTAGCTTATAATCTATTCAAAATAACCTTGTAATTTTTTAATTCTAGTTGGATGTCTAAGTTTTCTTATTGCTCTTGCTTCTATTTGTCTTATTCTTTCTCTTGTCAAATTAAATTCTCTTCCAATTTCCTCTAAAGTCCTACTTTCTCCATCTCCAACTAAACCATATCTTAATCTAACTATTCTTTCTTCTCTGGGTGATAGTGTAGATAACACATTGGACAATGTATCTCCTAACATTTGTTCTGTTACTTTATCTTCAGGTAAATATCTATCATCTGATATGAAATTTTGCAATATAGTGTCTTCATTTTCTCCTACAGGTGTTTCTAAAGACACTGGATCTTGAGAAACATTATATATTCTCTTTATTTTTTCTATAGGAATATTTGCCGTTTCTGCTATCTCTTCCTCTGTTGGCTCTCTATCTAACTCTTGTTCTAATTTCTTTTTAGTCCTTATCATTTTACTAATCACTTCATTCATATGCACTGGTATTCTTATAGTTCTTGATTGATCTGCTATAGCCCTTGTTACCGCTTGTTTTATCCACCAAGTAGCATAGGTACTAAATCTATATCCTTTTTTATAATCATATTTATCTACAGCCTTCATTAACCCAAGGTTTCCTTCTTGAACTAAATCTAAAAAACTTAATCCTCTTCCTATATACTTTTTAGCTATACTAACAACCAATCTTAAATTACTTTTTATCAACTCACTTTTTGCTCTATCATCGCCTTTTTCAATTCTCTTTGCTAAATTCACTTCCTCTTCAGCTGTAAGTAAATCTGATTGACCAATTTCTTTTAAATACATATTTATATAATCGTCTATTGCTTTTGCGTTACTAGCCTCCAATTATTTTCACCCCTTTTACATATCCTGTTATGCTTATAGGTAATTCATATTTGAAATATGGCACCAGATTATATACTTCAATAAACTTCTACTTATTCCTTCTTTATTTTTAATATTTTATAGAAAGGTTACAATTTATTAAATCTTTATACAAATTTATATACAAAATAACTATAGTGTCTACTTAATTAAACACTATAGTCCATAAAACTACATATAACCATTCGGATTATTCTTATGCCATTTCCATGCTGTATCTATAATCTTTTCTAAAGAATTATATTTTGGGTGCCAATTTAATTCTGCTTTTGCCTTTTCAGAAGATGCTATTAAAACAGCTGGATCTCCTTTTCTTCTATCTGCCATTTCCCATTTTATTTTTCTACCTGTAACTTTTTGTACCATGTCTATTACTTCTTTTACTGAAAACCCTGCTCCATTTCCTAAATTATAAATTCCACTTTTTCCTCCATTCTTTAATTTATTTATAGATAATAGATGAGCCTCAGCAAGATCCATAACGTGGACATAGTCTCTTATACAGGTTCCATCCTTCGTATTATAATCATTCCCAAATACTAGTATTTTATCCCTTTTTCCTAAAGCTACATCTATTATTATAGGAATTAAATGAGTTTCCGGTCTATGATCCTCTCCTATCTCACCTGTATGATATGCACCTGCCGCATTGAAATATCTTAAAACAGTATATTTTAACCCATAGGCTTTATCGCACCATTTTAGAATTTTTTCTACAGCTAATTTAGATTCACCATAGGGGTTAGTTGGGCTAGTTTTATCTTCTTCTATTATAGGTATACGTTCTGGTTCCCCATAAGTTGCTGCTGTAGATGAAAACACAATTTTTTTTACATCATGCTCAATCATACTCTTAAGTAATGTTATAGTTCCCCATATATTATTGTCAAAATACTCCAAAGGTTTTTCTACACTTTCTCCTACTAGAGAATTAGCTGCAAAATCTATAACTCCTTCTATAGAATTTTCATTAAATATTTTATCTAATAAAACTTTATCCCTAATATCTCCTTTGTATACTTTTCCACCTAATATAGCATTTTTATGCCCTTTTTGAAAATTATCTAATATAATTATGTCTTCCTTTTCTTCTAAAAGTCTAGCCACCATATGACTTCCAATATATCCTGCTCCACCACATATTAAAATACTCACACTTATCCCTCCAAAGTTTTAGTATTATATACTCTTTAATTGTAATCTTATATAAAAATTCAACTCTTCTTTTGGTTCTAAAATTTTTAACTTATTGTTATTTTTTGCTATATCTATATCATCATAATATCCGTTAGTTGGTTCCAATGCACAATTATAATCTCCTCTAAATCCTCCTTCTGTTACCCAAAACCCCAAATATGGAAGTTTTTCTTTTGGGAAATCTATGCTATACAATATTTTTTTAGAAGGATAATATATACCACATTTTCCTTCTTGCAATTCTCCCTTTACATAATATTTTTCTGTTTTATTATAGCTTTTAGGAAACACTCTATTTAAATAATATATATCTCCTTTACAGGATATGGTTTTAGGATAGGAATGTACCTTTCCAATTGTACCGAGGTACTCACTATCATGCACATTTAGAATTTTACTACACCCCTTAGGAAAAATTATTTCCATATCTTCTTCACATTTTACAAGACAATGCATAGCCCATATACATGGCAAATTATATTTTCCTTTATTTATAATTTTATAATTTATAATTAATTTATCATCTTCTATATAAATCTTTTTTTCATAGCTATAGTCTAATATTTTGCTAGTATATGTTAATATTATTTTATCTTCTACAATTTGATAATTAAAATTTCCAGTCCATATTTCTCCATGATCAGGATAAATAATTTCCTCTTCTCCATATTTCACCTTACAAGTATCTATAGTAGGAAAAGCATCATCAAATCCTGAGGCATCATATTTTTCAAAGAAATCATACAAATTTGGTTTTATATATTTTTCATATTTATTTTCATATAATAATTCAAAATCTTTATCTTTTCTATAAAAAGATGCTATTTTTCCTCCTAAAGATGGAATAACTATAATTTTTATAATATGATTTTCCAATTGTAAGGCTTCTATATTTTTATGCTTTATCTCTTTTATGATAAATTTATCACAATTATATTTCATAGGTACCTTCTCCTATTTCACTTGTGTAGAAATCCGGCTTGTATCCTATTATATTATTATAATTATTTGAAACTTCTTCTTTAAATAAATCTAATTTATTTTTTTCTACTAAGGCTATAGCACATCCTCCAAATCCAGCTCCAGTCATTCTAGCCCCGATACATCCTGGAACTTTTAATGCCTCGTCTACTATAACATCTAATTCTTTTCCTGTTACCTCATACAAATTCCTTAATGAAAAATGAGATTCTATTAACAACTTTCCAAATTCATCTATGTTTCCTTTTAATAACAAATCATAAGCCCTTTTAACTCTCTCATTCTCATAAACTACGTGAGTTGCCCTATTTAATATAATTTTATCTTCTATGAGGTTTTTTAAGCCTTCAAATTCTTCTAAAGAAAGTTCACATAAATAATTTATTTTCTTTTTATTATTAATTATTTTAAGCGCCTTTTCACATTCCAATCTTCTTTCATTATATTTAGAATCACTTAATTCCCTTCTCTTATTAGTATTCATTATAGTAATAACATAGTTTTTTAAATTCACAGGAGCATATTTATATTCCAAAGTATTACAATCTAATAATATAGCTCTATCTTTTTTCCCCATAGCTACTGCAAATTGATCCATTATACCACAATTTAAGCCAACAAAATCATTTTCTGCCTTTTGGCTCAATTTAATTAATTCTATTTTATCTAGTTTTCCATTATTAAATATATTATTTATCATAATTGCGATTAAAAGTTCTAAAGAAGCTGAAGAAGATAATCCTGCACCATTGGGTATATTACCACTTACCAGTATAT
The DNA here is from genome assembly GCF_900187165.1 of Clostridium cochlearium. Lineage (NCBI taxonomy): Bacteria > Bacillati > Bacillota > Clostridia > Eubacteriales > Clostridiaceae > Clostridium > Clostridium cochlearium. The sequence goes on along the minus strand of NZ_LT906477.1, from coordinate 703,134 downwards.
CCATTCCCCCAACTTTATACCCTTTATCAATAATTTCTTTTATAACACCTTTAGGATAATTTCCCCATCCATCTTCTTTTTTATATTTTATATTATCTAAATCTATTGAAATTTTTAATGGTATATTAGTAGAAGCTAAATTCACCTTTTTATCTTTTCTCTTCCTTACGCATCCTAAGGTTCCAAAATTTAGAGCACACGGAAAAACATTTCCTCCATTATAGTCTATATGCTCTCCTATAAGATTTACTCTCCCTGGTGAAAAAAAAATTCTCATGTAACCTTCTCCATATAGCTTTATAAATTTTTCTTTAAGTTTTTTTATATCCATATTATTTCCTCCATTTTAATAATGCTAATCTGTTATGAACCCCATAGATTTTATAAATTTTATAAATCCTTGTTTTCCTTTTTTATCTCTCTTAAACACGCCTGCATTTTTTAATATGTTTGTAAATATTTCTCCTACTTGTTCCTTTAGCACATTTTCTGCTTCTTCCTTTGATAATTCATCTCCATATCTATCTAAAAGTTCTTCTATCCATTTTAAATGTTTTTCCATGGCAGTGTTTTCGCTAGATTTTATTTTTGATAAAAGTTCCTTATCTCCCATTAAAATTTTTTCTATACAATTTAATTCTTCTTTTAATCTTCCTGGAAGAACAGCTAGACCCATTACTTCTATTAGTCCTATATTTTCTTTCTTTATGTGATGGTATTTTTCATGTGGATGGAATATACCATTTGGATATAATTTATTTGCTCTATTATTTCTCAAAACTAAATCTATTTCAAACTCACCACTAGAATTTATTCTGCTTATTGGAGTTATAGTGTTATGAGGAATTTTGTTATTTTCTTCTAATGTATAACTTATTATACCTAAATCCTCGTCATTATAAATTCTCCAACTATCTAAAATATACTTAGATAATTTTACTAAAGCTTCTTTATTTGTTGATTTTAATCTTATAACTGACATTGGCCATTTTACAATCCCTAATTTAATATCTTTAAATGATTCGTGTTGGAATTCTTCTTCTATTAATGCCTTTTCCATAGGGAAAACATAATTTCCTCCCTGAAAATGTTCATGATTTAAAATGGATCCTCCTACTATGGGTAAATCAGCATTAGAACCTATAAAATAATGTGGGAATTTTTCTAAAAAACACAAAAATCTACGAAAAGTCTTATCACAAATTTTCATAGGTACATGTTTTTCATAAAATAATATAGAATGCTCTCTATAATAAACATAAGGTGAATATTGTAAAAACCATTTTTCATCTTCTAGTTCTACTGGTATTACTCTATGGTTTTGTCTCGCTGGATGATTTAGTCTTCCTTTATAGCCTACATTTTCTAAACAAAGTGGACATTTAGGATAAGAAACTTGAGGTGCATTTTTTAACTTGGCTATTTCTTTAGGATCTTTTTCAGGTTTTGATAAATTTATTGTAATTTCCATATCTCCATATTCTGTGTGTTTTTCCCATCTCATATTTTTTTTTACTCTATCCCATCTTATATAGTTTAAAGCTTTTGACATATTATAAAAATATTTAGTTGCTTTACTAGCTCCTTTTTTATAATACATATCATAAAAACTTCTCACTACTTCTGATGCCCTTGGAGTCAAAGCTCCCATTATTTTAGTATCAAATAAATCTCTACTTATTGTGCTATTTTCTATAATATTATTATCTACTGCATACTCTAACATATTGTTTAATATATCTGTAGGCACATTTATATCTTCAAATTCTTCTTCTCTTTCATAAGGTTCATCTACTTGAAATAATTCTAGCAAATAATTTCTAACAGGTATTTTATCTATTTCTTCCATTAAATTATTATTTACACCAAACGCTAGTAGCCTTTCTATCTCTCTTTTTATATTAATCATATTTTATTCCTCCTATAGAAAACCTTTTCTAAAAGTTTAATTAAAAAGTGCCTATATACACACTTTTTAATTAAACTCATTTTAATAACAACTTTCTCTAACTATAAGCTTAGTCTCCATAGTATACTTTATAGACTTATTTTTATCTTCTATAATCTCTAACAATTTTAAAGCAGCTATGTTTCCTATCTCTTCCATATTAAGATCTACTGTAGTTAATTTAGGATGAGTTATATTTGATATCAAAGTATTGTCGAATCCAATTATTGAAATATCATAAGGTACATTTAAATTTAATTTATTACAAGCATTTACACTTCCTAATGCCATTAGGTCATTACATGCAAATATAGCTGTAGGTTTATTTTTCTTCAAAAGAAGTTCTTCAACTTTTTTTTGAGTATTTTCCACAACCTCTATACTATTGCCTTTTCCTACATCTAATATCTCTTTATAATTTAAATTATTTTTTTCTATAATGTCTATATAAATTTTTTCTTTAATATCATAAGAATAACTTTTAGACCCTCTTATAAATGCTATCTCTTTATGACCTAATTTCAATAAATATTGAAAAGCCTCTAATGTTCCAACTTTTTCATCATAACATATAAAATTACCTTTAATCCCCTCTGGCGATCCATTTATTATTATAATTGGCAATTTCATTGATACGTCTTCTAAATATTTATTTTTTAAATTATCTATGGTTGGATCTATAATAATTATTCCATCCACACCTTTAGACATTAAATTTTCTATAATTTCTTTTTCTTTTAAAGCTTCACCTCTAGTATTACATAATACAATACTATATCCTTGATCTTTACTATAATCTTCTATACTTTCTACAATGGTTGGGAAAAATAAGTTAGTAATTCCTGGGACAATTACCCCTATTGTAGAAGTTTTTTTAGTTATAAGACTTCTTGCTAACATATTAGGCTTATAATTTAGTTTTTCTATAGCTTTTTCTATTTTTATTCTAGTCTCTTCCTTTACAGGGTAATTATTATTTAAAACTCTTGATACTGTACTTATAGAAACCCCTGCTTCTTTTGCTACATCATTAATAGTTGGCATCATTTAATCACCCTTTTAATATCTTACTTAATTACAATTATTCTTTTAATTTATTCTATCATTTTGTAATGATAAATTCTATTGAATTATTAAGTCCATTATTTTTTAGCAATATATTTTCTAATATCAAAAGCTACAGCTCCTATAATTATAATTCCTTTTATAACCTGTTGCCAATATGCAGATACACCTAATATAACTAATCCATTGTTCAAAACTTCAAATATTAAAACACCTGTTATTATGCCTTGAACTGTTCCAATTCCACCAGAAGTTGAAACTCCTCCTATAGTTGCAGCCGCTATAGCGTCTAACTCATACATTAAACCATAGTTATTTGTAGCTCCACCTGTTCTAGCAGCTAGTAGTGCACCTGCTAAACCATATAATCCTCCTGCTAATGCATAAACTTTTACAAGAGTTCTCTCTACGTTTACTCCAGAAACTTCAGCTGCATTTGGATTTCCACCTATTGCATATATATGTTTCCCAAATTTAGTCTTATTTAATATAAACCACATTACAAGTATTACTAATCCAGCAAGTATTATTAAATTAGGTATTCCTAATGTAGATCCTGTTCCTAGTTCTGAAAAATCTTTTCTTAATCCCCCTATAGGTTGAGCATTAGTATATATACATGCTGCTCCATATACTATAACCATCATTCCTAATGTAGCTATAAAAGGAGGTACTTTTAAATAAGATACAACTAGTCCATTTATTACACCTATAATAAGTCCTATACCTATTACTAATAATATAGGTACTATTAAAGGCAATTCTGGTGCATTTTTAAATAGTTTATATGCATAATCTGGTCTTTGCAATAAACTAGATGATATACATGCTGTAAAACCAACTACACGTCCCGCTGATAAATCTGTTCCTCTTGTAATTAATGCTCCACCAACACCTAGTGCTATTATTACACGTACAGATGCTATAATTAATACGTTTACAATATTTCTCTTAGATAAAAAACTACTATCTAAAAAGCCTATAGATAATAATAAAACCAAAAGCACTAAATATATTGCATACTTTCCTGCAAATTCCTTTATAGTTTTTGTATTTATTTTTTTCCTTTTATTTACAAGTTCTGACATATAAAAAACCTCCTTACATACTAAATAAATTGAGTAGCATATTTCATTATTTTTTCCTGAGTAGCATCTTTACTATCTATTATTCCACTTAATCTTCCATCGCACATTACCATTATTCTATCCGACATTCCTATCAATTCAGGCATTTCAGAAGATATCATTATAATACTTTTTCCCATTTTAGCTAGGTCAGATATTATACTGTATATTTCATATTTAGCACCTACATCTATTCCTCTTGTAGGCTCGTCCATTATTAGTATATCTGGTTCTGTAAGTAACCATCTTGAAAAAATAACTTTTTGTTGATTTCCTCCAGAAAGATTTTTTATTTGAGTAAGATGAGAAGGTGTTTTTATATTAAGTTTTTCTATACTATCTTTGATATCTTTTAATCCCTTTTTTTTATTTACAACAAATTTTAAATCAACATATTTATCTAAACCCGCTATTATGGTATTATCACCTACTGTTAATACTGGAAAAATTCCAGTAGATCGTCTCTCCTCCGTTAATAAAGCAATACCATATTTTTTACTATTTACAGGACTTTTTATTCTAGCTTCTTGTCCATTTATATATATTTTTCCCGATTCTATTTTTCTTAATCCAAATATAGATTCGACAAGTTCCGTTCTTTGTGCTCCAACTAATCCTCCAATTCCTAATATTTCTCCCTTTCTCAAATCAAAACTTATATTCTTAAAAGATTTCTCATTAGCTGAAGTTAAATTTTCTACTTTCATTATGACTTCACCTGGAGTATTTTCTTTAGGTGGGAACCTATTTGTTAAATCTCTTCCTACCATTTTAGATATGATTAAATCTGTTGTAAGACTTTCTGATTCCCAAGTTCCTATATACTTACCATCTCTCATTATGGTTACTTCATCAGCAATTTGTAAAATTTCCTCCATCTTATGAGAGATATATATAATTGCAACTCCTTGGCTTTTTAAATCATTAATTATAGAAAAAAGATTTTTAACCTCATTTTCTGTTAATGAAGATGTTGGTTCATCCATAACTATTATTTTGGAATTATGTGAAACAGCCTTTGCAATTTCTAAACCTTGAACTTGTGATACTGATAATTTAGAAACTAAAGTACTTGGATCTATATTCATTTTTAATTTATCTAATAAAGCTTTTGTGTCATCATACATCTTTTTATGATCAACAATTTCTAATCCAAATAATTTTTTCACTGGAAATCTACCTAACCATACATTTTCCATAACACTTCTATGTGGTACTGGATGAAGTTCTTGATGAATCATAGATATTCCATTTTCTAGTGCATCTTTTGCATTTTTAAATTCAACTTTTTTTCCATCTAAAATTATTTCTCCAGTATCTGACCTATACATACCAAAAAGACACTTCATAAGTGTAGATTTTCCTGCTCCATTTTCTCCCATCAAAGCATGTACTGTCCCTTTTTTTACTTTTAAATTTACTTCATCTAAAGCTTTTACACCAGGGAAGGTTTTTGAAATGGCTTTCATTTCTAAGATAATATTATCTTCCACCATATAGATACACCTCTTTAAGAATTATTCTACATATGTAATATGTAAATAATGTTCAGGGAGACTTCTCCCTGAACTAATATATTTTATTTTTCTATATCTTTTAAATTTTCCTTAGTTATAGGTTTATATGGAACCCATTTATATTTTCCATCAGTTATTCCTTCTACAGATTTAGTAGGATCTTCTCCTTTAGCTAATGCATATGCTATATCAAATATAGCTTTTCCTTGGTTTTTAGCATCATTCAATACTGTTCCTAACATTTCACCTGCTTTTAGTGAATCTAATGCTGGTGCGGTAGCATCTACTCCAACAACTGGTATAAATTTATCTCCTTTATAATAGCCTGCCGCTTTAAGAGCTTCTATTGCTCCTAATGCCATATCATCATTGTTTGCAAATACTGCTTCTACTTTATCTCCATAAGCAGATAACCAAGCTGACATTTTTTCTTGTCCTTGTGCTCTTTGCCAATTAGCAGTATCTGTGGCTAATTTTTCTGTTTTTACTCCTTGCTTTTCTAATTCTTTAATTGAATGTTCTGTACGAAGTATTGCATCTTGATGTCCTGGTTCTCCTTCTAACATTACATATTGTAATTTTCCATCTTTATTCTTATCTGCTGTAGGGTTTTTCTTCCAGTAATCTGCAATTATTTGTCCTTGCATAGCTCCTGATTCTTCAGCTTTTGCTCCTACATAATACATCTTGTCCCATTTGTCCATATCTTCCTTTACAGGTTCACGATTAAAAAATACAACAGGAATATCAGCTTTTTGAGCTTTTTCTATAAGAACAGAAGCTGCAGTTCTATCTACCATATTAACTGCTATAACATCATAACCTTGAGTAATAAATGTATCTACTTGGTCATTTTGAGTAGCTTGTTGGCCTTGTCCATCAACAGCATTTATAACAATTTTTTCTCCTGTTTCTTTAGCTTTTGCATCTGAATTTTCTTGAATTGCATCTCTAACCGTGGAAATAAAAGTATCATCAAATTTATATAGGGCTACCCCTACTTTAAGATCTTTTCCTTCCTTTCCTCCTTTCTCTCCTCCAGAACCACAACCTGCAAATAAAGTAGTTGCTAATATTGTTGCAGTAACAAGTGATATAATCTTTTTCATTAAGACACCCCCAAATACATGATTTAATTTACATAATCATGTAGTATTTATATTATAAAAATAATAGTCTTATTACTATTATTTTTATTTCTAAATCGCTAAAAAAGAAAACCTTTTCTATTGACCCATTTAAACTATGTACAATCTTATCCACTTAGTTTCATTTTTGTGAAAACCTTTTCTAAACTTATTATATACTCTTCTTCTATTTTTGTCTATATTAAATTCTTGTAATATTTCAACTATTTATACAATAAAAATGGCTTTTGTCAAAGCAAAAGCCATTTTCCCATTATAATAATCTATATTCATCTTTTTTATAATAAAAATCGCCACTTAATATATTATCTATTGTTTTTATTAATTTTTCTTTATCCTTCGGTAGGGTACCTTTTAAGGGAACATAATTGGAGGCATGGTTACTTCTAAATATACAGTTAGTTACATCCATATTTTCTAACATTAATTTTGTTTCCATCATAACTTCTTCTGGCTTTAATAAAGTAATTTCTCCTTTTTTCACCTGTTCAGCCATTTTGGTATCTTCATTTAAAAGAAGAGTTAATACTCCTAGGTAATCTGGATCTATTAAACTTACTACTTTTCCCGTTTCTATGGCATGTTCTTTCCACTTTTCTTTTCCTCCAAGGCTTGATATTATAGTTAAAGATAATTTTATTCCACTCTCCTTTACCTTTTTCCCGGCTTCTATAAATTCTTCTGAACAAATACCTTTATTTATATCTTTTAAAATTTCATCACTACCGCTTTCTAATCCCATATAAATTATTCCTAATCCTAGTTCTTTAAGTTCTTTTAATTCTTCTATGGATTTTCTTAATATATCTTTAGCTGTACCATATATACCAATTCTTTTACAATAAGGATAAATGTCCTTTACTTTTAATAGTATTCTTTTTAAACTTTCCGTTTTTAAACAAAGTGCATCTCCATCTGCTAAAAATATTCTATTTATTTTTCCATAATATAATCTACCCTGCTCTAAGTCTTCAAATATCTCTTTTAGTTCTCTTACTCTAAACTTCTTATCTTTATACATAGAACAAAAGCTACATTTATTATGAGAACATCCTATAGTAGTTTGTACGATTAGACTATCTGCTTCACTAGGTGGTCTATACACAATACCTTCATACCTCATAAATTTTCAAAATCCCTCCGTTAAAATCACCTTATTCTACTTCTCTATATTCTACGTCTATAACTTCACCATTAAATACTTTTTCTTCATTTTTAACTTCTTCTATATCTATTTTATTATTATTATATTTTACGTTATTCCTAATTTTATTAAATTTCTTAATTAAAAAATTAACTCCAAAAATAGCTGCTATCAATAATAATATGAAAGGTAACACTGTGGTAATTAAAGAAAAAGCTAACATTATTATTCCTATTGAAATTATCATTTTTATTAATGTATTTATATTTCTATTTATAAAATCCATAATATCACCTCTTTATGTATAATAAACTTTACTAAATTATATCATATACCCATAGTAAATAATGATAATTAATGATTAACAGTTTATTAATTTTTTTATTGTATATATATGTTGTATTATATTTATATAATAGCATTTGTTATTGGCATAAAATATATAAATCTATTAATCAAAACTAATGTTATAATAGTATTTGAATCTTAATTTGGAGGTGTGGCTATTATATGAAGGAAGCTATTTTAAAACTTTTAAAATTAAATAAAGATACTTTTTTGTCTGGTCAATGTATAAGTGATAAGTTCAAAGTTTCTAGGACTGCTATATGGAAATGTATAAATTCTCTAAAAGAAGCGGGATATGTAATAGATTCTGTACCTAATAAAGGTTATAAGCTTATTTCTACACCAGATATATTAACATATGAAGAAATTGAACCTTATTTAAATACCATTAACATAGGAAGAAAAGTTTTATATTTTAAAGAACTTGATTCTACAAATAATAAAGCTAAAGAATTAGCTTTTAATTCTCCCGAAGGTACAGTGATTATAAGTGAATTGCAAACCTCTGGCAGAGGCCGACTTGGAAGGGATTGGTACTCTCCTTCTGGAAATGGCATATATATGTCAACAATATTAAAACCTGACGTTGATCCTGTTAATGCATCTAAAATAACTCAAATTGCTGCAGCAGCTCTTTGTAAAAGTTTTAATGAATTTGGAATTAAATCATACATAAAATGGCCTAATGACATAATAGTTAATAATAAAAAAGTATGTGGAATTTTAACTGAGATGGATGCTGAATTAAATCAAATAAACTACATAATATTAGGAGTTGGCATAAATGTAAATATGGAAAAAGGTAGTTTTCCTAAAGAAATAAATAACATAGCTTCATCTTTAAAAATAGAAAGTGGTTTACATGTAAATAGACAAAAACTAATTTCTTCCATATTAAATAATTTTGAAATACTTTATAATGAATATCTATATAAAAAAAATATTTCATCTTCCATTAAAATTTGCAAAGAAAATTCTATAATTTTAGGAAGAGAAATTAAAATTATAAAAGGAAATGAAACTTTACAGGGTACTGCCATAGATATTGATGATGAAGGTGTTTTAATAGTTAAAGATAAAAATGGCAATTTAAATAAAATAATATCTGGCGAAGTTTCCGTTAGAGGACTTAACAGTTACATTTAAAGGGGGTAACCACTTTGATATCTTCTAATTCTAATAACAATAAAAGTGAAGATACCATTATATACAAAAAAGAAGATTTACAAGTATCTATAGAAAACAATCAAATTTCTCCTAAAGAAATAATTGATATAAACAAAGATGAAAATAGTTTTTTTTCAAAGAATAAACTATACTTCATAGTTCCAATAATTTCTGCTTTTATTGGATTCTTTATAATAGGATGTACTTATATTTATGAAGATAAATTAAATAAAAACATTCTTTCTTCACAATCTAAAGCAGAATCTCTAGCATTATCTGGGGATTTAGATAGTTCTCTAAAAATAATTAAAGACCTTTTAGCTAAACGACCTAATTATACCTCTTTACAAATGAATCTAGAGTTTTTAATAAAAGGTAAAGATTTTCAAAAAGTATTAGCTAGAGTAGAAAATCTTAAGAAAAAAGATAGATATGATGAAGCTTTAAATGAATTATCTTCTTTAGAGAAAGAATTAGAAAATTCTACTGGTCCCTTTTGGTCTACTTTTAAGAAACAACAAATTACTCTAAAAAATAGCATATTAATTGCTGAAATAAAAAATGATATGGCCAACAAAAATACTATTGATGAGTTAATACCATATTATATAAAAATATCTCAAATTGAATCTGAAGAAAGCCAAGCTTTATTAGAAAAAATCAAAACTGAAATATCTAATATAGCTTATACTAATGCTGATAATTTTCTAAAAAAGAAGCATTTTGATGAGGCAATAAAAGAAATAGACAAGGCTTTACAATATGATAAAGATAACGAGAAATTATTATCTTTCAAAAATATAATTCAAAGGAAAAAAGGACAATTTGAAATAGATGAACAAAAAAGAATTAAACAAGCTATTGATTCAGCTAAAAAAGAAGAAAATAAGAATAAAAATAATTCAGTAAAATCTTTATCGGTAAATGGTTCTTTTAGTGATAAAGGTGAATTTATTGTTAAAGGTGAAATTGAAAACATAGGAACCCAATCTATTCATTCTGTAGAAGTTTTTTATTCAATATTAGATTCAAAAGGAAATCTAGTAAAGTCCAACTCAATATATGTACATCCAAATTATCTTAAACCTAAAGATAAGGGGACTTTTGAATTTGTTCATAATAATTTAAGCAATGCCTCTACTGTTAAAATCGATAAATTTACTTGGATTCTAGAATAGGAGTGTTTTAAATATGAAAAAATATAATTTTAAGTTCATATTATCATCTATTTTATCAATTATTTTTATAAGTTTTGGTATAGCTGGCTCATATGTTATACATAATACTATGAAACACTCCACTATATCTACTAATTCTAAACTAGGTTCAATAGAAGATCTAAAATCTATCCAAATTAAGGATAAGGGATTAAGTAAAATAATAAATGAAAGTCAGAAGTTAGTAATGCTTGTATATGCTGATACGGAAAAAGGACTTAGTCAAGGCTCTGGATTTTTATACAATGATAAAGGTGATGTCATAACAAATGCACATGTAGTAGGAGATGCATTAGATGTAAATGTAAGACTAATAGATTCTACTTTGTATAAAGGTACGGTTATTGGAAAGTCTCCTTCTTTAGATATTGCACTAATTAGAGTACCTGCTTTAGAAAATAGATCACCTTTAAAGATAAATAAAAATTATAAAGCTAAAATAGGTAATGAAATTATAGCCATAGGAAGTCCTTTTGGCCTAGAAAATACTATAACTACAGGAATTATAAGTGCTGTAGATAGAAACTTTACCATAGGACAATATGAATATAAAAATATGTATCAAATAACTGCTCCTATTGACAATGGAAGTAGTGGTGGTCCTTTATTAGACAAACATACTGGTGATATAATTGGGGTTAATTCCGCTAAAGCTGGTGATTCTAGTATAGGCTTTAGTATTCCAATAAATCAAGTTATAGAATACGTTGAAACTTGGTCTCAAAACCCTGCTGTAAATGTTACTAAGGATACTAGTCCTAAAGCAAGTATAGATGATATAAAAGAAAAAAAATATACTTCTGAGTATTTAGTTAGATACTTTTATGAATGTATAAATGCTGAAAACTATTTAGAAGCATACACTATTTTAGGTAGCGATTTACAATCAAAACTAACTTATGAAAACTTCAAAAAAAATTATGAAGAAATAAAAACTATAGAAGTCAAAAATATTTTCTCTAAAGTAAATAAAGATAAAAGTATATCTATAACTGCTATAATTAAAAATTCCTATGATAAAGTTACTAAAGAAATAAAAATAAATTATATTTTAGATTTTGAAAATAATACTTTAAAAATAATAAATTATAAAGAAATAAAATAAAAAACTGCAATGCAGTTTTTTATTTTATTAGATAATGCTAAATTAGAACTAACTATACAAAATATAACATATTTGTACAAAACATATTCTATTTCATGTTATAATTATTATAAAATAGATTTTTTAAATTACTTTTTTAAAGGGGAGTGTTTTTAATGCAAATGGGATTTGTTCTATCTTTAATTTTTGCTACATTAGTTGCAATATTTGCTATACAAAATTCTGCAGTTATTTACGTTAAATTCTTTTTTACTTCTTTTCAAGTTTCTCAAGCTTTAATTATATTTATATCTGCAGTACTTGGTGCAGTAATAGTCATGTTTTTAGGTCTTAGACGTGAATATGCTTTAAGAAAAAAACTTAAGCAAACTGAAAAAAATCTTTCCCAAAAGGATGAAGAAATAACCTCCTTAACCACAGAAATCAATAATTTAAAAGAACAACTTAATTTCCCCCATAATAAAAAACAAACTGATGACATCGAAGCAAAAGAAAATCAAACCATATAAATAGTGGCTGTCACACTGAAGAATTTAATATAATATTGCGGTATTATTCTTTAATGCGACAGCTCTCGTTTATACAAAATTTTAAGATTGTATTTTATAAAGCTTTATTTTAAATCTTGCTCCTTTGTCAATATCACTTATAAGTTTTATTTCTCCTTTATGCTTTTCTACTATGGCCTTAGTTATTGCTAACCCTAAACCTGTTCCTCCTTGTTTCGAATTTCTAGAAGTATCCACCCTTATAAAAGGATTAAAAATATCTTGTTTTAATTTTTTAGGAATTCCTATTCCATTATCCACTATTTCTATTTCTACACAATCTTTATGTTCTTTTAAAGATACTTGGATACTAGTACCTTCATTATTGTATTTTATGCTATTTTCTAAAATATTTGATATAGCTCTGTACAAACTTTTTTCATTTCCCATTATGAATACTTCATTTTCTGGCAAATAGAAATTGTAAATCATATCTTTTTGTTCCATTTGAGGTATATGGTTTGCTATTATTTCTCTAATTAATTCGCATATATCTATATTGTCAAAGTCTATAGAAAAGCCTATGCTTTCAAATTTAGATAATTCAAATAAATCTACTACAAGATCATTTACTCTAATACTGTTATTTTCTATTATCTTCAAATATTTATCTTTTTCTTCATTAGATATATCTTTATTCTCTATTAAATAATTTGAATACCCTCTAATGCTAGCTAGGGGATTTTTTAAATCATGAGAAATGTCTAACATCAATCTTTTCCTGTTTTCTTCAGATTTTTCTTTAAGTTTTCTCTCCTCTTCTATTTTTTCTACCATTAAATTAAAGGCATCTCTTAACTCTCCAAATTCATTTTGAGATTTTAAGTATATTCTAGTAGAATAATCACCTTGTATAATTTTTTTTACTCCTGCCATAAGTTCTTTTAGGGGTCTAGTTAAATTCTTAGATGTAAATTTTGCATACATTATCATCATAAGTACAAATATTATCATATACCCTAATATTGCTATTCTAAAAAAAGTTTTTGGCTTTATTTTTTGACCTTTTATTGTTGTAATAAAATAATTATCGTTAGGAAGATATACTAATAGAAAAAAATCTTTGTTTTCATTATACTCTATATTTGCTATATAGTTTTTATTTTCAAATAAACCATCGCTGTTATCTTTAATTAATTTATAAAATTCTTTTTTTGTATAACAATTTCTTTTATTTTTTTGTTCTCCTTTAACATTAATCACTTTTAAATCACTATCAATTATTTCAATCCAACCTTCTACTTTTAAAACTTCTGAGGCATCTATTTTTTTATAATCATCTACCATTATATTTTCTGCTAATAATTTTGATTTATCTTCACTAAGTAGATTGTTTATTGGTAAAAACAAAATAATCCACATAACCAACGTAATAACAAAAAATATAATCAATGTTATAAACATCATTATATTGGATACAATATAGTTTCTTAAAAGTAAATTTGATATTTTTTTCTTATTCTTCATTCTATTTCTCATATCATTCTACCTTTTCCAATTTATATCCTATTCCTCTGATAGTTTTTAAATATACAGGTTCCTTAGGATTATCTTCTATCTTGTCTCTTATATGGCTTATATGTACCATTATTGTATTAGCATCACCATAATATTCATATCCCCATACCCTTTCATATATTTGTTTTTTAGTATGTACTCTTCCTTTATTCTCCATCAAAAACTCTATTATTTTGTATTCCTTTGCATTCAATTCAATTGACTTTCCATTTTTATAAAGAGTGCAGGCATCTTTATCTAACAATAATTTTCCATTTTTTATTTTATTATTTTTCTCAATATCAATATCATTTTGAGAATAAGCTTCAATTCTCCTAAATATAGCCTTTACCCTTGCTACCACCTCCATAGGGCTAAATGGCTTTACTATATAATCGTCTGCTCCAAGTCCTAATCCTAATATTTTATTTTCATCTTCTCCTCTAGCTGTTATAAATATTACTGGTATATTACTTTTTTCTCTAATCTTTTTTAAAACTTTAAATCCATCTAATCCTGGCATCATTATGTCTAATATTGCTAAATCTATATCATTTTTATTAAAAACATCCAAAGCTTCTATGCCATTACTTGCCTCATATACAATATAGTCTTCTTTTATTAAATGTAGCCCTAAAAGTTCTCTTATGTCCTGTTCATCTTCTGCTATTAATATATTCATATTAATAAACTCCTTTTCTAAATAATAATTAATTTATTTGATTTTAATTATATCATAGCTTTTAATATAATAATTATGTAAATATTATCTATCTTAATTTTCTTGTATTTTTAAAATATATAAACTTATAAAAAACGATAATGCTCCTCCTGATAATTTAGATACTATAAATGCCGTTATCATACTAGGTTCAATTCCTGAAATAAAGGCAAGTTGTCCTCCAAATACAAAAGCTACACTTACAGTTAAAGATGAATTTATTATTTTACCTCTATAGTCCATTTCCTTAAAAGATTTAAATACCAATATATTATTAGCAAGGTTTGCTAATATTCCTGTAACTGAAAATGCATTTGTTCTAACTTTATTGCCTATTCTTTGTAAAACTTTATAAAAAAGTTTATTTATAACTGATATCATTGGATATGCTCCACCTAATATGAAAGCTATTTTTCCTACCACTTCTATAGCTTCAGAAAAAGATATTATATTTTCAAATATTTTTATATTAAAAATCATATAAATACCTTGAGCTAATAAACCTATACTACTTAAAATCAAAATAAGCTTCCCAATAAAATTAAAAATATTAATAAGTTTATTAGGAATTTTTATAATACTTATAGATAGCAAAAAAGAAAAGAAAATAATAGGCAGCATATTGTACAACATGTATCCCTTGTTTACATCACAAAATAGTCCTCCTACAATGCATCCAAAAGGTGTTGCCATTATCCCTACTATCACTCCTTTAAAAAAATCTTTTAACTCATCCTTTTCTATTATTCCTAAAGCTAATGGAATTGAAAAGCTAAAAGTAGCTCCTATATTAGAAGCTAATACGATTCCTGAAAATAATCCCATACCCTTATCTAGTGCTAAAATCTTAGATAAATTATATCCTCCCATATCAACTGCCAGTATAATTCCTGAAAATATAGAAGGATCTAATTTAAAAATTTTACATATAGGAACTATAAATTTTGATATATACTGAGCTATTACAGGTGTTAAAGAATATATCCCCATCATGCTTAATGCTAACGTTCCCATGGATTTTATTCCCTCTTCAAATTTTTCACCTAGTTTAAATTTATTTCCCAGTAAGTAATCTATACCTCCTATTATGAAAAATACTCCAATTAAATACATTACTAGTTTGTTCAATATTGCTTTATCCTCCATTTATTTATATTATTAGCATTACAATGTTTACAACTCAAATTACAATAGTATGTTAAAATTATTGTACCTAATATAGGCTTTTTCTCTTTAAATATAATTATTTTCATACCAAATAGAGCCAACTTTAAAAAACCTCTTTTTTTCATATGGGCCTCCTTAGTCTATAAACTTATTTCATCTATCCAAGCTTTTTTCATAGAATTTTCCCACAAATTATTTAGATAATATATGGAATACTGTTTTTCTACATAATGATATGCAAATCTCCCCAATTCTGTTAAATAAATTTTATCTTCTTCTTCTTTGGACATACCAAATATTTTTAAAAGATTAAAAAGTAATCTAAATTCTTTTTTCATATCTTTATTAAATAGTGTATAAAATCTATTCTTATCTATAATTCCATCATAGCATCTCCAAAATATCCAGAATATCATCTTTTCTCTATTAGTCATAGTGTTTACTATATTTATAGGTAGTTTGTCTTCATTTAAAGCCTTTATATATTCCTCAACATTAAAGGTATTTAAGTAAAAATAATTTGAAAAAAGAGAACTAGCTCCTGCTCCTATACCTATGAAACTTTCTCTTGTAACAGATGTATATCTATTATCCTCTGATTTTCCATAGGTCCATATAGAACTTCTCTCATAACCACACTCTTTTGATACTTTATCAATTAAATTAAGTATTTTTCTCTCCTCTAATTCACTAAATCTCTTTAATTTATTTTCTCTTATAATTTTATCCATAGGTGTCATAGGAAACACTATCAACGGATATATAGAAAGTTGATTAATATTATAAGAATAGACTTTTCTTAAATCCTGTTCTATATCTTCTATAGTTTGTCCAGGTAAATTAGTCATAATATCTATATCTACACACTTAAAGTTAAATTTGTCTATTTTTTCTAAAGCATTTTCTATATCTTTAACTGTATATCTTCTTCCTAAAAACTTTAACTTATCATCATCAAAAGTTTGTACACCTAAACTTAAAAGATTTACTCCTAAGGATTTTAATTTTGTTAAAAGTTCTTCTGAAACTTCTGTTGGATAAACTTCTATACCTATATCCCCATTAAATTCAAATTCATCTTTTATATAATTAATTACCTCATTTAGTTCATCAACTAAAAGGGTTGGCGTACCTCCCCCTATATATATAGATGTGATATTTTTGTTTTTTAGATATTTTTTATACATTTTAATTTCTTTCATTAAGGAATTTTTATAATCTCTAGCTTTTTCTTTTTCATAAAGCACTTTGTTATAAGGACAATATGGACATATACTTTTACAAAATGGTATATGTATATATATACCTGTATCTTCATCTATTTCTCTAAAATCTACCATATCTTGACTATATCCCTTAAATATAAATTTATCTTTTTTGCCAAGTATTACTCTTCTAAATATATCTGTAATCATTTTTTTCTCCTTATTCACATAATTCTTTTAATCTTTTATAAAAAACATCGTAGAATGATACTATTTTCATTCTACGATGTTTTTATTTGCTCTAAATTATTCTACCACATTTTCTGGATTTCCTTCTATCCATTTTTCTATATTTCTAAATACTATTTCCGCTCTTCTCTCCATTGCCTCTTTTGTAGCAAATCCTATATGAGGAGTTAAAACTGAATTTTTAGTTTTTAATAATTCATATTCCTGTGGTATCGGTGGTTCCATATCAAATACATCTATTCCTGCTCCACCTAATTGTCCTTTATTTAAGGCCTCAGCTAATACTTTATTATCTACAATAGGACCTCTTGCAGTATTTATTAACAGTGCATTTTTCTTCATCATTGCTAATTTCTCACTATTTATAAGTCCTTTTGTTTCACTATTTGAAGGTATGTGAAGAGTAACTATATCACTATTTTTTAAAACTTCATCCAATGTAGTTTGCTTTGCTCCTAATTCTTTAATATGTTGTTTTTCACTTCTATTATATACTAAAACATTGCATCTAAAGGCTTTTCCTATTCTAATAACTTCTGTACCTATATTTCCTGCTCCTATAACCCCTAAAGTTTTTCCGGCTAAATCATATTGAGCATATCCTTGTTTTGTATTTCCCTCTCTAACTTCATCATTTAGCGGAACTATATTTCTTAGTAATGATAAAATTAAACCAAATGTTAGTTCTGCAACAGATGATGTACTATATCCTGCTGCATTACAAACCATAATGTTGTTTTTCTTACAAGTTTCCATATCTATATGGTCTACCCCTGTAAAAGCAACTGAAATCATTTTTAAGTTTTTAGCTGCCTCTATTACTTCCTTTTTTAATGGCATATTAGCTAAAATTAATATATCCGCTTTTTCAACTCTTTTCTTTAGTACTTCTACATCTTCACTTTTTTCATTGTGTAGTATTAATTCATGACCTTTATCTGTTAATTTTGATGCTATATTTTTTATCTTATCTTCACTTACACCCAAAGGTTCTAATACAACTATTTTCATAAAAACATCCTCCTCATACACTATTATCCTACTATTATGATATAAGTTGTATTAAAATATTTCAAGCTATATCAAAAATACCTTATCTAATTTATCTATATTTCCCAACTCAGTCAACACATCTACTATTCTTATAGTTCTAGGTACTAATATTGTATAAACACTTGATACATGATTATTTTTTTTATAATGTTCTTCATTATAGTCTTCTTCATCCTCTATTAAATACTCTATATTTTTTACTTTAATATTATTTTCTAAAAAATATTTTTGTAGTTCATCTCCTATTAATGCACTTTGATCATCATAATCTATTCTCATTCTATATAAATTACTCTTTTCTAAAAATCTATTTTCAAATTTTTTAAGACTAACCAATGTTATAACAACACATACTGCTGCCATTATACTTAAGCTATAAAATCCCCATCCTACTGCAAGTCCAATACAGGCTACTACCCATAAACTTGCAGCAGTAGTTAGTCCTTTTACTGATCCTTTTTCTCTTATTATAGTACCTGCTCCTAAAAAACCTATCCCGCTAATTACTTGAGCACCTAATCTACCTAAATCTGTTTTAATACCTGCTACTGAATTTGGATTTTTTGTACTTAATTCTAATATATTATTCATTAAATTTGCCTGTATCATAGATATAACAGTTGCTCCTACACATACCAATATATGTGTTCTAAATCCTGCTGGTCTATTATTATATTTTCTCTCATACCCAACAGCTCCCCCAATTGCTATGGCAGTCAATAATCTTATGGCTATTACTTCTGTGCTCAAAACAATCTCCCCTTTTTTAGTAATTCATCTATTGTTTAAAACAAGTATATCAAAACAAAAGCTTTTTAGGCAATAGTCCTATAAATTTACAACTTTAAATACAGAAATAAAAGAAGAACTATAAATACGAGGGCACTAAAAAACTTTAAGTTTTTCAGTACCCTCGCAAATACATATACTCTTTTATTTTTGTAGCGCTTTATCTATAGCAATTCTATTAAATCCAATTATAATTTCACCATTAATATCTATTACAGGTACAGATTGTTGCCTTGATTTTTCTATCATTTCTTCTTTTCCATTTTTATCTTCTGATACATTGATATCTTTATACTCTATATCTTTTGAGTCAAAATAAGCTTTTGCCTTATTACAATAAGGACATGTTGGTATTGAATATATTTTAATCATTGTTTTCCCTCCTTTTTTGAGATATATATTTTTCTGCAGATAATGCTGCTATAGCTCCATCTGAATTAGCTGTTACTAACTGTCTAAATTGCTTTGTTCTCACATCACCTGCTGCAAAAACTCCCTCTACATTTGTCTTTGTATTTTCATCAGCTATGATATATCCTCTTTCATCTAAATTTATATAACTTTTATATAAATCTGTGTTAGGAACCATGCCTATATAAACAAATATACCATCAACATTTATCTTATATTGTTCCTTTGTCTTTAGATTTTCTACTAAAACCTGTTCTAATTTATTTTCACCAAAAGCATTCCTAATTTCTGCATTCCAAATCACTTTTATTTTATTATTATTAAATACTTCTTGTTGAAGAGATTTTTCCCCTTGGAAATAGTCAAATTGATGCACCATAGTTATATTCTTTGCATATCTTGATAAAAATATTGCACCTTCTAAAGCTGAATTTCCACCTCCTACTACTATTATATCCTTGTCTTGATAAAATTCTCCATCACACAATTCACAATGATGAATTCCGTTTCCATGATATTTTTTTTCTTCTGGAATAGGAAGTGGTCTATATTTAGCACCTGCAGCTATTATAACTGCTTTAGGTTTATATACGTAATCATAAGTTTCTATTATTTTTTCTTCATCTGTTAGTTTTATATATTGTATTTCATCAAATTCATCTATTTTCGCTCCTAAATCTTTAGCATGATCATATATTTTATTTACTAATTCTTCCCCAGATATACTTCTAAAACCTGGGTAATTTTCTATGGAATAGGTAGATCTTATTTGTCCACCAATTAATTCATTTTCTAATACTATAAAATCTAATCTCATTCTAGCTGCATATATAGCTGCCGTTAATCCTGCAGGTCCAGTTCCAATAATAATTAAGTCTATCATCTTTTCTTCTTTATTCATTTAATCACCTACTAATGAATATTTTGTATCAATTAATATAAATTATTAATTGATATTATAGTTTATATTCTAATTTATGTCAATATTTTTATATTATAGATTTTATAAATTTCCCTATTTTAATATCCTATTATATTATTTGTAAAAAGTGATTTTTTTATTTGCTATTTTTTTTATAAACTATTGATTAATTAATATTTATACATTATAATGTGTGATGTTGTATAAATATTAATTAAAAGGAGTTTGATTAAATGGAAAATGAAGTTAAAGTTCAATATTCTTTAAAAGAATTTTTACAATTTTTTGTACCTTCTTTAATAGGAATATTACTTTTTATGATACCCATATCACATAATAATGAAATTACTATACCTATAGCTGTATTATCCAAATCTCTACAATCTTTATTAGAAAATTTCTTACCAGCTATAATGGTATTACTAATAAGTATAACTTTTGTTTTTAGTACAGTTGCAAAACTTATAAGACCTAAATTTATTCTAAATAATAAGTTTTTAAATTCCTTATTTAATGTTTCTCCATTATGGTTTTTTATTAGAATATTTGGTTTTATATTTGCAATAGCAACTTATTTTAAAATAGGTCCAAGCTGGATTGGAAGTGAAGCTACAGGTGGACTTTTACTATATGATCTTCTTCCAGTTCTGTTTTCTATCTTTTTATTTGCAGGTATGCTTTTACCACTACTGCTAAACTTTGGTTTATTAGAATTTTTTGGTGTTATTTTAAATAAAGTAATGCGTCCTATTTTTACATTGCCCGGTAGATCTTCTATAGATTGTATAGCTTCATGGCTTGGTGATGGCTCCATAGGTGTTTTACTAACTAGTAAACAATATGAAGATGGATATTATAGTAAAAGAGAAGCTGCGGTAATTGGCACAACCTTTTCAGCTGTATCTATAACCTTTAGTCTAGTAGTTATATCTCAAGTAAATCTTTCTCATTTATTTGTACCATTTTATTTGGCAGTCACCTTAGCTGGTGTAGTAGCCGCTATAATTATACCAAGAATTCCACCCCTTTCTAGAAAACCAGATACCTACTATAACAATGCAAAAGTAGATAATTCTGAACTAGTTCCTAAAGGATATAGTTCTTTTCAATGGGGTATAATAAAAGCTGTTGATAAAGCTAAAACTAACACCAGTACTTCTAATTTTTTAAAAGATGGAATGGAAAATATATTAGATATGTGGTTAGGTGTAACTCCTGTAGTTATGGCCATGGGAACTTTTGCTCTAATTTTAGCAGAATTCACACCTATTTTTAAATGGTTAGGAATGCCTTTTATTCCTGTATTAAATCTTTTAAGAGTGCCTGAAGCTGCGGCCGCTTCTCAAACACTCGTAGTTGGATTTGCTGACATGTTTTTACCTTCTGTAATAGGTGCTACTATAGCTAATGAAATGACTAGATTTATTATAGCTTGCGTTTCTGTTACTCAATTAATATATATGTCTGAAGTTGGTGGACTCCTATTAGGATCAAAAATCCCTGTATCTTTAAAAGATTTAATAATAATATTCATTCAACGTACTTTAATTACTCTACCAGTAGTTTCTTTAGTAGCCCATATTATATTTTGATAAAAAGCTGAATGCAAATTTGCATTCAGCTTTTTATTTTTTGTTATAATGATATAATAAATACATATAATTTATTATATAAAAGGAGGAATTTATGAATTATTACGGAATAATTATAGGATTCACTTTTTTGTTTTTAACTGGAATAGGACATGTCATAGTTATTAAATCAGAATATTATTTTGGAACTAAAGTTTGGCCTGTGTTTTTAATGCTTGCTATTATCTCTTTACTTTTCTCTTTAAAAGTAGATAATAATATTCTATCTGGAATATTAGGTATAAATGGTTTTGTGTTTTTATGGGCAATATTAGAATTATTTCAACAAAAAGAAAGAGTTAAAAAAGGATGGTTTCCTGATAATCCAAAAAAATTGCTATAAAACTATATAGTTTTATAGCAATTTTTTATTATTTATTTTCTCATAGCTCTAGCTTTTCCTTGCACTTCAGTAGGATTTCCTTGATTTTTATATCCCGTTTTAGAGTTTAAACTATCCATATCATGAGATATCATAGATTTAATTTTTTCTTTTTCATTTACAGTATCAATTTTATCTCTACCCATAAGTGATCTCTCCTAAAACTATTATATTAATAATAGTTTCCCCTATGCTTATCTTTTTATTCTATTTATCTCTTTAGAAATAATATTAAATCTATTCTCATCTTTATTATCTATTGAGTCATTTAATAGAATATATAAAGTTTCTAAATATAATTCTTTTTTCTCTTCTTTTTTCATATAATCTATTTTTGTGTTTTTTAAATTATTAAGTATTTTTCTTTCCCTATATACTACATCTAAAGATAATATATATTCTCTAAACTCCTCTTTATTTAATAAAAAAAACACTCTATTTTCATCCTTTACAGAAGAAATTTTTATATGTTCATCATTTAAAATAGTTAATATTATTTTTTTGTTATCTATATCAAATTCTTCTTCTTTTTTTTCACTCCATGTACCTTTATAAAAATTATTTAAAAAATCTATGAAATTTTTAAACTTATCTTTAGTAAAGGTAAAATTATTAAAACCTGTGCTCTTTTTAAAGCACATATTATAAAATTCTTTATTTCTAAAGTTCTTTTTTATAACAACTAGCATATAATCAGAATATTTATTCAAAACCCTTTCTGGGGTAAATTTCAGTCCATACTTAAATTTGCTATTTAAAATATTTCTTGACACAACAAAATTATCTATTTTCACAACTTATTCTCCTTTTTTTATTTTATAGCATGACTTATATATTATAACCTAAATAGCTAATTTTCATACCTTTGGCGAAATATTAAAATAATTCAATTTTGATAAGCTTTTCATTTTTATGAATTTTATTATAAAAATTGAATTTTTATAATAATTAAAATATAATTAAAATATAATTATATTTTAATAAGGTGGGGATAAAATTGTCGTATTCTATTGAAGTAATAAAAAAAGAAGAACAAAAAACTAGCACTTGGTCTGGAGGAACTACTACCCAATTATTTATATATCCTAAAAATGCTGAATATAAAAAATTAAATTTTGGATGGAGATTAAGTTCTGCAAAAGTAATTGATGAAGAGTCTACTTTCTCTCATCTTCCCAATATTTGGAGATATATAATGGTTTTGCATGGTAATTTAAAACTTATTCATGAAGATCATCATAGTGTAGACTTGTCACCCTTTGAAGTAGATAGTTTCAGTGGTAATTGGACAACTAAAAGCTATGGAAAAGTAACAGACTTTAACTTAATGTTATCTAAAGACTTTACTGGAAATATAAATGCCATAAGTTTAGAAAAAAGCACTACATTTTCTATAGATAAAAATCTTTACCATGTAGAAGCTTTTTATTCTCTAGCTAAAGACACTTATATTTCTATAAATAAAAAAGATCCTATTAAATTAAATGAAAACGATTTGCTAATTATAACTTTTGATAAAAATAATTCTACAGATAATATTTCTGTATATAATAATCTAAAAGACACCAAAATAATAAGAGCATCTATAAATAATAAATAATTTAAAAATTAAAGAATATGCTTAAAATAATTTAAAGCATATTCTTATATCCATTATATATTAAGCTGATTTTGAATAAGTTAATGCAGTTAATACAATCTTAAAAAGTAAAAAAGATACACAAGCATTAATTAAAGTAGCAGGTAAAACAACGGATAATACTAATGTTTTAAAAGAAGTTGGAAGTCCAACTATATAAAAAGCTGATCCTAAAAATATAGATCCACTTATAAAAGTTCCTATCATAGATACTAATACTATATTTATATTATTTCTAAATTTATTATCTAATATTTTAAACAATATATATACAATCTGACAAGTTATTATTTTGTCTATAAAATTAGGTAACTGTCCTCCTGGAAAAGTAGTAGTCATAGCTGTTAGAACCCCTGAACATAATCCTATTACCATGGCAGTTTTATAATTATCTACTAAATATATAGATATAAACATCATTATTAATAAAAAGTCTGGTTTCATTCCTAAAAATAAAGGTGGAGTAACTTGGTGCAATATAAATCCAATCGCTAAAAATACAGAAGTTAATACTAAATCTTTTAATTTCATTTTACATAACATCCTTTCCAAATTGCATTTTATTTTAAAATTCCAATATAGATTTTTCATCTTTAGCTTTCACAACATAATTACTCCCCCCCTTCTTAAAATTATCAAATAAAAAAACCTTCATCCTAAAAGCTAGGACGAAGGTATTATTCGCGGTACCACCTAAATTGTGCAAAATGCACCTCTTTTACAGGATACTAACATATCCTTCCCTTTTTAACGGTAGGTTTCCGGTAACTACTACTCTCTTTAATTAAAGATTTCGTTTTACTTCTACAAGGCCCATTCATTAAAATCTATATTATTGAGTTCCCACCATCCTCAACTCTCTTTAAATAATCAATTTTAACTACTCTTCCTTGTCAATGAATTTTTTATAATTTTATTATTCTTAATTATATCACTTTCTATATTTTTTTCAAGCCTTATTTTTTTATAAAATCTACTTTCCATACTTTCATTTTATCATATCTTCCTCCAAATTCACCTATATAAGAAAAATTCCTTTTTTTATATACAAAATCTTTATGATATTTTTCTTTCCACAAATCACTCCAAGGAACTTTATATCCTATTTCTGGATCTTCTCCATCTAATATTAAAATAGCCCCATCTACTAATTTATCCAATATAGCATCAAAAGCTATTGGTGATAACCAATTGAAGGGAGATACATCTAATGTATCATCATATATTTGATATGTTCTATAATAAAATATAGCTATCTTATCTATTGAATATAAAGAAATAAATCCTTCAAATTTATGAGAATACACTTCTATTTTAGGATTCTTAGAAAACTTAGTTTTCCATATTTCTTTAGTATTTATATCATCTATTTTAATAAATTTAAAAGGTGTAAAATATTCATCCTCTAATTGTTTTATTATATCATAATTTCTCTTATTTTTTATAGACATAGCAAAGGGAATTGTTTCTATAGAAAATACATCTTCTTTATTATAATACTTATTTCTAAAATTATCACTATTTTTTACTCCACATTCTAATCTAGGTAACATTACACCTTCTCCCTGAGCAAAATGAAACTCTTTTATACTATTGATAAACAACGCTAATGGTTTATATGAATCTGAACCACAGCAAGGATAAAAAAGCGCCCCTTCCTTTATAGGAATATTAAATATTTGATTAAATCTTGTGGTTATATTGTCTGTACTATAATCATCGTCAAAAATTCCATAACAGCATTTTATATATTTGCTTCTATTTATACTAAATTCAAATCCTTGTTCCTCTAATTCATCCAAAATATACTTGTCCAATAAATACAAACCATGTTTTTGAAGTCTCTCAATATGTTTTTTGCTTATTATTATTTCAAATTCTCCCATGAAAAACTTACATACTTCCGTATGTATACTTATATGAGTTGGTAAATTAAATTCTTTACCAATAATATAAGCTACATGTTTAAAAAATTCTTCAGGGCTAAATTGTTTGTTCACAATGGATCTAACCCATATAGATGTATCCATATATTTCTCCTTTTCATACAAATGATTTTACACTAATTAGATTATATAGTATAGTTGAGTAAAGTCAAATTCTATAAAAAAATTTAATTATGGAATATTTTTTTCTTATCTGTTACAATAATAAACATAAATAAACTATTTAAAGGAGGCTTTTTAATGAACATAGTTACCATGAGCGATATCGCTTATGACGAGTTCTTAGACTTTTTAAAAGAAAATGGTGTTAAAGATAATATTCTTAGAATACACTTAGCAGGTATGGGATGTAGCGGTCCTGTATTTAATCTTGTCATAGATGAAGAAAAACCAAACGATGAGGTAGTTAAAATTCATGACGTAACTTTTTTAATAGATAAAAATCTTGTTAGTCAATTCGTTGGATTTGTTATTGAATGCTCTGAGGAAAATGGATTAGGTGGATTTTCTTTAGAACCTATTGTAAAACCTGATACCGGTGGATGTTCTACTTGTGGTGGATGCCACTAATAAAAAAAGTGTGTCGTAGTTTTAAAAAACTGCAACACACTTTTTTTAACAGAGGACAGAGGACAATTGACATAGGACAATGAAGGAAGATTTTCTTCCGCTTTGCTATAGAAAACCTTAAATTTTATAATATAATTGAAAATGGAAAGTGGAGAATGGAGAGTTAAGGATATTTTAGATTTGTCTAATATAAAAAAGGTTTAGCTTTAGCTAAACCTAAGGATCTTATAAAATTAAAAACTTTTAGTAATGTTAATGGAAAAAAGTTGTCAATCATTTTCCACTTTCCATTCTCCATTTTCAATTCTAACTAATAAGATTAAAGATTTTCTGACATAAGGAAGGAAAATCCTCCTAAATTGTTCATTATTCATTGTTAGTTGTTCATTAAAAATTGTTCTTTGTCCTCTGTCAATTGTCCTCTATAAAAATTTTGTCACACAAAATTTTTATTTATCATCGTTTCTTAATATATTTATATCTTTTCCTTGCATAACCTTATTCATATTTCTAACAGCACACATTTTTCCACACATAGTACAACTATCGTTAACTTCTGGGGTAGAACTCTTTCTATATTTTCTTGCTTTCTCATCATCTATAGCTAAATCAAACATTTTTTCCCAATCTAATTCTTTTCTTGCAGCTGACATTTGATTATCCCACTCTCTTGCTCCTTTTATTCCTTTAGCAATATCTGCTGCATGAGCTGCTATTTTAGTTGCTATTATTCCTTCCTTCATATCATCTAAATCTGGAAGTCTTAGATGTTCTGCAGGTGTTACATAACATAAAAAGTCTGCTCCATAGGTTGCTGCAATAGCTCCTCCTATAGCACTTGTAATATGATCATATCCAGGAGCTATATCTGTAACTATAGGTCCTAATACATAAAAAGGTGCATTATGACATAATTTTTTTTCTAATTTCATGTTTGTTTCTATTTCATCTAGGGACATATGTCCAGGTCCTTCTATTATAATTTGAACATTTCTTTTCCATGCTCTTTTAGTTAATTCTCCTAAAGTCATAAGTTCTTTTATTTGACTTGCATCTGTAGAATCATGTATTGAACCAGGTCTACAAGCATCTCCTAAACTTATTGTAACATCATATTTCTCACATATATCAAGAACTTTATCAAAGTACTCATAAAAAGGATTTTCTCTATTATTAAGCTCCATCCATGCATAAAGAAGAGATCCACCTCTAGATACTATATTAGTAAGTCTTTCATTTCTTTTAAATATCTCCACAGATTCCTTGTTAACTCCTGCATGTATAGTCATAAAGTCTACTCCATCTTTTGCATGAGTTTCTATTACATCTAATAATTCTTCTGCAGTGATATCTTTTAATTCTTTATCATAAAATCCAATAGCATCATACATAGGAACAGTTCCTATCATAGCTGGAGACATTTCTACTAATCTTCTTCTAAATTCTTGTGTTTTTCCAAAACAACTTAAATCCATTATAGCTTCTGCTTTCATATCTATAGCTTTTTTTACTTTTTCAAGTTCTCTCTCCACATTACAACAATCTTTTGATATTCCTAAGTTTACATTTATCTTAGTTCTTAATCCTTGTCCTACTCCTTCAGCGCTTAAATTTTTGTGATTTTTATTTGCTGGTATAGCAACACTACCTTTTGCCACACGCTCCATTAATTCTTTTATATCTATACCTTCTTTTTCAGCTACAGCTTCCATTTCCTTTGTAACTATTCCTTTTTTAGCAGCATCCATCTGAGTTGTGTAATTCATTTTATTCCTCTCCTTTTTTATTAAAATAAAAAGGGAAAGTTTTAAACTTTCCCTCAAAATACATATGTATATATATGCTATAGAATTTCACCATAACTACAATACACAATGTTCCCTACGTTGGTATTAACCAAATCAGGTTATGAGGGTCAGAGATAACATCTCTTTCTCAGCCTATTTTATAAGCTCCCCTAAATTTATTTAATTGTTTACATATTCATGGTATCATAGTTATTTTTTATAGTCAATGATTTTAATTATTTAAATCCAGTTCTTAATCTTTTAGCACAAATTTTTTAATAGCATAAGCTGCTCCATCCTCTTCATTGCTTTTTGTTATAAAATCAGCCACTTTTTTAAGTCTTGATGAACCATTTCCCATTGCAACACCTAATCCTGCATATTCTATCATTGTTATGTCATTATCCCAATCCCCTACTGCCATAATTTTCTCTTTAGGTATTTCATATTTTTCACATACTCTCTTTAAAGCAATTCCTTTATTTACTTCTCCGTTAAATATCTCTAAAAATTGGGGTAATGAAAATTGTGTATTTATTCTACTGCCATATTTAAAATCTAATTTTTCTTTAATAGGTTTAAGCTTCTCTTCTTTATGTGTTAAAAGGATTTTTGTTACATTTTCATCTTTATAAAATTTTGAAACTTGTCCAACTTCTATAGAATTAAATACATAATTATCTATCCCCATAAAATCTGAAATTTCATCTACATAGGTATTATTACCTATAAAAAGAACAATATATATGTCTTCTTTTTCACATATTTCTATTATATCTTCTACTATGTCTCTATCTAAATATTCACTATGAATA
The DNA here is from genome assembly GCF_900187165.1 of Clostridium cochlearium. NCBI lineage: Bacteria > Bacillati > Bacillota > Clostridia > Eubacteriales > Clostridiaceae > Clostridium > Clostridium cochlearium. The sequence continues at coordinate 674,016 of NZ_LT906477.1, read as the reverse complement.
ATGTTCCCTTTATTATCATATATTGTAGCCCCATTTAATCCTAAAAACAAATCTTTTGTTTCTAATTTTTTTATATAAGGTTCAGCAGCAGAATAATCTCTACCAGATACTAAAATTACTCTTATACCTCTATCCATTGATTTCCTTATTACATTCACAGTTTTACTTGAAATTTCATGATCTCTATTTAAAAGAGTGCCATCTATATCTAGTGCTATTAATTTATACATATAATCCCCTCCCTCTATACATTATACTTTACATTATAACTTATATTTGTAATATTTAAAATTATACATTTTCTACAAATTATTTATTATATAAAACAAAAGAACGACTTAACTAAGTCGTTCTTTGTGTCTATTTTTTATAATATTTTATTTAAAATATCTATCTAATAAACCTTTAAATGCCTTACCATGTCTTGCTTCATCTTTACACATTTCATGAACTGTATCGTGTATTGCATCTAAATTTAATTTTTTAGCAAGAGTTGCTAATTCTTTCTTACCACTACAAGCTCCATATTCAGCTTCTACTCTCATTTCTAAGTTTTTCTTAGTAGAATCTGTTACAACCTCTCCTAATAATTCCGCAAATTTAGCAGCATGTTCTGCTTCTTCAAAAGCGATTCTTTTATATGCTTCTGCAACTTCTGGTAACCCTTCTCTATCTGCTTGCCTACTCATTGCAAGATACATTCCAACCTCAGTACATTCTCCTACAAAATTAGCTCTTAATCCTTCTATTACTTCTTCATCTACTCCCTTAGCAACTCCTATTACATGCTCGTCTGCCCAAGCAAGTTCTCCCTCAACTTGTTCTACAAATTTATCTGATGGAACATTACATTGCGGACATCTTTCTGGTGCCGCATCCCCTTCATAAACATATCCACATACTGTACATACAAATTTTTTCATTTTCAATTCCTCCTGTTATATCTCTTATTTACAATTATTATTATATAATAATTATTATTATTTTGCAACTACTTTTCAAAATTATTTATTTTATTCACAGTTTGTTAACATTTTCCATAGCCATACATATTCTATCTAAAGCTTCTTTTAGAATTGTTCTAGAACAAGCTAAATTTATTCTCTGAAAACCTTCCCCTTCTTTTCCAAATACATATCCTTCATCAAAAAGTACTCTTGCTTCATTTATCATAAATTCTCTTAACTGTTCACAATTCATGGATAAACCCCTAAAATCTATCCAAGCTAAATAAGTTCCTTCTGATTTAGTTACTTTTAATTGTGGAATTTTTTCTTCTATATAATTACATAGAAAATTATAATTATCTTCTACATATTTAAGCATATCTCTATACCAACCTTCTCCATGCTTATAAGCTGCTTTCATAGCCTCTATTCCAAGCACATTTATGCCTTCTACTGCATTTTTATATACTGTATTTAAATATTTATCTCTTAAGTCTTTATTAGGAATAATAACATTTGAAACATGAAGTGCTGCTAAATTAAAAGTTTTTGTAGGGGAAATACATATCAAAGATATGTCCTCAAATTTTTTATCTACATTAATTATAGGTATATGTTTATACCCCTTAAATATCAAATCACAATGTATTTCATCAGATAACATTAATATATTATGCTTTAGGCATATATCACCTAATTTTTTTAACTCCTCTTGTTTCCAAACTCTTCCCCCTGGATTATGTGGATTACATAAAATCATCATTTTTACCTTTGAATCTATTTTACTTTCTAAGTCTTCAAAATCCATAAAATATTTATTATTTTCATATTTTAAAGGATTATTTACTATAATACGATTATTACTCTCTATACATCTTTTAAATTGATGATATACAGGAGGTTGTATTATTATCTTATCTCCTTCTTCTGTATAGCTTTGAATCATCCAACTTATAGCTGCAACTATTGTAGGTGCAGTGCATACCCATTCCTCTTCTACTTTAAAATTATGTATTCTATCCAGCCAATTTATTAAGGAATTATAATACTCTTCATCTAAATAGGAATATCCAAAGACTCCATGTTCTGTTCTATTTTTTATTGCTTCTATTATTTCAGGAGCAGTTCTAAAATCCATGTCAGCTATTCCCATAGGAATTATATCGCTCCTATTATATAGTATTTGGGGTTTATCCCATTTAACCGCTGACGTATTTTTTCTTTCAACTATTTCATTAAAATTATACATTTTTTACCTCCTTTTATGTTTTAATATATTAAAATTTTATCATTTAACAAATAAAAAGTCTGCAAGTTTGCAGACTTCTTATAATTATTTTATTTTTTCAAAAGTTCTTTACCTGATATACCTGGTTCAGTCATTCCAAATGGATCAAGTATTGTATCTAACTCTTTTTCTGATAATAGATTTTCTTTTAGTACAAGTTCTTTTACAGATTCTCCAGTCTGTATAGCAGTTTTTGCTACTTTAGCAGCTTTTTTATATCCTACATGAGGACATATTGCTGTAATTATTCCAACACTATTATCAACTAATTTTTTACATCTTTCTTCATTAGCTGTTATATCTTTTATACAATTATCAATAAATGTATCTACACCATTTTTTAATGTTTCAATAGACTCAAACAATTTATAATAAAGCACTGGCTCAAAAGCATTTAATTCTAGCTGTCCAGCTTCAACAGCCATAGTAATGGTTACATCATTTCCTACAATGCTAAATGCAACTTGATTTACCACTTCAGCTATTACAGGATTTACTTTTCCAGGCATTATAGATGATCCATTTTGTTTTGCTGGTAAATTTATTTCTCCAAAACCAGTTCTAGGTCCTGATGACATAAGTCTTAAATCATTAGCTATCTTAGATAAACTTAAAGCACAAACTTTTAAATTTGATGATACTGAAGCAAAACAATCTAAGTTTTGAGTTCCATCTACTAAATCCTCACATTGAATTAAATCCAATGCTGTTACTTTTGATAAATTCGGAGTAATATTTTCCACATACTGCTCATCAGCATTTATACCTGTACCTATAGCAGTAGCTCCAATATTTACATGGTATAACTCTTCTTTTGCTCTCTTAATTCTAACTAGGTCTCTTTTTATAGCATTTGAATATGCTCTAAATTCTTGTCCTAATCTAATTGGAACAGCATCTTGCATTTGAGTTCTTCCCATTTTTATAACATGATCAAATTCCTTAGATTTATCTGTAAGTGCATCTACTAAATTTTGCAATGATACTAATGCTCTATCTAACAATCTTATGGTTGCTATTTTCCCACCTGTAGGAATAACATCATTGGTAGATTGTCCCATATTTACATGATCATTAGGATGAACTATACTGTAATCTCCTTTTTCTCCACCTAATATTTCTATTGCTCTGTTTGCAATTACTTCATTTAAATTCATATTCATAGATGTACCTGCGCCACCTTGTATAGGATCAGTTATAAACTGTTCTTCTAACTTTCCTTCAACTATTTCATCACAAGCTTTTACAATAGCATTACCTATTTTTTTACTTAAAAGTTCTATTTGCATATTTGTCATAGCTGCTGCTTTTTTTACTTCAGCTAACGCTTTTATCATTTCTTTATGAACTTTTCTGCCTGTTATCATAAAATTTTCATGGGCTCTAAGGCTTTGAACACCATAATAAGCATCCTTTGGTATTCTTTTTTCACCTACTGAATCACTTTCTAATCTGTATTGCATATAAATTCCTCCCTTATTTTATTTTAATAAATAAAGTCCGAATAAATAGCTATTTTTTCACCCTCTTTATTGTTTGCTTAGCTAAAATATCTGTAGAAGATATAAACTCAAATTCTTTTAGTTCATTTTCTAACGGTTGAAATATTAAAGGTAGTTCAGTGCAACCTAATATAATTACATTTATATGTTTTTCCTTAAACTCTTTTAACATGTCCATTGCAAATTCCTTTGTAAACTCTCTTTGCCCACCTTTTACTATATATACTGCATTTGATACCTTTTCCCTTATTTCTTTACTTGGTGCAACTATATCTAACCCTAATCTATTACAATACTTTTCATATACCTTGCCTTCATAGGTTCCAAGTGTTGCTAAAAGGCCAACTTTTATTTTTCCATGTTTGTCTAAAATATATTTTCCAACTTCTTCTATCATATTAATAAATGGCACATTAAGTTTTTCATATAATTCATCATAAAAATAATGAGCTGTATTACAGGGCATTATTAAAAAATCTGCTCCTGCATTTTTGAGTCTTTCTCCAGTTTTTATAAGTTCCCCTAAAGGATTTTCTCCTTTCCCCAATATATAGTTTGTTCTATCAGGTATTTTAGCATTCCCTTCGATTATAACATGCAAGTGATCTTGATCTACTTTTGCATCTGTATAATCTACAATTTTATTATAAAGGTCGGCTGTGGCTTTTGGCCCCATTCCCCCAATTATGCCTACTATTTTACTCATAAGCCTTGCCCCCTTTTTTAACTAGTTAAAGTTTTTTTTATACTGGCATTTTCATAACTTATTTCATTTTCACTAGCTCCTACTACAATTGAAGCTGCTACATTTCCTGTAACATTAATAGCAGTTCTTCCCATGTCTAAAACTCTATCTATACCTGCAATTAAAGCTGCTCCTTCTAATGGTAATCCAACTGAACTTAACACCATCATAAGCATCATAAAGCCTGCGCCTGGCACGCCTGCTGTACCTATAGATGCTAACACTGCTGTCAAAAGTATTGTTAATTGTTGAGCTATTGTCAAATTCATTCCATAAGCTTGAGCTATAAACACTGCACATACTCCTTGATATATTGCAGTACCATCCATATTAATAGTAGTACCTAATGGCAAAACAAAGCTTGCAATTCCTTCAGATACTCCAAAAACCTCTCTAACAGTTTTTATAGTAACTGGCAATGTACCTGAACTACTGCTAGTACTAAAAGCTATCATTGTAGGTGCTGATGTACCTTTAAAAAATTCTAAAGGTGATATCTTAGAAAATGCCGCAACTGAAAAAGAATAAGCAATTATACCATGAAGTATGAATCCCAAATAGCAAACAGCTATTAATTTTAATAACGGAAGTAAAACATCTGGACCGTTAACTGCAACTACTGGCACCATAAGAGCAAAAACTCCATAAGGAGCTAGTCCCATTATTACTTCAGTTAGTTTATACATTATTTCTGCTAAACTATCAAAGAACTTTAAATACGCATCTCCTTTTTCTCCTATATAGGTTGCTCCAACTCCTGTAAATATTGCAAAGAATATTATTTGTAACATATTTCCCTTAGCTAAAGAGTCTATCGGATTTGTTGGTACTATATCTAACAAAGTTTGTATTAAAGAAGGTGCTTCTGTCGCTTTTACCTGTGCATCTACCGCTAAAGTTACTCCAACTCCTGGTTTAAATATGTTAGCAGCAACCAATCCTATAACTATAGCAATAGCTGTAGTTATAAAAAAGTAAATCATAGTTTTTCCACCAATTCTTCCTAGCTTTTTCACATCCCCTATACTAGCTGCCCCAACTACCAAAGATGAAAAAACCAACGGAACTATAGTCATTTTTATGAGATTTAAAAATAATGTTCCAACGGGTTTTATATAGTTTACTGCAAAGTCAGGTGACGAATTAAAAAATAAACCAACAATAACTCCAAGTATTAAGCCAAACATAATTTTTGTCACAAGATTAAATTTCTTTTTACCCATAAATTGCCCCTCCTTTAATTTATTATATGAGTTATTTTCAAGATAAATCTTGCTATTCATTAAAAATTCTTACACTACTATAATAACTTATATTAATAAAATTATCTATATTAAGTATTTATTATAACTATTTTGTAAATATATTTTTTATTGTTAAGTTTATAACTAATTTTACAAATATTTCGACTATTCGAATATTATGCTAATATATTTTTAAATTAACTTATATTTTATTCTTGGTCTTCCTATGTCCCCATATTGAACATCTCTTTTAACTTTACCTATTTTGTTCATGTATTCCAAATATCTTCTTACAGTTACTCTAGAAAGTTTCATTTTATCTGCTATTTCTTCAGAAGTATAATATTCATTCTTACTATTTTTCAAATATGTTTTTACTCTTTCTAATGTCCTTTCATTTATGCCCTTTTCCAATTCACCATTTACATAAGAGTTTTTTACAGTTATATTATCTATATCTTCTTGTTTTAAAATTGATTTATTTTTAAAAAACTCATTCATTTTTTTGAATTTATTTAATGCTTCTTTAAATCTTTCATATTCAAAGGGCTTAATTAAATAATCTATAACTCCTAAATTTAATATTTCCTTAAGTTTTTCCCCTTCATCTACTGCTGTAACTATTATAACATCTAATTTAGAATTAAACTTCCTAAGTTCTTTTAAAAATTCAATACCATTTAATTTAGGCATGTATATGTCCAATATTATTAAATCCAATGAACTATTTTTTAAATAATTTATGGCATCCTTTCCATTATCACATATTTTTTTTACTTTAAATCCATTTATACTTTCTGTATATTTTTTATTTATCTCTGCTACCATAGGATCATCCTCAACTATTAAAACTTTAACCATGTAAATCCTCCTTTGGGACCAAAACTATAAATTTACTGCCTAATCCTATATTTGTAGAAAGTTCTATATTTCCATTTAAATTTTCTACAGATTCCTTTACTATATGTAATCCTCTACCTCTTCCTTCTCCTTTGGTAGAAAAGCCTCTATTAAATATATACTGTCTATATTTCTCTTCTATTCCACCTCCTGTATCTTCTATTTCTATAATAATTTTATGTTTTTCATCTTTTATAAATATTTTTACTATTTTCTCATCACTATCGCAAATGGAAACCGCTTCTATTGCATTTTCTAAAAGATTACCTATTACTGTAACTAAAAAATGTGCACTTATATTTTTATTATCTTTACCTAAATTACTATTTTCATCAATTATAAGGTTTACACCCATCTCTTTAGCTCTACTTATTTTTCCAAGCATAAGAGCTGCTATAGTCGGTTCATGTATTCTATTCATCACAATACTTATTTTTTTTTGATATACTTTAGTTTGATTTAATATATATTTTTTAGCTTTATCTAACTCATTTATTTGTATAAGTCCCAGTATAACATGAAGTTTATTAGAAAACTCATGATTATTTGCTCTCAAGGCCTCTACCACTTGTCTTACTCCTGTTATCTCCTCTGCTAATTTTGTTACTTCTGTTTTATCTTTAAGTATTATAACTAGCCCTACAAAATTTTCTCCTTCCATTATAGGTATTTTGTTTACAAGAGCTATAGTATCTTCTATATGAAGTTCCTTATTATATCCAATTTCTTTATTTATATTTGGAATTATATCACTAATATTATAACCTATTATCTCTTTATCATCTTTGTTCAATATATTTTTTGCAGATTTATTTAAAAAATTTATATTCATATCCTTATCTACTGCAATTATTCCATCTTCTAAAGTATCTATTACCTCTTGTTTTTGAAGAAATAATTTAGATATCTGTTCTGCATCATATCCTAAAAGAGAATCTTTTATGCTCCGAGAGATTATCAATGCACCTACAGTTCCAATCAATAATCCAGACAATATAACTAAAAATAATACCATTGCAACTTCATATTTTGATTTTTCTATGTGTTTTATTTTTAAAGTACTTATTACAAAACCAATAGGATCTTCTTTTTCATCTTTAACAACTACAAAAGAAATAATGACTTTCCCAAAACTTTGTATATTATCTTTTATGTCATCTTTATTTTTTTTAATTGCCAACTCTCCCATATTAGCATTATCTATAAAATTAAGTTTCCCTTCCATATTAGATTTTGCATAGGTTGTACCATTTAAATCCATAATCACTATATTATCTATATTCCTTGAAATTATCACAATATCTTTTATATATTCTTGAAGTTGTTTAGTAGTTTTATGCTGCTGTAATGACCCTTTCACTAAAGGTGACTTAGATATAATCTTGCTTACACTCATAAGATTTTCTTCCATATCCTGCCTAAGCCAAGAAAGTCTTAATTGTACCATGTAAATTACAGTTACTATAAGACACACTAATGTTATTACTATATTAAATATAATTATTTTCTTTTTTAATGTAATATCTTTTTTCATATCTATTCATTCCTTTATTTTCTAGATATACTTTTATCTTAATAATAAATGAATACTATTCCATTTTCAAGAAAAAAGAACTAGGAGACTTTTTATTTCCTCCTAGTTCTTTTTCTTACTACTTCCCGCAGTATAACTTCCAGGTTCTACATTAAATTTTATATTTTTACCGTCACTTATTAACACAATATCACCATTTTCATCTGTCCTATAAAGTTTTATATTTTTATCTTTTAATTTTTGCATTATTTCCCTATGGGGATGTCCATAAGTATTTCCCTTTTCGCACATTGCAATTGCATATTCAGGATTTACCTTTTGTAAAAAATTGTTTGAAGTAGATGTACTACTTCCATGATGTCCTAATTTCAAAACATCTGCTTTAACATCTAATCCTTTATTCAATATATTATTTTCTACTAATTGTTCTGCATCACCAGTAAACAAGAAAGTATTTTTACCATATTGTCCTTTTAAAACTATAGAATAGTTATTTGTATTGCTCTGATCTTTTTCATCTGGCCATAATATAGTAAACTTAGCATCTCCTAAATTTAGCTCATCTCCTATATGAGGTACTTTAGCTTTTAAGTTCTTCTTCTTCATGGACTCTACCATGTTTTTAAATGTTTTAGTAGTAGCAACTTTTTTAGGCATATATACATTATCTACTTTAAAATTATTTATAACTTTACTCATTCCACCTATATGATCTTCATGTGGATGTGTAGCTACTAAATATTTTATATCTTTAATATTATTTTGTTTTAAATAATCTACTACTTTTTCTGATGAAGAATTTGGTCCTGCATCTATTAACATATTTTCATTTCCTTGCTGTATTAATATACTATCGCCTTGTCCAACATTTATATAATGTACTTTTAAATTTCCATTATTAGATTTTCCTATGGTATTTTGTTCAGTTATTTCTGAGCAAGCTACCATTGAAAAGATCATAGTTAATATTACAAATATAAAACTTATCTTTCTTATACTTAATCTTATTTTTTTCATAATACACCACCCTATTGTTTTATCTATAAAATCACTATATACATTATATAAATTAATTCTACTTTTGTATACATTAAATGACCAATTTCGCATTTAATATGATTTTTACATAAAAAACTGCCACACTAATTATTTAGTGCGACAGCTCATGATTTTTATTTATAAAATTATTTTTCTTTCTTTATTTCCATCTTTAAACTCTATTTCTCCATAATCTATACATTGTATTGGACACACATTAGAACATAAATGACATCCTACACATTTTTCCTTGTTTACTTCTACTTTTCTCTCTTCTGAATCCCATTCTATAGCCTGATGTCCTCCATCATAACAAGATATATAACATCTCCCGCATCCTATACATTTTTCCTCATCAATTTTAGGATAAATTATATATCCTCTATCTAAATCTTCTGCTGAAATCAAATTATCTAATGCTATACCAACAATTTGTTCTAAATTATTAAATCCTTTTTCTGTCATATAATAAGATATTCCACTTATCATATCTTCTACTATTCTATATCCATATTGCATAACCGCTGTAGTAACTTGAATATTTCTAGCTCCCAACATTATAAATTCTAGGGCGTCTTCCCAAGTTTCTATTCCTCCTATACCACTAATTGGAACATTCTTCAAAACCTCATTTTGCTTCATTTGCGCTATAAATCTTAAAGCTATTGGTTTTATAGCTTTACCTGAATATCCTGATATAGAAGACTTTCCATTTACTATTGGAAGTGATATTTGATTATCTAAGTTTATGCCTGTGATGCATTTTATGGTATTTATTGCTGCAATTCCTGTAGCTCCACCTTGAACGGAAGCAATAGCTGGTATCTCCATATGGCCAATATTAGGAGTCATTTTGGCAAGTATCGGAAGTTTACTGCCTTTTCTTGTGGCTTGTGAGTATTTCTTTACTAACTCTGGACTTTGTCCAACATCAGATCCCATAGTGTCACTAGCCATTTGTGGACAAGAAAAATTACACTCTATAATATCAGCTCCTGCTTCTGTTACCATTTTAGCAAGTTCTGTCCACTCTCTTTCATTTTCTCCCATTATAGATGCTACAAGAACTTTTTGCGGATATTTTTCTTTTATCTTTCTAATCTGTTCTAAGTTATACTCTAATGGATATTCAGCTATTTGCTCCATATTTTTAAATCCTAAGAAAGGTGTACTCTCTTTTCTTAAATTATCAAATCTTGGTGATACCTCTTCTGGCAAATAAAATCCTATAGTTTTAAATACTATTCCTCCCCAGCCAGTTTCCAATGCCTTAGAACACATTTCATAGTTATGTCCAACAGGAGAAGATGATAGAAAAAATGGATTCTCACATTTTATTCCACAAAACTCAATAGATAAATCTACTTTTTTCATTATCTCACACCTTTCTTTCTTTTTATATATTCTTCTATTTCTACAGCAACTTTTTTACCCATTGCAACTGCGTCTACTACTGTTTTATTTCCCCTTACAATATCCCCACAGGCAAATATTCCTTCTATGTTAGTATTTAATTTTTCATCTACTAATACCTCATTATTTTCAATTTTTAATCCATCTATATATGAAATATCCTCTGCTTCCTGTCCTATAGCAAATATAACCGCATCTGCCTCTAATTCTAGATCGGAATTGTCAAACATACCTATACCTTTAAAACCAGTAACTTTTCCGCTAGTTCCTATTAATCTATTTGGCTTTATTCCAGTAAATATAGGTATATTTAAACTATGAGCATATATTCTCTCATTTTTATTTGAAGGCATTTTTTCTATATTTCTTCTATATACAATCTTTACATCTTCTGCTCCAAGCAATTTAGCTGTTACTGCAGAATCTATGGCTACATCTCCACCACCTATAACTATAACTTTTTGTCCTATTTCTAAATTCCCATTACTTAATTTAGCTTCACATAAAAATTCTGTTCCTTTTAATACCCCTTTTAAATTTATTCCATCTATATCTAGTTCTTTACTTATTTGCTGTCCACAAGCTAGTACAATAGCTTCAAATCCTCTTTCTTGTAAATTTTCTACAGTAACATCTTTTCCTACATCGCAGTTAGATTTAAATTTCACCCCTAATTTTTTTATAATATCAATCTCATAATCCACTAAATTTTGTGGTAATCTATATTCTGGTATTCCATAAGTTAACCAACCACCAAATTTTTCTTTCTTTTCAAAAATAGTAACATCATATCCTTTTTGAGCTAGGGATGCTGCTGCTGATAATCCTCCAGGACCTGACCCTATAATAGCTATCTTTTCCTTGTTAATTTCAACTTTATTTAATATATCTAAATCTATACTTTTCTCAAACTCTATTAAATATCTTTGAATGGCTCCTATTTCTATAGGTTTATCAATTTTAGCTCTTGTACAATTTTTTTGACAATACTTGTCCTGTGGGCAGAGTCTTGAACAAACACCACCTAATATATTGTTTTTCCTAATTGTTTCTACTGCTCCTTTTAAATTTTTAAATCTTAAAGATCTTATAAATTCATCTGGCTTTGTATCTGCAGGACAATTTTTACTACAAGGTGCATCATAACACAAAAGACATCTTGAAGCTTCTTCTATAGCTAATAATGGAGTATAGCTTTTTTTAGCTTCTTTAAAATAATTATTTTTTCCCATTTGTTCCCCTCCAAATCCTTGTTAAAAATTAGATTATATTAGAAATTTTTACCTCATGTTCCATATATACTTATACATATAAATTAATATTACTTATATTTTTTATAAAATTAATTTTCTAGGAACATATTTCTTCGCAAACTTTATAGCATAATGTAAATATATAATCTATTTTTCCTTCATATTTTTTTAATCCATTTTTTAAGGCAGTTTTGTATATCTCTATAAGTACCTTTTCATTTTCATTACAAACGAATTTTAATTCATCTAATTTTTTATAATACTTACCATATCTTCCTGCATATTTATATCTTATACACCACATTAAAGGTTTTAATATTCTTCTTTTTATCTTTCTTTTTAATAATTTTTGTTCATCTTCTCCTATAGCTATATAGTGTCTTATTCCCATAATAACGTAATTGGATAAATATCTACTCTCTTCTATAAATTCCTCTTTTTTAGGATATGGAAGCTGAAGTTTACCATGTAATACAATTCCATCTGTTCTATACTGTAATGGACTATATTCCTTTGCAAAATATCTATCTAAACTTTCTTCAAAAGTTGTACATTTAGGTGTTAATTTAGGTATTGGGGGAAGCTTTTTTAATATATTAGCTATAGATTTTAATATATCAAAGTCTATAGATTTAAAAAATAACCACATATCTATATCACTACTTTTACAAACTTCATCTCTAGCATAACTACCAGTAAGCAATATACACTGAATTTCATCTTCAAATTGTAAAATTACTTCTTTTGTAAATTTTCTTATCTTTTCCTCTCCTGTCAAAACCCTCATACCTTTCCTCAATTACTCTTTAAATATTATATGAATTTAATAATATAAAATTTATTAAAATTTAATAGTTTTATAAATTAATTTTAATATTTAGCCAGTATAATATAACCATACAAGAAGATAAATAGATAAAATAAGTTAATACATTTGTTTGTATTAAACCTCCCCCTTTACTGATATACGGAAGTAAATTCTTCCGTATATTTTTTTATTCTTAGTTGCCCCCTTTTCTTATTTTATAATTTATAATATAATATACTTTATTGGTTAACATTGTATTTAACTAAAAGGAGTGTTTTTATGTTACATTTTAAACCTCTAGAACTAGAGGATAAAAAAATTTTTGATAAATATATAAAGCCATATAATTTTAAAACAAGTGAATACTCTTTCACTAATCAATATTTATGGCGAAAAGGTTCAAATGTAACCTATGCAATTGTAAATGATATTTTAATAATAAAGAAAGTTGACTATGATGGTACCACTCAATTTACACAACCTATAGGTTATAAAAAAGAAAATCTAAAAGAATTGTTAGATGAACTTATAAAATATAAAACAGAACATAATATGGACTATCTTTTTAAAGATGCTGAAGAAGAATTTGTAAAAGATTTTAAAGAAATATACGGAGATAAATTTACAATTGAAGAAGATAGAGATAATGCAGACTATATATATTTAAAAGAAGATTTAAAAAATCTTTCTGGAAAAAAGTTTCATGGGAAGAGAAACCATTATAATGCCTTTTTAAAAAATTATGAATATAGAACTGCTAAAATCACAAAACATATAGCAGATGAATGTCTTAATACTGCTATAGAATGGTGTCGTCAAAATGATTGTAAAGGCTATCTTTTACACGAATTTTGTGGAATAGAAGATGTACTAAAAAACTTTGATAAATTAGATGTTATTGGAATGGCTGTTTATGTAAATGATAAATTATCTGCATTTACTCTAGGAGAAAAAGTAAATAAAGACATGGCAATAATTCACATAGAAAAGGCTGATGTAAATATAAGAGGTTTATATCCTTTTATAAACAAAACTTTTGTAGAACAATATCTAGATGATGTCACTTATATAAATCGTGAACAAGACTTAGGTATAGAAGGACTTAGAAAATCTAAACTCTCTTATAACCCCTATAAACTTGAAATGAAATATTGTATAAGATAAAATTTTAGGGCTTATTTTCAAGTAAGCCCTAAAAATTTACATATGTCTATTTAACCAAATTATCATATCTTCTATAACTTCTTCTTTATTTTTTTCATTTAATATCTCATGTCTTCCATTTTCATATATCTTACAAGTCAAACTTTTAATACCTATATTTTTATACATATTATATAAATTTATAAGACCTGTTCCATTCTTTCCAATAGGATCTTTTGACCCTCCAAATATATATATTGGTAAATTTTTTGGTATCTTATTCATCACACTTTTTTTATGTATGTCTTTTAGACCTTTGAAAAAATAATAGTAAAATAAATTATCATAATAAAATCCTAAGAAGTCATCTTCTATAAATTTATCCACTTCTTCTGTATCTCTAGTCAACCAATCAAACTTAGTTCTATTAGGTATAAAAGCTAAATGACAATTTAAAAAACATATTTTATTTAAATTTTTACTTTTATGTTTCCTTCCATGTTTTTTTATTTCTTTTTTAGAAAGTGCAATACCTATATCTAAGATTTTTCCTTTTTTCCCATCTGTACCTGTAAGCATTACCCCACTTAATTTTTTCCCAAAAAGTGAAATATATTTTTGACATAAAAATGACCCCATACTATGTCCTAATAAAAATATAGATATTTCTCCCAAATGGTTTTTTATTATATCAGTAACTTCTTTCATGTCATATACCATTTTTATAAATACATCACCATCACCCAAATGTCCTAAATTTTCTTTTAGTTCTGCTGTCTTACCATGCCCTCTATGATCATGCATATATACTCCATATCCATTTTCAACTAACTTCATAGCTACATGTTCATATCTACCGCTATTTTCTCCCATACCATGGACTATTTGAACTACTCCTTTTAATTGGCTATTAGGGATATATTTAATACAATATATTTTGGTATTATCTCTGCTATAAAAAAAGAACTCTTCTTTCATATATTTAAATCATCTCCCTGTCTATAAGTATGATAAAAGCCCTCAATTGAGGGCTTTTATCATGTCTATTTTAAATTACTTTTCATTAACAGCATTTTCTCCTGCTATTTTACCAAAAACAATTGTATCTGGCAATGCATTTCCACCTAATCTATTTCCACCATGAATTCCACCAGTAACTTCTCCTGCTGCATATAATCCTGGAATTACCTTTCCTGACTTATCTAAAACTTGAGTTTTTTCATTTATCTTTAATCCACCCATGGTATGGTGTACTGCTGGGTATCTTAGTGTAGCATAAAAAGGACCTTTCTCTATTTTATCTTTCCACATTTTTCTTCCAAAACTATCGCTCTTTTTGTCTACTGATTTATTAAACTCTTCTACTGATTTTTTTAAATTTTCAGCAGGTACTTCTATAACTTTTGCAAGTTCATCTAAAGTATCAGCTTTTTTAACTACTCCCTTTTCTATTAAGTCAGAGATTTTATCTCCTAATTCATTAGTTTCTTTTACAATTTGAGAATCATTTATCATATAGTATTGTCCATCTTTTTGTTTTAATATAGCTTCGCATAGTTTATCCCTTCTATTATCTTCATTTATAAATCTATTTCCTTCTTTATTTATGAATATTGAATTTTCTACGTTTATTGTAGGGCCTGTAAGTTGTATAGCCATAGGAAGAAGTTGAATATACTCCATTCCAACCAAATCTGCACCTACTTTTTCTCCCATAACTATTCCATCTCCTGTTGCTCCAGGATGATTAGTAGTTTCCATATCTTTAGTTAAACTTGGTACATATTTTGTTCTCATTTCTACATTAGCTGCAAATCCTCCTGATGCCATTACAACAGCTTTTTTACTTTTTATTTCATATAAATTCTTTTCTCCCTCAGCTTTAACTCCTACAACTTTTCCATTATCCATTATTAATTCTGTAGCTTTAGTATTTAATAGTATTTCAATCTTATGTTTATCTGCTGCTCTTTTTAAAGCATTTATATATCCTGTTCCTGCTGGCTCAGATGCTTGATGTGTTCTTGGCCATAATGAACCTACAACGGATCCTATTTTATCATTAAACTTCATATCATAGGATTCTAACCACTTCTTACCAGACAATGAGTTCTCTACAAGAATTTTTACTAATTTAGGATCTCCTTTTTTGTCTCCTCCTTCATAAGTTTGAGTATAGTGTTTATCTATAGAATCTTCTATTCCTTGAGATTTTTGTCTTTCTACATCTACAGCATTATACGCTCCACCTGATCTTATAGTATTTCCACCAATCATAGGCATTTTTTCAAGAACTATTACTTTAGCTCCTTTTTCTGCTGCTGATACTGCTGCTGACATACCAGCTCCACCTGCTCCAATAACTATAATATCAGTTTCTTTAGTAATTTGTTCTTTTTTTACATCTTCCTTCTTACCTTTTTTCTTTAATTCTTCTATATTTCCACCTGCTTGTTTTAAGGCTTCAGTTATAGCTCCTATAACTGCATTGCTTGTTACAGTAGCACCTGTAATTGTATCTACTGCAAGTGTCTGTCCATCTATTATGTTTTTAGGTATATCTTTTAACGCAGCATCGCTTATTCCAGGTGTTTCCTTATGTTCTAATATTTTTATTCCTTTAATAGATGAATCATCAACTTCAACTTCTACTTTTAATGGAGCATTATGTCCTTTTGCTTCAGCGGTATATTTACCTGCTTTGAATTTTTTCTCTGTACCTGAAGTCCCTTTACTACATCCTAAGATACTAAATGAAAAAACAAGTAACATTAAAAAAATTAATGTTTTTTTTAATTTCATAAAACTTGCCCCCCTTTAAATTTTAGATTTAATTTTTACTTTGTTATTTTTTGACTAATCACATTATTCTTACTACTTTTAAGATCATTTTATCAATATTGACCATTTATTTCAAGTATTTTATTATATTTTTCTTAATATTTAGACTAATATATGCATTAGAAAACACTATCCTGTTAACAGGATAGTGTTTTCAATGATTACATATATATCATTATTCAAAAACATTTAAAGTACTATTAAACACTACTTTATTTTCCCTTATTTTTTCTTCACTTCCAAGCACACAAATATAATTTTTACTCATACAATCATTAACTACTTTTGAAAGTGATCTTATATCATCTTTTTTTACATTTAATATTTCTTCTCTTTCTTTTTGTAAATCTTCATAGCTTATATTGCTAAAATAATTAGCTGCTGCCCTTTCTCCTTTCATTGATGGAGTTAAAGGAGTATCTATATCACTTATGGTGCCTATTATATATTTTGTTATTTCTCTTTCATCCCCTGAGAAGTTCTCTATATACTTACTAATTTCATCATATGCAAATAAAGTATTTTTTAATGCTGGATCTCTATAGGATGTAAAGAACATATTTCCGTTTCTATTAAAAACTCCAAAACATCCATAGGCTCCTCCCTGCACTCTAACTTTATTCCATAGATAATCATAACTCACTATAGATTTTAATACCCTCATTGCACCAGAATACTCATATCCTAACTTTTTAAAATTATATCCCTTTGCATTATATTGTACTTTACCTGAAGTCATCAATCCTTCATTTAACTGTTGTTCTTTAAATTCATATTTACAATTTACCATTTTATTATTTCCTAATTCATTGTATAATATATGAAAATTATTTTTGAATTCTTTATAATCCTCTTCTTCTATTGTTACACTAACAATTAAATTTTCCTTGTTAAATATAATATTACATAAGTCTTTTAGTTTATTCTCTATTTCATTTCCATCAAAATCCCTCTCTAACTGACAAATAAAGTGGTATAATTCCAATCCTGATACTTTTTCAGAATAATCTGCTGATGCTGAAAAATATGCTCCTAATCTACCGGCAGCTATTAAATGACCTTTGTCAAATATAACCATTTCCATTCTAGACTTCATTTCAGATATTAATTCCTTAATTCGATTATGATTATTAAATTTACTATACATTAATTCTTCTTTTAAAAGTTCAAAAAGCTTTGGTAATTTGTCAATCATAGATTTTGATCTCACCTTAAACATAGGTGTAAAATCATCTACTTTTTTACTGTTTGAATATATGTCCACTGAAGAACTTATTCCACCTGTATAAATATTTATTTCCTTTGAAAGTTCTTCATAACTATAGTTTTCGGTATCAATTTTTCCTATTATTCCAGATAAAAGTCCAACATAAGATATATATTCTTGGGGAACATTACAAATATTAAAATATAAGTTTACATATGCTATTTTATTAGTGAATATATTATGCTTTAATATTTTCACACCTTTTTCCTCATTAATTTCTATTGGAAGTTTTTCAGTATCTTTATCTATATCTTCTATAGATAATAGAGGTATTTTCTTTAAATTCTCTTGGCTATCTTCAGTTATTTGCCTTTCTTTTAAAACCTTAGTTTCTTTTATAAGGTTATCTAATTCTTCCTCTGTTAGGCTTTCCTTATATTTTCTTAAATCTTCTCTAATTTTTTCATTTTTCTTTTCTGCAATTCCTTTTGCTGGAGAAACTATTAAAAGAGAACTATGAGAATTATTTAATAAATACTTTTCTATTAGATTTTCAAAATAATTATTATTTAAAGCATTTGTTTTTATTTTATTTAATTGTTTCTCATATCTTAAATGCATTAAAGGCTCTTCATCATACAACCAACTGTCCATACACTTTATGCCATATATAAGCCCTGTTGGATAACCACCAAAATCAGCCTCTCTTAAGGCAAATTCTTTTATATTAATGGAAGCTTCCACTAGTTTTTTATCTATTCCTTCTTTAACTAATTTATTTAAAGTACCCTTTACTATACTTATAAATTCTTGTTTTTTATCATCATTAGAATTTTTTACTATTATACTAAAAAATGGCTGAAATATACTATTTTCATAACTTCCAAATACATCTTTTCCTATACCTGATTCTATTAACGCCCTTTTTAGTGGTGCTGCTTGTGTTTCTAATAAAAGATGTTCTAATATATCGAAAGCTAAATAAAGTTCCTTGTCTGTAGATTTTTCTATAGATAAATTTAAGCTTAAAAATGTTTTATCCTCTTCTTTTTCATCTGGTAGTATAGGATATTCAACTTTTATCTCTTTCATACTATCAAATGGCTTTTGCTCTTCTATTTTAGAATTAATTTTTAATTTTGAGAAATTCCTTAAATAATTTTCTTCTATAAATTCCAGCTCTTCTAATATGTCTCCATCTCCATATAAATATATATAACTATTTGATGGATGATAATATCTTTTGTGAAATTCTATAAATTTATCATAAGTTAATTCTGGTATATGATCAGGATCTCCTCCAGATTCTACACCATAAGCTGTATCTGGATACAATGTTTCCATTATTTTTCTTGATAAAATAGACTCTGGTGAAGAAAAAGCTCCTTTCATTTCATTGTATACTACACCTTTATATTCTATGTCTTCATTTTTATTTTCTATTTCATAATGCCAACCTTCTTGCATGAATATTTCAGGTTGCTCATATATATTAGGATAAAATACCGCATCTAAATATACATCCATTAAATTAAAGAAATCTTGCTTATTTCTACTAGCTATAGGATACATAGTTTTATCTGGAAATGTCATTGCATTTAAAAAAGTATTTAAAGATCCCTTAATTAGCTCCACAAATGGTTCTTTTAATGGGAATTTTTTAGATCCGCACAAAACTGAATGCTCTAATATATGTGCAACTCCTGTACTATCCTCTGGTGGAGTTCTAAAAGATATAGCAAATACTTTATTATCATCTTTATTTACAAGCTTTAAAAGCTTTGCTTCTGTGTTTACATGTTCAAATATCAAGGCTTCTGAATTTATTTCTTCTACTTTTGATTTCTCTATAAGCTTAAATCCACTATATATTTTCCCGATTTCTAACATAAAACTAATTCCTCCTTTTAATTCTAATATTATATAATTATAACATATATCTATTATTGGTAATTACTTTATAAATTAATCCTTTTCTAATATTATTATAGTAATTTATTAAATTTCCCTTAAGTTGTAAAAAAATCATTGACTTTTTATGTTATTTTTGCTATTATTTAATTAAATAAAGTCGAATTTTGTATAAAGGAGGTCGGGATAGATGAAATCAACAGGAATAGTAAGAAAAGTAGATGAGTTAGGAAGAATAGTAATTCCAATAGAATTAAGAAGAAACCTTGATATCGAAATAAAAGATTCCCTTGAAATATTTGTCGATGGAGAACATATAATATTAAAAAAATATAATCCATCATGTATATTTTGTGGAAATGCAAAAGATGTAGTTCATTATAAAAATAAAAATATATGTCAAGGATGTTTAGATGAATTAAAATCAGATAACAAATAATCTAAAAAATAAAGAATGCTTTTTAATGCATTCTTTATTTTTTATTTAACGGAAATCATTACATATATATTAATCTACTCCTTTGCAAATAATATATAAGAATTTGAAATATTATTTATTTTTTTATTGTTTTTTTGATTGTTAATTGCTATACTAATAGTTGTAATAGCAATTATTAGTATAAAAATTTAAGGAGTGATTTTATATGTTACAAACTTTAAAAGCTACTACTAAAAAATTACCTGATGGACTTCAAGTAGAAACAAATTCAAGAGGATTTAAAGTTTTATTAGATGAACCAGAAGAATTAGGTGGTACAAATAAAGGAATGAACCCTATGGAATTAGTTTTATGTGCTCTTGGAGCATGTCAAACTATAGTTGCTTTCGCTTTTGCTGAAAATAATGGAATAGCCCTTGAAGATTTCTGGGTTGATTTAGAAGGTGATTTTGACTCAGATGGCTTCTTAGGATTATCTGATGTAAGACCTGGATATTCAGAAATCAGATACAAAATGCATTTTAAGAGCACTGCTTCTGAAGAAGAATTAAATAAATTCGCAGAATTTATAGAAAAAACTTGCCCTGTAGGAGACAGTGTTGGAAATGGAGTTAAACTTGTACATTCAGGAATAGTTATTGAAAAATAAAAAAACTGTGTCTCAGTTTTAAAAAACTGCGACACAGTTTTTTTAATGAACAACTAACAATGAACAATGAATAATTTAGGTGGATTTTGTTCATTAATAAAAATTTTGATTCACAAAATTTTTATTTAGTTTCTTTTCTTCATATAGTTATAAGCAATATAAGAAGAGCCTATTATCAATACATATCCTATAAAACTATATACATCTGGTATCTCCTGCCAAATAATAAAAGCTATTATTTGAGAAAAAATAACATTACTATAGTTATATATAGATATTTCAGATGCTGGTACAATTTTATATGCATAAGTCAATGAAAATTGAGCAATAGAAGCAAAAACCCCTGACATTAATAAAATTAGTAACTGAAACATATTTAAAGGTTTATATATAAAAATCATAAACGGTAATATTGAAATTACCGATATAAAAGAAAAATAAAATACTATAGTATAATTTTTTTCCTTATTTCCTAAAAATCTTACAAGAGTATAAGCAGCTCCTGAAAAAGCTGCTGAAGCTACTCCCACCAAAGCCGGTATAACACTCATGTCAAATTTAGGTTTTATTATAAATAATGCTCCTATAAAAGATAATATTAAAGAAAAAATTTGTATTGGTGATATATCTTCTTTTAAGAATGATACTGCAAATATTATAGTGAAAAAAGGATGCATCTTATTTAACATAGAAGAATCTGCAAGTATCATATTATCTATACAATAAAAATAACATACTAATCCTATGGTTCCTATAACTCCTCTTAGTATAAGATATTTTCTATTCTCCTTTTTTCCCCAAGGTTTTTGTTTATTTTTAAAAATCATGTATGATGCTACTACTAAACTTACAGAATTTCTAAAAAAAGCTTTTTCTATAGATGGAATATCTCCAGACAGTTTTACTAAAGCTGCCATAATTGCAAAACAAAAGGATGATAGTAGCATAAAAAACACTGCTCTTCTTTTACTTTTTTTTAAATTAATCTGTTCTATTTCAATCTCCTCCTTTTTTCTTAGTTTTCTTCACTTATTTTTAATTTTACGTAAAACGTTATTTCTTCTCCTTCACAGCTACCCCATATTTCTCCACCATGAAGTGAAACTATACTTTTAGATATGGCAAGTCCTAATCCGGTTCCTCCTGTAGTTTCAGCTCTAGATTTTTCCACTCTATAAAATCTATCAAATAATTTATTCACTTCTTCTTTACTTAAACTCTTTCCTTTATTAGTTATAGAAAATTTAGCATATCCATTTTCATCAATTAAATTTATTTTTATTATTCCAGGTTTATAGCTATACCTTATGGCATTCATAAATAGATTCTCAAAAACCCTTACTAACTTATCCCCATCTGCATCTATATTAATACTATGTTCTATACTCTTTTTAATCTCTATTGTGCTTTCTGCAAAAATAGGTATAAATTCTTCTACAAGTTGTTCTATAAGTTCATCTAAAGCTATTTTTTCTCTAACTATTTTAATACCCTCACTAGATAGCCTAGTATATTCAAATAGTTCATCTATTAATACCTTTAGTTTTTCAGATTTGTTATAGGCTATTTTAATAAAATCCATCATTTCCTCTTCACTACTGTATTTCCCATCCTTTATTAAGTTTAAATATCCCAGTATTGAGGTTAATGGTGTCCTTAGATCATGAGATACATTAGTTATAAGTTCACTTTTAGTTTTTTCTATTTGTCTTTCTTTTTCTATCCTTTTATTTAGTTCACTGGTCATAATATTTATATTATCTGCTAGCTTTGAAAGTTCATCATTCCCTTTTTGTTGAACTCTATATTTTAGGTTTCCATTAGAAACTTCTTTAACCGCATCAGCAATTTCTTGTATATAATGAACTTTTTTACCTGTTAAATAAAAAAATAAACCTAGAAAAAACATGGTTGATATAACTAATGATAAAAATGGTTTCCCTCCATTGGTATACTCATGAGTTTTTACCACACCTTCTGGAAAAGCCTTAATTATAACGTATCCTCTTACATCCGTAAATTCTATAGGATAAAAAGTTACAACTTCTTTATTAGTATTTAATTCTTCGTGTTCATTTCTTTCTCCAATAGACATGGCATTTTTTATAACTGTATATATATCTACTTGTGTTTCATAAGTATTTTTTGTTTTATAGATAACTGTTCCTTTTAAATCTGTTATTAATATTTTATATCTATTACCATAATTTCCATCTATTAATTTATTTATTTTTTCACTATCCTTTGAAGAAAATTTACTTTTATCTAAAGTTTCTCCAATTCTAAAAGCATTTTCAGATATCCTTTTTATATCCCCATTATAATCTATAGTTGTATAAACATTTTTATCAGAAAAATGTGACCTTAACATGGTAAAAAGTATAAATGAAAGAAATAGACACACTCCAAAAGTTACTATTAATTGAAATCTTATATTTTTATTTATTTTCTCCATTAAATTTTCATAAACTATATATAATTTATTATATATTCTCTTCACTATAATATATATTTTAGAAAATATATATCTAAATGGTTTGGTAATAACTCTCCATATAAATCTTATCAGTTTTCCTATCATATTTTTACCTCTTTAATTTACAAGTTTTCTACCTTGTAGCCTACTCCCCATACAGTTTTTACGTACTTAGGTTTTCTTGGATTTTCTTCTACTTTTTCTCTTAGTTTTCTTATGTGTACCATAACTGTATTATCAGATTTTAAAAACTCTTCCTTCCACACTCTTTCATATATTTTTTCTATGCTGAATACTATACCTTTATTTCTAGCCAACAATTCCAATATATCGAATTCCCTAGGGGTAAGTCTAACTTCCTTCTCCCCAACTTTTACTTCATGTGTAGCTGTATTAATTATAAGCTCATCTATCTCTATCACATTTTCATTAATATAAGCATTTTGAACATTAAACTTTTTATATCTTCTTAATTGAGATTTTACTCTGGCTATAAGTTCTAAAGGATTAAATGGTTTTGTCATATAATCATCTGCTCCTGCAGTAAGTCCCCATATTTTATCCATATCCTCTGTTTTAGCTGATAACATTATTATAGGCATGTTTTTTTCTTCTCTAATTTTAGTACATGCTTCAATACCATCCATATCAGGCATCATTATATCTAATATTATTAAATCTATTTTTTCTTTTTCTAATATTTCCAAAGCTTTTATGCCATTTTCCGCTTTAATTACTTTATACCCTTCATTTTCTAAATATATGCCTATTAAATCTCGTATTTCCTTTTCATCATCTACTACAATGATAGTGCTTTTATTCACTGATATCTCCTCCTAGAATATTGCCTACAATCTTTATAATATCATAAACCCATAATCTTTTACTAATTTAATTCTTAAAGTTTTCTTAATCAATTGACAATATAGATATTCTTGTATATACTGTTAATATACGATATATACAGTATATACGCAAGGGGATTTTAAAATGAAAATAATTATATCAAATTCTTCGAAAGAACCTATTTATCAACAAATTGTAAATCAAATTAAAAATTTAATATTGTCTGAGAAACTAAAGGAAGGTGAAATTCTACCATCTATAAGAAACCTTGCCAAAGAGTTGTCTATAAGTGTTATAACCACTAAAAGGGCTTATGATGAACTTGAAAAAGAAGGTTTTATAGAAACTACTCCTGGTAAGGGTTCTTTTGTAGCAGGGCAAAATAAAGAACTATTTATAGAAAGAAAGCTTAGAATTATAGAAGAAAAATTAACAGAAGTAATTAATGATTGCAAACTTATGAACTTAAGTTTAGAGGAAATTATAGAAATGATAAAAATAATTTATTAAGGAGGACTATTAAGATGGACAATATTTTAGAAGTTATTAATTTAAAAAAAGAGTTTACAGATTGGTCAAATCACAAAGAAAGTTTTTGCTTAAATAATATAAGCTTTTCTGTTCCTAAAGGATATATAATGGGATTTATTGGTCCAAATGGTTCTGGTAAAAGCACTACTATAAAACTTATAATGAATCTTTTTAAAAAAGATGAAGGTGAAATAAAAATATTTGGAAAAGATAATGTGAAATTTGAAAAGGAAATAAAAGAAAAAATAGGTTTTGTATATGATGAAAATTATTATTATGAAAATTTCACCATGAAAGAAATCAAAAAAATAATAGCTCCTTTTTATAAGTATTGGGATGAAGAGACTTTTCAAAATTATTTAGAAAGATTTGATTTAAAAAATACCAATAAAAAAATTAAAGCACTTTCTAAAGGTATGAAAATAAAATTCTCATTAGCTATAGCCCTTTCTCATAATGCAGATTTAATTATAATGGATGAACCAACTTCAGGGTTAGATCCTGTGTTTAGAAGAGAAATCTTAGATATTTTATTAGAATTAATTCAAAATGAAAATAAAAGTGTATTCTTTTCCACCCATATAACTACTGACCTTGAAAAGATTGCTGATTATATAACTTATATAAATAAAGGTAATATAGTTTTTTCTAAAAGTAAAGAAGAAATATTGGACAACTACGCTATAGTTAAAGGAGATAAAAATATATTAAATACGCATTTAAAAGAAAAATTTATAGGAATAAAAGAAAATGCCTTTGGATTTGAGGCTCTAACAGATGATGTTAATGAGATACAAAATTTATTTGGAGATTCTATTTTAATAGATAGTGCTTCCCTAGATGATATTATGGTATTTACTTCCAAAAATAGTTAAGAGGTGATTTTTGTGAAAAATCTTATTTTGAAGGATTTATATATAATGAAAAGATGGATATTTATAATTCCTATTTATTTAATTATGACATTAATCTTAAATAATGGTATTGAAGCCCTTGGCTATTTTATTCCTTTAGCTTTAGTCCTTGGAATATCAATCATCGTTACGTGTAACGATGATGAAAAGAAAGGTAGCTTTATTATTAATAGCTTACCTGTAACTAGAAAGGAAATAATAATAAGTAAATATATAGTATTAAACTTAATTATTATATTTATAGCTTTTTCCATAATTTTAATCCACTATACAACTCATTTTAAATTTTCTAATTTATGTACTATAAATTTAAGCTTAAAAGATATACTTTCCTTTATATTTTTGTCTAATATAATATGTGCGATAATTATACCTTTATATTATTCAATAAATAATATTAATATCTTACTTATACTACTACTCCCATTACTTTTTTCATTAAATGCAATAAGCTCTAATTTACTACCAAAGTTAAACTTTCTAAATCCTATTAGTATAGTTTTATTTTTATTAATTATGTATTCGTCTATGTATTCCTCTATTAGATTGTTTGAAAATAAGGACATAGAATAATAAGGAGGTGGCTTTCTTGAAAATACTTATATTAAAAGATTTTAAACTTATATTACCAGAAATACTTATATGCTCAACACTATCATTTTTTATGTTTGGTGGTGCTTTTAACCTATCCGCTTTTCATATAACTTTTACTATATTTGTATTGTTTCCTTCTATTATTTGTAATATTTCTATGAATTCAAAAGAAGATAGAAATGATTCCATTAAATTATTCTTAAGTATGCCAATAGATAAAAAAACCATTATTATTTCTAAATATTTATCCTCAATATTAATATTTTTTTATTATTTTTTACTATTTTCAATAATAGTATTTTCAGGCACAAATGTATCTGATGCTATTTTTATATCCATGAATTACTTTTGTTTAACCACATTGATATCATTAACATGGTGCTCTGTGTATTTTTCTATATATTTTATTTCTGGAAGAATAATTAATATAATTTCACCCTTTTTAATATTTATAGGTAGTATGCTTTTAATAAAGTTTTCAAAATGCTTTTTAAACTTCAATTTCTACAGCTATTTTAAATATCTAATTATTGTTTTATGTTTAACAGCTTTATCTATTTCAATATGTATATTGGTATTAAAAAATAAAAACTTTAAACGAAGGTGAGATAAAATGAAAAACCTTATTATAAGAAATTTATATTTAATTAAAAAGCAAATATTATTTCTAATATCAATCTATATACCTATAATATTTATAAGATTATTTCATAATAATGATTTGGATGTATCCTATTATTATAAAATTATATTAACTTTAATACTCATATTATCACTTTTATCCATAGAAAAATCTGATTGTATTTTAATTAGTTTGCCCACAACTCGAAAGGAAATAATTATAAGTAAATATATATTATTAAATATTATTTCTGTTTTTGTTATAAGTTTTACATGGACAATTTGTCATTTTATAAATTATATAAATGTTAATTCCATACCTTTAATTTTTAGTATTAAAGATATGTTTTCATTGATATTATTAGCAAATATTATATTTGGAACACTTATAACACTATACTATTTGGAACCTATGTTCTTCACTTTCTCACTTACTCTTTTATTTTTTATTATGTTTTCAAAATTATATTCTTTATCTAATTTAATGACAAATTTAAATTCAATAAGTCCTTTTGGATTATGCTTCTTTTTATTATTTATGTTCTTATCTATACATTCATCTATTAAATTATTTGAAGATAAAGATATATAAATAACTCTAGTTTAGATAAAATATTTTCTAAACTAGAGTTATTTATTTTATATCATCCCACCATCTATTGTTAAAATTTGACCTGTTATATACCTTGCGTTATCACTGCATAAAAATACCACAGCTTTACCTATATCCTCACATTCTCCAAACCTACATAGGGGTATTTCATCTTTCAAGCTATCCTTTTCTTCACAACTCAGCCATTTATTCATAGAAGTGTTTATAACCCCTGGTGAAATTGCATTTACTCTTATATTTGATGGTCCTACTTCTTTTGCTAAAGCTTTAGTAAAAGAATTCACTCCACCCTTTGAAGCAGAATAAATTACTTCGCAAGAAGCTCCAACATTTCCCCACATTGAGGATATATTTATTATTACTCCACTTTTTGCACTAAACATATGTGGTAATATATTTCTACAGCAATTGAAAACACCTTTTAAATTTGTATTTATTATGCTATCCCAATCACCTTCGTCCATATCTATAAACAATCCAACCTTAGATACCCCTGCATTATTTATAAGAATATCTACTTTACCAAAATCTTTAATTATACTTTCAGTCATTAATTTGGTATCTTCATATGAACTTACATCCCATTTAATTATTCTACAATATCCATTTTCCTCTTCTATTATCCTCTTTGTTTCTTCCGCTCCTTTTAAATCCTTTCTATAATTTACAATAACACTAGCTCCTGCCTTTGCTAATTCAATTGCAATGCCTCTTCCTATGCCTCTAGAGGCCCCTGTTACTAATGCTACTTTTCCATTTAAAAATTTATCTTTCATATGTATACACCCCTTTTAACTTGCAAACAATATAATTATACACAAGTATTAACTTTTTGAATATTTTTTTGTAAAATAATTTGATTTTATAATTTTTATATGGTAATATATACATATAATTAGTGGATAATAACTATTAGTTAATATAAAGTTTAAATTAAGGAGGAAATATTATGAATATAACATTTAAAGGAAACCCTGTTACTCTTGTAGGTACTCAATTAAAAATAGGAGATAAAGCTCCAGATTTTACTGTAGTAGATAATAATATGGAGGACTTCTCATTAAAAAATACAAAAGGAGTAAGAATAATATCTGCTGTTCCATCTTTAGATACTCCTGTATGTGATTTAGAAACAAAAACTTTCAATAAAGAAGCAAGTAATATACCAAATGTAAGTATATATACTATATCAATGGATTTACCCTTCGCACAAATTAGATGGTGCGGCGATAATGGAATAGATAATCTAACTACATTATCAGATTTTAAAGATCGATTATTTGGCAAAAACTATGGAACCTATGTTAAGGAATTAGGACTTCTTGCAAGAGCAGTATTTGTAATAGATAGTAATGACAATATAGTTTATGCAGAATACGTAGAAGAAATAGGTAACCAACCTAATTTTGAAAAAGTATTAGAAGCTGCTAGAAATGCTAAATAAAATTAACCATATAAGAGGCTTGTATTTAGAAATGCAAGCCTTTCTTATTTACAAAATTAAAGTATTTTAAGCTTTTTACGATAACCTTTAAATAGTGAATAACTAATAATGAATAATTAATGAAGGCAGATAGTTGCACTATGGAAAGCTCGTTTAGCGTTACTGAACATCAAAGGGTGATTAAATGTATGTAAACAATGGAAAAAATCTTAATAATAAAATAATATTAACTAAAGAAGAAATTTTAAAAATCAGACAAACTATAAATAATGAAAATATAGATAAAAGTGCTAAAGAAAAAGCTAATATCCTTTCAGAAACCATCCATTGTATTTTAGAAGAACATCTTATAGGTATTAAAAATTGTAATAAAAAGCAAATAAAAATATCTTTACTAAAAAACACTTTTTTTAATAACAAAGATAGTATTTCTTATTCAGATATATATAATACTATTACATCAGATGCATTTAAAGATATAGTTTCTAGTGAAGAAATTTCTATTTGGGAAAATTCCATTATTAAAAATAATAATGGAAG
This sequence comes from Clostridium cochlearium, assembly GCF_900187165.1. Lineage (NCBI taxonomy): Bacteria > Bacillati > Bacillota > Clostridia > Eubacteriales > Clostridiaceae > Clostridium > Clostridium cochlearium. The sequence goes on along the minus strand of NZ_LT906477.1, from coordinate 644,575 downwards.
AAATGTGTCCAAGCCTCATTATAATAAATTAATAATATTTTTTATATGCACCTTTTTTATTCTAATTTTAACTCACCGATATAAGTCAATGTCTTCCTATGTTTTTTCTAATAGAATAAAGCATGTAGAAAAAATTAATTATGAATTATTAGTATGTAAAGTTGAAAATAATAATTCTTCTAGTATTCCTAGTTATTTTAAGTATATAGAAATAGATAAGGAAAAGCTTAGGACTTTTTTAATAAATAGAAATTCTCTTTTATCCGAAGAACCGTATTTTTCTTCTATAATAAATTCTGCAAAAGAATTTGATTTAAATCCTTTGATTTTATTTGCTATAACTGGACAAGAACAAAGTTTTGTACCTAAAACAGATAAACATTCTAAAAAAATTGCCAATAATCCCTTCAATGTTTTTCATAGTTGGATGGAGTATAATACTGATATTGTTGACTCTTCAAAAATAGCCTGTAGAACTGTAATCAACTTATGCCAAGATAGACCACAGGGTGAAGATCCTTTTAAATGGATAAATAGAAAATATGCTGAAGATAAAAATTGGCATAAAGGTGTTAAATCTATATATAATGAGTTAATAAATAACCTAAAAGAAAATTAAAAGTGGCAGTTTAAAATCCAAACTGCCACTTAATTATTACTTAAATTTTGCTATTAAAAACATGGTCTTCATCCCCATATTTGTAAATTTACTTTCATATTCTGTCATTATATTATGTTTAAAATCTGATTTATGCAAATCATAGGTTATATATTCTATTGAAAATCCACTTTCTTTAAAATATTCTTGGGAATCTTCAAATAGACCTATATCATCTGTTTTAAACCATATTTCGCCTTTAATTTTTAAAAATTTCTTATATTCATCTAAAAATTTATTATGAGTAAGTCTTCTTTTATTATGTCTTAATTTAGGCCATGGATTACAAAAATTTATATATATTTTTTCTACTTCATCCTTTTCAAATATTTCACTTATAAAAGCTATATTTAATGGTACAATTCTCACATTTTCTATTTCTTTTTCTTTTATTTTTCTTAAAACATAAATTAAAATTTCATCTTTTAAATCTACAGCTACGTAATTTATATTTGGATTTTGAAGGGCTTTTTCTTGTATAAATCCCCCTCTTCCACATCCTAATTCTAAATGAATAGTATTATTATTTTTAAATTCTTCTTTCCACTTTCCTTTATATTCTATTGGATTAGTTATTACTAAAGGTGAAGCCTCCATCTCTGGCCTAGCCCACCATTTTTTTCTAAGCCTCATAATTTCCTCCTTTATTTTAACTAAATAGTCTAAGTATTAATCCATAAGTTATATTAGCAGGTTTCCAAACTAAATATGTAGATAATGGAGTCAATATAAAAATTACAAGTATAACTATTTGATATCTATATATTTGATCTGCATATTTATAAAATTTACTTGGAAATAAATCTCTTAATATATGAAATCCATCTAAACCTGGCAAAGGCATTAAATTAAAAAAAGCTAACATACAATTAATACGTATGGTAAAATCCACTATTAAATATAATATACCAAACACTTGCCCACCATATGCAGGATTAATTTTCTCCATAAGAAACATAATTCCGCCAAATATAAAAGCTATAATTAGATTAGATATAGGTCCTGCTATGGAAACTTTCAAATCGTCTTTATAATAATTTTTAAAAGCTGATGGATTTACTTGTACTGGTTTAGCCCATCCAAATCCAAATAATAATATCATAATAAATCCTATAGGATCAACATGAACAATTGGATTTAAAGATAGTCTTCCCTGAAACTTTGGTGTTTTATCGCCTAATCTATCAGCAACTACAGCATGAGCAAATTCATGAAATGTAAATCCTATTAAAATTGCTGGTATAGTTAAAATCTTACTTAATAATTTTAATGTCAAAAAATCACCTTCTCTTAAATTTATTATATTATTTTAAAAAACTCACTGCAACTTACTTACAGTGAGTTTTTTATTAATCAAATTTAGTTTTTATTAATTTATTTTCACTTATAGAAGCAACTCCACCTTCGTACAATTGAAGAAATTTACCTATATATTTAGTTTCTTTACCTGTTGCTAGCTCTTTTACTATTCCATTTAAATTATCATTTATTATAACTTTACCTTCCTTTGTTATATGAATGTCTTGTTCTTCTATAGGTTGATCAAAAGGAATTGACTTCCACTCATTGGTAGGAGTTTCTAAATTCCCATAATAAACTTTTGTTATCTTGTCATTTTCTCCTTTTCCTATATATACATTGTCATCTATATCTACTCCCAATAATCTAGGTTTCTGCACTTCTTCTATCTCCAAAGCACTATCCATACCAGTAACATATATTTTATCATAAGTTGTACTTTCATATAAAAGCTTATCTTCATGATAAATTAATGCTGTATCTCCTATCATTTGAACTTTAGTAGGTACTCTTTTCATTTCTGCCATTATATTAATCCAATATAATCTACTATTTCCTCCACCTCTAGAAACTTTTATATACATTACATTTGTTATTGTGGATTCTTGAATATCTTCTACAATAGAGTCTTCGTCTCCCCATGTTAAATCTTTAAATTCTTCTTTGGTATCTTTATCCACGTCATAGTATGATAACTTAAATCTATATCCACCATTTTCATTTTGATGTTTTTCTGCAATCAACATTCTATTTCTATCAGATAACCACTTGTAGTAAGATAGATCTACATCTTCATCAAAGGTTATTTCCCTTTTTTCACCAGTTTTAGTATCTGATACTTTCAAAGTATCTCCATCATAGTATGCAGTATATTTTCCATCAAAGGACATAGTAACATTCTTAACATTATCAGGCAATTTTATTTCTAAATCTGATTTCTCATCTTTATTCTTCTTTTCCACTTTAGTTGCTTTTAATTTAGTATTATTAGTTAAATAATATTTATCTATATAAAAATACATAGAAGTCTGAATTATTAAAGATAACATTATCCATACAAATATTTTTCTGAATCTTTTCATTGCTACTCTCCCTTATTGTTCAACATATACAACTGAAGGTATTGATCTTTCACCTAATGGATCACAAGGATTATTAATTACCTCACCATCATAATACATCGTTGTAGAAGATCCTCCATCTAAATTTGTCGCATTATAAGCTCCATATTCTAGCATAATATCCTGTACATCTTTTAATGTAGCTCCAATACTTCTAACTTGTCTTCCATCTACAACTAAGAAAAGAATAGCCCCATCCTTTCTTTGTCCTATAGCCGTTCTTGGAGCAATTCCCCAACCTCCATCACCAGACTTAATAGTAGGTTGTCCATTAACAACTAGTGCTGGACCAAAAGTTATAGCTTCTTTTACATCTAATTCTTTCATTTCATTTAAACTATACTTTCCAACTAACAGTACTCCCTTTGAAGTAATGGCCATTACATCACCCTTTTTGTCTAAGTCTTTAATATCATTATGTATGAATTCACCATTACTCATTAGTATTCCAACAGGCTGTCCTCCAGTACCTGTCCAGTTTCCATCATCGTTCTTATCTGTAAATCCTCCGCCATTTATAGCTGCGATAGCTTTATTATCTTTGGCTATCTTACTTGTTAACTCTCCGGATTTTGGGATTTTACTACTATATCCAACTTTTACTCTGCTAGCATCATGAATAACCAACATATATCCTTTAAATTTTCCACCATCTATATCATATCTTTCAATGTTCTTATCATGTTTATTGGTAAATTCTAAATCTTTTATTGAATTTCCTTGTTCTAAAACTTCCACAACATCTTCTTGTAAAATTTCTTGAATCTTTTTATCTGAAAGAAATGCTGTAGCTATATATTGATGGCTTAATGTACTCATAGCTGCTCCTACTAAAGTTTTTCTTAAGTTTTTAAAAGGTCCATAGTAAATTAAAAAAGGGGCACTTGCTGCAGTAAATACAAATTCAAATAATAAAAAACATGCAAATATTTTAAATGAAAATCTTTTCTTTTTCTTTCTTACCTTCCTATTTTTCACCATATTATTTCTTTCCTTTCACATATACTACATACATCTTATAGCAAATCAACTAATTTTAAAATAGAAATATTTATTATATTCTCCCTAATAATAGTTATATCATATTATTGTCAACTATATTATTAATTTTTTTTGAATTAATACATTATCCCATTAAATTATTATATAGTTATATAAAAGGACTTAGGATTTTTTCCTAAGTCCCACCTACTAGATAAAACTAGCTTTACTCTATCATTTTACATTAAAACTGCTTTTAAATCAATAACTTAATTAATTTAATTCATAAAATAAAATTCCGTCCTTCATAGTTTTGGAAGCTTCTCCATTAAAAAATAAATACTCTAAATGAGCCATGGCTTCTTCTGTGGCAAACCATTTTTGAGCATTAGGAAAGTCATTCCAATGGTCGTATCTTAATTCCCAATCCATCTTAGATGCTGTATCTCTAACTGAATGTTTACAATGTTTTATAATATTTCTTACTTCATTAAGTCTTTTTTCATGGTGTTTAAAAAGTTCTTTTATTCTTTTTCTATAATCTTCAACTGGTCCCCTATGTGCTGTAAATATTTTTTCTATGTCATATTCATATATTTTCTTTAAACTTTCAAAATAAATAGATAGCATATCTTTTTCATAAGTCCAAAAAGCTATATTAGGAGTTATTCTATCTAATATGTGATCACCACAAAAGAATAATTTATGTTCTTTCTCATATAATCCAACCTGACCTGGCGTATGTCCATGTATTTCTGTAACTTCAAAACAATAATCTCCTACATTAATGATATCACCTTGCTTAACTTCATGGAAATTTATGATTTCCTTTGATGAAAATTTATATCCCGGATGATCTTTTAAAGATACATTGTCTTTTTCTAAATCAAAAACTTTTTTAAATTCCTCTAACCTATTCCAATACTCCCAACTGGTCATACTATTAATTACTTCTCCATCATATTTGCTTGCATATACCTTTAATACATCTTTACTAATTTCTGATGCAAGACCTGAATGGTCTGAATGTAAATGAGTTATAAATAATTCTGTTTTTGAAAGGTCAATATTTAATTTTTTAATATTCTCCATAAAAACTTCTTTACATTCTTTTCTATTAAATCCTGTATCAATGATTAAATTCTTATTTTGAGATATAATTATATAACTATTTAAAACTTTTAGTGGATTATTAGGTAGTGTTATCTCCTGTCTATAAATGTTAGGATAAATTTTATTAATCATTTTCATCACCTTCTTTATTATTATAACTGTATTTTATACTATTACCAATATTAAACATTTATGATTGTTTTATAATTTTTATAAGAAAAAAAGCCTATCTTCTTTTGTTTATGATAAAAAAGATAGACTTTTTATTTTATGCATCTTTGTATGAAAAATTATTTTTCCTTCTATAATTTAGTATTGTTCCACAAGTTCCCCCTAATAAAGATGGAACTATCCAAAAGAATCCTTCTTTAGATAAAGGAAATTGATATATTACATCTACTATAAATGGTATTTTTAACCCAATAGATTCTAGTGACATAAATACACTTACAATTAATGCCCCATATACTGCTCCTATATAAGTTCCTCTATTAGGTATAATTTTATTAAATAAGTTTAATAAAATTAATATAATAACCACAGGATAAAGTGTAACTAATACTGGTACCGCTAAATTAATTATAGTTTCAACTCCATAATTGGATATTATACAACTAAATATACTTATAATTAAAACAACAGTTTTATATCTTATTTTATTATTAGATAGTTTATTAAAATAATTACCACAGGTAGCTGTTAAACCTACTGAAGTTGTAAGACAAGCAATTGATATAGCTCCTCCAAATATATACTTACTATATGACCCTAGTATACTTTGAGTTATTTCTATAAGTAAAGTTGTTCTTGACATATTAGCTGGGAAAACTGACTTTGAAGTTGCACCTATATATGCAAGTCCGCCATATACCAATCCTAAACATATAGCTGCTACTACTCCTGCTTTGGATGTTATATTCACTTGTTGTTCTTTGCTTTTATACCCTTTAACTATTAAATTTGCTATAACCATTTGAGCTACAATCATAGAACCAATAGCATCCATAGTTTGATATCCTTCTGTAAATCCTATTGAAAAAGGATTTTGCAAATCTGATGATATAGGTACTCCTATAGGGTTAATAATACCTTTTATTATTATTAATCCTAAACTTCCTAATAAAATAGGTGTAAGTACAATACCTATTTTATCTACTACTTTTGATTCATTGGCTGAGAATATATAACTTATACCAAAAAATATTATAGAAAAAATTATTGGATTTGAATTAGGAAACATAGGCAAAACACCTAATTCAAAAGTTGTTGCTCCAGTTCTAGGTATACAAAATAATGGACCTATTGCCAACATTATTACTGTAAAAAGTATCTTTCCAAAATTTTTACCAACTTTATTTGTAAATTTTTCGATGGTTCCTCCTACCATGGCTATAGATATAATACCTAAAATAGGAAGACTTATACAAGTTATTAAAAAACCAAATGTTGCAACAATCCAACTTTCCCCTGCCATATATCCAAGTGTTGGTGGAAATATTAAATTTCCTGCTCCAAAGAACATAGAAAATAGAGCAAATCCTGTTATTACTATTTCTTTTAAGTTCTTTTTCAAAATAAATCCCCCTTTTCTTATTTTTATATTTAAATTTAAAAAGAGCATCTATCCCTTAAAGGGACGATGCTCCGTGTTACCACCCTAATTGATTTGTATAAAACAAATGAAGGAAATACCTAATAATAAAAAAACGCCCCAGTAAGGGACGATTATTATTCGCGGTACCACCCAATTTGATTAGCACAAATCCTCTTTATGCCCTTATAACGTTAGGGAAACCGGCTCGGCCTACTAAAAAAGTTCGTTCAGCTTGCAATTCAGGAATGAATGTTTCATTGTACTCCTTAAACGATTTTCACCCACCATCGTCTCTCTTTATAATTCATACAATTACTGCTTTCCATCATAATTTTTATCGTATTATTAAGTAATGTTATTACATATACCCTTATATTGCAAATCAATATTTTGTCATTATTCCACTTCACATCATTTATGCTTTTATTTTCATTTATTATGTCCACTTTTCTAAAGATTTTACTTTATATATTTTAACCCCTTTTAATATATTAATATATTTATTAAGTATATCTTTTTTTAGTTCCCCTTCATATATTATACCTAAAGCATCTCCACTATGTGCTCCTATTATCCCCCAAGCTCCTATTTCCCTTTGAATTTTAAGTACAATAGGCAATATTGTATAGTCTAGCCTTTTAGTATTTCTTACTATACTTTCTGTAGAACAATAAGCTATTTTATTTATATCTTTATATTTTATACTTTCTTTTAATATAGGTACTAAATCTTCTATATTGCTTAACGGTGTAAGAACTTTTTTATTAAATTCCACAGTATTAACAATCTTTTCTCCTTCAAAAACTAATATATTAAATTGTGGACATTTTCCAATACCTTCACTATAATCACCTTTTTTATAATCAAATAAAGTTAATTCTTCAAAAATAATACTATCTGTTGGTTCTATTTTTACACAATTGTCTATTAATTCTTTTTGATTGTACGGCCTTTTAAACAAATCTATTAGGCAATTATATACTGCCGCTAAATCAGCTGTGCTACTTGCAAATCCTTTTCCTTTAGGAATTTTTGATTGTATGTCTATATGTAAATCTGAAAAATAATTATAATACCCCCACTCCTTTAATACATTTTCCATAAATTTATAGGACTTATAATGTCTATTCATATTTTTTTCTTCTATACTTTCATAAATTTTAACTTTTGTATATAAGTTTATGGGACATGAACATAATATATCTTTATCTTCAAATCTTCCTTGAATTATTTCTCCAAAACTTCCTGGATAAAATATAACCTTTTCCATTTCCTATTCCCCTTATTTTTTCTTATGCTATGTTTAAAGCTATATTTTATTTTATCAGTATACAATAAAGGTGTAAATACAATACTCTTCAAAATTCAAGATATATTGACACATATATTTTAAAATGTTAAACTCAATTCAAAGTTATGTTTAATAACATATAGACTTATTCCTTTATCTTATCATGGATTTAGGTAATAGATTTTTGTATTTAAAAATTTTATTTTTAGGAGGGCTTCAATGAAAAAGTTAAAAAAAGGTTTAGTATTATTAATTTCAGTATTTTTAACATTTTCAATAGTCGCATGTTCAAATAATAAAAATGACAATATCAAGGAAAGTAAAAACTCTTCTAATATTTCTGAAAAAACTACATATCCTTTAAATTTAAAGGATTCCTTTGGAAGAGAAGTAACTATTGAAAAAGAACCATCTAAAATAATATCTCTAGGACCAAATGTAACCGAAATCATTTTTGCTTTAAATAAAGGTGAAAACCTTATAGGTAGAACTGAATTTTGTGATTTCCCAAAAGAAGTAGAAAAAATAGACACTATTGGAACCCTACAAACTCCAAACATAGAAAAAATAGTAGAATTAAAACCTGATATAGTAATTGCTTCTACTCACGCTACAGAAGAATACTTAAATAAATTAGAACAATTAGGAATTAAATCAGTAGCTTTTTACGGTTCTGAAGATTTTGAAGGTGCCTACGATGTAATTTCAAATATAGGTAAAGTTTTGAATGCTAATAAAGAAGCACATACTATAGTAGATAATATGAAGAAGAAAGTTAATTCTGTTGAAGAAAAAATTAAAGGAAAAGATACTCCTTCTGTTTATTATGTAATAGATTTTGGTAAAAGTGGAGATTATACTCCAGGAAAAGATACTTTTCTACACAAATTAATAAATTTAGCTGGTGCTAAAAATGCAGGTGAAGATGCAGTTCAATGGAAATATAGTTTAGAAAAAATCATAGAAAAAAAACCAGACATAATTATATGTTCTAAATATTATGATTCAAAGAAAAGATTACAACAAACAGAAGGATATAAAGATTTAGAAGCTATAAAAAATGGTAAACTTTTTGAAATAGATAATAATATGCTAGATAGACAAGGCCCAAGACTTGCAGATGGATTAGAAGAACTTGCTAAGATAATTCATCCAGATGCTTTTAAATAATACCTTAGAGAGGACTTTATAAATGAACTCCATAAAAAAAAATAGTTATTATTCCATTACTTTTATCATAATGGCTTGTATACTTTTTATTTCTATAATTTTATCTAGTACTTTAGGCGTTGCTAATATAACTTTTAGTAATAGCATGCAAATTCTTATGGGTAAAATTCCATTTATAAATAAATTAATAAATGTAGATAATATATCTGAAACTCATAAACTTATAATTATTAATATAAGGCTTCCTAGAATAATATTATCAGCTCTTATTGGCGCAGGTTTATCCGTAGTTGGCTGTGTATTTCAAGCAATATTCAAAAATCCTATGGCAGATCCTTATGTACTTGGAATATCTTCTGGATCTGCTCTAGGAGCATCTATATCAATAGTTATGGGCATTAGTAGTATGGCATTTGGTATAGCCGGTACTACCCTTTTTGCCTTTATAGGAGCAATTTTTACAACAGTTTTAGTATATTTTATAGCTAAAACTGGAACTAAATTACCTACTAATACCTTGTTACTTGCAGGAGTATCGGTTAGTTTTTTGTTTTCTTCTATTAATTCTTTAATTATGATATTTAATAGGGATAGAGTTGAACAGATAGTATTTTGGACTATGGGAAGCTTAGCTTCAGCTACGTGGAAACAAGTAATTTCTTTATTTTTATTTGTAATTATAGGATTTATACTAATTATTATATACTCTAGAGACTTAAACCTAATGCTTATGGGAGATGAAACGGCTTGTAACTTAGGAATAGAAGTTAATTTTGTTAAAAAATTTTTACTAATTGTATCTTCTATTATTATAGCATCTTGTGTATCTGTAAGTGGTGTTATTGGTTTTGTTGGACTTATTGTACCTCATATTACTAGAATGATTGTAGGTCCTAATCATAAAGTCCTTCTTCCTTTCTCCACTTTAGGTGGTGCAATCTTTATGATAATATGTGATACATTATCAAGGATTCTAGCACCACCTGCTGAAATACCAGTAGGTGCAATTACTGCTCTTTTTGGTGCTCCTTATTTTATATATTTATTAATTAAAAATAAAAAAAGGTGATATGATATGTGTAATAAAGACTCTAATCCCATTATTTTAAATAATCTAAATTTCTCATATAATGAAAAACATATACTTAAAAACATAAATATATCTTTTGAAAGAAATAAATTTTATAGTATTTTAGGACCAAATGGCTCTGGAAAGACAACACTTTTAAAGAACATTCTAAAGGCCTTACCTACAACTGATAAAACCATATATATAGATGCTTTTGATATAAATAATTATAAAAATAAAGATTTAGCTAAGAAAATGTCTTCCGTTCCTCAAAATACTAATTTGGAATTTGATTTTACTTCTTTTGATGTAGTTTTAATGGGCCGCTCACCTCATTTAAAAAGATTTGAAAGAGAAACTAATAAAGACTATGAAATAGTTAGAGAAGCTATGGAAATTACAAATACTTGGCATTTAAAAGACAAGTACATAAATCAATTAAGTGGTGGTGAACGTCAAAAAATAATTATAGCTAGAGCATTAGCTCAAGAAAGTAGTATTATATTATTAGATGAACCAATTTCTAATTTAGATATACAAAATCAAATAGAAATAATGGATACTTTAAAATTTCTCAATAGAGATGTAACTATAATTTCCGTACTGCATGATTTAAATTTAGCTGCTCAATATAGTGATTATATTCTTTTGTTAAAAAATGGCGAGATTTTCTTTAAAGGAACTCCTGAAAAAGTTTTAAGCGTAAATAATTTAAAATATGTTTATGACGTTAATACATATATAATAAAAAATCCAGTTACAGGAAAGCCTCATATAATACCTATAAGTAAAAATTTTCTTTACAATAACTTAAATATAAATAAAGCATTCTAAAAAACCTTGTTAAAAAAGGTTTTTTGTTTATTATAAATAAATTCTAATACTATTAGTCTAGCTTCATCATATTCTCTAAAAATATTTTTAGCTTCTTCTATATTATTATAAGCTTTCCAATATCCATTTAATAAGTAATCATCTTTAGGATTATTTATAAATCCTTTTATATCCTCTAATGGAATCCCTAAAAACACGCCTAATTCATATGGACACTGAACCTTATATCTAAATTTTAGCGTATCTAAATATCCTTCAATTTTATTGCTTTCTTTATATCCAATATCTTTTAAAAAATTAATATTTTCTTTTTTATATACATGATTCTCTAAAGATTTCTTTCTATAAAATAATTTTATCTTAAAATCTTTTGTATTCTTAAGAGGATAAGTTTCTAAAGAAAAATATCTTTTAAATTCTTCTCCATATTTTCCCCACAACATATATAAATTTCTATTATTTCTAGATAAATTTACAATAGTGGAAGGTTTATTCTTTAAAATAGTAGGTGCAATATTATAAGCTAGTATAGAAAACATATATTCTTTATCATCTAAGTTTTTTATAATATTAAAACTTTGTACTATTTCTTTTTTATTCATAATATTCACCTTTTAAAATAATATTTTTATACAATCCATTAATCCTTATTTTATAGTATGCATATTTAGAAAATTTTCTATACAAAAAAGTCCCTCTTTAGTATAAGAGAGACTTTAGTGTTATAATAACATGATTCCTTTTTCTTTACAGAATTTTATCATTTCTTCTGGCCATATGGATGATTGAACTTCACCTATATGAGCTTTTTTTAAGAAAAGCATACACATTCTAGATTGACCTATTCCACCACCTATAGTATATGGTAACTTTTTCTCTAAAAGCATTTTATGAAATTCTAATTCCTTTCTTTCTTCACAATTAGCTAATTTTAACTGTCTTAAAAGAGCTTCTTCATCTACTCTTATTCCCATAGAGGATAGTTCAAATGCTTTATTTAAAACTGGATTCCAAAAAAGTATATCTCCATTTAGTTCCCAGTCATCATAGTCTGGAGCTCTTCCATCATGTTTTTCTCCTGATTCTAATGTTTTTCCTATTTTCATTAAAAATACTGCTTTCTTTTCTTTAGTTATAGCATCTTCTCTTTCTTTAGGCGTAAGATCAGGAAACATATCTTCTAATTCTTGAGTAGTCATGAAAAATATTTCCTCTGGTAAAACCTTACCTAAAAATGGATATAATTTATTTATGTGTTCTTCTGTTTCTTTAAAGGCTTTAAATATTTTTCTAACTATATCTTTTAAATATTCTTCATTTCTATCTTCTTTTCTTATTATTCTTTCCCAATCCCATTGGTCAACATATATAGAATGAGTATTGTCTAAATCCTCATCCCTTCTTATGGCATCCATATCTGTATATAATCCTTCATTTACATTAAAATTATATCTATAAAGAGCCATTCTCTTCCACTTTGCTAAAGAATGAACAATTTCTACTGCTTCTTCATTATCATCTTTAACAGTAAACTTTACTGGTCTTTCTACTCCATTTAAGTTATCATTTAATCCTTTATCACATCTTACAAAAAGAGGTGCAGATACTCTTATAAGGTTTAATTGTTTTGCTAAAGCTCTTTCAAAATAATCCTTTACTTCTTTAATTGCTATAGCAGTTTCTTTTAAATCTAATTCTGTTTTATAATCCTTTGGTATTATTAATCTTTCTTCAAACTTAGTTTCCATAAAATTACCTCCTAAAATTATCTACTATAATAAATTACTTGTTTCCATGGATTTTAGTAAATAGTTTTTTAATTTAAAAAAGCTCTTCATCCCAAATAAGGGACGAAAAGCTTAAACTCTCGCGGTACCACCCTGGTTAGTCTATAAAAGACTCTCCTCTTTAAGAACATCTAACAATGTTCTCCAGCTTTAACGATCTGGATTCGTCTAAGTCTACTCTCAATATATTGATTTCGGTTAGAGACTCAAGGATGTTCTTCGGTACAAAATTCCTATCGATCTTTCACCACCATCGACTCGCTATAATTACCTTTTATACTTACTCTTCCTATCACAGTCTTTTTTATTTATATTAAAACTATTGACTAATATTATATATTCTATATTTTCCAATGTCAATAGCTTTATGCATTATTAATCCAATCTATCATTTTGTCATACTGATTTTCTGCATCTTTATATCCCATTGTATAGAGTTCTTCTAGTTTTTTTGTATTTTTTTCTATCCTTTTTACTTTTATTTTATCTGTAGGTCTTAAAATAAAAACTTTATTTTCTTTTTCTAATTTCTCTATATAATCTAAAGTTTTATTGTATACTCTATATCTATGTTCGACTGCTTTTATTAGATTTTCATAACCTGAATAAAATCTTCTTAATAATCTTTTTTTCTTAAAAGGCTCTTTTCTATATCCTTTAGGTCTAGTTAATATAATAATATTTTTAGTATTGCCATCTTTTATAGATTTTCCTATAGGAATAGAATCTGTTATACCTCCATCCAAAAGTTCCATACCATTATATTTAACTATTGGACTGATAAATGGTAAACTACTTGAAGCTCTTACTATAGTAAGTATATCATCATCTTTATCTTTATCAAAGTATACTGCTTTACCTGTTTTACAGTCTGTGGCAACTATAATAAATTTTTGTTGAGAATTATAAAAGTTTTTAAAATCAAAAGGTTCCAATGTATTAGGTATTTCATTATAAATAAAATCTATTCCTAATAAACTTTTACATGTAAACATATTTTTAATACTCAAATATCTAGGATCATTTACATAATTTATCGTTACAGCCTTATTTCTCTTTTTTTGTTTTGAAACATAAGATGTAGCATTACACGCACCCATAGATACCCCTATTACATATGGAGTATAGAAGTCTTTTTCCATAAAATAATCCAATATTCCTGCAGTGTAGAGACCTCTCATTCCCCCACCTTCTAATATTAATCCCACTTTATCCATGTAGTATCCTCCTATAACTGCAATTTGTAAAATGAAAAAACTTTATAGATATTAGATTAATATCTTAATTTCTATTATTCTACTGAATTAAGTTTTTCCATAATAGTTTTTTCCATTATTTTTAATTTGTTTTCTGAATCTTTTAAAGTACTTCCTTTAGAATATAAGTATATTTTTATTTTAGGTTCTGTTCCAGATGGTCTAACTGCATACCAAGATCCATCTTCTAATATAAATTTAAGTACATTGGATTTAGGAAATTCTATTGGCTTTTCTTCACCGCTTATAAGATTAATTTCTTTTCCTTCATTTATATCTATATATTTTACAAGTTTCACATCCCCTATAACTTTAGGAAATTCTTTTCTATATACATCCATCATTCTTCCTATTCTCTTTTGTCCTTCTACACCTTCTAATATAAGTGATATTAATTTTTCTCTATAATATCCAAACTCTTTATATATTTCATTTAATACATCTATTAAAGTTTTTCCTTGTGTTTTATAATAAGCTGCCGCTTCACATAAAAACATTGCTGCAATAACTGCGTCCTTATCTTTAACAAAATCTCCAGCGGTATATCCTATACTTTCTTCATATCCAAAAATAAAATTATATCCTTTTTTATTCATTTCCATTTCTTTACCACAGATATTTTTAAATCCTGTAAGAGATTCAAAGGTTGTAACTCCATACTTTTCCCCTATAACCTTTCCCATATCACCAGTAACTACTGATTTTATTATCATTGGTTTTTCAGGTAAAGTTCCTTTTTCCACTTTACTTTCTACAAGATACTTAATTAAAACAGCTCCTGTTTGATTGCCATTTAATGCTGTGAATTCCCCTTCTTTATTTCTAGCCATTACTGCCAATCTATCACAATCAGGATCTGTTGCTAATAATAAATCTGCTCCTTCTTTTTCCCCTAGTCTTTTAGCATATTCAAAAGCCTTTATATCCTCTGGGTTCGGATATCCTACCGTAGTAAAATCTGGATCTGGATTTTCCTGTTCTGGTACTACTACTACATTAGTAAATCCTCTTTCTTTTAAAACTCTTCTTACTGGAATGTTTCCTGTTCCATTTAATGGCGTATACACTATTTTAATATTCTTATCTATGTCATCCCTTATAGACAAGGATTTAACTTTTTCTATATATTCATCATCTATTTCTTTACCTATGATATTTAAAAGTCCTTTTTCTAAAGCTTCTTCTTCAGATATAAACTTTATTTCTTTAAAATCTTTAATATTGTTTATCTCTTCTGTTATAGGTATTGCTATTTTATCTAGTATTTGTGCTCCATCCTCCCAATATACTTTATATCCATTGTAATCCTTAGGATTATGACTAGCAGTTACCACTATGCCTGATATTGTGTTTAATTTCCTTACAGTATAAGATAGTTCTGGAGTTGGTCTTAAATCTTCAAATAAATATGCTTTAATACCATTTGCAGCTAAAACCAACGCTGCAGTTTTTGCAAAAACATCTGAATAATGTCTACAATCATATGCTATAGCTACTCCTCTATCCATTGCCTCTTTACCTTGTTTTATTATAAACTTTGCAAGGCCTTGAGTTACTTTAGCTATTATATATTTATTCATTCTATTTGTGCCTGCTGCAATTTTCCCTCTAAGTCCAGCTGTTCCAAACTCTAAATTTTTATAAAATCTATCTTCTATTTCTTTAGGATTATCCTCTATACTCCTTAATTCTTCTCTTGTAGCATTATCAAAATAATCATTATTTAACCATTCATTATAAACTTTCATATAATCCATAAATGTCTCTCCTCTCTTTTGTTCTATACTCATATTTTATCAGATTTTTATATATTTTATTAGTATATTCTATAATTATTTCCTATAAATAGATATAAAAAACCTTAAGCTTTTACATTTTATAAAAGCTTAAGGTTTTTACAATGTATTTATAATTTATAAATGAAAATTTTTAAAAATTGGACAGGCTAGATTCTAATCTCATCTTTTATATTAGGTCTATCTTTCAAAGTTACTTTTATAACAACGGTATCTGATCCTAATTTTGTAAATTTATTAATAATATTTTCATCCATTTTGCCTAACTCCTCATTATTTACTGTAAATACTAAATTATCCACAGGTATTTGTTGACCTAATTCATCTTGTACCTCAAATTGTATTTCATCTCCGGGTTCAATTCCTTCTAAGTTATTCACTATTCTTATAGAGCTTATTCCTATATTTTCACTTTGTATTTTATTTATTATGTCTCTAATTTCTTTTAAAGATAGTATATTATTTTCATTTAAATTTTCTTCTGAATTTACTTCTATCGTATCATCTTTTTTATTAGTTTTTGCAAATACTGTTCCCATTTCTAATATACCAACATCTCCAATAGTCAAAAGCATTAACACTACAACCAACACACAGATAAAATTTTTGTACTGTCTTTTTTTATACATATTTTAATCCCCTCTTTAATTGAAATAATTTGTCTTTACATATATTCTTTTAATCAGTATAAGACTTATCTCAACCCCCTTTATAAAATTAATATTTTTATAATAAAAAAACCTTATATCCCACAAAATTCCATGAGAGTATAAGGTATTATACTAATCCTTAAAACTTAATATAATTTTCAATACCCAACTTTCTCCGGAAGTTGTATATTCACACTACTATAAAGCAGGTCTCCTGACTTATGATTCATCATTTATTTCCGCCTTCTCAAGAATATCTCAATGGCTTATGGAATAAACTCACCAATTACAGTGGCCGGACCGTGGAGGATTTTCACCTCCTTCCCTTTTAATTCTTTTTTACAAGAAACTTTATAAACAAATATTTAATTTTTAATAGTTTATTAATATTTACCATTTATTTTATCAATTTATTAATTTCATATACATTATAACATATTTTTATAAAAATTACACCTGGTATTGTTAATAATTATAAATAAAATATTAATATGTTTATTTATAATATATATAATTATCATATTTTTATTATTTAAGCTATTTTTTATTATTTTGTTATTTTACTGTTGACATATTAATTTTGAGATGATATACTTTATTCATAAGTTAATAACAAATGAAATTTAGGTGCTCATTTTGTTGTATATAATGGGTGAAAAGGGAATGTGGTTAAATTCCACAGCAGCCCCCGCTACTGTAATAGATGACGAGCCTTTAATAACCACTTCTAAAAAGAAGGAAGGTAAAGGTTAGAATGATTCTTAAGCCAGGAGACCTGCCTAAATTATTAAAAACCTCTTTCGGTGGGAAAGTTGTGGTAGTTTTGTGTGCTATAAGATTATTAATTTCAAAATAATTATCTTATTGTGATAAAAAGCAACCTTTTCCATGGGTTGCTTTTTTTAATAATTTAATATTGCAAATCTCAACTCTTTTCTTACTGTTAAATGATGAGTAATATTCCAAGCACTATAGTCTTTTAATATCGTAAGAATAAGAGTCAATTTTGAAAAATAAGCTGTATGCAATAAAAATAGTTTTAAATAGAAACCGCCTTTCTATTATTTATTATTCTACAGCTTATTTTTTTATTGTATTTTTAAAACATAAGTATAATATATTATATTTATTATTTGAAAAAATACCAATATGGCTACAAATAAATTTAATAAATTATTTTTATACATTTTATTTTTTACTAATATATAAAAATATGGTATGGAAATTATAATACTAATAGCTAATAGTATTATTCTATAAATAGAACCCACTTCAAAGCTTCTACTTATAATCGTTATTACAGTAACTAATATGAATAACACATTTAAAATTGATTGATTATTTTTCATAGTAGACTCCTTTTATAACTATTTTAAAAAGCCTTTTAATATAGTATCTTCAGCTTCTTTTTCAGTAAGTCCTAAGGACATTAATTTTATAAGTTGATCATTTGCAATTTTCCCAATAGCTGCTTCATGTATAAGCTCTGCTTCATTGTGCTTTGCCGCTATAGCAGGAATTGATTCAACTTTAGAATTTCCCATTATAATAGAGTCACATTGTACATGGGCTCTACATTTATTTTTACCTACAACATTAAAATTAAATTTTTGATTTGAATCATCTTTTGCTACAGAACGTGAAATTACCTGTGCTGTTGAATCTTCTCCTTTTAATTCTATTTGTATATCAGATTTTGCCTTCTGCTTTCCTTCTGTCATCATTCTTTCTGTAATAACTAAACTAGCTTCCTTTTGTAAATAGATTTCTGTTTCTCTTTCCGTATCATCTACTCCCTTAATTTGTATTATTTCCATTTCAACCTTTCCACCTTCTTCTACATGAAGAATGGTTTTTGAATTGAAAACTTTTTTTCCCTTTCCCTCTCCTTCTGCGTAATGTTTTTCACTATACTTTAATTTTGCACCTTTTCTTACAAAAAATTCATGAACTCCATCATGCTGCGTTTTTGAATGTCCTGGATTATGTATTCCACATCCTGCAACTACCTCAACTTCTGAATTTTCACCTATTTCAAAAGTATTATATACCTTATCACTAAGGCCTTCTTGAGTTAAAATAACTGGTATATGTACACTTTCTCCTTTAGTGCCAGGTTTTACAATAACATCTATTCCGCTTTTATCTTCCTTATTTTTTATATGTATATTGTTAGAAATACTTCTTTCTAATTTTTCTCCATCTTTTCTTATATTATGTGCTCCAGAAAATATATCTTTAACATTATCTATGACATTTAATATTCTCTCTTCTACTGATCCTAACATATTAATTTCTCCTTTCACAGACAGCATTACAGCCACATTCTACCCCAAAAGTTACTTTAGATAGTATTTCATCTTTTGAAGTTTTCTTTTCTATTTTACCTTCGGATATTATAATCACTTCATCTGCTAATTGAATTATTCTCTCTTGATGAGAAATTATAACTAGAGTTAATTTTTTTTCTCGATTAAGATTTTTAAAAGTTTCCACTAGTTTTTGAAAACTCCATAAATCAATTCCCGCTTCCGGTTCATCAAAAACTGCTAACTTTAAATCTCTAACTAGAATTGTAGCTATTTCTATTCTCTTTAACTCTCCTCCAGAAAGACTATTATTTATTTCTCTATTTAAATAATCCTGTGGACAAAGTCCTACATCTAAAAGAACTTTACAAAGATCTAAGTCTTTTTTCTCATCTGCTTTTGCAGCTATTTCTAAAAGTTCTTTTACCTTTATGCCTTTAAATCGTGCTGGTTGTTGAAAAGCATATCCTATTCCTAACTTTGCTCTTTCATTTATATCTAAATTAGTTATATTTTCTCCATTAAAAATTATTTTACCTGATGAAGGTTTTCTTATACCCATAAGTAACTTTGAAAGAGTAGTTTTACCACCTCCATTAGGACCTGTTATTACATAAATTTTACCCTCTTCAATGTTTAGGTTTATATTGTCTAATATTGTAATTTCTTCTCCATTTTCTTCTACCTTTAAACCTACATTTTGAATATCTAACATACTCTCTATCCCTTCTTATTAAAATTATTGCAATCAATTAAAATTTTAACATATTTGCCTTATTAAAAAAAGATTAAAAGCATATATAAGATAAAACATTAAAAATTCTATCCTAATATATGCTTTTTATATTAGTTATTTTGACTTATTATGCCAAATTCAAAACCTTGACCTTTAAGATATTCTATTAACTCTGGTAAGGATTCTACTGTAGTTTTTTTAGTGGCTGAGTCATGCATTAGTATTACTAAATGATTGTGATTTACCATGTCCCTTTTCACATTATTTAACAACTCTTCTTTAGGTACATTTAATCTTCTTGCATCGCCATTTTCTATATTCCAATCTATATGTTTAAAACCGGCATTTAAAAGTTCATTTTCATAACTTTTATGATTAAAAGATCCCCCCGGAAATCTTACTAAATTAGTTTTAAAATCTTGTCCCAAAACTGACTTAATAGCATTATCACACTTTTTTACATCTTGTACAAAGCCTTGTGGAGTATAATTGCCAAAATACTTTATATTATGACTATAAGTGTGATTACCTATAGCATGTCCTTCTTCCACTTCTCTTTTTAAGTACTCAGGATTTGATTCTACAGAAGTCCCTAGTACAAAAAAAGTAGCTTTTACATTATATTTTTTTAATATATCTAATATTTGTGGAGTATACATGCTTGGACCATCATCAAATGTTAAAAACGCAATTTTCTTTTTATCTGCATTACCCCATATTTCATCAACAGTCATAACAATAGTATTATTTTTATCTCTTTTAAGACCATCTTGTCCAACTAAAAGACCCTTGTCCTCTTTTTTATCATTATCGGTTTTATCCTCTTCTGCATTATCTTTTATTTCTTTATTTTTCTCATTTTCTTGAAGTTTTTCATCATCATTTTTCTCTTTATTTTCTATAATTTCTTGTTGTTTTTCATTATTGGATAAAACTTTTTTCTTATTAATAGAACTTTTAATCCATATGCCTCCTGCAAATACAATTAAAACAGCAAGCAGAAATATAGTTCGTCTTCTTCTTCTTTTTCTATTTTTCCTATTTCTTCTTTTATTTTCCGAGTACAAATTCATTCCATAATCTTTATCTTGCTTCATATTACATCACCCTTGCCTTTAATACTTTTTCATAACCTACTATTATTCTACTACATTCTATACTAAAAAAAATTACAAATCTATAACAAAAACTTTAATTAATGAATAATTATTAAATAACTTTTTTATATTTTAATTTTCTATACCTTTTCTACATTTAACACCTTTATAATAATAGTGTTTTATTTCTGCCATCTCTGTAACTAAATCTGCTCTATCTATTATTTCTTGTGGTGCATATCTTCCTGTTAAAATAATTTCTGTTTTTTCAGGTTTTTTATCTAAAATTTTTATAACATCCTCTGGTGAAAATAAATTATAAAACAAGGCTATATTTACTTCATCTAAAATTACTACATCATATTCCTCAGAATTTATTACTTCTTCAATCCTTTTTAAGCCCTTGACTGCTCTGTTTATATCATCTTCAGTGGGGTCATTATATATGAAACAATTCTTTCCAAACCTTTCTATAACAAAATAGGGTAAATAGTTTATAGCATTTAATTCACTATATTTCATTCCCTTGACAAATTGCCCCATAAAAACTTTTTTTCCTGCACAAGTTGCTCTTAATGCTAGACCTAATGCTGCTGTAGTCTTTCCTTTACCATTCCCTGTATAAACTTGAATATATCCTTTCTCCTCCATGATTTCTCCTCCAAATCATTATTATTCTATATAGAAATAGTCTAACATATCTTTTCTATTTGGTAAATCTATAGCATCCTGCTTGCATACATTTTGACAATCTTTACATAATAATTCACAATTTTCACCTTTTATTTCCACTCTATTTTTTTCATTGTTAAAATAATATACTTTACTACAAACTTCTATACATTTTTTACATTTATCACATCTACTGTAATTTATAATTGGTTTCCAATATCGTTTGCTTTCTATTGAAACAAATTTTATTTTATGTTCTACTAAATTCATGAGTTGAGCAGTCTTTTCTTTATCTTTTTCTGCTATATTAAATAATTTTTCTATATTTGCTCTCATATCATCTGTCATAGCTTGGAATAAAGTTTCCATAGTAGACAAATCCTTTGTCAAATTAATTCCCCCTTTTGCATTGAAAAAACATCTTTCCCTAGGAAAAGATGTTTTAGCTTCACAAAACTACCACATCTCCTATCCTCGTAGGAATGCTTACTTTAATAAAAAGGCAGGTATCCTGACTTACAGTTCATAGTTTTAATAAACTTTACCTTCCCATTATTCAACAGTGGTAAAATCTAACTCCCTGATTACAGTGGCGGGACCGTGATGGATTTTCACCATACTTCCCTTTTAAGAAATAACTATTTCACCTTTTTATTCATATTATTTTATTTTAACTATTAATTTTCTATTCCTTTTCTACAAGGAACTCCTTGAGTATAGTAATGTTTTATTTCTCTCATTTCTGTAACTAAATCTGCTCTGTCTATTATCTCTTGTGGTGCATATCTTCCTGTTAATATTACTTCAGTATGTTCTGCTTTTTTATCTAATAAATCTAAAACTTCTTGAACTGAAAATAATTCATAAAATAAAGCTATATTTATTTCATCAAAAACTACAACATCATATTCACCTGATGTTAGAACTTCCTCTGCTCTTTTTAACCCTTTTTTCGCTTCCTCTATATCAGCTTTTGAAGGTGTACCAAATATGAAAGCATTTCTTCCAAACTGTTCTAATGTGAAATTTGGAAGTATTTCTGGAGCTTTTAATTCACTATAATTCATTCCCTTTGTAAATTGACCAAAAAATACTTTTTTACCAGCACAAGTAGCTCTTAAAGATAAACCTAAAGCCGCTGTAGTTTTACCTTTACCATTGCCAGTATATACTTGAACATATCCTTTATTTGACATATAAATCCCTTCTTTCATATAGTTAAATTTATTTATTCCTTATTTAATAATATAACACAAATAAATACTTATATCTATATTTGTTCTTTTAATGGATTATTATCTATACAATCTTGAACATATTGAGTATAGATATCTTGTATTCCCCTATTTTCTCCTAATCCATGAAGATATATATTTACTTTAAAACCTTCTTTTTCTAATATATTCTTCCATGAATCCTCATCTTCCCCCGCCATATCATTTGTTGCATGATCTCCTGCTACTATCATAAAAGGCATTAATGTTACTTCTTTTATATTTCTTTCTTTTAGCTTACGAACAACTACATCTATTTCTGGAAATCCTTCTACATTAGCTACAAAAATATTTTTCAAACCGCTTTGTTTTAATACATATTGAAATTGTGAATAACATGAATTAGAATGATGTACACTTCCATGTCCCATAAATAGCACTGCAGAATCTTCTCTAATTTCAGGTATTTGTGGTTTTAAAGCTTCTACTACATTAAAATAATCTTCTATTCTATAAAGTAGAGGTCTTCCTAGTGTAAGTTTTTTAAATGCTTTTTTATTTCTAAATCTATGAACAGCTATTTTTATTTCATCGTATTCATCTCCTGGAATTATATGTAGAGATTGTACTATAACCTCTTCAAATCCATCCCTAGCCATTTTTTCTAAAGCCTCTTCTGGATTATCTATGTGTATATTATCTCTATTCTTTAATTTATTAATTATCATTCCAGAAGTAAATGCTCTTCTAACTTCATAATCTTTATAGGTTTCTCTTATTTTATTTTCTATAGCTTCAATTGTAGCCTTTCTTGTTTCCTCATAACTTGTCCCAAAACTTACTACTAAGATACCCTTTTTTGACATAAAAACATCTTTCCTTTCTTTTCACTTTATAATATTTAGGTTTCTTTTTTTATTTCACCTAAAAGATTTATATTTTCTATATTCTTTACCTTTTCATATACTTTTTTTGAAACTGCTGCAATTATAACCGTAGCAGGCCCTGCAGTTTTTCTTATATCCTCATTAATCTTATTTTCTCTTAAATAAAATTTACAATTATTATTTTTAGCTAACTCTTCTGCCTCAAACAATATACCTTTAGATCCTACTGGAACTATTTCATAAGCCTCTTCCTCTTTTAATAAGCTATATATATGATTATAGTTTGCTATTTCTTCATCATAACCTTCTATATTTATTTCTTTTCCTACTTTAGGAGTTCCTATAGAGATAAGCAAACAATCTTTTTTTATATTATTAACTCTCATTTTTCCATCATCTACAATTCCAATCACAGTAATTCCAAGACCTGTGGCCTTAGTAGGAAAATTTTCTTCTGTACTTCCATTTAAGGTTATGTTATTTATATTAGCTTCTTTTAGTTCTTGTTTTATACCTCTTATTATTTCACTACCTGTAGGCTCCATTTCATTGCAAACAGCATCTGTTATAGAAACTATTTCTGCTCCTGTACATAGAACTTCCATTAATGCTACCCTTGCTGTAAATTTTCCTACAATAAATGCTGGTACTTTTAAGGTATCCTCAAGTTTGTTTCCAATACCTCCACAACTGTCACAAGCAACTATTAAATTTTTATCCTCTGTTAACTTAATTAACGTAAGATCCCTAACTTTACTTATTTTCATAGTTTTTTAAGCTCCTTGGTAAAAATTTATAAATTAATACTGCAACTATTGCATTTATGGCAGCTACTGCTGAAAGTACAGGAACTAATGCAAGTATTCCTGCCTTACCCATTATTGGCATTAAAAGAGGTGATAAAACTAATAAATTAATTGGTCCATTTACAGTTACACCTACTATTACTGCTAAAATAATTGCCAATACTTTATTTTTATTTACCAGTAACTTATAAACTAAAGCGAATATAGCCATAGTAACTGCCATAATTACAGTTATTACTAAGTGCACTGGCAAGGAAAGAGGAAAACCACTAGTTAATGCAGTTAAAAAATGTCCTACTCCTCCAATTATTCCACCATACACTGGCCCTAAAAGAAGTGCTCCTAAAAATCCTGGCATGGCATCAAAAGCTATAGTACCCATAATTTTTATATTTGCCCCTATAAAAGATAAAGCTATAAAAAGGGCTGTTATTACTATTTTATTTATTTTCATAATATTATCCTCTCCTAATTACTAATATTTATTTTGATTAATTAGGAGAGTTATTACACTGAATTACCACACATATTTTATTGATACTCCCTTTTATATGTATTGTAACTTTTTTAAATACTTAATAACTTCTTCCTTATTATTAAATTTATTCTTATAATCTAAACTTTTTCTATCTACTACAATAGCATATATATTTTCATCTATGGCAGCTCTTATTTTTTCTTCTGTTCCACCTTCTTTGCCGCTATCTTTAAGTAATATAGCTTTAGCATTGTATTCTCTTATAAAAGCTCTGTTTAAATCATAAGTAATAGGTCCTTTAATAGCTATGATATTGTGTAATTCTACACCTAAATCAAAACATTCTTTTATAACTTTTAAAGATGGCAGAACTCTATGAATTATTCTATTTTCCAAATTTAATTTTATTATTTTATCCATATTTCTACTACCTGTAGTATTTAGTATATTTCCTTTTATATATTTTAATTTAGAATACAAATCCTCGTAATTTTCTACTACTAATATCTTTTCTTCTCCTAAAAATTTTTCAATAATTTTTTCTCTTTCAAATCTAATATATTCTATCCCTATACAATTACAAACTTCCATGGCATTTTTACTTACTTCCAACGCATAGGGATGAGAAGCATCTATTAAAACTTCTACCTTTTTTTCTTTAAAAAGTTTTATCATATTTTCCTTATCCAATGGAGTTGTATTTAAGTATTTGTATTTATAGTCCTTTAATAATTCTCCACCATAGGATGTAGCCGTAGATACTAATATATTATCTGTATACCTATTTAAATTTGAAAGAAGTTCTTTTCCTTCAGATGTTCCACTAATTAAACCAATCATAAAAAATCCTCCAGGTTTTTACAAAGAATATCCTCTTGGTGTTATAAATTTTCCTTCTTTTATATAACTTTGGCTATTACCTATAATTACAATAGAAAACATATCTACAATTTCCTCATTAAAGCTATCTAAATCAGTTACAGTAATTTCTTGTCCCTCTCTTAGAGCATTTTTCACTACTCCAATTGGAGTATTTCCTTTTCTATGCTTTTTTATTATATCTAAACATTCTTTTAAATAGTGAGGTCTTCCCTTACTTCTAGGATTATATAGTGAAATTACAAAATCTCCTTTGGCTGCAAGTTCTATTCTATTTTTTATTAATTCATAAGGTGTCATTAAGTCACTTAAACTTATATTACAATTATCATGCATAATTGGGGAACCTAATACAGATGCTGCAGAAGATGATGCTGTAACTCCTGGAATTATCTCTACATTCTCATCCTTTTTTAATTCTAGTATTAATCCTGCCATACCATATATACCTGCATCCCCAGTACTTATTATAGATACAGTTTTATCCTTTGAAAGTTCTAATGCCTTTTTACATCTTTCTACTTCACCTTTCATACCAGTAGAAACTACTTCCTTATTTTCTATTAAACTTTTTACCATATCTATATACTTTGTATATCCAACAATTATTTCACTTTCTTCTATAGCCTTCACAGCCTTTAATGTCATATGATCAAGTCCTCCTGGACCAATTCCTATTACATATAGTTTTCCCAAAATAATCACCTTTCCTTATGGATTGTGTTCTGTCCAATGCACAACGTCATTCCATTTAATTTTAATTTACCACTTATATTATTCCCACCTTGTAATTTAACACAGGGTTCTGCAACAGACCTAACCCCTATGGTCTTTTCCACAAAGTCACTTCCTTCAAAATCCTTATGAACTTCCTTTATTTCATCTATAGTAAATATTTTCATGGGAGCTTGAAGCTTTTGTGATAAATTAATAATAGCCTCTTCTTCTTTTTTAATTTCTACTGTTCCTATAGATTCTATGGCTCTTTTGTCTATGTTATATTCCCTTAATGTATTAGCAACATTATTCTCCATAGCTTCCTTTGAATAATCTTTTCTACACCCTATACCAAGTACTATATTTTTTCTTATAAGTTTTAACTTTTTCATATTTGATAGTTCATCTGGTAGTTTATAATCAATTTTATTAGTGACATAAACCACTCCCTTACTATCTTTAAAATCCTTTGTATATCCCTTAGGGGTAGATATTATATTTTCTTCATCTAAAAATGCAACTTTCTCTTCCCCTACAAGAAGGGATGCTATATCTTTTGCATCTTTTAAACTATCTATTATAAGGTTATTTTCTTTAGCAATCATATCTGGAGCAGTAATTCCTAAATTATCTGTAGCAGTAGTAATAACAGGTGTAGCCTTTATTGTTTCCGCTATTTTTAAACTTATTTCATTTGCTCCTCCTAAGTGACCACTTAAAAGACTAATAACATAATTTCCTGAATTATCTATAACTATCACTGCTGGATCCTTATCCTTAGATTTTATATAATGCGCTATGGATCTTACTGCTATTCCCGTAGAAGTTATAAAAACTATAGCTTCAAATTCTTCAAAAGCTTTTTTAACTACATCTTTAAAAACAAAGTTTTCACTATTATTTTTAGAAAATATAGTTACATCACCCTTTAAAAGTTTTTCTATGGTAGTTGCAATTTTATCTCCATTTTGGGTAATAGTTATAATAGCCATTTTCATATATTATTTTTCTGCCTTTCTGTACATGTGTGAAAAGCTTTTATCATATAGAAGACTTTTATCATAATCACAATCTATAAAATCTCCAACTAGTATTTGGGCACACTTAGTTATATTAGCTTCTTTAACTTTATCAGCTATATCATCTAAAGTACCAATAATAGCTCTTTCATCTTCCCAAGTAGCTCTTTCCACTACAGCAATAGGTACATTTCTTCCATAACCTTTTCTCAATTTTTCTACTACCTTATCTATCATACTAATAGACAAGAAAATTGCCATAGATGCACCAACAGATGCTAATTTTTCTAAATCTTCTCCTTCTGGTACTGGAGTTCTTCCTTCCACTCTAGTAAGTATTAAAGTTTGAGTTACCTTAGGAAGTGTAAATTCTCTTTTTATAGCTGCTGCCGCTGCAAAACAGGAACTAACTCCTGGAACAACTTCATATTCCATATTAAGCTTATCTAATTCATCCATTTGTTCTTTTATAGCTCCATACATAGATGGATCTCCTGTATGAAGTCTAACTACTGATTTACCTTCATTATTAGCTTTTTTCATAACTTCTAGAACATCCTCTAGAGTCATGGAAGCTGAATTGTATTTTTCTACATCTTTTTTACAAAAATCTAAGTGTTCTTTGCTTACTAAAGAACCTGCATATATAACAACATCTGCTTTCGCTAATATATCTCTTCCTTTTACTGTAATTAAATCCACATCTCCTGGTCCCGCTCCTATGAAATATACCTTTGAAGTATTTTTACTCATAATAATCTTCCCCTTCTTACTCTCTATTTGCAATTATAAGAGACATATAATCTTTGTTATCTATTATCTCTTGTCTTTTTCTAAGTATTTGTTGCCCTTCTCTATAAGCTCTTCTTACACATACATATTTAAAATTTCTCTCCTCTAAGAAATTTAAAACTTTTTCTTCATTATTATATAATTTCATTATAACCACATATTTTTCATCTTTTATGCTATCTAATCTAGTAGATGGTAGTATTAATAATGGTTCATCTCCTATTACTAATTCCTGTCCTGCTAAACTTGCAGCAGCACAAAAAGAAGTTATTCCTGGAACTGTTTCTGTTTGATATCCCTTTGCATTTATGTGCTCTAAAAGATATATGTAAGTGCTATATACAAAAGGATCTCCTATAGTTAGGAAAACTACGTCTTCATTTTTTTGTAAGTAATCCTCTATAGTTTTAAAAGCATTATATATTTTTTCTTCTCTATCAGATTTTCCCATAGGGAAATGTTTTACTATTATTTGGGCATCTTTATTTATGTATTTCTTGCAAGCTTGTAGTGCTATGCTATCCCCTCCATTTTTTGAAGATGGAGCAATAACTACCTTTGCATTTTTTAATATATTTACAGCTTTTACTGTTAAAAGTTCTTCACTTCCTGGTCCTACACCTATTCCATATAATTTAGCCATTTTTCTTTTCTCCTTCTATTATAAATATTGGATTATACCCCATTAACATGTAAGTTTCACCTCTAGTTTTACTTATAGATACTTGAGTACATTTAACCTTAAAACCTAACTCTTTCAAAGTATTCATGGCCTTATATAAATTATTTATTGTTATAAAATTAAGTACAATTTTTCCATTATCTTTTAATTTTTTACTATATTCTTTTATTAAATCTTCTAGGTTTCCACCACTTCCACCTATGAATATAGAATTAAAGTTTTCTTGTATTTTATCTTTTAGGGATAAAGCTTCTCCCTCTATTATTTCTAAATTATGAGCATTAAATTTTTTCTTATTTTCTCTAATTACGCTTATTGCCTCTTCTTCTTTTTCTATTGCTATAACTTTTCCTAGGGGACATAATTTACAGGCTTGAATACTTACAGAGCCAGTTCCAGCTCCTATATCTAAAACTTTGTCTTCTTCTTTTATATCCATTTTAATAGCAGTAAGCATTCTCACTTCTTCTTTTGTCATAGGACAATCCCCTCTTATGAATTCATCATCCTTTATAAAATGAATATCTTCTTTAGTTACAAAATTATTATTTTCAATAATTACTACAGAAAGTTTTGAAAAAATTTCACCCTTTATTTTTTCTGCTTGCCCTTCCAATATTCTTTCATTTTCATAGGATAGTTCTTCTCCTACATACATATAAGGATTTAATCCATTTGTAAACAATAATTCAGCTAGTTTATCTGGACTATTTTTACTGTCTGTAAGCCATATAGATATAGGGTTTTTCTTTACTATTTTTATAAACTCATCTTCTCTTCCATGAAGACTACCTAAATAAGCATTATTCCAACTTTTATTTAATTTACCCATAAGATATTGAAAGGAACTAATGCCTGGTATTATCTCTATATCTTTTTTATATTCTCTTTTTATATACTCTGTAATTCCAAAAAACAGAGG
The DNA here is from genome assembly GCF_900187165.1 of Clostridium cochlearium. Lineage (NCBI taxonomy): Bacteria > Bacillati > Bacillota > Clostridia > Eubacteriales > Clostridiaceae > Clostridium > Clostridium cochlearium. The sequence continues at coordinate 614,746 of NZ_LT906477.1, read as the reverse complement.
ATCTCCTGATGCCACTACCGCTATGTTTTTATCTGTATTTTCATTTAATATTTCCACTACTTCTTTTATTTTTCCCACTTTTATTTTCTTAGTAGGTAAAAAATCTACACTTTCCATAGCTCTACCAAAACCTACTATTATATCTACTTTTTTTAATACATCTATAGCTTTAGGCATTATATAGTCCCTATGACCAGGTCCTATGCCAACTATATATACCATGCTTATCGCCCCCTTTTATTCACTGAATAAGGTCTTTTCCATGGAGAACATTAAAATCTTTGGAGAGATTTCTCCATAGCTATATATTTCTATTCTTTTAGCTATTTTTTTAGCTATTCTTTCATAGAGTTTGTCATAGCCTTCTCCTAGGAATTTTACTGCTCCTTCAGTAGTCTTTTGGTTATATACACTTTTTACTAAATCTATATCGTAGCCCATTAATGCTAATTCTAGGGACAATACTTCTAATCTAACATCACATACCCTGCTATGAGTATTGAAACATCCCGCTGCTATTTTACACATTTTACCTATGTGTCCTATCAATGTTATATCCTTTATTCCATTTCCTCTACAACAATCTAGCGCAAATCCTACGAAATTAGATATAGATACCATTTTATTTGGATCTAAACCCAATTCTATTCCTTTTCTTTCACCTATATTTCCAAAAACCAATATTAAATCCTTATGACCACTGGCTATCTTTTGTTTTATTTCCAATTCTATAGATTGTTTTAAAGCCTCTTCAGACATTGGCATTACAATGCCTGAGGTTCCTAAAATAGATATTCCTCCAACTATATTTAATCTTGGATTAAAGGTTTTTTTAGCGATTTCCGTTCCTTCTGGAGCAAAAATTGTTATTTCCACTCCCTTATCTTTAGGTAATACAGATTTTACTTCACTTTCTATCATAGTTCTAGGAACGGGATTTATGGCAGGTTCTCCCTTAGCTACATAAAGCCCCTCTCCTTGTACTACTCCTACACCTTCTCCACCTTTTAGAGTGTATCCGCTATCTTTTTTCTCCGCTCTTGCCCATATTTCCATGCCATGAGTTGCATCTGGATCGTCCCCACCATCTTTAATAACACAACATTCTACATAGTCTTCTTTTCTATTTATCTTTTTTATATCTAAATGAAGTCTTACTCCTTTTGGAGTGTCTATATCTATAGTTTTTACTTCTTTTTCATTGTAAAGCATATATGTAGCAGCCTTTGCCGCTGCTGTAGCACAAGAACCCGTAGTATATCCGCATCTTAATTTTTTACCGTCTACCATTACATACATATCTAACATAGATTTCACCTACTTATTTTCTATCTACTATCATATACATAAGGGCATTTATAATAGCCGCAGCTACATTACTTCCTCCCTTTCTGCCTCTTACTGTAATCATAGGTACATCTAATGATTTTTCTAATTGTTCCTTTGATTCTGCTGCTCCTACAAATCCCACTGGGGAACCTACTATAAATTTAGGATTAGCTTTCCCTTCTTTAGTTAATTCTATAAGTTTAAATAATGCTGTTGGTGCATTACCAAAAACAAAGAATTCCACACCATCTTCTACTGCTTTCTCCACTCCTGCCATAGAACGAGTTATTCCTCTTTCTTTAGCTATTTTAGCTACTTCTTCATTGGAAACAAAACACTCTACTTTACAGTTTAATTTTTTTAATGCTGACTTGTTAATTCCAGCCTTAGCCATATTAGTATCTGTATAAATAGTTATTCCCTTTTTAAATAATTCTAAAGCTTCTTCTATTGCCCCTTCTTTTATATAAACTATATTTTCATAGTCAAAATCCCCTGTAGTATGTATGGTTCTTTTTATTATTTTTAATTCTTCTTCTGTAAAGTCTTTTCTTTTCATTTCGCTTCCTATTATTTCAAAACTCTTTTCTTCTATTTCCATAGGTTTTTTTACATATTCAATCACTTTAACCCCTTCTTTCATACGGACTTTTATTTTTTTAATAAAGCTTTTAAAAACTCTATATTTCCTAGGAAATTCACATGGGCATAAGCTGCTATGGTATTACCTTTTATGTATCCACAATGCCAATTTTTTGTTTCACCATTGTACATAGTTTTATTTATTTTAAATATTGTTTTTTCATCTAATTCCACAATGGATTTATGAAATTCATGACAGTTTATTGTAAGACCTTTAGGAAATATTTTATTTTCTTTACATACTTCTAACTGAGCATATCCAAAGTTTTGAAGTCTTTTTGTCATTTTAGAAGTTCCCTTAAAATATCCTACAGTATTTCCTTTTAAGCCTTCATTATTTTCTATAGCTTCTGTAAGATACATAAGACCTCCACATTCCGCATAGCATTTAAGTCCTTTATCTAATTCTTCTTTTATGCTTTTTAACATGGATTTATTTTTAGAAAGTTCTTCTATAAATACCTCAGGATATCCACCACCTATATAAAGAAAATCTATATCTTTTGGTAATTCCTTATCATTTAAAGGACTAAAATAAATAACTTCTCCTAGATCTTCTAAAAGTTCTATATTATCTCTATAATAAAAGGAAAAAGCTTTATCATAAGCCACTGCTATTTTTAAATCCTCATTTTCTAAGCGCAAATTATCATCATATACAGGTGTTTCTCTAAATATTTTTAAAAGTTCCTCCATGTCTACATTTTTTAATATATGTTCACTACATATATCTATCTTTTCCTCTAAATCCTCTATTTCACTACTTTGTATAAGTCCTAAATGTCTACTTCCTATTTTTAATCTTTCATCCTTTGGAATATATCCTAAAACTTTAACATTACAATTGTATTCTATAGCCGCTTTTAAAAGATTATAGTAGCTTTCTGATATATTATTTAGTATTATTCCACCTATTTTTATTTCTTCAAAGTTCATAAGTCCATTTATCTCTGCACATAATGTTGCACTTTGAGCTTTTGGAGACAATACTAAAACTACAGGTAGTCCTAATGTTTTAGCTACATGGGCTGTAGAGTATTTAGAATCTATTCCTTTGCCATCATATAGACCCATAACTCCTTCTACAACACCTAAGTCTCCTTTTCCCCTAGAATAAGAAGCTTTTATTCCTTCTTCTTCCATAAGGTATATATCTAAATTTCTAGAAGGTTTTCCTGTTATTTTGCTGTGAAAAGCTGGATCTATATAATCTGGTCCAACTTTATATCCTTGAACATCAAATCCCTTTTTCATTAAAGCTTTCATAATTCCAACAGAAATAGTGGTTTTACCTCCACCACTACTGTTAGATGATATAACTATACTTTTCATAATTTAACTCCTATTAAAATTTTCTCATAGCTTCTAAATATCTTTCAATTTCGTATACATCATGCTTAACCCCTATAAAAGTAGCTTCAAATTGTGATGGTGCTATATATATTCCGCTGTTTATCATATGTTCAAAAAATCTTCCGTAAAGCTTTGTATCACAGGACTTAGCATCTTCATAATCCACTACTTCTTCTCTTTTTGTAAAGAAAGGTGTTAACATAGCACCGCATCTATTTACAACTACAGGAAGTCCCTTTTCTTTAGCAACTGTTTCTATACCCTTTTGAAGTTCTGCCCCTACTTTTTCCATATGTTCATAATAAGAAGGGTTATCATAAAGTTTCTTTAAAGTAGTGTATCCCGCTGCCATAACTACTGGATTTCCTGACATAGTTCCTGCTTGATATACAGGTCCTATTGGTGAAAGTTTTTCCATAATGTCTCTCCTTCCTCCATAGGCACCACTTGGAAGTCCTCCTCCCATTATCTTTGCATAAGTTGTTAAATCTGGTTTAATACCATATCTGCTTTGAGCACCTTTATAAGCTACTCTAAATCCAGTCATAACTTCATCAAATATTAAAAGTGCTCCCTGCTTTGTGCAAACCTCTCTAAGTTTTTGTAAAAATTCAGGTTTAGCTGGAATTGTTCCCATATTTCCAGCAATAGGTTCTATTATTACCGCTGCTATTTCTTCTGGATACTTTTCAAAAAGTGCTTCCACTGTATCTATGTGATTGTATTGAGCGATTAATGTATTTTCTATACTACCTTTTGGTACTCCTGGTGATCCTGGTATTCTTTCTGTTAATACCCCAGATCCTGCCTCAACTAAAAATCCATCAAAGTGACCATGATAGCATCCAGCAAATTTTATTATTTTATCTCTTTTTGTATATCCTCTTGCCAATTTTATAGCACTCATAGTAGCTTCTGTACCAGAGTTAACCATTCTAACCATATCTATATTATCTAAAGTTTCTACCATATGCTTTGCTAATTTAAGTTCCAACTCAGTTGGTGCACCAAAGCTTATAGCATCTTTTACAGTATTTTGTATAGCTTCTACTACTTCTGGATCATTGTGTCCTAATATCATAGGTCCCCAAGAAGCAACAAAGTCTATGTATTCTTTTCCTTCTTCATCAACTATTCTGGAACCTAATCCTTTTTTTATTATTGGTGGATTTATAGATACATTGCTAAAAGCTCTTACAGGGCTATTAACTCCACCGGGCATATATTTTTCTGATTCCCTAAATATCTCTAAATTATTCACACTTATCCTCTCCTAACCATTTTGATGCTTGTAGAGCATAATAAGTTATTATCATATCTGCTCCTGCTCTTTTTATAGAAAGAAGCATTTCCATAGCTACTCTTTTTTCATCTATCCATCCCATTTTAGCTGCAGCTTTTACCATGGCATATTCTCCGCTTACATTATAAGCAGCTATTGGTACATTGGTTTTATCCTTCGCCCATCTTATAACATCTAAATAAGGTAGAGCTGGTTTAACCATTATAATGTCTGCTCCTTCTTCTATATCATTTTCAACTTCTATCATAGCTTCCCTTATATTAGCAGGATCCATTTGATAAGTTTTTCTATCTCCAAATTGTGGTGCTGAATCCGCAGCCTCTCTAAATGGTCCATAAAAAGCTGAACAATATTTTGCACTATAGCTCATTATTGGTATATCTTTATACCCATTTTTGTCTAATACATCTCTTATAAATGCAATTCTTCCATCCATCATGTCAGAAGGTGCTATCATATCCGCTCCTGCCTTTGCATGGGATAGGGCAATTTTTCCTAGGTATTCTAAAGTTTCATCATTATCCACATCATTTCCATGAATTATTCCACAGTGTCCGTGACTTGTATATTCACACATACACACATCTGTAATTACATAAAGTTTAGGAGATAATTCTTTTATTTTTCTTATAGCTTTTTGAATTATACCCTCATCACTAAATCCTTCACTACCTATTTCATCTTTTTTATTTGGTATTCCAAATAATATTATTCCTTTTATTTTTGCTTTTACAACTTCTTCAATAGCTTCATTTAATCTATCTATGGAATAGTGATAATTACCTGGTAGAGAACTTATTTCATTTTTTATATTTTCTCCTTCTGTTACAAATAAAGGATATATAAAATCATTTGTAGTTAATACAGTTTCTCTTACCATACTTCTTATGGCTTCATTTTTTCTAAGCCTTCTTTGCCTTCTAAAGTTCATAATTTTCACGTCTCCTTTATAAAGTTAAAAGTTTTTCTATCATTCCATCTGTAGTATATTCATCACATACAATATAATCTATGGCATTTTTATCTAATTCCTTAGCTGTTATAGGTCCTATAGCTATTGAAGTTTTTTCTTTAAGTTTTTCTAAACCTACTATACTTATCATGTTTCTAACTATACTTGGACTAGTATATAAAACTATATCCACATCCTCAAATATTTCTAAATTAGGAACATCTCCTTTAACCACTTCATAACTATAAACTTCTTCTACATTACATCCTCTTTCTTTTAAAGCTTCTACTAAATACTGTCTAGCTTGTTTGGAGTGAGGTACAAATATTTTATCATTGTCGTTTAAATAAGGTTTTAATTCATTAACTAAATCCTCTGCTACAAATTCTTTAGCAATTATGTCCGCTTTTATACCTCTTTTTAATAATGCTTTTTCTGTAGCAGGTCCTATTACTGCAAATTTTGCTTTTATATTTCTTATATCATATTCTTTTTTCATTAAATAATCGAAAAGTATATTTACTGCATTTACACTAGTTAAAACTATAAATTTATAATCTTTTAATCTACCTAAATACTTTTCTAATTCATCTTCTCTACTTTTTATTTTAATAGCATTTATTTCTGTAACTTGTGCACCTAAATCTGATAATTTTTCTCTTAATTCTTTTGCTTGACCTTTAGAACGAGTTACACATATATTTTTGCCAAAAAGTTTTTTCTTTTCATACCAATTAAATTTATCATTAAATTGTACTACATCTCCAATTAGTATTATACAAGGAGAACTTACACCTTTTTTTTCAGCTTTTTCTGAAATATCCTTTAAAGTTCCCACTACTTTTTTTTGTTTGGCAGTGGTTCCTCTCATTATAATTACACAAGGAGTATTCCCTCTCATTCCATTTTCCATTAATCTATTGCGAATTATATCTAAATTTCTGTATCCCATTAAAAATATTAATGTGCCACCTACATTAGCAACGGCTTTCCAATCTATATTCAATTTTTCTGCGGTCATACCTGTAAATACATGAAAACCTTGAGATATAGCCCTATGAGTTACTGGAATTCCTGCATAGTTTGGAACAGCTATGGCTGAAGTTATTCCTGGTATTACTTCAAACTCTATATTGTCTTCTAAAAGTCTTAATATTTCTTCTCCTCCACGACCAAATATAAAGGGATCTCCTCCCTTTACTCTTCCAACTATGTGTCCTTTTTTAGCTAGTTTTGCAAGCATTTCATTTATTTCATCTTGAGTTTTATAATGACAACCTGGTTCTTTACCACAGTAGTAAATTTCGCAATCTTTATTTAAATATTTTAAAAATCCTGGTCCTGCTAATCTATCATACATAACAGCAGTACACTTTTGTAACATTCTAATAGCCTTTACTGTTATAAGTTCTTCATCTCCTGGTCCTGCTCCTATTAGATATACTTTACCCATAATCTCCCTCCTTAGGCCTTTATTATCTTATCCGCTAGCATTTTTCCTAATTGTTTATAGTCCTCTTTATTACCTTCAATATCTTTCTTTACAATTTTTCCATTAACTTCAAATATACCTGTAATATGCATTAAATCATTTTCAACTATGGCATGAGCTCCTATAGTAGAGTGACAATCTCCATTTAAAGCTTCCATAAAGCTTCTCTCGCCCTCTACACATATTCTAGTTTCTTCATAATCTATATCCTTTATATAATCAATGACATCATCATATTTTTTTATTTCTATACCTAAAGCTCCTTGCCCTATAGCTGGTACCATTTCCTCTGGACTAAAATAATCTGTAATAACATCTTCCATGTTTAATCTCTTCAATCCAGATACAGCTAAAATGGTTCCTGCTAAATTCATTTCCTCTATTTTTCTTAATCTTGTTTGAACATTACCCCTTATAGGAACAACTTCTATATCTGGTCTTAAAAGTTTAAGTTGACTAGCTCTTCTTCTACTGCTAGTTCCTATTTTTGCTCCTGATGGTAAATCCATAAACTTTGTACCATCTCTAGATATAAAAGCATCTCTTACATCTTCTCTTTTAGGAATAGCTCCTATATAAAACATAGAAGGCACTTCGTAGGGAACATCTTTCATACTATGTACTGCCATATGAGCTTTTCCATCTAATAAAGCTTTTTCTATTTCCTTTATAAATAGACCCTTACCTCCTATTTTATCTAATGTTTTATCTAATATTTTATCTCCTAAAGTTTGAATTAAAAGTTTTTCACATTTTACTTCATTATTTTTTTCTATTTCCCTTATTACTAAATCCGTTTGAGTTTGTGCTAAAATACTCCTTCTTGTGGCTACTATTAACTTCAAAATAATTACCTCCAAAAAACATTTCTAATATAATTTCATGCTTACCTGTACTATAAAAAAAATAAAAATCCTCTGAGGCTACAAAATTCATTATTATAGACCTATCTTTAGATTCACTTATGCTATTTCTTAAGTCATAACTATATTCTATAAAAGAATCCTTATCTATTAGATTTTCTTTTATTTTATCTGCTAAATATCTAGCAGTTTTAGGGCTTCCTCCTTTAGTATTTATACCAAAGCTTGTTGTCTTAGTACTCCTTTGGCAAGGTACTACAAAAAGTCCTCTTTCAAAATGTGAACAATCTAAATATAATTTGCATTGTTCATCGCAATGCTTTCTTATAATTTCATTAATACTTTCATCTTCTACTGCAATTATTATTAAGTGATTTTCTTGTATATAATCTTTTTTATATTCACCTTCTATTAACTCCACATTTGATAGTTTTTTTATTTCTTTGAATTCTTTAGAAAAACTTTTACTTACAACTTTTACATTGCATCCATTTTTACTAAGAGTCTTAGCCTTTATAAAGCCTGCTCTTCCTCCTCCTACTATTAGTACTTTTGTTTTATTAGATAATAAGGATATAAAAGAATACTCTATTGGGCGGAGTAAAATATCTTCTCTATTATTTTTAAGCACTCCTCTCCCCTTCCCTTCAATTGCTCTTCTTTTAATACTTCAATGGCTTTATTTATGTATGCATTAGATGTGCTTTTAAGCATAGTCTCTGCTAATTTATCTAAGTCTTTTGTATTTTTTTTATTTCTAAAGGTTTTTAATCTTTTTTTATAAATTTCATCACCTTTTTTTTTCAAATTAACTATATGTGGAGATATCTCCGAAGTCTTTCTCCATTTTTCAAATTCTTTTTCATATTTTTCTATTATAAATAAATTATTGTTCATAATGTCCTCTCTCTTACTACAATTTTCATCATTAATACAACTTATACTATCTATATCATATAATTTTACATTTTTCATATATCTAACTTCCTCATCTACATCTCTTGGCACTGCTAAATCATATACTACCATACTCTTTGTTTTAGGAAGTTCAAATGCATCTACTACTACATGGGGAGCTGATGTACAACCTATTATACAGTCCACATCTTTGTAATATTTTCCTCTTTCATTAAAATTTATCACCTTTATTTTTTCATCCTTTAACTCCACAACAGAAGGATTTCTAACAACTATATATAATTTATCAAACTCACCAGACAATATGTATTTAACCGCTAAACTTCCAACTGCTCCATAGCCTAGTACCATAAATTTTTTTGCTCCATGCTTTCTTCCTTCATTCACTGCTATTGATGCAGAAGATACAGGTATTTTATATAATTTAGATTTATTTCTAAATTCTTTACCACAGGTTATAGCTATTTGAAATAATTTATTTAAATCTCTATTTATACTCTTACTACTTAAAGCTATTTCATAAGCTTCTTTAATTTGACTTAATATTTGATCCTCTCCTAATATTAAAGAATCAAAACCACAAATAACTCTCATAAGATGGTTTATAGCTTCATAACTTTTATAATGAAAAGTATATTTTATGTAATTTTCATCCCAATTTAAAGCTTTAAATATGTCCGAGACTATATTTTTATTACCTTTTTTACACCTATAATATATTTCTGTCCTATTACAAGTACTCAAAACCACAACTTCATCGCATTTTTCTTTCAATTTCGCTAGAGAATTTTCATATCTTTTAGGAATTATTGAAAGTTTTTCTCTTATGTCTAATTTCACTTCAGTTTTTACTCCTAAGACTCCTATCATAAAATTATCATCTCCATAAAATTACTCCATATTAAATAATACTCTATTTATAACCCATTGTTAAATAATAAAATGGAAATTATCAAAAATAGATTATATGAACATGCTAAAATTAAATTTTTCTTAGATAAAATAAAGTCTTGCCCAAAATAAGGCATATATCCTATATAACATCTGCTATTTATACATTCCTTTATACTTTTCCACCTTTCCATTGTATTTACAAATAAAAGTGCTGCTAATTTTCCAGTATCCTTTATTTTAGATGAAAAAGTTCCAAATCCGCCTCTTGATTTCATAGATAGGTACATTATATTATATTCTTCATTTATAAGGACCAAAAATCTTTCCATGGATTTTGCAATATCACACATGTCCTTTAAGTGTTGATTTTTAGAAATTAGATATAATATTTGATCTATAGGTGTGGTTAATGATAAAAAAGACAAGCATAATCCCGCAGATAAACTTTTAAGAAGTATTATACCCACATATTTAATGCCATAATCAAATACAAATGTAAGAGATGAAAATGCGGCAAAAACTGCTATATGTGATGTAAATTTCAATACTATTTTCATGTTATTTTCTGCCATTTTATGCATTATTACAAAAAAGATTATATTGCCAATAATAATAATTGGATTTTTTGTAAACCCAATCATTATTATTGGCATAATTGATATAATCACTTTTTCAATTGGATGTGTGTAGGTTAATTTATTCCTTTTGGACAGCGCCATTATTAATTTTAGCATTTTGTTTCTTTCCTACATAATATCCTATAAATCCAGCACCTATAGCTGCTTGAAGTGCAAATAATAAACTTTCTATTTCTCCAGATGGAGGTTCCCAAACACTTTCAAACCATGGTTCATATTCTTCATTTACTTCTGCTATTGTATCCTCTATTTGGTCATCTGCCCCACCAAATTCTCCATTCTTACTGCTTCCTACTAAATAGGAACCAACTACCAAAAGTATACAGACTAATAAAAGACTTATTGTTCTTTTCTTCATTTTCTAACACCACCTAATACTTCTATTTCTTTTGATGCGTATTTCATTACAAATTCAAATATTATAACAGTTAAAATTCCTTCCATTATAGCTAAAGGAACTTGTGTTATAGAAAATATTGAGAAGAATTTTGTAAAAGATGCTGCTATTCCACCTTGTTGAGCTGGAAATGCTAATGCAAGTTGTACTGATGTAATAAAATATGTAGCTAGGTCTCCTAAAGCTGCTGCTAAAAACACTGCTACTCTTTGGTTTTTATTTTTTAGTCCCTTATAAATTAAATATGATACTATCGGTCCTATAATACCCATTGATAATGTATTAGCACCTAAAGTTGTTATTCCACCATGAGCCAATAAAATAGCTTGAAAAAGTAATACTATAAGTCCTACAATTGCAGATATAAAAGGTCCAAAAATTATTGCTGAAAGACCTGTACCTGTTGGATGAGAGCAACTTCCACTTACTGATGGAATTTTCATAGCAGAAAGTATAAATGCATATGCTGCTACTAATCCTAAAAGCATTTTTAAATCTTTATTATCCTTTGTCCTTTCTTTTATTTGTTTAAGACCTATGATTACAAATGGTGCGGATATTACAAAATATACTCCACTCCACATAGGTGGTAAAAATCCTTCTGCTATATGCATAGCATGAACATTAGGGGTAATTGTAAAAAGTAATGCAATTACCATGAAAAAAGTTAAGTTTTTTTTCATTTAAAATCCCTCCATAATTTATTTAATTTATTTATTAAAATTTTATTAGTACACCTATCTTTTATTGCAACTCTTATAAAGGACTTATCTAATCCTTTATAATTATCACATTTTCTTATGACAACCCCCTCTTTTAAACAAAGGTTATATAATAATTCACAATCTATACCTTTTAATTTACAAAGTATAAAATTGCCATGGGTATCATAAGCTTTTTCTATAAATTCTATTTTTCTTATTTCTTCTAAAAAGATTTCTCTTTCTTTTGTTATCCACTTTAAAGATTTCTTAATATACTCTTCATCTTTTAACACATATTTTGCTGCCACTTCTGCAAAAGCATTTATATTCCAAGGATTTTGCATACTTTTAATCTTTTCTATAATTTTTTCATTTTGGCTAATTCCAAATCCAAATCGTATTCCTGGCATAGCATAAAATTTTGTTAAAGCTCTTATTATAAATAAGCATTTATATTTTCTTATTTTGTCTACAAAACTCTTATTTATATCTCCCACAAACTCTATAAAGGCTTCATCAATTATAACTAATTTATTATTTTGTTCACAATAATCTAATATAGTTTTAAATTCTTCCTCTTTTAAAATCCTTCCATCTGGATTATTGGGATTAGCTACAATAATTCCATCTACTTTGTTTAAATTATTAAATATTTCTTTGTAGTCATAATCCATATTTTCTGTAGAATTTATATAAACTATTTGGCAACCATGCTTTTTAGCATTTTCTTCGTATTCTCCAAAAGATGGGGTTATTATCATTACTTTTTTCAAAGTAGAAATTACTAAATCTATAATTTCCGCTGCTCCATTTCCCAAAACTATATGCTTTTGGTCTACTAACTTGCCATGCCCATCCTTTATAAATTTGGGATCTTTTTTAAATTTACCAAACAATACTTCTCCATTATTTACATACCCTGCTACATAACCTTTTAATCTTCTATATTTTATATCTGGATATTTATTTAAATTATCTATAGCTTCTTGAATATTGTCAGTAAAACTTTTAGGAACACCAAGAGGATTTATATTAGAACTAAAATCTATAAGTTCTTTTCCCTTTAATATCCCATCAGTATAAATATCTCCTCCATGCTTCATGCTATCACCTCAAACTATAAACTATAAGAGCATATATCATAACCATAAGTATTTCTGAGGCATACATAAGTTTTACACTATGATTTATCAATTCATAATGCAAATCTTTTACTTTATCACCAATAGTCGGTTTGTATACCACTTTGCCAAAATAAACATTAGTACCACCAATTTGTATGCCCATAGCACCTGCTGCCGCTGCCTCTGGATATGCACAATTAGGACTTTTATGATTTTTCCTATCCCTTAGCATTATTTTAAAGCTTCTTATTATACTCCCATCTACTACCGGCGCAGATAAGCATATCAAAACACCTGAAATCCTAGCTGGTATAAAATTAAATACATCGTCTACTTTAGCTGGAAAAAAACCTAAATGTATATATTTATCATTCATATATCCAAGCATAGAGTCCATAGTATTTACGCCTTTATACATCATAGCCAGAGGTGCTCCTCCTATCATTCCATAAAATAGTGGAGCTATTATACCATCTGCAGTATTTTCCATTATAGTTTCTATATCAGCTCTTATTATTTCTTCTTTTGTAAGCTCCCTTGTATCCCTTCCAACTATATAAGACAATTTTTCCCTAGCTTCTTGAATATTTTCATTTTTTAATGCATAATAAACCCTTTTTCCCTCTATTTTTAGAGATTTTGCTGCCAAAGTAGTCCAAAGTATAAATATATTTAAAATATGATATATCCAAAAGCTGTCTCTTACTATCCAAAGAATCAAGAATGGTATTCCAAAAGACACAGTAATTATAGAAAGAACAATTAGTCCTCCTAAAATTTTAAGCCCTTTACTACTTTTAAAATATTTTCTTCCCTTTTCTTCTAAATAGCTTATAAGTTTTCCTATATATATTACAGGATGAGGAAACCAATAAGGATCTCCTATTGAAAAATCTAATAAAACCGCAACTATTATATCAATTAATCCCATTAAAATTGAAGTTTTAATGGAAACCACCTCTTTCTTACATGCCCATTATTTTATATATATAATCCATATCTACATTTTTTCTAACTAAATCAGCTAGCATATCTAAGTTCTTTTCTCTTAGATTTTCATATTGGATGGCTTTCTTCTCCTCTATCCCTTTAATTTTTCTTATATTATTTAATACTTTCTCTCTAAATTCTACCCCATCAAATACTCCATGTATGTATGTTCCCATAACATTTTCTTTTTCATTAATAGCACCATCTTGTCTATTAACCTTTTTACCATTCTCATCATATATACTAAATAAAGGTTTGGCTCCTTCTTTATAAGTACATATTCCCATATGTATTTCATATCCATACACTTCTGTATCCTTTGATTTAGCTTTTACTCTAGTAGTTATTTTTTCTTTTTCAAAAACTGTATCTACATTTAAAAGTCCCATACCTTCTGTTTCTAACTCATCTGATTCAACTTTATAAGGGTCCTTTAGAGTTTTACCAAGCATTTGATATCCTCCGCAAATTCCTATAACAGTTCCTGTTTTACTATATTCCTTTATCTTATCTTCCAATCCACATTTTCTCAATTCTAATAAATCTTCTATGGTATTCTTAGTTCCTGGTATTATTAATAAATCTGGATTTCCAAAATCTTCTTTTGTAGTTATATATCTAATTGAAACATCCTCTTCTATTTTCAATGCATCAAAATCTGTAAAATTAGATATACGTGGAAGTTTTATTACTGCTATATCTATAGGTGCATTAATATTTCTATTAAATTCTACTGCTCCATCTTCATCTTCTAATTGAAGTTTTAAATATGGAACTACACCTACAGTAGGTCTTTTTATAATATCCTCCAACATCTTTAATCCTGGTTTTAATATTTCTATATCTCCTCTAAATTTATTTATTAGAGTTCCTTTAACTCTCTTTTTTTCTTCTTCAGTTAAAAGAAGCATAGTTCCAGCTAATGAAGCAAAAACCCCACCTCTGTCTATATCTCCTGCCAATAATACTGGTGCATCTACCATTTCTGCAAATCCCATATTTACAATATCTTTATCTCTTAAATTTATTTCCGCTGGGCTTCCTGCACCTTCTATTACCACTATGTCAAATTTTTCTTCTATATCTTTAAATTGTTCTTTTAATTTCTTACCAAATTTAGTTTTCATATTATGATATTCCATAGCTGTACTATTTCCATAAACTTCGCCATTGAATATTATTTGAGACTTTTTGTCTCCTGTAGGTTTTAAAAGTATAGGATTCATATATGCCTCTGGTTCTAATCCAGCAGCATATGCTTGTAGCACTTGAGCTCTTCCCATTTCTTTTCCATCATGAGTTATATATGAATTTAAAGCCATATTTTGTGACTTATATGGACATACAGTATATCCGTCTTGCTTAAATATTCTACATAATGCTGTTACTAAAATACTTTTACCTACTGAGGATCCTGTCCCCTGTATCATTATTTTTGCCAATTTAAACACCTCTTTATTAATCTTTAGTAAAAAAACTGCTGTGCCCTTGAGTTTGATAGAAGGTTGTCTTCTAGGAGGTTGACAATTCATTCTCTGGACTTTTTAGAAGAACACAGCTTTTAAATAAAATAAGCAGGCCTTTCAGCCTGCTTTATAAACATTATAAATAAAACCGGTACAAAGACCGGATTCTAACGTATTTACTAAAGACTTTCCCGCCGAAAGTATATCTTTCATATTCAGGCAGGTCTCCTGGCTCATGATTCACTCTCCTCTTCCCCTTCCCCTTCCCTTTTTTGAAAGAGTGGTTTGTGGAAGATTCGTCCTCAATTACAGTAGCGGGGGCTGCTGTGGAATTAAACCACATTCCCTTTTAAACCTAAAATGGTGCCTGAATATTTTCGTATTCACTTTTCATGTATAAGTCTAATATATGTATTCTATTTTGTCAACATTTTTTTGTTTAATTTATATATAATAAAGCAACTAAAACTAGCATAGAAAACATTTCCACAATTTCATTATTAGCTCCCAAACAGTCTCCAGTAATTCCACCTATTTTTTTGTTACATAGATTTAAAAATACTAAAGTCACTATAAAACTTACGGCAATTATTATAGCAGAATATTTATATCCTATTAACAATACACATGGAACTATCATAAAGATAAAACTAACAATAAATTCTTTAAGCGATATGTTTTGTATGAATAAATTTCCAGTACCATTTTTTTTAGCATTCTTTCCTATTAAGAAAAGTAAAACCAAAGTACATCTACTTATTACAGGTACAATTATTATGGCATAGGACATATTGTTTTCTATTATAAAACTTAGGGCTGAATATTTTATTAGTATATCAAATATTAATGCTAATACAGCAAAAGTTCCAACTCTACTATCTTTCATAATTTCGATTATCTTTTCTTTATCACCTTTAAATGAAAAAAATCCATCAAATATGTCTCCTAATCCATCTTGGTGAAGACCTCCTATTAACACCATTCCTATCAATATTACAAATATAGCTGTTATATTAGCTGGGAATATCTTAGATAGGATATAAAATCCTCCCCACTGAATAAAACCTACAATTAGTCCTATTAATGGAAGCATAGCTGCTCCCCTTCTGAAATCTTCTTTTTCACATGGTAAACTTCTTTTTACAGGAATCCTTGTTAAAAATTGTATCATTAATAAAAAATTATATATGTATTTCACAATGTCATCTCCCTATTTTATTTTCATTGGTTGTCCACAGCACACTAAATAAATTTCATCTGCTTTTTTACCTATATGTTGATTTACAAAACCTGCAGTGTCCCTAAAAATTCTACCTATTTTATAAGCAGGAACTACTCCAAGCCCTACTTCATTAGTAACCATTACAATGGTTTTATCTTCTTCTCTTACTTTAGATATTAATTTATCGAATTCATGTTTTATGCTTTCGGCTATTTTATCCACTTCCTCCATAGATATTTCTTCTAAATCCTTTTCATCTTTAAACATTATATTTGTTGTCATAATAGTAACACAATCTAACAGAATATATTTTTTATTACTATTTTCTACAGCTTTATCTAAATCTAAATATCCTTCGTAGGTTTCCCACAGTGGATTTCTTCTTTCTCTGTGCTTTTTTACCCTATCTTCCATTTCTTCATCTGTTACTATAGAAGTTGCTATATACAAAACATCATCTTCATCTTTTAAAAGTTCTTCAGCAAAAGAACTTTTCCCACTTCTAGAACCTCCAGTTACCAATATAACTCTACCTGAACCCATTATATTATCCTCCTTAAATCATTATTTTCATTTAAAATTCTATAGGAACTTTAAACTCTAAATATAAATTTCCATACTCGTATTTTATCAAAGATAATTCCCCATTTCTACTGGATACCTTCCAAAAAATATCAAAATCTCCTCCCAATATATAAGTATATATACTTTTTATAACTCCTCCATGAGCTACAATTAGTACATTTTCAACCTCTTCTTTTAAAACTTCCTCCATAAATTCTTTTACTCTTAAATAAAATTCTTTGTAACTTTCACCTTTAGGTGGAGAACACTCTTTCCAGTCTTCACACCAAGTTTTCCATTCTTTTGGATATAATTTTTCTAATTCTTTATAATCTTTTCCTTCAAATTCTCCCATATTCATTTCATTTAATCTATAATCTTTTACTATAGATTTTTTTCTATCTTTAAGTATTATATCTGCTGTTTCTATAGCTCTTTTCATTTTACTTGTATAAACTTTATTAAACTCTATATTTCTTAGTTTTTCTCTTAAATGCTCACATTGCATTTTTCCATTTTCATTAAGACCAACATCTAAATTTCCGTAATACTTTCCTAAAGTATTTTTTTCAGTTTCTCCATGTCTCACCAAATATATATTCATTTTTATCCTCCTTCTATCTAATTATTTATAATATCATAAAATTTAATATGATAAAATTTTTATTTTACAAATTAAATTCTATTCCATTTTTATGGGAATACTGCAATAATAGAAGGAATTTTCATAATTTTATAGAATATTACATATATTAACTAGTTTAAATAAAAAAATAATCTAGGGGGTAAAATAAAAATGCATTTCACGAGTTTTCTTGAACTTCATGAAGATTTATACGATGAAAATGATTACTTTAATAATTTTTATAGAAATTCTCTTTTATTCAAAAATATAATCGATAATACGTTAGATTTAAACAAATTGGAGTTTTCTTATTGCTCTATAAATTTATCAAATATCGATATAATTTCTTCTGTAAAAAGCGTCATAGATTATTTTGAAGATATTATTTGTAGTAAAGAAATTCAGCTAGAGTTTATTAATGACATGGATAAAAATATTGTAGCCTGCGATGAAGAAAAATTACAAAGAATAGTTTTTAATTTAATACATAATTCCATAAAATATACTAATAAAAATGATAAAATAATAGTTTCCACAAAGGAAAAGGATAACAAAGTATATATATCTGTAGAAGATACTGGAATAGGAGTACCATCAAATGAACTTCGTAAAATTTTCAACAAATTCTTTCAAGGATCTTTTTCTAAATCTAATATGGATGGCGGCATGGGAGTAGGACTCTTTATAGTAAATAAATTTGTGAAATTTTTAGATGGCAAAATATATGTTTATAGTAAACCAAATAAAGGAACAAAAATAATGATTGAATTGCCCTTCTTTCTCGTAGAAAAACCTACTAAAAAATTAGTTGCTATTTGATTAATAATGTCTAAGGCTATAAAAAAATATTAACAGTAATAACATATATTCATATAATATATTATACTCAACAAAAGATAATAAAATAATTTACATGCCTTTAGGGGGTGAGATAATGTTTAGTTGTTGTTTTATATGGCCTTGGATATCATGGATTATATGTATTCTAGTTGCATTTTGTGTACTTTGCACTATTATAAGATGTCTATCTAATTGCTGTTTCCATCATTGTTGGTGTTAATATTAGAATCTATTCCCTGTGCTACCCATGCACAGGGTTCTAAATAAGTTCTAAATAATATAATTTTATAAAATATAAAAACAAAAATCCCTGGCTTTTTTATTTTGCTCAGGGATTTTTATAATAGACTTATCTTTTGTACATTACATCCTTCATCCATAAAAACTTTAGGCACAGAAAAGTATTCCATGCACTTTTTTCACTCCTTTTCCTTATTAGCTTTATACTAAAGCTATATAATTCTTATTTGAGTTACATTCTTTGTTTTCCTTCTTAGGTGCTTCAATACTTTCTTTTAGACACTCTTCTATTACATCTTCAGTTATTTTAAATACTTTTTCATTATTCAATACATTTCACCTCCTTATAATATATCCTATTCAAAACTTCAGCTTTTGACCTACTAATTAGTATATCAGTAAATTAAATAAATGCAAGTTTTTTTCATCAACTTGCATTTTTGTAATCCTTTTCTTTACACTCTTCTTTGTTAAGTTTTCATTAACTTTTTATAAAACCACTTATTTCAAACATTTACATTCTGAACAATTATGCTTAATTTTTATGTAATATTTTCTTTTCCTCCATTTTTTGCAGGTATTTTTATAATAAATTCACTTCCTTTTCCAATATCACTATTTACAATAATATCTCCATTATGCATATCTACTATTGTTTTAACTATATATAGTCCTATTCCACTACCTTCAATTTCTTTACAATAATTATCTAATCGTATGGATCTTTGAAATATTTTATCTATCTTATCTTTAGGTATTCCTATTCCCGTATCTCTTACAACAATTTCTACAAAATCAACCTTATCATATACATTTACCTGTATTTTGCCATACTTTGGAGTAAACTTTATAGCATTAGAAATCAAATTAAATATAACACTTTCTATTTTATCCACATCGCATTCAATAATTTTTTCTTCTGTACTAGTATCAAAAATTAATTGTATATTTTTATTTTTTAAATAATCAGCAAAATATAGCGTACTTTCTTCAACTACATTAACAATATTACACTCTTCAATATTTATTTCATTAAAATCTTCTATATTAGTATTATTAATAAAATCATTTATTATTTTTATTAATTTTGTGGAGCTATTTTTTAATATTTTTATTTGTTCGTTTAAGACAAATTCTTCATCTATTATTTTTCCTTCTTTTAGTTTAAGTTCAATAAGTTGAATACTACTATTGATAATATTTAAAGGAGTTTTTATGTCATGGGCTATATTCATAAATGGAAGTACGTTTTCTGTATAATTCAACATTTTACCACCTCTCTTACATTATTGACCAAATTAGGACAAATTAAACTGCATAGCTTTATATAAACATATGCAGTTTAATTTAAAATATTACCTTCTATATTAAATTATTTCTAGCCTATCTATATTAAACAAATATAGATACTTTTCTTTTACTTTTTTCCCTGTTATTTTTTCTAAAGCTTTTTTATAATATTCTATTTGTAAATAATATTTATCTTTGGTCTTTTCTATATCTTCTATGTAATCTGTTTTATAGTCTAATATTATTAAATCTTCTCCATCTTGAAAATATAAATCTATTACACCTTGTATTAATATTTTTTCATCCTTATATACATCTGATATATTTGGCATTAATTCTTTGCTACTCATTTCTATATAAAATGGTTGTTCTCTTTTAACATTATGTGATTTTTTTATTCTATCTACTATAGGATTTTGTGTAAACTTAAATATTTTTTTTATATTAATTACTTTTGCCTGTTCCTTTGTTAAAAATTCTTTTTTTATAAGCTCCTCTATTTGATCTTCTATATCCTTTATAGAATTTGTCCTTTGAAAATCTATATGCTGCATAACCAAATGTGTAAAAGTTCCAATTTCTGCTGATGAAAATTTTTTAAATTTCTCTAAAAATTGCGGTTTTCTTAAAAAAATATTTTCTTCTATTAAAGCCTCCGAATTTTCCATATCTAATATTTCAAATCTGCTTTTTATTTCTGATACAGATAATTTTGCAGGTATTTCTGAAGCCTTTATATATTTATACTTCCAATTTAACCTTCTATTTACTTCATCTTTATATAAATCATCATAATTTTTTTCCTTATTTAGTTCTATTTCTTTTATTATGTCTCTTTCTTTTGGATCTTCTAATTTATTCTCTAATAATTGCTTTTTGTTCCAAAATCGTAAGCTCCACGAAGAATCATCTTCTATGCCATTTTCCATTTCTATTTCAGGTAATTCTTTTTCTATATACTTTTGAAAATCTTTATGTCTTGCTAATGCTGGCATAATCCAATCAAGGTAATTTTTACTTTTAATGATCTCATATTCTGGAATCCTTTGTTCTGATTGTTGTCCTATAGAACACCATTCTCTCATAGATTTTTCTATATCTTTCACAGCTCCGCTTATTATAAGCTTTTCTTTTGCCCTAGTAAAAGCTACATATAATATTCTCATTTCCTCTGATAGGGTTTCTAATTTTATCTTTTGGGATATTATTTTTTTCATAATGGTAGGATACTTTATTTTTTTATTTAAATCTACATATTCTGGTCCAAAGCCTAGTTCATGATGAAATAATATATCCTTTCTTATATCTTGGAAATTAAAGCCTCTACCTGCTCCTGCCATTATAACTACAGGAAATTCTAACCCCTTACTTTTATGTATACTCATAATTCTTACTACATTTTCATTTTCTCCTAATATTTTAGCACTTCCCATATCTCCACTAGTATTTTTCAACTTATTTATAAAGCTAATAAAATTAAAAAATCCTTTATAACTGGTATTTTCATATTGCTTTGCTCTCTCAAATAACAATCTTAAATTAGCCTGTCTTTGTATGCCACCTGGCATAGCTCCTACATATCCATAATAACCGGTTTCCGTATATAGATACCAAATAAATTGATCTATACTCATATGAATAGAATTATCTCTCCATAAATTTAATTTTTGTAAGAAACTTATAATTCTTTCCTTTAAATCATTATTTATTTCATCTACATATAATTTTTCTTCTTCTAAACAAAGCTCTGTATTTGCTATTTTTTCTAAACACTCATATATACTTATATCTCTATTTATAAGCCTTACATCTATAATATCTTCTGGTGAAAAAGAAAATATAGGACACCTTAATACAGATAACATAGGTATATCCTGTCTTGGATTATCTACTATTTGTAATAATGACATTATAGTTTTTATTTCAATGGTTTCAAAGTACCCAGAAGAAGTATCAGCAAACACAGGTATTCCTACATTATTCAACTCTTCTGTAAATATATTTGCCATAGCTGATGTAGCTCTCATAAGTATTACAATATCTCTATATTGCACTTTTCTATATTCTTTAGTAGCTTTATCTTGCACCATAAAAGAATTATCATTTTCATCTTTTATGAGATTATTTATTATCTTTCCTACCATTCTAGCTTCTAGCTGAATATTATCTATATTTTCTTCCTCATCTAGCCCTAGTTCTTCACTATAGACTTCTATATTTTCTTCCTTATCCATAAGATGTATTTCTATACTTCTTTCTACCTCTTTATCTTCTTCTACTTCTTTGAAATCCGCTCCATAATTTAATTTTTCTCCTTCTCCATACTCAAGTTCTCCTACATTTTTACTCATTATCTGTTTAAATATAAAATTCACGCCTTCTATTATATTTTTCCTACTTCTAAAATTTTTAAATAACTTAATCTTTCTATATTTATTACCTTCTTCTTCTGAATAATTGTCATATTTTTCTAAAAACAATTCAGGCTTTGCCTGTCTAAATCTGTATATACTTTGTTTTATATCCCCAACCATAAACAAATTAGGAATAATTAATTTTTCATCTTCAATTGTTTCTTCAAGATTATCCTGTCTTGATATGGAATTTAATATGGCCTCTTGAACAAAGTTACTATCTTGATATTCATCCACTAATACCTCTTCGAATTTATTTCTATATTCTAATGCCACAGATGAAGGGATTACTTTTTCTTCTTTATCAAAATCTGTTAGTATCTCTAAGGCAAAATGTTCTATATCATTGAAATCTATTATATTTTTCTCTCTTTTCCTTTTATCATATTCCATAGTAAATTTCATAACCAAATCTATTAAACATTTCATTCTAGGATATAATTCTTTCATATTTTTTTCTACATTTTCATATCCTAAATTTATATCTTCTTTTAATTTATTTATACTTTCTTTGGCTTTATCCCTTAATTTTATTGCTCTATCTTTAGTATCCTTTACTTCTCCTTTTAATCTCTTTCCAGGAAGTCTACCTAAATCAAAGTATAATAATCCTTTTATAATGTCAGTTTCTTCACCTTCCAACAATTCTTTTACATATTTTAATTCATTCTCCACTACTTCTATATAATCTATTAATTCCTCGTTATATTCTCCTAATATATTTAAAGAACTTTTAAGTTGATTTTTTACACCATTTAACTCTATTTTTATATTTTCTTTTAATGTAGTTGCCCAAATAGATTTACTAAAATCATAATTCTTTCCTATGTTAAAACTTTCAATTTTTTCATTTAACCATTTAAAAGGCCAAGAAAGACTTTGAGAAAAGTTATATAGGCTTTCAACTACTTCTAAAAGTTTCCTGTCACTTTTCCCTCCAAATGAATCAAGTAATTCTTTGAATTCTTTTGTACAATTTTCCTCATAGTAAATATTTTCAAAAACCTCTTCTAATGCTTCTTGCTTTAATAATATACTCTCGGTTTCATCTGCTACTCTAAAAGTAGGATCTATATCTATAAGATGAAAATTATTCTTTATTACTTTTAGACAAAATGAATGTATTGTAGTTATATTAGCTCTATTTAGCAATGTCAATTGCCTTTGCAGAATTTTTGAATCTGGATTTTTATCTAATTCTTCTGATATTGCAGCTCCTATTCTTTCCTTCATTTCAGATGCTGCTGCCTTTGTAAATGTAACAATTAAAAGTCTATCTATATCTACTGGATTTTCTTTATCCATTATTTTTTCTATTATTCTTTGCACTAACACAGCTGTTTTCCCTGAACCTGCTGCTGCAGCTACTAAAAGGTTGCAATCTTTAGTTTCTATAGCTTTTCTCTGTTCATTTGTCCATTTCATCTCTCTCAATACTCCTTTAAAACATTTTAATTATATTTATTTTATCACAATTAATAATATATATAAAAAAATGTCCATACTGAGAGTTTTAATCTCAATATGGTCTATTTTAAAATTAATAACATATTCTATTTTTCCCTGCTCTTTTAGCCCTATAAAGAAAATCATCTGCAGACTCTATAATTTCTCTACAACTTTCATTTTTGTATTCTTTTACACCACCACTTATAGTTACTTTTAAATATGGTAAAATTTCTAACCCTTCTATGGATTTTCTTATCCTTTCTGCTATAGTAACAGCCTCATCTAACTTTGTATTATTAAATATTACTATAAATTCCTCTCCTCCATACCTTCCAACGTAATCATCTTTTCTTACATTTTTATTAATTTCATTACATATTTTCACAAGTATTTCATCTCCAAAAACATGTCCAAACTTGTCATTAATACTTTTAAAATCATCTATATCTATCATTAGTATAGAAAAAACTTCTTCTCTGTCCTTAGAATATTTAGTTTGATTTTCTATTATACCCATTATTGTTCTATAATTATATACTTTTGTAAGACAATCATACATACTTATTTCTTGTAAAAATTTATTTTTTTCAATTAAATTTCTTTCCATATCCTTTAAATTTTTTATTAGTTTTTCTAATTCATTAATTCTTTTAACTAATTGTTGTTTTGACCAAGTATTATAACATTCCATATTAATTAAATTTTCGTTGTCAACCACAATTTTCACCCTCTTTTAAATGCTTTTTAATTTTATAAAAACATTTAGAGCATAATTAACTATATATATCTAACATATCTTTTATTATATTTTTTATTTCATTTCTTACTTCCAAAGGTTTTATTACTTCCAAATAATTTTTTTGACTTAATAGCCACATAATAATACCCTTACCAAAAACCTCTGCCTCTATTAAATATTCCCCATTTTTTTTATCTGTAATCTTTGCTGTAGGAAGCCTGTCTAAAATAGCTTCCAATGAAGGCCCCCAATATCTAAATTCTATATTTATAAGTTCCCCTGCACTCATAAATTGTATTTTTTTCCTAAAATCACCTTCTTCAAATCTATTCTTCTCTGGTATATAAAAATGTTCATCTAAAATTTTATATTGATTTATTCTGTCCACCCTATATGTAGCTGGAAATCTTTCCTCCTTACCATCAATATATGCAATTAAATAAAAATAGAACTCATTAAATATAACTCCTACAGGTTTTAATTTTCTATTTACTGATGATTTATCCATTCTTGTATATTTTACATTCATATACTTTCTTTTTCTAATGCATTCTCCTACATCCCAGAGAATATCAATTAAATTTTTTCCATGCTGTAATTCTACATAATGATATCTCTCATTTTTTAATATATTGTTTATATTTTCTCTCTCCTCTGGAATACATTGTTGAATCATTTTATTTAACAGTAAAGACATTTCCTCTTTTATAAAAGCTCTACTATCCAATAATATTTTTGTTATAGCTGTTATTTCCTTATAATTTAAGTATCCTAGTCTGCCTTTTTCTAATATATAACCTTTTCTAGATCTACAATATTTTAATTTCATATCTCCTCCCTTGTAGCAATCCTGAAAATAAGCTCTTAAATCATTAATGTCTCTCTGAATAGATTTTTCATCTACTCCAAATTCATCTGCCAATTGTTTTTTATTTATTATTTCACCCTTATTTAATCTTTCATATAATATAAGTATCCTCATAACTTTAGAGCATCTAACTTTAATAAAATTCATGCAAATCACCAATTCTTTATTAATTAACATTTATATATATTATATTGTACTTACTATTATAACTTTTTTCATAGACATATGCTGTCCATCTACTTTAATTATTTGGAAAATTAATGTATTTAGGTTTTTTATTAGAAATTTCACATAAATAAAATAGAGATTAACCCAATTTAGGATTAATCTCTGTATACATATTTCTATTTAACTTTTTATTACATAGTTATACCTAATATCTCATCTCTTATACTAGCTATATTTTTCTCAACATTTTCAATACCTTCTACTTGTTCTTTACTTTTAGCTAGATTTACATCTACTATATTAGATATTTTTAATATGACTTCTTTTATTTCTTTTAAAGTATCCTCTATGTCTTTTAATGAATCTGAAGAATTTGAAGATAATTTCCTTATCTCACCAGCTACTACAGAAAATCCTTTTCCATTTTCTCCTGCTCTTGCAGCTTCTATAGCCGCATTAAGTCCTAAAAGATTAGTTTGTTTAGCTACATTCTTTATAAAATCTAAGACCTTATTTATATTGCTTATTTCCTCTTCTAAATTATAAGTTATACTTTGCACTTCTTTACTTATATTAGTTATATCTTCTGCTGAACACCCTATTTGTTCCATTACTGATGAAACTTCTTGAATTTCAGCAGATAACTTATTAATAGTTTCTTGTTTTCTTTCTTCTTCCATTCTTTTTAAAATTTCTTCTTCTATTATTTTTGATGCCATTTGTTGAAGTGGTTTTACCATTTCTGGATTACCTGTAAGCCCAATGCAACCTATTATCTCATCATTTACCTTTATTGCCCCATTATATCCTGGAAGAACTCCTTGTAATTGCCTTGCTTCTTCCTCTGTAGTAGAAGAACACTCTATTTCACCTTTCATTATTCTACTTGCAACTTCATGAATATTACCAAGTCTCTCCTTTTGAATTGTAGCTATAATTTCTCCATTTTCCCCCATAACATTTACATTCTTTCCTGTAATATCGTGGAGTAATTTTACGGTTTTTTCCGATATATCTTTTGGTATTTTATGTTTCCAAGTCAAAATTATTCCCCCTACCCTTTTGTTGCTAAATCTACTTAAATTACATTAATAATAATAATTTCTATATAATTACATAGTTCATATTAGAATAGCATATTTATTTTGTCAATGTGTTTTAATAAATTTTGTAACTTTTTATGTATTTTTGTTATAATGAACTAAAATTAACCTATTATAATTGATTGTTTAAATAATGATTATTAGAGCATACTATTATATAATGTGATAAATGTATGAATTTTCATGCATATTTTTTTAGAAAGGATGTAGTAAAATATATGAAATTTGTATTAGCTCCAGACTCATTTAAAGAGAGCATGACTGCAAAAGAAGTGGCAAATTCCATGGAAAATGGACTAAAAAAAATTTTTCCTAACGCCGACTATGTAAAGGTACCCATGGCTGATGGTGGAGAAGGCACTCTTCAGGCTTTAATCGATGCTACTAATGGTGAAATATTTAAAGTAGAGGTTTTAGGTCCATTAGGTAATCCAATAACAGCAGAGTTTGGAATATTAGGTGATGGAACTACTGCTGTGATAGAAATGGCTAGTGCTAGTGGATTACAGCACATAGCACCAGAAGATAGAAATCCTTTAATAACTACAACCTTTGGTACTGGTGAACTTATAAAACATGCTTTAGATAAAAATGTTCAACAAATATTTATAGGTATAGGTGGCAGTGCTACTAACGATGGTGGCGCTGGCATGATTCAAGCTTTAGGAGGAAAACTTTTAACTAAATCCGGGGAAAACATTGCTTTTGGTGGTGGTGCTTTAAATACACTTCACAGCATTGATTTAAGCGGCTTAGATCCACGACTTTCAAAAGTATCCATTGATGTTGCCTGTGATGTAAATAACCCATTAACAGGTGAAAATGGAGCCTCTTATATATTTGGTCCACAGAAGGGTGCAACTCCTGAAATAGTAGAACTCTTAGATGAAAATTTAAAACATTATGCTAAAATAATAAAAAAAGATTTACAAAAAGATATAGAAAGCATCCCTGGATCCGGTGCTGCTGGTGGTCTTGGTGCAGGGCTAATGGCCTTTTTATCTGCTAAATTAAAAACAGGAGTAGATCTTGTAATAGAATATACTCATTTAGAAGAAATATTAAAAGATGCAGATTTTGTTTTTACTGGTGAAGGTGCTATTGATTATCAAACTAAATTTGGTAAAACTCCTTATGGTGTAGCATCCGTTGCTAAAAAATATAATATACCAGTAATAGTCTTATCAGGTAAAATTGGACATGGATGTGAAGTACTATATGAAGGTGGAATAACATCCATATTGGGTATATTACCTGGTGCAGTAGATATAAAAGAAGCTTTAAAAAATGGTATGGAAAATGTAGAAAGGACTTCTGAAAATATAGGTAGATTAATAAAGTCTATTGTAAAATAATTTAAACTAAAAGGGGTATCATTATGAAATTAACAAAAGAGCTTGCTCAAAATATATCCAATAGAATGATGGAAATAATACCTTACAATATAAACATAATGAATGAAAAAGGTATTATTATAGGCAGTGGTGACGTGAAAAGACTAAATACTGTACACCAAGGTGCCATAGAAGCTCTTTCACAAAAAAAAATGATTGAAATAAATAAACCTTACAAAGGAGTAAAGCCTGGAGTTAACACTCCCATATTTTGGAGAGATACTCCCATAGGGGTTATTGGTATAACAGGAACTCCTAAAGAGGTAAAACCCTTTAGTGAATTAGTAAGAGTAACTGCTGAACTTCTTATAAACCAGCAGTATACTTTTAATCAAAGAAAAACAAAAGAAAAACTTAAAGAAGAACTTTTATATGAATTAGCTTATAATACTTCAAAGTATTCTAATAGCTTAATTGCAAGAAGCAGTTCCTTAGGAATAGACTTATCCATTCCTAGAATAGCTGTAATACTTAATTTCGAAGAAATTCATGCTAAAAATATAAAAAGTGTAGTTTTAGATTTTTTAGATAAAAACGAATATAGTATAACTTTAAGCGGTACAAATATACTTTTATTCATGCAGTATAATGTTTTTCTAAAAGAAAGAATACAAAGTCTTTTCAAACTTATAAAATTCAATGTATTTATAGGTATAGGGTTACAAGAAATTATATTAGGTAAATCTGTTAAGCAAGCTTTTGATGCTATTAAAATAGGTAAAAAATTATCTTTTAACACAAATATATTTGATTATAAAAATTTATCCTTTATATCTACTCTTTCAAATTTCAAAGGAAACAGTGAATATATAAATTTAATAAATAAACTAGAAAAACAAGGTAAACAAACAGATTTAATTAAAACTCTTTTAGTTTATGTACATTTTAATGGGGAACTTCAAACTACAGCAGAAGCACTCCATATACACAGAAACACATTAAATTATAGATTAGATAAGATATATGAAATTACAAATAAAAATCCTAAAAATTTATTAGATCTTTTAGAACTCTATACTGCTTATATAGTATCAAAATTATAAAATGGGAGGGATTTTAATGCAAATAACTGCATTAGGGGCTATAATTGGTCTCATTATCGCTATTTTTCTTATATTAAAAAAGGTTCATCCTGCATATAGCCTTATATTAGGCTCTTTTGTAGGTGGAATTGTAGGTGGAGCAGGTTTAGTACAAACTGTAAACTTTATGATTGATGGTGCTAAAGGTATAATGCCTGCTATATTAAGAATATTAACTGCTGGTGTACTAGCTGGTATTTTGATTGAATCTGGTGCTGCTGCAAAAATTGCAGAAACTATAGTAGAAAAAATAGGTGAGTCTAGATCTTTAATTGCTCTTATTATAGCTACTTATGTTCTAACAGCTGTAGGTGTATTTATAGATGTTGCTGTAATAACTGTATCACCTATTGCCCTTGCAATTGCTTATAAAGCAAAACTTTCAAAATCGGCAATATTGCTTGCTATGGTTGGTGGAGGAAAAGCTGGCAACATAATTTCTCCAAATCCAAATACCATAGCAGCTGCTAATAATCTTAATGTTCCTTTAACATCACTTATGGGAGCAGGATTAATACCTTCAATATTTGGAATAATTGTAGCTATTATTTTATCCAAGAGGTTAATAAATAAGGGTTCTTTTGTTAAAGAAGAAGAACTTTCTATATCCTCAGAAGAAAAACCAAGCTTTTTTGCTTCTATAATAGGGCCTTTAGTTGCTATATTACTTTTAGCTCTAAGACCTTTATTAGACATAGCTATTGACCCCTTGATTGCTCTTCCTGTTGGCGGAATAGTTGGTATAATTGTTATGGGTAAATTTAATAAAGTTAATGAATACACTATATCTGGATTAAATAAAATGAGTGGCGTTGCAATACTACTTATTGGTACAGGTACTATTGCTGGAATTGTTTCTAATTCAGCACTAAAAGATTTAATTATATCTGGTCTTCAAGCTTCAGGACTTCCAGCTTATGCTCTAGCCCCTATTTCAGGTGTACTAATGTCAGCTGTTACAGCTTCTACAACTTCTGGTACAGCTGTAGCTAGTTCAGTTTTTGGAGAAACTATTTTATCACTTGGAGTACCCGCTTTATCTGGCGCTGCTATGATTCATGCTGGTGCAACAGTTTTAGACCATTTACCACACGGCAGCTTCTTCCATGCTACTGGTGGAAGTGTATTCTTAGGTATGAAAGAAAGATTAAAACTTATACCTTACGAATCCTTAGTTGGACTTACTTTAACTATTGCATCCACTATAATATATGGTGTAATATTATAATTTATTTAGTTTTTAACAAAAATGCACAGTTTAAAAATTATAAACTGTGCATTTTTATATGCAATATAAATATCTAAATTATATTTATATCTAAACTTTTTAATTCTTCTATATTTTAGCACATGTTATGTACAGATGTATATACACATATCATGCAAAAGAGTTTTTTTAATTACATAACATTATATATAAATACAGCTTTAAACATAGTATCATCAGAGGATAATATTATCTGTAAATCTTTATCTGGTTCTTCAAAGAATACTCCTACAATATTGTTATCTTGTAAAAGTTCAAATTTAGTATGAACTTGTTCTCCCATTTCTTCTTTATATACCCTTATTTTATTACAAAGCACCATTCCCTCATTATTTCCTACAAAAAATATAACTCCTGATGGAAAAGATAACTCTAAATTCTCACCTGCTTTATACTGTATAAATTGCTCTACATCTCCATAATTAAATTCTATATGCTTTTCTTCTGCCATTTAAATTTCCACCTTCCTAATTTATAATATTCTTTATATTCATCATATCATAATTTTACATAAATTTGTGGTAAAATTTGATTAGTAACAAGTTTAATTAGTGAATGAGGAGGAGTACAAATGAAAAAAACATTGATTTTAGTTCTTACAATTGCCATATCATTGAGTAGCTTTACTAAGACTTATGCTAGTAATGCAACTAATATCAAAAGAATATACGGAAAGGACAGATATAAAACCTCTATAAATATTTCTAATAATTTTAAAAATGGAAGTTTGCAAAATATCATAGTTACTAGTGGCAAAAACTTTCCAGATGCCCTAGCTGGAAGTGTACTTTCTAAAAAACTAGATGCTCCAATAGTTCTAGCTGGGAGCACTATAAAAGAAAGTGCAGACTGCATAGAATACATAGATAATAATTTAAGTAAAAGTGGCACTATTTATTTATTAGGTGGACAAGGTTCTATAAATAGTTCTTTTGAAAATCACATAAAAAACAAAGGTTTTAAAAATATAGTAAGGCTTGGTGGCAAAGATAGATTTGAAACCAATATGTCTATTGTAAACTTTATGAATGTGAAAAAAAATACTCCTATATTTATAGTAAATGCCTTTGGATTTGCTGATGCGCTGAGTATATCAAGTATAGCTTCTATAAAAAGCTATCCTATAATAATGACTTCTGACTCAAAACTTTCTTTACAAGCTAAAGAAATGATTGAAAAAATTCAACCTAAAGAAATTTATATTATAGGTGGACAAGGTTCTGTAAAAGATATTATCAAAAATGAAATTAAAACTATTTTACCTTGGCTTAAAGAAAACAATATAAATAGAATAGAAGGACAAGATAGATATGCCACTTCCCTTAACATATGCAAATATTTTAATTTAGATGCAGATAATGCAGTAATTGCCAATGGTTCGAATTTCCCAGATGCTCTATCTGGAAGTGCCTTAGCCTCTAAATTAAATTCACCTATAATCCTTACAAATGGCAGTGATATATCTAATCAAAAATCCTTTATAGACAGCAAAAAATTTAAAACTGTATATCTTCTTGGTGGACTTTCATCTATAAATTTGAAAATAGAATATTCTCTAAAAGGTTCTGATAATATTACAGAAAAGGAAAGGGACTATATTAATTCTTTGATAAGTTACTGTTCTAAATTTTATTATGAGAGCAATAAAGCCTCTCTTTATATCTTGGAAACTTTTGGAGACATTTTTTCAAATAAGACCATAGAAAATTTATCTCAAGAGGATAAAAACAAGGAATTGTTAGATAATATAATAAAGGGTTATGATGACTTAGAAATTTATTTTAAAACTCACAGAAAAAATTTAATATCTTTAAGAAATGATGTTTATAATTTACAAGGTCCTGAAAATATGATATCTTTAAAAGAAAATTATATTAAAAATATAGATAACTATATTGATAATGTAGACAAAATAACTGAAGTATGTAATTCTTATAAAAAGGCTTTAACTAATATAAAATTTAATTCCAAAATAAATACTTTTCAAGATCTAAAAAATGAATTAAAAAAAATTTCCACAACAGAAAAAGCTTTTCTAAATATTAATAAAGAACTAGAAAAATCTGAGCAATCTATAGGAAAATTAATGGAGGACCTATCCAATATAAGAAGTTCTATAGAATAATTTATAATATTTTATTTGAAATATTATAAAAAAGTGCTTGCATTATTAAAACAAATGTCTTATAATAAAATACAATTATTTAAAAAACAAAGAAAGGTAGCAGTAAACAATCCTTTATTTAAGAGAGTCGATGGTAGGTGTAAATCGATAATAAAGCTTGTTGAATCCGACCTAGAGTTGTATAGGAGTAACAACCTATACCGGATTAATTCCGTTATAATTTTAAAGTCTACTTTTATTAGTAGAAAATTAAGGTGGTACCACGTGATTATGTAAATCTCGTCCTTAGCTTAAAGCTAAGGACTTTTTTATTACCAAAAATTATTAAGGAGGATTTTAACATGAATAAACTTTTAATGACTCCTGGACCTACAAATGTACCCAAAAGAGTACTTAAAAAAATGTCAGAAACCATGCTTCATCACAGAACAGATCAATACAGTGCAATTTTTGAAGAATTTAACGAAAGATTAAAATATGTATTTCAAACTAAAAATCCTGTTTTAACTTTCCCTGCTTCCGGTACTGGAGGATTAGAAAGTGCCATAGTAAATCCATTTTCTAAAGGAGATAAAATATTAGCAATATCTATAGGGGACTTTGGAAATAGATTTATTAATATAGCTAAAATTCATGGTCTTGAAGTAGATGAAATAATTGTACCTTGGGGAAAGGCGGTAACTTTAGATGAGATAAAAAACAATTTAAAACCTGAGCATAAAGGTTTAATAATAACTCACAATGAAACCTCCACAGCTGTAGTAAATCCAATAGAGGAAATAGGAAAATTCCTAAAAGATAGAGACATATTATATATAGTAGATGCAGTAAGCTCACTAGGCGGAATTGATATTAAAATGGATGAATGGAATATAGATATTTTAATAACTGCTTCCCAAAAGGCATTAATGAGCCCTCCTGGTCTTGCATTTATAGGGGTTAGTGAGAAGGCTCTTAATAGCTGTAAAAGTTCCAATATTCCTAAGTATTATTTTGACTACCTATTAGCTAAAAAATACATGGATAAAGAGCAGGCTCAAAATCCATATACTCCAGCAATATCATTAATACTTGCTACCAATGAAGCCTTAAAGATGATTGAAGAAGAAGGTCTGCAAAATGTATTTTTAAGACATGAAAAATTAGCAAATAAATTTAGAGAAGGAATAAAATCTATGAATTTAGAACTATATGCACAAAATCACTGTTATTCTAATACAGTTACCGCAGTATCCTTTAAAGAAGAAGGATTAGCTTCTAAGATAAAAAATAAACTTGACGAAGAATACAATATAATAATATCTGGTGGCCAAGGTTCTACTAAGGGAAAACTAATAAGAATAGGTCATATGGGTTGTATAAATGAAGAAATGATAGATAAAACTCTTTATGCTATAAGAAAATCACTTTAATACGTTATTGCGTTACTAAATAAAAGGGGGAAATTTTTATGAATAAAGCTAAAATATTAATTGTAGATAAAATAGATAAAAAAGGAATAGAACTTTTAGAAAAGGAACCTAATTTTGAAGTAGATATACAAATGGGAATAGAAAGAGAAAAACTTTTAAATATAATAGAAGACTATGATGGTCTTATTATAAGAAGTGATACCAATGTAGACGTAGAACTTATGGATAAAGCCAAAAAGCTTAAAGTAGTAGGTCGTGCTGGAAATGGTGTAGATAATATTGATATACCCGAAGCTACTAAAAGGGGCATAATAGTAGCTAATACTCCAGACAGTAACAGTATATCCGCATGCGAACTTACCATAGGACTTTTACTTGCTCAATCAAGAAATATAGCAAAAGCAGATAGATTCTTAAAAGAAGGAAATTGGGATCGTGATTCATTTATGGGAACAGAACTTTTTAATAAAACCTTAGGTATCATTGGACTTGGAAGAATAGGTGGACTAATAGCTACTAGAATGAATGCCTTTGGCATGAAAGTTATAGCTTATGACCCTTATATATCCGATGAAAGATTTAAAAGATTTAATGCGGAAAAGAAAGATACTTTAGAAGATCTTTTAAAAGAAGCAGATTTTATAACAATTCACACTCCAAGAACAGAAGAAACCATTAATATAATATCAGAAAAAGAAGTAGAATTAATGAAAGATGGCGTTAGAATTGTAAATGCAGCTAGAGGAAAATTAATAAATGAAAAAGCACTTTGCAAAGGCCTTAAGAGTGGTAAAATTGCAAGTGTAGGTATAGATGTTCACGAAAAAGAACCTAGATATAGTGCAGGACTTTATGAATATGAAAATGTGGTAGTTACCCCTCACATAGGTGCAACCACTGCTGAAGCACAACAAAATGTAGGTGTAACCATAGCAAAACAAGTAATAAATGGAATTAAAGGAGATATAGTTCCAAATGCTGTTAACCTTCCTACCATTCATAGAGATGAATTAAAAGAAATAAAACCTTATATTGATTTAGCTGAAAAATTAGGTAAAATATACTATCAAATAAATAAGGGGGCAGTTAAATTAGTTGACATTACCTATTGGGGCGATATAGGTTGTCAAGATACAGAAATGGTAACCATAGCTTTTGTAAAAGGACTTTTAGATCCTGTAATGGCTGATAAAGTAAACTATATAAATGCTATGATTAAAGCTGAAGAAGCTGGAATTGGGGTTAATCATACAAATATTTGTAAACACCATAATAATTATTCAAATTTAATAACAATAAAAATAACCAATAGTGCTGGAAATACCTTTACTCTATCAGGAACTATATCCAATAGAAATGAAGGAAAATTAGTAGAAATTATGGGCTATGAAGTAGACGTTAAACCAACAGAATGCATGGTATTCCTTCAAAACTATGACGTACCAGGTGTTATAGGCCATGTGGGTACCTTCTTAGGAACTCAAGGCGTCAACGTTGCAACTATGCAAGTTGGTAGAAAACTAAAAGGTGACAAAGCTCTAATGTTATTAAATGTAGATGATAAAGTTACCCAAGACACTTTGCTAGGACTTCAAAAATATGATGATATACTTTGGGCAAAGTTTGTTCAACTTTAATATAAAGGAGATATGTATATGTTCAAATATATAGGCTATGCTGCTTCTGTTGGGGAAAAATCTATATATGATTCCATAGACTTTGCTAACAAAAATGGTATGACCGCTGTGGAAATAAACGCAAATGTACCAATATATTTCCCAGAAAATTTTTCTCTAGAAGAAAGAAAAAAAATTAAAGAATATGCTAAAAATAAAAATGTATTATTAACTATCCATGCACCAGAAGATATAACTCTACTACAACTACACAAAACTGTACGTGAAGCTGGAATTTGTAGGCTTAAAGAAATTATAAACTTTGGTAAAGATATTGGGGCACGAAGTCTAACCCTTCATGTGGGACCTGCTGTAACCTTTACTCTTGTGGATAGTAAAAGTTATATGGATGAGTTTTACGAAGATGACTTTAAAAAAATTCTAGAAGATACTCTTTTAGAACTTATAAAAGAGGCTGATAGTAAAATAAAAATTGCAGTAGAAAACTCTGGTAGGTTTCCTAAAAAAGTTGTTCAAGAAACTCTTCAAAAACTTTTAGATAGAAATGAAGATATTTATTTAACCTGGGATATAGGACACTCCTATGAAAATAAATATGGTGAAGTAGAATTTTTTATAAAAAATATAGATAAAATAAGAACTTGCCATATTCACGATAACAACGGAAAAAGTGATCATCAAATTATTGGTGAAGGCAACGTGGATTTCAATAAACACTTTGACCTTATGAAAGATAAAGATATTGTTTATATAATAGAAGTAAGACCTAGAGAAAATGCTGTTAAATCCTTCAAAGTATTAAAAACTTTATATTCTTAAAATAGTAGTATAATTAACTTATTCACATTTTTTAATTCTAATTCTCAAGCATCTATGTTTATTAAGTTAAAATGGCCTTAATTTTCCAAGTTCATAAAATTCTCCAAGTAGTGTATAATAATAATATGATTAATTTTTTAGGAGCTGATGCAATGGAAAATACTAAAATTGAATCCCTATTAATACAGATACTTGAAAATCAAACTTCAATGAAATCTAATATTTCCACCTTATCAAGCAAAGTTGATAAAAACTCTTTAATGCTTGAAAAAATTCAAACTGATATAAAAACATTAGCTGAAGTTCAACAATCCTTTTCTGAACAACTAGATAGAACTAAAGATAAAGATGGTAAAACTTTAGGTGAAAGATTAGATATTATTGAACTTGCTATTTCCAATACTTCTAAATCTGTTAATAATGTTGTAGATGCTATTGACGTTATTAAAGAAACTACCGGCTCCCATGAAATGGACATTAAAATTCTTAAAAAAATTAGAAACAACCATTCTTTTTAGACACTTGAAAAACGAGTGTCTTTTTTTTATTCTACTCCCTTCTGTTTATAATGCGTGAAAAGTGTGGGAAAACAAAAATGCAAGAACCTCAAACTCCTTTGAAATCCTTGCATTTACTATATTGGCAGCCTCTAGGAGGATCGAACTCCCGATTCCACCTTGAGAGGGTGGCGTCTTAACCACTTGACCAAGAGGCCATATTTTATTCAACTCTAATATTATATAATACATATCTTATTTAGTCAAGCTATGACCATAGGTTTGTGGTAAAAATTCTAATATAAATATACTCATGAATAATTTTGTCAATAAATGTTATAATAACTATTGATTTGTCGTTTATTATATGATAAATTGTTGCTGTTATTTATTATTATGGAGGTGAATTAGTATAATGAAAAAAGAAAAAATTAATAGAGAAAGTTTTTCTGGTGCAATTGCTGTTTTTTTGCTACCTTAGGCTCTGCTGTTGGCTTGGGTAACATTTGGAAATTTCCTTATGTTGTAGGCGAAAATGGTGGTGGTGCATTTTTATTAATTTATCTTATATGTATAGCATTTGTAGGAATACCTGTTATGGTAAGTGAATTTTATATAGGTAGAAAAACTCATAAAAATATTATGGGATCTATAAAAGAATTATTCCCTAACTCTTCTTGGAGAATAATAGGTGTTTTTGGAATACTTGGTTCATACTTTATTATGTTCTTTTATTCCTGTGTAGCTGGTTGGGTTTATTCTTACGTATTTAAAGCCTTAAAAGGAGATTTTAGAAATGTAAATGTTGAATCTACTAATGCACTATTTAGTAAAACAGTAGTTGGCCCATTACCTCCACTAATATGGCAATTTATTGCTATGGCAGTTGTTTCGTTAATTCTTATTAAAGGTGTAGAAAAAGGAATTGAAAGGATTACTAAAACTCTTATTCCTCTATTATTTGTACTAATAATTGTATGTGGTATTAGAGCATTAACTCTTCCTGGTGCTTCTGAAGGGTTATTATTTTTATTTAAAGTTGATTTTTCAAAAATTACTCCTAAAGTAATCTTAGCTGCAATGGGACTATCCTTTTTTAAACTTTCTTTAGGTATGGGAACTATGATTACATATGGAAGTTACTTTACAGATGATACTAATTTAATTACTACATCCGCTAAAGTAGCCATTGCTGATACTATAGTATCTTTACTTGCAGGCATAGCTGTATTTCCTACAGTATTTTCCTTCCATATGAAACCTGAAGCTGGACCAGGACTACTATTTATGACAATACCATTAGTATTTTCAAAATTACCTTTTGGAAATTTTCTTTTAGTAATTTTCTTTTTCTTAACTGCAATTGCAGCTACTACAGCTTCTATTTCCATAGTAGAAGTAGTCGTTGCTTACTTTGTTGAGGAAAAAAACTTTAAAAGAAGTACTGCAGTAATAGTTAATGCTATCATAATACTATTAATAGGTTCTTTAGCAACATTGTCTGCTGATAAAGCGAGCCTTTTAGGAAATGTCTCTGTATTCTTAGGTAAAAGCTTTTTTGACACTTTTGACTTTATATCATCAAATATATTGTTACCTATAGGTGGACTACTAATCGCCATATTGGTAGGTTACTTTGTAAGTAAACATTCTTTAATTAATGAATTAACTAATAATGGTAAACTTAAAAATAAGGTTCTCATATCTTTATATCGCTATATACTTATGGGTATAACTCCAATATTATTAATAATAGTATTTTTAAGTTCCTTAAATATTATAAAGTTTTAAAGTATATAATTCTATCTTAATTTTCCTAGCATATAATAATTTATGTTGCAAAAACTAAGCATACAAGATAAAGAAAGGAGTCTATATATGGCGCGTAATAGAATTTTAGTTCCTGAAGCTAAAGGAAAGTTAGATGAATTTAAAATGGAAGTAGCTAAAGATATGGCTATTGAATATAAAGAACTACAAAACAGTTCTTCCCCTGAAAGTATTAGTAAAAAAATGGGTACCTTTGGAAATATAGGTGGAGAAATGGTTAAACGAATGATTGCTGAACAAGAGAGAAAACTTATCGACTAAAAAATTAAGGAGCTGTTGCAATGAGTGCACTAGCTCCTTAATACCATTTATTTTATTTATATATTTGATTTTTTACTATATACTACTATTCTTTCATTTCTTCTCTTATACATTGTAAAACTTCGTCATCTTTTTTGTCATTTATAAATCTATATTGGTTTCCCTTTATGGAAGTATCGAATTGACATATTGGGGAATAATCACAAAATCCACAAGGAGTATAATTACTTTTCTTATAGGGTTTTATACTTATATTACCTTCTAACATTTCCTCACAAAGTTCAACTATTAGCTTTCTAACATACTTTCTCAATAATTGAAAATCCTCTAAATCCGCTACAGAAGAATTTTTAGAAGGAGAGCCATCTTTGTTTACTCTAACAGAAATTATATCAGAATATCCACTTATTAAATTATCCATAGCCTTTATTATATCAGCATCTTTTAAAACTAATCCTTTTAACTTTAATTTTTTTAAAACTTCCTTTTCTGCTTCTTCCTTAGTCATTTCTTTTTTGGTGCTTATTAATGGATCATCCATATTAAAATATAACATTGCTGCTGGATTAACTTGTTTTTTCATAGTATTTTCTATTTCTTGAAGTAGTGCATCTAAATATACTAATAGCTGAATTTGGAGACCATAGTATATATCTGATAAACTAAAATCCTGTTTACCTGATTTATAATCAATTATTCTTACAAAGGTAGCATCTTCATTTTCTAATTTATCTACCCTATCTATTCTTCCTATTAAATTTACCCTTTCTCCGGAACTAAGTTCTATAGATATAGGTGGAAAATCTCCGTTAAATCCAAAGGCTAATTCATAAGCTGAAGGTTCAAAATCTCCCCTACTTATTTGCTTAGAAATTACCTCCATGGATTTAGAAAGTATATCTTTAATTCTATTAGTCATATACTTATATCTTGGAGAACTATTTAATATAGAGCCTTTCATATCTTTTATTTTCTCATCTATCATTGCAGATACAAGACTTTGGCATAAGTTTTCGTCTATTTGTTCCCAGGAAATATTCTCTCCTTCTATATATCTTGAAAAGTTTTCTATTACATCATGCATAAGAGTTCCAATGTCTGGTGTGGAAACTTTATATATTTTTCTCTCCTTAGCATTTATACCATATCTAATAAAATATGCAAAAGGACATTGAGAAAATTTTTCTAATCTGGATACACTCATATTTAATTTTGATCCATATAATTTCCTTACTCTTCTTGTGTCTACTATTTCTGCATAATTTGTATGATTAAATCCTTGTGATATATTTATAAATTTCTCTTTCCATTCTTTATTATTCATAAACCAATTATAAACTGACAACCATATGTCACTTAAATCTATCTCATCTTCTCCAACTTGTAATTGGGTTATAAATTCATTAAAAGTCG
This sequence comes from Clostridium cochlearium, assembly GCF_900187165.1. Taxonomy (NCBI): domain Bacteria; kingdom Bacillati; phylum Bacillota; class Clostridia; order Eubacteriales; family Clostridiaceae; genus Clostridium; species Clostridium cochlearium. The sequence goes on along the minus strand of NZ_LT906477.1, from coordinate 574,422 downwards.
GTTTAGGCGATGATACTTTTTCTATATCCTCTTCTTCTTTAATTATATTGCTTTTTTCACATAGATTAGGGAATATTTTTCTAAGTCTAGATATAATAATGGAAGGTCTTAGGGTTTTTCCTTCTTCATTGGATATTGGATAACTTATTCTTAAATATTCACTCATAGTTGTAAGAGTTACATACATTAAAAATTGTTCTTCAAAAGCCCTGCTTTTACTATCTTTTGCTACCTCTAATCCATTTTCTCTTAAACTCTCTCTTTCTAAATCTGATAGTATTCCATCTTCATCTAATACACTAGGAAAAATACCATCGTTGGTTCCCACTATGTAAAGAGCTTTTATTTCATGACTTCTAAGCCTTGTAGTACTACTTACAAGAACTTGATCTAAGGACGGAGGTATAATTCCTAATTCATATTGCTCAAAACCACTTTTAAATATATTTTCTAGGGTTTTACTATTTAATTTTTCATCTTCCATAACCTCTACAAGCTGTTCCATAAGTCCTATGGCAACATCCCATATTTGCTTATATTCATTTATTTTATCTAATCTATTTACTTTATTAAAATATTTTATCCAATTTTCTATCTTACTGGCTATATTCATTTTCTCTAAAAAATTATATAGTTCTAAACAAAGATTTTTAGGAGTAAGTTCCCCCTTTATATTGTTATGAAACTCTATAAGTGGTTCTGTTATTTTTTTTCTAATTTCATTTATTTTATTTAATTTTTCTTCCTGTTCTGCTTCTTTCTCTTCACTTAAATCAAAACCATATAATATTTTATAATCCCAGTCCTTTTCTTCTATCCACCTCTTTCCCCTTATTCCATTTGCCAATACATAGTTTTCTATAATATCTATTTCATCTCTTTCTACACCTGCAAGCCCTGTTTTTAAATATCTAAATACGGATTCATAATTCCAATTTTTATTTAAAATTTCTAAGGAAGACAATATAAAAATTACTAAGGGGTTATTATCCACTTGAACTTTTTTATCTATAAAATAAGGTATTCCATACTCTGTAAAAACCGCTTGTATTAAACTTTCGTATCCTTGTAAGTCTCCAGTAATTACTGCTATATCTTTATATCTAAAGTTTTTATCCCTTACAAGTTTTATTATATCTCTTGCCGTATACTCTATTTCACTATACTCATTTAAAGCCTGAAAAACACATATATCCTCTGTATACTTTTCATAAACTTCATAGGGAAATGAAAATAAATTTTTCTCCATATGACTTAATTCTTTACTATTTTTAAATCTATAGCAAGGTGAACAATTAAGCTTTACTGGTTTTTCATACTTAATATTATTTCTTTCTACAATTTCTAAAATTTTTTCTTCTGTAGTTTTTACGGGAAGGAATAGATCTAAATTATCTACATCTTCTCCTCCACTTAGCCCCTCAGTACATAAAGTTATATTCACTTTTTCTGCTTTTAAAAGCAATTGTTCTAATACTGAGTACTCTTGAGGAGTAAAGTCAAAAAACTCATCTACCCAAATATAAGATCCATCAAAATACTTTGATTCTTTAAGTTTATCTGCTAATATAGTTAGGTCTTCTTCCTCATCTATAAATTTTTCTTTTATACTATCTTGAAATTTAGAATATATTAAATATATGTCCTGAAGTTTACCTTTTAATATATTATCTTCTCTATTTTCTGCAGCTTCCAAATACTCTTTTATCATTTCTGGAGGTAAATTATATCTTTTAAACTCTGTTATAATATCTGATAAAGTAGATACAAAACCATTTTTATCCGCAGCATTATTAAATATTTTAAGTTCCCCTTTTAATTCATTCAATATGCCATACAATAGCATATTTTTTCCTGCCTCATTCATATATCTATGGGTTATGCCCCCTACTTCATTAAAAACCCTATATGCCATCCTTTTAAAACTTAAAACCTCTGCTCTTGAAACTGCCTTTTCTCCTATATAATTTATTAAATTTTTCTCACTTTGAAAGGAGAACTGTTCCGGTACAAGCAATATTAATTTTTTATCATTATCTTCTTCTATTTTTCTTTTTATATCCTGAAAACAATAATAACTTTTACCACTTCCTGCCCTTCCATATATAAATCTCAAACTCATCTTACCACTCCTAATTATTACAATAGCCTTAATTATATTTTATCCTAAAACTAGTAAAAAAAAAGAGATTTTCTGACTAAAATCAGAAAATCATCATTAATTGTTCATTATTCATTGTTACTTGTGCATTAATTAAAGGTTATTCATTGACCAGGGGTTTATTTTTTCAATTTATAATTAAATTCCATAATATCATTTTCACTTAATAATACTATATTTGAAAATTCTATTAAACCTAATTCTTCCTTGAATACTTTCTTTTCCTTATATATTTTATTTGGATAACCTTCCAAACCCTTTATAGTTGTTTCTGTTTCTACAACTTTTTTATTGTCTTTATCAGTATAAGCATCTAATATTTTTGTTTCTCCAGGGTATTCCTTTCCCATAAAGGATACCTTTTCTGTCCATATCCTTCCCTTATTTAAAGGAGCTTTTAATACAGTTGATTTTTCTATAGCTTTAACCTTAGCCTTCCCATTTTTTTGTTCTTCTGTAATAGAATCTTCTTTTACAGTATATATTTTTTCAAATTGATGTTCTAAATTCGAAAGACCTTCTCCATCATCTGCAATCTTGTCTACTTCTCCTTTAATATGAATCTTCATCTCTTTTTTATCACTAGATATATTAAATAGCTTTAATTTTTCTCCATATTCTAGAGTTCCACTATAATTTAAATCCTTCTTTTCATTTAAAGGAAGCATTTTCATCAATTCTTTACTATACCCAACTTCATTAACCACTTCTTTATTTTTGATATTGCTAGTTTGTTCTTTTTTATCACTTTTAACTGTAGAACATCCAATAGCAAATATAGATACCAATAATATAATTCCCAATATTAAATTCATTTTATTTTTCATTTAATCGACCCCCATGTAATTAGTGAATAATGAATAATGAACAATGAATAATTATGGACATTTTTTCTCCTCTGTCGTTACGAAAAATTTTGATTTTATAACTTTTATATTAAGCAGTTTTTCACTAAAATAAGCGATGTTCAGCGAAGCGAACGAGCCTACAAAATAAAAGATTTTCTGTAGCAAAGCAGAAGAAAATCCTCCTTCACTGTCCTCTGTCAATTGTCCTCTGTCCTCTGAAAAAGTTCATTATTCATTGTTACTTGTTCATTAACTATATGGTATCTTTTATTGGGTTAAAATGAATTACGCCCTATTTACAATAGTATTACATATTGGTTACAATATATATTTTATAGCTCCTCCTGGTCCTAGTGGGATATTGAATATTATAAATACTATTAAAAGCAGTGTCCAAAATATACCAAAAACCAATGAGTATGGAATCATATTAGAAATTATAGTTCCCATGCCTGCTTTCTCATCGTATTTTCTTACAAAGGCTAATAAAGCAGGGAAAAATACAAATAGAGGACTTATAGGATTAGTTATGGAATCTCCTATTCTAAATGCCATTTGTGTAACTGCTGGATTATATCCTAATATTAAGAACATAGGCACAAATATAGGTGCCATTATAGCCCATTTAGCAGAGGCACTTCCTACAAATATATTTATAATAGACTCTAATATTATGAATCCTACTATTACCCCTATACCTGTAAATCCTGAATTTTTTAATAAGGTTGCCCCTTTAACCGACATTACAATTCCCATGTTACTCCAATTAAATAATGCTATAAATATAGATGCCATAAATGCTAATACTATATAAGAGCTTAAATCCTTCATAGCATCTCCCATCATTTTTACTAAATCCTTATCACTTTTTATACTTCCTGTTATTTTACCATATACATATCCTGGTACTAATAACATTAAAGTTATTATAGGAATTAACCCCTGCATAAGAGGCGACTCCCAGGCTAGTAGAGAACCTGTTTCTGGATCCTTCATAAGTGCATTTTCTCCTATACTTAAAAATACTACAATTAATGTCATTGCAATTAAGGTTATACCTGCCCAAAATAATCCCTTTTTTTCTTTTTCATTTATGGATTTTTCTTCTGTTATATTATTAAAATTATTATATCCTTCTTTTTCAAATCTAGGTGCAATTATCTTTTCTGTTATTAAAACACCTATTACAATTAATAGTATAGTGGAACATATCATAAAATATATATTCATAGCAGGAGTTCCTTTATAATTTGTATCTATCATTTGAGCTGCTGGTATTGTAAAACTAGCTACCAAAACATCTGTCATATTTACAATTAAATTAGCAGAAAAACCACCTGCTACTCCTGCATAAGCTACAAACATTCCAACTAAAGGGTGTCTTCCCATACTTAAAAATAGACTGGCAGCTAAAGGTGGAAGTAATATAAATCCAGCATCTCCAGCCCCATCTGCTAAAATACATACTAAAAGTACTGTAGCTGTTACTAAAGGTTTTGGCACTTTTTTTATGGAATTTTCCATAGCTGCAGACATAAGTCCAGACTTTTCTGCTACTCCTGCTCCTAACATAACAACAATTACCATACCTAGAGGTGGAAACTGTTGAAACTTATTCACACTTTCTGTTAATAATTTAGTTAACCCTTCCCTAGATAAAAGATTTACTATAGATACACTTTCATTATTAGAAGGGTTTATAACAGTAACCCCTGAAGCTAGATTTGATATTATCATTATTCCTATACATAATATAAAAAATATAGTTACCGGATCTGGCATTTTATTGCCTACTATTTCTATTTTATTTAGTATCTTATCTAATTTTGATTCCTTAATTTCTTCTTTTTCTATATTAACATTTTGCATGACTTTTCCTCCTTTATTACTCTAATTCACTAAAGTATTATTCAAAAAATTAATAGCTATAGTTGTTAATGATTCACAAGCTATAAGCAAATTCTTATCGTCCCATTTAAATTTTGAATTATGATGAATTACTTCCTCATCTTTTTTTATTCCCACAAAAAACATTACAGAAGGAACTTCATTTGTAAAAAACGCAAAATCTTCTGATCCTGAATATGGTCTTTTGCATTCTAATATTTTATCCTTTCCATACGTATCTTGTAAAGTTTTTTTAGCAAGCTCTGTCATAGATTTATCATTCATCACCGTTGGTGCAAAACTAAAAAAGTCTATTTCATAGCTTCCATCATAAAATTTTGTGGTATAATCAATAATTTCTTCCATAGAATTTTTAATATATTCTTTTATAGAATTATCAAAAGTTCTAAGTGTTCCTAAAATTTCCACATTATCTGGTATTATATTATGGCTTTCTCCTCCATGTATGGCTCCAAAAGAAAGTACTATAGGTTGAAATGAATCTATTTTTCTACTTATAAAGCTTCTTATATTATTTATAACTTGTACACTAATCTCTATAGGATCTATACATAAATGTGGTGTAGAACCATGTCCACCCTTTCCTTTAATTGTTATCTTAAAATCATCGCAGGATGCCATTAAAGGTCCTTCTTTAATTTCAATATGCTCTTCTTCTACTGAACCCCATAGATGACAAGCTATAGCTCCATGAACTTTAGGATTTTCTAAGACCCCCTGTTCTATCATTTTCCTTGCTCCACCTTCTCCTTCTTCCGCTGGTTGGAAAACTAATTTTATATTACCATGAAGCTCATGTTTAATTTCATTTAATACCATAGCTGTTCCCAAAAGTGCAGCTGTATGTCCATCATGACCGCAAGCATGCATAACTCCTGGTACTTTTGATTTATATTCCACATCTGCTTCTTCATTAATCAAAAGTGCATCCATATCCGCTCTTATTAAAAGAGTTTTTCCTGGATATTTTCCTTTAATTAAAGCAACCACCCCTGTTCCTGCCAAATCTTCCATAGAGTCCACATTCATTTTCCTTAATTCTTCTTTTATCTTTTGAGATGTTTTAAATTCCTTAAAACCTATCTCAGGGTGCATATGAAAATGATGTCTCAATCTAACCATATCCTCATAGTATTTATTGCAAAGTTTTTTAATTAGATTTTTTTCCATATAAGTCACCTTCCCCTTAAAAAATTATTTCCTTCTATTCTACTATAAATAGATATTTTTGTAAATACTTTATTATGATAAATTATTAAAGTATTGAAAATGGAAGATGATTGACATCTTTTCTCCACCTCATTACATTTGACAGAGGACAGAGGATATTTGATTGATATTTTTTCTCCTCCATTGTTACGAAAAAATTTTGATTATATAGAATATTTACGTTTAGCTAAAGCTAAACTTTTTCTAAAATACCTTCAATGTTCCGCAAAGCTGAACGAGTTTTACATAGTGCAACTATCTGCCTTATCTAATAAAATTAAAGTTCTTCCGACGCTAGGAGGAAGAACCTCATTAATTATTCATTATTCATTATTAATTCTTCATTAATCTAAGGGCTTCTTCCCCAATTATCCTTATTCCCTTTTCTATTTCTTCTAGGGAATTTCTTGAAAAACCTAGTCGTAAGGTGTCTTTTCCTCCATCATCTATATAAAACATATCTCCTGGAGTGAATATAACCTTTCTTTTGAGGCAGGCTTTTAAAAGATCTCGTGAATTTATGTTTTTTAATTTGACAAATATATAAAGACCTCCGTCACCTAGAATATATTTATATGGAATTTCCTTCTTACAAAGTTTCATTATATATTCATATTTTTCTCTATATATAGTCTTTACTTTTTTTACATACTTTTCAAAAGCTCCACTATTCATATATTCATAAAGTATTCCTTGGTCTAAAAAAGAAGTATGTATATTTCTGCTTCTTTTTACGCTTTCCAATATATTTATTAATCTTTTGTCTGCTAGAATCCATCCTATTCTCATACCGGGAAAAAGTATTTTAGAAAGGCTGCCTATATATATAATTGAATTTTCTTCTCCGCTTATGGCAGAAATTGGAGCTATATGAGTTCCTGAGTGTTGAAGTTCTTCATTAAATCCATCTTCAATTATTGGCACATTATACTTTTTTAATATTTCATAAAATTCTTTTCTTCTACTAAAAGACATAACTGTACCTGTGGGATTGTGATAAGAAGGAATTACATAACAAAGCTTAACTTCATTATTTTTTAGTTTATTTTCTAATTCATTTAAATTTATACCTTTTTCATCTATAGTAACACCTAATATATTAAGTTTATGAAGTTTCATAAGCTTAATTGCTGTATTATGAGTGGGATTTTCACATATTATTTTGTCACCTTTATTTAAGAGAGCTGAAAGTACTATATCAAAACCTTCTGTAAATCCATTGGTAATTAATATATCCTTATCTTTTACATTTACACCTTTTTCACTCATATATTCTAAAAGATAATCTATAAGTGGCTTATATCCCTTAGCATATCCATAGTTTAATATTTTCTCCCCTTCTAAGGATATTCTATTTAAAAAAGCCCTTTTTAATTCTTCTACGTCAAATAAATTTTCATCTGGTGCTATGCTTTTAAAAGAAATCATACCTTTTTTGTATAATGCTTCAGTTTTCATTATATCTAGATCTTCTGACATTTTTGCGTATTCATTTATTTTACTATCCCAATGTATTTTCCAATCCTTATTTTCTTTTATCTCTATTTCAGCTACAAAGGTTCCTTTTCCTCTTTTTGTGTAAACCAAATTTTCTTCTTCTAAAAGCTCATAGGCTTTCATTATGGTATTTCTACTTAAAGTAGTCATAGTTGCCATTTCCCTTGAGGAAGGTAGTTTACTTCCTGGTGGCATCATTTTGTTTTTTATAATTTCTTTTAAATATTTATATATTTCTTCATAGGCTATTTGTCCATCTTCTATATGGAAAATAGGGAACATTTTACCACCTCAAAATTTATATTACTTAAGGGAAAGTTCTATTATATTATCTAGAAGTTCACTAAAATCTAAGCCATGAAATTTTGCACTTTTAGTAAAAAGGCTCTGCTTAGTCATACCTGGTAAAGTATTTATCTCTATTACATATATTTCTTCCCCTTTTATAATCATATCAATTGCTCCATAAACCTTCAACTTAAAAATTTCCCAACACTTCTTGCTTATTTTTTCAACTTTATCTTTTAAATTCTGTGAAAGACTAGCAACCTTTTCCTCTGCTAGTCCCTCAAAATATTTAGCTTTGTAATTAAAAAATTTCTCTTTTGTTTTTATAGATAATATAGGAAGAGGTTTGCCATCTAACATACAACAGGTAATTTCTTCTCCCTCAATATATTCCTCTATTAAAACTTCTTCATCAAACTTAAAAGCTTGTTCTACAGCTTTTACTAATTCATCATCTTTTCTAACTATACTTATACCTATACTAGAACCACCACTGTTGGGCTTTACTATTAAAGGGTAACCTATATTTTTAATTTTTTTTAAATCTATATCTTCATCTTTATATAATACTATCCACTTAGGAGTTTTAATACCTTCCCCTTGTAATACTTTTTTACTCATATTTTTATCCATACAAAGAGAACTTGCCAACACCCCTGAACCAGAATAAGGTACCCCCATAGTTTCTAAAAGGGCTTGAACCTTTCCATCCTCTCCAAAAGTACCATGTAATGCAATAAACGCAAATTCCAAACATTTTATTTTATCAATTAATCCGAATTTTGTATTTATGGGTATAGGAAGTATTTCATATTTATTCTCATCTAAATTTTCTATTATGTGTTTACCTGTAAGATTTGATATTTCTTTCTCTGTGGATACTCCCCCCATAATTACTCCTATTAGCATAAAAAATTCCTCCTAAAAAAACATTAATACAGTATTATTGTATTAATAACACTGTATTAATGAAAGAACCACTTATATGTATTTTTCTATAGCATGTGGATTTTATAATAATTTATTCTCTCTTAAAAACGATATATTTTTATAAAGTCTAATTCCATTTATGAAAAAAATCAACATACTGCATATTAAAATAAATTTTCCCAACCCCTCTATATCCTTTATATAATTTCTATTCACCATAATAAAAGCAATTACTAGCATACTTAATATGTTTTTTAATACATAATAATAATACAATTTCTCTTCTTTAAAATAAACATCTTTTACATAGCTCTCTAAAAAAATAAATATGCACAATGCTAAAGTTAAAACTATTAAAATCTTTCCCATAAAAACCCCCCGATATGTTGTTAAAATTAAAATTTTAACAACAGTGAATAATGAACAATTATTGATATTTTTTCTCCATTGTCATTACGAAAAAATTTTAATTGTATGACTTATATATTAAGTAGTTCTTAACTAAATAAGTGATGTTCAGCAACGCTGAACGAGTTTTCCATAGTGCAACTATCTTTAACAGATCTAATAAAATGTAAGATTTTCTGTAGCAAAGCAGAAGAAAATCCTCCTAAATTGTTCATTATTCATTGTTAGTTGTTCACTAATTAAAGTTGTTCATTATCCATTATATTATGGCTTTCTTTCCTAATCATTACTAAAATCTTAACTTTTGCTTAATTCTTGTTTAGATTTTAATTTATTCACCTATTTAATAATTTTTCATAATATAATAGTGTAGTTTTTAAAAGGAGAGATTTAATGTACTATAACAAATTTAATTGCCCTTTTTATCGTCAAAGACCTGGTGGATTTCCCGGTGGTCCTATGGGACCTGGCGGTTTTCCTGGAGGGCCAGGAGGTCCAAACAGACCACCTATGGGACCACCTCCATCCTTTACCCCAGAAAAGCCTAAATCTTTTGATGGGATACAAACCAAAGCTGTTGATCCCGGTTCTATAAGACCTTGTAGATTTAGATTTGTTTATATTTGGCCAGAAAGAGGCCGTCCATTTTGGATGTTTGTAACCTTTGTCGGTCCAAGATCCGTTGCTGGCTGGAGATGGAATGGATTTTCTTGGTCATATTTTGGCATAGACATAAATAGAATCGATTCCTTTATGTTATATTTATTTATTTTTATTTAACATCTCACCAATAGCAGCTATGCTTCCTAAACTAGATAAACTTTCGTTTGGAAGTATAAGTTTATTTGCTGGATTCTTAGCCATTTCTTGAAGAGCTTCTACTTGTTTTAATGCTATTACTGTTTCATTAGTTCCTGATTCTAATATAGAAGCGTTTACTAATCTAACAGCTTTAGCTTGTGCTTGTGCTACAGACTCAATAGCTTGAGCTTTACCTTCTGCTTCCAATATTTGAGATTGTCTAAGTCCTTCTGCCCTTCTTATGTTAGCTTCTTTTTCAGCTTCTGCTTGAAGAATTTTAGCTTGCTTATCACCTTGAGCTCTTTCAATTTCACTTTGTTTTTGGCCTTCTGCTTGAAGAATTGCAGCTCTCTTATCCCTTTCTGCTTTCATTTGTTTTTCCATAGCTTGTTGTATTTCTGCTGGTGGAATTATATTTTTTATTTCTACTGATAAAATCTTTATTCCATAAGCATCAGTAATTTCATCAACTACTCTTAAAAGCTCATTGTTTATTTTATCTCTTCCCGATAAAACTTCATCTAAAGTCATATTACCTACTATATTCCTCATATTAGTTATAGTTGAATAAACAATACCAGATTTATAATTTTCTATATTATATACAGCATCTTTTGCATTCATAACTTTATAGAATATAACATTATCTATAGATATTCTAACATTATCTTGAGTTATAACATTTTGAGGTTCTATATCAAGTATTTGTTGCTTTGTAGATATCTTTTTTCTCACAAAATCTGCAAATGGAATTGTAAAATGCCATCCTGGTTCTAAAACCTTATAAAATTGTCCAAACCTCTCCACGATATAAAGACTACCAGTATTTACAATCTTTATTGATGATAATACTGACGCCAATACTATTACTAATAGTATTATCAATATAATTTTCCCTATCATAAATTTGCCTCCTCATATTTTTTTAATATAAACTTATTTCCATCCAAAGCTATTATTTTAGCTTTTTCACCTTTGTTTATTAGCTCACCTTTGTTTATTACAGTCCAGTATATTCCATCTATCTTTATAAGTTCCTCTTCTTTAACATCCTTTTCTACAGTTATAATTCTATTTACATAATTTTCTCCCATAGGTAAGGTTTTAGGCACACTTTTTTTTATAGTCTTCTTAACTATAGGATAACCTATTGCTAATAGAATAACACTAGTAAATATAAAAGCTATAAATTGTACTGAGAAAGCATATCCTAAACCACTGATTATCAAAGCTACTATAGATCCTACAGTAAACCATATAAATAAAAAGCTACTAGTAAATATATCTATAAGTATTGCAACTGCGCCTATAACTATCCAAAGTAAAATTTCCCCATACATGTTTTTCCTCCTCTCCACATAAAGCAATGAAAAAAGGTATTTGAATTAATGTGTTAATTATTTATAATTAAATTAAATGTCTTTATAAAAATTATACACTATATAGAATATTTTTTATAGCATTAATATTTATATAATTGTACTTTTAAGGATATCTTAAGAATGTATATAACAATTGGAGGTAAATTTATGAATTTTTTAAAAGAACAATATAAGCCCTATGAAGATTTTTTAAATATAGCATCTGCCTGCCCTATTACAAATGTAATGGATATAGAGTTTAATTTAACTAATATAAAAGAATGTATAAATGATGCCATAAATAAAAAAGTTAAGTATATAATTTTTCCAGAACTATCTATAACATCCTATAGTTGTGGTGATTTATTTTTTAATGGACAATTATTAAATTACTCACTAAAAGCTATAGAAGAACTTTGTCTATTTTTAAAGGATAAGGATATTTTAGTATCCATTGGAGCACCTTTATTACATAAAAATTCTCTTTATAATTGTGCATTCATTATACACTATGGAAAAATTTTAGGAGTAGTTCCTAAATCCAATGTATGTTCTAGTGAACAAAGATGGTTTTCTTCTGGATTTAAAATTAAAAATGAATATGTAACCACCTATTTTCAAGAAAATATACCTTTTGGAATAGATTTAATTTTTGAAAGTGGAAAATTTAAGTTTTCCTTTGTATTAGGTGATGATTTTAATAATCCTATTTCCTTAAGTAATTATCTCTGCATACAAGGAGCTAATATAATAGGAAATTTATCTGCCTCTAATGAATTAGTAGGTAAAAGTGAAAAAAGAAGACATTTTATTAAAACTTATACAAAAAAACTTTCCTGTGGATATATTTATTCTTCCTGTGGAGTATACGAATCCACCACAGACTTAGTTTACAGTGGTCATTTATTAATCGGAGAAAGTGGTTCCTTATTGAAAGAAAATAAAAGATTTAAAAGAGAAAATGAAATAATAATATCTTCAATAGATGTTGATAAACTGATATTAAATAGAATAAAAAATACTAATTTAAATGAGTATTCAAACCTATGTCCTTTTGATTCTAGAACAATAAATTTTAGTTTTAAAAATTTACAGGAATTCCATTTACAAAGAACTATAAAAAAATATCCTTTCTTACCTTATAACGAAAAATATAATAGGTTAGAAGAAATATTTAACATACAAGTTTCTGCCCTAGCTAAAAGGTTAGAACATACCAATCTTAAATCTGCAGTTATTGGTATATCTGGAGGCCTTGACTCTACTTTAGCTCTATTAGTAACAGTTAAAACTTTTGAGCTTTTAAACCTAGACCTTAAAAACATAATTGCCATAACCATGCCAGGATTTGGAACAACAGATAGAACCTATAATAATGCTATAAGCCTTTGTAAAAAGTTAAAAATATCTTTAAGAGAAATAAATATAGTAAAATCATGTCTTCAACATTTTGAAGATATAGCTCATGACCCTAATATACACGATGTAACCTATGAAAATGTTCAAGCAAGAGAAAGAACTCAAATACTTATGGACATAGCCAATAAAGAAGGAGGATTAGTTGTAGGCACTGGTGATTTATCTGAAATGGCTTTAGGTTGGTGTACCTTCAATGGTGACCATATGTCTATGTACGGCGTTAATGCATCTGTACCTAAAACTTTAGTAAGGTATTTAGTAAAACATGTTGCCCTAGAACAAAAAGATAAAGAAATTTCCTCTATACTGTTAGATATATTAGATACTCCTGTAAGTCCTGAGCTTCTTCCTAAGGATGCTAAGGGAAACATATGTCAAAAAACAGAAAATATAGTAGGACCCTATGAACTTCACGATTTTTTCCTTTATTACTTTATAAAAGGTTTTGATGTTAAAAAAATATATTATCTAGCTTGTGAAGCTTTTAGAGAAGATTATAAAAAAGACATTATAGAAAAATGGTTGAAATTCTTCATAAAAAGATTTTTCACTCAACAATTTAAGCGTTCTACTGTACCTGATGGACCTAAAGTAGGAAGCATTAGTCTTTCTCCAAGGGGAGATTTTGTAATGCCTTCTGATGGAAGTTATAACTCCTTTTTATGATAAATATATATAGATAGTTATAAAAAAAGAGCTGTGGCACTAAGGAATTTACATATAATGCATTGTAGTATTATTCCTAATGTAACAGCTCCCCTTTTTAATTATAATTTTTCAGGTTCTTCATACTCTTTTCCAAAGGTATCTACAGTTATTTCCTTTATCTTTTGCTCTTCTAAAGGTTTATCCATAAAATCTGTTGGTTCATCTACTATTTTAAAAGCTACATCCAATCCTTCTGTTATCTTTCCAAAACCAGCATATTGTCCATCTAAATGAGGTGCTTCTCCCACCATTATAAAAAATTGACTTCCTGCTGAATCAGGGTGCATAGCTCTTGCCATGGATAAAACTCCCTCTTCATGCTTAAGTGAATTTGGGAATCCATTAGCTGAAAATTCTCCTTTAATAGAATATCCTGGACCTCCAACTCCTGTTCCCTCTGGACAACCTCCTTGAATTACAAAGCCAGGTATTACTCTATGAAATATTAATCCATTATAAAAACCTTTATTTATCAAACTTATAAAATTTCTAACAGTATTTGGAGCTATTTCAGGATATAATTCCCCCTTCATAACATCCCCATTTTCCATTGTTATAGTAATTATAGGATTTTTCATTTAACTCTCTCCCTTATCTTATGTTATTTTGTTAATTATACCACTTTTTATTATTTAGTACTTTCTTTTTTTACAGTATTTAAAAAAACTTCTATGTCTTCTTCCTCTTTTTTTATTCTCTCCTCATTCATGTCTCCTCTACCCAATCTATCACATTTCGATAAAAGAGCTATTTCTTCTGGTGAACATTCTTTTTTCATGGAATCTATATCAGCAAATCTCATCTTTTTAGCTACAAATAAAGGTTGCATATGCCATCTTACTAAAGCCGCAACTTTTTTTATAAGATCCTTATCTTGTGTAAATTCTTCTAAAAACTTTATAGCTAAAAATTCTCCCTCTTTATCATGATTATAAGAAGTTATTTTCCCCCTTCTTATTTTAGTAGTAGTGCCTTTACCTATATCATGTAACAGTGCTGACCACATAAAAGCCCTACTATCTTCACTTAGTTCTTTACTCTTAGCTGCTTTATCCACCACCATCATAGTATGATTCCAAACCGTACCTTCTGGATGATGAGTTAAATTTTGATCAGTCTTTTTTAAGTTTTCCAAAAGATTAAAAGGATATTCCTTTAAAACACCTTCTTCACTTAGTTCATTTAAATATTTAGAAGGATTTTCATCTTCTAACAAATGTTTCTCTATATTTTTAAATATATCTATTTTATTTTCCATAATTTATATTTACTCACTCCTTTCTTTAACTTTTGAGAATGTTAGTTAAACCTAAAATACCTTCAATGTTCAGCAAAGCTGAACGGGGTTTCCATAGTGCAACTACTTTAACAATTCCAATAAAATTATAATTTTTCTGAGCATAGCGAAGAAAAATCTCCTTAATTGTTCATTATTCATTGTTAGTTATTCATTGATTAAATGCTATTCATTGTTAGTTATTCACTAAACACGTTGTTTTTATTATACTTAAAAATCAAAAACTCTTAAAGAAAAACTTTAAGAGTTTTTGATTAATTATATTTACTTTTTAAGTTTTTCATTGTAGAACTTAATAGCATTATTTACTCCACCAGTAACTCCTTCTGTACTTACAGTAGCTCCTGTTACAGCTTCTACTTCATTGTCTTTTACTGGTGGATTTTTAACCACTTCTAATCTTTCTTCCACAGATTTATTTAAAAATTTCTTTGTAAAGTCTTCTTCGTGTATTACATCTCCAATTCCTTCTGTTTCACTATCTGCTACTACTTTTACAAATACAATTTTACCATCATTAGAGATACCTACCATGGTTTGAATTTCATTCATTCCTGCACCTAAACCAGTTATAGCATATCCTAAAAGTTCTTCTCCTTTATATATACCTTTAACTTCTTTAACATTTTCAGTTAATTCGACTTCTACATCTTTCATACTATCAGCTTCAGGTATTATATCCTTAGCTTCTAATGGTTTTTCCTCTTCTTCTTTAACTTCTTCTCCTAATACATTTTCTTTATAGAATTTTATGGCTTCGTTTACAGCTTTAGTTACACCTGTAGATGTAATTGTAGCTCCTGTTACAGCTTCTACTTCATTGTCTGCTGAAGGAGTTGTTTTTACTATTTTTAATTCTTGTTCTATAGGTTTACCTTTATATCTTCCCATAAAACTTTCTTTTTCAACTATATCTCCAATACCTGGAGTTTCTGCATGAGAAACTATTTTTAGTCCACCTATTTTTCCATCTTTAGTTATTCCCACAGTCATTTTCAATGGTCCCATACCTTGAGCATTTGATATTATAGCATGTCCTACTAATTCACCCTTTGAATAAACTTCATATGCTGAACTTATTGGGCCATTCTCCTCTAATTTAACATTCATTTCTTTTGGTTCATCTGCATTTAATCCTGGTAATATTACGTCTAATTGCAAACTTTCCTTCTTCTCAATAGCTGCTATAGTGTCTTTAGTTGCATCATATGTAAGTCCTAATATTCCTCCACAAACAGCGGCTATTAAACATAAGGTTATTATTCCTTTTAAACTATTCTTCATTTTTCCAATTACCTCCTAACTACTAAATAACTATTTAATACAATTATAAATGCAATTATACTTAAATTAAGAATTATAAAATTCTTTTCATTATATACTGTTCAATCATTCCTTTTCCTTATAAAATTAAAATAATTAATAAAAAAACCTATCCTTTTTTTACATGGCTCTCCTCCTTAAACTCTACAAAATATATATATTTTTATATATATATACATATGTTAATATATTAGCAAATTGATTGTCAACATTATTTTAGGATTTAGCACTCATTGTATAAAAAAAGAATAGGTTTGTTCAAATTTTATATTTTTATAATTTTTTTATTCAAATTTCATTTACTAGATTTGCCATTTCTATTGCAGTACAAGCTGCCTCGTATCCTTTGTTACCTGCTTTTGTTCCTGCTCTTTCTATGGCTTGCTCTATGTTTTCTGTAGTTAAAACACCAAATATTACTGGTACTTCTTCATCTAAAGTAACTTTAGCTATACCTTTAGATACTTCACTTGATACATAATCATAGTGAGTAGTAGCTCCTCTTATAACAGCACCTAAACATATTACTCCATCATATTTTTTGCTTTTAGCCATTTTTTTAGCTATTAACGGTATCTCAAAAGCTCCCGGCACCCAAGCTATTTCTATATCTTTTTCATCTACACCATGTCTTACAAGAGCATCTATAGCTCCATCTAAAAGTTTTCCTCCTATAAATTCATTAAATCTTCCTACAATTATACCAAATTTTAAACCTTGCCCTATTAAATTTCCTTCTATTATATTCATTTAATATTCCTCCCAATTTTATATATTAAAAATGTAGTAAATGACCCATTTTTTCTTTTTTAGTTTTTAGGTAAAATTCACTTTCCTCATTTTCGTGAATTTCTAGTGGAACTCTTTTTACTATTTCTATTCCATAACCAGATAATGAAGTTATTTTCTTAGGATTGTTTGTCATAAGATTTATTTTTTTAACTCCTAAATCATTTAATATTTGAGCCCCTATTCCATAATCTCTTAAATCAGGTGGGAAACCTAAAGCAATATTAGCTTCCACAGTGTCCATACCCTTATCTTGAAGATTATAAGCCTTTAATTTGTTAATAAGACCTATTCCTCTTCCTTCTTGACGCATGTATACAAGAACTCCTCTTCCTTCTTCACTTATAGCTTTCATAGCTGCTTCATATTGATATCCACAATCACATCTTACAGAACCCAGAGCATCCCCTGTAAGACATTCTGAATGCATTCTAACTAGTACATCTTCTCCATTTTCTATATCTCCTATTACAAGAGCTACGTGGTGTTCACCATTTATTTTATTTTCATAGCCTATTATTTTAAATTCTCCCCACCTTGTTGGCATTTTAGCTTCTACAACTCTTTCTACTAGGGTTTCTTTCTTTCTTCTATAAGCTATTAAATCTGCTATATTTATAATTTTTAAATTATGTTCCTTAGAATATTCCATTAATTGAGGAAGTCTTGCCATTTTTCCATCTTCCCCTACAATCTCGCAAATTACTCCTGCTGGATAAAATCCTGCAAGTCTTGCTAGGTCTACAGCAGCTTCTGTATGTCCTGCTCTTTTTAATACTCCACCTTCTCTTGCTTCTAATGGGAAAACATGTCCTGGTCTTTTAAAATCCTCTCCCCCTACATTGCTGTCCAATACTTTTGATATGGTATGAGCTCTTTCATAAGCTGAAATACCTGTAGTAGTATCCACAGAATCTATGGATACTGTAAAAGCTGTTCCATTAGTGTCTGTATTTATATCCACCATTTGGTTAAGATTTAATTCCTTTAATCTTTCTCCAATTATAGGCATGCATACTAATCCTCTTCCATATTTAATCATAAAATTAATATCCTCAGGAGTTACCTTTTCTGCTGCCATTAAAAGATCTCCCTCATTTTCTCTATCCTCATCATCTACCACAATAACCATTTTTCCTTCTTTTATATCACAAATTGCCTCTTCAATACTATTAAATTTAAACATTTTTAACACCCCTTTATTTTTAGTGAATAGCTTTAATTAGTGAATAGTGAACAACTATGGATAACTTTTCTCCACCTCATTACATTTGACAGAGGACAGAGGACAGAGGACAATTAATGATATTTTTTCTCCACTGTCGTTGCAAAAAAATTTTAATTATATAAGATCTTTAGGTTTAGTTAAAACTAAACCTTTTATCAATGAATAATGAACAATGAAGAATGAATAATTATGGTTATTTTTTCTGAGTGTAGCGAAGAAAAATCTCCTTCATTCTCCATTCTCAACTTTCCATTTTCAATTACACCTAAGCTCGCGATGTTTAGCGAAGCAAACCAGCCAACAAAACAAAATGTAAGATTTTCTGTAGCAAAGCGGAAGAAAATCCTCCTTCACTATCCTCTGTCAATTGTCCTCTGTCCTCTGAAAAAGTTCATTGTTAGTTGTTCATTAAATAAATCCGTTGTTTTTCAAAAAGTCCATATCTATTTTACTTTCTTTCTCTTCATGATTTTTAAAATTTAAAATTTTCTCCACGTATTTTCCTATTAAATCGCATTCTATGTTTAAAGTGTCCCCTACTCCCTTTTTTAATAGGGTAGTTTCTTCACTGGTATGGGGGATTATGGAGACTTTAAATAGCTTTTCATCTACATAAGCTACGGTTAGACTTACACCATCTAAGGCTATAGAGCCTCTTTCTATTACATACTTTAGAAGTGTTTTTTCAGGTTCTACTGAAATCCACCAAGCATTTCCTTCTTTTTTATATTCCTTTATAATACCTTCTCCATCTATGTGTCCACTAACTATGTGTCCACCTAATCTTCCTGTAGGCTTTAGTGCCCTTTCTAAATTTACTAAACTGCCTTTTTTAATATTTTTTAAACTACTTTGCCTTATAGTCTCTGGCATTACATCTACAGTAAAACTATCCTTGGAAAAATCAGTAACTGTAAGACAAACTCCATTAGTGCATATGCTATCTCCTATATTTACATCCTCTAAAACCTTTTTAGCCTTTATTTTTATACTATAAGCACTTTTCTTTTTTTCTATATTCTCTATACTTCCTAATTCCTCTACTATACCTGTAAACAATAAAACACCACCTTTTTATAATGAATAATGAACAACTTTAATTAATGAACAATGAATAATAAATAATGAACAATTGTGGTTATTTTTTCTCCATTATCATTACGAAAAAATTTTAATCGTATGATTTATATATTAAGTAGTTCTTAACTAAGCCAGCGATGTTTAGCGAAGCAAACGAGCCCTTTGTTTAATGAATAATGAATAACGAACAATGAATAATTGTGGTTAGCTAAAGCTAAACTTTTTAAAATTAAATAAACCTAAGGCAGCTTCGATGTTCAGCAACGCTGAACGAGCTTTCCATAGTGCAACTATCTTTAAAAGATCTATAAAATGTAAGATTTTCTGTAACGTAGTGGAAGAAAATCCTCCTTAATTGTTCATTATTCATTGTTAGTTGTTCATTAAATAAAGCCTTCTATCAAAATATCTTCTTTAAAATTTTTAATGGATAAATTCTTTAGTTTTATACAATCCTTAACATACTTTGTCCCTTCTCCTTCTACAGGTGTTTTGCTGTTTTCTCCACCTAGTATTTTTGGAGCTATGAATATAAGAGCTTTATCTACAATTCCTTCTTTTAAAGCTGAATAGTTTAGTGTTCCACCACCTTCTAAAAGTACGCTGTCTATATTAATTTCTGCTAAATAGTTAACAAGATATTGTAAATCAATTTTTCCATCTTTTTCTGGTGTAATAATTATTTTGGCTCCTATTTTTTCAAATTCTTTTCTTTTTTTTTCTTGAATTTGTGAAGTAGTTGCTATAAAAGCATCTCCTTCTTCTTTAAAAATCCTTGCATCTAATGGTGTTCTTCCTTTGCTATCCACAATAATTCTTGTGGAATTTACACCTTTTCTATCTTTTAATCTTGTGGTTAAAGAAGGATTGTCCTTTATAATTGTATTTACTCCAACCATTATGGAGCTTACTTTATTTCTAATTAAATGCACATATTCTCTTGAATCTTCTCCTGTTATCCATTTGGAATCTCCTATGGGCGAACATATTTTTCCGTCTAACGTTGATGCCCATTTTAATATACAAAAGGGTTTTTTGTGAGTTATATATTTTATAAATATTTCATTTAATTTCCTGCATTCATCTTCTAAAACTCCAACTTCTACTTTTATGTTAGCTTTTTTTAATATTTCTATACCTTTTCCTGCAACTAAAGGATTAGGATCTTTCATGCCTATTACTACTTTTTTTATTCCCTTTTTAATTATGCCCTCTACACAAGGAGGAGTCTTTCCATAGTGAGAACAAGGTTCTAAATTTACATATAAAGTACCACCTTTGGGATCCTCTTTACAATTTTTAAAAGCATCTATTTCAGCATGAGCTTCTCCAAATTTTTTATGGTATCCTTCTCCTATTACCTTTCCGTCCTTTACTATAACTGCTCCTACTAAAGGATTAGGATTTACATATCCTTCACCCAAGTGTGCTAGTTCAATTGCCATTTTCATATAAATTTCATCCAAATTCATCATCTCCTTTTCATTGCATCCTTCAAAGATAACGAAAACATTGTGAAATTCATGTTACTAAAAACATATAAAAAACCCTGAAAGAATTAATTCTTTCAGGGTAAAGTAATCTTACCTAATACATTCTAAAAAAAGTAATATAATTTAAATTAGCAACATAAATATTAGAAACTATATAAGTGTACGCTAATTAGAACGTATATGTAATTTCCTTCTTTCATCCAGACTTTAACTGTCGGCCCTGGAATTTCACCAGATCTGCCTTACGGCTCGTGGGCTTTACCACCGGTATGGAATCTCACCAAACCCTGAAGGATGTATAAATATTCAATTTATTTTCTATTTGTAGCATATCACCTTTTTATTTTTATGTCAACAAATAAAAAAACTGCGACGCATTTTTTTACAGAGGACAGAGGACAATTGACATAGGACAATTAAGGAAGGTTTTCCTCCGCTTTGCTACAGAAAATCTTAAATTTTAAATATCCTGAAGCTCAGCTAAAGCTAAATGAATTACTAATATATAACCTACTTTAATTGTTTACTATTAAAACTAGCGACTATGTCGCAAGCCGATAGGCCGTTGATTAATGAATAATGAATGCGATAGCTTGTCTTAAATTTATTTTGCTTGTTTATCAAACAAAAACTTTTAATTTTAACTTTTATAAGAACTAAAGCGATGTTTAGCTTGCTAAACCAGCCATCAATAAAAATGTCAATTAATTCTCCATTCTCAACTCTCCATTTTCAATTATAACTTATAAAATATAAGATTTTCTGACCAAAGGAAGAAAATCCACCTAAATTGTTCATTATTCATTGTTAGCTGGTCATTAAAAATTGTCCTCTGTCCTCTGTCCTCTGTCAATTGTCCTCTATAAAAATTTTGTGACGCAAAATTTTTAAGTTGTGAACTACTAACTATTTAAAAATTTTTTAAACGAAGTATCATCTTCAAATAAGTCTTTTAAATTGCCGCCATATTTTTGTTCTAAACTTTTTCTATCGTATTTATAAGATTTTTCACCTATGTTATCTACATTAAATTCTATAACATCAGCATTTTGTATAAGCGATAATAATACTACTGCGTTCTTTTCTAAAAACTCATTAACTTTTTTATCACTCCAAAATTTATTATAATTTTCTTCACCCAAATTTTGATTTACTTTATAGTTAATAGTTATTCCATATGGTTCTTTATTAGTTTGTAGACTAAATCCTGCATTATACTCATTAGCAGGTAACTTTGTTATTATATTTCCTACAGAACTATTATCACCTACATACGAGCCTTTGTATTTTACCAAATCATATGTTTCAACTTGGGAAGTAGTTTTTACATCTTGATTTGATATTTTAGCAGAATTACTTCCACAACCTATTAAACTTAATAATACACTTATTATTACAGGTGCTAATATTTTAAATTTATTCTTCATATAATTCCTCCTATTTTACAGAATATTATCTCACAATCATATATTAGATTATAGTATAACCATATTATAATACCAATATTGTATATAACTAAACAAATAATTTCCTTGTCTATCAATAGCAGTAAAAATACAAACTTACTCGTTAAGTTTTGCTTAACATCGCTATTTAATAAAATATTACTTTCTGTTTTCTGTTGACATACACTTGTATAAGTTATAAAATATTACTCATAGATTTAGTACATATGTATTTGTATGGAATACATATACATAGTCTAAGGGGGGAGAAATTCAAATGAATGTAAATGAATTAAAAGAATTAGTTTGTAAAGTTATTGATGATAACTATGACAAATTATTTAATCTAGCAAAGGATATTGAAAATAATCCTGAGTTGGGTTTTAAGGAAATAAAAACAGCAGAAAAGGTATGTAAGTTTTTTGATGAATTAAATATTTCATATAAAGATAAACTTGCTTTAACTGGTGTTAAGGGGCAATTAAAAGAAAAAAGTGATGGTCCTAATGTAGCTATTTTAGGAGAATTAGATGGTGTTATTTGTTTTGATAGTGCCAATGCCAATAAAGAAACAGGAGCTTCTCATACCTGTGGCCACAATTTACAAATAACTGCCATGGCAACAGCAGCACTAGGACTTAAGCTTTCTGGTATAGAAGATAAACTTCATGGTAATGTAAGTTTTATGGCAGTGCCTGCTGAAGAATTTATAGAAATTGAATACAGACAAAAACTTAAAGAAGAAGGAAAAATACATTTCCTTGCAGGTAAGCAAGAACTTATTTACAGAGGAGCATTTGACGATGTAGATATGGCTATGATGATACATTCTCTAAAAGATACTCCAAAACCAACTGTTGCTCTTGGAAGCTCTAGTAATGGATTTATAGGAAAAACTATTCAATATATTGGTAAAACAGCTCATGCAGCAGAAGCTCCTCATACAGGTGTTAATGCTTTAAATGCGGCTATGTTAGGTCTTATGGGAGTTAATGCTCTAAGGGAAACCTTTAGAGACGAAGATTCTATAAGGGTTCATCCCATAATAACTAAAGGTGGTGACACCGTAAATAGCGTACCTGCTGATGTTAGAATGGAAACCTATGTACGTGCTAATAATGTAGATGCTATGAAATTAACTAATAAAAAAGTGGACAAGGCATTACTTGCTGGGGGATATGCTATAGGTACTGAAACTATAATAAACACTATACCTGGACATCTTCCACTAAAATCTTCATTACCTTTAAATGAAATTTTTAAAGAAAACAGTCTATCTTTATTACCTGAAGATAGTGTTATAGATGCTGGTCACTTTGCAGCTTCTACAGATATGGGTGATGTATCAAATTTAATTCCTGCTATACATCCTTTTATAGGTGGAGTTTCTGGTGCATTACACACTAAAGATTTTAAAGTAGAAGATTTTTATTCCGCTTGTATATTGCCTGGGAAAATAATGGCTATGTCCGTTATAGATTTATTATTTAACAATGCTGAAAAGGCAGAAGAAATTATAAATTCTTACACTCCTACCTTTGAAAGCAAGGAAAAATATATAGAATTCTTAGAAGAATGTTTTGAAAGGAAGGTTGAAAAATGAAGAATTGGAAAAACCATATATTAGTTCTTTTGTTAGTAGTAATAGCAGAAGCAATTGGTGTTATAAAATTTAAGTTTGGACCGGGAACTATCGTACTATTGCCAATGCTTTATGCCTTAATTATTGGAATATTTTTATCTCCTAAATTTTTAAAAGTTGTAAATGAAAAAGATATGAATGATGCTGGTACATTAATAACTGTATCTCTTATGTTATTAATGGCAAGATACGGTACATTAATAGGACCAACATTGCCAACTATAATAAAATCCAGTCCAGCTCTTATATTGCAAGAATTTGGTAACGTAGGAACAGTATTTTTAGGAGTTCCAATTGCAGTATTACTTGGATTAAAAAGAGAATCTATAGGGGCTGCACATTCTATTGCCCGTGAACCAAATATAGCTTTAATAAGTGATATTTATGGTCTTGATGGTGAAGAAGGTAAAGGTGTTATGGGTATATATATATGTGGTACTGTTTTTGGAACAGTTTTCTTTGGACTTTTAGCAAGCTTCTGTGCAGCTTATCTTCCTTTCCATCCTTATTCTTTGGCTATGGCCTCTGGAGTTGGTAGTGCTAGTATGATGACTGCGGCAGTAGGTTCTCTAAGTGCTATGTTCCCTGCTGAAGCTGATACATTAGCAGCTTTTGGAGCAGCAAGTAATATGTTATCAGGACTAGATGGACTTTATATGTCTTTATGGATAGCTCTACCTTTAACAGAATGGCTATACAGAAAAACTTATAAATTCAAATATGGAATTGAACTTCCAAAAGTTAAAGTTTCTGAAATAAACTCTTGTAAAAAGGAGGAAGCTTAAAATGAAATTAAAAGATACTCTTTTTATACTGTTAATAGTAGGTGTACTATCCTTAGTTGGAAACATGGTAGGACCTAAACATAATATAATAGAAGCTATTCCTGGTATGATTATACTTATAGGTATATCAATTGGTGGTATAGCCCTTGCTAAATTTATGCCTGGTAAAATTCCCGCAGTAGCCTATATAGTTACTTTAGGATGTATTCTAACTTATCCTACAATGCCAGGGGCTGCAATGATTTCTCAATATATATCAAAGGTAGATTTTCTTGCCCTAACTACTCCAATACTAGCTTATGTTGGTATTTCCATTGGTAAGGATTTAGAAGCCTTTAAGAAATCCGGATGGAGAATTGTTGTTCTGTCCTGCGTTATATTTACCGGAACTTATTTAGGCTCAGCATTAATTGCACAATTAATTTTAAAATTCATAGGCCAAATATAAAATAAAGGAGTTGTGACATTAAGAGTAAATACTACATTTCTTAGTGCCACAGCTCCTTATGATTTATTTATGGAAATTAAGAACCTTTCTATATTATTTATCCCACTTCTTCTACTTTTACATTATAATCTTTTCCATTTACCTTTAATTTAAGCTGACTAGTTTTAACAACATGTTCTTTATCACAGATTTCTTTAATGGTATTAATATTTTCTTCCATTTCTTTGAGAAGTTTTTGAGCTTCATAGATGCTTACTTTCTTAAATTTAATAATATCTCCAGGTTTCAACTGTGCTATTTTAGGAAGATCTATGGATATAACATTTGCGATTTTTGTATATCCACCAGCAGTTTGTCTGTCTGACATCATAATAATTGGTTGTCCATGACTTGGAATCTGAATGGCACCAAAATTAATACCATCAGATATAATATCTCCACTATCAATATGCTCAATTACTTCTCCCTCTAATCTATACCCCATACGATCACATTCATTAGTAACCTTATACTCAGTTGAAAGAAACTTATCTAACCCTTTTTCAGTAAAATAATCATCTTGAGGTCCCAAAACAACTCTCACTTCTGAAACACTTGAATAATTAGGAATATATTTATCAGGTAATTTTCTATATTTAATAGAAATATTATTTAAATCACCTATTTTTATAATATCTCCAGCTTTTAAACTTTCACCATGAAGTCCTCCAATTTTAGCTTTAACATAGGTGGATTTACTTCCCATAACATTTTCAACTTTTATCCCTCCAGCAAAGGCTATATAACTTCTACAACCTCTCTTTATGCCGCTAAAAGATAATACATCCCCTGTTTTCACCTGTAAACTTTCCCACATAGCAATAGCTTCACCATTTAATGCAGGGCTTAAATCTCCACCTGTAACAGCTATTAGAGAATCATTCGTAAATTCTATTTCAGGTCCTAATACAGTTGCCTCTAAAACAGCTTCATTTTCATTATTTCCTACTAAAATATTGGCCATCCTATGAGAAAAACTATCCATGGCTCCTGAAACTGGTACACCATACTGTTGATAACCATATCGACCACTGTCTTGTATTAATGTTAAAAGTCCAGGCTTTTTAATTTTTATTTCTCCCATTATGACCTCCCCCCTATTTGTTTAATATAAGTTTTGTATTTATAAGTTCCATCATTTAAAGCTTCTTCTATAGTTTTATACTCTTTTTCGGAAATTGGAACAAATTTAATATAATTACCTGCTTTTAAAAGTATTGGCACTTCCCTATTTGGATCATAAAGTTTTAAAGGGGTTCTTCCAATTAATTGCCATCCTCCTGGACTATCAATAGGATATATTCCCGTTTGACTTCCTGCAATTCCCACAGATCCTTTAGTAATTTTTGTTCTTGGTGATTTTAACCTTGGAGTAGCAATTTTTTCATCCATTCCTCCCAAATATGGAAATCCTGGAGTAAAACCTAACATATAAATAAGGTATTCCTTAGAACTGTGTATTTTTATTACTTCTTCTACAGTTATTTTGTTGTGCTTTGCAACATTTTCAATATCCGGTCCGTATTCTCCACCATAAACTGTAGGTATTTCAATAACTTCAGGCTCTGGTAGGGATATATCTTCAAGTTTATTTTCCAAGGATTTTAGCTTATTTACTAAATCATCATATCCTATAATTAAAGGATTATAATGAACCATTAAAGAACGATAAGTAGGAACAATTTCTACAATTCCATCTATTTTATTGGCTTCTAAAGCAACCATCATAGATCTTACCTTACTACTTATATCTTCAGATATTTCATTTCCATATTCAATAGTTAACGCTTTATCCCCAGCTGTTAAATACTTTGTTTCCTTATACATTTTATCCCTCCTAGCTATTAGTATTTTAGAATATATTGGATAAAGACATTATTCCTGCATAACCCGCAATAATAACTATCAACATACCAAACAATAATAACCAAGTAGGATGTTTATACTCTCCCACAATATCTTTTCTTCTAGAAGCTACTAACATTACACCTATAGTAATTGGTAATATTAATCCGTTAAGTGATCCTGCTAAAATAAGTAGACTTGCAGGTTTTCCTATAAAAGCCACCACCATAGTAGAGAAAACAATAAATCCTACAATAAAATATTTTTCATATTTTTCTATAAATGGGTGAAGTGTCTTTAAAAAAGATACTGAGGTATACGCTGCTCCAATTACTGTATTGATACTTGCTGCTAACAATACAATACCAAATAGTTTATATCCTATCATTCCCGCACCACTTTTAAATGCAGAAGCTGCTGGATTTGAAGGATCTAGAGCAATTCCTTTACTTACAACACCCAATACTGCTAAGAATACTAACACCCTCATAATAGATGCAATAATAACGCCAAGAACTGCAGCATTTGTTATCTTTTCAACATTCTCTGATCCTGTTATACCAGCATCAATTAATCTGTGTCCACCTGAAAAGGTAATATATCCCCCTACTGTTCCTCCAAGCAAAGTAACAATTGGAAGCAACAAAGTTTTTGGATTTTCTGGAGCAACACTTCTAAGCAATGCTTCTCCAACAGGAGGTTGTGTCTTAATTGCTACATAAGCCACAATTATAATCATTATTGCAACTAACGTTCTTGTTAACTTATCCACCAATACCCCTGCTTCTTTAGATAAAAAAATCATACTTCCTACTATTCCACAGATAATAGCACCATATTTTACATTAAGTCCACAAAGAACATTTAACCCTAAAGCTGCACCACCAACATTTCCAATATTAAAAGCCAATCCTCCTAATGCAACTATAATAGCAACAAAGTAACCAAGTCCAGGTACAACTTTATTAGCAATATCCTGTCCTCTCATACCTGATACTCCAATAACTCTCCACACATTTACCTGAGCACCAATATCAAGAATAATAGACAATAATATTACAAACGCAAAGCTTGCAGCAAATTCACCTGTAAATTGAGCTGTTTGAGTTAAAAATCCTGGTCCTACAGCAGAAGTAGCCATAATAGTTGCCGCCCCTATAAGAGCACTTATATTACGTTTCGGTTTAGAATTCTTTATAATTTTCTCTCTTTCCGTGTTCATTATTACCTCCCCCTATTTAATAAAATTTAACATTGAAGTTACTTCTATACCTTCTTCTTGAAGCTTTGTTTTAATTCTTTTAACGAACTCCACAGCTTCTGGATTATCACCGTGTACACATATTGATTGGGCATTTATCTCAACATCTTCTCCAGTTATTGATGTAACTTTTCCTTCCTTTATCATTCTTATAACTCTAGCTATAGCAACATCAGCATCATGAATAACAGCTCCTTCTTTTGATCTCGATACCAATGTTCCATCAGCATTATACGCTCTATCAGCAAACACTTCGTTAGCAACTTTTAAACCAACTCTCTCTCCTGCTTTAATTAATTCACTATTAGCAAGTCCTAATAGAATAATATCCTTGTCCACCTCGTATATAGCCTCAGCTATTGCCACTGCAAGTTTTAAATCCTTAGCTGCCATATTATACATAGCACCATGAGGTTTAACATGCTGTATTTTCTTACCTTGACTTTTCCCAAATGCCATAAGTGCGCCTAATTGATATTTTATATAATTTTTCATCTCACTAGGACTTACTGAAAGATTTCTTCTTCCAAAACCCATTAAATCTGGAAATCCAGGATGTGCTCCTACTGCTACTTCATTTTCTTTTGCTAATTTAATAGTCTTTTCCATTACTAGAGGATCTCCAGCATGCCAGCCACAGGCAACGTTTACAGATGTAACATATTTTATTACTTCTTCATCTAACCCTATTTTATAATTTCCAAAGCTTTCTCCTAAGTCACTATTTAAATCAACTCTTAGCATTTTAATCCCCCCAAAATAATAATTATTTTTCATATATTGAACCGGTGGTTTATTTATAATTATGATATCATAGCAAGAAAATATTGTCTACACTAAATTTTCATAAAATTAAAACAAATGAATGTATTTTAGTTTTTATTTTATTATTCACAAAATAAAAACTAGTAGATATAACCCATACTTTTGCGATGGTAATTTCTGTATACCTTTCTAAAGGCTCACTATCTAAAATCTCCTGTATTTCTTCATCTTGTAAAAAAGATAATATAGCTCTTGAGCAAGCTCCAGCACTTAAAGGAGCCTTTCTTCCTGTCTTTGTGAATAATCTTACAGGATGAGTACAAATCAACTTTTCAATATAAATAGCGTAATTATTATCTCTTATAACTAGTTGAACATCTTCATTAAGTAAATCTCTTAACTTTTCCATAAAGGGTAAGGCTGTTTCCTTTAATTTTATTGATTCAGATACAATCATTCCTAATTCAAAAAATTTCATGCCTAGTTTATATTGATTTTGTTTTCCTTGTATATCAACCTTTTGTAAAAATCCGTTTTTCTCAAATGTATTAAATAATCTATATACAGTTGCCTTTGGGATAGATGAAATCCTACTAATTTCACTTAACCCTCTGACAGGATTTTCTTCTGAAAAATATTTTAAAAGATCTAGTGCCTTGTCTAAACTATTATTTATGTTATTTTGTTGGTTTGTCATTATTTTATTTTATTCCTCCTTTTGATGAAAAATCCTATTATATACTTAGTTTACTCTAACACAGGGCATTATACAAGCGTAAGTATATTATTTTTTATTACCATGTAAAATAGTTTTTATAATATTAAGAAAATATAAAATTATTAAATTTATTTGTAGACAATATATTTTTCATATGCTAACATATAAATATATTAAACCGGTGGTTCAAATAGTAAATCGAATTATAAATTCATTATTTTTTATATTCGAAAGTTCGAAAGGGGGATTCATATGTCAATATCTGAGGCTATATTAATAGGATTATTCCTCATACTTATAGTATTTGCTGTTCTTATCTTGTTAAGTATAATTTTAAAATTACAATCCAAATTTTTTAATTATATAGAAAAAAATAAGTTTTTAAATAAAACGGATTTAGTTAACGATAACAATTGTATAAATCTATTAGCTGATAAAAATACTTTTGGAAATATTGATGAAGAAACCATTGCAATTATTCTAGCTTCAATAAGTCATACCTCTAATATTCCTTTAAAATCTCTTAAGATAAAATCTATAAAGCCAATTGATTTATAAACTACATTATTATTTTATAAGGGGGTAACACCGAAATGAAATATATGGTTACTGTTAACAATAAAAAATATGAAGTTGAGGTTATGGACAACTCTCAAAAAGAAAA
This sequence comes from Clostridium cochlearium, assembly GCF_900187165.1. NCBI lineage: Bacteria > Bacillati > Bacillota > Clostridia > Eubacteriales > Clostridiaceae > Clostridium > Clostridium cochlearium. Next base: position 544,062 of record NZ_LT906477.1, on the reverse strand, counting down.
TCTTGAGAATGAAATAAAAAATACAAATGAAATTAAGGAACCTTTAAAAGCTCCAATGCCTGGAACAATCATAGATATAAAAGTAAATATAGGAGATTCCGTTAAAAGAGGTGACACCTTATTTATACTTGAAGCCATGAAAATGGAAAGTGAGATTGCATCACCTTGGGATGGAATTATTAAAGAAATTCAAGTTATAAAGGGAGCTTCTGTTGATACTAATGATATTCTTGCTGTATTTGAATAGTGAGGAGGGAATATAAATGAATTTTTCATTTAAATATATAATCATTAAATTATTAAAAGAATCGGGATTTACAGCATTAACATGGCAACAACTGGTAATGATTCTTATTGCTTTTATCCTTATATATCTAGCTATCAAAAAAGAGTTTGAACCTCTTTTGCTTTTGCCTATATCCTTTGGTGTTCTATTAGCTAATTTACCAGTTACAGGAATAATGTCTGGTCCTCTAGCTAATTCTTCGGAACCAGGTGGATTACTTTACTATTTGTATCAAGGTGTTAAGTTAGGAATTTATCCTTCTTTAATATTTTTAGGAATTGGTGCAATGACAGACTTTGGTCCTCTTATCGCTAGACCTTCAAGTTTATTTCTAGGTGCTGCAGCTCAATTTGGTGTTGTTATGGCCTTTATTATTGCAATTGCATTAGGCTTTTCACCTCAGGGCGCAGCTTCTATAGGTATTATTGGTGGAGCAGATGGTCCTACTGCAATATTTTTAACTACAAGACTTGCTCCAGAATTGCTACCAGCCATAGCCATTGCAGCTTATTCTTATATGGCTTTAATTCCTCTTATTCAGCCTCCTTTAATGAAACTTATAACTACAGAAAAAGAAAGAAAAATTAAGATGGAACAACTAAGAGAAGTATCTAAACTAGAAAAAATAGTATTTCCTATAGTTGTAACAGTACTTACAATTTTATTACTTCCTTCTGTAGCACCTCTTATAGGAATGTTGATGATGGGAAATTTATTTAAAGAATCTGGAGTTGTGGACAGACTTTCTTCCACAGCACAAAATGCATTAATTAATATAGTTACCATTTTTCTTGGTACTACTGTAGGTGCTACTGCTAGAGCAGACAGATTTTTAAGACCAGAAACTTTAAAAATTATAGCTCTTGGACTTATTGCCTTTGCTTTTAGCACTATAGGTGGATTACTTTTAGGAAAACTTATGTGCTTTTTATCTGGAGGAAAAATCAATCCTCTTATAGGTTCCGCTGGTGTTTCAGCAGTTCCAATGGCTGCAAGAGTTTCTCAGGTTGAAGGACAAAAAGCAAACCCAACAAATTACCTTCTTATGCACGCAATGGGTCCTAATGTAGCAGGAGTTATAGGTTCTGCTGTTGCTGCTGGAGTATTATTAGCCTTGTTTGGATAGTGAATAACCTTTAATTACTCATTAAAAAAAGTGGATTCTAAAAATCCACTTTTTTTATTTATAAATATCCACTAATAATCCTGTTATTTCATCTATGCTGCTAGCTATATCTAAGTTTTCTTTTTGATCATTTAATAAAGCTTGAGTTAATTCTTCCAACTTTTCATCTATGGTTTCCACAGTGATAAAATATTGAGTCTGCCAAAAGCTAATATCCTTTTTAACACCGTACATAAAGTTTAAAACTGATTCTAGATATTCTTTTATCATTTTTTTATAGCGAATAACATCTACATAACATTTAGTTGTTACCAGTCTTTCCCCTTTTTTCTTTATATCTTCAAACATTTTTTTAAGTTCTTGTTCTGTTCTTCTTTCTCTTGCAAAGTTAAAGCTTTGAGAAAAACTTTTCTTACTACTAATTGCTTTAGTATCTTCTTTAGAACTTACCTGTGTTCTATTACCTATTCTCGATATTTCCAAAGAAATTTCCTCCCTTGTAAAGAATCCTATTAACTATATTATATATTAGTTTTATATGAAAAAATAGCATATATATTTATTTTGATAAATTATTTCCACAATGAGGACATATATTCCAGTTTTCATCTACTACTTGTCCACAATATTCACATTTCTTTTTTAAATTCTCTCCACAATTAGGACAAATATTATAATCCTCTCTTACACTACTACCACATTTAGAACATCTTTTATTATAAGTATTGGTATCATTTGTATTATAACTTCTTACTATTAAGTAAATTATTAAGCCTATAAAGTTAGGTACAAATATTACAACTAAAAGCCATAACCATGGATCCATCCCTCTACTTTTAGCATCATAATAAACAAATCTTCCAATTAATATTAATATAATAAAGAAACCTAAAAACATTAGTAAAAATATTATAGGTGAAATTATAGAGGCCACTGTTCCAAACAATGGGAACCCATAACAACCAGAATCAACATTAAAACCAATTAAAAAGAACACTAAAATCACTGCTAAAATAGCTAAAAATGCATAAAAAAGTTTTTTATATGGACTTTCACCTTCGTAGTCTTGTCCATTATTTTTTCTTGTAATACGTAAAATTGCATATATTATAGCTGCTATTATAGCTAATATAGTTGTTGATATCAAAATCATTGGTAACATAAACATAACTTTATCACTCCTATTCAAATTTTTCTTGTAAATTATTAAAACATAATATTGTTAATGCTATAATTCCATTACCTAAACTAAAGCATATATTACACCATAAAATAATTTGTTTTAAGCTCATTTTAGGTAAAATACTAAATATAATTATTGCTACAATAACCATATTTAATATAAATCCTAAAGGAATAAGATATCTTAGATGTCTATATTCTAGATGATTTTTAGTTTTTTCCACAATATCCTCTGGGGGCGCCTTAATTTCTTCTTCTCCTATTTGAAATAAAAGTTTTTCAATTTTATTTTCATCCATTTAATTCCACCTCCACATATTCCTTTAAAAGTTTTCTAGCTTTATTTAGTCTGGACTTTATAGTTCCTTCAGGTATAAGCATTATTTCTGATATTTCTTTATAACTAACTCTTTCAAAATAATATAGTATAATAGGAATTCTATAATCATCTTTTAATTTATTTACTGCCTTTTTTAATAGCTCTTTTTCTTCATTTTTTATAATTTCTTTTTCTGGCAAATTATTTTTAGAAGGAAAATTAATTATTTCTTTCTCTTTTTTTTCTTCATTAAAGTAATGTTTAATAATATTAAGCCATCTTTTAGATTTTCTGTATTTGTCTTTATATGTATTTAAGCATATTGTTCTTATCCATGGTTCAAATCTATCATTCCATGTATATTTATCTATATTTTTTAAAACCTTAACCCAAGTATCTTGAAATAAATCATCACTTTCCATAGAATTTTTACATAAGTAAAAGGAAAATCCATAAACAAAATCCTTATATTCATTTATTAGGATTTTTATGGCTAAATCTTTATCTTTTTTATATATGCTATGTATATTTTTTTCATATAAATTATCACCTTCTTGCTCCTTTCCCAATACTTTACCCCCTTCCACTTATGTTATACGTTCCACTATGTCATAGGTTCACAATTTCATAAAAAATGTACCTAAAGTTTAAAACCCTAGGTACATTTTTGTTATTTGCTTTTAGCTCTTAAAAATATTTTTGCTATTTCATTTAAAGCTAAAGGTATTACAGAAAGTATTCCAACAAGTAACCAGTCTTTTGGCAATAGGTCATATACTTTAAATATATTTGCTAAGAAAGGTATTGTTATAACTACATCTTGTAATATTATACCAAAAATTATAGATCCAATTAAATACTTATTAGTAAATACTCCTAATTGGAATATGGATTTTTTAGGATGTCTTAAGTTTAGTGCATGGAATAGTTGAGATACACTTAAAACAACAAAAGCCATAGTTTGAGCATGAGTCAATGCTTCTTTTGACACATTCTCAGGTATTAGTGGAAATAGTGTAGTGCTATTTGTATAAACTTTAATTCCAACTATAAAAGCTGCTAATGTTAAAAATCCTATTAAAAATCCATTTAATATTAAGAATACACCTGTGCCTCCTGCAAAAAGACTAGCCTTTGGATCCCTTGGTTTTTCATCCATTACATCTGGGTCCCCTGGGTCTACTCCTAGGGATAATGCTGGTAAACTATCTGTTATAAGGTTAACCCATAAAAGATGAATTGGTCTTAATGGTGCTGGCCAACCTAAAAGTATTGCAAAGAACAAGGATATAATTTCACCTATATTACAGGATAGTAAAAATACTATAGATTTTTTTATGTTATTAAATATATTTCTACCTTCCTTTACTGCAGCAACTATAGTAGAAAAATTATCGTCTGTAAGAATTACATCCGAAGCTCCCTTAGCTACGTCTGTTCCTGTAATACCCATAGCAACACCTACATCTGCTATTTTTAGGGAAGGTGCATCATTAACTCCATCACCTGTCATAGATACTATATTTCCCTTTTCTTTAAAAGCTTTTACTATTCTCACCTTATGTTCTGGAGAAACCCTTGCAAAAACTCTTAAGTTATCTATTCTTTGGCTTAACTCTTCATCAGACATTTTATCTAATTCTTTTCCAAAAACAGCTTGAGATTCATCTTCTGCTATGGCTAATTCCTTTGCTATAGCTAATGCTGTATCCTTATGGTCACCTGTAATCATTATAGTTTTTATACCTGATTTTTTACATTCCTTAATAGAATCCTTAACTTCTTCTCTTGGAGGGTCTATCATTCCCACAAGTCCTATTAATATCAAATTACTTTCTAAATTATCTTGGTTTATTTCATCTTGAGATATCTTTTTATAAGCTCCACCTAAAACTCTTAGTGCATCCTTTGACATATTGTTAGCACTTTCCATAAACTCATTTTTTATATCTTCTGTAAGCTCTATAACTTCACCATTTTTATAAACATGGGTACATATATTAAATAAATTGTCTATGGCTCCCTTGGTCATAACGTATATGTACTCACCATATTTATTTACAGTGGTCATTAATTTTCTATCTGAATCAAAAGGTAATTCATTTAATCTTCCATGACTTGCTTCTAATTCTTCCTTTTTTATACCATATTTATAACCTGCTTCTAATAATGCTATTTCTGTTGGATCTCCTGTTTGTGTGGATTCTGAATAAGTGGCATCATTACATAGTATTAAGTTTTCTAATAAAAGTTTATGACCAGGTTTTTCTATATCTAATGTAGATATGTCTCCATAATCAGTATCTGCATAAAATTTAGTAACAGTCATTTTATTTTGAGTTAATGTTCCTGTTTTATCTGAACAAATTACATTAACAGCTCCTAAGGTTTCTACTGCTGGAAGTTTTCTTACTATGGCATTTTTCTTTATCATTTTTTGAACTCCCATAGCCAAAACTATAGTTACTATGGCAGGAAGTCCTTCTGGTATTGCCGCTACTGCCAAACTTATAGCTGTTAAAAACATTTCAAACATATCTCTTCTTTGAATTAGTCCAACTCCAAACATTAAAGCACAAATAGCTAGTGCTCCTAGTCCTAAAGTTTTCCCAAGTTCCTCTAATTTTCTTTGTAGTGGTGTTAAATTTTTTTCTTCTGTATCTAACATTTTTGCTATTTTACCAATTTCCGTATCCATACCTGTGGCTACTGCTATACCTACTCCTCTTCCATAGGTAGCTAAAGTAGACATAAAAGCCATGTTCTTTTGATCTCCTAGTGCTGTATCCTCTCCACTTAAAACTAAACTTGCATCCTTATCTACTGGAACGGATTCTCCTGTTAAGGCTGATTCTTCAACTTTTAATGAGGCGGTTTCTATAAGCCTTAGATCACAGGGAATATATCTTCCTGCATCTAAAATTATTATATCCCCAGGCACTACTTCTTCTGAAGGAATTTCTTTAAGCTCTCCATCCCTTCTAACCATTGCCTTAGGGGTGGACATCTTCTTTAAAGCTTCTAATGCTTTTTCTGCTTTTGACTCTTGAACTACACCAATTACTGAGTTTAATATTATAACTAGAAAAATTATTATTGCATCACTGGTTTCTCCTAAAAAACCTGAAATTAAAGCTGCAGCTAAAAGTATGTAAATTAACATATCATTTAATTGCTCAAAAAGCATTCTAAATATAGATTTTTTACCTTTTCCTTTAAGCTCATTTGGCCCATATTTTTCTCTAGATTCTTTTACTTGCTGCTCTGTTAGTCCATTTTCAACATTAGAAGAATACTCCTTTAATGCATCTTCTGCACTTTTGTCAAACCACATAAATTTCACCTCGTTTTATATTATTTGTTTAATATTGATAAATTATTTAAAAATCTTGAAAATAATAAAAGACCTTTGTTCTACAAATTTCTCTACAGAACAAAGGTCTTGCAATCTCTCTTTGGAGTAACTATCCGGGCTTTAATGCCGTAATGACGAATAGTTAATTTATTTTGCTACTCCCCTTTATGCAGTAAATTATAGCATAGGTATTATTTTCTTACAATGATATTTTACAAATATCCATAAAAAATTATACCCATTACTGCAGATATAATAATAATTATTATAGGATGTATCTTATCCCACAAAAGTAGCCCCAATGTTATGAGGACTATTACAATGCTTTTTATATCGCTATAAACACCTTTTGAAAGAGATAGAACAGCAGATATTATAAGTCCTATTAATGTTGGTCTCATGCCAAGCAGTGCAGATTTTACTATTTTAGATTCTTTAAATTTAATTAAATAGTGAGATACTATAAAAACTAATGTAAAAGATACAGTAACAACTCCTAGGGTTGCACATAGACTACCTAAAACTCCGCCTATTTTATATCCTACAAAAGTTGCAGAATTTATAGATACAGGTCCTGGGGTCATTTGTGAAATACCTATTATATCCCTAAACTCTTGAGCATTAATCCATGCCCTATGATCCACAATTTCTCTCTCTATTAAAGTAATCATAGCATAGCCGCCTCCAAAGCTAAAGGCTCCTATCTTTAGAAAAGACCAAAATAATAATATTAAGTTTTTCACACTAATCACACCCTTTCCCTGTAATAAATAACTCCATAAATAGCAGAAGCTATTATTACAATAACAGGATGTACTTTAAAGAAACTTATAAGTAATACAGTTATTATAATTAATATAATATTTCTAACATTTTTCTCAACAGCCTTAGCTAAACTAATAACAGCTATTAACACAAGTGCAGGAACTGCTGGTGAAATTCCTTTAAATGCTAAGTCTACATAATAATTGTTTCTAAACTGCATAAAAAAAGTAGCTATAATTATAATTGTAAAAAAGGAGGGCAGTACCGTACCTAAAAGTGCCATAATAGCACCCATTGTTCCAGCTATCTTATATCCTATAAAAATTGAAGTATTTACAGCAAATGTGCCTGGAAGAGATTGAGATATAACTAAAGTATCTATAAATTCTTCTTTGCTCATCCACTCTTTTGTATTTACTACTTCCCTTTCCATTAAAGAAACCATAGCGTAACCCCCGCCAAAGGTAAAGGCCCCTATTTTGAAAAAGCTCCAAAACATAGTTAATAATTTTTTCATGATTGCCTCCATTGTATCTGTAAATTTTTTCATAATATTATAATATGATTTATGATGCTTTATATTTAATGATAACACTATTTAAATTGAATTAAAATACATTTATTTACATACTTTTAAAAATCGTAGCATATTATTAATTAAAGTTTTAATACAAGGGGGTAGTCTTATGTTTAAATCTAGGAGGAAAAAGTTTATTACGTTTTTCCTATCATTAGTTCTAATGTTAAGCTTTTCATTAGTATCTAACTTTAATAAGGTAGCAGCAAGTCCTAGTAAAGCTAAAAACGTTATTTTGCTAATTCCAGATGGCACTGGAATTACTCACACCACTCTAGCAAGATGGTATAAAGGTGGCGAACCTCTAGCTATGGATGAAATTGCCTGTGGCCTTATTAGAACCTATTCTTCTGATGCCGTAATTGCAGACTCAGCTCCAGCAGCTACTGCCATGGCAACAGGTTATAAATCACACACTGGGTTTATTTCTGTACTTCCCGATGTAGCCAATATGCCTTTAGTAGAACCCATAAAAAAAGGAGAAGAAAGGCGTCCCGTTGCTTCTATATTAGAGGGTGCTAAATTAAATGGAATGGCAACAGGTATTGTAGCAACTTGCGAATTACCTCATGCAACTCCTGCAAGTTTTGCTTCCCATTACCCAAATAGAAAAGCATATGATACTTTAAGTGAACAGATAGTATATAATGATGTAGATGTTTTATTAACAGGAGGACGTGATGTTTTAGTTCCTGAAAAAAGAGCTGATAAAGAGGATATGATTAGCATTTTACAAAATAAAGGATATGATATTGTTAAAAATGTAGAAGAGTTAAGAAATACTGACGCTACAAAGGTTTGTGGTCTTTTTGCACCTATGGCTTTAGATTATGAATTTGATAGATCTTATGAACAACCAAGTCTTTCTACTATGACTCAAAAAGCTATTGATATCTTATCCAACAATAAAAAAGATGGATTTTTCTTAATGGTAGAAGGCAGTAAAATAGACTGGGCTTCTCATGCTAATGATCCAGTAGGAATTATTAGTGATGCTTTAGCCTTTGATGATGCTGTTTCAGTAGCATTAAATTTTGCAAAGAAAGATAAAAACACTGTAGTTATAGTTGCTCCTGATCACAGTAATGGTGGTATGAGTATTGGGGATTCTGCTTTAGATAAAACCTACGATAACCAACCTCTTTCAACTATAATAGGACCTCTTAAAAAAGCAAAGCTTACAGGAGAAGGCATAGGTAAAAAACTAAATGCAGATAGAAGTAATATAAAAGAAGTTATGTTAGCATATTATGGTATAGATGATTTAACAACTGAAGAAGAGCAATCTATAAAAACTTGTGATATTAATAAAGTTATTGATACTGTAGGACCTATGATAAGCAAAAGAGCTCATATAGGTTGGACTACAAAAGGTCATTCTGGTGAAGAAGTGGGATTATATGTTTATCATCCAAAGGGCATAAGACCTACAGGAGTTATCCAAAATACTGATGTTAACAAATATATGTGTGAAGTTCTAGATATAAATCTTCAAGATGTTACAGATAAACTATTCCTTCAAGCTGAAAAAGCTTTTAAAGAAAAAGGAGCCACCATTTCTGTAGATTCTAGTGATACAGAAAATTTAGTTCTTGTAGTAACTAAAGATGATACAACAATAAAGTTTCCACAAAATAAAAATATAGCTATTATAGGAGATGAAATTATAGAATTACCTGGAGTTACTGTTTATACTGGAACAAAAGAAAATATAGAAATAGCTAAATGGTATTTATCTAATAAAGCTATAAATTTAATTAAATAAAATAAAAAACATAGTTTGCATGGAAAAATGCTTCCATATAAACTATGTTTTTTATAGCTTTAACTAACTACCTTTTTTCTCAAAAAAACACTAATAAATCTTACCCCACAGGAAAATAGAGCAAATCCAAGGCCACTATAAAATGGCCCTATAATATTATCTGGTATTAAATGTGAAGTCCTTAACCACATTCCTCCTGTCATCATAATAATCATTACAATATAAGAAGGAACATCAAAAAATTCCCAAAATGGAAGCCTATCATTTTTCTTAGATTTAATTCTATTAGTATGCTTTCCCACTAGTTTTGAAAATATAAATATATAAAACACCAAAAAAGTAGATATAGCAAATAATAAGTGCCAAAATCCCTGTACTATTAACTTTGTTAGAATTGGTACCCCCACCTTCATAACCATAGCTCCTGCTATTATCCAAAGCATTCCCGCTATTAACATCAAATAGTTCTTTGGTATTGATAGTTTTTGTTTCATTTTAGCACCTTCTTTTTTTTATTTTCTTTTAGTTTATTTAATAGCAAATTATTTTATTCTTTTTTTGTGGTGTTGTCAATGGATGAGGTTATAAAAAAATTATACATCTATGTATTAAAACAATTTTTATATATAATAATTATATAATATAATTTTTAGGAGGGTGTTTTTTTGAAAATATATAATAAATTAGTGAGAGATAATATACCTGAAATAATAGAAAAAGACGGAAAAAAATTTGATATAAGATATGCTCAGAAAGAAGAATTAATTTCTTTATTAGAAGCTAAACTTCAAGAAGAAGCAAAGGAATTTTCTGAGGATAAAAATCTAGAAGAATTAGCAGATTTAATGGAAGTTATATTTGGTCTTTGTAGTGCTATAGGTTATTCTGAGGAAGATCTTATGGCTAAAAGAAAAGCTAAAGCTGAAAAAAGAGGTGCCTTTAAAAAAGGTATAGTTTTAGAAAGAGTTTATGAAGATTAAAAAACATAGTTCAGATGGGAAAATAACTCCATCTGAACTATGTTTGCTTATTAAGCTCTTCTCTTTTTTCTAATCTTTCTTTATAAAATTTACTTGTTTTATAATCAATAACATCCTTAAAGTGACTAATAAAATATTTATTATTTACATAGTCTTCTAATTCATCAGTTATTTCATAAGTTTCCCCTTTATCTATAAAAAACTCTTTAGCAGTGTTTATAAAAGCATTCCTAGGATTTTTAGCAACTTTTAAATATTCTTCTCTTCCCCACTCTTTATAATTTTCTCCATTTTTATCTCTAATTAAATCTACCGCATTTGAAGGTTTTTTATAAAATTCTTTAAAACTTAAATATATTTCTTCTTCACTTACTTTTAATTTAAAATCTCCATTATTATAAAAAGCTAATAATAATGGCATTTTATATGTTTTTGTCATAGCAGTGGTTTCAATTTTAACTATGAAATCATGGGCTTTTGTTTCTATAAATTTATTTTCTTCTTCATTTAATTCTTCTAATTTATTTAAAAATCCTAAATAATCATTAAAAATATTTAGTTTTCTCTTAGTTCTTATATTATTATATATATTATCATCAATATACTTGTACATATCTAATCTAGTAGGTCTTCTTTTTAGTTCATGTTTAATTCTATAATATTCTTCTATAACTAAATCTATTATTTTCTTTTGTTCTTCTCTCATTTTTTTAAATATATCTACAAGTCTAAAGTCAAAATCAATACTACAATCTTCTGGGAAATTCTCTTCTGGAGGAATTATATTTTTTTTAGATTTTTCACCTATGTTTTTTATATCTCCTGTTAATAAAAATGGTATTAAATTTGCTTTCTTGTAATTTCCTATAAAATCTAGTACATTTACATATTTTTTATCCTTATGTTTTCTAAGTCCTCTACCTAATTGTTGTAAAAATATAGTTGAAGATTGAGTAGGTCTTAAAAACATCACCATATCAACTAAAGGCACATCTAACCCCTCATTAAACATGTCCACAGAAAATATTACTTTTATTTCTCCAGAGTTAAACTTTTTTAATGCTTCTTCTCTTTCTATACAATATTCTAATTTTTCCCCACTTAAAACAGCACAAGATGGAATACCTTTTTCACTAAAATACTTTGCCATATAGTTTGCATGATTTCTGCTACTACAAAAACCTAAGGCTCTTTTACTATTATATTTATTATAGTGTTTTAATATTAAATCGCCTCTTTTATTTATCATTAATGCTTCTTCTAACTCTTTATCATCATATTTACCATTTTTAAAACTTATATTATTATAATCTACATCATCATATATACCATAATATCTAAAGGGTGTAAGCCAACCTTTATTTATAGCCTCTTTTAATCGTACTTCATACACAACATCATGATTACATATTTCAAATACATCTCTATTATCCATTCTTTCTGGTGTAGCTGTAAGCCCTAGCAAAAACTTAGGTTTAAAATAGTCTAATATATTTTGATAATTATCTGCCACAGCATGATGAAATTCATCTATTATTATGTAATCAAATTCATCATCTTTAAAATAATCATCACATAAATATTGCTTTTGTCCTAAAGTTTGAACTGTAGCAAATAATACATCCTTGTTCCTATCCTTTCTATTTCCACTAAAAAATCCTGTATTATTAGTTTTTCTTACAATTCTAAAAGATGTTTCTGCTTGATTTAATATTTCTTGCCTGTGAGCTACAAATAAAACTTTATTATATTCAGAAGAATCAAAGGCTGCTAAATAAGTTTTGCCAATGCCTGTAGCAGCTACTACAATTCCTCTATCAAAGCCCTCTTCTCTAAACTTTTTTAATTTATATAATGCTTCTATTTGAGCATCCTTTGGTTTTGGGTAGCTTATTATCTTTTCTTCTGTTTTTTCCTTATTATCTATATCAAAAAATAATTTTGGTTTTCTCCAGTTTTTAGAATATCTATCTAACTCATTATCATCTACTATTATGGACTTGTTATTAAATAAATTCTCAAATGTATCCTTATAACATTGAAAATCTAATTCATTATTTTCTTTTCTTATTCTGTAATTCCACTCTATTCCACTAGTTAGAGCTGATTTAGATATATTAGATGAACCAATAAATATATCTCCATCTTTATTGTCATATTCAAATATATATGCTTTAGGATGAAAGGATTTTCCTGAAACATTATAAAACCTTAAGTCCACCTTATCTTTTAAAATATCCTTTAAAAGATATAGGGCTTGAGGTTGTGTTATATTTAAATAATTTCCTGTTAATATTCTAATTGGAACATTTCTATTTAAAACATCTTTTAAATCTTTTTCTAAAAGCCTAACTCCTGATTCCATTAGAAAAGCAACTATGATGTCTATTTTTTTAGCTTTTTTAAAAGCCTTTCTTAATTTATCTAAAAGATGATCACTATCTCCCGTTATACAATTTGTAGAAGTCTCTATTTCTTTATTGGCTAAATTCCCTTTAACAACTTCCTCTTCTATAGATTTATTTTTAATGGTCATTTTATCAACCTTTCTTGTAGTTAAATATTTAAAAACTTCTTACTAATAAGTATAACCCATTTCAGTTGATAATTGACAGTTAAAACTAAAGTTCTTCCCACCCTAAGAGGAAGAACCTCATTAGTTATTCACTATTACTTATTCATTACTCAAAGGGTTGCATTCCCAATTTATTATACATTTCTCCATCTATATAATGACTAAAGCTTAGATTATTATCCGTCTTAAACTTTAGGATTATGGACTTCATTCCCACTCCATAGATGCCATCTAGTTTTCCCGGGTAATATCCTCTGTCTTTTAATACTCTTTGCACTTCTAAAACGTCTGCACCTTTATCTCCAGGTTTTAATGTTCTAAAATTGTTCCATAAAAGATTATAAGGACCACCATATATAACTACTATGGTGCCTACATCTACATATTTATATAATTCCTCTACATCTTTATTAAACATTCTAATACATCCTTGAGAATCTGGATTATTTATGGTGAGTGGTTTATTTGTTCCATGTATTCCATATTGTCCCCAGGGAACATTTAATCCCATCCATCTTGTACCAAACCCACTACCCCAATTGGCAGATTTAGAAATTACTTTCCAGGTTCCATAAGGTGAAGGTGTTGTTGGTTTTCCACCTGCTATGGGATATTTTTTTATAGGTTTGTTGCTGCCTTTTTCTATTAAATACATTTTAAATTCGCTAATATCCACTAGTATGTTATACCCTTCCTTATTCTTTTCAATAGGTTTATTATTTAAACTGCTGGCTTTTATTGTTTTAGAACAAATTAACAATGTTAAAAAAAAGCAGTGTAGAAATAATTTTTTTAAATATTTTCAAATTTTCCACCTCCATAAAATATTTATAATAGGTTATAATTTCCACTATGTCCCCATATAATTCTATGATATAATTTATTTACCAAGGAACTAGAGAGGATGATTTTATGGATCCTATATTAAAAGAAATTCTAGAAAAATTAAATAAAATTGAAGAAAATCAATATACAACCAATAATAGACTTACAAATATAGAAAGTGATGTTTCCACTCTTAAATCTGATATGTCCACACTTAAGTCTGACGTTTCTACTCTTAAATCTGATGTTAATAAACTTAAGTCTGATGTCACTACTCTTAAATCTGATGTTAATGATTTAAAAGAAGGTCAAATTCGTATTGAAAAAATGTTTGAAGATTTAGAATCTAAAAATGCTACAAGACACACTGAAATACTTTCTAAAATTGATAATCTTTCCGAAGATTTAACCCTTGTAGAATTAGTTAGTAGCAAAAACGCTACTGATATAGCAAAGCTAAAGCTTATTAAATAATAAGAAAGGAAATTTAATCCTTTCTTATTTTTTTTATATATAAAGTTTTCCTGCAATTCTCCTATCATAATCTGACCATGTATTTGGATCTAATCCTTCTTTTATTTGAGCTACTTTATTCATTGTGGCATCTACATAATCAGCATAGTGAACTATATAGGCTTCCTCTGTATTTGGTGTTTTGGGAGATCCGTATTCCATTTTTCCATGATGTTGAACTATGCAGCCTTTCATTCTATTTTTAAATTCTTCACTATATAATTCAGGTTTTTCCCTAAAGGCCTCTTCTAGCATAGTTACTCCTATAACAATATGCCCTTCCATTTCCCCTCTTAGAGTGTATGAAAAAGGCCCTTCTACAAAATACTCTTCTGTTTTTCCTATATCATGAAGTTTTGCTCCAAGTATTGCTATTTCTTTATTCCTGCAATTGTATCTGTAGGCTAAAATTTTTGCCATATACATTACATTTAAAGTATGCTCTGCTAGTCCTCCTATGTAATTGTGATGTTGCCTTGCACCCCCTATACCTCTCTTAAATTTATGTAAAAACTTATTATTTCTAAAGAAATATCTATCTAAAATTATTATTTCTTCACTTTTGAACTCTTCTTTTGATATATCCTCTATTTCTTTTAATATGTCTTCAATAGGTCTTTTTACAGATGGAAGGTAATCTTCTAATTTAAATTCATCTTGTTTTGAAAAAGATTCTACTTTTAATATGGTTTCAAAAACTGCTTCACATTCTATTACATCTCCTTTTTGGAGTTCATAATCTCCTTCTATAATAGATGCTTTAAGCTCTCCTGTATTATCTCCTATATACATAATAGTTCTATTATTTTCATCTTTGTATAATATTTTCATTATCATAAAAGACCCTTTAATTTTCTTACCTGGTTCTATATCTTTAATAAATAAATCCTTCATAGTTTTAGCTCCTTATTCCTCGATTTTTATGCTTATGTTTCACATTTTATTATGTTCATATTCAAAAGAATTTATCCAATGCATTATGTTAAAAAATAAAAAACATACACTGCTAAAATTTTTTAACAATATATGTTCTTCTTATATTTTTTATTTCATTTTTGGTTCGCTAACTCCTAGGGAAAGTATGAATTTAAAAGCTTCCTCAAAGGGCATAGATAAATATTCTACATCATCTTTATCTACTAAAATTAAAAATCCTGTGGTGGGGTTTGGTACTGTAGGCACAAAAACAGATATTTTATTTTCTTTAATAGTTTTATCTGAAGTTACAAAACCTACACTTAACATTTCTGAGTTAGGGAATTTTACTAATACCGTTTGTTTAAATGAAACTTTATCCTTTTTAAGTATAGAATTGCTAAGTCCTTTAATTGCAGAATATATATGTTGTATTATTGGTATTTTTAAAAATATTTCTTCTAATTTTTTTAAATAAGTTCTTCCAATTATAGATTTTGCTAAAAGTCCTGCTCCATATATTATTGCAAGTGTCATTATGAAACCTAAACCCGGAAGCCTTCTTCCAATTAATTTATAAATTACCCCTCCATTTAGTTTATCTATAAAATTAAATACAAATCCTATTATGTAAAGAGTTATAGCAGCAGGAAGTATTACAGAAATACCAGCTAAAAATGTACTTATATGTTTTTTCATATTTGAATTCATGTTATCACTCCTTGTCTACTATAATTATAGCCTTTTCTACATTAATTTTAACAATTTTCTTCTTAATTTATTATTAATTTTTCATAAAAAATAGATGTCTCTAAATTTTTTTGAGACATCTATCTTTTTTTCTATTTTTCTATAAGTTTAGTTCCTTCTTTTGTTTGCTCTATAAGACCTTTTTTCATAAGACCACCTAGGGCTCTTTTAAAATAATTTTTGCTTTCTTTAAATACAATTCTTATATCCTCTGGTGATGAATAATCGTTTAGTGGCATAAATCCATTGTTTTCTTTAAGATATTCTAATATATCTTCTTGCAATTTATCTCTTTGTTCTTTTCCTGTAATTCTTATAGTAAGGCCTAAATTACCATCTTCATAAATTCTTTTTACTTTAAATTTTAATTTATCCCCTGGATTTACCTTTTCATAGTATTCATTTTTTAACATAACAGCTCTATACTTTCCTTCTACTGCTACAGCTACGCTATTGTTATCATAAATATCGTAAATTATTCCTTCTACTTCGTCTCCTATTTTATGTCCTTCCGCTATTTCTAAATATGATTCTATATCTGTAGTGGCCGCTATTCTTTCTGATTTGTCTATGTATATATAAAACAAATATTTTTTTCCTACAATTAGAGGATATTTTTTTTCTGCCATAGGTATAAGTATATCTTTAGGCACTCCTATATTTATAAAACTACCCATAGATGTATTATCTACCACTTCTAAATAAGCTATGTCCCCCACTTCTGCTAATGGTTCTTTTATTGTTGCAATAGGTCTATTTTTAGAATCTTTATATATAAAAACTTTAATTTTATCCCCTGTCTTTAATCCTTTTCCTTCTGCATCACTGTGAGGTAGTAATACATCATCACTGGTATTTCCTGTTTTCATGTCTAGGTAGTACCCTGGTGCACCATTTCTTACTATTGTAAATTCTTCATATTTTCCTAAATGTTCCAAATTATTCCCTCCGTATTTTTCATTTATTTTCATATTAATTATATCACATAATCTTCCTTTCTTAGTGAAGGAACTTTCCATTTTCAATTACAGCTAAGCCCGCGATGTTCAGCGAAGCGAACGAGCCAACAAAACAAAATCCTCCTTAATTATTCATTATTCATTGTTAGTTGTTCATTAATTAAGGTTGTTCATTGACTAAAGGTTGTTCACTGTTAATTATTAGCTGTATAATATATTTAATATATTTATTATTTTTAGGGGGTAACTAAAATGTTTCAAGCACTATTTATCTTTGTATTTATATATATTATTTTCAGTAGAATAAAACAATATTCAGAGAACTCAAAATGTCCAATTATTACGGTAGAAGCTAAGGTAATTGATAAAGATAAGCGAACAACAACTCATGTGCACAATAATAACGGTACCATTACTCATCATCATAATACTAATTATTATGTAACTTTTAAAACGGAACATGGTGAGGAAATTCCATTTCCTATTAGTAGAAGATTTTATAATGATCTTATAGAAGGTGATTATGGAAATTTAACTTATCAGGGAACTTGGTTTAAGGATTTTAAAAAAATGTCTTTTGTGAAAGAATATAATGAAGAGAATTTTGAAGACTTTTCTTCTATTAAATATAAAGAATATTAATAGAGTAAGGAGGATTTTTATATGAATCGATATGTTATAGTATGTTTATTTAAAGATGATGTACTTAAATTTCATGAAAAACTTGTAAATGATGTGTGTTCTAAGTTTAATGTTAAAAAACAAAAGCTTCCTGCTCACTTTACTATAAAAGCTCCTTTTGAAACGGAGAATATAGGGGAAATTGAAAAAATAACAGAGGAATTTGTAAAAAATAATAATAAGCAAAATATAAAGATTAGTGGATTTGATAAATTTAGAACTGATGTGGTTTTTATGAAAGTCATTCCTTCTAAAGAAGCCTTAAAAGTCCATGATGAATTTATTAATAATCTTAAAAAGGTTAATTGGTTAAAGTGGAAACATCATGAAGGCAATGATAAAAATAAGGTGTTTCACTGTACCATAGTAAGCCGTCTTAAAGAGGATAAATTCTATGATATATGGGAATATGTAAATAAATATAATCCGCAATTTGAAACTTATTTTGATAATATATCTATACTTAAATGGGAAAATAGTAGATGGGAAGTTTATAAAGAGTATTTTCTAAAATAAAGGTTTTGTAAGCAAAACCTTTATTTAGTGAATAACTAACAGTGAATTATGGACATTATACCATAACCTTTTGTATTTAATGATTTATTAATATGTATTTTTTGTTATTAAGTTTATATTAAGTTTAAATTAATAGGGTATTAATACTATAATAGTAGAATGATAAATGTAAAATAAATGCAAAAGGACGTGGTTTTAATAGATAATCTATTTGAGAAAATAAAGATACGAAAAATAATACTAATTTATATTTGTTCAATTATATTGACTTTTGCAATTGTAGCAATACCTTTTATTAACAATATTTGTTTAAAGGACAAGGCCTTTAGAGAAATCATTTTAAATCTTTTAATTATAATTTGGTTTTGTATAATATTATCTAAAGAAAATGTATTTATTAAAAGTAAAATAATTAATTGTATAAAAAACATAGATTATAAAAAAATAACTCATTTATATATTTTAAATATTGGTAATTTATATTGGAATAGGATTTTGTTTTTTTTATTGGAGACAAATCCTCTATAAAACTTCCTTCTGCTATGTATATTATTTGTGGCATAACTTTAGCTCCTATAGTTGAAGAGTTAATATTTAGAGGTGTTATATTAAATAGGTTAAAAATAAGATTTAGTATTATTCCAGCAATTTTTGTTTCTGCAATATTATTTGGAATAGCACATTTTGATATAAATATACTTGGTAGATTAATTTTTGGCTTGCTATGTGCCATATTATTTTTTCAAACTAAAAATATTTTAAATTGTATTATTCTTCATTTATTAAATAATGCAAGCATATTTATGTTTCCAGTATTATCTAAGTATACAAATTTGTCAATAAATACTAATAGTGAATTTAAAACAGCAATGCTTATACTAATAATTTTTAGTTGTTTTGTTTCATCAATAGTGTTTAGTATTATTTATATAAAGAATACCTTACCAGATTTAAATAATTATAACTTAAATTAATTTCTACGATATTCTCTTATATTAAAAATTATAGATGGACAAACCCCATCTATAATTTTTTTATTATACTTAATACTTAATTCATTAGGCATAATTTATGTTTCTGGTATTATCTCAGTATAAATATCCTTTTTACCTACCACAATAATAAGAGCTTTTTTCAATCCTTCTTCTCCTAGTTGTTCTTTAACTATTTTACTTTCCACATAGCCTTTAAGTTGTTTTAGCCCATCCTCTTTAACTTTTTCTAAGGTATTTCTTTCACTTTCCTTTATATATTTTAATTCTATAATCCATTGAAATTTGGTTATATCTTTATATTGAATTTTTCTTTTAAGCATTATATCCACATAACCTTTGTTATTTTCAGCTTCACTTTGTATAAAATAGGTGCTGTCTATTCCTAAAAGAGTTAAAAACATCATTTTAATGTGCTTTTCGTCCATTTGAATTAAATCTCTATTGGATAAATCTTCTAGTATTTCACCTATAATCTTAGCTAAAGGCTCAATGTTTCCATATGATCTCATTTCATTAACAGCTATTCTTATATCTTGTGGTTGAATATTATATTCTAAATTCATTCTTTGAAAATATTGTTCCCAATAAATTGTTTTTATCACATAGTTAGGCACTCTAAGTACTGTACCAAGTGGTCCTTGCCCTTTTATTGTAAGCATTCCAAGATAAAATAATAGGGATTTAAAATTTTCTTTTACACTGTACATGGTATGAATATTAAATCTATCCACAAGCATAGTAGAGGTTTCGCCCTTAGTCATTATTTCCTCTAGGGCTTCTGTGTCATTAAAATTATACGCTAGCTGATTAACTTTTCCATAATCTGTTTTTACATTATTATCTATCATTTCTTCTGGATATTCATTATATGCTAAATATTTATTAAGAAAATACATAGACATATCTGGATTAAATACACTATTAGCTTTTTTATTAAACTTATATCCATCATAATAAGTAGTCATATCGGTACATATTTTTTTTCTAAGTTCTGTATCCTTTATATTAACTTCATCCATAATCCAAGATAGCTCTTCTCTTGTAAATCCCATCATGGCATTAAGATCTCTATCTAGAGTATAATTCATGGTTATGTTAAATCCACTGGTTAAATCATCTAACATTATAGGACTTACTCCAGTCATAAATATTCTATTAAAATTATCCATAGTTGCATCTTTTAATGCTTTATAAAACACTTTAACAAAGCCTTCACCATGGAGAATACTTTCATAGGTGCTTTGTTTTCCTCCTGTAATTAGTTCATTGGCAAAATTATCATATTCATCTATTAAAACAAATACAGGTAGTTTTATTTTGCTAGCTAATAAAGATATATATTGCACTACCATTTCGGCACTGTCTACTTCTTTTGGAATAGTGTTTTCTCCCAATAAATTTGAGTATTGATTTAAAAACCCTATAGCTGATAAAATTACTTTTGAATTAAAACTCTTTCTAAGTTCTTCTTCTCCATGACCTGCATCAATACCAGCAAAACTTATTTTCCAAACAAGGAACTTATTTCTCTTCTCTGTAGGATTTTTGCCTATATATAAATCTCCAAATAATTCTTCAAATTTATCCTTCTTATTTATATCATAGTAATTTTCTAATGTGGATATAAATAAACTTTTTCCAAATCTTCTAGGTCTTATAAAAAATTGATAAGGAGCATATCTATCTAAAATTTCTATATATGATGTTTTATCTACATAAAGATAATTTTCTTTTCTTAAAACTTCAAAATTGGAAATACCATAGGGTATTCTTTTCATAATTTTATTCACACTCCTAAATTTATTCTCTATTCCTACCATACTTTTCCTCCATAAACTACTAATTTGTCTATTACTCAAATTTGTTCCTAATTTCATTATAACATATTTTATAAATACCATATTACTTATGATACGGTTATCCCTATGATCTCTAAGTGAGATTTTTCCATATTATTCTTGTGTATATATTCTACATAATTATGGTATAATTCTAAGGTGATATTTTAAAATTCCGTAGTAGGATGGCTACGGGGGTTTTGGGCATTTTATCCCCTTGGACTATTGGTGATATTTCATCATAGTTAGGGGGTGGTATTGGATATGCTAAAATTAATGATAAAAAGTTTTGCTACAATCTATGTTATTAGATTAGTTTTAAAACATAATCTTTTTATTTCTAAGTTAATTATCAAGAGTAAATTTCTTGGTATTCATATAGAACTTAATAGCAAAGAGAAAAAGCACCCATCCGACAATGATTAGTGCTTTAAACTCTTAAATTCATATAATAAATTTTATCCAATAGCCCTAAAACAAAATAAATGTTCCAAGGATTGCTTAGTGTTAGAGCACTAAGCTTTTCTTACTAAAATTCTTATAAACTTATTTTTTAGAATTCTGTACTCCTCAACTCACCTCAATGAGTTTCCTTATATATATTATATCAAATTATTATAAAAAATAAACCTATATAATTTTTCTATTTAAAAAATTTTAATTTCAACAATATAAATTAATAATTTATCTAGATAATAATTATAACGAAATTTTCATTATATGGAAACTCATATTGCAATATTAGAAGAAATAACAAGTAAAATGATGAACATTTGTTTGTATAGCTTTTTAATGCAAGCAACGGGGTTATCAACTGTTAATTATTCACTAAATAAACTTCGATAACTGTTCTTTAACTATTTGGTAAATTTAATATAACCTTTGCACCTTTAAGTGATTTTGAGTTCTCTAGAATTATACTTCCATTATGTTTTTCTATAATTCTTTTTGCAATATATAATCCCATACCATAATGATTTTTTGAATTTCTACTTTTATCTCCTTGAAAAAACTGCTTTGTTGCAAAGCTTATTTCTTCTTTTGTAAAGCCCTTTCCTGAATCTTCAATTATAAATTGTATATTTTTATCATCAGAATCAACAGTAAATAATATTTCCCCATTATTTAAAGAATAATCAATGGAATTTGAAATAATATTATTTATAACTCGTTTTAGTGCTATTTCATCTACAAAAATAAATTCTGGTATATTTTTAATTTGACTTTTAAAATTTAAATTCTTATTTTTACTAATTAAACTTGCACTCTTTGTTATATCATCTATAAAATCCATTACGTTTACTTGCTTTTTTTGTATTACAGCTTCCTTTTCTGACCTTGTAATTTCTATTAAAGATTTAATGTAAAATTCCATATTTTTAATTTCATTTAGAGTAGCATTATTAAATTTAGTTTGCTCAGCATTTAAATCTGATTCTCCTAAAAGTTCTGAATTTCCTCTAATTATTGTTAAAGGTGTTTTTATATCATGAGCCAATGCTCCTATTTGTTCCTTGCGAGTTTCTTCCATATCCCACTGTTTAGTAAGTGAGTCATTTAACTCTGTTTTCATTTTATCTAATGCATTAATTACATCATTTATTTCTACTATATTAGAGTATTTTACTTTAAACTCTAAGTTTTTCATTTGTATATTTTCTGTAATATCCTTTAAAATTTTCATTTCTTTTTTCAATCTTTTTTTAAAACATTTTGAAAGAATAATAATCTGCACAACAAATAAAGCAAATAATAATATAAACAAAATACCCTCAGGATTTTTAATATATTTTCTCAAAGTTGGATTTTTAAAACTTGCATTAAGCCTATATTCTACAACACAAATTCCATCTTTTCTTTGAATAATTTTGTAAAAAAATTTTGACTTACTTGCTTTATTTGACTTTATAAAATTCCAAATATCTATAGCTTTTTCCCTGGAAATATTTCCTTGAAGAACTTCGCCATCTAAACTATAAACTGCATATTTACATTCCTTAGGTATTATTTTTTGTACATCTTTAGCTTTTGATATATCTTCTCTATATTTTTCAATTGTCTTCTCGTAATAATTAGCTGGTAATATAATTCCACTTCTTAATCCAATGACAAATATACCCATATATAATAGCACTGAAATAATAGAAGTTATACAAAAGACAACCACATATATTGCAAAAATTTTAGAAATACTTTTTTGCTTTTTTATTCTTTCCACTTATACCCTATCCCCCAAACTGTTTCTATCGGATTTATCCCCATATCTTTTAACTTATTTCGTATGTTTTTAATATGTTCTACAATTGTTGTGGTATCACTATTTCCATAAACTCCAAATACCTTTTCATATATTCTTTCTTTAGAAAATACTTGTCCATGATTCATAGCTAAACATTCACATATGCTATACTCACTTTTTGTAAAAGGTATTAATTTTTCATTATAATATGCCTCTTTTGAAGTTATATTAAATTTCACATTAGATACAGAAAAAGCGTTTTGTTTTTCTCTATGTTCACGTCTTAAATGTGCCGCTACTCTTGCCCTTAGTTCGCTAATACCAAAAGGCTTAGATATATAATCATCCCCTCCCAAACTTAATCCCATTACAATATCTTGTTCCATAGTCTTAGCTGTTAAAAATATTATTGGACAATCAACTAAATTACGTATTTTTTTACAAAGGGAAAAACCATCTATTTCTGGCATCATTACATCAAGTAAAATTAAATCATATTTTAAATATTTATCTTTTGAAAGACATGTGGGATTAGAAACTGTAGTGACAGTATGTCCTTCTTTTTCTAAAGCACTTTTTACAATAGTTAATATTCCTTCTTCATCATCTATAGCTAAAATATATGCCATTTTAATCCCTCCCACATCTATTATAAGTTATATTCCCATAAAATCCGATTCTTTATTATTCATTTTCTCTACCTTCGAAAAAGTTAAACCATATTCCGAATAAAATCCCTAAAACAATGGTAAAAATAATGCAATTTCTGAGTCCTATGGCATTAATAGAAAGTCCTGTATTAAAATCAGCTAACTCATTAAACACATCTATAGAATTAGATTCTTTTATAAAAAAATTATTGCAAAATCTAACAGACCATGCACAAGGAATCCATTGCCATATTCCATCACCAAGTCCTGTAATAATTAATGCTGAAAACAAGCTTTCAAATATGCCCATTCCTATAGATGCTTCACTTCCAAACTTAATACTTAACCACAAATGAAATAAATATATAAATATCTGTGCTACAAATATTAATAAAGTTAAAATAACATAAAACTTAAATGGTAGTATATTTTGCTTTAAAATATATTGAAATCCAATAAAAAATCCACCTACCGCTAAGCTAAGTGAAAAAAAGCCCATAACAAGTACAACTAATATCTTGCTTAAAAGGCATATTCCCTTTCCATATTCTATTGATAACATTTCTTTAAATTTTCCTGCCATTACTTCCTGTTCTATTACAGTTGAACATATAATTCCAATTAACACTGGAAATACTAATGATAATGCATCTAAATAACCATTTACCTTACCTATACTTCCCAAAATTGAAAATGAATAATACCATAAAAACATGAAAGTTCCTATAACTGGCATACAAATATGAATCCAGTAAAATGAAGTATGTTTCATTTTTATAAAATCTGCCTTCATAAGGCGTAAAATCTTCATTATTTTACCTCCTGTCTTTCATACCATTTAGCTGTTAAATAAGTAATTACTATAAATAACACTACAGAAATTCCAATTCCAAGTGGTATTGATGATGTATTTAAAAGTTCTGGTGTGAATGTTTTACTACCTTCTTTTGCTAAAAGTCCATTTGGAAGAAGTCTTAATATAGGACACATAAGTCTAGATGTATATGAAAAAGGATTAACTATCCAAAACCTTTTTGTAGCCATAACTATAGAATATATATTTGTTGCTAAACTTAGTATAATACTTGGAAATACACCTATCTTACTTCCTAAATAAAAGTATAGCGGAATTTGCCAAATTGACGTAATAATTATTACTAGAATCCCTACAAACCCACTTAACATCGAAATGTTAGATTCGCTTCTCATTGGAATAACAAATACGCTTAACTGACCAGCTATAAAAATAATCATACAAGAAATGGCTATATTTTTTACTGCCACTAATATTTTAGCAATCCACACTTTTTTTAAATCTACCGGCAGTGCCATTACTAATTTATTTTTCGTATCTCCATCTATCTTATATAAAAAGCATCCCTCTATAGCAATAACCCCTGGAAGAATTGTCGTATACCACCAGTTATAAATAGACACTTGAAAATAATTTACTATTAAAAAAACTGAAAGAAGAATCACCATTATTGGAGCTATCCATACTAATTTCTTTACAAATTTACGCTTTATCTTCATATTTTCTGAAACAAAGTATTTAAGCATAATTACTTCTCCCTCCTATATTTTCCCGCAATATTCATAAATAATTTTTCTAAATCTTCTCCTCTTTTTAACTCTCCTTCATATCCAAGAACTCCACCTGATATAATTCCAATATGGTCAGCAATCTGTTCTACTTCGCTTAGTATATGACTTGATAATATCACTGTAATGCCTTTGCTTGGGAAAGAACGTATAAGTTCTCTTAATTCTTGTATTCCAAAGGGGTCTAGTCCATTAGTTGGTTCATCTAAAATTAAAAGTTTTGGATTGTTTAAAAGTGCAATGGCAATTCCTAGTCTTTGTTTCATCCCCATAGAAAATTGTCCTGCCCTCTTTTTCCCTGTGTCTTTAAGTTCTACTATACTTAATACTTCATCTATTCTTGAATCTGGTAATCCGAGTACTGTAGTTCTAACCTTTAAATTTTCTTTTGCCGTTAAATTTTCATACAAAGGTGCTGATTCTATTAAAGAACCAATTTTTCTAAGATCCTTTCTACTCCATTTATGTCCATGGAAAAAAACTTCACCTGAAGTTGGTCTAAGCATTCCTGTAATCATTTTTAATAATGTTGATTTTCCTGCCCCATTTGGTCCTAGTAATCCATATATTGAATTTCTCTGAACTGATATTGAAACTTCCTTAACCGCCTCTTGTTTTTTAAATGTTTTACACAATCTTTTTGTTTCTAAAATAATTTCGTTCATTTCTATCATCCTCCTTACAATTAAATACTAAACCCTAATTATAAGGAATTTATAAGGAAATGAATTTTAATCCTTGATGAACCTTTTGGTAGATATATGCATCTAATTAGTGTAAGGTAAAAAAGTAGCGCTACATTTTGCAAAGGAAGGTAGGAATTCAATTGAATAAAGATGCATTTGCAGATAAGGTCCTTGAGACTGAATCTACTTTATATCATGTATCAAAATCAATTTTGATTCATGATGAAGATTGTGAAGATGCAGTTCAAAGTGCAATTTTAAAAGCCTATAACAAATTAGGCACATTAAAGAAAGAAGAATATTTTAAAACCTGGCTAATTAGGATACTTATAAATGAATGTTATAGTTTAAAACGTAAAAAGCATCCAGTGGTATCTTATGAAGAATACTTTGAGTATTCAAAAGCCCAAGATAAAGAAGATTATAGTGAATTATATTTTGCTATTAGGCAATTGCCACATCGTATTCGTATTACAATTGTTCTTCATTATGTGGAGGGATATTCTGTGGAAGAAATTAAACAGATTTTAAAAATACCCTCAGGAACTGTAAAAAGTAGATTATCAAGAGGACGAAAATTATTAAAAATAGAATTAGAGCATATGGAGGTAAGTTATGAATAATTATAATTGGAATAATGCCTTTCCAAATACACCTGAAAGTTTTAAAAATACGGTAAGTGCAACATTAAACAGCTTACCAGATCAAAAGGAGAATTGTGAAATGGAAAATAAAAAAATATGTATAAAGGGATTATTTAAGAAAAAAATTGTGGCTGCTCTAGCGGCTGTTATGATAGTAGGAACAACTGTATTCGCTGCTGGGAAAATATTCTCTATAACTTCACATAGCAGTATCATACCAACTTACACTGATATACCTACAATAGAGCAAGTAAAAAAGGACTTTGGATTTAAACCTAAATTAGTTAAGAAATTTGATAATGGCTATACATTTAAAAGTGGGCATACTGTAAATAATGAAGCACTAGATGAAAAAGGTAATTCTTTAGAGAAAACAAAATCACTTGATTTTACTTATAAAAAAGGAAATGATAGCCTAGGTCTTTATATGGAAAATGGAAGATTAGGTGAAAAACCAAAGAAAGCAACTATTGTTGATACTTATAACGGTATAGAGTTATATTATCATTCATATACTAACAAAGTTGTACCAGCAGATTACAAAATGACAAAACAAGATAAACAAGATGAATTATCTGGTAAATATGTATTTACCTATGGATCTAATAAGGAAGGAATTTCTCAAGTTCAAGGTTTACATTGGATGGAAAATGGAATTAGCTATTCTTTTGTAGCAATAGATTCTAATGTATCACAAGATGAATTAGTTAAAATGGCACAACAAATTATTGATGCCAAATAAAAGTAGTAGCTATTATGACTTTTAATGTAATGGAGGTTTACATCTCCCAGATATCCTTGTAATACCAAAAGGGGCTGTCGCATTAGCATAAAAAATATTCTAACGGGACAGCCCCATTTTCTTAAGCCCTATACTGTATCTACATAATATCCTCTACACCAAAAATGCCTATTTCCGTATTTATACTTTAAATTTGCAAATTTTTCAAATATCATTAAGCTACTTTTTCCCTTTAAAAAACCTACAAATCCTGAAACACTCATTTTCGGTGGTATTGATACAAGCATATGAATATGGTCTTTACATGCATTTGCTTCTATGATTTCTACACCATTCCTTCACATAACATCCTAAGTATTTTTCCTATTTCTTTTTTCTTATCTCTATATATTTCTTTTCTTCTATATTTAGGTGCAAATACTATATGATATTTACTCATTATTAAAATACTTAGATATAATTAAAATACTTAAACTTAATATAATAATGCTAATTAAAAATTGTACTTTAAATATATGTCTCAAAACAATCTCCTCCAAGTATATTTTCCTTTTATAATTTAAAATTATAAAAGGATTTTTAGAACATTCATAGAAGAATGCATATATAGTAAATATTTTTACTTTAGGGGGAATTTTAAATGTGTAAAAATAAGTTTACTCAATATTTTGCAAGAATCCTAATTGATATTAACAATGAACATTAATATAAAGTTTATATTAACACAATTA
The DNA here is from genome assembly GCF_900187165.1 of Clostridium cochlearium. NCBI lineage: Bacteria > Bacillati > Bacillota > Clostridia > Eubacteriales > Clostridiaceae > Clostridium > Clostridium cochlearium. Next base: position 515,846 of record NZ_LT906477.1, on the reverse strand, counting down.
CTTATAAGATTTTTATACTGGATATTTACATCAGTACTTGTTAACCTAGCAACTAATTTTAATAATATGTTTTTTATTGTATTTCTATGTTGCTTGTTTTTAGGTAGTTCTATTTTATTTCATAAAAAAAGAAGTAAAAAAATGTCCTTATAGCAGACTGTTTAATAGTATTAACTTTTATATTTCTAAATTATATTTTAAGATAGTATATAATTAATTTTTACTTTTTCAGTGTTTGGATCTGTTTGTATATAAGCATCTACTTTATACAATTCTTTAATAAGCTCAGGCTTTAAAACTTGTTTTGGAGTTCCACTGTCCACAATTTTTCCATCTTTTATTGCATATATTCTATCGCAATATTCTGCTGCCATGTTTAAATCATGTAAAGATATTAAAATTGTCTTTTTTAAGGTTCTAAGCAATTTAAGTATTTTTATCTGGCAACCTATATCCAAATGATTAGTAGGCTCATCAAGTATCATAAATTCCGTGTCCTGTGCTATTGCTCTAGCTATTAATATTCTTTGTTTCTCTCCACCTGATAGTTTTGAAAAACTTTTTTTCTCCATACTTTCCATTCCTACTTTTTCTAATGAGTCTCTTACTATTTGTATGTCTTGGCTATTACTTCCTTCAAAAAGCTTTTTGGATGGGTATCGACCCATTAAAACTATCTCCTTTACACTGAAATCAAATCCTACATTGTTTTCTTGTGCCACTATAGACATCTCTTCAGCCGCTTCTCTATTGGAACTTTTAATTAAATCTTTACTATTCAAATAAATGGTACCACCTTTAGGTTTTAGCACTTTATATATATTCTTTAAAAGTGTAGACTTACCACTTCCATTAGGTCCTATTATACCTACAAACTCTCCTTTGTTAACCTGAAGTTTTATTTTATCACATATTTTTTTATTTTCTATCTCATAGTCAAGATTCTCTATTTCTAGGTACATATTATTCACTCTCCAAAAGAATATCTATTTCGTTTAAGTAACCATATAAAAAATGGTCCTCCAGTAAGTGCAGTAACTATTCCTATAGGTAGTTCCTGAGGGGCAACCACCATTCTAGCTGCAACATCTGCCCAAATTATCAATAATGCCCCTAAAAGCGCAGAAATGGGAAGAACTTTTCTATGATCTGAGCCTACAAAATTCCTTGATATATGTGGCACTATTAATCCTACAAAACCTATTGATCCGCTTATGGCAACCAAAGTTCCTGTAAGTAATGCACAAACCAAAACTACTATAGTTCTTATAAGCTTTATATTCATTCCTAATACTATAGCTGTTTGCTCACCAATTAGCATGGTGTTTAACGCATTACTTAAACAAAATAATACTAGAATTGATACTATAAGTACTGCTAAAGGTATGGGAATATATATCCATTTAGTACCTGAAAGTCCGCCCATCATCCAAAATACTGCATTTCTAATTCCACTTTCATCTTTGGAACTATATATAAGGTAATTTGTAAATGCGGAAAAAATTGAAGACACTGCTAGTCCAGTAAGAACTAGTCTAATAGGTAATATTCCTTCTTTGGTTCTTGATAGAGAATATACAACAATTATAGATATTAACGAACCTATAAAAGCTCCTATTGGCATAGCAAAAATCCCAAAAATATTAAATATGCCTATAAGGGCTGCTGCCACTGCCCCTGCAGATGCTCCTGATGATATTCCAAGTATATATGGATCGGATAATGGATTCTTTGTAAAAGCCTGCATACTTACTCCAGCTATTGCAAGACCACTTCCTACAACTGCACTTAATATAACTCTTGGGAGCCTTAAATACCATACTATTCGTTGAATATTGCTACTTATTTGTGCAACCCCATCTATATTAAAACCTAGCTTGTATAATATTATTTTCCAAACATCCATAAAATCAATAGACACAGGACCAATTCCAACAGCTACCACCATTGATAAAATCATAATTACAAACAAAATTATAAAAAGAAAAGATGTGTTTTCTTTGAAGATAGTCTTCAATTATTTCACCAACCTATCTAAATAAATCAGGATAAAGTTCCTTTGCTAAATTCTCTACTGCATCTCCATTTCTAATTCCAGTAAATACACTTGGTAATGGTAAAATTACAAATCTGTTATTCTTTATTGCATCTATATCTTTTAATGCTTTGTTGCTTTTTAAGAATTTGATTTTATCTTCTGCTGACACTTTGCCATAATCATTTATAATTATGCATTGTGGATTTCTTTCTACAACTGCTTCCCAACTAACCTTTTCCCATGTCTTTTTTAAATCACCAAATATATTTTGTCCACCTGCAAGTTCAATAATATTGCTTTGAAGACTTTTTCCTGCTGTATAGGCCTGATCATTTCCACTATCATACACAAAAACTTTAATCTTTTTATCTACTTTACTTGTCTTTTTTTGTACTTCGCTAATTTGATTTTTCATCTTTTCAACTATCTTTTCCGCTCTATCCTCTACATTAAAAATTTTACCTAGATTGCGGAAATCTTCATATGTATCTTCTATTGTAGCCCCTTCTGTATAAGTAGCCTTTGAAACATAAGGCATTATACTATTGTCTACAAAATCTTTAACTGTCCCTACTCCCTTTTTCCCAAAAGCAGAACTTCTACCATATACAAAATCAGGACCTGCTCCAAGAAGAGCTTCCATTGAAGGATATTTTTCTGCCAACACAGGTATTTTTTTAAGTTTTTCCTCATATTGTGGAAGTATTTTTGCATTATTATAAGCTGTTCCAATTATTTTATCTTCTAAGCCTAATGCAAATAAATTTTCTGTTGTATGTGCATTAAAACTAACTACCTTTTCAGGGACTTTTGTATATTTTACAACTGTATTATAAGTTTCAATTTCAAAAGGAGTAAATTTTGTAGCCTTTACTTCTGTAGCCTTTCCATCTTTATTTGCTGTATCTTTAGCTGTATTTGAGCATGCTGTAAATGATGCTCCTAAAACCAAAGCTATACAAGTAGCTGACATTATTCTCTTAAAGTTCAAATTTTTCTTCATATATTTTCCCTCCTAATTCATTAAATAAAATTATGTATAAGTGATTAGCTCTGACACTAAAATTCTACAATTAAATTTAAATATTATATTATTCGTAAAAAATAAAAACTTCTCAATAACATATGAGAAGTTGATATAAAAACATATTATAGTTGTCTATAAAAGTAACTTTAATACACCTCCCCTATCAACCGTAGAGTTATTAGTGTCTAATTACAGGTAAGTCTTCTGACTTTGGTTCTTCAATTCTATAAACCTTCCCTCTTATGTGAAGTGGTATACTTTATAAAATCTCCCCATTACAGCGGCGGGACCGTACAGGATTTTCACCTGTTTCCATATTAAGCCTAACAAGGCACCTAAAATTTAAACTATTAAACTATTAAATTATTTACTTATTTTATTATAAATACGTAAACGAAATTTGTCAAAAGACGCACTTTGAGGTTTTATATTATTGCCTTATACTTGTAATAAATAGAATAGTGGAATTAACTTAAAAATATTGAATTACTTTTATTGTTAAATTTTATAATTATAGTTGCACACTTAACGTCTTTTTTAAAATAATCATCTGAAAAATTAACCATATATCTGCCTAAAAATTTTTCATTAGAATTTGGAATATATTTTAATCTATCAAAATACAAAGATATTATTTAATCTTATCCTTTTTCTTTTTATCAAAAAACCCCATAATTAACAATGTCATGAATAATGTTGTTAACATATATAACGATTGTTCCAATAATTTCACTCCCTAAGATAGTAGATTAGTTTAATATTCTATATTTTTATTATAACATAATATATGGATTTTTAATATGCTATGAAGTTGATAGTAAAAGCTTTAAATATCCTGTATACTTAATGTCAACAGACATAAAGCTTAATACTCAAACTATAATAAAATACTATTTAAACAGGTAGAGCATTGAATTGTACAACTCATGATATAATATAAAGGAAATATCTGATAAAAACTGAAAGGATGGGTTTTTAACATCACATTATAAATTGGAGATATCTATGAATAAAATTAATTCTTATTTTAAGCATTTTTTTAAGTTTTTATTGCTTTATTCCATAGCAATAATAATAATATCAATATCAATGATTTTAATAAACAATGAATTAAGTTATAATTCTATGAAATATTTTATTTTGTCATTTATAATAATGGCTGTTATTAATGCTTTTCAATATATGGATACAGAGAAAATTATACCTATTATAAATACAGCACATTTAGAAACTGCTCTAGAAGATATGAAATGGGAAATGAAACAAGAAAATAATATTATTATAATAAAACCAAGATTTATTGATTCTTTATTTGGGGAAAAAATTTTTATTAGCACATATAATGATGATAAAGTTAAAATAACAGGTGCTAAAAGGCTTGTAAATAGACTTATTAACTATTTAAATTTCATTTCTTAGTTTTACATTATCTTTAAAATGGAGTATTAATGAAATTATTATCTATAAGATTTCTATGAGGTGTTTAAAATGAAGCAAAATAAAAAAATTATATTATCTTTTTCACTTATACTAAATATTATATTAGTTGTATTATTAATATTTAGTATTTATAATTTAAATAAAGAAAAACCTTTAGAATATATTAAAGGTTTTTATCAATCTACAGAGTATTTACCTGATGTATACGAATTTAATTTTACAGAAAAAGAATTTTTTATAAAATTTAATAATAGTATAATTGAAAAAGGAAAATATCATAAATATAAAAATAATATATTTATTTGTTATGGAGAAAAAAGTATTCAGGTAGTTTCACTATTGAATAAAAACTTTTATATTTATGATAATAATAATAACAGAGTAATTGAACTGAAAAAAATATCAAATATTCCATCATCGTAAAACACATTTGTTACTGCAAATAGTAAAGGAGGTTTACCCTATTTGTAACTTCTTCATTAGATGGTATAAGATTTTATTTTTTTCCTTCAATAATAAATATTTTATCTCTAATTAACTTATCTAATAGTTGATCATCATTCAAGTTATTATCATTATGCTGTCCTTATACTATTTATTAATAATAGAAATATTTCTTAGAATAAACCTTTAATATATTCATTGCTTCCTCTATGGAAATATCACCTTTTATTTCTCCAAAATGTATTCCAAAACAATAAAAAACTTTAGTATTATATTTTGAATCTTTACTTATAGAATAAAGCCAATTATTATCTTTATCTAGTGATTTAAACTCACCATAGTCATCTAAATTAATAAATGTTTTAATTTGCTCTGTGAAAATATACTTTTTATCATTTTTATTAATATACTCATATTCTGTTACACTATCATAGCCACTTTTTATTGGATAAGCATTTATTTTATTTAATTTAAATCCATTAACTTCTCCTATTTTATCTACTTTTTTGTTACTAGAATATATTTTATCTCCATTTACTATTTTATTATAAGTATCCATATTAAAATTAGTTAAAAAATTTGATATTAAATAGGCTGTATTCTTTAATTGTTCTGAGTCTACATATGGAAATTGATCTTCTTTTTCATCTAACCTTTTTTTGCATTTATTGCATCCAATCCATTTTGAAGCAGGGATTCCTACTACATTTGATCCCAATACTCTTCTTTTTTTATCTCTTCTAAAATTTGTTTTACTTTCATATTATCCACTGAATTAAATACTTTTTCATAAAGTTTTTTTCCATCTTCAATATTTAGATTATCTACTAGTACTGATTTTAATAGCTCCTTTAAAAGTTCCTTATCTTTTTTAGGTACATTATTCATATTATTTAAAGCATCTATTACCTTTACTACATTCATCTTTTTTAAACTAATTTCTCCGCTTTTTAATGTATTTATAGATTTTGTGTAATCTTGTAGATATATGTCAATATAAATCATATCTATAAATTTATAATCTGACATTTTCTCATAATTTTCTCTAGCCTTTTCAAATTCCTCTAAAGCCAAATGGTATTTAGCTCTTTCATGATAATAATTTGTATCCCTATGTTTTTGTGGAATGTTATCTAATATTTCTTTTACTAATTTTTGATTTTCTCTTATATTTTTATTTTCCATAAAATTCACTACTTCAAAAGAAAGTTTATTATTAGTTAAATCATCATATTCTTTGGCATATTTTAAAGCTTTATTGTAGTCTTTCTTATCTTTTTTCCAACCAATCATGTAAAATTTACATAAATAAAGAAGTGCTTCCTTATCCTTTGGATTTTTATTTAATTTTTCTTCATAATGTTTAATGGCTTTTTCATATTTTTTATCTAGTATAAGTTGTTCTCCTAAAGTTAAATCTCCCTCCACTTTTATACTAGGCATTTCATCATAATTACATATTAAAGGAAGGCTGCTACCTATTAGATTTCCTTCTTTATCATATCCATTAACCACAATTGGATATTCTATATTGGGAATAAAAGTTCCTAGTATTCCTGATGGATTAACTATCATCTCTTCTCCATCAAAGGAAAGTCCTCCTACACCTATATTTTCATTTAGCTTTTTTATATTAAATTTAATATTATTTTCTCCTATCTTGTACTCTCCACTTTCATGATGTAATGGAGATCTAAAGCTACTTCCTGATTTTTCTTTTGGATTACCAAATGTTATAGGTTCTACTGTATAATAATCCGCTCCCTTTACTTTATCCCAAGAAATTTCAATTTTTTCTTTTACTATGGTTCCTGGTAGTGGTTTTTTTATTTTTATTGGTTTGATTAAATTAAAGTCAAAATCCATATCTTTATTTAGTTGTATAGAGCTTATATTTTTTCTTAAAAAAACTTTATCATATAATTGAGAGGTATTAATTCCAATTCCAATATCATAAACACCTTGTGTAAATCCTAAGGTTTCAAATTCTCCATTTTTATCTGTTATGGCAACTGGGAAATTACCTCCAGTATAAAATACTCCAATTTCATCATTCATATAAACTTCTACAAAAGGTAGTCCTTTTCCGTTGTAACTTACCTTTCCTCTAATTTTGTAGTCTCCTTTTAATTTGTTTTTATAATCCTTAAACAATATATTTTTATGGCTTACATCACTTCCACCAAATAAATACTCTCCAGGTATCCAACCAATATTACTTGCTTTTTCAAAGTAGTCCATAGCCTTTTCTATATTGCCCTTGTGTGAATAAATATCTCCTAATAAATAGTAATATTTAAAATCTAAATCCATTCCCTTATTATATCCTTGTAAAATTGTTTCTGCCTTTTTATAATCTCTTTGAGTGTAATAATAGTATCCTTCATAAAGTTTGCTTATATTTTTAATTTCTTCATTATTCTTGCCTTTTCCCCAATTTATCCAATGAATTAATTCATCTATATCTAAAGTAGCTATGCTTATATCCATTAATCTAGAATAAGCTTTTTTAGTGTATTTATTATTATAATTTTCATCTAAGTCCTTTAATAAAATTTTTTCAAATACTTCTTTTGCCTTTTTTATGTCTTCTGGAATGTTATTTTTCTCTCCACCAGATCCACTACACGTAGACATAATAGTATATTTGTGAAACCCTCCTAAAATATTTTCTCCATATAAATATAAAGCTTTTTTTTCCTTTAGTTTTATGGGACTAGATAAATAATTTTTATAAAAAGCTTGTGCTCTAGAAGATCCATTTTTATCTAAAAATTCTCCTATTCCTAAATTTATATAGGGTACTACAATTAAAAATACAAACAAAGTTAATATTATAAGTGATATTAAAGTTTTTATCTTTATTTTCATATTTTATTCACCTCTTTATCACTTCTAAAAATTATTTGAGAACCATTTAAATTTATTATTTCTATTTTTTCTTTATTAAATAAATCCTTTGGTAATATGGTTATGGCTAAAATTGCTACAAATCCTATTATTGCAGGGGATAAATTAATTTCTATTTCTCTGTTTAAAAAATTGTTTAATTTATTTTTTAAAGTTAATTTTCTATTTTTCATAATATCATCTAAAACTTCTGTGGATAATTGTATATTTTTACTTTCTTCTTCAAATATATTTTTTATTTCATCTCCTAAAGAATCCTTATAATTCATTTAATTTTCCTCCTTCTAATAGAGATGTTTTTAATAGTTTTCTTCCCCTAGAAAGCTTACTCTTTATAGTGCCTTCCTTTTCATCTAAAATTTCACTAATCTCTTTTATACTAAAATCATTAAAATAAAATAGCACTAAAACCTGTTTATATATAAAACCCATTTCCTTTAATTTTTCTTTTAAAATTCTTTTATTATTATTGTTTATTATAATTTCTTCTATGTTATCTTCACTAGTATAGTAATCTTCATAGGGTATAGTAGAAATATCATTTTTACATTTATCTTTTATAATATTTTGGGCTATTTTATATACCCAAGTATACAAGGAACTATTTCCTTTAAAACCATTAATATATTTAAACACTTTTATAAATGTGTCTTGAACTATATCTTCAGCTTCTTTTTCATCTTTCAACATAAGAAAGCAAGTTCTAAGAAGTTTATTCCCATATATATTAACTAATTTATAGTATGCTTCTTCTTTTCCACCTTTTAGATCCTTTATTAATTTCTTTTCTTCCAAAACTCCCCCTCCTCTACTTATTAGACTATATGTATCAAAAAAGGTTGCAAAAAATAAGGGACAGGGCTTTATTTATTATTTAGTAATACCTGATCCAAGCCCCTACTATGAACCATTAAAAGGATTTGAAACTGAAGTAAAAATTAAGTAAAAAAAAACTAAAAGTACGCGTTACACATACTTTTAGTTTTTATTTTTCCAAAACTCTAAGATAGTACTTATTTTCAAATTTATGTTACACTGTAATATAGTGGAACTTATAATATGTTAAATAGGAGTGCTTTTATGAATTTAAATATAAATAAACTAAAAAGAAAATTACCGCTTTTTTTCTTTTTAGTTTTTACACAAATATTTGGTTCTATATTAGGTTTTTATATTTCTCAAAAAATAAATAATGGTATTAATGTATTTAGTAATCTTAAAATGTTTTGTGTAAAATTTCAACATAACATTTTGCCTTATGTATTATTAATTAATATTCCTATTGTTTCTATTATTGTATTAAATTTTAAAAAACATGAAAAGTAAAATAGCCATTGGCTATTCACTAATCTAAGCTTTTTCGTAATGTCAATAGAGAAAAAACAACCATAATTACTCATTAATTATGGTTATTCATTAATCAAAGGGGGCTGTGGCACTAATTTTTTACTGCCACAGCCCCGTATATTAAAATATTATTTTTCTGGAATTTCATAAACTGATATTGTATCTAAAGTAAGTATTGGGTCTTCATATACATTAACTGCTGATACCTGTTCAGGTATTCCTGCATTTCCTGCTATTTTAAATGCTCTTGCTTGTATTTTTAATTTATTTCCACAAACTCCTATGATTCTTCCCACAACTTCTATAAAATCTCCTGAATATGTTGGAGCTGTAAAAGCTAATTTTTCATATCTTTTGCATTCACCTTCGTTGCCTGCATACATAATACATAAATTTGTAGCAACATCCCCTATATATTCTGTTGTACGGGAACCGTTAACTAATTCTCCTGCATAATGTGCGTGTGACGCTGATATACGAACACGTATCATCGCTTCATAATCTTTATCAGGCTTTACAAATACTTCTGCCATTTAAAAGCACCTCCAAATTTATTTAAATTTTATTTTAGGTTTTTGATTTTAATACCCTAATCCCACTTATTTTTAATTATACCTTCTGGTTGGTCTCCCCTTTGTAGGTTCTTTTTAACAATTAAAGTTCCTTTAGCCTTAGCTACTAGAACTGGTGGATCTAATACGTCTACGTCATTTACTGCAGCATTTTCTTTTCCGTTTCTTAAAGCAGGTGTAGCAACTTTATAAGTTTCAAATTCACAAGTTCTTGATGAATTTCCTAATTTAACAACCTTTCCTCTACACTCAATATAGTCTCCTTCATAAACTGGTGCTAAAAATTCTACATAATCATAACCTAAAAATAAGGATTCATCTCCATCTTTTAAAACACATAATTCTGTTCCAAGATCTCCATAGATATCTAAATGCTTATTAGGCTGAACTACTCCTCCTAAATAATGAGCATCTTCTGGATTCATTCTATACCTGTGTATAGCTTCTCTAACCATAAAAGGCACCTCCTAATTATTTTCTGTAGGTCATCTCCTACACTACTAATATATTAGGTTTCTTTTGAAAATATTTCTATTTTATTACATTTACTCAAAAGTTTTTTACGACATTTTTTTACTTTCTACCATAATAATGATTTTCTTTATATATATGCTACACTAATATAATATTAACGCTATACTTTATACTCTTTTTTAATACTTTTTTTATCTTTGTAGATTTTATACTGGTATTAACGTATAATATATATTATAATTTTAATATTTATAAAGTATAAAGGAAGTGTTCTTATGACTTTGTATGATGAAGATAATATAAACTTAATCAAAGATGATCTTAGATACTTAAAACTTTTATCAACTAAATACCCAAATATTCCATCCGCTTGTTCTGAAATAATAAATTTACAAGCAATATTAAATTTGCCAAAGGGGACGGAGCATTTTATAAGTGATATTCATGGAGAATATGAATCCTTTACGCACATGCTTAAAAATGCTTCTGGAGTTATTAAAAGAAAATTAGATGATATATTTGGTACCTCACTAATGGACAAGGATAAGGACAGTTTAGCTACTCTTATTTATTACCCAAAAGAAAAACTTGAAATATTAAAGGAAAGTAACAAAGATTTAGAAGAATGGTATAAAGTTACTTTATATAGATTAATACAGGTTTGTAAGTCTGTTTCTTCAAAATATACCCGTTCTAAAGTTAGAAAAGCATTACCTAAAAACTTTTCTTATATTATAGAGGAACTTTTAAATGAACAAGCTGATAGAGTAAATAAGCAAGAATATTATAGTGGCATAATAAATACCATAGTAGATATTGGTTGTGCAGATTCATTAATAATTGAAATATCAAAAGTTATACAAAGACTAGTTGTAGATCGACTTCATATTATAGGAGATATATACGATAGAGGGCCTGGTGCTGAAATAATAATAGATGCTTTAATGGATCATCATTCCATAGATATACAATGGGGAAATCACGATATACTTTGGATGGGAGCAGCTTCTGGATCTAAAGCTTGCACTGCTAACGTTTTAAGAATTTCCCTAAGATATGCTAATTTAGCTACAATTGAAGATGGTTATGGTATAAATCTACTTCCTCTAGCTACCTTTGCTATGAAACATTATGGAGATGATCCTTGTAAAAGTTTTATACCTAAGGTTTTAGATAAAATTTTAGATGAAAGTGATAAAAATTTATATGCTAAAATGCATAAAGCTATAGCTATAATTCAATTTAAATTAGAAGGTCAAAAAATCAAAAGACATCCTGAATTCCAGTTAGAAAATATGCTTTTGTTAGATAAAATAAATTTTGATGAGGGAACTATAACCTTTGAGGGAGCAACTTATAAATTAAATGACACTAATTTCCCAACAGTGGATCCTAAAGATCCATATGAACTGACAAAAGAAGAATTAGAATTAATAGAAAAACTTCAAAGATCCTTCTTGAACAGCGAAAAACTTCAAAAGCATATAAGATTTATGTACAGTATTGGAAGTCTTTATTTAGTTTATAATTCTAATTTGTTGTTCCATGGATGTATTCCATTAAATAAGGATGGTTCTTTTAGAACTTTAAATATTTTAAATAGGGAGTATAGGGGTAAAAGTCTTTTAGATTTATTTGATAAATACGCAAGAGAAGCTTATTACTACAAAGATGATGATAATATAAAAAATTATGCTATGGATATGATGTGGTATTTATGGTGTGGACCTATCTCGCCATTGTTTGGTAAACATAAAATGACCACTTTTGAAAGATATTTTATAGATGATAAGAAAACTCATAAAGAAATTAAGGATCCTTATTATACTTATAGAGATAGCGAAGAACTTTGCAATAGAATATTTGAAGAATTTAATTTAGATGCTGAAAAATCTCATATAATAAATGGGCATATACCTGTTAAAACTAAGGATGGAGAAAGTCCTGTAATGGCTAATGGAAAACTTCTTGTAATAGATGGAGGTTTTTGTAAGGCTTATCAACCACAAACAGGTATTGCAGGATATACATTAATATATAATTCCTATGGCTTTTTACTTTCTTCTCATGAACCCTTTGAGTCTACTAAAAAAGCTATAGAAGAGGAAGAAGATATTCTGTCCTCTACTGTTATTTTAGAAAACTCTGTTACTAGGAAAAGGGTAATGGATACGGATATTGGAAAAGAATTAAAGGATCAAATTAAAAACTTAGAAAAATTATTAGTAGCCTACAGAAAAGGATTAATACAAGAAAATATATAAACAATGGCTGTGTAAGAATATTTTAATCTTACACAGCCATTATTTTATAAATTATTTACATTCTGCAGTTTCCTCTAGATCTCTTAACTGATTCATATCTTTATATAAGAAAAACATGGTTACTAGAGCAGCTAAAATATCTGATACTGGTCCTACTATCCACACTCCATTTAATCCAAACATTGGAGGTAATATTATAAGCATCGGAATAAGAAATATAAATTGCCTTGATAAACTTAAAAATATTGCAATTTTTGCTTTTCCTACTGCTTGAAAATAGTTTGAACTAACTACTTGAAATCCTATTATAGGAAGCAGGGATAAAAATATTCTTATACCATGTGTTCCTATAGATACAAGCTGTTCGTCGCTATTAAATATTTTTATTAATGCAGTTGGAAACACTTCAACTACAATAAATCCTATAGTTGCAATGGTTACTGATGCCATTATGGCAAGTTTTAAAGTTTTTCTAACTCTTTTATATTGTTTAGCTCCATAGTTATATCCTATTATAGGTTGCATACCTTGATTTATACCAAACATAGGCATAAAAAATAACATGGATATACTATTTATAATTCCCATGGCCCCTACTGCTAAGTCTCCTCCATAGGTAAGTAAATTTTTATTTAAAATAGTTGTAACCAAGCTTGCTGCTATTTGCATAGAAAATGGAGATATTCCAATAGACATTATGGTTTTTATAGTGCCCTTGTGTAAACTTAAATTTTCTCTTTTTATTTTTAAAGTACTTTTCCCGCTAAAGAAATAGTATAGTACCCAAATAGAAGATACTGTTTGAGCAAATATAGTAGCAATAGCTGCACCCTTTATTCCCATTTTGAATACAAATATAAAAATTGGATCTAATATAGTATTTATAATGGCACCTATTAACATTGTTGCCATAGCTATTTTAGGATTTCCTTCTGCACGAATTATATTATTCATACCAAATCCTATGTTTTGAAGTAAAGCTCCTGCCATTATATATTTCATATAATCTCTAGCATAAGGCAAAGTTTCTTGACTTGCACCAAATATTTTTAATATGTCATCTAAAAATATAAGACCTATTATACTTAAACATATTGATATTAATATAATTAATACTAAAGCATTTCCTAATATTCTTTCCGCTTCATCCTTCTTTTTTTCTCCAAGTTTTATGGATATCATAGTAGAAGAACCTATACCTATAAGCATTCCAAAGGCCATATTTATTATGGACAAAGGAAAACCTACTGCCAATCCTGATATGGCAAGAGCACCTACTCCTCTTCCTATAAATACCCTATCCACCATATTGTATAAAGCATTAACTAACATTCCCACTATAGCTGGCAAGGAAAACTTAAATAAAAGTGTACCTACTTTTTCTTCACCTAATTGCTTTGATCTATCTACATTTTTTGACATAAATTTCCCTCCCTTATACCGTCTTTTGTATAATAATCAATTACATAATTATATATTAATTAAAAATAAATTTCAATAATGAAACAGTTTAACCAATTAACAATGAATAATGGATAATGAACAATTTTGGAAGGGTGTATATTAAAAATCATAAGCAAAAATGAAACTTATGGTTATGAAATATGCGAAAAATTAATAGAATTTGGATTTAAAGAAGTAACAGAGGGCAGTGTATATCCTATTCTTATAAGATTAGAGAAAAAAAGACTTATATATTCTATTATGAAGCCATCTTCATTAGGTCCTATGAGGAAATATTATTATCTTACTAATGAAGGTGAAAATGAATTAAGTGAGTTTATAAACAGTTGGTATAAGATTAAAGAAAATGTTAAAAATGTATTGGAGGGTTAACTATGTTTTTGGAATTAAAGCTTTTAAAAATAAGAATGAAAGAAGAAAAAAAGTTAAATAAAGAAAATCATACTCTGTTCAAAGAAATTGAGGAATACATGAATAATAGTACATTAAGCTCATTTGAAAAAGAGGATTTTTTTCAACAACTATTGGATATAATGCTTCAATCCCAATTACAAAATAAAAGTATAGATTTATTTATTGGAGAAGACCATAAACAATTTTACGACTCAATAATAAATGAATATAATGTTTCCAAAAGTTTTATTCTTAAAACAATAAATTTTATTGAACAATTTATTGTTTATATTGGTGTATGGATTATATTGGATATGATATTCTATTTTAAATTGCATTTTAAAGTAAGTTTTTTAATAACAGCTTCATTATTTTGTATTATTCTTTATATAAAAAAATCTCAAATATCATCAAATAACAATGTAAACTCAGGACTTAAATCACTTTCATTTGTAGTTCCAATAGTTTTTATTTCAAAAATTATAATAAATATTCTAACAGATATGCTAAGTATTGATATATCGAAAACCATAAGCTTGTACTCTATAAGATATTTTATAGTAATATCTATATTATTTTTCATATTTTTAGAGTTCTATAAGATAAAATCTAACAAATCAAAAATCATTGTATAAAATTTAATGAAAGGTTTTCTGACCCAAAGGTCAGAAAACCCTCCTTAGCTATTCACTATTATCTATTCACTATATAAGCTCATTTTATCCAAAATTTTCATAAAATCCTCTACTTTTACGCTATTATCTTTTAAAATCACACTATATCTTATATTACCTTCTGCCCAAAGAAATATATTTATATTTCCTTCAATGACTGTCCCCTTTTGTCCTCTTATAGTTATATCTTTTTCACCAGGAATTTTATCATCTTCTGAGATATTGCTCCCACCCTTTCTAACGCTGATACTACAAAAGGGTTTATTATCTTTTGTATATTCCATAATAATTTCATCATCAATATCCTTATTACCATATTGTTGTAAACTTATATCCTTTATATCTACTCCTGATTCCTTATTAAAATATAAGAAACTACAACCTAAATAATCTTTCAATGCTTTTAAATCCATTTTCTTTGTTTTTGGACCTATGTCTTCCATCTTTTCAACCTTTACTCCCTTAGGAATTTCTTGAGTAAATAAGCTATCCTTAATTTTAGGTGAAAAATCAAGTTTTGTGTACTCGCAGGAAATCTTTGTATTTGCACTTTGTGAAATACCTTTAACTACAAACCAATTATCTTTATTTATCCATAGTTCTTGTTCTCCTAATATACTTTTCTCCTCATTTGGTGTAGCCTTTAAATGATAAGTATCCATACCATTTATTTTTTCTTCTCCTAGGGTTTTTATTTCATGACTTTTCTTTATTACATCTAACATCACTTTTGTTTCTTCTCTTATAGATTTTACTGGAAGACTACCACTATCTATACTTTCCATGGTTAAAGCCCTATTTTGGTCCTTCATATAAAGTACAACTTTCTCTCCATTATTTGTAGATATAAATCTAGGTTTATTGTTCTTATCATAATCTTCAATTCTTACTCTCATTTTATCTTTAGAAACATCAAACCATTCCTTAGCATTACTCTCCTCTATCACCTTATCTCCTTCATAAACCAACATTTTTCTTTCACCATAATAAGTTTTTTTATCATTTACTTCCATAGCATGGGCAACTATTTCTTCTGGCAAAATACTAGCCTTACTTTGACATCCTGCTAATGCAGTTACTCCAAGTAACCCCACCATAAATATACTCATAATTTTCTTTTTTATCATAAAAATTCATTCCTCTCCTCTTTTAAAACACAAACCATCAAGGTTCCTCTATCTTTACTTGATAAAATATTTATTTCTCCACCATGCTTTTCTATTATCAATTTTACTATGCTTAATCCTAGCCCCGTCCCCCCTTTTTCTAGCCCTGTCCCCAGTTTTTTTCTATCTATATTTCTAGCCCTGTCCCCTTTATAAAAGGGTTCTATGATTCTTTTTATATCTTCTTTTGGTATTTCTTCGCCTTCATTTTTTACAATTATAACTGTGTTACTTTTTCTAAAACTATTAATTTTTTCCCTATCATCTCCCTGTACCCAATTAGGTAATTCATATTGGCTACTAAAGGCTCCAATGTAGATATGCTTCCCTTTTTCTGTGTGTCTTATTGCGTTGGCTACTAGGTTGTCCACAAGTCTTATCATTTGTTTTACATCTACTTTATAATTTCTATTAACCTTAATTTCTGATAGGTAATTTATATTATTTTTTTTACAAAGTTCTTCATATCCAGAAAATAGCATTTCGAAGAATTCTTCACCTTCTACATCTACAAAATCCATATTATAGTTTGATGAAAGTATTGTATACATTAGTAAGTCCTGAAGCATATTAGTCATATAATCACATTTATTTAATATGCCTTTTACATATTTATTATTTTTTTCTTCTTGTACATTCATAAGTTCTGCATAGGCTCTTATAGATGTTAAAGGGGTTTTTAAGTCATGGGATATAGCAGCTATCATGTATTCTTTGGATTTTTGTTGTTTTTCTATTTCATTATTTTTTTCTATTATTTCTCCTTTCATATAGTTAAAATGATTTATAAGCTCTCCTATTTCATCGTTAGCTTTATAATCTATAAAACTTTCTTCTCCTAGTGGAAAAGCTTTCATGGCTTTAATAGTTCCGTTATTTACTCCTTTAATTATGTTACTTCGCATTATGGTAATTTCATAAAATCCAATTAAATCTCCATCTTTAAATACAGGTTTTTTTAGTGTATCTGCTCTAAAACCATGTATTATTTTATAAAGATTTGAGTAAAGTTGTTTTTTATCTAATGGGAAAAAATATTCTTCCTCATTATTTAAAGAATATATTCTACCTCCATTTTTATCGTAAAGCTCAATTTTCATAATATCCTTGTTTTTTTCATCTATTATATTTAATTTTTTAGTAGCATAATTAAATAACCTTTCATTTACATACTTTCCTTCTTTATATATAACAAGACCTTTTTTAAACTTTAAAATATGCTCATTATTTTCTATTCCATGGTATCTTCTATATCTTCTTAAATGTGACTCCACCCTTGCTTGAAGTTCTACTAAACTAAAGGGTTTTGTAATGTAATCATCTGCACCTATATTTAATCCCCTAACTTTATCTCCATCTTCATTTTTAGCACTTATAATAAGTATTGGTACATCACTTGTAAGCCTTATATTTTTGCAAAGGGTTAAGCCATCCATTTCTGGCATCATAATATCTATCATTAAAAGGCTAAAATTTTCTTCTTTAAATTCTTCATACCCCTCTTTTCCTGTAGATGCCCATAAAACCTCATAACCTGTTTTTTCTATATATTCTTTTATGCATAAAGCTATTTCCTCATCGTCTTCCACTATTAATATTTTTTCCTTCATAGAAAGGTCCCTCCTACAATTTCAATTATAGGTTATATTATAATGCTTTTTTAAAACTTTATAAATTCTTTATAATTAAATAAACTTAAGTATATTAAATCTTATAAATATAATCTGCATATTAATATTAATGAAAATAGTAAAAAAGTTAGTATTATGATTCAGAAGTTTTTATACTTAAATTATCCTCTGAAATAAATGAAGGGTTTTCTGACCAAAAGTCAGAAAACCCTACTAAATTGTTCATTATTTGTTGTTAATTCTTCATTTAAAAAGCTTTCCTTAATAATTTATCTGTTTAAGGAAAGCTTTTTAAAATTTATTTTATTATTCTGTTATATTATTTTCTATGTTTATATGATGTTTTTCTACTATTCCATTAAGCATTAATGCAATAGCTCCATCTCCTGTTATATTACAAGCCGTACCAAAACTATCTTGTAGGGCAAATATAGTTAATACTAATGCCACTGCTGAATCACTAAATCCTAGAACTCCAGTAATCAATCCTAAGGATGCCATAACTGTTCCCCCTGGTACTCCAGGTGCTCCTATGGCAAATATGCCTAATAAAACTATAAATTGAATCATACTTCCTACAGGTGGTAATTGTCCATATACTAATTGTGAAACTGTCATTACAAAAAATGTTTCAGTTAAAACAGAACCACAAAGGTGTATAGTTGAGCATAATGGAATTGCAAAGTCTACTATTTCCTTTTTTAATACACTTGATTTATGAGCACTCTTTAATGCTATTGGCAATGTAGCTGCACTAGACATAGTTCCCACAGCAGTTAAATATGCAGGTCCATAATGTTTAGCAACTTCCATAGGATTTTTCTTTGATATGGCTCCCCCAATTCCATAAAGAAGAGTTAACCATATAAAATGTCCTACTAAAACCAATACTATAACTATTAAGAATACTGGTAACTGTTTTGTTATACTACCTTCATATGCAAGTCCTGCAAAAGTAGTGGCAATAAAGAAAGGTAATATTGGTATTACTACTTTAGAAACAATAGATAGCATTATATTTTGGAATTGATCTAACAACTTTTCAACTAAGTCTGATTTAGTCCAAGCTGTAGCTAATCCTATTAATATTGCTGTAACTAGTGCAGTCATAACAGTCATAATTGGTGGTATATCTAATTTAAAAATTATTTCTGGAATTTCTTTTAAGTTTCCTGCTTCTGTGGATATTGATAATTTAGGAATTATTGCATATCCTGATATGGCTGAAAATGTTGCTGCTCCAACTGAAGATAAATAAGCAATTACAACTGTTATCCCTAACATTTTACTAGCATTTGACCTCATTTTAACTATAGATGGTGCTATAAATCCTATTATAACTAAAGGTATGCAATAAAATATAACTTGTCCTAAAACATGTTTTATTGTAGCTATAACAGTAATAACACCTTCTGATGCAAATAATCCTATTATAATTCCAAGTACAACACCAGCTAGAAGTTTTACAACTAGATTGTCTTTTAATTTACCCATAATTCTTCCCCCTACTAATAAATTAATTATTTATTTAAAATATCTATCATTACATCATCTACAGTGGTAAAGGCTTGTCGGCTAAGATATCCAATATTTTTAATGGTTTCTTCAACATCTGTACCAACAATACCTATATTAGGATGTACAATTGTTCCATTTAAAGCAAGTAATGCACTTAAAACTGCTTCTTCAGCTGATGTACATAGTTTTAATGAACAAGTATCTTTTGCCCCATCACATATCATTCCAGATATATTGGCAAACATGTTATTACATGCACCTTGAATTTGTTCGTCAGTTCCACCTAACATCCATGTAATTCCTACAGTGGCACCAATTCCAGCACCAATAGCACAACCACATATTCCTGATAATTTTCCCGCAAATGCTTTTATGTAACAGTTTACAATATTACCAAAGAATGCTGCTCGAACCATTTTGCCTTCATCAATGTCTAATTCTTTTGCCACAATCATAATAGGTAAAGTTACACCAATTCCTTGATTTCCACTTCCACCACTTGTTATTATTTCACAATTACCACCTCCCATACGCATATCAGCTGCTGCAGCTGTTAGTATTCTTGCTTTTCTAGGCATATCAATTTTTAATAAACCATCCGATTCTAATTTCTTTAAAGAAGCTCCAACTTTTAAACCATAATCATTTGTTAAACCTTCTTCTGCTGCTTTGGTATTTTGTTTAATACCATATGCAATGAAATCTAAATCTTTTAAGTCTATCTCTTCTGTAATTTGTCTCATGATTTTAAAGTTTAGTTGTTTTAAAAAGTCATTATCAGATGATTCTTCCTCTGATGTAGATTTATTATAGATATCTTTATTATTAACAATTACCTTTACTAAGTTTGTGTGTCCATCCTGAACTATAGTTTCTACAACTTCATCTTTTCCTTTTACAATAAAATTAATATAAATATCTGGTGAACCTTCTTTTATTCCTATCTTAATTTTACCATCTTTAAGAATATTTTTTGCAGTTCTTATATGATCTTCACTTATATCTTTTAACACCATAAAACCTTTGTCAGAATTTCCACCTACAAAACCTAAACTTCCTGCTAAGTCCAATCCTGCTTCTCCAGTTCCTGGTACAATAACAGATTTTCCATTTTTATAAATATTTTTGCTTACCAATATTTCAATGGTATCAACTTGTCCCTTAAAATATTTTTTTGCTGCTGCACCAGCATATGCTACCGCCACTGGTTCTGTACATCCAAGTGCAGGAGCAGAATTTTCCCTAACTAATTTTAATAAATTATCTTTCATTTTTTCCATATGCATAAAATCACCTCTGCATATATCTAGTAGCAAATTGCGTGCCAACATTTTAAAAAAGCACCTCTAAGCCAATATACTGGGTACATAGAGCTACTTTTTATTAATTTATATATTCTTATTTATTATCATTTTTGAAAATTAAAACAATTTAAATGTGTCTAAATACTTTGATTCTCTTGTTTTAAACTAATTTATCAATTATAATAATTAATTCTCATAATTGATAAATTATATTATTTCTATATAAAATATGTTTTAATTCCACTTAATTTCTCCTTTCTTAATTCTATTTGATAAATCTTTTATCTTTTCTTCAATTAAATTCGCTGTTTTTATAAATTCTTCCTCACTTTTCCCTGTAGGATCATCTAAACCCCAATCTTCAATATGTTTCCCTGGTAATATAGGGCATTGAACATTACATCCCATTTTTATAACTATATCTACATTAGGTATTTCACTTATAAGTTTAGAATATTGACTTTTTCTCATATCTAATTTATATAAATTTTTAATAACCCTAACTGCATCCTCATTTATTTTAGGTTTTGTTTCCGTGCCAGCAGAATACGATTCAAAAACTTCTGACGCCAATAATTTTCCTAATGCCTCAGCCATTTGGGATCTACAAGAATTATGTACACAAATAAAAGCTACTTTAGGTTTCATAAAATCACTCCTTTTCATTTTATATGATTATATTCCAATATAAGCATATAATCAATATTAAGCTAATCTTCGCAAAACCTCGAAAACAAAAGATTTTCTGACCTTAGATCAGAAAATCCTCCTTAATTATTCATTGTTAGTTATTCATTGAAAATGTTGTTCACTAAATAACCGCTGCTATCAATAAAAGTTCTTCATTATCATTATAAATTTTATCAAACTGACTTATAGGCAATGGATTTTTACCAAGTCCTACTTCTATGGTAAAACCAGGTTTCCTAAATTCCTCAATAAACCAATCTTTATAACCTGCATAAGAGGCTATTCCTTCCGTTTGACTTGGAGTATAACCGCTTACCTCTGCAAAAACTTCCACTATTCTTTCTGATTCTGGTGGAGTTAATGCATCATATTGCCAATATATTACCTCTCCCTGGCTGTGATATGCTAATGCTAATCTAAAATCATGCTCTCTAGTAAAATTAACCATAGCCTGAGTTTCTGGTTCTGATTCTGGATAAGGTCCTGAATATCTTGTAGGGCCTGGACCATATACTCCATATTCTTTTTCAGCATCTTTAGATTGTTGCCAAGAAGCGTTGTAATTATGATTTAAATCTACTCCCCTATTATTTGCTTGCCAATCCTTTGAAAAATCAGAACTTCCATTATTCCATACTATTAATTGGTTATAATATGGATTGTCCCTTTTTAATCCATTTAAAACTAAGTCTACTCCATCTGGGTTAACCATAGGTACTATATATATCGTACTTCTACTCCATATATCTCCTATGTTATAACCTCTAATCTCTTCTCCAAATGCATATCCTCTTATAAAATTTTCAGCAAATTTCATAAGTAAAGGTGAAGTAATCCATTCTAAAGAATGATGTGCTCCATTATAAAAAACTTTATTAGGACCATTTCCAAGTTTTAAATAATATAATTCTTTTCCTAGAACACTTTTACCTATAGATCCTACTTCTATAAATGGATATCTTTTTTTCAATCCATCAATATCTCTTTTCAATACATCATAAGTATAGTCTATATCTGTTTGAACCACTGGTGTACCATAAGGTACTATTATTTTATCCCCCACTTGTAATCTATAAGGATCCATATTAGGATTTGCCAATAGAATACTATATAAATTTGTATTATATCTTTTAGCTATTTTATAAAATGTATCCCCCGGCTTAATGGTATATATTTCATATCCTGATAAATACCTTTCTAAAGCTTTATAAGTATTTTCCCCTACTATACCATCAACTGTAAGCGCCATATTTCTTTGAAAATTCTTTACTGCAGCTTCAGTTTGAGGTCCATATATGCCATCAACTACTCCTTTATAGTATCCTATTTGTTTTAGTATTGATTGAACTTCTCTTACTCTAGGTCCTCTACTACCTAGTTTTAATACTTCCATATAACAACCTACCTATTTATTGTTCCATTAATATTTTATTTTATAATTAAAATTATGTTACTAAATCTTTATATGTAAATACAATATTTTATCTAGTTTTTTATTATAAAATGACTATTTTCAACTTAATTTACATTTAATTATTATATAACAATATGGTACTATATTAATTGGACAACTATTATACATTTATTTTAATTATTTTGTAACTACTTTTAATATATGATTATAGTACAATTTAAAATAGATTGTATTGCTATGTTTTGGAGGCGTTTTGGATGTATATAAAAAAGAAAACCAATAAAATGAAACTAACTATTTTTTTGTTAATTACCATAATATTGTCATCTGCTTTTTTTATAAAAATATGGATTGACAAAAATTATAAGAAATCATCTTCCGCTTATTTAACACATAAAACTGAGGATATTAAAAAAAAGAATGAAAGTATTGAAAAAAAAGATATGCTCTCTTCTTCTGAAAAAAATAATGATAAAAAACTTAAAAATAGCAATACAGATAATGAGGTTTTAAATATTCCTATTACAGATTATAAAACTTTCTTTAAAGATTCAATAATTTTAGGAGATTCTATTTCTGAGGGTCTATCTTTTTATGAAGTTTTAGATGAAAATAATGTAATTGCCAAAAAAGGTCTTACAGTATATAAGGCACAGAAAGAAATTCCTAATATAGTTGTTAAAAATCCTAAAAAATTATTTATATTTCTTGGTAACAATGATCTTTTTGAGGAAACCTTAACTGAAAATCAATTTATAAAACAGTATTCAAGTTTAGTAAATACTATAAAGGAAAATCTTCCTAATACTAAGATATATGTATTATCCATTTTACCCGTAAATGATACGGCTTTAAAAGAAAATCCTTTTTTAAATGCTGATAGAATTTCATCTTTTAATGAATGTATTAAATTTATGGCAGAAAAACAAGATTTAAAATTTATTAATATTGTTCCTGTTATAAAAGGTAGAGAAAACTTATATGAACAAGATGGTATTCATTTTAAATATGATTTTTATAAATATTTACTAAGCTATGTTGAAACCTATATTAAAGAAAATAATATATAAGGAGATTGATAAAATGATTAATGTAAAAAGTTTTAAAAAATTTTTAATGCCACTTTTAATTATTGGCTGTATGATGGCTACTTTTGCTGGTTGTTCTAAGGGGTCAGATGTTAAAAATGTATCTATTAAAGAAATGGGTGAAAAAATAGAAAAAGAAGTAGATCTATCAGATATGAATTCTGGAGATGAAGCTAAACTAGAAAAACTATATAAGATTAAAGCAGATGATGTAGAAGAATTTTTTCTATATATTCCTAAATCTAATATAAAAGCTAGTGAAATAGCTATAGTTAAAGTTAAGGATGCTAATAAGGTTGAAGAGTTTAAGAAGAATTTTACAGAAAGATTAGACAAGCAATCTTCAAGCTTTAAGGATTACTTACCAGATGAATATTTTCTTATAGAAAAAAACGTATTAAAAACAAAAGATAATTACATATTCTTTGCTATATCTAAAGATGTCGATAAAGTTGAAAAAATATTTGATGAATCTTTTAAGTAAGAGTTTTAATTAATATAAAAAATCACTAGAAAAGAGGAATATATTTTGGTTTTTAGTAGCTTAGTTTTTATTTTTGTATTTCTACCAATAACTTTATTTATTTATTACTTATCACCTAAAAAATTAAAAAATTTGGTTCTTCTCATATCAAGTCTTATATTTTATGCTTGGGGAGAACCTATATACATATTTTTAATGATCTTTACTACTGTATTTAGTTATGTTTCTGCTATTCTTATTGATAAATATAAAAGTAAAAAGACAAGCTCTCTTGCCATTTTTATATTGTCCGTAGCAGTAAATTTATCTGTTTTATGTTTTTTTAAATACTATGGTTTTTTTATAGATAATATAAATAATTTATTTTCTATGAATATAAAGTTTAAAAAATTACCTTTACCTGTAGGAATATCTTTTTATACTTTCCAAACTCTTTCCTACATAATTGATGTTTATCTTAAAAAAGTACCGGTTCAAAAAAATATAATTTCTTTCAGCACTTATGTAACTATGTTTCCTCAACTAGTGGCAGGTCCTATAGTTAAATATGGAGATATTAATAAACAATTAGAAAATAGAAAAGAAAGTTTAGATAAATTTGGGGACGGGGTTAGCTATTTTATTAGAGGACTTTCTAAAAAGGTTCTTTTAGCTAATAATATAGGATTACTTTGGTCAAATGTTAAAGCCCTGTCCCCAGATAAAATATCAGTTTTTTCAGCTTGGCTTGGCATATTAGCTTTCACTTTTCAGATATATTTTGATTTTAGTGGGTATTCAGATATGGCCATTGGACTTGGAAAGTTTTTTGGATTTGATCTTATGGAAAATTTTAATTACCCTTATATTTCAAAAAGTGTTACTGAGTTTTGGAGAAGATGGCATATCTCTTTAGGATCTTGGTTTAGAGAATATGTTTATATTCCTCTTGGAGGTAATAAAAAAGGAGCACTTAAGCAATACAGAAATCTATTTATAGTTTGGTTTTTAACTGGTTTTTGGCATGGTGCTAACTGGAATTTTATAATATGGGGATTGTATTTTGGAATATTAATTACTTTAGAAAAGATTTTCGTTTTAAAGTGGTTAGATAAATTGCCTAATTTTATAAGCCATGTTTACGCATTAATTATTATAATTGTAGGTTGGGCTATATTTGAATTTGAGAATACTAGTGTACTGTTTTCTTTTATAAAAACTATGTTCGGAATGGGTTCTAATACTTTTATAGATAATCAAAGTATTTATTATTTATACACTAATTTATTCTTATTTATATTGGCAATAATCTTTTCTACACCACTACCTAAAAAATTATTTGAAAAGCTTATTTGTAATGTAAAATTTAAACCTTATGCTAAATTAATAGTTCCTACAATATATTTAATCTTGATTTTCTTATGTACTACTTATTTAGTAAATGAAACCTATAATCCTTTTCTTTACTTTAAATTCTAAATGGAGGAGTGTTATTTTTGAAACGAACTGAAGCTACCATGAATAAAGTCATGGCTATGCTATTTCTTATATTTATTAGTATTATAGTGATTTTAAGTTTTTTAACTCCTGTTAAAGAGTTTTCATCTTCTGAAAATAGAATGCTTGAACAAAAGCCTAAAATATCATTATCTCTTATAGCCAACGGTAAATTCACTAAGAACTTTGAAAAATATATTTCTGATCAATTTCCCCTACGGGATTTTTGGATTGGAGTTAAATCTAATGTGGATAAATCTATTGGAAAAAAGGAAAGTAACGGGGTGTTTTTAGGGAAAGATGGTTATCTTCTTCAAGATTTTAAAACACCTAATTCTAAAATTCTAGATGAAACTGTAAAATCAATAAATACTTTTGCTGAATCTAATAAAAATGTAAATACTTATTTTATGATGGCACCAACTTCAATAAAAGTATACGAAGATAAACTTCCTAATTTTGCTTCAACAGAAGATGAATTAAAATATATAAACATAATGAAGGAAAAATTAGATGAAAGTGTCTCCTTTATACCAATTTATAAAACACTTAATTCTAAAAAGCATGAGTATATATATTATAAAACTGATCATCACTGGACAACCAATGGGGCTTATTATGCTTACAAAACTTTAGGAAAATATATGGGGTTTACTCCTCTAAAAAAAGATTATTTTAATATAAAAGATTTATCTAATAACTTTTTAGGATCTCTTTATTCTAGAGGTGGATTTAGAAATATAAATCCTGATACAATACAAGCTTTTGTTCCTAAAAATATAGAAAATATAGATTATGAGGTTTGGTATTCAGATACTAATAAAACTTTAAATTCTTTTTATAATAAAGAAAAGCTAAATGAAAAAGACAAATATGCAGTTTTCTTTGATAGTAATCATCCCCTAGTCAAAGTAAAAACCAAAGTAAATGGTGCTATTAACGATAAGAAACTTTTAATTATAAAAGATTCCTATGCAAATTGTCTTGTACCATTTTTAACTTCCCATTATGGAGAAATATATATGGTTGATTTAAGATATTACGATAAAAACATAAACGATTTAATACAATCTGAAGGTATAGAAGATGCCTTAATCTTATACAATATCAACACCTTCTTTGAAGATGCTTCAATTACAAATATCATGTAATTGAAGTCAATTTGAGGGGACGGGGCTTAGAAATCTAAGCCCCGTCCCTTTATTTCTCTATTTTTTTATTTATTTATAGCCTTCACAATTATATATATAATCATATCATAATAAGTGTATAAATGTAAGCGTCAAAGTTTTAGCACCTTTAATAATTCCAAGAATAGTATTAAAATATCCTAGTAAGGCAAGAATATGCTTTACTAGGATTAATTTATTTTTTATCTTTAATTTTCATATTTTCAGGAATCTTATCATTCCAAGGCATAAGATTCTCTAAGCTTTCGCTATCGTATATATCTATCTTTGATAGATTATCAAATAGATAGACTAAGTACCTTTCTACAACTAAATTATTAGCCTTGGCAGTTTCAACAATACTATAAATATTGCTACTTGCAGTTGCACCCTTAGCAGTGTTAGCAAATAAGAAATTTTTTCTTCCTATAACGAAAGGCTTAATTGCTCTTTCCGCAGCATTATTATCAACTTCTAGAGAACCATCTAATAATACATTTTTTAATCCTGGTAAATGCTTTTTAGCATACTCAAGTGCCTTACCTAACGGACTTCTTGGAAGAGCATCTTTTATTTCTCTTTCAACATAATCAATAAAGTTATCTATAATTGGAGCTAGTTTCTCAGTTCTTATTTTAAATCTAATATCATAATAATTTTCATCATTTGAATAAGATTCTCTAAGTTCTTTTTCAAGTTTATAAATTTGCTCACAATAATTAAACCCTATTATTGCTCTAGAATTTTTTAGGGCTTCTTCATCTAAATCTACTATTATATTATGAAAATATCTTCTTATGTGAGCCAAGCAATATACTCTTGTAGCTCCGCTAACGGAATTGTATCCATTATATCCATCCGTTTGGAGAAAACCTTTAAAATCTCCTAAGAAATTTTTAGGGCAAGAGCTTGATCTAGTGCTTTGGTAATCATATAAGATCACAGGCTTAGAGTTAGTATTACTCATATATAACCACATGTACTTTTTAGATTTAGAATCTTTGCCATTATCATTAATTACTTTAAGAGTAGTTTCATCAGCATGAATGTAATTACGGCTAAGCAATTCTTTTTTCATATGGTTATATATCGGCTCTAAAGCATCTGCTGCAGACATAGTCCAATTGCATAGAGTTTGCCTTGAAAGAGTAGCTCCCATCATATCAAAGTAAGTTTCTTGCCTATATAGTGGCATTGCATGTTGATATTTAAGTATTAGAGTATGTGCAATTAACTCATTTGAGGCCATGCTATTATAAAAAATTGTTTTAGGGGCTTCTGGTGAAATTATTTTACTTTCACCAGTGGCTCTTTCGCATGTTTTACAAGCGTAGCTATAAATAACATGATCCTCAATTATTAATTTAGCAGGAATGTATTTAACAATCTCTTTTCTAGATTTAACTCCGATAGGAGTAAGCTTTTTACCACATTCTCTGCAGTTAAGATCCTCACCTTCTAATTTATGTTCAACAACAACTCTTTCCAAATTAGCTAAATTATCTTTCTTTCCAGTATAATTGCTTTTCTTAGCTCTTTTATATGTAATTTCCTCTAAAGTAGGTTCTTCTACCTTTGAATCACTATGTTTTTCAGCCTCGTTAAAAAAAGATAATTGATTAACATCTACTTGTTCACTGGATGCTCCAAATATCTTTCTATTTCTATTAGATATAACACCTTTTAAGAATTCTAATTCATTTTTAAGTTTTCTTATTTCTTCATCTTTTGAGCTTAATTCTTTATCTTTTTCATTAATTTCATTTTCCATTTTTTCAATTAATGCTTTTGTATTTTCATCAAGCTCATTAGTTAAAAATTCGTGACTCATAGTTACCCCTTTAGCTTTATTTGATATTTCTATTATACCACAAAACCCTTGAAATTACTATACTTCAAGGGTTCAAAGTTGATATTTTTTTAATAATAGTTACTTGCTTTTACAGGTTTAAATTTAGATTTTGTTCTTACTTCATAGCCTTTTAAAAGCCAACGTAATTCATCAATATTAATCTTTAATGCATCGGCAGCTGTCGCTGGCCATTTGAAGCGATTAGCTTCTAAACGGTGATAATATAGCCAAAAACCTTCGTCAAAGTGAAGAATTTTTAATTTATCCATTTTCTTGTTGCAAAAAACAAATAGTGCTTTATCAAAAGGATCTAACTTAAATTGGTTTTGCACTATCATAACTAAACCATCAATACTTTTTCTTAAATCCGTATAACCGCAGGCAAGATAGACTTTTTCTACCTTATCTATATTTAACATTTTAGAATTAACTCCTTAATTATTGCTGTTATTAAAGTAGCTTCGCTAACAGGAATAAGGATATTAGCATTGCCTACATTAATTTTTACTTCTTTTAATGTAGATTTATTTTCTTTAGTATTATCAACTTTACTATTCAAAGAAATAGGCTGAAAAACAGGTTCTTTACTTTCAATTGCCTTTTCTACTCTTTTTTTATGGTAATAAAATTGACTCTTATTAAGGTTATTCTCAGCACAGAAATCTTTCACTGTTATTGTATCTTTAACAGAGTTAAATTTATTTAAATATTCCTCCCAAGCATCATTATCTAATTTTTTATACATAAGTAAACCTCCCATTGATAATCTTTTACTTAAGTTTATCAATGAGAGGGTATGTTTTCTAGATACTTAATTTTTGACGCTTACGTATAAATATTATAAGAAAGAGGTATTTTTTATGGCTTTTGCATATTGTCCTATACAAGGAGGCCCACTAGCTCCTTCTATAAGAGGTATGGTTTATTTTGCTGACGTACCTGGTGGTTGTAATGTTTGCATAAATATTAATGGTCTTCCCCCATACAAACCGGCATCAGGAAATAATTCTCCCATAGGTCCACATGGGTTTCATATTCATGAATTTGGCAATTGTAGTATAGGAGATCCTAATGATCCCTTTAAAGCAGCTGGTGGACATTGGAATCCTACAAATCAACCTCATGGAAATCATGCTGGAGATTTTCCTGTAATTTTTTCAAATAATGGTTATTCATCTATGTGCTTTTTTACAAATAAATTTAAAGTAAGAGATATCATAGGCAAATCTATAATAATTCATGAAAGTCCTGATGATTATAGATCTCAACCTGCTGGAAATTCTGGTAGAAGACTGGCTTGTGGTGTAATTCAAGGTTCTACATGGTAAGTAAATGAAGGGGACGGGGCTTATATAATAAGCCCCGTCCCCTTGCTACACCTTCCTACCTTCCTACTCGTCCCCTCCTACTTAAAATTTCTCTTTTAAAAACTTCTTCAATCATATATAATTTTTTATGTATATTTAAAAATGAAATAAATTATTTAAAATAGAAAGGATTAAAAAATGAGTATTTTATCAGTTGAAAATCTTACCCATGGCTTTGGGGACAGGGCTATTTTTAATGATGTATCCTTTAAACTTTTAAAGGGAGAACATATAGGCCTTGTTGGCGCTAATGGCGAGGGGAAATCTACTTTTATGAACATAATAACTGGAAGTTTAGAACCTGATGAAGGGGTTGTTGAATGGTCAAAGCGTGTTAGGGTTGGCTATTTAGATCAACATACAGTTTTAAAATCTGGTACAACCATAGGTGAATTTTTAAAAACAGCTTTTCAGTATTTATTTGATTTAGAAAAAGAAATGAATGAAATATGTAATAAGATGGGTACTGCTAGTCCAGATGAGTTAGAATTATTATTAGAAGATATGGGTACTATTCAAGATATTTTAACCAATAATGATTTCTATATTATTGATGCAAAAATTGATGAAGTTGCAAGGGGTATGGGAATTGCGGATATAGGTTTGGATAAAGATGTACACGATCTTAGTGGTGGCCAAAGGACTAAAATTTTATTAGCAAAATTGCTTCTAGAAAAGCCAGATATACTTCTTTTAGATGAGCCTACAAATTACCTAGATGAACAACATATTCAATGGTTAAAACGTTACTTACAAGATTATGAAAATGCATTTATTTTAATTTCTCACGATATTCCATTTTTAAACAGTGTAATTAACCTTATATACCATATGGAAAATGGTGAACTTAATCGTTATGTTGGAAATTATGACGAATTTTTGAAAGTTTACGAAGCTAAAAAACAGCAATTAGAAGCTGCCTATAAAAAACAGCAACAGGAAATTCAAGACCTTAAAGATTTTGTTTCAAGAAATAAAGCCAGAGTATCTACTCGAAACATGGCTATGTCAAGACAAAAAAAATTAGATAAAATGGAGATAATAGAATTGCCTAAAGATAAACCAAAACCTGAATTCAACTTTAAACAAGGTAGAACTTCTGGGAAAATGCTTTTTGAAACAAAGGATTTAGTCATAGGTTATAACGAACCTTTATCTAAACCATTAAATCTTTATATGGAACGTGGACAAAAGATAGCTCTTGTTGGAGCTAATGGACTTGGAAAAACTACTCTTTTAAAAAGTATTTTAGGTGAAATAAATCCCATATCCGGTGAAACTACCCTAGGTGATTATCTAAGTATAGGATATTTTCAACAAGAAATAAAAAAAGCTAATTATAACACCTGTATAGAAGAAGTTTGGGCTGACTTCCCATCTTTTACTCAATATGAAGTTCGTGCAGCTCTTGCAAAATGTGGATTAACTACTAAGCATATAGAAAGTAAAGTATGTGTATTAAGTGGTGGAGAACAAGCTAAAGTTAGATTATGTAAATTAATTAATAAAGAAACTAATTTTCTTGTTTTAGATGAGCCTACAAATCATTTAGATGTAGATGCAAAAGAAGAGCTTAAAAGATCACTTAAATGTTATAAAGGAAGTATTCTTCTTATTTGCCATGAGCCTGAGTTCTATGAAGATATAGTAGATGATGTTTGGAATTGCGAAAATTGGACAACTAAAATAGTTTAAATAACTATAACAGTTAAAAAGAGGTTGGATGAAATTTATTTTTAATTTTTTCAACCGACCTCTTACTTTAAATATTTATTACTTTATTAACAATACTCCAACATAAGCAAGGGTATCATCTGAATAATTAAATTCTAAACCACAGCTTTTCAAAAGGCTTCCTAAATTTATTCCATATGCTTCTGCAGAAGATATAGCTTTCTGTGGATAAATACACTTTTTACCTTTAAGATATCCACAAGTTGTGCATAATTCACAGGGTCCTGCCCCCATGGGGAAAAATTCTAAATTACTATATTTTTCTCTTAAATTTTCTGTTAATTCTCTTGTAAAATTATTGTGCCTGTCCCTAATCACATCTGTTTCTTTTCTATCTCTTATATTTTTTACAGGATGAATTGTTTGATATATAATACCTTTTTTAAATTTCATTACTTCTTTTTTTAAATCTTCTATTTCTCCTACCCCTGGAGGACACATCCAATTTGTTCCATAGTGCCCACAAAGATTTTCTTTGCAGTAATTCCTAATTTTATTATCAAATTCTACATCTTGTAATTCAAAAGACTTTGCATATTGAGCTCCAAATTTTATTATATCTTCTAAAATAACTTCTAAATCTAGCATATTTTAATCTCATCTCCCCATAAACTTTTACATATTAATTATATAGGAATTATTATAATTTACATATACTATTACCGTGAAAAACATGAAAAAACTTTTATTTAATTTAACTATTTTCTAATATTTAAAATTTATTTTTCTTTACTAGATATATCCTCTACTATTTCTTCAAAATTCCTCATTATTTTTCCATCATTTATTAATCCACCTATAACAAATTGATTTATTCCCCAAGGCAATCTTATGCCTTCATAGCCTTTGCTGTCTTGTCTTATATCACTTAGGTGACAATATATATCTTTATATGGTATTTTTTCTTTTATTTCTTCCAAGGTATATCCTTCTTCAAACAATTTATAAAAATAATTCACTGTCCATGCAATAAATAATTCTGCTATGGTTCCTGAATCTTCATCATCAAGTTCAGCTACTATATAATCTGATTCCAACACTTTTTTACAATCATTTTTAAATATAGTTTCAGCTGTTGGGGCTTTTGACTTATCATTAGCTTCAGGATCATTTATAGGATTATGCCATTTTACATTGGATATTTCTTTTTTTAAAATTTCTTCTTCATATAATCTTTGTCTTATATCTCCTTGTTTGAACAGTTTACCTGCTATATATCCCTTTTTCATTTCCTAACAACTCCTATTTAAATATTCATCATAAGTCATTTGTCTGTCTATGATGCCATCTGGAGTTATTTCAATAATTCTGTTTGCTATAGTTTGAACAAATTGATGGTCATGAGAAGTAAATAAAATAGTTCCTGGGAAATTTATTAGTCCATTGTTTACCGCTGTAATAGATTCAAGGTCTAGATGGTTTGTTGGCTCATCTAAGATAAGAACATTAGCTCCACTTAACATCATTTTTGAAAGCATACATCTTACCTTTTCTCCTCCAGATAACACTTCAGCACTTTTTAATGCTTCTTCCCCTGAAAAAAGCATTCTTCCTAAAAATCCTCTTATAAATGTTTCAGATTTTTCTTCAGAGAATTGTCTAAGCCAATCCACTAAATTTAAATTTACTCCATTAAAATATTTACTATTATCATTTGGGAAATAGGATTGACTTGTAGTTATTCCCCATTTGAATTCTCCACTATCAGCTTCCTCTTCTCCCATGAGTATTTGAAATAATGCTGTTTTTGCTATACTATTTTCCCCTACAAAGGCTATTTTATCACCTTTATTTACTCTAAAGCTTACATTATTTAAAACTTTTTCTCCATCTATAGTTTTTGTTATGCCTTCTACTGTAAGTAAGTCATTTCCTGCTTCTCTATCTGGTTTAAAAGCTACATAAGGATATCTTCTAGAAGAAGGTTTTATATCTTCTAAATTTATTTTATCTAGCATCTTTTTACGAGATGTAGCTTGTTTTGATTTAGATGCATTGGCACTAAATCTTGCTATAAATTCTTCAAGTTCTTTTATCTTTTCTTCTTTCTTTTTATTTTGATCTTTTGCCATTTCTAATGCTAATTGGCTTGATTCATACCAAAAATCATAGTTTCCAACATAAAGTTGTATTTTGCCAAAATCTAAATCAGCTATGTGTGTACATACTTTATTTAAAAAATGCCTATCATGAGAAATTAATATTACAGTATTCTCAAAGTTTATAAGAAATTCTTCTAACCATTGTATAGATTTAATATCTAAGTGGTTTGTAGGCTCATCTAGTAATAATATATCTGGTTTTCCAAATAAAGCTTGTGCTAAAAGCACTCTTACCTTTTGTGCTCCATCTAAGTCTTTCATTAATTTATTATGCAATTCAACAGGAATTCCAAGCCCTGTTAAAAGAGTTGCTGCCTCTGATTCTGCTTCCCATCCATTAAGTTCTGTAAATTCTCCTTCTAATTCTGCAACCTTTATTCCGTCTTCTTCTGAAAAATCTGGTTTTGAGTATATTTCTTCCTTTTCCTTCATGATATTGTAAAGTCTTTGGTGTCCCATTATTACTGTTTCTAGTACAGGTTCACTATCAAATTGGAAATGATCTTGTTTTAATACTGCCATTCTTTTACCAGGCTCTATTATAACATCACCTTTATTTGCTTCAATTTCACCTGAAAGAATCTTTAAAAATGTAGACTTTCCTGCTCCATTTGCACCTATAAGCCCATAGCAGTTCCCTGGCGTAAATTTTACATTTACATCTTCAAATAAAACCCTTCCACCATATCTTAAACTTATATTATTAGTACTTATCATAGTTAATATTTTCCTCCATCTATTTCATTTTTATAATATCAAATATTGGCTATTATATCATATTAATACTTGTGAATCTAGTGGGGACGGGGCTTTATTCTTTAGTTATTTAATGGGTACAGTAGTAGCAGTAATAAGGGACAGGGCTTTGTTCTATCTGTGTTTCTCTGGGGACAGGGCTTGAAGTTTTGGCTTGAAGTTTTAACAGATTTACACTAAAAATCTTGCCCTACTGCCCTCTTTAGTTGGAATTATTTCTAATATGGTATCTATTCTTTCTTTAAGTTCTGGTACATGTGATATTATCCCCACCAATCTTCCATCATTTTGAAGATCCACCAAAGTTTCTATAGCATTATCCAGTGATTCAGGATCTAAAGTTCCAAAACCTTCATCTATAAAAATAGTATCCAAACTTATACCTCCAGCATATGATTGTATAACATCTGCTAAACCTAACGCTAAAGATAAAGAAGCTTTAAAACTTTCTCCACCAGATAAGGTTTTAACATGTCTAGCTTTTCCTGTATAATTATCAAAAACCTCTAATTCCAAGCCTTCTTGCCTTCTGCCTTTACCCTTTTCTTCTTTTCTTACAAGTAAAAATCTTCCCCCTGTCATTTTGGATAAACGTATATTGGCAGCATCTATTATTTCATCAAAATAAGCAGCTAATACATATCTTTCAAAAGTTATTCTTTCATCATTGTCCCCGTTAGATATCCTAGCTAATTCTCCTATAACCTTATATTCCTCTTCTTTTCCCTTTATTTTTTCATTTAATTTCTCTATTTCTTTTAAAGTCTTTCTATTGTTATCCAACCTAGAAAATATTATATTATATTCTCTATTTAATTGGCTTTTTTCTTCTTCAACTTTTTCTAATCTTTGTTTTATAAGATTTTCATCCCTAAGTTTTAAATC
The DNA here is from genome assembly GCF_900187165.1 of Clostridium cochlearium. Lineage (NCBI taxonomy): Bacteria > Bacillati > Bacillota > Clostridia > Eubacteriales > Clostridiaceae > Clostridium > Clostridium cochlearium. Next base: position 480,163 of record NZ_LT906477.1, on the reverse strand, counting down.
TTTACTATTTTTAATTGCTTTATCTAAATTAAACTTTACAGTTTTAACATTTTGATTGTAATTTTGTATATCTTCATCCAAATTTTTTAATTCATCTTCTGAAAGTTTCATAGATAAATAATGATTATAATCTTTAAATCCACAGTTTTTTATTTTTTTATCCATATTCTCTTTATTTTTTTCTATTTCTTTCAAAATTTCTTGTAAATTTTCTAATTTCCCTTTTTTACTTGTTTTCAAAGATATATATTCATTATTGATGGTTTCATACTCTTTCCTGGCTCTTTCCAAAGATTGATTTAATTTTAAAAGTGTATCTTCTAAATTTTTTATTTCTCTATCCAAACTTGTTACACTTCTAATTTCTTCTGGTATTTCTTTTTCTATCTCTAAAATAGAATTTTCTTCACTTTTTACTTTAGCAAAAAGATCCTTATATTCTTTATTTACTTGCTCTAATATATCACTATTTTTTTCTATTTTTACTTCTAATTTTCTAAGACTGTCCCCTAAATTAATTTTCTTTTTATGCTCTTCTTCAATTTTCTTTAATCTTTCTTTTAAATTTTGTACTTCTAAAGCAATTTCCTTGCCTTTTATAGATATAAAATTCAAAATATCTTTTTCCCAATGTTCGTCTATTACTTTACCTAAGTTTTTTTCTAGTTTTAATTTGTAATCTGATATTATTTCGTTACTATTGGTAATTACACCATTTAAATCAGACATATTTTGCAAAATCACTTCTCGTTTTTCTTTTATTACATCAAACTCATGTTTAAATTTATTAAGTTTCTCCTCCGTTGGTACACCATCTATCATTTTTGCAAGTTTTGGATGATGCTTTGATCCGCAAACCGGACATTCTATTCCATCTTTTAGATCTTTAGCCAATATTCCAGCCTGTCCCTTTTTAAAATTGTCTTCCATTATTTCGTATTTTAATTTAAATTCAATATAATTTTTTTCAATTTTATCAAAATTTATTTTCATAGTATTATATTTTTTAACATTTACCAAGTATGAATTATAGTACTTATAAAAATCCCGCATATCATTGCAAATAGATTCTCTTTCTTCCACTTTGCTAAGAACTTTTTCTTTTTCAACTTCAGATTTTTGGAGTTGAATTAATTGTTTGTTTAGCTCATTAAATTTAGCCCTGTCCCTTTTAATTTCACTATCTAAACTAGAATAATATTTCTCTTTTTCTTCTAAATTATTTTTTAATTCTTGTATATTATTCTTTTTATTTTCATATTCTTTAACTTTATTTTGAAAACTATTAAAAATTGTTAATTTGTTAGAAATCTCTTCTTTCTTATCTTCTTTAGATTCCTCTTCTTTTAATTTTTTAATAGATTCTTCTACTTTTTTCTCATATATATTAACTCTTTTTTCTAATTCTTTATACTCTTTTTCTTTTATTTGAAAATAATTTTTTCTTTCCTTGAAGTTATCTTCAAGTATTTTAACCTCCAATGCTTTTCTTCCCTGACTTAATTTGTTTTTTTTATTTTCATATTCTTCTTTTTTAGAAATAAGTCCTTTATATTTTTTTTCATATTCTTCTTTTTCTTTAATCTTTTTATTGTCCTCTTCTAGTAAAACTATTTCATTTTGTATTTTTATTTCTTCTTTATTTACTTCTTCAATCTTTTTAAAATAATTTTCCTTATCTTTTTCATCCTTCTCTATTAATTGCCCTGTCCCCAAAATTATTTCTTTAATATTTAGATGTTCTTGACTTATAAGATTAAATAATTCTTCTTGGTTAGCAGCATCTATACGTTTAATATTAGTCATTCTTTCAGTATTTACTTTGGCGATATCTTTGTAAATTTCTTTTCTTTTATCATCTAATATTTTTTGAAACTTTTCAAAAGGTTCCGTTCCAAATATTTTTCTAAATATAATCTCTCTTTCCAGGCTATCTGCTTCAAGAAGTTTTCTAAATTCCCCCTGAGGCAACATAACTATTTGTCTAAATTGATTTTTATTTATTCCAAGAATTTCATTTATCTTTTCTTCTACTGCATTTACTCCAGATACAGTATTTCCTTCTGGCAATATTAAAAAAGCCTCTGAGTTTTTATATGTAAACCCTTCACCTCTAGCTTTTTTCCTTGCTTGTTGCGGATATCTAGTCACTTTGTATTTTTTATTTCTTAAAGAAAACTCCAAATCTACATAAGTAATAGTGTCCTGTGATGCAAAGTCACTTCTAAGCCCGTCCCTATCTTTATTAGTATTAGATGCTTCACCAAACAAAGCATAACTTATAGCATCAAATATAGTGGTTTTTCCTGCACCTGTTGGTCCATTTATAAGAAATATGTTTCTGTTATCAAGTTCCGTAAAATCTATAACTTGTACATCTGCATAGGGACCAAATGCACACATGGTTAACTTTAAAGGCTTCATTTAGTTCACCTCTTTTTCTATTTTTTCTATTACATTGGTTATTATTTTAAGACTTTCTTTTTCTAATTCTTTTCCTGTCATTGAATTATAAAATTCCTTAAATAACTGTAATTTAGTTTTATTTTTATAGCCCTGTCCCGCGGATGTCTTGCTGTCTTCTCTTTTTACTTCCTCTTCCCTACTAAGTCCCATTACATTAGGATAAACGGCTCTTAACTTTGCAATAGGATCTACTAGCTCTCCTTTATCCGTTAAAATTGCATATATATAATCTTCCGTATTTGTATCTTTATAAACCTCAGGACTTATCAGTTGTTCTAAAGGACCTTTTATAATTCTCATATCTCTTTTAGGCTTAAACTCTCTAAAATCTATATCTATTTCACCATTTTTATCTATATTAACTATAGTTGCTCCTTTTTTATGGTTTACTTCTGAAAAAGAATACTTTAAAAGAGATCCCGAGTACCTTATTTTATTATCTCTAACCTTTTGGGGCTTGTGTAAATGTCCAAGGGCTGTATATGTAAATCCAGAAAAATACTCTGCATTTACTAGGTCCGTCCCCCCTATACTTAAGGGTCTTTCTGATTCTGAAAGTTCAAGTTCTTCATTATTTTTAATAAAATTTGCATATGCATGAGTTATTAATATATTTTTTCATCTTTATTTAAGTCCATTTTTATATTATCTATTAACACCCTCATTGCATCATCATTATTAGAAATTTTATCATCTCTAAAAACATGTTTTATTTCCTTTGGATCACAATATGGTAGCAAATAGAAGTTAAATTTCTCATTATCACTTTTCAACACTACTTTTTTTATTTTCTTTTTTTCTTTATCAAAACTTCCAGCTATATGAAGTCCATTTTCTGTGAAAATTCTACTACCAAAGCCCACTCTTTCTGGACTATCGTGATTTCCAGCTATAGCTAATATCGGAACCTTTAATTCTAGTAAAATTTTACTGAAAACTTCATCTAGCAATTCAACAGCCTCCACAGGTGGTATGCTCCTATCATATAGGTCTCCAGCTATAATTAATGCATTAGGTTTTTCCTCTTCAATTATATTTATAAGTTGTTTCAATACAATTTTTTGATCTTCTATCATACTAAATTCATTTACTATTTTCCCTATGTGCCAATCTCCAGTATGAATTAATTTCATTTTTATACCTCCAAAAGATATTTAATCTAACTATATTTTAATATACTATTTGCATAGAAGCTATAGTTATAATAAGGGACGGGGCTTTAAATTTTAATAAAAAAATTTAAAGCCCCGTCCCTTATATTATATTAATTAATGTCTTGGATTTTCTGATACAATTTCAATAGCCTCAGTTAATTCTTTTATAACATCAGTTCTAAACTGAACATTTAACTCATTTGATTTAGCATACATATTTCCTTTTTCACTTACTACATAAATTGGTTCTAGATTATTAAGTGCTATAGCTTTTATATCATCTATGCATTTATCACACTTACATATATCCATGTATTCATCTACAATTGTTGGAAATAAATCATCTACTATAACTTCCATATAATTTTTAATCATACTTTTATCCCTCACTTAATTTTAATCTACTGTATTTAATATTTGGAAAAACCATTCTTTTAAAGCTTGTACATCTAAATCCATACACACATTAACATTTGTTTTGTCTTTATAACTATTACTAAAATCTACTACTGTAGCTCCTAGAGTATGTTCACCCTTAGTTTCTATATCAACTTTAGCAGGAACTGTTTTAAATATTTCTGGTTTATCTAAATAAGCTATTGCACACAAATCATGCATTCTTAATCCACTTTTAAAACTTCCACTTCTATAGCATTTAAACAATAAATACATCATATGTCCTGTTTTATTCATATTTTTTATGTAATTTATGTCTTTTTCTTTGAATACAGCTTTATTTGTAATATCTAATCCACACATAACTATATCTATTCCAGATTTAAATACTATTTCAGCACTTTCTGGATCAACATAAATATTAAATTCCGCCAAAGGTGTTTTATTTCCCCTAGATGTTGATCCCCCCATTATAACTAATTTATCTATATTATCTTTAACTTCTGGATATGAACTTAAAAGTAATGCAATATTAGTTAGAGGCCCTATAGCTACTAAAGTTATTTTTTCATCTGAATTAGTTATAACTTCTCTCATCTTATCTATAGCAGATTTTTTATCTACTTCTCTTTCTATTTTAGGGAAATCATAGCCATCCAGCCCTGAATCTCCGTGTATTTCACTAGCATCATCTAATTCTCTTACTAATGGCTTTCTTGCACCTTTGGCAACGGGGACAGTCTTATTTAAAAATTGTAAAATTTTTAGTGCATTTTCTGTGGTTTTTTCCACATCTACATTTCCAGCTACAGTAGTTATTAATTCTACTTTGACTTTGGGACTGTTTAGGGCAGCTACCATAGCTACAGCATCATCAATACCTGGATCTGTATCTAAAATAATTTTAGTTTCCTTACTCATTTTGTAAATCACTCCTAAAACAAATTAATTATTCATTTTTTAGTTTATTAATTAATAAATTAGTTATCATATACATTATAATGATTATCCCAGCAAAAAGCATAGAAAATTCAAATGTTAATTTATTAATATTTTTATATATAAGAACTATAGTTTTGTATGGATTTATTATAATATTCCAACTACGAATTTGTTCAATTCTACTTAAATACATGTTAAATCCACTAAATATAGCCACTAAGAATAAAAATATCCAACTAAATGCACTATTGTATCTCTCCATAATAATCTTCCTATTTATGTGTATAGATACAAAAGATATAATGCTACAAATCCATACTCCTATGAAGACATAAAAAAAATCTTTCCATATGTTTAAATCATTTTTAAATATAACCCCTGTCCCTTTTGAATTTACCAATTCAAAATATTTATTACCATTTAAATAAACTAATTCTGTAATAACATAAGGAGCATTAGGATATGATATAACCCAAATTATACTTAATAATACAATTAAAGTTTGGGAATATTTTTTTCTATTCTTATCTCCAAATACTTTTTTAAAAAAATACGAAATTTCTAATGGTATCCATGCCAATAACAAATTCCATATCATGTACATATTATCTAATCTTTTTCCAAATACAATACATAAAAAATAAATAAAAATTACTACAACAAGAATATTTTTAAAATTATTTTTCTTATTTTTTAAGGTTTTAGACACATAATCACCTCTTAAATTGTAGGAAGTTAAGGGACAGGGCTTATTTATTCCTATTTATTCCTTATTAAATTTATGGTTTTATATATGCCCATCCATCAATCTGCTTCTTTACTAACTCACCTACCCCAGAATCAACTATTACTACTCCATCTATTAATTCTTTCCCCTTTATTTTCAAAGCTTTTAATGATTTATTACATACAACAAATGATACCTTTTTTTTCATTAGTTTTTCTATATTGATTGTATATTCACATTTTTTTTCACCAAAGAAACCGCCTCTGAATTTAGCAATATTTCTACTTCTAAATAACTATTTTTCATATCTTCAAGCAAATTTTTTATATTATTTAAATCCAATTTAAATTTATTATTTTCATCTACATGAAATATAACTTTATATTTATATATCTGAATCCTCCCTTAACATTAACAAATTTTAGTCGCTTGCAAAACCTCAAGCCCGTTAGGGCTCAAGGAATTTCAAGCTTTATCAAAAAGGATTTCCCCCACTCAATGTCGAATTTATATAAGTACCACCAAATATAAATTTAAGGAGGAACCCTTATGATCAATTTAAAAAACCAAATTCATCTTTCTAATATTTATGAAGAAGTCGTAGACTGTTTTGAAGAAGATAAGCCTAAATTTATTAAGCTTTTTGAAAAACATATTAACATGAAAATGTTAATACCTCAAAGTTTTTATAATGCCTACTATTCCTCAACTGGTCGTCGTAGAGATTATTCTCTTTCTTCAATGCTAACCGCATTCATAGTGCAAAAAATACTTGGTATCTCTGAAACTGAATTATTTATAAATATATTGAATTTGTCTAAAGAATTAAGATCTCTTTGTAATTTGAATAAAGTGCCTCATGAATCTCAGTTCTCTAGATTTAAATCTAACTTTATTCAACATATTCATAGTTTTTTCAATCATTTAGTTGATATTACTGAACCTATTTGTAAAAAACTTAATTCTGAGTTATCTAAAATAATAATTGCTGATACTACTTGTATTGAAGCTTATGTTAAAGAAAATAATCCTAAATATTTTGAATCTCTTTTAAATACTGGTAAAGTTGCTAAAAAGAAAAATTCAAATATAATTATTTTCTAGGTGATGCTGCTTATGATTGTGATGACAATTATAAATATCTAATTAAAGATTGCAACACAATACCTATTATTCCAATTAATCCTCGTAATTCTTCTGATTTACCACAGCCTAAGCGGCTTTACTGATAATGGAGTTCCCTTATGTCCGAAGGACTCTTCTCTTCCAATGAAATTTGATGGAGTTACAAGAGAAAAAGGACGTTCTATGCGAGTTAAATGGCTTTGCCCTAAATCTAAAAAAGTACGAATTAATGGTAAAACTAAGTATATACTTTCCTGTGAAAATCCATGTACATCTTCACCTTGTGGAAGAATATATCATCCAACCATCAATAAAGACTTTAGACTTAATTGTCCTCTTCCTCGAAATACAGAAAAATGGAATAACTTATATAAAATCAGAACTATTACTGAAAGAACCAACAATATTATTAAACACCCATTAGGTCTATCGACCTTAAAAATTAATAAGACGGATTCTTTAAAAGCTGAATTATTATTAGCAGGTATAACCCAATTAATTACTGTAATTATTAGCTATAAAATTAATAATAAAAATAAGATACTCTCAATAAAATCATTAATTGCTTAATCTATAGTTTGTTTTTTTAAAAATTTAATATTTATAATTTAAGGTGAGTATTTAATTTTTTAAATCATTAGTTTTGCAATCAACTAATTAACAAATTGTTTTAATACTTATGTTTACACATAGAGTATATTTAGTATATTTAATACGCCCGTCCCTATATTGTTCTAAATAAATATTTCTTCAAATATCTTAAAAATCATTTATTAATATGAATATTTTTAGTTTGTTGTGTTAAATATAGAAAATAAAGTTAATATTTTTTAATAAAGAGGTGTATTCTTATGGCCAGATCAGCTAGAAAAAAAAGTGATTTTTCTATATTTCATATAATTGTAAAAAGTATTAGTGACGTTCTGCTTTTTAAGTCTAATGATGATAAAAATTTTTATTTATCACTAATTAAACATTATCAATATGTATATAAATTTAAAGTATATTCTTATTGTTTAATGTCTAATCATGCACATTTTATAATTGATGTAAATGGCGCTGATATTTCTAAAATAATGCATTGTATAAACTTTAGATATGCCTTGTATTTTAATAAAAAGTACAAAAGGAAAGGACCACTTTTTTTAGATAGATTTAAAAGTAAAATAGTCCACAATGAGCAATATTTAATTAATCTTTCTGCATATATACATAAAAATCCTTTATCTATTAGTAAATATAGAAACTGTATTGAAAAATATACTTATTCCAGTTTATGTGTATTTCTGGGCTTCAAAAAAGATAAATTTGAAATTTTAGACGAAGATTTTATTATGCAGTTATTTAGTTCTGATGTAAAAAAAGCTAGAAAACAGTATCTGAAATTAGTTTTTATTATAGATGAAAATACTTTAAATAATCAAAATATAGAAAATGAAAAAGCTTCTTATAACAGCAATCGAAATATCATATCAAGAAGTTTTGATCCAGAACATATATTAGAATTCATCTCTGATGTTGTAAAGAAAAAAGAAAACCTTTTCAAAAATAATTGTAAAAATAAAAATGACATAGCTCTAACTATATTATTAATGCGCTGTCTTTGTGATTTTACATATGCAAAAATTTGTAAAGTTATTAATATATCAGAATACAAAGCTTGTAAATTATGTGATAATGCAGTAAATCTTTTAAAATTAAATCCTAATTTTAAAAATATAATTGAAGATTTTATATCTATTTATACACCTCTTGCCCAATAATATATAAATCTACATATTAATATAATCCTTCATTTTTTTACAAACAAAGGATTATTAAAGTTGCACAAAAATCTTTTTATCACTAATTATAACTTTTATACTTTTACTTAATATTTAAAAGTATTACGAATTTTTTAACTTAAATAGGGTGATTTTTTCTAACTCATTTACTAATATACTTTGAACTTTTTTTAATTCTTTATGTACCACACATCTTTCTGTATTGGTTGCATTACAAAAATCTTTATCTATTATACATCTATTTATTGATATAGAACCATCTATTGCTTCTATAACCTCCCTTAAATTTATATCCTTACTATATCTATTTAATGCATATCCACCATTAACTCCTCTATATGAACGTACTATTCCAGCTTGAATAAGCTTTCTTAATAACTTTAGTAAGAATCTTAAAGGAATTCTACCTCTTTCTGAAATAGTTTTAGCATCTAATTTTTCTCCTTCACCTTCTTTTGCTAATATTAAAAGTGCTCTTATTGCATAATCTGCTTCCTGTGTTATATTCATCCTCATCACCTTATATTAATTTTATTTTATCTTTAATAACAATATAATTTATGTTTATTTAAATAGTCTTTATGTCACCTCTTTTCTATTTATATGTTTATTGTATACTCTTTTACTCTTTATTATATCATTATTTTTATATAATACGTAACTATTACTTTCTTTGTTTTTGTTTTTACCCCTGTCCCTAAACTAATTTCTAACTAACTGCTTAATTAATTAATTTAAAATTACTATACATTTCTTATTTTATTGTAATATACTATATATTGTATAGAAAAACGTATCATTACACTATATATGCTATTCTAGACTAATTTAATTCAATTTTATAATATTTGTATATATTGTTTTTTTATAATATACTTATTAAGTATTCTTTAGATGAGGAGGAATTATTTTGGAACTATTAAATAATTTAGATTACACAGATTCTCTCAATAAAATAATTAGAAGAAAATTCACAAAAGAATTAGAAAAAAATAAAAATTTAACTGTTTTCGATCTTTTTAACTGGAAATCAGTAGATGTTTTTCTAAAAGATCATAAGACAGGAAAAGTTTTAGTAGATATGAAAGATCTTGAGTTTCCAGAACACTACTCGCAAAATTCATGTGACATAATAGCATCTAAATATTTTAGAAAAGCGGGCGTCCCTAATAAATATGGTTATGAAAACAGTATGAAAATGGTAGCACATAGAATGGTAAATTTTTGGGCTACTGCTTTATATAAACAAGGATTGCTAAAAACTAAAGAGGAAAAACAAATATTTTATGATGAAATGGTATATGCTTTATTAGCCCAAATGTATGCTCCAAACTCTCCACAATGGTTTAATACTGGATTATGTATGGAGTATGGAATCAAAGGAGGTCCTAATGGCACTTATTATTACGATGAAAACCTAAAACAAGTTGTAGAAAGCACAGATTCTTATTCTAGGACTCAAGCTTCTGCTTGCTTTATACTTTCTATAGAAGACAAACTTTTAGGTCCTCATTCTATTTCTGATCAATATGTTAATGAAACAAAATTATTTAAAGGAGGTTCGGGGACAGGGACTAATTTCTCCACCATCAGAGCAAAAGGCGAAAAACTTTCTGGTGGAGGAGTTTCTTCTGGACTTATGAGCTTTTTAAAAGGATTAGATAGAAATGCTGGAGCCATTAAATCCGGTGGAACTACTAGAAGAGCCGCTAAAATGGTTTGCTTAGATATAGATCATCCAGAAATATTAGATTTCATTACCTGGAAATCTCATGAAGAAGATAAAGTAAGAGCTCTTGGTAAAATGGGCTATGATATAGATATTGACGGAGAAGCTTATGAAACTGTTTCCGGTCAAAATAGCAATAACTCTGTACGATTTTCAGATTTTTTTATGAAAAAAGTTAAAAATTTAGCTGAAAAGTTAACCCCCGTCCCTGATGACGCTATAGAATTAACAGGTAGAGTAGATTCATCTGTAAATAAAAAAGTTAAAGTTAAAGACCTGTGGGATTCTTTTGCAACATCGGCTTGGATGTGTGCAGATCCAGCTCCTCAATTCTCTGATACTTTTAATGCATGGCACACTTGTCCTGCTGGAGAAGACGGAAACACTAATGCTAAACATAATAGAATTAACTCCACAAATCCTTGTGGTGAATATGCTTTTTTAGATGATAGTTCTTGCAATTTAGCCTCTATAAATATATACAAATTTTATGATGATGAACGAAAGAACATTGATTTAGAAAGTTATCTTCACGTTGTGGGCCTTGTTCAATTGGCTTTAGAGGCTTCTATATACTGGGGACAGTTTCCTACAAAAGATATTGCCAGAAAGACTTATATGTTTAGAGCAACAGGACTTGGAATAACAAATTTAGCTTCACTACTTATGGTATTAGGATATCCTTATGATTCCGAAAAAGCTAGAAATATTTCATCTTCTTTAGTTGGACTGTTAACTGGATATTCATACTATATATCCTCATTAATGGCTAAAGAAATAGGTGCTTTCGAAAAATTCTCTATAAATAAACCTTATATGCTAAGAGTAATTAAAAATCATGCTAGAGTAGCTGGAAGTATAACTAGTCCATACGAAGACTTAAACTACAATCCAATAAAAGTTGATCACAAATTATTAGAAAACATAGGTTTTTCTGAGTTAAGTAGTCTATTAAAAAAATCTTGGTTAAAAGCATTAGATAGCGGTGAAAAATATGGATATAGAAATGCCCAAGTATCAGTTATAGCTCCTACTGGCACTATTTCCTTTGCAATGGATTGTGCTGCTACTTCTATAGAACCATTTTTTAGTCATGTAGTTTACAAAAAATTATCTGGTGGCGGAATGATGACTGTAACTAATCCAGTTATAGAGCTTTCCTTAAAAAACCTTGGATATTCTGAAGAACAAATAAAAGATATTTTACAATACGTTTTAGAAAAAGAAGTAGTAGAAACTAAAGAAGGCTTTAAATACGAGAAGGTATTAGACGGTAAAATAGAGGGAGCTCCTCACTTAAAAAAGGAACATTACGCTATCTTTGACACTGCCAACAAATGTGGTAGTGGGAAACGATACATTGAACCTATGGGACATGTTAAAATGGTTGCAGCCCTAACGCCTCTAATATCCGGAGCTATTTCTAAAACCGTTAACTTACCTAATAATGCTACTGTAGAAGACTTCAAAAAAGTTATACTAACTTCTTGGGAATTAGGTATAAAAGGAATAACTCTTTATAGGGACGGGTGTAAAGCTAGCCAACCTTTAAACATAAGTTTATCTTCAGAAAAAGATTTTAAATTAGAAGATTTAAGCTATAAGAAACTTCTTGAAAAAGCAAAAGAACTTGAAAGAGAACTTCAAAGGGGCGTCCCTTATTCAAAACGTGAGAAAGCCATTGGTATAAGGAATGGTACTACTCATCCAGCTCAAATAAACGATGTTAAAATTTATACTACTGTGAACAGAAGACAAAATGGAGAAATATCAGAAATTTATATTACAACAGATAGAGAAGGTACTACTATAATGGGACTATTAAATTCCCTTTCTAAAGCTTTGTCTATTATGTTGCAATACCATGTCCCTCCTCAAGATATATCTAAAATGCTTAGGGGACAAAAATATGAACCTTATGGATTTGTTCAAAAACATCCATATATAAAATACGTATCTTCTATATCTGACCTTATTAGTAAAATAATTGATATAGAAGTTGGTGATTTCTCTAGATGTCAAGTAAAGCCTGAGAATTATGATTTAAACACCAACGCTCGTAATATTATCTTCAATACAAAAGACATTATTAAAGATCAGATTGCTACTAACTCACCTAACTATGCTAATGGTGAATCTAAGAATTCTAACAACAATAATAATGTATCTAACAATGATTTAAATTCAGATAATATGTATAGAACTGTTAAAGGTAATACTATAGCTGGTGAAAGACTTTATTGTTCTACTTGTCCTACTTGTTCTAGTACTAGAATGGTTAGAAATGGAACTTGCTTGGTTTGCCTAGATTGTGGCTCTACTACAGGATGTAGTTAAAAAATATTAAAATAATAAAGGTTCTTTATTATTAAATCATAAAGAACCTTTATTATTTTAATTTACTATGTACGTCAATCTATTTTTACTCTCTAATTGAAACTTTCTGCAATATTATCTGGAAGTAATATGAAATTTAAATTATTAAATTTATTGTTATGACTTATATTATCAGCTATATTCTTAGCCTCTTCAAGATTTCTGGCTTTGAATGTTAAGCTACCCCCGTCCCTATTATAAAATCCTCCGCCTATAAGATATTTATTTTCAGGAACTTGTCCATAAACGTCTTGATTACCATTTATTCTATAATATATTTTTATACAAAGCCTATTATTCATAAAAACTCCCCCTAATTATTTATCCTCTTTGTTTAAAATTGATCTCATTTAATTTTACTTTTTATATATTATATATTAAATAACATCTATTTATGTATAATTTATAAATTCTTTATTATGTTTTATATTATATCGAACATATGTTCGTATGTCAATATCTATATTATTTTGTATATATTTTTTTACATGAGGAATAATAAAAAAGAATTTTGGTTTTGTTTTTATTTTTATCTAAATAATATAAGGAGGTTTTCATAGTGGATATAAAAATTTTAGATGCTGGAAGCGCCAATTTTAAAAAATTAGAGGAAAACACAAAAAGAGCTTTACACGAATCAAATTTATCTGCTTCTATTGAAAGAATAACGGATTTGAATAGAATTATAAAATATGGTGATATACCTTCCCCTGTCCTAATTATAAATGATCATATAGTTTCCCATGGAAGAGTGCCTTCTACGGCTGAAATAAAAGTATATATTAATTAATATTAAAAAGAGATTAAAGTACTAAAATAATTTTATGATACTCTAATCTCTTGAATCTTATTTATCCAAATAATCTATAATAGCTCTCATATATGCAGGCAAATCCTTAGGTGTTCTAGATGTTATTAAATTTCTATCTACAACTACTTCATCATCTACATAATTGGCTCCAGCATTTTTCACATCGTCTATTATTGCATTTACACAAGTCATTTTATAATCCTTTATAACTCCTGCTGATATAAATACCCATCCTCCATGACATATAGTGGCTAGTAATTTATTTTCTTTTGCAAAATCTTCTACTAATTTTTTTACACTATCATATCTTCTTAATTTATCTGGTGCCCATCCACCTGGAACTATTATTCCATCAAATTCCTTCGAAGATACTTCATCAACATTTTTGTCAACATCTACAGGTAATCCACGTTTCCCTTTATAACTATTGTTGGTACCAGATCCTACAATAACTACTTCGCAACCTTCTTCTCTAAGTCTTATAACTGGATACCAAAGCTCTAAATCATCAAAGCCCTCTTCAGCTAACATTATTACCCTTTTCCCTGTAAGTCTCAATTTAATCATCTCCCCTTTTTATCTTACATAACATATCTTTTTTATTTTGGTACATTTTGTATTTATTATACTATCAAATAATTTCTGAGTTTACAAATATTTTTATATGCTTTTGATAAAAATTCTTCTGGAGATTTATTTTTATCTTCATCTTTTGTAAATATCTCCATACTTAGATGGCCTTTATAATTTTCAATTGGAAAATCCTTTTTTATTTTCCCCCAATCTATATTCCCCTCATAGGGAATCCAATGTCTATCTTTCAAACCATCATTATCAGAAATATGAAGAGTAAATAATCTATCTCCATACTCTTTTAATAAATTTATATCATTTCTATCTGATATTTCATTATGAGAACTGTCAAAGCACAATCCCAAATTAGGAGATTTAATGCTTTTAAAAATATAATCTATAAAAAAATTATTATCTGTATTTTCTATAGCTATTTTCACATTATTATGTTCAGCTTCCCTTACAATTTGTTTAATACTTTTTATCCCTAATTTATTAGGTTCTTTCAATAAAAATCCCTCTGATATATGCATAACCATCAAAGGTATATCATATTTTGCACAATCCTCTATTAAGTTTACATGTTTCTTAACCGTTATTTTTCTTAAATCCTCATCTTCACTCCAAAGCATATTGCAATTTAAAAATGGAGCATGTATATTTTCAAATATAAGTCCTGAGTCCTTTACTAATTTAGGAAATTCTTCTTTTTTTATCAACCTATCTCCTTCTTCATCTTCCCACCATATGGCAGTAGAATCAAATCCTGCTTCCTTTATAATCTTTAATCTTTCATTAATAGGCATTATAAATCCAAACCAAGAAAATATACCCAACTTTAATCTTTCTTCATTCATGTAAAACATCTCCTTTTAAATTTATAGCTTTGTTTAGCTCTTTATATATTTCTCTTATTCAAACTTATTCCCAAGCCCTGTCCCTATATTTCCCACATTTTTTATATTTTCAACTATTTTTATATTTTTAAGCCCCGTCCCTTATTTTTCTCTATACTTTCAACTATTTCTAAGCCCCGTCCCCTTATTTTTCTATTATGTTTACCCCCGTCCCTACGTCCACTACGTCCATATATTCTTTGTTTAATAAGCCCTGTCCCTTTTTTTTACTTGTTTTTCATTTATTTTAATACTTCTTTTATTACTCTTTCTGCATTTTTAAAGCATATTTTTTCTATTTCATCTTGGTTGAATCCGGCAGAATTTAATCCTTCTACCAGCTTGTCCATTTGAGATATATCCCTTATTTCAACCTCACAGGATATACCATCGAAATCACTACCTAATGCGATACAATCTATACCACCTTTATTTTTTATATATTTTATATGGGTAATCATGTCTTCAATTTGGCTTATTTTATTGTTTCCTAAAAAATCATTACAAAAATTTATTCCTATAATTCCACCTCTTTGGCTTAATATTTTAATCATATCATCTGTTAAATTTCTGCTATGATTTGTTATGCTTCTTGCATTGGAATGTGACGCTATAAATGGATCTTTTGAATGTTTAGCTACATCATAAAATCCACCGTCTGATAAATGAGATACATCTATTATCATACCTAATCTATTCATTTCTTCTACCAATTCTATTCCAAAGTTTTTTAAACCTTTTTCCATAAATATTTTATCACAATTAGGATAACCTATTTCATTTTCATAATTCCAAGTTAAAGTTACTAACCTCACTCCTAATCTATAAAAGTTTCGTAAATTATAAATTTCTCCAGCTAATGCTTCTCCTCCCTCTATAGTTAAAAAAGCAGATATAATATCTTTATTATTATTTTCTTTATATTCCCTATAATTTTTAGTTAACTTTATGCTTTCCTTATTTTCCTCCATTTCATTGTAAAATATATCAAGCATTTTATTACAAGTCTTAAAAGGATCTTCTATTTCTCCTTTATCTATAAAAAGAGAAAAAAATTCCCCTTTAACCTTTCCCTTTCTCATTTTATTTAAATCTACGGATAAATTATTATCCTTTAAATTTATTTTATCCTTACAATTCATTATTTTATATATAGTATCACAATGAAAATCTATTATTGACAAAATTATCACCACTCCAATGCTCTTATATTTTATTTAGTATCCCTTACTATAATTACTATAAATCAATATATATATTCTATCACTTATTATTATAAATTATATTTCATATTTAATAATCAACATAAAAAACATGCCATAAGGCATGCTTAAAACTACTGTAGATATTTATTTAAATATATTTTAAAAATTTTCTTCTATAAAATTTTCTAAGTTATCTAATTTACATTCATATGCAGATAAATTGTGCTTTTCAAAAGCTTTTGTATACTTTAGTCCACTTCCTGTTAATACACAAGCTACTGAATCATTTTCATTCAAATATCCTTCTGATTTTAATTTTTTCACTGATGCTAATGGAACACACGATTCTGGTTGAACAAATATTCCCTCTTCAGCCATTTCTTTTTGAGCCTTTATTATTTCTTCGTCTGTAACCGCTACACATGTTCCACCATTTTCTCTTATCTTTCTTAAAGTATCATTTCCACTTGGTGGGAATGGATTTTCTATACCATGAGCAATTGTACACGGATTTGATACTCTCTCTATTTCATCTTTTCCTTCTTTAAATGAATTATAAATAGGTGAACATCCTGCTGCTTGGGCACATATCATTTTAGGCACTCTATCAATTATTCCTGCTTCTTTAAATTCTACAAATCCTTTAAGAATACCTCTTATATTTCCCCCTGCACTTGTTGGCACAACCACATAATCAGGAATGTTAAAGTTTAGCTGTTCACACATTTCAAAGGCTGCTGTCTTATATCCTTCTACTCTATATGTAACATCAGAGTTTATAAAATAAATTCCTTGATTTTTACCTATCTCAAGACTTTCATAATAAAGTTTTCCATAATCTCCTTCTACTTTAATTAAATTTGCTCCATATATGGCAACAGGATTTAATTTTTCTTCCGGTATATTTTTACCAACAAATATAAATGTCTCAAAGCCTGCCCTTTGTCCATATGCTGCCACAGATACCGCCATATTTCCAGTTGAAACTGCTCCTACTTTCTTATATCCCATACTATAAGCATGTTGAATTCCAAACAGTGTACCCCTATCCTTAAAAGACCATGTTGGATTTTGACTTTCATTTTTAAAGTATATATTTTTTATTCCAATTCTCTTAGCTATTCTTGGAGATGAAACTAAAGATGTAAATCCTTCATTTAAAGATAATTCATTATTTATTTTATCAAAAGGGAAAAAATCCTGATATCTTTCAAGTATAGTTTGAGTTAACGGATTTCCCTCTTTTATTTTTCCTTCTCTTACAATCTCCATTTCTAAAGGTTCATTGCATTTTTCACATCTTGGATGAACTCTCTCAAGAGGATAAGTCTCCCCACAGCCTGTGCATATAAGCTTAAACTCCCTCATATATAAATACCTCCTAAATATTTTATACTATATTTTCTTACTATAACTAAATACTCTAAATCACAGCTATAGCTTCAATTTCAACAGCTGCATTTCTAGGTAATTTTCCAATTTCAACACAAGATCTAGCTGGAGGATCTACTTTAAAATATTCACAATATACTTTATTTACTTCCTCAAAATCAGCCATGTCCCTTATAAAAACAGTGGTTTTTACTACATTCTTTAAGCTACTGCCAGCATCTTCTAGTATCAACTTTAAATTTTCTATAGCCAACTTTGTAGCATCTTTTACATTTGTATCCAAAAGCTCACCAGTTTTTAGATTACTTGGAGTTCTCCCAGATATAAATAACAAATTTCCAACTTTAACAGCATGAGAATAAGGTCCTCTTGCAGGTGCTGCACTTTTGCAATTAACAATTTCTTTTTTCATACAGTTTCTCCTTTATATTTATATTAATAATAATATTCAATGTAAAATGTAGAAATCCTCTTAAGATAAATAATTTTTAGAATATTTATCGCTTAATTTTTTTATTTTGCAAATAACAGTTTTATAATAAGCCTGTACTAAATTATATTTTACTCATAAAACTTAGATACAGGCTTTTTTAAAATTCCATTATTATTTATTATTTTTAACTCTATTTGGTTTTGCTTTTGGTCTAATTTTAATATCTTTTTCTTTGTTTTTCATTTCATATTTATCATTTTTAAACAATTCTATAAACCATAAAAATAATATGGCAAATACAGCTGATGTAATTAACTGCAGTATAGTATTATTAGATCCGGGTTTCATTGCATTTGGTCCTACCAATACAGCTACCGATAAAGCAAATATAATCCACTTATTAGGCTTATATTTTGATAAAACATATATATTTAGTACATTATATATTATAATAACTGGAATTGCAAAGCCAAACATTTTTAATAAAAACAACAACCAATTCATATTTATAATCCTCCTTTCACCTTGCAAATTAAGCCTACTATATTATTATTCTATATTTTATTGAATATATCAACAAAAACAATTTATTTTTTGTATAATATTTGTATAATAATATTTATAAATAAATTTTTTGAGGTGACTTTTATGGATACAACGAAAAACCAACAATTAGATTCATTAGATTTACAAATACTAAATATACTTATGAAAGATTCCAGAACTCCTTATTTAGAAATTGCTAGACAATGCAATGTTAGTGGTGGAACTATACATGTTCGTCTAAAAAAAATAGAAGAGATGGGAATCATTAAAGGTTCAAAACTAATAGTAGATACAAGCAAATTAGGATTTGATATCTGTTGTTTTGTAGGTATAAATCTAGAAAAAGCTTCTTATTTAACTGAAGTAGCAAATAAATTAGAAAAAATACCTGAAGTTGTAGAGCTTTATTATACAACAGGCTCTTATTCTATATTCTTAAAAGTATTATGTAAAAATATATCCTATCTACAAAAACTTTTAGCAGAAAAACTTCAACTTATAGAAGGAGTTCAAAGTACTCACACTATAATATGTCTTCTAGAAAAAGTTGATAGAAATATAGACTTAAATTTATAATCCTTCATTAAATGTTAAATATTTAAATCTCTCATATTAATATTATTTTTTATTTAATTGTATATTAAAAATTTATTTGGAAATAATATAACTGTAATACAACTATAATTTAATTTGAAAAGGAAGTTGCTTATATTATGAGAGGTTTAGATGTTACTGCACTTATATTAGTAATTATAGGAGCTATAAATTGGGGACTTATAGGTTTATTTAGTTTTGACCTAGTTGCTACATTATTCGGCAACATGACTACATTTACTAGAATAGTATATGTACTAGTAGGTATAGCAGGCTTGTATTCAATTTCATTTTTTGCTAGAGATAGAGGAGTTACTGAACAACAAGAAAAATAGGTAGACCTAAAAGGTCAACCTATTTTAAATTACTATTTTGAAGTTGCAACTTCATTAGAAAAATCTTTTACTTTACTTATCTCTTCAATAGGTTTTCCTAATAAATAAAGTGTTAATACTGTTGCAATTATTGCTATAGGTAAAACTATTGATACACTAAGACCAAATCCTGAAGGAATGTATCCAAATAATATTGTAATAGCTGCAACTGTTAATGAATACCACATTTGAGTTTTAACGTGTTCTAAATGGTCACATGCTGTTCCCATAGAGGATAATATAGTTGTGTCTGAAATAGGTGAACAGTGGTCTCCAAATATGGCCCCAGTTAAAACTGCACTTGCATTTACAATAATATATTGAGAATCTCCCCCACCTAAGCTAAATGCTAATGGAATTGTAAGAGGCATTAATATACCCATTGTTCCATAAGATGTTCCTGTAGCAAAGGATATTATGGCACCCATTATAAATATAATAGATGGTAATATAAAAGCAGGTAATGTATCGGAAAGTATTGTTACTAAAAATTTAGCTGTTCCTAATTCTTTTATAACACTACTTAAAGACCATGCTAATAGTAATATTACACCTGTAATTACTAAAGATTTCATACCTTCAACCCAAGTATCTACTGCTTCTTCTATAGTAAATATTTTTTGTGCTACTCCCATAATCATAGCTACTATACTTGCAAATAAAGCTGCTTGGAATAAAACTACACTAGCATCAGATGCTCCAAAGGCCTCTCTTATTGCTGCAAAAGAATATGGACTTGATATAAATATCGCTTTTAAAGCCTCATCTTCGCCACCCATAATTGCATTATATCCATTAAAATAAAAACCTGCAAAAGCACCAATTAATAAAACTCCTATAGGTATTATTGCATTCCATACACTTAATTTTATATTTTCCTTAGGTTCAAGACCTGTAGCCTCTGAAGATACCATAGGTTTTGCACCATCTCCTAAAACTTTACCTGTTGTTCTAGCTCTTACCTCTGCTTTAAGCATAGGACCATAATCTCTTAACATTACAGCTGAAGCAACTATAAATATAAGTATTAATATGTTATAAAATCTATATGGTATTGTATCTATAAATACTCCATAAGCATTTACATCTTGTCCTATGGTAGTATACGCATCTTTTATTAAACTAATTTCATATCCTACCCAAGTAGATATAAGAGCTATCCCTGATATAGGTGCTGCTGTAGAATCTACTATAAATGCTTGTTTTTCCCTAGATATTTTCATCTTATCTGATACTGGTCTCATAATTGGACCAACTATTAAAGAGTTTGCATAGTCATCAAAGAATACAAGCAATCCTAAAAACCACGTTATTATTTGAGCACTAGTTGGACTTTTGGCTCTTTTAGCTAAGCTTTCTGCAACTGCTTTAGCTCCACCCATTTTAGATACTAAGGCTATAAGACCTCCTATAGTCATACATTGAAGTATTATACCTGCATTCCAAGGATCTGATAGAGAACCTAATACTTTATTTATTATATCTAAAAATCCATTTAATATTGCTCCAAATATATTTTTACCTTGTAATTGTAATAAAAATGTACCTGAAAAAACCCCTAAAGATAATGATAATACAACATTTTTAGTTATAAACGCCAACACTATAGCTATAAGAGGTGGTAATAGTGTTAAGAATCCAAATTTATCTGCATTCAATTGTGCTGGATCCACCTCCGCTGCAAATACCGTACTTCCTGTTAAAACCAATAACATAAGACACACAGTTAAGATAATCGTCTTCTTATTTTTCATAACTTTCTTTCTCCCCCTTAAATATTTTTATAATTAATTTTAGTGAATATCTTTTGAGGAGAAGAGTACATCCAATAATAAAAACACTCCTTGAGTGTTATCAATCAAGGAGTGTAATATTTATACACTTTAAGAGTGTTTTCCATTGAATGATAGCCCTCCACAAATTTACTTTGTGACAATCTTATTCATATTCTAAATAAGACCAGTCATACAGTATTAAAGCTTTAACTGTATGCTTCGGCGATATTTCCTTTCACTGCACATCATCTTGCTTATATCTGTTACAGGTACTCTTAAATACCGCGCCTCTACCCTTCTATATTCACTTGTATCTATGTTTAAATCAAAGTATATCATTTATTGTTTATTTTATCAAGTTTTTTTTAAAATATGCTTAAATCTAATTCTTCAGATAATTGTTCTAAAACTTTAATTCCTGCTATACTATTTCCTTTTTCATCCAATGACGGTCCTACTACACCTATTCCCATTTTACCAGGAACCGTTGCCATTATTCCTCCACCAACTCCAGATTTGGAAGGTATTCCTACTTTAACTGCAAAGCTTCCTGAAGCATCATACATTCCACAGGTAGCCATAACAGCCTTCACTACTCTTGTTACTTCTTTAGGTACAATTCTCTCTCCTGTAGAAGGTAATACTCCATCGTTAGCTAAAAAAGAACCTATCTTAGCTATATCTTTACAAGTTACTTCTATGGAACATTGTTGAAAATATGCATCTAAAACCTTTTCAACATCTTTTTCAATAACCCCTGTACCTTTCATAAAATATGCCAATGATCTGTTTCTATCTCCTGTTCTTTTTTCTGATTGATATACAGCTTCATTTACTTTTATATCTTCATTTCCTGTAATCTTTTTTGTAAAATCTAATATTTTTCCTATAACTTCCTCAGGACTATCTCCCTTTATTAATGACACCGTAGCTATAGCTCCAGCATTTATCATTGGATTTAAAGGTTTATTAGCATTTTTTACTTCTAATGTGACAATTGAATTAAAAGAATATGCTGAGGGTTCTACACCAACTTTTGACAATACCTTTTCCATTCCATTATCCATTATAGCTATAATTAAAGAAATAACCTTTGATATACTTTGTATAGTAAACTTTGTTTCATAATCTCCTGCATAAAATTCATTACCATCAAGTTTATCTATGTATATACCTAATGCATCTTTGTTTGCTTTTTTAAGTTCTGGTATGTATGAGGCCACTTCCCCTTGTTTTGTGTATTTTCTACATTCTTTAATTATCTTTTCAATCTTATTTTGCATCACTTGTCCTCCTCAAATCTCCATATTCATTAATTTTATTATATATGCATGTATGCTGTTAAACAAATTTTCAAAATTATTTATATGTTAATACTTAACTATTTTTTACAACAATCATTTAATATTGTTGTATATTTTTTATATATTTATTATTTTTATATGGTTTTTACTTTTAGATTAATACTTTTTTAACAAAATAGTCACTATCTACTACCTTAGATAATGACTATTTTATTTATCTTAAATTCAGTTTTTATTTTATTTTTAAAATTAATAATTAATATAATATTATTTATTTTAAAACTTTTAATATAAAATTATGCATTCTTTACTTCATCACTATTAAAGTATAATTCTGTTTCTTCTACTACTACTTTTCTTAATTTTACAAGAACCATTAAGTTTACTATTACTTCAAAGGCCATGAAGAAGTCAAATAGTCCCCATACAACCTTTAATCCACCTATAGATCCATATATTAAACCTAAACAATATAATATTCTAAATGCTTTTAACATTTTATTAGTTTTTGAAGCATATAGAAGTCCTGTTTCAGAATAGTATCCATCTACTAATACAGTTGTAAATGCAAATAGAACTACACAGACAGTTACAATTAATTTACCAGTAAATCCTAATGAACTTCCGAAAGCTGTAGCAGTTAAAACTGCACCTTCTTTACCAGTTTCTAATACTCCACTAGTTAATATGATAAGAGCTGTCATTGTACAAATTACAATTGATGTTACAAAAACTTCAAATATACCCCATAATCCTTGCTTAGCTGCATAGGAAGTTGTAGCTGAAGAATGGGCTACCGGTGCTGTTCCCATACCTGATTCATTTGAATAAACTCCTCTTGCAAATCCATTTCTCATAGCTGCAAGTATAGTTGCTCCTGCAAATCCACCTACTGCTGCACTACCTTTAAAAGCATCTGCAAATATTTTTTGGAAAGAAGGTATTATTTGATTTGCATTTAAGAATATAACTATTAATCCTGCTGCAACATATATAAGGGTCATTGTTGGTATTATTTTTTCTGCAAATTTTCCTATAGTTTTTATTCCACCTAAAATTACTATAGCTGTTAGTACAGCAAATATAATTCCAACTACCATTCTATTTACTTTAAATGTTTCATATACAACTTCTGCTGCTGAATTAGATTGTACAAATCCTCCTATGAACATCATTATCATAAATATAATAGACCAAAATACAGATAACCAATTAAATTTTTCACCTAATCCATTTTTTATATAGTACATAGGTCCGCCTTGGAATTCTCCAGTTTGTGGATTCTTCTCACGATATTTTACTGCTAAAGTTATTTCAGCATATTTTGTGATCATTGCTATAAAAGCAACTGCCCACATCCAGAATATAGCTCCAGGTCCTCCTAATGCAAGAGCTACTCCTACTCCTGCTATACTACCAACTCCTAGAGTTGCAGATAATGCTGTTGAAACTGCTTGAAAAGGTGTTACTGTACCTTCACCTGTAGTAGTTTTATCAAACATTTTACCAAAAGTGTTTTTCATTATAAATCCAAATTTTCTAAATTGTAGAAACTTAAGGTCGACACTATACATTAGGGATACTGCAACAATTAATATTATTAATGGCCATCCCCATAAAAAATTTGTTATATCTTGAATCGTTTGCATTAACTTTCCTCCTGAACTTTTTTTAAATGTAAACTTCATTATATTCTTTGACACTATTAAATTTTATTTAATAAATTCTGAAAACCGCCTTTTAGATTATTAAAAAATTAACACACTTTAAATTTTAATATTTAAATATATTTGTGCACAAATATTTAAATTAAGATTATTGTACTAATTGTAATTAAATAATTCAAATTCGATTTTTTAATATATCATTACAATATATTATTTATTTTTAATAATATATTATTTATTTTTCCCATTTCTTTGTACTTTATTAATATTTTTTATTTTTTATTGAAATTTTCTTAAAAAATTCACTCCTTATATTTTGACATTTTTTTAATTATTCATTTATGATATTGATATATTTTTTCATATTTAAGGTTTTATTGACATAATTTAAATACTAATTTGTCAAATTAATATTTAACTCTAAAAAAAGAGCTGTCACACTAAGAAATTTACATACAACAACTGTAGTATTTATTCTTAATGCGGCAGCTTCTTTATATAATTATTTTCTTATTTGTTTTTTTATTCCCTTATTTAAAGTATTCTCATAATCTATAAAAGAATATACATCTTCTTCAAAAAAATCACTGAATTTTTTTAATTCATTTATATTTAATTCTTCTATAGCCTTATGCTTTTCTTCACAATATAGTACAATCTCCCCTATAATCTTATGAGCATCCCTAAATGGAATCCCTTTTAAAACTAAATAGTCCGCTGCTTCTGTAGCATTTAAAAATCCTTTTTTTACAGCTTTTAATGCGTTTTCTTTCTTTACTTTTAATGATGAAAGCATACCTTCCATAACTTTAATGCAACTTAAAACTGTATCTGATGCATCAAAAAAACCTTCCTTATCTTCCTGCATATCCTTATTATAGGCTAGAGGAATACCTTTCATAACAGTTAAAATCCCCATTAAATCTCCATAAACTCTGCCAGTTTTTCCTCTTATAAGTTCTGCCGCATCAGGATTTTTCTTTTGAGGCATTATAGAACTTCCAGTGGAAAACTCATCGCTTATTATTACAAAGTCAAATTCTTTACTGCTCCATAAAATAAGCTCTTCACTTAATCTGCTTAAATGCATCATTATTATAGAAAAATTAGATATAAGTTCTATTACAAAATCTCTATCACTAACTCCATCCAAAAAATTATCCACATCTTTTCTAAATCCTAGCTCTTTAGCAGTAAATTCCCTATCTGTTTCATAAGTTGTTCCTGCTAAAGCACAACACCCTAAAGGGCTTTCGTTCATAATTTCTATAGAATTTTCTATTCTTTTTTTATCTCTTTTAAACATATTATAATATGCCATAATATGGTGTTTAAATGTAACTACTTGAGCTCTTTGAAGATGAGTATATCCTGGCATTATTACATTGTTCTTTTCTCCCAAATCTTTTATTGTATTCTGAAGCTCTTCTATATTTTCTATTATTTCTAGGGAAATATTCTTTGCATACAGCTTAAAATCTGTAGCTACTTGGTCATTTCTACTTCTAGCTGTGTGTAATTTCTTACCCCCGTCCCCAATTCTTTGTATTAAATTACTTTCAATAAAACTATGAATATCCTCATATTGTCCTTCTATTTTTAATTTACCTTCCTCTATATCCTCTAATATACTATCTAAACCCTTTGTTATTTCTTTAACTTCATCTTTTTTTAATATATTACACTTTCCAAGCATTTTCACATGAGCCTTACTTCCCAATATATCTTCTTTATAAAGTCTTTTATCAAAACTTAGAGAACTATTAAAATCCTCCATAAGTTTGCTCTCTTCACCTGTAAATCTTCCGCCCCAAAGTTTCATAAATTTCCTCCTTTTTATAGTTTTATAGGGGACGGGGCTTTATTTTAAAGCCCCGTCCCCTCAATTTTTACTTTTTCAAAGCTTTTATTTTGCTAGGAAGTGAGAATAATTTAATAAATCCTTCTGCATCTTTATGGCTATATAATTCACTTGCTCCAAAAGAAGATATCCCCTCATCATAAAGAGCATTTTCAGTATCTATTCCTGCATTCATTATATTTCCTTTATATAGTTTTAACTTAACTGTCCCTGTTACATTTTCCTGTGTTTTATCTACAAAAGCATCTAGTGCTTCTCTTAAAGTAGTAAACCATAGACCGTCGTACGCTATTTCACCATATTTTTGAGCTAATTGTTGTTTACAATGAAGAGTTAACTTGTCCAAAGTTAGAGTCTCTAAAGCTTTATGAGCTTCATATAAAACAGTTCCTCCTGGTGTTTCATAAACTCCTCTTGATTTCATACCTACCAATCTATTTTCTACTATATCTACTACCCCTACTCCATTTTCTCCAGCAACTTTATTTAAAGTTTCCAAAAGTTCTACTGGAGATAGTTCTTTTCCATTAACTTTTTCAGGTACGCCCCTATTAAAATATATGTCCACATAAGTAGGTTCATCTTTAGCCTTTTCTGGTGGCGTAACCATACTATACATTTCTGTGTTATGTGCATTTTTAGGATCTTCTAATTCTCCACCTTCATGGCTTGTATGCCATATATTTTTATCCACTGAATAAATTTTCTTTTTAGTTACAGGTACCTCAACGCCTTTTTCCTTGGCATAATCTATAGCATCTTCTCTAGATTTTATATCCCAAATTCTCCAAGGTGCTATTATTTTAATACTTGGATCAAAAGATGCTATTCCAACTTCAAATCTTACCTGATCATTTCCCTTACCTGTACATCCATGACATATATATTTTGCTTGTTCTTTGTGCGCAATTTCCACAAGTTTTTTAGCCATTAACGGTCTTGCAAGAGATGTCCCCAACATATACATCTCTTCATAAAGAGCATTTGCCTTTAAAGCTTTAAAAACATAGTCTCCTACAAATTCTTCCTTTGCATCTTCCACATAAACCTTAACTGCCCCAGTTTTAATGGCCTTTTTCTTAACTTCTTCCATATCATCATCTTGTCCTACATCTATACATACTGCAATAACATCTAAATCATAATTCTCTTTTAACCAAGGTATGATTATGGAAGTGTCTAAGCCCCCTGAATATGCTAATACTACTTTTTCCTTTGTCATGTATAAAGCCCCCTTATATTTAACTTTTAAAATTTATAATAAATCATATTTGATTCATATTTCATTGATTATAAAACTTTTTTCAAAAATTCCTTTGTTCTTTCTTCTTTAGGATTAGTAAACATTTCCTCTGGAGGTCCTTGTTCTACAATCTTTCCTCCATCCATAAATATAACCCTGTCCCCAACATCTTTTGCAAAACTCATCTCATGAGTTACAACCACCATGGTCATTCCTTCTTTAGCTAAATCCTTCATTACACTTAAAACTTCCCCAACTAATTCTGGATCTAGTGCAGAGGTTGGCTCATCAAATAGCATTATTTCTGGTTCCATAGCTAAAGCCCTTGCAATAGCAACCCTTTGTTTTTGTCCTCCAGATAATTTTGAAGGATATGCATCAGCTCTATCCGCTAATCCAACTTTTTTAAGTAAATCCTCCGCTCTTTTTCTAACTTTCTCTTTATCTTCACCTTTTACAGTAATAGGTGATTCCATTACATTTTCTAAAACTGTCATATGAGGAAATAAATTAAAGTTTTGAAAAACCATGCCCATTTTTATTATCATATTTCTCATTTTAGCTTTATCTTTCGGATTTAACTCTTCACCATCAATTAATATTTTACCTTCATCTATTTTTTCCAAATTATTTAAACATCTTAAAAATGTACTTTTACCTGATCCTGAAGGTCCTATTATTACAAGAACCTCACCTTTTTTTACATTTATATTTAATTTTTCAAATACTGTTAATGTATTAAAACGTTTTGTTATATCCACAGTTTCTATTACATTCATTGTGATACCTCCTATCTAAATCTGCAATTTATACTTTAAGTTTAATAAACGGAAACCTTTTTCTCTATTTTGCCAAATACTGTTGTAAATACTGAAGTTAATATAAGATATATACATGCTGCCACCAAAAAAGGTTCTAATGGTCTAAAAGTTGCAGAATAGCTTTGTTGAGCTACCCTCATTACCTCTTCCATACCACCTAATACAGATACTAATGATGTATCCTTTAATATAGTTATAAATTCATTTCCAGTGGGTGGAACTAAAACTCTTACCGCTTGAGGTAAAATTATTCTTTTCATAGTTTGCCCATAGGTAAATCCTAAGGCCCTACAAGCTTCAAATTGTCCCTTGTCTACTGACAATATCCCACCTCTTATTATCTCTGCCATATACGCTCCTGAGTTTAAGCTAAGTCCTATAATAGCGGCTGTCATAGCTTTTAATTCTATACCTAAAAAAGGCAATCCATAATAGAAAAAGTATAATTGCAATAACATAGGAGTTCCTCTTATTATCCATGTATAAAATGATGCCAATCCATATAATACTTTTACTTTTGAAAGTTTTAAAAGTGCAATAAAAACTCCAATTAAACTTCCAAGTACTACAGAAATTATTGTTAATTCTACAGTTCTTCCTGTAGCTTTAATTAATAATGGAATTATATTCTTAAGTAAATTCATGTCCATTATTATCGTCCCCCTTTTTATAACTTGAAAATTTAGCAGGCACTAATAATTTAGTGCCCTATTCTTATTTTTGATCTTTATATATGTCTTCTCCAAACCATTTTTCTGATATCTTAGACATAGTTCCATCTTTAACCATTTCATCTATAATCTTTTGAACTTCTTCTTGTAATTCTTTTTCTCCCTTTTTAAAAGCTATTCCTATTGGTTCTTGTTCTAGGGATTTTACTACCTCTGATTTATCCTTTTGTTTTGATAAATAATATCTTCCAACAAATTCGTCTACTATAACTGCATCTATTCTTCCTATATCAAGGTCTTGGAATACTTGAGGCACTTTATCATAAGCCTTTACTTCTTTAACACCTTGAATTTTCTTAGCTGCTTGTTCTCCAGTAGTTCCAAGTTGTGCTCCTACTGTTTTACCATTTAAATCTTTTTCATCTTTTATACTTGTATTTCCCTTTTTAACTACTAAAGCTTGACCGCTATTTACATAAGGTTTTGTAAATTCTACTTCCTTTTTTCTTTCGTCTGTTATACTTATTGCTGATGCTGACATATCTATTTTATTTGAATTTAATGACATTATAAGTCCACCAAATTCAGTCATTACATATTCTACTTTTACCCCTAATCTCTTTCCTATTTCATCAGATAAATCAATATCAAATCCTACAAGCTCATTTTTTTCATTTCTAAATTCCATTGGAGGATAAGTATCTTCTAAACCAACTTTTATTACTTTATTATCCTTTACCCTTTGTAATACAGATACTTCTTTTTTGTCCTCTCCTTTATTGTCATCTTTACCACATCCAACAAAAACTGAACCTACTACTAAAACACTTAATAGTATTGATAATATTTTTTTCATTTTTTCTTCTCCCCTTTTTAATTTTATATTTTTATAAACTTTATTTTAATCTAATGTATTGCTTAGTTATAAAAACTAAATAAAAACTCAAGTAAAGCTTTATAATAATTTGAGTTCTTATTTAATTTTTATAATTTATCCCCTTTTTAAAAGTTACCTTCATGGGGATATAATTAGTATTCCCCATGAAGGACCTTGTTATATAAATTTTATAAAAAGGGGTCGCTTATTTATATATATCATATCCAAACCACTTTTCTGATAACTTAGAAAGAGTACCCTCTTTCTTTAATTCATCTAAAGCCTTTTGAACTTCATCCCTTAAAGTTGTATCTTCTTTTCTAAAACCTATGCCTACAGGTTCACTAGTTAATTTAACATCTAATAAAACTAGATCTCCACCACGTTTTTTAAGATAATATCCACCAACTTGTCCATCTGCTATTACTGCATTTATTCTTCCTACAGCTAAATCATTAAAAGCTTGTGTTACCCCATCATACTTTTTAAGTTCTTTAATGCCTTCAATTTTACTTGCAGAAACTTCTCCTGTGGTACCCATTTGACATCCTATTATTTTACCTTTTAAATCTTCCACAGTCTTTATATCTTTTTCATCTTTTTTAACTACTAATTTTTGTCCACCAACTATATAAGGTTCGCTAAAATTAATTTCTTTTTTTCTTTCATCTGTTATGCTCAGTGTTGAAAGTATCATATCATATTTTTTAGATTTTAATGATAAAATTATTCCTGACCAATCATTAGTTATAATTTCTAATTTAACTCCTAACTTTTTAGCAATTTCTTCTCCTAAATCTACATCAAATCCAACAAGATTATGCTTTTCATCTCTAAACTCCATAGGTGGGTATGTATCATTAAGCCCCATTTTTAATACCCCTTCTTTTTTCACCTTTTCTAGAGTAGATAGATTTTTTTCATTTTTATTATTTTCTTTATCAGCTGTATTTTTATTACCACATCCTACAATAAGTAGTGTTGATAGCAAAAATACTCCTAATATTGAAAGTATCTTTTTCATAGCCCCAACTCCTTTTATTTAATTTGCCCCCTTCATTGATTATGATTATACATCTTTATTTATATTTATGCAACACCTTTTTTAAAAAACTTTTTATATCTTTTCATATTTTATAATTTAAAAATTCCATGTATACGCTTTCAAATCTATATTGTAGCCATTTTATTTTATTGTTCCTATATAATATTATTAAATCCCATGAAAATCCTCTTTCGAATATTTATACATAAATTCATGCATAAACACTACAAAATATATGGGGACGGGGCTTTAATATAATAAATATCAAAGCCCCGTCCCCATATTTACACTCATTTACAATATCATTTCTTACATATATAATTTATATATATTTTAAGTTTCATTATATAAGGAGAAAATAACTATGCTTAATGATATAAAAATAGAACTACAAAATATAGCTGATACTATAAAAGCAATTACGAATGTAGATGTAACTATAATGGATAGAAATTTAAAAAGAATTGCTGCTACTGGTATTTTAAAAAATAATATAGGAAAGTTCGTCCCTAAAAATTCTGCCTTTCACAAATCTTTAACTACAGGAGAACAATATTTTATAACAGATCCTCCAAATCATAATATTTGCTTGGACTGTTATAACAAAGAAAATTGTGAGGAGAAAGCAGAATTATGCATACCTATTAAAGATGGAAATAATATAATAGGTGTTTTAGGCATGTGTATATTTGACGATGAAACAAAAAACAACTTTATAAATAAGCATGAGGATTATAAAAATTTTGAAAGTAGATTAAGCAGTCTTATATCCACTAGAATAAATGAAAAAAAGTTAGGCTTTCTAATAGAGTATCGTTCTTCTGAACTTATGACATTAATAAACTCTTTAAATGAAGGAATTATAATCTTAAATAACAATAAACAAATTTTATCCATGAATTACTATATTAAAGAAAAAGCTAACCTTTATAACATTAAAGAGCATACAAATATTAAAGAAATTCTACCCGAAAAAATTTTAGATAGATTATTCTCAAAAAACTTTCATGGAGAAATAGGCACTTTTGAAGTAAATCAGTTTAAATTCATACTAAATTCTTCTCCCATAATGGTAAAAAACGAAAAAAAAGGAGTTGTTTTAGTATTTTCTGATTTCCACAAGATGCAGGAATCCATATTAAAAGCTAATAAGAGTTCTAATATAGTAACTTTTGATGATATCATAGGTGAAAGTGAAGCTCTATTAAATGCAAAAAGGCAGGCTATTCAAATTGCCGAGGAAGATATATCCGTTCTTCTCCTTGGTGAAAGTGGTACAGGTAAAGAAGTTTTTGCAAGAGCCATTCACTTTGCTAGTAGTAGAAAAAATGAAGTATTTATGCCTATAAATAGTGGAGCTATTCCTGAAAATCTAATAGAAAGCGAACTATTTGGCTATGAAAAGGGCGCCTTTACTGGTGCTAATACTTCCGGTAAAATGGGTAAATTTGAATTAGCAAAGGATGGAACTGTTTTTTTAGATGAAATAGGAGACCTACCCATGCATATGCAAGTAAAACTTTTAAGGGTTTTAGAAGAAAAAGAAATCATAAGAGTAGGTGGAAATGAAACTATAAAGGTAAACCCTAGAATAATATCTGCAACTCATAAAAACCTATACAAAATGGTTACAGAAGATAAATTTAGAGAAGATTTATTCTACAGATTAAATGTTGTTCCCATAAATATACCACCCCTAAGAGAAAGATCCTACGACATAATCATTTTAGCTAGATATTTCCTGAAAAAATATAATAAAATATATGGAAAAGATATACTTGGATTTACAAATGAATGTGAAAAAAGTCTTTTAAGATATTCTTTTCCTGGCAATATAAGAGAACTTAGAAACTTAATAGAATACTCCATAAACTTTGAAAAAGGGAAATATATAACCACTGATACCTTAAATCAAAAATTAAATTCCCCTATTAATATTGGAAAAGATTTAACTCTTGCTGAAATGACTAAACTTTATGAAAAAAATATTTTAAAAAATTACATAAATAAATATGGTGATGATATAGATGCTAAAAAAAATATTGCTAAAAAATTAGGAATAAGTATAGCAACTTTATATAGAAAATTAGAATAACAAAGTAACAAAGGCTTAAACAAAAATTAATGTTTAAGCCTTTGTTACTTTGTTATTCTATAGATTCCGCAATTTTTTCTAAGGTCTTAGTTGGTATATTACCCTCTATATTATATTCTACGCCATTCTTATTACTATTAATACTCTTAATCTCTTCAGTAGAAGTAGGTTTATCAACATTATCTTTTGGAATATCTTGATTATTATCCTTATTTTTTTCATCTTCCTTTGGATTTTTTGATCCATCTCCATTTTCAAATGCTGTTTTATCCCCTTCAAGAACTTTTAATTCTAAAAAGTTATCACTATTAGGATTTTTATAAGTTATTTTTAAAACTTTAGAACCATAGGCTGTTTCCATATCTATATTAGCTACATCATATCCTTTAGGAATATATGAAGGTAAATTTATCTTTCCACCCCAAAGCTTTTCAGCTCTAGCTAACATTTCTTTTTCTGTCAATTTAGGTTTCTCTTTCTCTTCATTGTTTTTAGGTTTTTCCTTATTAGGATTTTTTTCATTCTTAATTGGTTTTTTATTTTCTTTATTAGTTGGACTATTATCTACCTCATTGGTATTACTATTATTTTTAGAATTATCCACTACATCTTCTTTTAATTTTTCTTCATTTATTTTTTCATCCTTAATATCTTTAATTTCTTCCTTCTTATCTGTATCACTTTTATCTTTCAAATTATCTGGTTTTTTCACTTTTTCATTATCATCCAATACAATGTTCTTTTCATTATTGTCAGTATTTTTTCCTAGTGAACCACTATTCATAAACTTACTATATTTGAAAAAGGAAAAAGTGAAAAACATTATTAAAATAGAAGACACCAAAGCTAATCCTCTCATACTTGCATATGAGAATTTGCTCTTTCTCCTAAATGGCTTCTTAAATGGTTTAACCACATTATTATCTTCTTTTTTAATCCTGCTCAACGTTCTTAACTTTAAATCTTCAGTTACATAAATATCTTTTAATTCATTATCTAGTGAATTTTTAATAAAATTATTTCTATCCACCATATCCACTCTTCCTATCTTCTAAAATATTTTTTAACATTTGTCTACCTCTATAAAGTCTACTTCTTACCGTACCTTCTGGTATCTTTAGTATTTCTCCTATTTCCACCGTTGAAAATTCTTCATAATAATAAAGTAAAATCACATCTTTATATTGTTCTGGTAATGACATTACCTTTTTTAATATGTTTTCTCCATCTATTTTATTTATTACCTTCATTTCCATGTTTTCTTCGGTAGCGGATATTTCCTCTTCTCTTTCTCCCATAAAAGACATCCTTCTCATCCAAGCACTTTTAAGTATATCCTTACAAGTATTAACAGTAATAGTCATAAGCCAGCTCTTTTCTTTTTCTATATCTTCTAATTTGTCCATATTTTTATATACTTTTATAAAAACTTCTTGGAAAGCGTCTTCTGCCATACTCTTGTCTTTAAGGTACATATATGCAACCCTCAATACATCATTACCATAATTATCAATTAAATTTTCTACCTTATCGTGCATATTGCATAAATATCCGAAGGGATATTTTCCTCCTCCCCTATAAATAGAACGAAATACATCTCAACTTCGCTCCATTTTTATTCAAACTTTATTTTATTCTCAATCTATCTTATATGGAGTTGGGCTTTTATAAGATTAGTAGTTATTCTCGTTATTACAATACTAGATTCTTTTTCCTGTAATATTTCTTCTAAAATATCAGCAATATTTTTATCAAAACTTTTAACTACAGTACCATACCTTGTAATAATAACACCTATATCTCCCTGTCTTTTAAAATATAGATTGTCCCACTCTTTTAACCCATAATCTTTATTCACTATATTTAAAGTTATGCCTCTTTCATTAAATATGTTAATAAACCTATTATATTTTTCTTTAAGTTCCTCATACTCCTCTTTTAACTTTCCGACTTCTTCTCTTTTATTTTTTATCTTTTGTTCCAACTTATGTATATCTTCAATATATTGTTTACTCTTTTCATTTAAATTTTGTATTTTTTCTTTTTTCTTTTCAAAATAATATTTATTTATTTTAAAATTACTGGTATTATTATTCATAAATACACATCCTTATTCCATTATATTCTAGAACAAAAGAGGTGTTAATATTGGAAAAAATATTAAAATTCATTAATAGATTTATCTTAATTTTATCAAATTTTCTAAGAAAATTAAATAAACTAATACTAACACACCATAAGAAAAATATGGTTATATTAAATAAATTCCTTAAAAATCATAAATCTATAAAAAATGAATTCGACCCTTTAATCAAAGAAAAGTCTACAAAAAATACAGAATTACTATGTAAATTAAATAATTTGCAAAAAATGGATAGTAATCTTTCTAATGAAATTAAAGATCTAAATTTTAAAAATGAACAAATGCATAAAAAAATTAAAATATTAGGCGATTTAATAATAAACAAATAAAACTTCATCTTCAATATTTTATAGAAGTTGAAGTATTATTCTAATATTTTCAATCACCTATATGTATAGTTTTATGATAACTCATTTTTTATTATTTCTCTTATGTTATTTGCCAATTTATTTTTATATTCTTTATCTAACTTATCTAAATATATAGGTTCCTTTATTATTAACCTTACTTTTCCAGGTCTTATTTTTTTATTTTTATTTTCTTCCCTTAACTTATAAGTTCCATCAATGGCTACTGGAACTACAGGCACTCCCGATTTTAAAGCAAGTTTCATGCTTCCTTGTTTAAACTCGCCAATTTCACCTTGTTTATTTCTAGTCCCCTCTGGGAAAATAACCATAGAATGTCCTTTTTTCAAATTATCTATTCCCTTATTTATAGCCTTAACAGATTCCCTTATATTTTCTCTATCTATAAATACACAATTTATCATTTCCATCCAATCACTTATTATTTTAATTTTTTTAATTTCTTTCTTTGCAATAAACCCCATAGGTCTTCTTATTCCAGCTAATAAAACTGGTATATCAAATAAACTTTGATGGTTAGCAACATATAAACAATTTTCTTTAGGTAAATTCTCTAAACCCTGAACTTCTAAATCTATTTTCACATTTTTCAATATGTAGTCAGACCAATTCAAAACATAATTATTTATAAACTTTTCAGCCTCATCGTTTCCTTTAGTTTTTCTAATTTTTTCAACCTGTTTTTTCTTAAAAGCTGTTTTTATCATATATGTCCCAAATCGAATATATAGAAAAAAATTATTCATGCTAATCTTCTCCAATCTTTGTCTAGTTATAATCTATTACATTATAACATATAAGGCTTTATATAAAAAACAAATTTTATACTGTCAAGACCAAATTTATTTTTAATTAATAATAATTATGTATAAAATATCTTATATGGTTTATAATACCTTAATAATATATATTCACAGGTGGTTTATAATGTTAAAAAACAATAGTAAAACTTTAAAATTATTAACAATACCAATATTAGTATTATTTATTTTGGGCTTAATTTTCAAACTAAATTTAAAAGTAACTGCTGATAATAATTTAGATAAGAATTTTGTAGAAATTCATTTTATAGATGTAGGCCAAGGAGATTGTACTTTAATAAAAGGAAATAAAATAAATATATTAATAGATTCTGGATCCAAATTATATAAAGATAAAGTTATTTCTTATCTAAAAAAAGAAAATATAAAAGAAATTGATTTATTAGTAGCTACACACCCTCACGAAGATCACATAGGATCTATGTCTTATATTATAGATAAATTTAAAATAAAAACTTTTTATGCTCCAAAAGTCAAAGAAAATACTCCCTGTTTTTATTCAATGATAAAATCCTTAAAAAATAAAGACTTAAAAATAACTCCCATTAAAGCTTTAGATAAAATAAATCTTTCTGAAGATTTAAAGTGCACAATATTAGCACCTAATTCTTCTAATTATAACTCCCTTAATAATTATTCTATAGTAATGAAAATTTCGTTTAAAAATAACTCTTTTTTATTTACAGGAGATGCCGAAAGTATAAGTGAATCTGAAATGCTTTCAAAAGATTTGGATCTTAGAGCTGATATTTTAAAGCTAGGCCATCATGGAAGCAATACCTCATCTACAGAGCCATTTTTAAAAGAAGTCTCTCCTAGTATAGCCATTGCAAGTTGTGGAAAAAACAATCCCTTTAATCATCCTTCTATTAAAGTTGTACAAAGGCTAAAAAAAGAAAATATACAATTTTTCAGAACAGATATAGATGGGGATATAGTTATATATTCCAATGGCAAAAATTTAATACGAGTATATAAATAATGAAAAATGAATAAGGAACAATGAACAATTATTGATATTTTTCAATTAAAAAAGCAGAACTTTAAAAGTTCTGCTTTTATGTTCTTAATAATATACAATTTAATGTTAAAAATGGCTCCGTGGAAAGGATTCGAACCTTCAACCCTTCGGTTAACAGCCGAATGCTCCACCGTTGAGCTACCACGGAACATTATTAAACCTGGCAATGTCCTACTCTCCCACAAGGTTGCCCTTGCAGTACCATTGGCGCTTAGAAGCTTAACCATCGTGTTCGGCATGGAAACGGGTGTTACCTTCTAGCTATAATCACCAGATATTCTTTCAAAATTGCACAGAGTAATATTTTTGATCAAGCCTTCGATCTATTAGTATCAGTCAGCTAAATACATTGCTGCACTTACACCTCTGACCTATCAACCTTGTGTTCTTCAAGGGATCTTATTGACTTACGTCATGGGAAATCTCATCTTAGGGTGGGCTTCACGCTTAGATGCTTTCAGCGTTTATCCCTTCCTGACTTAGCTACCCAGCTGTGCCACTGGCGTGACAACTGGTGCACCAGAGGTCAGTCCATCCCGGTCCTCTCGTACTAAGGACAGCTCCCTTCAAATTTCCTACGCCCGCGACGGATAGGGACCGAACTGTCTCACGACGTTCTGAACCCAGCTCGCGTGCCGCTTTAATGGGCGAACAGCCCAACCCTTGGGACCTACTCCAGCCCCAGGATGCGACGAGCCGACATCGAGGTGCCAAACCTCCCCGTCGATGTGGACTCTTGGGGGAGATCAGCCTGTTATCCCCGAGGTAGCTTTTATCCGTTGAGCGATGGCCCTCCCACGAGGAACCACCGGATCACTAAGCCCGACTTTCGTCCCTGCTCCACCTGTATGTGTCGCAGTCAGGCTCCCTTATGCCTTTACACTCTACGCGCGATTTCCGACCGCGCTGAGGGAACCTTTGGGCGCCTCCGTTACTTTTTAGGAGGCGACCGCCCCAGTCAAACTGCCCACCTAACAATGTCCGGCAACCTGTTTCAAGGCTTTCCGTTAGAATTTCAGTACTATCAGGGTGGTATCCCAAGGGTGACTCCACAGAAACTGACGCTCCTGCTTCCAAGTCTCCCACCTATCCTGTACAGACAATACCGAAATTCAATGTTAAGCTACAGTAAAGCTCTACGGGGTCTTTCCGTCCTATCGCGGGTAGCAAGCATCTTCACTTGCACTACAATTTCGCCGGATTTGCTGTTGAGACAGTGCCCAAGTCATTACGCCATTCGTGCGGGTCGGAACTTACCCGACAAGGAATTTCGCTACCTTAGGACCGTTATAGTTACGGCCGCCGTTCACTGGGGCTTAAGTTCACCGCTTCGCTTACGCTAACAGATCCCTTTAACCTTCCAGCACCGGGCAGGCGTCAGCCCCTATACATCAGCTTTCGCTTTAGCAGAGACCTGTGTTTTTGATAAACAGTTGCTTGGGCCTATTCACTGCGGCCTGCCGTGAAGCAGGCACCCCTTCTCCCGAAGTTACGGGGTCAATTTGCCTAGTTCCTTAACAGCAATTCTTCCGATGGTCTTAGGATTCTCTCCTCACCTACCTGTGTCGGTTTGCGGTACGGGCACCAACATTCTCCATAGAGGCTTTTCTTGACAGTGTGGAATCAGGTACTTCGCCAAAATAGGCTCCCCGTAACACCTCAGCTAAGCTTGACGGATTTGCCAATCAAGCACGCCTAAGTGCTTAGACACACATCCAATAGTGTGCATACCTTATCCTTCTGTGTCACCCCATCTGTCAAACGAAAGTTGGCGGTATCGGAATATCAACCGATTGTCCATCACCTACGCCTTTCGGCCTGGGCTTAGGTCCCGACTAACCCTGAGCGGACGAACCTTCCTCAGGAAACCTTAGGTTTTCGACCAATAAGATTCTCACTTATTTCTCGCTACTCATGCCAGCATACTCACTCCTGTACAGTCCACCGCTTCTTACGATACGACTTCTACCCATACAGGAAGCTCCTCTACCATTCTATTGAATCCATAGCTTCGGTGGTAAGTTTGAGCCCCGGACATCTTCGGCGCAGGATCTCTTGACTAGTGAGCTATTACGCACTCTTTAAATGAGTGGCTGCTTCTAAGCCAACATCCTAGTTGTCTTAGAAATCCCACATCCTTTTCCACTTAACTTACACTTTGGGACCTTAGCTGATGGTCTGGGTTGTTTCCCTCTCGACTACGGATCTTATCACTCGCAGCCTGACTGCCTGGATAAAAGTATATGGCATTCGGAGTTTGATAGGGTTCAGTAACTGTTGTCAGCCCCTAGCCCATTCAGTGCTCTACCTCCATTACTCAATAACCAGACGCTAGCCCTAAAGCTATTTCGAGGAGAACCAGCTATCTCCGAGTTCGATTGGAATTTCTCCGCTATCCACAGGTCATCCCATGGTTTTTCAACACCAACGTGGTTCGGTCCTCCACGGAATTTTACTTCCGCTTCAACCTGCCCATGGATAGGTCACTCGGTTTCGGGTCTACAGCATGCAACTAGTCGCCCTATTCAGACTCGGTTTCCCTTCGGCTACGCACCTTAAGTGCTTAACCTTGCTACATACCGTAACTCGCTGGCTCGTTCTACAAAAAGCACGCGGTCACACATTAACGTGCTCCCACTGTTTGTAAGCATACGGTTTCAGGTTCTATTTCACTCCCCTTCCGGGGTTCTTTTCACCTTTCCCTCACGGTACTGCTTCACTATCGGTCACCAGTTAGTATTTAGCCTTGGGAGGTGGTCCTCCCTGCTTCCCACAAGGTTTCACGTGTCTCGTGGTACTCTGGATTAGACCTAAAAGACATAATTTTTTTACCTACAGGACTATTACCTTCTGTGGTAGAGCGTTCCAGCTCTCTTCGATTAAAGTCTGTCTTCGTTATGGTCTATCCACAACCCCAGAAATAAATTTCTGGTTTGGGCTCTTTCCTTTTCGCTCGCCGCTACTAAGAAAATCGATTTTTCTTTCTCTTCCTCCGGGTACTTAGATGTTTCAGTTCCCCGGGTATACCCCCATAAACCTATGTATTCAGTTTATGGTACATACCGTTAGGTATGCAGGTTTCCCCATTCGGAAATCTCCGGATCACAGGCTATTTGCGCCTACCCGAAGCTTATCGCAGCTTATCACGTCCTTCATCGGCTACTGGTGCCAAGGCATTCACCATATGCCCTTTGTAGCTTGATCTTATAAATTATTATTAACTTCGTATTACTGCGTCAATAAGTTCGCTGCGTTGCTCATTTAGCTTTCGCTAAACTCTGCTACTCGCTTCACTTATTTCCTTGCACTACTCGTTTCTAATAATTTCTAGTATTACTAATTTAAAGGTTTAATTTACCTTAGTTTACTCTGTGCAATTTTCAAAGAACATTTTGAACTTCTCAAATTATGAGAGGTTCTTCTTCATGGTGGGCTTAAATGGACTCGAACCATCGACCTCACGCTTATCAGGCGTGCGCTCTAACCAGCTGAGCTATAAGCCCCCATTCTATATGGTGGAGATAAGGAGATTCGAACTCCTGACCCCCTGCTTGCAAGGCAGGTGCTCTCCCAGCTGAGCTATACCCCCATAAATAAAAAAATCTCTACAACTTTCTATTAATTATTGAATAATTAATAGTAGCTTTTAGTATTTTTTATTATTTATATTTAATTATTAGAGACAATAAGTCTCTCAAAATTAAACAGAGAATATAAACCAATATTTTACTCCTTAGAAAGGAGGTGATCCAGCCGCAGGTTCTCCTACGGCTACCTTGTTACGACTTCACCCCAATCATTAACCCCACCTTCGGCCGCTGGCTCCTTACGGTTACCTCACGGACTTCGGGTGTTGCCAACTCTCATGGTGTGACGGGCGGTGTGTACAAGGCCCGGGAACGTATTCACCGCAACATTCTGATTTGCGATTACTAGCAACTCCGGCTTCATGCAGGCGAGTTTCAGCCTGCAATCCGAACTGGGATGGGTTTTTGAGATTTGCTCCACCTCGCGGTATTGCTTCTCTCTGTACCCACCATTGTAGCACGTGTGTAGCCCTGGACATAAGGGGCATGATGATTTGACGTCATCCCCACCTTCCTCCCGGTTCACCCGGGCAGTCTCATTAGAGTGCTCAACTTAATGGTAGCAACTAATAATAAGGGTTGCGCTCGTTGCGGGACTTAACCCAACATCTCACGACACGAGCTGACGACAACCATGCACCACCTGTCTCCCTGTCTCCGAAGAGATTTCCTCAGTTACGAGTAATTCAGGGGATGTCAAGTCCAGGTAAGGTTCTTCGCGTTGCTTCGAATTAAACCACATGCTCCGCTGCTTGTGCGGGCCCCCGTCAATTCCTTTGAGTTTTAGTCTTGCGACCGTACTCCCCAGGCGGAATACTTAATGTGTTAACTGCGGCACAGAAGGTTGGACCCTCCTACACCTAGTATTCATCGTTTACGGCGTGGACTACCAGGGTATCTAATCCTGTTTGCTACCCACGCTTTCGTGCCTCAGCGTCAGTTACAGTCCAGGAAACCGCCTTCGCCACTGGTGTTCTTCCTAATCTCTACGCATTTCACCGCTACACTAGGAATTCCGTTTCCCTCTCCTGTACTCTAGATGCCCAGTTTGAAATGCAGCCCCTAAGTTAAGCCTAGGTATTTCACATCTCACTTAAGCATCCGCCTACGCACCCTTTACGCCCAGTAAATCCGGACAACGCTTGCCACCTACGTATTACCGCGGCTGCTGGCACGTAGTTAGCCGTGGCTTCCTCATCTGGTACCGTCATTATCGTCCCAGAAAACAGGGTTTTACGATCCGAAAACCTTCATCACCCACGCGGCGTTGCTGCGTCAGGGTTTCCCCCATTGCGCAATATTCCCCACTGCTGCCTCCCGTAGGAGTCTGGACCGTGTCTCAGTTCCAATGTGGCCGATCACCCTCTCAGGTCGGCTACCCATCGTTGCCTTGGTAAGCCATTACCTTACCAACTAGCTAATGGGACGCGGGCCCATCTCAAAGCAGATTACTCCTTTGGTTAAAGTTTCATGCGAAACTCTAACTTTATGCGGTATTAATCCTCCTTTCGGAGGGCTATTCCCCTCTTTGAGGCAGGTTGCCCACGTGTTACTCACCCGTCCGCCGCTAATCCACTTCCCGAAGGAAGCTTCATCGCTCGACTTGCATGTGTTAAGCACGCCGCCAGCGTTCGTCCTGAGCCAGGATCAAACTCTCAATTTAAAAGTTTAATCTTTATCAACTGTATAATTGATAAACTTTGCTCATTACTATTTTTTGATTCTCAATAAGAATCGACTGGCTTATTTCTCTGTTTAATTTTCAAAGACCTATTTGTCTGTCGCAATCAAGCGACTTTTATAGTATACAACTTCAAACTTACTTTGTCAATACTAATTTAATTTTTTTCTTAAATTAGTTTCGAAGTTGCCCTCAGGTCCTAAGCTTTTATAATAAACAGCTTGTTCTCCGTGGGACATGTGTTATTGTATCATAGATAATATTAATTCCTATCATTAAAATAATGCTTAAAATTAATTTATCTTTATAAATTATCAATATTCGTCTTATATCGCTGTTTTTTTACTAATGATACGCTAGATAAAGTTTATTTGAAAATTTACATATTTCTAGTTGAAAATACAAACAAAAGAACTCCTATGATTTAACATAGAAGTCCTTTTTAAAAAGTTTATGAACTACAAGGAGAAGTATAATTTGCTACAACTCTAACCCTTAAATCTAATGATTCACATAAATCATGTTGTGGTAATAAAAAGTCAAATGTTCTACGAACTGTTCCACAACTTCTTCCATGTCCACAGCATCCTTTATCATATACTAAACCATCATCTGAACTAGATGTGTATTTATCTCTACTTGCAACAAAGGTATCAGCTTTAAATGCTAAAACTTTGCCATATTTATTAATAACTATACAACCTACAGTTATTTCTCTACCATAACATACATTTCTTAATACAACCCTTGTCCTTAGTAACCTAGTTTCTGATCTGCTAATATCTATAGGATCTAAACTAGCAGTTTTACACAATTCACAAGGATTAAAATGAATTGACTGTGTCATTGAATCATTTTCACAAAATCTACTTAAATCAAGTTCTTCATCCATAGAAAAATCACTAATTTCTATATCATCTTTATAAATATTTATATCATCCATGTATATCTCACCACCAATAATATTAGTTAGTATTTTTTAATACCTATGCTACAGTATATGACTTTTATACTAATTTGTTTACATTATTCCCAACGAATTTCGAAAAATCCATTTTCCTTCTCCATATCATATTCTAGTTCTATATCTATATTCTCTGATTTGCTATCATTTATTTTTATATTTTCTTCTTTTATTTTGCTTTTATTTTCTATACTTTTAAGTATTTTATCCGTTTCTTCTTCCATTATTTTTAAAGGTGTGTCCCTGTTTTTTTCCTCTTTGACTTTTTCCACTAAAATACCTGCTAATATAAGTAAAGATACACTAATTTCTCTATGATTAATTTTATT
Organism: Clostridium cochlearium; assembly: GCF_900187165.1. Taxonomy (NCBI): domain Bacteria; kingdom Bacillati; phylum Bacillota; class Clostridia; order Eubacteriales; family Clostridiaceae; genus Clostridium; species Clostridium cochlearium. The sequence continues at coordinate 436,367 of NZ_LT906477.1, read as the reverse complement.
AGCTAAAACATCCTCTGCAAAAATAATTACCTCTTTTTTACTAGCCCCGTCCCCTTCAACTCCTTCAGCTACGTCAATTGGTATAAAGGATGTAAAGGACTTAGATGTATTACTAGAACATCTTTTTTTATCCTTAGATGATATATATATTATTTCTATATCTATAAGTCCATTAAAAAAAACTTTGTCTTGTCCTTGAGTATTTATCCTTTTACTTTCCAATACAGAATATTTCAAGATAACTTTTTCTATTTTTTCTATATCATCATATTCTTCAGGAATTTTAAATTGAAAATTTAAATATATTTCTTTTCTTGGATAGCTTAATTCATATTTGCTTATTTCATCTTGAGAAGCAATACCTTCTATATGCATACTTTTTACCCCTTTCCTTAATTATTTTATTACCGGTGCTAATAAAGTTTTTGTCTTTAATACAAACTCTCTCTTATTTACTATCTTTATACCCACATCTTCTAATGCTACATATGCTGTTTTCACATTTATATTTTTATTATCATAATATAAATTTCTATAAAAAGGAATTTTATAATATAATTTGTGATGTTTCTTTTCTGATTCTATAGACATATAGTAAACCTGTATATCCATATACGCTGCTATATTTAAATTACATCCTCTATATAGCTCATCCTTTTTTATAGATTCTATTGAAATATTTATGTCTATCTTCTCTATTTTATCTATGTCAAATACACCATCGGATATTTTCAAAGTATTCCATTCCCATTTTTCCGCCTTTGGAATGTTTTTTACATATTCAGGAATTTTATCCTCAGGGGTGATTCCTCTTACAACTATGTCATACTTTCCCATAATAGTACCTCCTATGTTTTTAATCCATAATACATACTATGATTAAGCACGTTAAAATGAGCATAAAAAAAAGAAGACCTAAGTCTTCTTTAAAACTATATGGTTACTACATTGAAGATAGCTAATACTAACAATATTACCCCTATAAATATTCTATATATAGCAAATATTCTCATAGGTTTTCTTTGTAAGAACTTTATAAACTTTTCTATAACTACTAAAGACACCAAAAAAGCTCCTACAAATCCTACTATTAACGCTATAAACTCAATGTTAGTCATAATAAATCCGCTTTTTACTAATTTTAAACCTGATGCTCCCACCATAACCGGTATAGCTAAGAAAAATGAAAATTCTGCTGCAACTACTGGTGAAAGTCCAGCTATCCATCCTCCCATAATAGTAGAAGCTGATCTTGACATACCTGGCCACAATGCTAAGCACTGAAACATTCCTACAAGTATAGATTGTCTTAATTTTATACCGTATAAATTTTTAGTTTTACTTTTTCGTCTATATTTATTTTCTACAACAATCATAAGTATACCACCAACTACAAGTCCAATAGCTACTGTTACTGGGTTAAATAAATACTCGTCTATGTAATCATCTAATAAAAAACCAAATATAGCTGCAGGAACGCATGCTACAGCTAAGTTTATCCAAAATCGTAACCCTCTTTTATCTGGTGCAAATATATCCCTTACACTATTAATTAACTTGTCCCAATAAATTACGACTACTGCTAAAATAGCTCCTAGTTGTATTACTACATTAAATAAATTTGCATAATCTCCTTTAAAATTAATAATATCAGATACAAGTATTAAATGTCCTGTTGATGATACCGGAACAAACTCTGTTAAACCTTCTACTATTGCAAGTAATATTGCTTTTAATATTAGAAGCATTCCATCACTCTCACTCTCTATAAATGAATTTTAAAAATAACCCTATACATTATACTACTTTTTTTATCATTGTAGTATGAATATGAGTAAAATTTATAATGCTAATTTATTTTTCATCTGCCACATATTTTAAATTTACTTCTCTTATCACATTTTTCTTATCCAAAGATAATCTTATATTATTTTCTCCTTCTTTTAAAGGTATAGTAAAATAATTATTTATTTCCATCCATTCATTATTATTTATACTTATATAAAATCCTTTTAACATCCCGCTGTCCTTAAAAGCTGCTCCATAAAGTATTATCTCATTATCTTTCTTATTATCTTCTGATGTTTTTTTAGATAATATTAGTGTAGGTATCTTGTCTTTATTTTCAGATTGCTTTTTTGCAGTTGTGGGTGGTTTGTTAAATACTACGTCTCTATTTACAAATATAGTAGGACGAATTAATCCTCCTTCTATACAAATCTCTGGCATAATTCCTTTAGGAACATAGGTAACAAAAGAATTGCTCTTAGGTATGCCATGTATATTATTATCTATTTCTATAGTATATGTGTACATATAAGGCTTCATCTTTTTAACATACTTTTCTATATTTTTAACACCTTTTGTGTTTACATTATCAAGACCTTTATTAAGTAATTCTATTGCACTTAGTGGCTTTCCTTCACTCTCCATATAGGTATTGCCTGCTACATCTAACATTACCCATTTTCCATATTTGCTACTCCAAACTTCACAAACTTTATAATAAGGATTCTTATCATTATGTTGACTTTCTTTTATTCTAAATTCTCCTTTTCTTACATATAAACCTAAGGATGATGCGCACTGACTAAATACTATAGAAAATTCTCTATCAGAAAAGCTACTATTATTCTCTGCTTGCTTTAGTATACTTATAGCGTCCTCCTTTGTACTTATACTACCCTTATTAAACTCCATTTTATGATTTATCCAATTCATTATATTTAAAGCCTTATCCAATTCATCAGCACTATCTTTAACTACTTCATCTAAATCATATTTTGCTTTTAATTTTTGTAAATTAGGGTCCTTCTCTAACTCATAGTAGAAAACTATATTATCTCCTTCATAAAAATTTTCCCATTTAGTAGTGAATACTCCTTCTTGAGATTTTTTATTATCACATCCAATAAAATTTACACTCACCGTAGCCACAATTAAAGAACACACTATAATTTTTTTTAAAATACCTTTAAAGTCACAATTCTCCATAAGATCTTCACCTCAAACCTAAAAATAGTTTACCAAATAGTCATTAATAGAACAATACAAATTCTGGTATTCCTAGCTTTTCATTTCCCTTAGCTTTTTTATATTGATCTAAAAGCTTTTTACCCTTTTCATAATTTTCATCTATAGTCTTTTTATTATATTTATCCATTTTACTACTTGAATAATTTTTAGCTGCTCTTAAATTGTACATTCCTCTTTCTAAATCTGTATTAACAGTTATATAATAACACCCTGCATTGTTTAAAGTTAATGGATCATTTTCATCTTTTTTGTAAGCTTCTCTTATTTCTTTTATTGCTTCGGTATTATTACCACTTAAAAAATATATAGTTCCCAAAGTCCTATTATATTTTGCAGTTTCAGGACTAATTTTAATACATTCTCTTAAAACTTTCTCTGCTTCTTTATTTTCATCTTCAGATATATAAGTTAACGCAATATTATATTTCAGCTCTGCATCTAATGGTTTTACTAACTCTGCCATTTTAAAATACTTCAATACTTTTTCCATATTTTCTTCTTTTTCTAAAAAATAATTTGCTGTATTCATCATTATATTTCCATTATAAGGTTCCTTACATAAAGCTATATAAAAGAACGTGTCTGCACTTTTATCACTCTCATTATCTTTTTGTTTCCTTAATATTTCAGGCATTAAAAGAGCATAATTATCCACATAATTTTGATTTTCATAAATAGATTTTATACAGTATTCCTCTGCCTTCTTTAAATCTCCCTTTGACAAGTAAAACCAAGCAGCTGTATGATATGCTCTATAATCATTTTTATTTTCCTTTAATAGGTTGTCTATTACTTCTTGAGCCTTATCTTTTTCTCCCTTATTCATCAATATAGAAGACTCTATAGCCTTAGGAACTATTTTCCCTATATCTTCTCCCTTTAAACTTTCCATTATTTTTTCTGCTTCTTCTACTGTTTCCAAAGTTCTGGAGTATACTTTAGCCCTCCACATTCTATAAGCTAATTCCTCTGGCTCCTTTATGGATAATTTTGATATTGTATCCAATACTTTATTTCTATTATTCATTGCTTCATGGACGATTACATCATATACTTTATATTCATCTTTATTTAAATGCCAAGCTTTTTTTAAATATTCTAATGCTTTTTCTTCCTCTCCAACATTCATAAGCATATCAGAATACTTTGCCATATCATAAGAAGATTTATCATCTAATGGATAAGATTTTAATAACTTCTTTGCCTTTTCATATTCCTTATTAAAAAGATAGGCTGAAAACATGGAGGTTATAAGTGTTTTATCTTTAGGATTTTCCTTTAAAAATTCTTCTCCATCTGTTAATGCCTTTTTATAATCACCATTAATTAATTGAATATAAGTTACATAACTTAAAGATTTAGGTTCTCTTTTATCGCTATTTTTTATTTCCTCTACATATTGTATGGTTTTATATTTATCATCTTTTAAGGAATATACTCCTGCTATTTTAGATTTCCATACTAAAGCACCATCTTTTTTATAGGATTTCTCATATTCTTCTAAAGCCTTATCATAGTCCCCCTGTATTAAATATTTATCCCCTTTACTATTGGAAATATGCTGTGTATTCTTTAATGAAAATCTATAAGTTACTAAAGATAGTAATACTATAATCACAGATAGACCAATTAAAATTGTTATGCATTTATTCATAAATATGTCTGTTATCCTAGATTGCATACAACCATTTTCACTATTATTTTCCGGTTTCAAGCTGCTCAACTTAAGCACCTCCCATTATATATTAAATAAATATTATCAAATATCCATTTAAAAAGCTACAATAAAAAAAACCACAACACGATTTTTTAATGAACAATGAATAATTTAGGTAGATTAGCTGTTCTATAAATTAGTTCGTTTAGAGAAGCTAAACATCAGGTGTTCATTAAATAAAAATTTTGTATAACAAAATTTTTATTTAATGATGTATAATATGCATATATAAAAAATTATATTATAATACATAATGAAACTTAGTTCTTTAGGGGGAATTATATGGTTAAAAATAAAAAAGGAATTGGTAAAAGCATTCTTATATTCATATTGCTGGGAATCCTTATATTAACAGGAACTATTTCTTACATTATTTATTATTCAATTAATAATAAAAATAATTTATCTAAAATACAACATGATGGTAATATAAAAAAAGATAACACTCAAAACAAAAAAGATGATTCTATTAAAAAAGACATGTTGTCTGAAGTACTGCTTAGTTTTGCAGGTGATTGTACCATAGCTACTGATCCTAGCTTTGCTTATGAAAATAGCATTGTACATATTTACAATAAAAATGGAAAAGATCCTTCTTACTTTTTTAAGAATGTAGCTGACATATTTAAGAAAGATGATTTGACTATTGTAAATTTAGAAAATAATTTTACTGAATCTAAGGATAAAGCTAATAAACAATTTACATTTAAAGCTCCTAAATCATATGCAAAATCATTACCTGCTGGTTATATAGAAGGTGTAAATATCGGGAATAATCATATATATGACTATAAACAAATAGGCTTTGAAGATACAATAAATACCCTTAAAGAAAACAATATAAATTACTTTGGTGAAGGATTTAAGTGGATAAAAGAAATTAAGGGTGTTAAATTGGGATTCTTAGGCTATAGAGGTTACAATGACTATCCACAATTTAGAACTCAAATAGAAAATGAAATAAAAGAACTTAAGGATAATGGATGTAATGCAATTTTAGTTAATTTTCACTGGGGTATAGAATCTCAATATTATCCAATAGAAACTCAAAAAAACTTGGCTCACTATGCTATAGATAAGGGAGCTGATTTGATAATTGGTCACCATCCCCATGTACTTCAAAGTATAGAAAAGTACAAAAATGCTATAATATGTTATAGTTTAGGTAACTTTTGTTTTGGAGGAAACTTTAACCCTAAAGACAAAGATACTATGATTTTTCAAATAAAATATAATTTTAAAAATAAAGAAATTGAAAACTATGATGTTAAAATAATTCCTTGTAGAATATCTTCTGTTAATTACATAAATGATTATTGCCCAACTCCACTGCAAGGAAATGAAAAAGATAGAGTTTTAAATAAAATTAAAAATCTATCACCTAAGGCTGGCTTTGAAATATCTGATAAATTTTATAAAATAAATATAAAGTAAAAATGTATAATAAAACAAAATTTATACAAAGGAAGTGTCTAAAATTAATATAAAATCTTATTTAAGCATTTTGATATCCAAAATTGTAATATTTCTATCCAGAAAACTTTTAAAAGGAGGTACTAATTTCCCAGGAAAAGTAGCATTAAAAATAGATAACAATATTTTAAAAGTAGTAGCAAAAGATTATAAAATTATATTAGTTACTGGTACTAATGGCAAAACTACAACTACCAGTATGATTTACAATGTGTTAAAAGATAGTGGGAAAAAAGTTATTACAAATGCTTCTGGTGCAAATATGTTGCCAGGAATAGTAACTTGTTTTGTAGAGAATTATAAATTTAATAAAGATAAAAGTTCTTTTCCAGAAAAAAAATATGCTGTTATAGAAGTTGATGAAGCAAATGTGCCTCTTGTAACAGAATATGTGATTCCTGAGTTTATAACTATTACAAATATTTTTAGAGATCAGTTAGATAGATACGGGGAAGTTTATACTACCTTAAATAAAATATTAGAGGGTATAGAAAAAGTTCCTTTCTCAACTTTAGTTTTAAATGGAGATGAAGCATTATTTTCAGAAATTAATTTGCCTAATCGAAAAATTTACTATGGTTTTAAAAAAGCAATTAATGATACTAAAGGAGAAGACATAAATACCGACTCAAAACTTTGTAAAAAATGCAATCACCCTTATACTTATAATTTCTTAACTTATAATAATTTAGGTGATTTTTATTGTGAAAACTGTGATAGTAAAAGACCTGAACTTAATTATTTTGTAAATGAAGTTATAGAACTTACATCTGAAGGATCAGCTGTTGTTATAAATGGAACTCAATATTACATAAATCAACCTGGTGCTTATAATATTTACAATGCTCTTTCTGCATTCTCTATAGCAAGAGAATTAGGTATAGAAAAAAATATAATAACCTCTTCTTTTAAAAATCAAAAAAGTTCCTTTGGTAGACAAGAAGAATTAAATATTGAAGGAAAAGAAGTTAAAATAATATTAGTAAAAAATCCTGCTGGATGCGATCAAGCAATAGATACAATAGCTTTAGATAATAGGGAAATAAATTTAGTAACTATTTTAAATGATAATACTGGAGATGGAAAAGACGTCTCTTGGATATGGGATGTAAATTTTGAAAAACTTAATTCCCTAAACATATCCAAAACAATAATATTTGGTAGTAGGCTTTATGATATGGCCATTAGACTTAAAATAGCTGGTCTACCTTATAATGAATTTTCTATTTGTCAAGACTACGAAGGTGTTTTATCAGAAATAATATCATCTAAAGGCGATACCTTCTACGTTTTAGTTACATACACTGCTATGCTTGAATTTAGGAAATTTCTTCATAATAAAAAATATATAGAAACTCTTTGGTAGTTTTAGGAGGTGTTAAATATGGAATTAAATATATGCCATTTATACCCAGATCTTTTAAATGTATATGGTGACTATGGAAATATACTTATATTAAAATATAGATGTGAACAAAGAAATATAAAAGTAAATATTTTTAATGTATCTATTAATGATGAGTTTTCACCAAAAGATTATGATATCGTACTATTAGGTGGTGGGCAAGATTATGAACAGGCCATAGTATCTAAAGATTTATTGGAAAATAAAAAAGATGATATTAAAGAATATATAGAAAATGAAAAAGTTCTTTTAGCAATATGTGGAGGATACCAACTTTTAGGCAATTACTATACAACATCTAATGGAGATAAATTAGAATGTCTTGGAGTACTTGATATATATACTGAGTCCTCTTCTGATAGGTTAATTGGCGATGTATTAATTTACAACGAAGAATTTGATGAAAATTATGTAGGCTTTGAAAATCACTCTGGTAAAACCTACATAGGAAATTTAAAACCTTTAGGCAAAGTAGTTAATGGCTTTGGAAATAATGGAGAAAGTGGTTTTGAAGGATGTATTTATAAAAATACCTTTGGGACTTATCTTCATGGAGCATTATTGTCTAAAAATCCTGATTTAGCAGATAGACTTATAAAATTAGCGCTAAAAAATAAATACAATAAAGATATAGATTTATCTCCTATTGATGATGGTTTAGAATTCAAAGGCAAAGACTTTATGATAAACAGATTAAAAGACAAAAAACAATAGAAAGGATATTTTAGAATGCATAGTATTGAAAGTAATATAGAAAATACTACTTTAAAACCTAATATTAAAAATAAATTTATATATTTTATTAAAAATCACTTTATTTTTTTAGTAACTTTAGTTTCACTATTTTTAAAATCTTTAATTTTTTTAGCATATGTGGCTTCACCTACTGGAACTAAAATATCCTTATCAAAACTTCCAATATATCTTGTAAATATTTTGCTTTATGTATCTATATTTGCTATTTTTATATCTATCTGTTATATGTTTAAAGGTAAAAAGCAAATAACAGCATTTTTAACTATGAACTTTGCTATTTCTCTTTTTATGCTTTGTGATTTAATTTATTATAGAGGATTTCAAAGTTTTATATCCATATATAATTTATCTCAAAAAGGAAACCTTGAAAACTTAAGCTCAACAATAATTTCTTTAATAAGACCTTGGGATATAATATTTTTTCTAGACATATTTATCCTTGCATATTTGTTAATTAGATATAGAAAAAATTTCATTTTACCAAAAAGGCGACTAACTTTATCTATATGTATTTTAATTATAAGTATTTTGGTACCTTCTTATTATCATTATACCTATGATATTTTACAAAAGGCGGGCCCTAATAAAAAGTATTTTCATATATACTGGTCTCCTCTTTATAATATTTCAAAAATGTCCCCTATTGGATACCATGTGTATGATAGCTATTTATATTTTAAGAATTCAAAAAGACTGTCCCTTACTAATAAAGATAAAAATACTATAAATGAATGGTTTCTAGCAGCTAAAGAAGATTTACCTGATAATAAATACGCCGGAATTTTTAAAGGGAAAAATTTAATTTTTATTCAAGTTGAATCCCTAGAAAGATTTGTAATAGGAAAAAGAGTTAACGGAGAAGAAATAACTCCTACTTTAAATAAAATTTTAAAAAATAGTTTTTACTTTTCATCAATATATGAACAAGTTTCTGGTGGAAATAGTTCTGATGCTGATTTAATGGTAAATACATCTACCTATCCTGTTAAAAATGGAGCCACTTTTTTTAGATTTCCAGATAATAAATACAATTCTCTTCCTATGATGATGAAAAAATTAGGTTATTATACCTCTGCTTTTCATCCTGACGGCGGTGGATATTGGAACTGGATGCCTGCACTGCAATCTATGGAATTTGACAAATGTACAGATATTACTGGGTTCAAAGTAGATGAAACTATAGGTCTTGGCATAAGTGATGGAAGTTATTTAAGACAATTAGCGGATAAAATAAGCAATCAACCTAAGCCTTTTTATTCCTTCTTTGTTACTTTAACTAGCCATATGCCTTTTAATCTACCAAAGGAACATAGATATATGAATTTACCTGATTCTATGGATAAGAATGTATTAGGAGATTATTTGCAAAGTATTCATTATACGGACAAGCATATTGGTAACTTTTTAGATAAATTAGATGAAAGTGGAGTGTTAGATGATTCCGTAGTAGTTATATATGGAGATCATTGTGGTGTACATAAGTATTATAAAGATAAGCTTAATAAAATACAACCAAGAGAAGATTGGTGGTTTAAAAATGACTATGAAATCCCATTGATTATATATTCAAAAGATCTAAAAGGTAAAGAAATAAAAACCATTGGAGGACATATAGATATTTTACCCACTGCTGCATATCTTATGGGTGTGGATAAGAAAGAATATATACACACTTCTATGGGGAGAAATCTTTTAAATACAAATAAAAACTTCGTAGTTTTAAGCAATGGTGTTTTTATTGGAAACTATGACAATGAAATGGACAAGAAAACACTAGTTCAAGGGCTAGATATATCTGATATAATGCTAAGAAGTAACTATTTTAAAAACTATTATAAAAAATAAATAAGGCTGTCACATTAAGAGTAATACTATAATATATTATATGTAAAATTCTTAGTGTGACAGCCTTATTTAATTTAACAATAACTTTTTACTTTCTATTTATTACACGTAATTGTATCATTTTTTCTCTTTCTTCTATTGTTAAATCATCAAAGGTTCTAAATTTAAAATTGTTTTCTTTTAAATATTCTATAGTATCATTAAGTGCATCTACAGTAGTTGTTTTATAATATCCATCATGCATAAGAACCACTGCAAAATCATTCATACTACACTGATTCATAACATTTTTCTTTAAAATTCTAGCATCCACTGTTCTACTCATTGCATCTCCTGAGCATACATTCCAGTCTACATAATCTATACCATTAGATATTAATTTATTTCTTATATCTGCTAAAACTTTACCATTACATACTAAATTATCTGATCCTCCAGGTAATCTAACATAGCTTTTAGTTTTCTCTCCTGTAACTTTTTCTATTGTTGCATTACATTTATTTAAATCATGAAAAAAACTATCCACATCTTTATATATTGTTTTATAATTATGTGAATAACTATGAGATAATATACACATACCACTGTTTTTTAATTTTCTTACTATATTAGGATATGAGTCTACTTTATTTCCTACAACAAAAAAACTAGCTTTTACATTATGCTTATTTAATATATTTAATATTCTTAATGTATTATTTTCTGAAGGACCATCGTCAAAAGTTAAGAATACTATTTTTTCATTATTTTTTGTGCCCTGTCCTTGAAAGTCATAATTTTTTGCCATAGCTTTAAAGGATGTAAATAATGAAATTATAACCGCTAATAATAAAATATATATTATTTTTTCTTTGTTAATTCTTCTAAAATCATCCATATTATATACCCACTTTCTTTATGTTATTTATAAATCTCTTCATATATATAATTTGCTTTAGTTTTTTATTAATTCTAAAATCTATATAACTTCTTTAGGTAACTTTTTGTACTTTAACAAAAAAAATACAACCTTAACTTTTAAAAAATTTATAAGGTTAAGGTTGCATATTTTTATTTACTCTATTTTTTCTATTATTATTTCTTCACCTTTTGCATCTATTCCTATTTTACATCCTTCATCTATATTTCCTTTTATTATTTCTTTTGCTATTTTAGTTTCCAATGTATTTTCAATATATCTTTTTAAAGGTCTAGCCCCATAAATCGGATCATATCCTTCTTTTGCCATAAGTTCTTTTGCATCTTCTGTTACAACTAAAGTTATATTTCTATCTCTTAGTCTATCTTGAATATCTTTTAAGAATATATCTATTATTTTAGTTATTTCTTTATTTGTAAGTGGTTTAAACATTATTATATCATCTAATCTATTTAAAAATTCCGGTTTAAATCTGTCCTTTAAAGCATTAGACACTCTACTTCTAATGGACTCATCTATTCCATCTTCCTTTTGATTATCTAATAAATAAGAGCTACCTATATTTGATGTCATTATTATTATACAATTTTTAAAATCAACAGTTTTTCCTTTATTATCTGTTAATCTTCCATCGTCTAATATTTGTAAGAATATATTAAATACATCATCATGAGCCTTTTCTATTTCATCAAAAAGTATTACGGAATATGGTTTTCTTCTAACTGCTTCTGTAAGTTGGCCACCTTCTTCATAGCCTACATATCCTGGAGGAGCTCCAATTAATCTAGATACAGAATACTTTTCCATATACTCTGACATATCTATTCTTATTATGTTCTCCTCACTATCAAATAAATTTCTACATAAAGTTTTTGCAAGCTCAGTTTTACCAACCCCAGTTGGTCCTAAAAATATAAATGAGCCTATTGGTTTTTGAGGATCTTTCATACCTGCTCTTGCCCTTAATACAGCATTTGAAACAGCTTTTACTGCCTCATCTTGCCCTATAACTCTACTTCTAAGTTCATCTTCTAATCTTAATAACTTATCTTTTTCACCTTCCATAAGTTTTGTTACTGGTATTCCTGTCCAATGAGATATTATTTCAGATATTTCATTCTCTGTTACTTCTTCTTTTAACATATTTCCCTGACTATTTTCTTTTATAAGAACTTCTTTTTCTTCTATTTGTTTCTGAATTCCTGGTATTACACCATATTTTAATTCTGCTACTTTGTTTAAATCATATTCCCTTTCAGCTTTTTCTAATTGTCCTCTAGCTTCATCTAATTTTTGTTTTAAATTTCTTACACTAATTATTTGCTCTTTTTCTTTTTCATATTTTGCAGTCATTTCTTTATCTTTTTCTTTTAAATTACTTAATTCTTTTTCTAGCTCCTGTAATCTTTCTTTTGATCTACTGTCTTTTTCTTTAGATAAAGCTTCCCTTTCTATTTCCATTTGAAATATTTTTCTCTTTATAGAATCTAATTCTGTTGGTAAACTATCTATTTCAGTCCTTATCATGGCACCAGCTTCATCTATTAAGTCAATAGCCTTATCTGGAAGATATCTATCTGTTATATATCTTTGAGATAATTTAGCTGCTGCCACTATAGCTGAGTCATGAATTCTTATTCCATGATGTATTTCAAATCTTTCCTTAAGTCCTCTTATTATGGATATTGTATCCTCTACTGTTGGCTCATCAATAATCACCGGCTGAAATCTTCTCTCCAACGCCTTATCTTTTTCTATATATTTTCTATACTCATCAAAGGTAGTAGCTCCAATACAATTTAATTCCCCTCTAGCTAACATTGGCTTTATTAAATTACCAGCATCCATAGAACCTTCAGTTTTTCCCGCTCCAACTATATTGTGTATTTCATCTATAAATAATATAATTTTTCCTTCGCTACTTTCTACTTCTTTAAGCACAGCTTTTAATCTTTCCTCAAATTCTCCTCTAAATTTAGCTCCAGCAATTAAAGCACCCATGTCTAAAGAAAATATTATTTTATCCTTTAATCCTTCCGGTACATCTCCTCTTACTATTCTTTCTGCAAGTCCTTCCACAATGGCTGTTTTACCTACACCTGGATCTCCTATTAACACTGGATTATTTTTAGTTCTTCTTGAAAGAATTCTTACAATTCTTCGTATTTCTTCATCTCTACCTATAACAGGATCTAATTTATGTTTTTTAGCATCTTCTATTAAGTTTCTTCCATACTTAACTAGAGCTTCGTAGGTACCTTCAGGATCCTGAGTATCAACTCTTTGATTTCCTCTAACTTCCTGCAATACACTTAAAAATTTGTCTTTTCTTATATTAAATTTATCTAATATTTTTTTAATAGGTTCAGATTTTGCTTCCATTAAAGATAACATAACATGTTCTACACTAATATATAAATCTTTAAAATCCTTAGCTATACTTTCTGCTCTAATAAATATTTCTTCAAAAGATCTAGTTGCATAAACTCCACTGTTTTGTGCACCCTCCCCTAGTACCTTTGGCATTTCATTTAGTTCTCTTTTTATTTCATCTCTTAAAAACTTTATATTTACATCCATTTTCCCAAAAATGTTTGGTATTAACCCATCTTCCTGAAAAACTAAAGCCGCAAAAAGGTGGATTGGTTCTAATTGTTGATGATTATACTTTACTGCAATTATATGAGAATCATTTATAGTTTGTTGAACTTTTAATGTCAATTTTTCTATATCCATATATATACCTCCTTTACTTTGCTAAAAACAGGTCGCAAAAACTAACAAAATGTTGTACTTAATTTTTACCACCTGTCTCTATATCTATATTAAAACAATGGTCAAAGAAAGTCAAAGTCTATATAATTTATTTTTTAGATTTTTTTACTCAATCTAGCTGCTAAATTAAAATATTCAACTGATTCTTCTATATTATTCATTTTATAATACATATTTCCTAAATCAATATATCTTTTATATATATCTTTTGTATTTCCAATTTTCATAAGAACATCTAAAGATAAATTCATATAAATTTCCTGTGACTCTATGTTATTTATTTTACCCATTAATATAGATTTATAATAATAGGATTTCTCTATACACTTTAAATTATTTATTTTTATAGAATAATCTATTGAAGTATTTATTATGTTTTCTACTTCTTCTATGTCATTATTGTTGTTTATAATATAATCTAAACATTTAATCATGAATTCAGTAAATTTATTTAAATCAACCTTTGGATAGTATTCTAATGATTTTTTTATATATTCTACTCCTTTATCTTTTAGATTTACATTTATCATAGCTATAGCAAAACTATATGAAGCTAATGCCTTATTATACATTTCTTTTCCATATAAATCGTAAGCTATAGATTTATATTTTTTAAAATTATCCATATCCATATTAATAATATTTAATATGGCAAAAACATTATATACTTCTGCTTTTTCAATATCTTTTTTAAAATAATTTACTATATCTAATTCTAAAAATTTTTCACTTAATTTATAGGCTTTTTCATAGTTTTCTAGCATAATATAACATTTGCATTCATTTAAAATTGCCTTAGCAAAAATATAACTACTTTTTTCCTTATATGCACTTTTTTTAACTATATTATAATAATTAGCTGCCTGTATATACTCTTTGAATTTATATAAATATTCGCCAATATCCATATAATATTTTAATTGATTTTCCTCTAAAGAAGATTTTATACTTATTTCATAGTATGTTGGAATTAAAGCTTGTAATCTTTCAATTCTATTATTTTCTATATTGTGCAAAAATAATAAATGCATTATATAAAAAGCAATATTATAGTATTTGTATTTTAAAGCAAAAGCTAAATTATAATTCAGTCTACTTTCATACTCTGCACTTTCTTTATTATTTTTTATTTGTTTTATATTATTTTCTATCTGAGTTTTTACATCACATTTTAAATAGTCTATATCTAAATTTAATTTAGATGATATATATTCTATAATCCAATCTTCCGGAGGTATTTTGTCATTTTCTATACAACTCATTTTTGATAAAGATATTTTATTATCGCATATATCTTTTAAAGTATAGCCCTTGTCAATTCTTGCCTTTTTTATTTTTTCCCCAATAGAAAATATTTCCATATAATCCACCATCCGTTATCCTTCTTTAAGAACACCTATTTTTTTAAATAAAGTTACTCCTTCATTTAAATACGTTGCTGCATCTTTTTCTTTACCTATATCTATATAAAATTTTCCAAGCATTATAGCTATTTCCGCCGCATCTTTTAAGTAATCAACATTCTTAACAAAACTTAATGTTTGAACTAAAGTATTTTCCGCTTTATTCATTTCCCCCTCTAACATATATACTTTATATTTTAATATATAATATTTTATTAAAGATTCTATATCATCATCTTTTATATTTTTAAATATATTTTCTAGAGCTTCATTAGATTTCTCAACATCTTTTATTTTTATATAATTTTCACATATACTTATCAGTGTTTCTATTATTTTGTCATCTCTTATTATAGCTCTTAATTCTTTGGCTTTATTAAGATGAATAAAAGATTCTTCAATATTTTCAAATTCAGAAAACAATTTTCCCAAATTATTCTCTATTTCAGCAATATAAAATTTATCATTCATTTTTTTAAATATATTTAATGCTTTCTTAGAATATTTGATTGATTCTTCCATATCTCCATTTTTACTATATTGTTCTGCCATCATAATTAAAATCTTTCCATATTCTTTTTCATTATCTAATTGTCTAAACTTTTCTTTTGCTAAAAATGAATAATTTATAGATTTATCTATATTTTCTAATTTTAAATTAATATAAGCCATATAATAATAGATTTCTCCTAATAAAAAATCGTCTCCAATATTATGATCATTATAAACTTTTTCTGCTTGTTGAAAGTAACTATATGCTGAATGATATGATTTTAATTTTAATGCTACTTTTCCTAAATTAACAAAAGATTTTATAATTTCTTCATAATTATTATTTTTTATAAATACAACATTAGCTGCTAAAAAAGATTGCTGAGAAAGAGCAGGATTATCTAATTTCATATATATTAATCCTCTTAGATAAAAATTTTTAGCTTTTTTATATTCTAAATTATACTTTTCCGCATAATATAAAGCTTTTTCTATATATTCTTCTCCTAAATTTAAATCATTATTTAAAATATAAGATTCTGCTATATTCTCAAAATAATGACATATTTTTTCCGCTTGAGTTTCTTCTGTTTCCATTAAATATTCTATAGATAAATTTAATGCTTTAGATAAATACTCTAATAAATCCATACTTGGATTTGATTTTCCAGATTCTACAAGACTTATCTGTCCTGGTGTTATTCTATCTCCTGCTAAATCCTTTAAAGTCATATTAAGTTCTTTTCTTCTTCTTTTTATCTTCTCACCAAGAGATAATATTTCCATATTCATTCTCCCTTTACTATCTATAAATTATTCCAAGCTTATAAATTTGAATTTAATACACCTAATCTTTAATAATTGTTATGTTCATTATACCATATTATTATAAATTTAGAGTATTTTATCTATATGATAACATCATTTTTCCCAAAAAAATCAAAGGTATAATTTTCATTTGTAAATTTAAAAATTATACCTTTGATTACCGTTCTAAATTCTATTTAATTTAAAATTAATAGCTTTTATCTCATATATCTTGCCATTCCATCATATGCATCTTGTGCCATTCCTCTCATATATCTAGCAGTTCTTTTCATTTTTCTTTTTGTTTTTCTATCCATTTCTGGTGCCATAAGCATTGTAGCCACTGCTCCCAACATCATACCTGCTATAAATCGCTTTTGTCTCATAAAATACTCACCTCTCAAAATATTTATCTTAAAAGTATTTTATGTATCTTTAGCACTTTTTACTCAAGAACATTTTGTCAATTACTAATTAATTCACTAAATAAGCTCATCCATAGCTTCATTAGCTAATTCATCACATCTGTTGTTAAGTTCATTGTCAGAGTGTCCTTTTACTTTTATGAATTTTACTTTATGTTTTTTTAATAATTCTATTAATTGCTGCCATAGCTCTTTATTTTTAACTGGTGTTTTATTTGCAGTTTTCCATCCATTTTTAAGCCATGAATCTATCCATTTATTGTTTATAGCATTTACAACATAGGCTGAATCACTATAAACTTCCACATCACAAGGTTCTTTTAACAATGATAATCCTTCAACTACAGCACTTAACTCCATAATATTATTGGTAGTATTTTTAAAGGCTTTTTTTATTTCTTTTCTTACATCCTTATATATTAAAACTATTCCATAGCCTCCTATAGTGCTTTCTTTTCCATTTCCTCTACAAGCACCATCTGTATAAAGTATAACTTTTTTCATAGGCTTGTCCTAGCTCCTTTCTTCTTTAAATTTATAGATGATTACTTATTTTCCCCTTTATCATCTTTAACTAAATTTTGTCTTTTAATTGAATTATTTATAATTCCACTAACACTATTTACTATGAGCTGAACATTTTTTATTCCAACAATTTGAGATATGTATTTTACAACTTCTTTTACTAATACTATTATATCTTTGTCTCCTTGCCAATTTTCTTTTATTATTTCTTCAGGTATTTCATTTATTAAAGAATTTAATCCATAAAAAGCTATAACCACATCATCAATTTTACCTATAAAAGGTATGAAATCTGGTAAAATATCAAACGGCATAGCTAAATAAGCTAATACAGCTGCTACTTTTCCTTTTGTAGCAATACTAACCCTCTTATCTTTAAATACTCTCCATAATAATGCAATAATATCTGGAATTACCATACTGTATTCGGCTATCTTTTTATATTTATCCGGAACATTATTTATAATGCCTTCCCTTACTTCTGTATAAGAATCTTCCAAAAATATTCCCTGTTCTTTTTCTTCATCTAATTCTACATTCGGTTTATTTTTATCATATTTAATATTCTCTAATTCTACTTTTATCACATTTTCCTCTAAGCTTATATTTTTTAAACTCAAATAAAAGTTAGGAATCAATTTAGTTACTTCATTTAAATTGACAAATATATTTTCCTGTTCCGTAGTTACACCATAATCTTTAAATTTTTTTAATGCTTTATTTAGAGCTATACTTTTTATAGGTTTAATTATGCCCAATTTTAAAACCTTTATGCTGAAAATTTTAACATTTAAATTGTTCTCTATTATATTTCCAAAACCTATTTTTGCATAGAAAGGAATTTTCACTACCTTTTTATAGCTTCCCTCTATTTTTATAAAATTATTAATTTCAATTTTGTCTATAGATAAATTTTCTACTTTCAAATATTCTTTTATCATACCTAATATATCTTCACTAGTTAACGATACAGCAACAGATGATACGTTCATACTAACACCCCCATTAGTTAATGAATAATGAACAATGAATAATTAATAACTATGGATAACTTTTCTCCATTACCATTTCGAAAAGTTTTTAATTTTATAAGATCCTTACGTTTAGCTAATGCTAAACTTTCCATTTTCAATTATATCTAAAATGTAAGATTTTCTGTAGTGAAACATAAAAAAATCATCCTTAATTGTTCATTATTTATTGTTAGTTGTTCATTAGATAAAGTTGTTCACTAAATAAAAGTATACATTAAATAATATTTTCTGCAATATTATTTCTTCAACTATTAGGCAACTATTAGGGGACGGGGCTTGATTAGGGCTTGATTAATTGCACTTAATTGGGGGACGGGGCTTATAATTAATGGCATAAATTACTTTAGCAAATTTTATGATTTTCATTAGACTATATAAGATAATTATTATAATATTGTTTTATATGTGTGTGAATTTTTTTGTGAATATTAGAATTGGAGGGAAAATAATAATGTTTAAAAATAAAAAAATTATTTTACCTATTGTAGTCGCATCACTATCTTTAATATTCTTATTGTTTTTTAACTATAAAACAAAATCAGTTATAGATAAAAACTATGTGGAATTTTTAAATTCTCTATCCTCTAAAGAAGTTGAGTCTGTTTATTTAACAGATACTCCTAAAATAAAAATTAAATTAAAGAATGGAAATTTGTATCAAATAGATAATCCAAGAACTGATAACTTTAAAGAAACTCTTTTAAAAAATGGTGTAAATGTATCTGAGAACTCTCCTCTAAATTATTTAACTCTTACTTTTTCTACTTCTTTTATATTATCTATAGCTTTTTTAATAGTTATTTTAATGAAATCCTCTAACGTTGCTTCTAAAAAAGCATTTTCGCTTGATGCCCTAGATGTATCCTGTACAGATGAAACTGCTTTTACTTTTAAAAATATAGCAGGTAACGAAGAAGCAAAAGAAAGCGTAAAAGACGTTATAGATTTCTTAAAAAACCCTGAAAAATATGAATTTTATGGTGCTAGAATGCCTAAGGGCATTATACTTTATGGAGAACCTGGAACGGGTAAAACTTTATTAGCTAAAGCTATCGCCGGTGAAGCTGGAGTACCTTTTTATGCTCTATCTGGTTCTGACTTTGTACAAGTTTATGTAGGTGTTGGTGCTAGCAGAATACGTCAATTATTCAAAAAAGCCAGAAGTCATAAAAAAGCAGTAATATTTATAGATGAAATTGATGCTATTGGTAAAAAAAGATCAAACTCTCAAAATGGTAATTCAGATGAAAGAGATCAAACTTTAAATGCCCTTTTAACTGAAATGTCTGGTTTCAACGAAAGTGAAGGCATAGTTGTAATTGCTGCTACTAATAGATTGGACATGCTTGATGATGCATTATTACGACCTGGAAGATTTGATAGACATATTGAAGTTAATCTTCCAGATATTTCGGCTAGGGAAAAAATATTATCATTGTATTGTGAAAATAAACCTGTTAAAAACTTTAATATAAAAGAATTTGCTCAAAAGACAGCTTATTTCTCTGGCGCAAAACTAGAAAACCTAGTTAATGAAGCTGCTATATTAGCATGTAAAGAAAATAGTCAATACATCGAAAATATTCACTTTGAAAAAGCATTTTCTATAATCCTAGCCGGTTATGAAAAACAAAATAGAGATTTTATAGATGATGCAGATAAAAAAATTACTGCTTTCCATGAAGCTGGACATGCACTTGTATCTATGCTAGTACTACCTAATGAAGAGGTATCAAAAGTAACAATAATTCCAAGTAGTAAAGGTGCCGGTGGTTATACACTAAGTATTCCTGAAGATAAATTATACAAAAATAAAAAACATCTTAATAAAAAAATAATGGTGTTATTAGCCGGCAGGGCAGCAGAGGAATTAACTTTTGGCAGAGACTTTATAACTACAGGTGCTCACAATGATTTAAAACAATGTACAAATATTGTTTTTCACATGGTAACCCAATATGGTATGGGTAATTCATTAGGTCTTTTAAATCTAGAAGAACTAATGAGCCTAAATATAGATAAAAACAATATAATTTTAGAATGTAAAAGCCTTGTTGATAGTCTCTATATTGAAACTAAACAATTACTTACTGATAATATATCAATATTAAAATCAATTTCTGAAAAGCTATTAGAAAAAGAAACACTTTACTCCCATGATTTAAAATCACTTTGTAATTAAAACTATTAGTGTCATATTGCAAAATGTAATAGATGATTTGCAATATGACACTAACTTTTTACTAAATTTATATTTTTTTCAAAGTAAAAACTGATACTAATATTCCCCCTATTAATCCTCCAATATGTCCAAAGTTATCAACGTTAGCAACTGAAAATCCTATAATCAAATTCACAAAAATTACTGATATTATGTTATTCAAAAACTCTTTCCCAATTCTCTGTTTATATTTTAAGGCGATCATAAGACATGCTCCTAATAATCCAAATATTGCGCCAGAAGCTCCAATTGAAATATGTGGTGACATAAAATAACTTAATAAAGATGAACATATTCCTGACACAAAATATATAATTAAATATTTAGACTTTCCATATATTTTTTCTACTAAAGGACCTAAAGCGGATAGAGCGTACATATTTAAAGCTAAATGTATTAATCCTCCATGTAAAAAAATACAAGTCAACAACCTATAATATTGACCTCTATCAATTAAAGGATTCACTTTAGCCCCTAAAAATATAAGAACATTTACATTGCTATCAATTAAATTTCCGGAAAGTAGCGCTGTTATAAGGTACATAATTATGTTTATAACTATCAATGTAAAAGTTACAATATTTTCTTTACTAAATTTCTTTATCTTATTGCTTTTATTTTCATTAATATAATTGTTATTCATATAAAATGTTATTATTTCAACAAGGTCTTCTAATCCACTGCTATACTGAATTATCTTCTTTTCATTCAAGTTTATTAAAATACAATTTTCCTCAGAATAATTATCAGTATTAGAAAATTGATCTTGAAAACTATGATCCAAAAACTTAATTTTTATAAGGTTTATATTATATAAAGATATACTAGAAAATTTATTTTGTAGGTTTTCAACTATATTTAATTTAGTCCAATAATCATTGAAACTATTATAATTTTCATCACAAAATATAATAACTTCATTTATATTCTCACCAGATTTTACCAATACCCATGGGCTTATTATGTTTTCATTGTTTATATTATTTAATTCAAATAAACTGTACCTTAATGCTTTTACAGAGTTTTCAATAATAAAATTTATTGCTTCTTGAAAAGCATATCTTTCATCTGTGCTATTTATTTTCATTAAATATCTCCTTTGTATAATTATTTTCACATACTTACTATTAAACTATAGCTTCAATCACTAAATTTTTGTGTTCTAGTAAATTTATTTCATAAAACTGTACTGGTTCCCTGGTTTTACTATCATAGAGTACTCTTATCAAAGGTCTATCTGGGAACCCCCTATTTTGACGTATAACGTATCCTTCAACACCATTAGATAATTTAACACAAGCCCCCAAAGGATATATAGAAAAAGTCTCCTTAAATTTTTCAACTACATCTATATCAAACATTGTTTCTGAATTTCCAAGTATTAATTCATATGCATCGTTGGGAGAAAACTTTCTTCTATAACATCTGTCGCTACTAACAGCATCATATACATCACACAGGCTAACTACTTTAGCATATTTTGATATTTCACAACCACATAACTTATATGGGTATCCTTTTCCATCAATTCTTTCATGATGTTGCTCTACGATATCTATTATATTTTTAGAAAGTTTCTTATTGCCACTTAACAATTTCGCCCCATATAATGTATGTTTTTTTATTTCCTCAAATTCCTCATCATTTAGTTTTCCTTTTTTATTTAATATTTTTAAAGGTACTTCAGTTTTTCCTATATCATGCAAAGAAGCTCCTATGCCAAGATCTTTTAACTCCTCATCCTTAAAACCTAATGCAATTCCTAGAAAAGAAGTCATTACACATGTATCTAGAGAATGGAGGTATGTATAATTATCATATGTTTTTATATCATATAAACTTTTATTGACATCGCCAATATCTATTATATAATTCACAAGATTCTCTATTGAAGATATAACCTCTTTGAACTTTTTACCAGTATATCCATGAATATTTTTGCTAATATCCGATACACTTTTAATTGTTCTTTGTTTTAATTGTATGAATTTTTCATCTTCTACATTTATATCTTCTAGTCTGTCATCTTTTATATATATGTATAATACTCCCATTTCTTTTAATTTTGATAAATAGTTACTAGTTAATCTTACCCCTGTTTTAAGCAACATTTGGCCATCTGAAGTCAATATACTTTTTCCCAGTATCTCATTATCTTTAACTTTATCAATGAATTCAAGCCTCATAATATTTCTCCTCATTCAATTCTATTTAGATACATAAAATATAATTTCTCTCTTTATAGATAAATATTAACAATATATTACCATAACTTTGTATAATTTAAAATAGAACACATATAATTTGAATGTATTTTTTATTATAATTAACATTAAATTAAACTTTTAGAATAATTTAATACCTATTTTCACATAAGCTTATCTTTATTTTCTTCCACATATGCCATTATAACTTCTATTTGATTGTGTATTTCATTACATATATTCTGCAATTTTTCACTCATTAAATAAAAATCCTCTAAGTATTCAAGCTTTATTAGCCAAGTTGGATTGTATTCACCCTCTATTTCCTCTATAGAGCATTCATATTTTTCAAATGCCTCTGTATTAAAATAGTCTAATACAGCATTATATTTCCAATCCTCCATATCTTCTTCTATACTAAAAGCTATATTTACAAAATTTCCATCATAATAAAACTTCCTTATATATGCTGCTCCTTCTCCTAATTCATAACTTTCCATTTCTCTTAAGAATTCATTTTTTTCCACATCTTTTTCTATTAAAACTAATGATTTAAAATCCATTTATACCACTCCCTATTTACATTTATTTACTTCAATGTTATAATATATATATCCCTTTAGAGATTTATTCCTATTATATTTTATTATAAAATACCATATAAATAAAATTAGGAAAGGAATATTATTTGCATGAAGAGAAAATTAATTAATAAAAAAAATATTTTTTTATTCTTCTTTATCTTATTTTTATTTTTGATACATCAAAACCTATTTTCTAAAAAAAATAAAGATATAAAATTTGTTGTTGAACATCATATGACTAAAAAATTCACTAATATAAAAAATAAATTATATGCAATAAATAATCTTAATATTATTTTCTCTGATGGCCAAACTTCTGTTGTACAAGTTAAAGGTCTTTCTAAAAAAGCTCCTCATTCTAGTATATCTTATAAAATATTCTTAGAAAAAAATAAAAATCATTCATGGAAGGTAAAACGCCTATATAAAATAAAATAGAATAAATTTCTCTTTATAATATTAATGTATTTATTTTCTAAAATATTAGAGACAGTTTTTATATATCTTTAATTATAAAAAAGCTGTCTCTAATATTTTTATTAATAAAAACTCTATTTTTCGCTACATTCTTCGCACAAACCTTTTATTTTTATATCTAGCTCTTCTTCTATTGTAAATCCTGTTCTATTTTTTATAATTTGTTCTAATTGTTTTATTGGACAATCTATTTCAATCTCTTTATGACATACAGCACACTCTAGAATATGCTTGTGTTTATATGGGTTTATTAGATAATTATACTTACCATCTCCCACATCAAATTTATCTATTATACCTTCTTTATTAAATATCTCTAAATTTCTATATACCGTTGATAAATCAATATTAATATCTCTTTCCTTTAACTTATGGTATATATACTCTGCCGTAATAGCATCTTTATTACAACTTAGTACTTCAAGTATATTTATTCTTCCCTTTGTAACTCTTAACTTATTTTCTTTTAAAAACTTTTCAATATTCATAATATCACCTTATAAATAATTTATCTTTAAAAAAACATCATTTTCAAACCAAAAAGTATTAAAATAACTCCACCAATGTAGTCCGCATACTTTGATATAACATCTATTTTTTTTAAGTATTTTGAAATTATAAATGCTACTATACTTACAAACAAAGTTACAATACCTATAAATAAAGTATCTTTAAATCTAACTAAAGCACTTTGTACTTTATTTAAAACTGTAAACCCAACCACCATTGCATCTATACTTACAGAAATACCTAAAATTATATTCATACCTGGTTTTAATATTTTACAATCATCTTTATTATCAGTTCCCTCTTTTATCATTATAATACCAACAATACATATAACTATTCCTCCAATAATCTCAGGCATAGATGCAATATATTTATTAAATAAAAATCCTGCATATGATCCTATTATAGCAAATAAAAACTGAAAAAATCCAAAATACATTGCACAAGATGCTTTATATTTTGAATCTACATTATTATTTAATCCTATGCAAAGTGCTACACCAAATGCGTCTAAAGATAAAGCTATAGCTATTAAAAATAATGAATAGAAATTCATAAGTACCCTTCTCCTATAAAATAATAAAAATAAAGAGAACTTCTAAAATTCATATAACTTTTTGAAGTTCTCTGTTGAAAGCCATCTTATAACCTAAGTCTTAATATTTTATTCTCTTCCAAATATAATTTTACAAGTACTCAAGTCAAAGTCTTCTTCTATATTAATAACTTCTTTCTTAAAAATCAAGCTTAAAACTCTAGCTTTATATGGATTTACCGTAAAGTTTTCTATGTCAAACACTCCTGATAAAATTGTTTCTCCTTCTTCTGTTTTTAATGTAATAGGCATTTTTGTCATAGTCACTGCCTCATCTGTAGCATTTCTAACAAGCAGAGTCATAAGTAAATCTCCATTTTCATATTGAGTAATTGTAAATACTGAAATACTACCTTGTCCTCTCTCAAGTTTAGGTAATGATTCTAAAAACTCTTGAAATACTTTTATTTCACTTTCTTCTATACCTTCTGGAATAGATTCTAATTCTATATTTACATATCTAACTCCTTTAACATCATTGCTTCCAAAAACTAATTTCCAATCATCCTGTGGTATCTTATCTACAAATACATTTTCTTTTTTAAAATTAAGTTTTACAGGTATAGCCTTTCCTGATGGTATATCCCCTTCTCCTGATAAATCAAATATTTGATATGCTAATTTTTCATTTTTAGAATTTATAATGTATATTGGAACATCTTCAAAATTAATATTTTTACTTAAACCATTTGCTAAATATGCTTTAACTTCCACTTCATCGCCTTGATCAAATGCATATATTCCAGCTATGTTTATTTGTCCCTCTTTTACACTTGTAATAACCTCTCTTAATTCCTCTTCTAAATATTCCTTTTGCACATCAGAAATTTTTCTTTGAGAATCCTCATCCAAGTAAAGTTCTACATCTATATATTTTTGTGAATCATCTATTTTCTCTTTCATCTATATCCTCCAATTCTGTAAATAAAACCATTTATTTTAGTGAATAACCAATAGCTAATAATGAATAATTAAGTAGATTTTTCTTCTCTTAGCTCAAAAAATTTATACAATTAAAATTTTTTTGAAATGACAATGGAGAAAAAATATCCATAATTATTCATTGTTAATTGTTAATTATCCACTGTTCTTTCTATTCTATTGCTATAATTTCCAAATCTCCTTCTGAAGCATATTCAGCAATTTTTCTCAGTTTGTTTTCAATTTCCTTAGATAAAACTCCTGTGCTACCTATTAAAGTTATCTTACTATCTTTATTTATATTATTTCTAACAAAACTTTCTGAAGCTTCTCTATCAGCACTGCCTGCGGAATTTCCACTTAAAACTAATGGTGATCCTTCCTTAGCCGCTGCGGCTGAAGCAACTAAAGCATCTGCAAAGTTTCTTACATTATCATTGCCTCCAGCTGCTACATATATAGCATTAAAAGAAAGATTTGATTTAAAATAGTTTAACACATTTATATTTGTCTTATATCTATTTCCACCTTGGGCAACTCTTTTTCCATTAACTGATTTTACTACACTATCAGGTAATACAGCTGCCCCACCTACTGCCATAACTTCTAACTTATTTTCATCTATAACTTTTTTAACCTCTGCATCCATTTTTTTAGAATTAGAAATTAAAACAGGTATTTCTAATTTTGCTGCAATAGATGCAACGCTTAGTGCATCAGAATATCCATCTTGTCCATTTACTAATATAGCCTTCTTAGCTCCTGTTCTCTTTATAACTTCCCTTGCCACTACAGCATTAGTATCATATCTATTTCCTCCAGTTTTAGCATATCTATGTACCTTTAATCCATTGGATTGTAATTTTGATACTACTGAATCTTTTACAACTCCTTCTCCACCAACTATATATACATTTTTAGCCCCTATTTTTTTTATAGTATCTAAAACTCCACTAGTTAATTTATCCGCTTCAGTTAACAGTATAGGCGCATTTAATTTTTTTGCAAGAGGTGTAGCACTAACAGCATCTGCATAACCTTGTCCATTTACTAAAATAACATTTTCACTTTTGCTAAAAACACCTTCTGCTACCTGTCTAGCTGTATTGTATCTATCTAATCCACCTAATCTATCTAATGTTGCTGCCTTTACCATTCCCACATTAGCAGTAGTTACTAATGCCATAGATAAAACAAAGGCTCCTAAAGACTTAAAATATTTTCTTCTTAACATCAAATTCATCCTCCTTTAATAAAGACTACATTATATTCCAATACCAATTTAATGTTACCATTATTACATTATACTAGTAAAGACTTATATACAATATTTTTCTTGTAATTTAATCCAAGGAATATTTATCTATTTACCCATACTATATTACATTTTATCAGATTATAACATCAAATTAAATAATTATATTTATTACATTATCTAATTAAGATTTAAAGTACCAAAAATATATATTCTTGGTACTTTAAATTAGTTATTTATTAGCTTTTTATGAACTATCCTATTTTATGGTGTTGTATTAAGTCCTGTTACTGTCAAAGTTAGCTTAACTTTTTTATCATATTTTTCTACAGTACCATAAAAAACATAGACTCCTGATTTATTACTTTGTTTTGTTCCATAATCCCAAATAACAGGAAGCTCACTTGTACTTCCATCACTCATTTCAGCTGTAACCTTTTCAGGTAATACAAATCTTTCTCTACTTCTAGCCTCTTTATTTATATCTTCTACTTTAACTGGTAATGGTTTTACTACTAGTATTAAATCTACATCTCTATTGTATCCATTTATTTTTCCTGTAAAAGTATAAATTCCTGGCTTAGTAGTGTCAACTCTTATTAAATTCCAAGTTACAGAAACTTCCTCCATATTTCCATTACTTGCTGTTACTACTATAGTTGGTGGTGGTGTAAAGCTTTCATTTTGCCATATTTCTTTTCTTATATTTTCTGTATCCGCTACTTTTAATGGTAAATACTTTAATATTTGTTCTGTATTATAACTTACAGAAGCATTCCCTCCTAAAATACTTACATTATTTATTATTTTTGATCTCATAAAGTTTTTAGTTGTATTACTTAAATTACTTCCTGCTAAAACTATAGGTGATGCTGACTTGCAAGCCAGTGCTGATGCTGATAGGGCATCAGCAAAATCTCTTGAAGAAGCCACATATACATTACCAAAATCCAATTCATTTTGGAATGCATTTATTATATCTATATTTCTTTTATATACATCTCCACTTCCTACTCTTATTGCATTAGGAATTTTATTAAAAACTTTATTGCTTATTTGGTCTTGTCCACCTATTACATATATTTGTTCTGCTCTTCTATTACTTCTTAAAAATTTTTCAATAGAATTTGGCATATCATTTTTACCTACAGGAATTATTGCCATTTCCTTTAGTGCAGCTATGGGAGCTATGGAAACTCCATCATAGAAACTTGTGCTATTTATAACTGCTATTTGTTTTGGTCTTCCAAGTTTTTTGGCTATTTGTAAAGCTGTGTCATATCTGTCCTTTCCCCCAAGTCTTGTAACCTTTATACCTTTAGCCTTTATACCATCTTCTACATTTTGTGATATTACACCTTTTCCTCCAATTACATATACATTTTTAACTTTAAGTCTATTTAACTGCATAGATGTATATACATTTAAAACTTTGCTATTGGTTAAAAGTATAGGAGCATTTTGCTTTTTAGCAAGAGGTGCAACACTTAGAGCATCTACAAAATTATCTCCATTTACTACAATAGCCCAGTCACTTTCTTCACTCCAACCTTCTTCACATACTTTAGCTGCTGTTTCATATCTATTTTGTCCGTTAAATCTTTTAGTTGTAGTTTCTGCAGCTTCTACATTATTCCCATGAAATATGCTTATAGCTGAAATTATGAATAAAAATACTACCAATTTAAAAATATTTATTTTATCTTTATTATATTTCATTAATTATAATGCCTCCTTTATAGTAATCAATGAAAACACATTACTTATTTAAAAAAGAATTCATTGCTGCAAAAAAACTTCTATCTTTATCGTATTTATTCAAATTATTAGTAATCACATAGTATTCTATTTGCTTATTTGTTAATTCACCTTTTAAAATTCTAGCTTTTTCATTATCACTATAACTATTGCTATATTCTAGTTCTCCAATTTGTGCTTTTAATCGAGACATTGCATCTTCACATTCTGCAACTGCATTCTTATAAAAATCATATTTGTAATCTGAATACACATAGTTTATTTCATTTCTTGCTTTTCTTTTTTCTTTTTCATCAAAGGACATGTTAAGTTTAGCTTCTAATTCCATGACTTTGTCGTTCATTCTATTAGTTTTGTTAATTATTCCATATTGATTTATTACTTTTTCTAAATCTTCCTGCATCATTTTTCTAGTTTCCATAGAATACCTTGAATTTCCTATCATAGATTGAAGGTCTTTTTCACGGTTAAGAAGCTCTTTAGCTGTAAATTTTCCTCCATAAGTGGAATTGGATTTATATATAACTTCATAAGGATTATAATCACGTTTATAGTTTTCATTATCCTTTTTAAACTCTTCAACTTCATCTGAAATATCTTCTAAATCCTTATCTTTATATTCGTTTTCTATTATATTTCCAGAATTTACATCCCCATAATCATAATTTTTATTATAAGTATTCTCTTTATCAAAAATATGAGGAATATTACTTATTAAGTCTAACTGTTTTCTATCATCATCATCTAATAATGATCTCTCAATGGTTAATTTTCTAAGTTTCTTAAACTTTTTAAACTTCTCTACATCGTTTATATCATTTCCCCATACATTTAATTCCTCTAAACTCTTCAAATCCTTTAAATCCTCTATGTAAGTTATGCTATTATCATTTAAATATAGAGTTTTTAAATTATCTAACTTCTTTAAATCATCTAAACTACTTATGCTATTTTGGGATAAATCCAATTCTGTTAATGATTTTAAATCTTCTAAAAAGCTTAAACTAGATATACCTGTATGACTTAATTTTAAAGTAGTTAAACTTTTCAAATCAGATAATTCACTTAATCCACCTATATTGTAGTTATCTGATAAATCTAAATAGTAAAGATAAGTTAATTTATCAAAATCCTCAATATAACTTATATCATTTTTACTTAAATTTAAATATTTTAGATATTCTAATTTTTTAAGAGAATCTTCATGTCTTACATTATTATCACTTAAGTTCAAATATTTTAAGCTATGTAATTCTTCTAAAGGCTCTAAATCTTCCACTTTATTTCCTGATAAATTTAGGCTTTCTAAATAAAACATATCTTCTAAAGGTTCTAAATCCTGTATTTTATTATTACTTAAATTTAATTCTTTAAGGCCATCAAATAATTGTATTCCATCTATATTCTCTATGTTAAAACCAGATAAATCTAAAGTTTGTATATTCTTTACAGTAGATTTGTAAATTCTTTGATTTTCATTAGTTATACCTAGCTTTTCTCTAACAGCCTTTGCCATATTTTTATCTGTAAATTTAATTTCCTCATCCTCTATATAATTTACTATATTGTTTACATAAGCCTCAGATATAACGCCCTGTCCCCCTACAATATTTATTGTAGATATATTAGAATAGTTTTTAGATATAAAACTTTTTAATAGATTTCCATCAGATGTATTTCCTATTACAATAGGAGCTCCTTTTTTAGCCGCTAGTGCATTTACAGAAAGAGCATCTGCAAAAGCGACACCAGAAGCTATATATATTTCTCTAAAAGAATTTAAGTCACTTTCAAATTTATCAATTACATTTATGTTTCTTTCATAAATACTAGAACTATTAGATTTAGTATCTATTCTTTCCACAGCATTTTCATTGGTTTGTGAATTTTTTACATACTTTTCAAATTCACTAGCTACTTTGTCACTTATCTGAGCCCTGTCCCCTATTATGTATATTTTATTAAACACTTTTTTATATAGATATTTCTTAGTGTAATCAGATAAATTATCTTTAGAAGTTAGTATTATAGGTGCTCCTTTTTTAGCTGCTATAGGACCTACAGATAGTGCATCTGCAAAATGATTAGATGTAACTACAAATAGCGTCCCTGGATTGCCTAATCTTTCTGCAATTTTAATAGATGTTTCGTATCTGTCCCTTCCTCCAAGCCTTTCTGTGGTAATTCCCATAGATTTTATATCTTGTTCTACTTTAGATGAAATAGACCCCTGTCCCCCAATTATAAGTACTTTTTTTACTTTCATTCTAGTTAATTCTTCTCTTGTGTTTGTATTTAAAGACTTACTATTAGTCAATAAAATAGGCGCATCATGTTTCTTAGCTAATGTAACTGCACTTAATGAGTCGGGAAAATTTTCTCCAGATGCTATTATTGCATAATAAGAACTGCTCCATCCGTCCTTTGCTATTTTTGATGAAGTTTCATATCTATCGTTACCATATATTCTTACTTTAGCAGGTTTTCTTACATATTTCTTTTCTTTATCATCATCTTTCTTAGCTGCATTAACAGCACTTAATGGTTGTACAATAATAGTAGTAAGCAAAAAAGTACTACATAGGGCTTTTGTAATTTTCTTTTTCCATTTACTTTTAATCATAGGCTCGTCCTTCCTTTTTATTTTCTATTGTTATCGTAGATATTTATTAATTCTTGATAATAATATCAGGAGTTAATATTGTAATTAAAATTACTTTTCAATTTATATTTTTGCCTCGGTCTTCCTATTCTACCATATATCTGCTGAATATCTATTCTATCTTTCTCTAATAGATATTGCATATATCTATGTACTGTTTGATATGCTAATTTTGTATTTTTAGATATTTCATTTATACTCACATATCTATTATCTTCTATACTCATCATAAACTTTTCGATTTTTTCTAAGGTTTCTGCACTTATTCCCTTAGTGCACTCATTAAAATCTTTATTTACAGTTTTAAGTGTATCTCTAAATTTTAAATGAATACTTATTCTGGATATAATATCTGGTGCTTTTATTGGCTTAAGTTCAAAATCATTAGCTCCTGCTTCTATAAATTTGTCTGCAACCTTTTGATCTTCTTCCACAGTTAGCACAACTATAGGTATATCCTCAAACATTTCTTTTATTTTCTTTACTCCCTCTATTCCATTAATTTTGGGCAAATGATAATCTATAATAATTATATCTGGTTTTATAGCCTTTAATTTTTTTATTCCTTCTGTAACGCTAGTAGCAGTTATAGCTATCCAATTTTTATACTCGCATATAGCTGACATTGCAAATAGTATTTCTTTATCATCATCTATAATCAATATTTTATTTTTCCTCAAAACAACTCACTCCTCTGGTAAGGTTATTTTTATGCATGTACCTTTATTTGGTTCACTATAAATTTCTATATATCCATCATGATTTTTAATTACGTCCTTCATAAATCCAAGTCCAAACCCTGTAGATTTCTTACTGCTAAAACCATTATTCCACACTTTATCTATAAGCTCTTTTCTTATGCCTATACCATCATCTATTATTTCTATACATACATTTTGGGGTATCTTATATACGCTAATCATTATAGACCTGTCCCCTCCTATTTCATTTATAGCACTATAGGAATTATCCAAAGCATTTATTATAGCTCTTGCAAAACGCATCTTATTTACCTTTATCTTGCAATCACTTGCTGTGTTTTTATAATTTATCTTATCTGAATAAGGTAAAGGAGAAATTTGAGACAATATAAAACTAAACATTTCTTCTGTGCTTATTATATTTTTCTTTTCCTCATAAAGTATTTCAGATATCATATTGCTTAATCTATCTATGGATATTTCAATTCTATCTAAATAAGAAACTATTTTTTCATTCTGTTCCATAAGCTTGATTATACTTACTAATGCTTGTATAGATGTTAATGGCGTTTTTAAATCGTGTACTAAATTTTTTAACTCTGCATAATTCCTAGCTTTTAATGCATCTATTTTCGCCTCTGCTAATTCCTTTTCAACTCGTTTATTTTCTTCTATTGCTATAATTAATTTATGCTCATCCATTATAAGTTTTGCCATAAGTATGGAGAACATAATAAATATCAAGCAGAACATAATGGACGTTATAGAAAGTAACTCTGTACTTTCTATAAGTTCCGCAGCTATTTTTATATCCTGAGAGGTTTCACCTCTTCCAAATTTAAACTTGGAAAGCCCCGGTATAATATCCATCCACTGCACTCCCATTAATATTAAAACCATTACTAAAGACTTTTTAAAAAAGCTAATTGTAAAAAAGTTAAACTTTTTTAAAAGTATAATTGAAATTATTACAATGGATGCGGGAATACCTAAATCATATCTTATATTGTGTATATCATTTATTAATTTATATAATAATGGTATCAATGTTATAGCTATTATTCCTTCTACAACTGTAATATTTTTTTCTTTAATATATACTTCTATAGATTCTGCTATAATAAAAGTTCCCAAATAATTGGGAATTCCTCTTATAGTATTCAATATAACTAACCTAAAAGCTGCTATAACAAGCATGCTCTTATCTCCTGTTGATATGCTATATAGTAGAAGTTCATATATTTTAAAATTATTTACATTCATAAAGAATGGAAGTATAACACCAAATATAATTAAAATAATTCCACTATGAAATCGTTTCTTATCTATCAATATTCTAAAACTTTCATTATTCATATTTACTCCTCATCTTATTTCCATATACAATTATTACAATAATAGCTATCATTAAAGTAATTACTGAAAATTTATAAGAATGTTTAAAAGAATAATATATGTTTCCTGTACCTATCTTAGGAATAGTTACAGGATCTACTGGTATTCCATAGTCCACAGCTATCTTTTTTATATTTAGGAGATGTATTACTGGTATATCCTTAGATAAAAAAAGTTGTATAAGTCCTGTTTTCTCGTTCACCTTAACTTTTGTATTCTTTATTATTCCAGGGTTTATACCATCTAGCTCTAAAGTTTCACCTAAAGATACTATATTCCCCCCTACATTTATAAAAGCCTTTATTCTGTCATTATTTGCATTATATATCTGCCATCTTCTCTCTATGTTGTCTTTTAAATTATTTTCTGTTATAAAGTTTCTTCCATATCCCTCCACTCTATTTACAATCTTCTTTACATAATCATCATCCATATCATTTCCTAAATCTGATGCTCCACCAATAGATACATAATCTGCTCTATTACTTATAAACTTTTTCTTATATAAAACTTCTTCCATGTCTAGATATGTAAAATCCGGATTATTAGCTCCCCAGGTGGATGCACCAAAAGAAGCAATTACTATAGGCTTTAATTTTAAGACCTCACAACTTGACATAACCGCTATATTTAAAGCTGGAAATGATCCAGACAAATTTATACATACACTATCACCATCTTTTAAATTTAATTTTTTCATCATATGAACTATAAGTGCTGCAAAATCAGGATTGGTAGTTGTTCGCTTTGCCTCTAATGCTCCTATTGTAGTAGTTATGGAGCTTGTTTCAGCTCCAATTATTCCAGTTTCATTTATATCATATCTTTTATCTATAGGGATTTTTCTCTTTAACTTTTCTTTTTTGATCTCCTTTAAACATTCATCCATAAGAGTAGCTGCTTGAATTTTCTCTTCATGCCAATTATCTTTAACTCTTTCTCCACTTTTATTTATGTAAATAATAGATAGTGGCAATATTATTGATAAAATTATGATTATATAATCCCACTTTTTAAAAACGTTTCTTTTATACTTCATACTAATATTCCCTTCCCTAAAACTATCATTGTTAAGCTGATTATGCAGGCTACAACTATAGCAGATGAAGTAGTTTTTACTATACCTTGTCTATCCATTTCCTTTGCAATTATAGCTGGGATTATATATCCTATAACGGAAAAAACTATAGGTAATGATATAAGTCCTCCTATTCCTTCAATTAGAACTCTTAAAATAAAACTTATCATAATCATTACCGAAAATTTTCTTTTTCCATATAGTATAGTATATTTTGATAGGATATTTGTAATAACCAAAGTTAATACACTTAAAATTAGAGTTGCAATTATTCTAAGAGGTTGAGTTAAAAAAAGTGATATATATCCTGGCACTATTATTCCTCCAGGTGATACTTCTGTAACCTCGTAATATATAATGCTAAATATTATTCCTAAAATCATTGTATTATTCGCCAATAACATCACCTACTTTTTCCATATAATCTATAATTTTTTCACCACTTCCCACTATATTTCCAATACCAAATATAGCAGTATCTTTTGTTATATTCTTAAGATTAAATTCATTATTCTTATTGATTAAAACTATTTTCTCCTTTTCTACTCCCTGCTTTATAAGCTTATTTTTCATTAAACTTGTATAATATCCACTTATCCATATAATTTCGGGATTTATTTTCTTTATGACTTCTATGTGTTGTTGCATCCTATAAGGCCTGTCTCTTCTATTATTCACCATTAATATGATCTGTTTGTTATTAAAAGTTCCTTTATCTTTTAAATAGCTAAATATTTTCAATGTAGAATCTGGATCATTTATTGCAAAACCATTTATAAAAATTATTTGTGTATTATTATCCGTAACTATATTATAAATTTTTAATGCCCCAGGATCTCTTTTATAGCTTTTCATGCCTCTTAATGCCACATCTTCCTTTATGCCTAATACCTTACATACCTCTAATGCTACACTTATATTTTCTTTAAAATCTATTCCCAAATCCTCTGATATTTCCTTTGCAAGTATTACTTTTGATGACATGGATTCTCCGAGTTCTTCATAATAATCATAAAATTTCTTTTCTCCTGTTATAAAATGTCCCCTCTTAGGCATTACATTCCCTAAGGACTTTGCTACATCTTCCAAAGTGGGTCCCATTTCCTCTAAATGGTCCCTTCTTACATTAGTTACTACAGATATATCTGCATTTAATATTTTATTTTGAGATATATATTGTAGTTCTGGATTAACTGCCATACATTCAATAACTAGAATATCTGCCTTCTGTTTTTCTGCTTTTTTCAAAATTTTTATTTGCTCTCTTATATTGGCGCCACCCTTTCTTATAATAGGTTCTTCCATTCCATTTACATCTATAATTCGAGGACTTGTCCCTGTAGTTTTACAAAAAACTCTATATCCACCTTCTTTTATCCCGGCATAAATAAGTCTACAGGTAGTAGATTTTCCTCTTGTACCATTTACATGGATTATATGTTTAAAAGCCTTTCTTATATTACAATTATTCCTATATTCTAAAATTAAGAAGCATACATATGTTATTATTAAAATAATCAATATTTTTTTCATATTCATCTATCCAATCTATAAAATTTTATAACTTCATTTAATATATATAGGTGAAAATCTACTCTTTCTCTATATTCTTCGTTCATATTACTTTCTAGAGTTATAACTGGAACTTTTAATTTTTGAGATATCTCTTTATTTATAGATCCTTTTGGTGGGCTGTTTAAAAATGTAAATTTATCTTTATATTCATCATTTCTTTTTACTTGATCTAGTAGATACATAAAAACTTCTAAATTTTCCTTATTTAAATTATTGAATATCATGGCATAAGAAAATTTTTTTTCATCTCCTATAGAATTTTCTTCCCATTCATGAAGATCTAAAACTATTTTGGGCCTCTCTTTTTTTATTAAATTAAATATTTCATATGCCAATTTTTCGCTACCTGTTCCATTGGTTCTCCCTGGAAAAATTCTATTTAAATCCTGCATATAATATGGATTTCTAACTTTTTTATTACATGCATCAATATTAGCTTTCGATATTATTATTAATTTTCCTTTTTTTAGAAATTTTTGACGCCTCTATGGACGCTATCTCATTTCCATGAATACCTGATATTATAAAAATACTTTCCCCTTTTTTACCTGAATCTATAATATAACTTTCTGTTTCTAGCTCTGTTCCCTTCATAATCATTTTTTTTGTAATAGTTTCTTCTTTAGTAGAATTCACCCCTTTAAAAATCATTATTAAAATCATTATTAAAATAGCTATTTTATATTTTTTAATTTTATTAATTCTCATTATAGAAATCTCCTAGCAATTATTAGTTAATTTAAATTAATAATATTATTTGTAGTCATAAATAAATCTATTTAAATTGGACATACCCTCGGCAACATATACTATTTATACGTACCGAGGGTATAATTTTATTTTATCTAGGGAAGAGGATTTAAAAAATTGCCTAATCCTTTAGTTAATAGCTCTTCATAAGATGGTATATTTTCTATAATTATTCCTTTACTTTCATTCCCCTTTGTGTATGCCTTTGCTAATTCATTAATTCCTGTTATATGTCTTCCCACTCTTTCTTCTATAGGATGACCATTTTCATCATAAGGCACAAACAACCTTCCTAATTTAGCTGCCTTTACATAAGCCTTATCCTTTCCCGTAACTACTAAATCTTCATCTGTTCTCCCCCTTAATCTACCTTGCGCTGCATTAGCAGTCTCCATAAGTACAGCCATAGTATCTGTAAAATCACCTAGTTCCCTATGAGTAAGTCCACGAAGATTTTTAGGTGAAGGCTCTAATCCCATTTGTATTCCTTGCAATTGAAGATTTATAACCGCTTGGGATGCTATAGGCATAGCTCTTTCATGAGATACTGTAGCATTTATAACAGGATATTCTGGAGAAGCCTCATGTAAATCTATAGTTACATCTATTTTTTCTTCTTTAATAAGTTTTGTTATTCCAAAACAAACTTTTTCTGTTAGAGTACCATCTTCTCTTCCAGGATATCCTCTATTAATATTTCTAGTTTCACTTCCTGAAAGACTCTGACCTGATGCTGCATGAATATATACATCTGGATCTGGCCATTGATCTATTGGATTTGTAGCTCTTGAACCATATCTGAACCATCTATCTCCATGTGGAGTTTTTATGGTAAACTTTTGTGGAGATCCTTCCTGAGAGTCATTATGAGTAAATCCACTATTATTGGTTCTTGGAATTACATACAAAGTACCTTTTTTAGGTTTCGCGTTTTCAATTAAGGTAACAGCTGCCATAAATCCTGAAGGTTCATTAGGATGAGTACCTCCAAGCACAAGCATTTTCCCACCTTCTTCTTCACCTTTTAAAACGTATATCTTTGTATCTCCATTACTTCCTTTTAATCCTGGAAAATAATCACTTAACATTTTCTGTTCAGTTATACCTGGCCCCTGTACTATAGGTTCCTCCTCATGCATTTTTAGAAAGGACTTTCCAGCTACCACATCACATAATAAGGAGAGACATAAAAATATTATTGCCGTAATTTTACTACCTTTCACAACTTTCCCTCCATTCTATTTAATCATTAATATCCTAAGCACTAATGGAATTACTACTAAAGCTGCATTTGCCTGCTGCTTTATATCTTTTTCTTCGAATAAATTCCATACAGTAAATATAAGTACTATAGCCACTAACAATCTATATATTAGAGTCATAATATCACACTCCTTATTTAATATATAAAAGAAGCAATCTCTTTAGCAAAAGCTATAAATATCAATCCATATACCAAAATAAATAATGCTGGTACCATGCACTTTTTTAAAACTTTCACATAATTTTCTTCCCCAACTACTTGTGCTGCAAAAATTCCTGCTAACGCTGTTGGTGGAACTAGGTCTCCTAAACCAGCTATAAAAGATAAAGCCGAAGCTGTAACTATTTCATTCTTTCCGAGTAAAGCTAATAAGAAAGGAACACCTAGTACAGAAGCTGATCCAAAAGAAGATACTGCTCCAAAGGCTGGTATAGCAATAGCTATTCCCAAATATAATAATACTGATGGAAGACTTATACAATTTACAACTATAAATCCTCTTACACCAGTTAAGGTCATAACCTGGATAAACATTCCAACACCCATTAATATTCCTAAAACCGGCAAAGCTTCTTTAATAGCTTCTTTACAACTTTTTACTATACTTATTTTTTCTCCAGTAAATAATCCTATTACACTTCCTATAGCAAAAATAAGCGGCATTCCTAAATCAGGTATATACTTTGGTAATGCTTTTGTAAGTATCATTAAAAGTAAAACAACTATTATTGGAATATATAGCTTAAACCCATACTTTTGACTTTCTTCTAAATTTAAACTTGAAGCTACTTTATCATAATTAAATCCCTTGGTATATTTATATCCATAGTATAATACAGTAAAAATAGCAGTAGGTATAGTCAACAATAGCAGAGGTATTCCAAATCCTACATAAGGAATATCTATTCCTCCTCCAATTATCATAGCAGGTATATTTACTGGTGGAGCAATCATTCCAAGTATTCCACCTATAGCAATTATAGCTGCTACTTCTAACTTTGGTATTCCTATTATCATAAGAACTGGTGCCATTAAACTTCCTGCACTTATTACTGATGCTGTAGATGAACCTGTTATCATTCCAGGAAACATTACAATAAACATTAAAAGTATCAAAAGTAATGCAGGTTTTTTGTGAAATCTACTAATTATACTAGAACTTAAAGCATCTAGTGCTCCTGAATCTTGAATTATTTTCATAAATATCATAGCCGTAGCTATTACTAATATAGTATCTATATAACCAAAGGTGCCTTCTACTAAATGCCTTATTGGTATACCTTTACCAGCTATTAGTGTTCCCGTCATGGAAGCTAACACCATAGAAATACTTACAGGCAATTTGAGTAAAAAACATCCCAATATAAATACTAGAACCATTGCAATAAATATTATAAATTCTATTTGCAATTGTATCCCTCCTCAAATATGAGATTAGGGAGGAGCATCCCCCCTACTCATTTTATTTAAATGCCTTTTTTAAGGGTGTCATCACATCTGATATACTTTTTACTGATTCCATAGGTATATCTTTTTCTTTTACCATTTTAGTAAATAGTCCATCTTTATTACCATCTTCTACAACTACTACATAATTTGCATTTTCTATAGATGGTGCTATAAACTTATCAGAAAGTTCTCCTCTTCTATTTTCCCCTCCAACATGAAGAGTAACTATAACCATACCTTTTTCTTTAGCTGCATTTATAAGCTCTTTTGCTCTCTTTAGTTCATCTTCTACCTTAATTCCTGCTGCTCCTAATCCTTTAGAACTTCCCCCTACCGCTAAAACAAGAGTTTTTTCTTCTTTAATATCAGCAGGTGTCGCTACTTTATTTAAAGTATATTTTAATCCGGCATTATCCATTAAGGCTTTAACCATTTCAACATCTGCACTTTGTCCAACAGAAGTTAAAAGAGCTGGTTGTTCAGCTATTGCAGCTTCGAGTCCATTAACCTCTTCTTTTTTGCCATCTTCTTTACTTTCTGTTTGCTTAGTATCTTCTTTACTTCCTTCAGAACTAGAATCTCCTGAGCCGCAAGCAACTAGTGATAATGTAAGCATTGCTGATATAGTTATTAATAATATTTTTTTTATCTTTCCTTTAATCATTTAAATCTCCTCCTAAGTCCCTGTTTAAATATATCTCAAATTATAATAATGATTTTTAGAAACCTACAGCTTGACCATCTCTTCTTGGATCAGCTCCACCATGTAATTCTCCTGATGATTCCATCATTACACCTTGTACTCCTCCAAAGAAAAGATCATATTCTCCTTTTATGTCAACTTCGTGTCCTTTATTTTTAAGTCCTTCTATAACCTTTTCATCTATTCCACCTTCTAAAGATAATTTTCCATCTTTATCATACATTCTTGGAGTATTTATAGCTTCCTGAATATCCATACCATGATCTACAATATTGCTTATTACTTGAGCTACTGTTGGTATAATTCTTGTAGCCCCTGGTGAACCTATAGTCATAAATGGCTTTCCATCTTTAAGAATTAAAGTTGGTGTCATACTGCTTAATGGTTTCTTACCTGGTTCTATAGAATTTGAAAGACCTGGTTTAAAATCAAAATCATCCATTTCATCATTTAAAAGTATTCCTGTTCCAGGAACAGCTACACAAGATCCAAAGAAGTGATTTATAGTCTTTGTAACAGCAACCATATTTCCTTCCTTGTCCATTATTGAATAGTGAGTGGTACTTCCACTTTCATATTTATTTGGATTTCCTGCTTCCACCTTTTGTGTAGCTTTATCTTTATCTATTTTTTCATAAAGCTCTTTAGCATAATCCTTTGATGTTAATCCTGCTAGAGGAACTTTAACAAAGTCAGTGTCTGCCATATATTTTCCTCTATCAGCAAATATTAATTTTGACGCCTCTGACCAAGCATGTAATGATTGTTCAGTGTTTACTCCCATAGATTTCAAATCATAATTTTCCATAATATTTAACAGTTGAATTACATGAGCTCCCCCTGAACTAGATGGAGGTGCAGAAACAATTTCATATCCCTTATAAGTTCCTTTTACAGGTTTTCTTACTTTCACTTCATATTTTGCTAAATCTTCTAGTGTAATTATTCCACCTTGTTTTTGGACCTCATTAACTATGCTTTCTGCGATTTTTCCTTTATAAAATGCGTCTTTTCCTTCTTTTGCTATGATTTTCAAAGTATTGGATAAGTCTTTATTAGTTATGGTATCTCCCTCTTCAAAAGGAAGTCCATCTTTTAAATATATTGCCTTAGTGGCTTCAAATTTATTTATATTATCAAAATTATCTTTTATCATATTAGAAAAATTTTCAGTAACCTTGAAACCATTTTCAGCTAAATCTATAGCTGGTTGCATAACTTCTTCTCTACTCATAGTTCCATACTTTTCTAATGCCATTAAAAGTCCTGCTACATCTCCTGGTACAGCTACTGACTTACCTCCTATAACGGATTCATTGTTTACTACTTTTCCTTTATCATCTAACTTATACATATCTGGAGTAGCTTTGCCTGGTGCAACTTCTCTAAAGTCTAAAAACACTTCTTCTCCTGTCTTTGCAAATCTTACAAGCATAAATCCCCCACCACCAATGCCTGAAGCATTTGGTTCTACAACTCCTAATGCAAATGCTGTAGCCACTGCTGCATCTATTGCATTTCCTCCTTTTTTCATTATGTCTACTCCTACTTGAGAAGCCTCAGGTTTTGCAGAAGCAACTACTCCGTTTTTACCCTTTGCATCCCTTTTTGAGCTTTTATCTTCTTTTTGTTCTTGCTGTTTTTCTTTATTGTCTTCTTGTGGTTTATTGCCACATGCTGTAAAGCTCATGCTAAAAACTAAAACAAGCATCATAGAAATACATATTAGCAATTTCTTTTTAGGTTGTTTTTTCATTGTCTTCCCCCTCCTTAAATAAGGAAATTTATATTTCTTTATTTTCCCTTATATTAATCATAGTATCTATTTGAAATAATTACTACTTATTCTCTTATTTCTCTTTAGAATATTCAGAAAAAATAAATATACCTTGATGAATAAAGCAACTTTAAAAATTCATCAAGGTATATCTGCATTCTCTACTTAATTATATTAGCATCTATTTTTTTATTCTCCACATATCTATATATTGGTAATTCGTCATTTATTTCTGCTGGAAATATATTAAACTTAACAAAGCTATCTTCAGCATCTGGTTCTAAGCACATAGCTATTAAATTTGCATTTGGTTGATCCATTGTAAATACATAACTTCCTTTAGGAAAAGTTACATTCTTTTTACTTACATCCACAGTAACATCATTTCTTAGGTGACCTTCATAATAATTTGTATCAACCTTTTTATCCTTAACCTTGTAGGCTTCAACTGGAAGTTCCATATCCTTGTTTAACTTTCTTACAGCTACTCCTGAATAAGATAATCTCTTAGCTGCTTCATGATATGCTGGAGGAAGTATATATGCTGTTGGTCTTACCCTTTCTAAAGTAGTAATTGCTTCTTTACTACTAAACACTTCTACGTCTAATTTTATTTTTTCTCCTGTTTCTGCATCTATAACATCCACTTTTTCATTAGAAACTTTTTTATGTTTATCTTTTAGTACCAATTTATCATTTAAATTAATAGTCTTACCTAATTCAGTTATTTCTTTTCGTGCATTATCTATAGTTTTCTTTATCAACTCTGCATTATTGGCAGTAGTTCGTATTATATTCTGAATCGATATTATTTGACTTAAAACTCTTCTTTCAAAATTTTCCTTTCCTATGCCTATACCTCTTGATTCAACTAAAAATGAAAATGAGGGTTGAAGTCCATAAGCATTTCTTCCAATCTTCGAATCTGTACCAGCTTCAAATATACTTACTTTATTTCCATCTTCACTGGTTGTATAATAATCAAAACTTGAAAATCCTCTAGAATTTAAATCTTTTTGAACATTACTTACAAATAAATCATCAGAAATCTTTCTTACTTCTTTTGGTATGTTTAAATTTCTAGCAGAAGAAATTAATATGTCATGATATGCTAAAGCTCCTTTTTTTCCTATACTTTCAAAGTTACCATAAACCCAATATTCATGAGCATCTATTGCAACTTCTGGTTTAAACTTATTAAAAGTTTCATGAGCTAATATAGTTTCT
The DNA here is from genome assembly GCF_900187165.1 of Clostridium cochlearium. Taxonomy (NCBI): domain Bacteria; kingdom Bacillati; phylum Bacillota; class Clostridia; order Eubacteriales; family Clostridiaceae; genus Clostridium; species Clostridium cochlearium. The sequence continues at coordinate 392,649 of NZ_LT906477.1, read as the reverse complement.
TGTATATCATATTTTAAATGATCCCTATTGCTATCTAACTTTGATGCTGTTGGTCTTTGGAAATAAAAAGACCCGTCCCCATTAAACCTTGGAAGTATAACCACTGAAACCTTTCCTAACACTTCATCTCCTAGTTTTCCTGCAAGATTTTTAGCTACTGCTAAAGCTCCTTCTCCTCCTGCTGGTTCATTACCATGTATTTGCCCTTGAAGCCATATAATCGGTTTTTCTAATTTTAATATGTCTGCTGCATTAGAATAGGATGGATTACTAAATATTAATAAAGGAATTGGTTTACCTTCTTGAGTTTGTCCAATAATTGAAACCTTCATATGATCACTATTTTTTTGAAGGTCATAAATAAATTCCATCATTTCATCATGAGAAGTAAAATCTAATTTGCCTTCTTTAAAAGCTGGAGTTAATATAGCTCCTACTGGCTTTTTGAAATATTTTTCAATTATACTTTTAGGTTGTTTGTAATAATCATTTGGTGCATATGGAGCTGCAAATACCTGAGAAAATGGTGATAAGGCTAATAATAATGCTAAAACTGTAGCTGTTATTACCTTGTTAATTCTTTCTTTTGTAAACACTAGAACACTTCCTTTCACTTTTATATTTTTCTGATTATTCTTAATATATTTAATTGTAATATTCTTCATATGGTATGTCAACATTTAGTTTATAATTTTCATTATCTTATATAATATTACTTTTAGATTAATTATAAGCCGATGGCTGTTTAACCATCGGCTTATAATTAATTTAATGCATTATCCTTTCCATCACCAGTTACATTATAAGGTCTAATTTTTTCTATTTTAATATTAGATCCTTTTGCAACATGAATTTCTGCTTTTGTTTGTGCTTTAGCAGTTTCCCCAAATATTCTACCGGAAGCATTTTCTGTAACTTTTATATCTGCATCTGTATAAACTTCTATATCATCAAATTTTCCATCTAATATAATAGTATCCTCTTTATCTGTTTTTATTAAAATATTCCTAACATAAGCTCCACCTGTAGTTTTAAGCTCTGCCTGTCCTTCTACTATTATATTTTCACTAAAGGTTCCTGTTAGATCAAGTTCCTTATAGTTTGGAGTTTTAGGTACAATTATTTCCTTGTAGTCTCCTTGATAATTTTCAATTAAAGTGTTTGCTAAAACATGAATTTTTTTAATATATGTCCCTGGTCTTAAATTAACCTTTACTTTTGATCCACTTTTAACTTCTAATAAATTTGCATCTACATCTTCTAAATAAATTCCATCTTCCTCATCTCTTCCAGATAAAACTACTATTTTATCAGCTTTCACTTTTTCTAATCTAACTTCTCCATCCCTTCCTGGATCAAGATATATAGTTCCCTTAACATCTGTATTTTTTAGTAATACATCTTCACTTTTTACATACAAATTACCTTTAATTTTACTATTCTTTAGCTTTATTCCATCTTCTGAAATCATAGCATTTCCAAGGGTATCACTAGTATATTCCTTATCTTTAACTAAGAAATTATCTGTTATTGTAACCTTTGTATCCTCTACTAATTTATCAGATACATTATTAACCCCACCTAATACTTTAAACTTAGTGCTTGGAAATAAAACTTCATTTGCTATAGCCTTTGTGTTGCTATTTAAGTTTTTTCCTGTTAATAAAACTGGTGCTCTATCTTTAGCTGCAAGAACAGAACCTGTCAGAGCATCGGCAAACTCATTTCCTGTTTCTCCTGCTCCTAGTGTTATATATGCATTTTTATAATCAAAATCCAATGGAAATTTTCTTATTATTTCTGCATTGGTTTCAAATCTATCTTTTCCATAAATTCTAATAGATGATGGAAGCTTTTTCTCAATTGTGTCACTTATAGATGCGGTTCCTCCTATTATATAAACAACTTTAACTTCATCTTTTTTTAAATAATCTTCTGCTAATTTTGGTAACCTGTCCCCAGGAGTTAATACAATAGGCATACTGTTTATAGCAGCTATAGGTGCTGCAGATAGGGCATCAGCATAACCTTCTCCAGATGCTAATATTACCTTTTCTTTGTTAGGCAATCTTTGCGCAATTTTCATGGAGGTCTCATACCTGTCCCCACCTTTAAATCTTTCTACATCATTGGTTATCTTAGATTTTATTTCATCTTCAATATGTTCTGATATAGAACCTTCTCCACCTATTATATAAACTCTTGATGGATCTAATCTTTTTATTTCTTGTAATGTTTTTTCCTCTAATTTATCACCTTTTGTAAGAAGTATAGGTGCATCTATAAACTTTGCAAAGGGTGCTGAGGATAAAGCATCAGCATAACCTTGTCCTGATGCTAGTACCACATATTTAGCTCCATTTTCCCAACCTTTTTGTGATATTTTTATAGAAGTTTCGTATCTATCCTTTCCCCAGTATCTTTCATGAGGTATATCAGATGCTTGTACTTTTCCTAATGAAGTAAAACTTGTTAATAGCATAGATGCTATTAATGCAATTATAAAATTCCTTTTCAATTAAAAACACTCCTTTATAATTTAGTTAATATTTCCTTAATTTATTCTATTATATTATAACAATATTCTAAACTTATGATTATAATTCCTCTATTTCCATAATTTTTCTCTTATTCATTGCATTATATTAACTTAAAATGTATAATTGAATAAGAAATTTAATTATATTTAATTTTAAAACAAATTTTTTATTTATATATGAGAGGTGTCGACAATGCAACAACTAACCCCTATTGAAGCACGAAAAAAACGCTTAAAAATTCTTAAATGGACTATTGCTACATTATGTATAGTTTTAGTAGCAATTATTATAACTATAATATCTTATATTTAATTTAGCATTTTGTTATGCCCTTTTGTACAATTATTCAAAAGTAAAAGGAACTAATATAACATTAAAAAGAAGCATAAGCTTATTTAATAAAACTCATGCTTCTTTTAAATTAATTTTATATTTTTCTTTATAGATATGAAAATATGAAATAACAAAGTTCCAAAAACACTTCCTGTAAAATCAAGTAAAACATCTCCTACAGAAGAGGATCTTCCAGGAACAAAACTTTGATAAAACTCATCTAAATTTGATTTTATATTCTATAAGTACCATTTTACTACACTTTATCAGTTTTGTATAATATATATTTCCAATAATTATCTGGTAAATTATTATTTTCATGTAAAATATATGGTTTTCTACAATTTCCACTATTTTTTTGGCAATTAGTCTATTGTTGGAGATTATATAGTTCATATTATTATAAATTATTCTATAAATTGTTCCCTGCCTTCTCCTGTTATATTATCTAATTTAAAATTTTTTACTTTGATGTTTAGGTTTTGAGGCATATCTATTTTTGCACAATTTTCTGCCTCTAAAGTTTTAGCTATTATATCTCCTTTAGTATTTTTTGTAACTTTTATATTGGCTCCACTGTATACTTCTACTTCCCTACAATTTCCATCTAGTAATATTTCATCATTTTTTCCTGTTCTTATTTCTATTTTTTCTATATAGTTTGCTGGAAATGCATTTAAATTAACTGATCCTTCTAATATTATTTTTTCATGAAAAGCTCCATGAAGTTCTATATCTTTATCTTTTAATGTGTCCTTTATGGTTACTTCTCCAAAGGACCCTAACATATTTTGAAGAATTGTTGCTGTTAATACTTCTGTTTTCTTAAATTTTGTTAATTCTTCTAATACAACCCTTGTTTTATTTTTATTTCTTACTTCTAATTCATCTGCTCTTACATCTTTAAAGAATATTCCTCTATCTGTTCCAGATAATATTACTACTTTTTCTGCTTCCACATCTTCTAATTTGCATTCTCCATTTTCACCTGGATTTATAAAAATTGTGCCATTTACTTTTACCTTAAATATTTCTGCATCGCTTTCTTCAATATATAAATTTCCATTTATAGTTATGTGATTAACTGTTACATCTTTTGCAGTAATTACAGCGCTTTCTTTTACATCTCTATCGTATAAACCTTCTTCTTCATTCATAAGCTCTGCTACAGCCCTCATATTTTGTACTGTTTCTTCTGGAATATTATTAGTTCCACCTAAAACAGTTATTTTGCTTGATGGCAAGAAATTTTCTTGAGATAAAGTTTTTGTTACATCAGTTAATTCTTTGCTTGTTAAAATTACCGGTGCTGAGTTTTTAGCTGCTATGGCTGATGCTGCTAGTGCATCTGCAAATTCTCCTCCTGTAGGTCCTACTCCTAAGGCTACATAATAACTTTTGAAATCAAAGTCTGATGGAAAGGCTTTTGCTACAGCTACATTTGTTTCAAATCTGTCCTTACCATATATTCTTTTACTACCTAATATTGAATTTTCTATAGAATCACTAATAGAGGCCTGTCCACCTATTATATAGGTTTTGTTTGCATTGACTTTTTCTATATATTCTTTTGTTTCCTTTGGAAGTTCATTAGATTTTGTAAGTACTATAGGAATTTCTCTTATAGCTCCAATTGGTGCCGCTGATAGGGCATCTGCATAATTTTCTCCTGATGCTAATATTAGCTCTTTTGACTTCTTATTTTCATTAACCGTCCCTGTATTTTTCTTGGATTTTTCTAATTTTTCTGCAATTTTTATAGATGTTTCATACCTATTTTTTCCTTCTATTCTTTCTATCTTGGAATTTGTTTCAGATTTTATTTTATCCTCCACTTCCTTTGAAATAGAACCTTGTCCGCCTATGATGTATACATTTTTAACTCCTAATCTTTTTAACTCTCTTAAAACGTTTAAATCCAATTTATTTTTTTGAGCCAGTAGTATAGGAGCATCATTTATCTTAGCTAGTGGCGCTGCACATAAAGCATCAGCATATCCTTCTCCTGATGCTAATATTGCACAGTTTGCTCCCCTTTCCCATCCTTTTTGTGATATCTTTACTGCTGTTTCATATCTATTTTTCCCATAAATTCTTTCACTTTTTGAATAAGCAGCAGCTGATACCTTTGATAATATAAATACATTTGATAAAAATATTGATGTAGATATAGTTGCAATTACATTAAAAATTATTCTCTTTTTAATCATTGTACTCCCCCTTGATATTTTTATTTATTAAATACTCCTTCAAAATTACCATTCATAATATCATAATATCATATCCAAGAGTTAAGGGAAGAGGAATTAAGCGGTTAAGGCGGTTAAGGGACGGTTAATGAAAATTTATAATTTCTATTAGCTTTTGCTTATTTTCATTAACCGTCCCTCTTTCCTCTTTCTTATCCCTCTTTTTACCTATTTTTAAAATTCTTAAAAAGTTTAACTATAAAAACAGCTAATATCCCTCCAAATAAATCAATTAAAACGTCAGAAAATCTTCCTGCCCTTCCTGGTACAAATCTTTGATGTATTTCATCACTACATGCATATAAAAAAGTTACTAAAATGCTTAACCAGTAGGTTTTTTCTATTTTCAAATCCTCTTTTAAAGCTGATATTAGAAGAAGGGTTAATATAAAATATTCTCCTACATGAGCTGTTTTTCTTATGGCAAAATTAGTGAATTCTCCTAAAGTACTACTGATATTTATCCCCAAACTGTTTATAACTTCTATAATAAATCCACTTTTACCATCAGATATTTCTGCAGGATCAGATGAAAACTTAAATATTATAATCATCCAAACTAATACTAAAATATATTTTAAAATTTTCTTGTTATTTTTGCTTGTATTCATTATTATCTCTCCATATAACTTGTTTATATTTGTAATATTTTGACCTATTGGTTATATATTTCATTAACCGTCCCCACATACGTTTTCCTCGTCCTTATTTTCCTATCTACTTTTTTTCTTTAGAAAAAATACCAAGAGTATCCCCTTGGCATTCTAACATTTTTCATTAACCGTCCCCTAAAAACCTAAAAAAACATTCTTCTATTTCAAAGTTATATCGGCTACATTTTTTCCGCCTTGAACTGCTTGAACATTTACTTTCTTATCTTTATAATCTGATTTTAATTTTTGTGCATACTCATTTGCAACTTTATCTATTTCTTCTTTTTTAGCATCTTCTTTTATTATAAGAGTAGCATATACATAGTCTCCTTGTTCATATACTTGTCCATCTAGAACTATCTTTTCTTTTTTTACTTTTTTAGTTAACTTCTCATCTTCTTCTATTTTGTTTTTAGGATCTTCTTCTTTTACTTCTTCACCTTTTTTAACTTGTTGTTCTTGCTTTGTTTTATTATCCTTATTTGAAGAAGCATCATCCTTTTTACTTGAGCATCCTATTCCTGCTAATGACATTGATGCCACCATCACTAATGCAACAATTTTTTTATTAAATACTTTTATTTTATTATCCATTAATAATCCTCCTTTTTAATAAATAACGAATTTCTCTATAAAATGATTATATTATTTCTTTAATAAAATTAAAGATTTTCTGAGACTCTGAAGAAAATCATCATAAATTGTTCATTATTCATTATTAGTTGTTCATTGTTAAAAGCGTATTAATACATTTGAAATATTTAAAACATTGTGAAATAATACTTATAGTGTTTATAATTGCCTAAATTCTATTATTTACAATGTATGATACTTATACATTTTACATGAAATTTAGACTTTTAAAAATAGGTTTTATAGAAAGTTAAGAAAAAATTAACTAAGGGGTGAAGTTTATGGATAATTTTAAATATATTTATGGCCCTATTCCTTCAAGGAGATTAGGTTTGTCTTTAGGTGTAAGTCCTATTCCTAAAAAATTTTGCAATTATTCTTGTATTTACTGTCAAATAGGAGTAACTCATAATCTTACAAATACTAGAAGAGAATTTTTTCCTTTAGAAGATATAATAAATGAATTTAAAAGATATATTTCTTCTGATAAAAACTTTGATGTAGTATCTATAGTTGGTGAAGGTGAACCTACACTATATAGTAAATTAGGTGAGCTTATAATTTCTTTAAAAAAACTTACTGATAAACCAATTGCAGTTATAACCAATACAGGACTGCTGTACGACAAAAATGTACAAGAAGAACTTCTAAATGCTGACATAGTTCTACCATCTATGGACTTTTTTAGCCAAGAATCCTTTAAAGCTCTTCACAGACCTTATGGAAGGCTAGATTTTCAAAAAAGTTATAACGGACTAGTGGAATTTTCTAAGAAATTTAAAGGAGAATTATGGTTAGAAGTAATGTTAATTGAAGATATAAACTCTTCTAAAGAGGATTTATTAAAACTAAAAGAACTTATAAAAAATATAAATTATTCAAAAATATACATTAATACTGCTGTAAGACCTCCTGCTGAATCCTGGGTAAAGCCTGCATCTAAAGAAACTATAGACTTTGCTGTAGAACTTTTAGATGGCATTTCTATAGATAACCTTAGTGATGGTAATTTTATCAGTGAAATAAAAGATAATTATGAAGCTATACTAAGTATAATAAAAAGGCATCCTATGAATCAGCATGAATTAAAAGGATTTTTATTAGGGAGAAAATTAACTAACAAAGAAATAGAAAATATTTTTCTTAGATTAAAAGAAGATGAAAATATAGAAATCTTGGAGTACAAGGGCTTCTACACTTATAGACTAAAATAGAAAGGATGATAAATATGAGCCAACCTGTAAAAAGAATTGCTGCTATTCATGATATATCAGGTTTTGGTAGGGCTTCCCTTACAACTATAATACCTATATTGTCCACCATGGGTTTTCAAGTGTGCCCTATGCCTACTGCTATACTTTCAACTCATACTGGCGGTTTTCAAAATTACAGTTTTTTAGACTTAACTAACACCATGGTAGATTTTATGAATCATTGGAAAAGTTTAAACTTGCATTTTGACTGTATATATAGCGGATTTTTAGGTTCTGCAAAACAAATAGAAATAGTATCAGAATTTATAAATATATTTGGTGATAAAAATAACCTCAAAGTTATAGATCCTGTAATGGGCGATAATGGTAAACTTTATTCCACCATGGGTGGTAGTATGGTAGAAAACATGAAAAAATTAATTAAAAAAGCTGACATAATAACTCCTAATTTTACAGAAGCTGCATATCTTCTAGATAAAAATGTAGATGATAATATAACAGAATGTATTATAAAAGATTGGCTAAAAGAATTAGCTGAAAAAGGCCCTAAAATAGTAATAATAACTAGTGTACCAGATATTAATCATAATCAATGTACCAACGTAATGGCTTACAATAAAGAAGATGATATATTCTGGAAAGTAGGATGCAAATACATTCCCGCCTTCTATCCTGGCACCGGAGACATTTTTGCTAGTGTACTTATAGGTAGCCTTCTTCAAGGGGACAGTTTACCTATAGCTCTAGATAGAAGCACTCATTTTATAACCACCTGCATAAAAGCAAGCTATGGATTTAAGTATCCAAATAGAGAAGGTGTTCTTTTAGAGAGGGTATTAAACACATTAAATATGCCTGTAACCATGAGTAGTTATGAAATTTTGGAATAGGGGACGTGGAATAGGGGACGGTTAATTAACTTAGATATAAATAATAAATATAAATTTTTCCTATTGAATAAAAACACATTCTTTGGCAATACTTTAAAAATACTAAAAAACAATGAAAAGGATGTGTTTTTATTGCCTAGATCAGCAAGAATTAAAACCGATAACTCAATATTTCATATAATGGTGAAAAGTATAAGCGAAATTAATCTATTTCAAACTGATTTCGATAAAAAACAATATTTAAACTTCATAAAATTTTATCAAAATATCTTCCATTTTAAAGTTTATGCTTACTGTCTTATGAATAATCATGGGCATCTTATAATAGATGCTAATGGTGCCGACATATCAAAAATTATGCATGGTATTAATCTAAAATATTCTCTTAATTTTAATAAAAGATATAAAAGACATGGTCATCTTTTTCAGGATAGATTCAAAAGTAAAATAATTGATACTGAAAAATATTTAATTACAGCTTCTGCTTATATACATAATAATCCAATAGATATCCAAAGATTTTCTAAGCATCCTGAAAAATATAAGTTTTCAAGTTTAGCAGTATATTTAGGACTAAAAAAAGATCCATTTAAAATAGTTGATGAAGATTTTGTAATGCAATTTTTAGGTAATAATTCAAAAACAGCTCGAAAAAACTATATAAATCTCATATGTATGTCTAATAATGAAAAATCAATTAGCTCTTTTAATTTTCAATATGAAAAGACTCTTTACAACAGTGAAAGAAAACCAATAATTAGAGATTGTACTCCTGAAGATATAATAAACTTTGTATCAGAACAAACTGGAGTAGATAAAATAAAATTCTATATTAAAAATAATAGAAAGACCTTAAAAATACGAGCTTTAGCTATTATTTTAATGAGAGGTTTTTGTGATTTCAAATGCTCTAATATATGTGAAGCACTTGGTAATATAACTCAATCTACTGTATCTAATATGTGTAAATTAGCCATTGATACTATTGATCAAGATGAAAATTTTAGACGTATTATGTATAACTTTGTAAAAACATATGCCATCTAATATATAAAAAATAAAAAATTTTGGTCATTTTAAAATTCAAAAAATCTTATCAGTTAATTATACTTTAAAATATATATTTATAGTGGACAACCCTCTCTATATAATCCTAAAACTTAATTATTCTCTTTCAGTTTTTTAATTTAAGCATAGGAATGCATATTTAAATATTATGATCATTATGATTTTACTATAATTTACGTTTTTACATTCAGATTCGTTAATTAAATTCGATAATTAACCGTCCCACTTTTCCCTTTTTCCCCCTTTTCTATTTGAAAAACCCCTCTCTAATGATTTTAAAATCATTAGAGAGGGGTTTTTTAGAGGTAATTGGGATGGTCAGTTGATTCTAGTAGTATTTTTTATTAACCGTCCCTTTACTTCTTTCTTTACTTCTCGGCATTTAACAACCAAGGTTTTTGTATGCTGTCTTTTAGGGTATTATAGATATTTGAAAGTTTTCTTATTGCTGTATCCAATTCTTCACTTTGTATAACTTTATCTTTATATTCATTTTTTGTCATTAATCCTATGTCTACTTGAGTTTTGGCAAATTCAAGTTTTGTTTCTGTGGATTTAGCTTGATTTTTCAACATTTCTATTTTATTTTCTAGATCAAGTAAAGTTGCGTAGCATTCTTTTAATCCATTTTTAAGATTCTTTTTTGCTTCGTTTAATTTAACTTCTGCTTCTTTAGATTGATATTTACCATCTATATATGCTTCATAGGTCTTAAGTTTCATAAAATATTCTAATTGATCCTTTTGATATTCAATTAATTTTGCAGCATATGCACCATCAACTACAGTACCTCCTGAAACATTGGTGAGTGGAATTGGTTTTACTACGGGTTTACCTGTATTCGGATCTATCATTGGCTTACCAGTAGTAGGATCTATAACTGGCTCAACTTTATCGATTATTACATAGTCTTTTGGATCAGGTAATTTTGTACTTGGCGCGTCTGGTAATTCATCTATCTCATCATCTTCTAATTGTTCTATATATTCTTTAGTAAGATCTAGTATCTTGTCATTGTATTTTAAGTATTCTTCTATTCTTTCATCCATGTATTCATCAACTGAACCATCTATTCTAAATACTTCATAATCTATGTCCCTATCCAATCTGTACTGATCTAAATCTAAATCTGTTAACACTTTAAAATAATCTTTGCTATTTTTTAATGAATCTTCTTTTGCCTTTATATTATCTTTTAAGGTTTTAATTTGGATTTGTGCATCAGTTAATTGATTAGGTGTTGCCATTCCTATTTCAACTTTTGTTTTCATTGTTTCTAAATCTTTACTTTTAACCTTTAAATCTCTTTTAGATTTATCTATATCTATTTCCTTTAAAACTATTGCATTATATTTACTTCTAATATCACTAGCTATTTGATCTTCTAAAAATTCTCTTGATTGTCTAGTTTGATCTTCTTGAAGTTCAAGTTTATCGTATGGGAAATCATACACATTTTGATCAATACTATCATAAAAATCATCAATACGATCTTGATATCTCATTTTATCTCTATATAAAAGTATTTCACTTTCCTTTAATGCAAGTTTTTCACTATTTTCAATAGCTGCATCTATGGCCTCTTGCAAATATAGAATTGGCTTTTCGCTAGTACTTTGCTTAATACTTAAATCATCATCTTTATTCCATAAATTTTCATTCATTATAATCTTATTATCTTTGTTATTTTCTAAAGTTTTTTTATCTGATACCTTATTTGATGTACTTTGTACACTGCTGCTTACACTATTTTTGTTGTGCTCCGCAGCAGAAACAGAGGCAATATTACTACTCATTATACTTAGTCCAATTCCAATTGCAATTAGCTTGTTTACATTTTTTTTCACATTATTCACCCCTCTATTTATTCTTTGTTTCTTCATTTTCTACTTTTGTATCTTTCGTATCCTTTGTTTCCATTTCCTTGCTCTTTGTTTTGGATTTTTTTATATTTTCTAGCTTTTCCTTTATGGATTTTACTATTTTGTTATCCTGTATTCCCTTAGGTTGTATTTCTCCATTTCCATCAACATCTAGAGATCCATTCGCTGCCATTCTTCTATACTTTCTACCTTCTATAACTAAGAATGTACAAGGAATTACATATAAAGTTAGAGCTGAAGAAACTAGCATACCAAATATAATTGAAGTAGCCATAGGTCCCCATAGTAAACCACCAGATACCGCTAGAGGAATAAGTGATATTACTGTGGTAATCATTCCTATCATTATTGGACGCAATCTAGTCTTACATGCCTCAACTATAGCTTCTCTTATATCATCATATTCTTTAACTAAAAGTTTTATATAGTCTAAGAGCACTATACCATTATTAACAACAACCCCCATTAAACTTATAGCTCCAAGCACTGCCATAAATCCTATTGGGTATCCCATCCATTTTAGTCCCCATATAATTCCTATAAAGGATAAAGGTATTGTACCCATAATAATTAATGGTTCTACTAAATCTCCAAACTGTATTACCAAAATTAAATATATTAATATTATGGCGATTACAGTAGGAATTTTCATTGAAGAAAAGGCCTCATCGCTTGTCTCATTTTCTCCACCGTATTCTATGGTATAGCCATCTGGTAATTTATAATCCTTTAAAGTCTCCTCACATTTTTTTAACACATCTAATGTATTATATCCTTGTTCAACAAATAATCCTACAGTTAAAGTTCTCTTTCCATTTCTTCTAAGTATTTTATTTAATGAAGATTTTGTTTCCACTGTGGCAATTTGACTTATAGGCACATTTTCTCCGGTAACTTGTGAGGTTAAGAAAATATTATTTAAAATATTTCTATCTTTCTTTTGATTATCTGGCACTTTTAATACAATTGGAATTGAATCTTTTTCTATATCCTCTTGTTTAAGCTTAGATACTTCAAATCCGTTAACAGCCATTCTTACAGTACTTGCAATATCATAGGTTGAAATTCCAACTAAATTAGCTTTTTCTTGATTTACATTTACATTAAGTTTGTAAGAATCATAACCATAGTCATCTTCCATATTTTTTCCACCCGGAACCTGTTGAAGTTTTGATTTTACTTCTTCTCCAATACGTCTAAGTTCTGATATATCATCACCAGCTATACGTACTTGTACTGGATAAGTTGCAGGTATTGAAATTTCAAGTTCCTTTATTTTTACAACAACCCCTGGAACCTTTTCCTTTATTTGTTTTTCTATTTTACTTGATTTACTACGATCACCATTTACAAGAAATTGAGCTTTGTTTGATGCTTGGTTGTTAGGAATAAATGTTAAATAGTATTTCATAAATCCATCTCCAACAGTACATGCAAAATCATTGACGGACTTATCATTTTCCAATATATCCCCTATCATTTTAGTAACTTTTTCTGTTTTCTCAGTAGTACTACCATCTTGAATTGTTATATCAATTACATATTGATCCCTTTCTACTGGTGGGAACAATTGTACTCCTAATGAAGGAACTATAGTAAAACTCAAAATAAAAATTCCTATAAATACTGATATTAAAACTAAAGGTCTTTTTAAAAATGAACCAAGAGATTTACCATAATAATTTAGCACACCTTTTGAAAATCCGTCTAATTTTAAAGCCCTTACTATCTTAGTTTTTAATTTTTTTCCTTCAACATCCTCTTCTTCTACTTTTAATAATCTGTGTCCCATAACAGGAACAAGAGTAAGAGATGTTAAATAGGAACCCATTAAAGCAACAGATACCAAAATAGGTAATGACTTTACAAATTTACCTGCACTACCTTGCATCATTGCCAAAGGTAAAAAGGAAGCTACTGTTGTAAGAGTAGATGTTAATATAGGTATTTTTACTTCGTATATTCCTTTAGTACATGCAGTAAACCTGTCCATTCCTCTTTCTAAATAAACATTGATGTTATCATTAGCTACAATACCATTTGCTACAAGTAAACTTAACGATATAATCAAGGATGCTATTGAAACTTGATGCAAAGGTATTTCTGATATATACATATAAATAAATACTATAGCAATAACCACTGGTATAGGAAAGGATACTACAAACGCACTTCTAATTCCCATAGCAAGTATTACAACTAATGCTACTAACGCAATAGCTGAGTATAAGTTTTCTTCAAACAGTCCTATAGAATCCTCAACAAAATTAGCTTGATTTGTAAGATCTATAAGTTCCATATCTGTATAAAGATCATTTTTTACAAAATTTTTAATAATTTTATCTAACCTATCTTGTATACTAAGTACATTTTCTCCTTCCATATACTTAATACCAATAAGAAGTCCTGGTTGATTATTTATAAAAGTCATCTTTTCTTGTTTTTTATCTACTTTTTCTACTTGTGCAACATCTTTTAGATAAACTGGTGTTCCATTTTCTTTTGAAACACTTACAATAGTATTTTTTATCTCTTCAACATTTTTATATTCTCCAGTAATTTGAGCTGGAACCTTAACACCTTGAATTTCAAGGTTACCACCAGGTATATTTACATTTCTAGCTTTTAAAACTGTTCCAATGGTTTGAGGTGAAATACCATACTGTTGCAGTTTAAGCATATCTAAATTAACTTGTATTTCCTTATCAACTTCTCCTACAATATCAACTTCCTCTACTCCTGGATCCTTTTTTAGTTGATCTTTAAGCTTCTTTGCAACATTATTAAAATCCTCATAGGTATAATTTTTAGATGTTAATCCTAAAACAACTCCATAACTACTTACAAAGTCTGTATCCACAGTTGGTTCATAAGCACTTGATGGCAAATCAGTTTTTACTGTATCTATTTTTTCTTTTAGCCTATCCCAAGTGTCTGATATGTCATCATCACTAAGATCTTTAAGAGAAACTTTAACCACTCCAATACTATCCATAGCAAAACTTTCTGTAGTCTTTATTTCTGAAATTGCTCCAAGTTCATCTTCAATTGGCTTTATAATTTCCTTTTCAATATCCTCAGGACTTGCCCCTGGATAAATACATTTAACTACAGCTATTGGACTAGATATAGTTGGATTTTCCTGTCTCTCCATATCAATGTATAAAAAAGCTCCCGAAATAAATATGGCAATAGTAAATAATATAACAATACTTTTATGTTCTACACTCCACTTTATCATTTTGCCATCTCCTTCGCCGTAACCTTCTCTCCATCTTTAACTACAAACTGTCCTTCCACTACTAATTTTTCACCATTTTTCAATCCTTTGGTTACTTCAATTTTATCATTTAAAATAATTCCAGTTTTTATAATTCTTTTACTTACAGTCTTAGTTTCATCTGAGTAAACATATACTGCTGAACCCTCAGCTAAATTAATAACACTTGATAGAGGAATAATTACTTTGTCACTTTGATTTAAACCTAAATCTACCTTAACAATCATTCCAGGTTTTAATTCTCCATTTGCATTGTCCACTAATATTTTAACCGGGAATGTTCTTGTTTTTTCATTTGCTAGGGATGTAATTTTATCTATTGTTCCTTCCATAGACTTGTTTATTCCATATCCATAAACATTTACCTTTTGACCTTTCTTTAAAGAATTTATATGTTGGTCTGGAACTCCAATTTCAACCCAAACCTTGTCCACTTTACCAATTGCTACTACTGGGTAGCCCGCATTTGTTACCTCTCCAGATTCAAAAATTTTTTTTAATACGACTCCATTTATTGGACTGTGAATAGTTGTATCATTTATATTTGAATTTGCCGCTTCAAGGGCTGCTTCTGCCATTTTAAGCTTTGTTTCTGCAATATTTCTTGCTTCTTTTGCTTGTTTTAATGTATTTTCATCTACTTTTAATTTAGTAGAAATCTCATCAAATTTAGCTTTAGGAATAGCTTCTTGTTCATATAATACCTTTAATCTATCATATGTAACCTTTGTAAGGTCATATGCTGCTTGAGCTTGACTTAGTTTAGCTGGTATCTCAGTTTCAATTTGTAGTTTAGCTGCATCATATTCTGATTGTGCTGCTTTAACTTTAAGAGAATAGTCGCTTTGATCCATAGTAGCAACAACTTGTCCTTGCGTTACTTTATCTCCTTCATCTACAAAAACATTTGAAATAACTCCTGGAAGCTTAAACGATAATTTAACTACTTCCGTTGGAGTAACATTTCCACTTACAGTAAACCCATCAGAATATTTAGAGGCTCCTACTGTTTGTGTATAAACCTTTTTAATTGTTTCTTCCTGTACTGTCTCTTCTTTTGCTCCACAACCTGTTATCATTAAACAAAAGATAAGTAAAATTGGTGTTATTCTTTTCACGTATATGTCCCCCCTACTCTATTTTCTATAACATCTAAAAATAATAGCTTTATTTTAAAGTAACTGTTAGAAATATAAATATGGCATAGCCCATAGTCTTTAGCTCTGCCATAAAAAAAGCATACATTAATTAATATAGATTACTAATTATTATGTACTGACCAGTCAGTTTTATTAAACAACTTTTTACTATTAAAGTCAACAGATTATTTTTAAATTTATTGTTAATAATGAAAGAATTTATTCATTGTCTTATTGATTTTATCTTAACTTAATAAACAAGGAGCCTATATACTAAAGTATCTACGACTCCTTGTTTTATGTTAATTAAATGTTAACTCTACTTCTTTTTCTTGAGCTGGATATCCAGTGTTTTTTGCTTGTATATATCCTTCTTTTACTTTAAATCTTTTTTTAGTATCTTTTTTAAATTCCTCTTTAAAGGTTATTATTACAGTTTTTTCATCATCTAATAATTTTATATTACATTCATCATAAGTTAAATCTTTTCCATCTATTTCATAGTATATAGATGTTTCTGCACTAGATTTTGTTACCTTTTCATCGAATACCACTTTTATTTCTTTTAATCCTGAAGCTTCTATTTTTGAAACTCCTATAAATCCTTGTTTTACCTCTTCTTTATCTGTTTTATCTTCTACAATCTTGTTATCTTCTTTATTCTTGTCTTCTCCATCTTTATTGCCATCTGTAACTTGTTCCTTGTTATTCTCTTTTATTTTGTCCTCATCTTCTTTTAAGTCCTCTTTAGAATCCTCTACTCCTAAATTTAAGATTTGAGCTTTACCCATAAGTTCACTTTCAATAAAGGCATCTATGGAAGCTCCTCCACCAACTATTGTAACTTTCACATCCTTTGTCATATTATCTTTTATATATTCATTGGCAAGTTTTCTATTTTCAGTATTTGTTCCAAGACCATTTAAAACTAAAGGTGCTCCATCCTTTCCTGCTACAGCAGAGGCTACCAATGCATCCGCAAATTTATATTTGCTATCATCTCCACCTGCTGCTACATATATATTAGAAAAATTTAAATCCTCTTTATAATAATCTAGAACTTTTAGGTTAGTTTCAAATCTATCTTGTCCCTTAGCAATTCTCTCTGCATTTACAGTTTGTAAAACTCTATAGGGAAGAACTCCTTCTCCTCCTACAGCTTTTACTTCAAGATTTGATGCAATATTTTTTACTACCTTTGGCATTTCTTCTTTATTAGCAAAAATTACAGGTTGTCCTTTAGTTGCAGCTATTGATGCTACTGATAGTGCATCTGCATAACCTTGTGCACTTACTAATATTGCACCTTTAGCACCTGTTTTTTCTATAACTCTTTTAGCCACTTCTGCATTGGTGCCATATCTTCCATCCTTTGCATTTCCTGCTATTCTTTCCACTGCATAAGTTTTAGCTAATTCTTCTTGTAAAGTTTTAGTTACAACACCTTCTCCACCTATTATATAAACCTTCTTAGTTCCTAATTTGCTTAAAGTTTCTAATAGATCTACAGAAGGCTTTTTAGAAGCATCTGTAAGTAAAATAGGTGCTTTTAATATTTTAGCAAGGGGCGCTGCACTTACTGCATCTGCATAGCCAAGCCCATTAACTAATATTACATTCCCAGTTTGTCCAAAGCTTTGTTTTGCTACGTTTTGAGCTGTAATAAATCTATTGGCTCCTGACATTCTAACAACTTCTGCCTTTGCTCCTACTTTTGAAATTCCTGTTATTGATGGTGCAAATATAAAGCTAGTTATTAAAATAGATATAATTGCTTTTTTACTATTTTTCATAATTTTTCCTCCTGAATATAAGTAAATTCTGTTAATAAGTATATCATTATATGTAAAAATAATAAAGAGGCTATAAATAGCCCCTTATATGTTTATTCTTCTATTTCCAATGTATCTTTAAAACTTTGCACAGTAATCATATACTCATTTACTGCTTTTTCTTCTTCTATTTTCTTTTTTTCAAAATCCAATTCTTTTGAGTCCAATTCAACTTTGTCTTCCAATCCTTGTTCAAATCTATATTTTGTTTCTTCATATTTCATTTTTGAGTGTTGTAAATTAGCTTTTGCTACATCTACCGCTTCTTCTTTACTCTTTAGATTATAATAAGCTGACCAAAAATTCACTCTTAAATTTAATTTATAGTCTTCTATGGAGTTTTCCATATCCTTTATTCTAATATCTGTATTAGTGGATTCTACCTCTGTGTTTCTTCCATATTTCTCATAAATACGTCTTTCCTCTTTCAAAAACTCTAATTGTTCTTTCATTTTATATAGTCCAAAATTTTTCTCAACACTGTCATTTATGATTTTATCTATATTTTCTGGATTATACAATTTAAATTCCTTATTGGCATATTCTAAGTTTAGCTTAATATTTTTACTTTGATCTAATCCTAAATACTGTTTTATCTTTAAAAGCGATTCCTGCTCTTGAAGCTTTGGAAAATTAAGAGAGGATTTTAATTGAGTTTTTTGCACTTTTAAAGGCTCTATAGAAGTAGGACTTGTCTTTCCTGCATCTATGTATCTTTGCATTTTTTCTATTTGCATATCCAAATTTTTTAAAGTTTCTTCTGTATTTTTTATGTCTCTTCTACTATTTAAGACATTTAAATAGCTTCTTTCTAATTCTCTTTTTATTTCTTTTATCTTATCTTCTCTATCTTTTCTAGCAGATTTTACATTTAAAGCTGATTGTTTAAAATTTAGTAACTGTTGTTTTCTAAAAGATACATTATTATAATTTATAGAAATATCTCTATCATTGTCTATACTCTGAGATAAAGTTAAATCTCTATCGTAAAGTCTGTTTAAAAGTTTTTCTTTACCCTCCATAAGTTTTAATTCCATATTGTCTTTTTCGACCTTTTCCATAACTTCATTTATATTTAATTTTAATTCTTCTTCATTTTCTTTTCCAATTATAGTTATAATCTTAGTTTCTTCTTTATTCTCTATTTCCCGGGAATTATTTTCAGCATTTTCCATAGCAAAAACTCCTGTAGAGGAACTTGTACATAAAAATGCTGTCAAAGCTAAAGCTATTATCTTTCTTTTTTCCATCTTTATCCCCCTTATTGATAAAATACCTTCGTTGAATCTGTTCCTTGAGAAGAAGCAAATTCTAATTTAAGTTTAGCAATATAAGCTTCTCTTTCTGCTTTTTTATAGTCCATGCTATTTTCTATAAACTCTGCGTTTTTTCTATTAAAATCTAATCTACTTAACATTCCTAAACTATATCTTTTGTATGCTTCATTGTATTCTTTTTTTGCTTGTTTATAGCCTTCTTCTAAATTTTTTAATCTTACAAGTTTTATTTCAAAATCATTGTATAGTAAATTTATTTCCATTTTTATGTCTAATTTTTTAAGTTCTAATTCATCTTCCGCATTTTCTATTTTTTGCTCTGCAAGCTTTCTCTCCCTATGATGTTCATCAGAAAAAACTCCCTTTGCTGCACCACCTTCAAATCTTCTTACTAATATATTTTCTTTGCCATTTTTTATTTCAATTCTATTTTCCAAAGCTTCTTTTATATACTCATCTTGAGATTTTAACGTGGATTTATCTAAAGTAAGATCTTTTTTATAGTTAGAATATTTTTTATCTAGTGGCTGTCCTAATAACTTATTAAATTCCATATTATATTTTTGAAATTCCCTTTCTACTTTTGAGAATTCGCCTTTTTCTTTCAAATATTCAGCTTGTTTACCTGTATATTCTGTTTTTGAAATAGCACCATTTTTATAAGATATCTCAGCTTTTTTATATTCATCTTCTGCATTTTTATATTTATCTTCTGCAAGTTTTAGTTTATCCATTTCCATTAAAAATTTTTCATATCCTTCATAAACTTTTTGCCTTACAGAATTTTTATCTACTTCTAATGCATTCTTATTTTGAAATATCTCAAACTCAGATAAGGCAATTAAATTATTAGAGGATTGAAGTATTTGGAAAAGTTCATAATCATCTGTTATTGGCGCTCCATAAATTCTTTGGTACCCTTCATATTCCCTTTGTTCCTCATCTGTTCTCTCACTTTTATTTTGAAGTTTTTTAAATCGTTCATTTTCTTCTAATCGTCTATCCAATGAATTTGATGCATTTATATTATCTTGAAATCCATTTTCTAAAATTTCTATGGTGCTTTTTCTATTTTTAACTTCTATAGAATTTTCTACAGCTTTTTCCACTAAAACATCTATATCAAGAACTTGTCCTTGATTATTTTCTTCAGCTCTTACTATGTTGCTTTGCGTTTTTTGAAAAAAACATATAGTAGAAATAATTAAGAGGCTTAATATAATTTTTCTTTTCATGTATTTTCCTCCTCTTTATTCATATCTTAGAGCATCAATTGGATTTAACTCTGCAGCTTGATTTGCTGGATAAAATCCAAAGAATATGCCCACTGCTGAAGAAAATCCAAAAGCTGTTAATATAACCTTTAAAGATACTACAATTTGTATATTTATAAGGCCTCCAGCAAATTTTCCTACTAATATACCAAGTACAGTTCCAATAGTTCCACCAATTAGACAAAGTATTATAGATTCCATTAAAAATTGTAACCTTATATCCCGAGTTTTGGCTCCTATAGCCTTTCTTATACCTATTTCTCTAGTTCTTTCAGTAACGGAAACAAGCATTATATTCATAACACCTATTCCTCCAACTAAAAGAGAAATTGCCGCTATTGCTCCTAAAACCGTAGTTATTACCCCTAATACTTTATTTATACTTTCTAATTCTTTAAATCCTTTTTCTGCTGTATATTTATCTCTATTTTTATGTTTGTTTTCAATAAGCCTTACCATTTTATTAGATATTTGATCCGCATTGTTCATATCAGATAACATAACAGAAATTCCACTTATATCCGTATCCCTTAACAATCTATCTGCTATAGTTACTGGCATTATTATAAAGCCTGGCATATTACCTCCAAAAGTGTCCCCTACACTTGCCCTTGGATCTTCATAAACCCCTATTATATTTAAATCTATATTTCTATCTCCAATATTTAATTTTACTTTTTCTCCTACTACGTCTTCTCTTTTAAACAATTCTTTAGCCGTAGTATTGTCTATTGTTACAACATTTTTTCTTCCTTCAACATCATTTTCATTTAAGAATCTTCCCTTTATTATTTTTAAATTATAAACCTTCAGAGAATCTTCGTTAGTTGCTATTATACTTGCTTGTTTATATTTATTCTCCACTTTAACTTTACCAAATCCACTAAGTTCAGGTGTGGCATATTGCACCTCTGGTATTTTATTTTTTAGAAGTTTAATATCATCTAAAGTAAAATAATCTCTTTTTTCTATAGTTATATCTGGAGCTGAACTCATCTTAATATTTATAAGATTAGTTCCTATATTTTCAAACTCTCCTGTTATAAATTCCTTAGTCCCGTCCCCTATGGAAACTATAGTAATTACAGAGGATATACCAATAATTATTCCTAACATGGTAAGAAAAGATCTTAATTTATTTGACCTTACACTCTGCAAGGCAGACTGAAAACTTTCTAATATATTCATATTTTCTGCCTCCCAACTATTATTCTTTCGCTTTCACTTATTAGCTTATCAGAAATTATATTTCCATCTTTAAAAACCACTGCTCTTTTAGTATGCATGGCCACATCATCCTCGTGGGTAACCATAACAATTGTAACTCCTTCGTTGTTTAACTCTTGAAAAATACCCATAATTTCAACTGTAGATTTACTATCTAAGTTCCCAGTAGGTTCATCTGCTAAAAGTATAGAAGGGTCATTTACTAAAGCTCTTGCTATAGCAACTCTTTGTTTTTGTCCTCCAGATAATTCTGTAGGTTTGTGGTATATTCTATCCTTAAGTCCCACTCTTTCTAATGCTTTTTGTGCTCTAATTTTTCTTTCTTCTTTGGGTACTCCTGCATACATCATAGGCAATTCTACATTAGCTATAGAAGTAAGTTTTGGAAGTAAATTAAAGGCTTGAAATACAAATCCTATTTTCTTATTTCTTATTTCAGCTAATTCATTGCTATCTAGTGAGGAAATATCCACACCGTCTAAATAATATTTTCCAGATGTTATACTATCTAAACAACCTAATATATTCATCATAGTGGATTTTCCAGATCCTGAAGCACCCATTATAGCTACAAATTCTCTCTCATCAATGGCCAAATTTATTTTATTTAGTGCTTTTAACTTAATGGCTCCTGTATCATAGACTTTTTCAATATCTTCAAGTTTTATAATCACTTTTTCACCCCCTGCTATTCAACTGCAAGCTTTATCTTTTCTCCATCTTTTAAATTTTCTGGAGGATTTACAACATACTTTTCTCCTTCTTTTAATCCACTTAAAATTTCTACGTCATATTCTGTTTCTAATCCTGTTTTTACTTCTTTTTTCTTTACTACATTGCCATTATCCACTACATAAATATACTTTTTACCACCCTTTTTATCCTGTCTTATGGCATCAAAACCTATAGCTAAAGAACCATTTTTTTCCTTTAATATAATTTCTAAATCCGCTTCATAACCTGCTTTCACCTTATTATCAGGCTTGTCTATGTTTACCTTTATATTCAATTTATTTTCTTCATTCATACTTGCTCCTGATTGAGCCATTTTCTTTTCTGCTACTTCTCCTACTTCTTCTATTTTTCCTTTATATTCTTTTTCTACACCTTTAAGCTTTATATTTACCTTTTGTCCTTTTTTAATATCAACAGCATCGTATTGATTTATATCTGCAGTAACTTTATATTTTGAAACATCATCTATAATTATCATATCTCCATTTGCAGGATTTTGACCTTCTTTTGCATCCATTCTAACTATTTTTCCACTAACATTTGCCTTTATATGACAATCTTCTATTTTATCCTTTATAGATTTTATGTCTGATTGAATCATTGCAATTTGATTTCTTTGGGCTGTTATTTTATTATTTGTAGATATATCTATTGCTGATAAACTATTTTCTGCATTTTTAAGTGCAGCTTCTGCATTTTTAACCCCATTTTCAGCTTCCCTAGTAGCTTTTACAGATGCATCGTATTCATTTTGAGAAATATATCCTCCTTCAAACAATTTCTTATTTTGTGATAGTTTTTTTGATAAATCCTCATATGTATTTTTGGCATTATCTAAACTAAGTTTTGCTTGTACTAAAGAATTTGATGCTGTTTTCTTTTGATTTTCTACCTCTGCTCCTTGAAGTTGCGCTAGTGTATCATTTGCATTTTTTAAATTTAATTCTGCTTTTTCTAGTTGAATTTGTAAATCTTTAGAATCTAATTCAACTAATATATCATCTTTTTTAACCATTTGTCCTTCTTTAAAGTTTACTTTAACAACTTTTAAAGATGGATTCAAAACTATATCATTTCTATAATTAGCCTCTACATTTCCTGTAGCTGTAGCAACTTTACTTAAATTCTTTTTAGATACACTATCCACAGTTACCTGTGTTAGATTATCTTTTTTACCTCTTATTGTTGAAAATGCTATTAACAATACAACTATACCTATTGTTCCAAATATTAAAGCTTTTTTATTTAGTTTAAATTTTTTCTTCATAATTTACACTTCGTCCCCCTTATCATTTTCCTCAATTAATTTAATAAAAAGTTTGGTGGCATCAATCAAAGTATTTAAATCGTCCTCTGTAGCTTTACATAAGATTTCCTTAAATACTTCAACATGCTGTTTTATTATTTTTTTTTCTTCTTCACAAGCTTTTTCTGTAAGATAAAGGAAAGTCCTTCTTTTATCAGTTGCATCCTTTTCCTTTCTTACTAACTCTTTTTCTAAAAGCTTATCCACAACTGTGGATATAGTACTATTAGGTATTCCTAATCTTTCTCTTATATCCGTTAAAGTTGTAGGCTTACTTATATCTAATTGATTTAATATAATTACAGGATATGGGCTTATTTTTTTCACATCTAACTTAGCACTTAAACGTCTATTTATAAGTTTAGAAAGATTTGTTATGTCCTTTAGTAATTCAAAAAGCTTTTTGTCATCCATATGTATCCCTTCTTTATTATGTATTTTATTTATATTAAACAGCAATTGTTTCATATATGAAATAATTTTACCATAGCTTATTAAAATATTCTATAAGTTTACATTAATTCAATCTTAATAATTTTTTAAAAAAATATACTGCTGACAAATATATTTATCAGCAGTATTTAAATGCTACTCTCTAGCCTTTATACTATCATTTTAAATTCTTCTTTAAATCTATTTTCATACTCTAATTTTAAATCTTCTCTAAAATCAGGATGAGCTATTTTAATAAGCTCACGAGCCCTATCCCTTAAATTTTTACCTCTAAGTCTTGCAATACCGTATTCAGTAACTACATAATCCACTTCATTTCTTGTAGTAGTTACTGCTGCTCCCTTATCTAACAAAGGAACTATTTTAGATATTTTTCCATTGCCTACAGTTGAAGGTATTGCTATTATAGATCTTCCATTTTTACTAAGAGCTGTCCCTCTTATAAAATCTATTTGTCCACCAACTCCGCTTATTTGTGTAAAACCTATGGTTTCTGCATCTATTTGTCCCATAAGATCTATTTGAATGCAAGAATTTATAGAAACCATGTTGTCATTTTTACTGATAACTACAGGATCATTAACATAATCCACAGGATACATTCTTACCATAGGATTATTATCCACAAAGTTATATAATTTTTTTGTGCCCATTAAGAAACTAACAATTATCTTGCCTTTATGCAAAGTCTTTTTCTTATTATTTATTACTCCTGCTTCTACTAATTCCACAACTCCATCAGAAATCATCTCTGAGTGTATGCCTAAGTCTTTTTTATCCTTTAAAAATAAAAGTACAGCATCTGGAATTGCACCTATGCCTAATTGTAAAACATCACCATCATTTATAAGAGAAGCACAGTTTTCTCCTATAGCTCTTTCTATTTTCCCTATTTTAGGAGGTTTTAGTTCTATTATATCTTGAGAATTTTCAACTATATAGTCTATATCACTAACATGTATAAAATTATCCCCTAAAGTTCTTGGCATTCTATCGTTTACCTCAGCAATAACAAGTTTTGCACACTCAGAAGCAGGCTTTATATAGTCAGAAGAAACTCCAAAACTACAAAATCCATGTTCATCTGGAGGAGTTACCTGTATTAAGGCTGCATCTAGTTTAATATAGTTTTCTTTAAAAAGTCTTGGTATTTTTGAAAAAAAACAAGGAATATAATCCGCTCTTCCATCTTTTACAGCGTCTCTAGTGCCACCCCCCACAAAAAGAGAATTATAACTAAAATGCTTTTCCATACCCTTTTTAGCATATTCACTTTTGCCTAAAGCTATCATTTGGTAAAGCTTTAAATTTCTAAAGTTTTCTTTGTTTTCAACTAAAGCTTTCATTAAAAGTCTTGGTTCACTGGCAGCGTGCCCTACTGCTACATGATTTTCAGATTTTAACTTTAAAATAGCTTCCTTTGGTGATACTACCTTACTTTTATAAATTTCTTCCCAATCCATTCCAATTCCCCCTATTTAATTGTTAAATTTTAATCAATTAATGATTAAACTATACCTATTCTCATCACACTTCCTTTCTATTACTTAAAAATACATGCTTATACTATATATTTTATACCATTTTCCTAATAAAATCCAGAATATTCATGTTATTTTTTTAACATTTATTCATATATTATTATACATAAATAAAATAAAAAAAGACACTATTACTGTGCCTTTTTTCATTTTATTGCTTTAATCTGCTTTATAACTTCATCATGTTCTTCTACTTCAGATGTTAATCTTGTAGCTTTTCCCTGTATGTCCGCTACCATATGCATCATTTTATCTTGCTCTGCTCTAGTCACCATAATATTCTCTTCCAATGCCCTTTGAATTACAAAGATTTCATCTTGTCTTTTTTCTATGGATATTAACCTTTTATCCATACCGTCCTGTCTTTTTTCTATAGATACTAGTTTTTGATCCATGCTATCCTGTCTTTTTTCTATAGATGTTAACTTTTGATCCATACCGTCTTGTCTTCTATCCATACCATCTAGTTTTTCTAATATTATCTGAAACATTTCTTTTATTTCTTTATCCAAAAATTTCACCACCCGAAATTTAGTAATAATATTATATCATCTAAATATATGTACCTCAACTGGATATATATTGCTAAATAAAATTCGCAATATAAAAAAATTACGAAGTAATTTTTTTAACAGAGGACATAGGACAATTGACATAGGACAATGAAGGAAGATTTTCCTCCGCTTTGCTACAGAAAATCTTTAATTTTATAATATAATTGAAAATTGAAAGTTGAAAATTGAAAATGATAGATATTTTTTCTTCATTGTCATTACGAAAAAATTTTAATTTTATGAAACTTGATGAGATTTAAGATAAATTAATATTTATATAATAATTTATTTTAATTACTTGCTATTAATCTAGCGACTGTGTCGCAAGCCGATAGGCTGCCGTTGATTAATGAATAATGAACAGGGAACAATGAATAATTATTGAGGATTTTTTTCACTTTGTTACAAAAAATCTTTGATTATATGAACTTTTATATGAGCTAAAGCGATGTTTAGCAAAGCTTAAACGAGCCATCAATAAAAATTTCAAAGGTTTAGCTTTAGCTAAACCTAAAGATCTTATAAAATTAAAAACTTTTCGTAATGTTAATGGAGAAAAGTTGTCAATCATTTTCCACTTTCCATTCTCCATTTTCAATTATAACTAATAAGATTAAAGATTTTCTGACGTAAGGAAGAAAATCATCCTTCATTGTCCTCTGTCCTCTGTCAATTGTCCTCTGTAAAAATTTTGCGTCACAAAATTTTTATATTGTAACCAATTAGCAGCTTATAGAATATAATATTTATGTACAATGTTTATAGGAGGATACTATTGTTCTGTTATACTTTAGCCACAAATTTAAATTGCGTTTTTAATGAATTACTACTATGGACAGATATATCCAGTGAACACCCAATATTTATAGAAACGGTAGCTAAACTTACTGATAAAAAATTGCCTAAAAAATTATTAGATGGACTTAAAAAAGTGAATTCTGATTTTTCAAAGCTTAACAAAAAAACAGAAGATCTTAAAAAGAGATGTTTTTCTCATGGTCCTGCTAATCCTTATGTGATAATGGAAATTAAAAAAATTATCCATGAGTTTTTCCAATACGATATGTACTTTTTAAATCTTCTATGTAATATTATGGAGTACGGAAAAGAAGATAAAGTTTGGCAAACACTTCTGCATCATATACACCATGAGCAAAAGTTTATGTACCAATTATTCACACAGTTGTATAGACAACTTTAATAAACTTATAGAAAAGGAGCTGCTGCACTAATAATAAACATTGCAATATATTGTGCTAATTTTAAATTTGCAAATCAACATATTGTATGTAAATTCCTTAGTGCAACAGCTCCTTTATTATATTTTATTTACTCATAGAAGGTACAACTACTAATGTTTGATCTTTATAAACAGTTAGTATTTCACCTTTTTTAACTTTACCACTTAATTTACCATTAATAGAAAGTTGTCCATCAATTAAAGCTTTTACTTTTACAAGCTTATTTTTATTATCTATTTCTATAACTTCAGATGTAGGGTATATTGTAACACTAGAAAAGCAAGTTGTTCCATCTGCTAATGTAATTTTTAATTTATATGGTTTTTCTTCTAAATCACCTTTGTAGTCCATAGTAACAGTATTACCATTAACATTATTTGTAGATTCTAAAAGTTTATCTTTATCAAATAAATCAACTTTTTTAATATCTACTTTTTTGTTTAATTTTATATTAAACATTATATTATTTGATATTTTTAATTTTATATTTGCAAACTCTTTTTTAAGTAAACTTGAATCATATGGATGAATAGCTGATGGGTATTCTTCCATATCCCATATATGCCTATTTCCTTTAATATTTTGACTTATTTCATCATCTGTTAAGTTATAATAGTCATAGGCAATTCTATTTGGCAAATCTGAAACCTGTTCATCCCACGTAACATCCACATGATACCATTTATTATCTATATACACCATATTCCAAGCATGATTCATAGGTATACTCTCTACAATTATACTTTTAATTCCTACCTTTTGTAACATTTTAAGCATTAATAGCGAATATCCTTGGCAAACTGCTTTCCCTTTTGCTAGTGCTGAATAGGCACTGTGCTCTTGTAGGGATGTATCATATTGGACATTTCTTACTATATAGTCATGTATAGCCTTTTCTTTTGCATAATCATTCATATCATCAGTTATTATTTCAGATAATATACTTTCAACTTTTCTGTCTACATATTCTTCCTGGTTCTTTGTAGTCAAATACTGAAAATCAAATTTAATGATTATATCACCATAATATCCTGATACTTTAATGTTGTATTCTTTTATTGAATATTTTAGATAATGATCTTCATCTAGTGTTTTTTCTATAATATCTTTTATTTTATGAATATCAACATTATTTCCATTATAGCAGTCCATCCCCCTATAATTTATCACTATACTAGGTTCTCTATTTTCCATTGAAGTTTTTAATAAAGATTTAAGTTGTTGTAATGATGATGCTTTCTTAGAATTTTCAATAGCAAAATTAAAATTGCTGTTTTGATTATCTAAAGAATTATATAAGTTATTAACTACGGAAATATTTTTATTAACATACTGTTTATTGTTAGCATCCATAGCATAGCAAGTGTTTAAGGATAAAGTTAAGAAAACAATAGTTAAAAATCCTCTAAATAACTTTTTCATACTAATCTGACCCCTCCCGAAAATCACTTGAAATATATTCCTATATTTACTATATATCATGTCAGTTAATAAAAAAAGTTTTATTTATCTATTTTTCTATATATTTCACATTATCTAAATTGGATTTATTAATACCTAGTTTTTCTAATGTATTTTTATTTATATATATTTCTGTTTTACTTGGCATTTTTATTGGCATTTTAGAAATATCTTCTCCTTTTAATACTGCTACTGCCATTTTACCTGCTTCATAACCTAATTGATAGTAATCAATGCCCACTGTTCCCAACGCTCCTGATTCTACACTTCCCTTTTCTGCTGCAATTATAGGTATTTTAGCATCTAGTGTATGTTTTACTATTATAGGCATAGATGATACTACTAATTGATCTGTTGGCACATATAAAACGTCTATTTTGTTTACTAAATTAACTATGGCATTATTTACTTCATTAGTACTAGTTACCCCTGTTGTAATAATTTCATAATCCTTTGCAACCTTTTTTAATTCATTTAATTGTACTTCTGAATTAACTTCGCTGGTGTTGTATATAAATCCTATTTTCTTTGCTTTTGGTACAAGATCCTTTAATAATTTCAACTGATTTTCCACAGGTAGATAATCTAAAGTTCCTGATACATTTTTCCCTGGTTTTTCTAAAGAATCAGCAAGTCCTGCTTCTATTGGATCAGTAACTGCACTAATTATTATAGGGGTTTCTTTTGTTGCATTAAATACACTTTGAGCTGCTGGTGTTCCTATGGCAAAAACCAAATCCTTTTTATCCGAAACAAATTTTTGAGCTATGCTTTGTGATACCCCTATATCTCCTTGAGCATTTTTATAATCTATTTTTATATTATCTCCGTCTTTATATCCTGCTTCTTCTAGTGCTTTTATAAATCCTTCTCTATTATCATCTAAGGCTACATATTCTACTATTTGATTTATTCCTATATTTAAAACTTTGTCTTTTTTTGTAGTATTTCCACAAGCTGTTAGGGTTAAAATGCTGACTGTTAATAATATTATTGTTATTAATTTTTTCATAATAAACATCTCCTTATAATTTATATTCTTATATAAAAAAGCCACATATTACCTATGTGGCTTTTAAAAATATAAATTTATATCTAAAAAACGAATAAGCCACATAGATTATCTATGTGGCTTTCTATACATATTACAGAAAAACTTGTCCTAGCCAACACAGATACAAACCATTCAATTGCACTAACTTTGCATGAATTGGGGGGTTTGTATCCATGTTAAATTAAAAGATACAAACCCTATCTAAATTGGCTATTAAAGACTACATTAACTTTTAGAGCTAATAGTTTTTCCATAATTATTTCCTCCCAAGAATTTTATAAATATTGTAGATTAGTATATCATCCTAACTAGACTGTGTCAAGTGATATTTAATTTATTTGTCTACTATAAGATGTGCCATACTCTTATCTGCATTAATAAATACTTCTATCATATTACCTTCTTTATTATTTGATATTCTCTGTATTAAATCAGAATATCCTATTATTGAAGTCAATGGAGTTTTTAATTGATGAGTTGCATTGTTAAAAAATCTATACTGCTTTTCCTTTTCTTCTTTTAATGTCTTTATATATACTTCTAGGTTTTCAGACATTTCGTTAAAGGTTTCTCCTAACTCATATAGTTCATCATTGGTGTCTATTTCTATTTTCTTATCAAATATACCATTTTTTAAATTATAGGAAGCTTTTTTTAGTTTTATTATAGGAGATAAAATTTCTTTTGATAATATATTATTTAATATCAAGCTTAATGCTGTTAAACTTATTATTACTAAAAACACGCTATATATTGTCTTTTTTACTACTAACATATCTTCCTCTAAATCGTATATGTATCTTATACATCCTATAGATTCATCTCCTGAATAAATAGGACTAGAAAACAAAATATATCTCTTTTGAAAATTTTTATATATTTTATAACACTTATTTCCGTTTACTGCTGCAACAACATCTTCATTATAATTTATACCTTCACTATCTTCTGATTCCCCTAATAAATCTAAATTATTATTATATATTTGAGTTGTACATTTTAAATTATTGGCTATATATTGTGCTATAAAAGGTCCCATATTTTTTATCACATCATTAGGTTTAAAATCACTTTCTCTTTTTATGTAATCCATTACATAAATTTGACTATTGTAACTCTCGCTTTTTAAATATTCCACAGACTTCTTAATTAAATTTAAATATAATATTTTTATTGTAGCTATATATATTACAATTATCATAGGTATTAATATTATGGTGTTCATTAATATTATTTTATTTCTTATACTAATCCTCATTACTATCTACCTCAAACTTATACCCTACTCCATATACCGTTTGAATATATGCCTTATAATTTCCCATTTTATCTCTCAATCTAGTTATTAAAATATCCACTGCTCTAGAATTTCCATAAAAATCATATCCCCATACTTTTTCCAATAACTCTTCTCTAGTAAAAACTCTACCATAGTTTTTCATCATAAGTGATAACATATTAAATTCCTTATAAGTAAGTCTAATTTCTGCATTTTCAATAAATACTTTTCTCTCATTTTTTAATACTTTTATATTAGCATGTTGTAAAACGTTATGGTCTAAATCTATTTCATACTTCTGACTTATCTTGTATCTATTTATTCTCCTATATATAGTCCTTATTCTTAATACAAGCTCTCTATTGTCAAAAGGTTTGGTAATATAGTCTTCTGCTCCTAATTGCAAACCTAATAATTTACTATTCATTTGATTTTTGGCTGTCAAAAATATAATTGGTTTACTTGCATCTATATTTTGTAACTCTTTTAAAACTTCATATCCATCTAAGTCCGGAAGCATTATATCTAATAAAACTAAATCAGGCTCTTCTTTTTTAAAAATACTTATAGCATCCTTCCCATTTAATGCTTCTAATACTTTATAGCCCTCTAAAGCTAAATTTATTCTTATGAGATTTATTATACTTTTTTCATCATCTACAACCAGTATCTTCATATAATCCCTCCAATTCGACATAATAATAATTATATTTTATCACATTTAGTATAATTACTGTAGAGACTATTAATCTTGTGAATTGTTGTATAAAAAATCAATCCTAAAATAGATTAGTTTTCTATGAGATAAATAAGGGGTACTGTTAGATTTTGTTCAAAAATTATTTATATACTACCATCATAGGTAATATATTCATATATTACCTACAATCTCATAATGATTCTAATGTATGTTTATTTTATAATATGTTTATGCAAATCAATCCTCCCTCATGGATTGATTTTAAAAATGTATTATTAATAACATCTATTGATTTATTATAATGATATTTAAATATTCTTGACCATTTAAATATATTATTATAATAAATCACAAAAAAGATAGTCAAAATGACTATCTTTTTTGTGCCATATCTTATTTTTTTCTACATTTACACGTTTGTTGAATGTTTCTGTTGTATTAATATTAAACTTATTTCCATTTGCATCCCTTAATTCTATATGTGAAAAATTATCTCCACTTACTATAGATTTATTAAAAGTTATATTTATAGGTTTTGTAAATCCTACCATCAATTTTTACTTTATATAGTTTATAATCATCAGATCCCATTAGCATAATATATCCAGCAATTATCTTCAGCAACTAAACCTTTATTTATTATTTCATTTTCTAATTTATCTAAGCTTATCTTTACAACATTACTTCTTTGAGATCTTTTTTTCTATTTTTAATTTAGACATAACTTCATCATAGCTGTAATCTTTTTTTACAGAGCCTACAAATACTTTTTCTTTTTTAGCATTTTCCTTTATTTTTAGTTCTACATTATCTATTGATACCTTATATTCTTCAACCTTAGGTGTCTGTAGTTTTACTAATACAACTGTAGTAAAAGGTATTCCCTTACCAACCTCTACAGTATACTTTGGCAATGCATCTGTATTATTTGTTTTATTATCTGCACTACTATTATTACTTTTATCATTATTATCATTTGAAGAAGTTTTACTGCTCTCTGATTTCTTATTATCAGATTTAATAGGCTCACTATAAGGTAAATTTAACTTTAAATCTCCTGTAATTTTATTTTCTCCATTAACTAAATCCTTAGATATTTCTAAAACATGTCCAGAATTTTGGCCTTTTAAATATCCTTGAGGAAGCTTTATAATAAGCATATCCTTAATATCATCATTCATAAGCATTTCTGTCCCTTTAGGAAGCTCTTTATTATCTAATTTAAAATTTTTTATATTACCTAAATTACTATCTTTTTTTCTTCTATCTAAGGGTGATGTAAATTTTACAAATAGATAATCTGCATTTTGATCATCATCTTTTGGATCTTTTTCTTGAATTATTTGATCCATGTCCACATCTGCAAAAGCGTATCTTACAGAAAACTTAACATTTTTCTTCTCTTCTTTTTTTGTATCTGCTACAACACTTTTGCTGCCTTTCTTTCCTACAAACTGAGTGGAAAAAACTATTCCTCCTGCCATAACTATTGCTAACAATAAAGCTAATTTCTTTTTCATATACATTTACCTCACTTCTTTATTTAATTCATATTTTTGAGATTTTACGTTTTAATGCTTATTGATATATATCAATACCATGTCCTAACTTTTCTACTATTAAATTATATTACTATTAACTGTATAATTCAAATTATACAGTTAAAATTTTTCATGTAGTATAATTTTATATACTTTTTCAGTAAAATAAAAAATAGAGACTATTAGATAATATATAATTTATCCAATAGTCTTTTAGATATAAATTATTTATTTTTTGATGGGTCAATTTTATGTATTAAAAGTGGATCCGTTTTAATTTAATTATAAGTCATCACTTTAAACTAGTAGCCTTTAGCACAAAGATAATCGTACCGAAGAAGAAAATGAGCTAATACGTCTCCGTAAGGAAAATAAACAATTATTGATGGAAAATGATATTTTAAAGCAAGCAGCGCTGATAATGGCACGAAAATAGAATTGAAAAAGCAAAATATATTAGCATCAAGAAGAAAAATAAGACAAATTATGGACAAATATAGATTAGTTTCTAATTACACTGTAAAGCAGTTTAAGGTTCATAAGTCAAGCTGTAACAATGATGAAGTAGAAAATATAGTAAATAGAGAATTTGATAATAGAAGTGATTTGGAGATAGTAGTAAGTGATCTTACATATGTTAATGTAAATAGAAAGTGGCATTATATATGCTTATTAATCAACCTCTTTAATAGAGAAATAGTAGGATATTCAGCAGGTCCTAATAAAGATGCAGAACTTGTGTATGAAGCCTTTTTAAACTCTAAAATAAATTTAACTAAGATAAAGGTATTCCATACTGATAGAGGAAATGAATAAAAAAGTGTTGACAATCCAAAATACCTATTTTCATGTATAAGGAAAAACCCTGAACCCCACTTAAATCAAAGAGTTCAGAGCCTTCTTATACGCCTAAATTAGTCTTCATTCATATAATGAGTATCATTATGCATACTGATAGGTTTTATAAGCTTATTATTTACTAAGGTTTTCTAATGATTTTGTTACTGGATATATTTTTTAATATCATCCAAACTCTTATATTCAAAAATTTCGTCAATCATAAGCTCTAAGGTTACTAAATCCAATTTAGATATAGCCTCTTTTACTTCCTCTGGCATAGTTCCAAATTTTTTGGTTAGTAATCTTATAGTTGTTTCTATTTTTTCTTCTCTTCTTCCTTTTAATTCGCCTTCTTTTATCCCTTTTTCATAGGGCTCTCTGTATAGTGATGACTGCATTAATATCTCCTCCTTTACATACTTTTCATACTTGCTTTCTTTGTAAAGTTTTTTTATGCACTCCACTGTTAGAAAATAATAATCTTTATCTTCTAATTTTTCTACTTCCTCTAAACATTCTTCTATATGCTTTTCCTCATCTATTTCATCATGCTTCATAAATACCCTAAGTGGATACAGTACAACTTTTCCTTCTTTTAGTATTTCACTTTTATCTATCTCATATGCTTTAATCACCTTATAATTATATTTCAAAATATCTAAATCTTGAACTGTGCTCTCAAAGCTTCCTTGAATATTCTTTACATTCTCTGGTTTCTTTAATACTACAAGCACTTGATATATTGGCAAGTCATTATGCCATTTTATATAAGTATAATATTTAAGCATTCTTTTTAGCATTTCTGTATTACTTTTATATGCAGATTCAAATTCTATGTGAAGAATAAAACTCTCTTCATTTATATTAACTTTTGCTAAAAAATCCATTTCTATCATATCAGGTATAGATAGCTTTGCATGTTCAAGAGATATTTCATCAGCTTCTTTTACAACTGGTAAAACGAACTCAGCAATTCCTCTATAATCCTTTTTCCCTAATACTCTAATCGTTTCATCATAGGTTTGTGGCCTTGTTTCATAAGACATTTGTATACACCACCTCCACTTTAATACCATTATACCACAAACCCACCTTATTCAATAATCTTTTTACTCATTTTTCAAAGGCTCTGATATCGCAAGGACCCCCGGGGGTCATGAACATAATACAGCATATCTTCCACCACTTATGGTTTGTAACTCACCTTGAAGTTCTAAATTAAGAAGTATGTTAATTATTTTATCTTTATCTATTTTTACTACATTTATTATTTCATCTATTGTTAAACTTTTATTTTTTAATAAATTTAATATTTTACTTTCTAAATCACTATGTATATTTTGTTCATTTTTTATGTTTTTAATAATATCTTTATTTTTTTCTTTCATGCCTTCAATAAGTAATTGATTAGGTTCTAAATATATTTGTGCTCCTTCTTTTATCAATTTATTTGTACCTGTAAATCCTTTTAAGTATTTATTATTAGGTGGTGCTAAAACAACTTTATTTTGCTTTTTTGCATATTTTGAAGTTATAAGAGATCCACTTTTCTCTCCAGCTTCCACCACCAATACTTTTTCTGAAAGGAAACTTATTAATTTATTTCTTTTAGGAAAATTATTTTTTTCAGGTCTAGTTCCTGAAGAATATTCAGATAAAACTACACCATTTTCTATAATTTTTTTCATTAATTCACTATGTTCTTTTGGATAACATATATCTACTCCACATCCTAAAACAGCTACTGTGTAACCACCATTTTTCAAACAAGCGGTATGTGCATATCCATCTATTCCTTTAGCCATACCACTTATAACTGTTATACCTCGTTTTGCTAAGTATGAAGCAGATTCTATTGCTATATCTTTACCATATTCACTACATCTTCTCGCCCCTACTATAGCAACTCCCTTTAAATTTTTATTAAGATTTCCCTTATAATATAACAATATAGGAGCATCTTTAGTTAAATTATAGATTATCTCAGGATTTTTATAATAATTTAATAACCTTCTTGATAATACTGGTCCAAGTCCCTTTATTGTAGTTAACCAAATATAAAACACTAAGTTTTCCATTTATACCACCATCATTTTACTTTGTTCTTTTTCCAAATCTCTACATAATAGTGCTTTAACTATGTGATGCTTTCTTATATTAATTTCACCCTCTAAATCTGCAAAGGTTCTTGCAACTCTCAAAAATTTATAATAGGAACGAGCACTAAAATTAAATTTATCATATGCAGTTCCTAAAAGTTTAGTACTTTCACTATCCAATGTACAAAATTCCTTTATAAGTGCAGTTGGCATTTGCGAGTTAGAATTTATTTTGTCACAATTTTTAAATCTTTCATTTTGTATTTTTCTAGCATTCTCCACTATGTCTTTTAATTCTTTAGAACTTCTTCCTTTTTTATAATTAGATAAATCTTTGAAATTAACGGAATTTACATACTTTTGTATATCTATTCTGTCTAGGACAGGTCCTGATATTTTGCTTCTATATTTTAAAACTTCATAATCAGTACAATGACATTTTTCATCTCCATAATAGCCACACGGACAAGGGTTCATTGCGGCTACTAACATAAAATTAGCTGGATAGCATTGAGAATATTTTACTCTTGCAATACTAATAACTTTGTCTTCTAATGGCTGTCTTAATGATTCTAAAGTTAATCTTTTAAATTATGTTCACCTGCAGCAGCTGCTACTACAAAATTAATTACTGTGTCTTGTCCCTGTACATCTTTGAAGTCTAAATAATTCTTAGTTTGATTTTTATTTTCATCAGCAATAATTTCAAAATTATATGTATCTCCATTTTGCATAAAATTAATTACCTGCTCTAAATTTTCAAAGGGAAATATATTAACTCCACCTACAAGTTTTGCTTCTTTATAATTATCCTTTGGTAATATTATGTTTTTAATTCCTGCTTTTTTAGCTTCTATTGCCATAGGAAGAACTCCTGTTACAGGTCTTAATTCTCCATTTAAAGACAGTTCTCCTATAAACGCAAAGTTATTTATTTCTTCAAATATTATTTGATTACTCTGCAAAAGTATTCCTATAGCCATACCTAAGTCAAAATGGGAACCACTTTTTTTCATGTCACAGGGTGCTAAGTTTATAACTATTTTCATTTTAGGAAATTCATATCTATTATGCTTTATAGAAGCTTCTAATCTTTCTTTTGATTCTTTTATAGATGCATCTCCCAATCCTACAATGGAAACGGAGGGCTTACCATATATTGTGTCTGTTTCTATTTTTACAACATATGCATCTATTCCTTTAATTGCAAAGCTATTTATTACTGATGCCAATTATTTCACCTCTTTTAACATTTTTATTTTTATATATTCTTCTATAAATTCTTTATATAATTCTCTTTTATTTTCTTCTTTAAAATAATTTAATACCCTATCTGATTTAATTAATTTCTCTTTTTCTTGTCCTATATACATTTTATAACTACTCCATTTATAGTCTTCTGGCTTTTCAACCATATTTGCTTTTACTGGATTTAAATGAATATATCTACTAGTTTCTAAAAGTTGTGAATCCTTTTCTATTAGCTCTGAAAAATATCTTTTTTCATATAAATGTCCACAATAATTGTATTTTTCATTAAAATACTTTGCATATATGCTATTTATTCTAGACATTAAAAATTTTATATGTCTATCTTTGCTCTTTAGTAAAAGATGTACATGATTATCCATAAGGCAATAACAAATTAGTTCAAACTGACCTTTAAAATGTTCTAAAGAATTTTCAATAATTGTAATATAAACTTGAAAATCTTCTTCATCTCTAAAAATATCATTCCTTCTGTTTCCTCTACTTGTTATATGATATTCTGAGTTTGGAAACCATTCTCTTTTTTTATACATAGCAATCTCCTTTATAGGTTTATTTAATTTATTAAATTATTGCCTTAAAAATATATATTTAAACATGTTTTTCATATTAATATAAAAAAAGACCCTTGAATAAAAAATATTATTCAAGGATCTTTGTTATGCTTATTTAGTTTTTTAAGTCAGCAGTTTGATCTATTACTGAATCTATCTTACCTTCTATTTTATCTAATCTATCATTTATTTTATTTTGACCATCTACTAATTGATTAAGTAACACTAGGATTTTATTTTCCAAAATAACAACTCCTTATAATCTCTTTATTTTATTACATACTTATATTTTAGCATTCATATATTCTAGTTTCAACTTAAAGCTTCACTAATTGGTTATTTAACGCAAAAAAGACTAATCCCCAAATAGATTAGTCTTCTATGAAATGTATTTAGTTTTTCAGCCAGTGATGTGTTCTGACTATTTTATGATGTTTTTGAGAATTTGATGTGATTTGGTTTGAAAGGTTTCCGTTCATTTATTTGAATTTGAGAAGGATAGATTTTTCTATCCCTCTCTTGTTTTTGTTTACAATTTGTTCATGACCCCCGGGGGTCCTTGCGAAAGGACCTGACTAGGGACTGAGCTTGCTTATAAAAAGAAATAAAGACCATTGGATAGAGCATTCCCATTAATACTTTATCCAATAGCCTTTAATATGATATGTCTTATTTAGTTTTCAGCCAGTGATGTGACCTGACTATTTTATGAATTTGGGTTTGAAAGGTTTCCGTTCATTTATTTAAATTTGAGAAGGATAACCAGAGGTTACCCCTCTCATAATTTTTGTTTATGTTATCTACTCATTACTGAGTTATTAATAATTCTTATTTGCCTTCTTCTTGTGCTGTTTCTGCTTGTTCTGCTTGTACTTCTGCATAAGTTTTTGGAACTGTTAAAGTGTCTTTTAATTCAATTTCACTAACATATTTTATACCTTTTACTACATATGTTGCAACAACTTTATTTGGTAGGTCAGCAGTAGTTACTTCATCGCCTTGAAGTGGATATTCTCCACGTACCCATGCCCATTTGTCATGTTTTTCGCTTCTGCCTAAGTTAAATGGTGATGTTATCTTTTCAAGTTCTTTTTCTTTTTTATTTAACTTTTCTGGTTGTAGTATATTTGTTGCTAATAATTTTTTACCATTATATAGTTCTATTTTCAATGATTCAACATCAGCACTTTTGATACCAGCACCATAAGTTAAGTTTACAATAACAGAGCCTAATGGATTAACATCTTCATTATCACCATTTACTGTTTTTGCAGTTGCTGTTGCTTTACCTTTTAATGCTTCAATTGTTACATTCACTAATAGATTGTCAACTTCTTCACCTGCTACTTTACTTATAACTAATGTAGCTTTACCTTGTTTTACAGCTGTTGCTTTTCCATCTTTAACAACTGTAACAACATCAGTATTGTCTGAAGATTTTACTACTACATCTTCAGTTTCAGCTAATGCTTTTCCATCTTTTAAGAAAGCTGCTTTTAGTTCATCATTTATTTCTCCATCAGCAATCTCTATGTTGATATTACTAGTTTTTTGTTCTATTACTGGGTTTTTAGTTGTATCTACAACTTTGAAACTATCTTTGAATACTTCAATTGTTCCTACTTTAACTGATACTGTATAAGTTTCATCTGCATCAAATTTAGAAGCTTCTATTTTTCCTGCCTTTACATCTTTTAATTCTGTAACTGCGTTACCATCTTTATCTGTTACTGTCATTTTTGCATCTGTAACTGCATCACCAGTTTTAACTCCATCAGCATCTACTGGGAATACTGATAATGTCATTTCATTATTTTCATTCTTTTCATCAGTATTCTTATCTAATTCAGCTTTGAAACCTTCAACAACATAGTTGTCAACGATTCCAGCTTTAGTTACTTCTACTTCTAATGTTGTTTTTACTTTTTCACTAACAGCAATTTCAATTACAGCTTTTCCTGATTTAGTTTTATCAGCAGGTTTAACTCCTAATGTTCCTACGCCTTTAGTTAAACTTAATTCATTAGATACTGTTACTAGGTCAGATCCTGAAGTAACTTTTACTGTTACCTTGTCAGTACCTTCAAACACATTATCATATTGGTCTTTTACAGTTACTTTTACTTCTTCTGGAGTATTTACTTGATTTGAAATTGAAATTTCATTTTTATCAAGTTCAACAGCTGCTGCTTTAGCATCTGCTACTACTTTAATTTCTATTGTTTTAGTTATATCTCCAACAGTAATTCTTACTGGAACTGAGCCTTCTTTTAATGGAGTAATGCCACCATTAGTTCTATCTACTAATACTATTGTCTTATCTAATGATTCATAGCTAACAACAGGGTTATCTATTTTCTTACCAAATTGATCTTTAACTAATACATGAACTTTTTGTCCTTCTGCACCTTTTTGTAATACTAGGTTTTGTTTGTAATCATCAGCATCAAAATTTGCATTTTTAGCTACTGTATAATCAGATATTTCAGCAGGTTTAGCTGCTTCAGCTTTTACAGTAATTCTATTTGATTTTATTTTATTTCCATCTTTATCTGTATATACTACGTATACAAATGCTGTTTCTTTATCAGCTAATGTGATTTTTCCATCTTTATCTATTTTATCACTTGCTGTTGATTCAAATGTAACATCAGTAGTTGCTGTAATATCTAAGCCGTTAGCATCTAATACCTTATATTCAATTGCTGTAGCTTCTGTTGGTACTACTTGAACAGTTTTAGCTTCTATTTTAGCTACATCACCAATTACAAAGTCAAATTCTTTTTCAGCACCAGCTGCAACTACTTTATAAGTATTTTTTGTTGCTAATGCATCATAGAATGATATTTCTGCTGATTTCTTATCTTCAGCTAACTTAACTTCTTTAACGTATTGTTTTTCTGAAGTTTTTACATTTGTTACTACTACATCAGCTTTTGCTAACTCTTCAACTTCTTTGTTGAATACTACTTTTACAGTAGTAGGATTAATAGCACAAAATTACCTATTTCTATGTATAACAAAAAGCCCTGAACCCCACTTAAATCAAAGGTTCAGAGCCTTCTTATACCCCTAAATTAGTCCTCATTCATATAATGAGTATCATTATGCATACTGATAGGTTTTATAAGCTTATTATTCATAAAGGTTTTCTAATAAATAATACCAGGGAGCCCACTCGTGCCCCCCATCTTTGGCAATAATACCACCTTAGGCCTTCATTCCAAAGTATATTTGTATTATTTTATCCGAAGTAGCTCCAATAATTTATTCTCTCTTTCTCTCATTCTATTTACAGCATCTCTTGAATTCATTTCTAATGGTTTTATATCTTTTATAGCTTTCTCTAGCCTTTCAACCGTTTCTGATTTTGATATTTTAAATTCTTTTGTAAAAGAATCAACTGACATAAAATCACCTTTAATCACAAGTATTAGTAAATAAGCATTTCTATTGAAGTGTCTTTTCAACATCCTTAATACTCTCATATGAGAGGGCTTCATCCATAATTCTATCTAGAGTTTCAGAGTCTAATGACTCTATCCTTTTTCTTAATTCTGGTGGGATAACACCAAATCTTTTGGTTAAAAGTTTTATAACCATTTTAGCTTCGCCTTCTATTTTTCCCTTTTCATAAGGCTCTCTGTATAGTGATGATTGCATTAGGATCTCCTCCTTTACAAACTTTTTATATTTACTCTTTTCATACAACTTTTTAACGCATTGAACTGTAAGAAAATAATAGTCTTTGTCTGGAAGTGATTCCACAGCTGTTAGACATTCCAAAATATGTTCTTCTTCACTCTCTCCATCATGCTTCATAAATACTCTTAAAGGATATAATACCACTTGCTTATCTTTTAGTACTTCATATTTATCAATTTCATATGCTTTAATTACTTTGTATTGGTACTGCATCACATCTAAATCTTGTACTGTGCTTTTAAAACTACCTTCTATATTTTTTACATTAGTTGGTTCTTTTAGTACCATAAGTACTTGATAAATTGGCAAGTCATTATGCCATTTTATATAAGTATAATATCTAAGCATTCTTTTCATCATTTCAGTGTTGCTTTTGTAAGCCGTTTCGAATTCTATATGAAGTATAAAACTTTCCGAGTTCATATTAACTCTTGTTAAAAAGTCCATCTCCCTCATGTCTGGAACTGATAGTTGTGTATGTTCTAAAGAAACCTCTTCCGCATCCTTTACTGAAGGTAGTATAAACTCTGCTATCCCTCTATAATCTTTCTTTTCTAAAATTTTAATCGTTTCATCATAAGTTTGTGGCCTTGTTTCATAAGACATTTGGATATACCACCTCCATCTTACTATTATTATACCACAAACCTATCTTTTAAAAAGACCTTTTACTCATTTTTCAGAAGTGTCTCAACTTCCCTCTTGAATCCATACTTCTGGAGATATTCAATCAATGCTCCTTCCATGACTTCTCTCTGGGTGACATTCTTTTCTTTGCTAAATTCTGCAGTAAGCTTTGCTACCATATCACTCATATAAATGGCTTTGGTTCTGACAAGTCCTGGCACTACATATCTTGGTATGGTCCCATCTTCTTTAGTTCCTGATAATAGTTGGTAGATGTCATCTCTTTTCTCATATAGAAATTGGATGAAAGGAATGTATTCATCTATATCTGTTGGTGGATTTTGGGTTGTTACTACTTCCTCTATTACTTCATCTGTTGTTTTTTCCTCTACCTTTCCTATCGTCTTTACATAATTGTTTTTATAAGCATTCCACTCATAACCTTTGTTAGCCATATATTCTGCCATTTCTTTATGGTCTTTGAATCCTTCTTGTTTGGCTATTAGCATTGGGTCTGCGTTAGCTTCCTCAAAGGCAGTGATGATACTCACTACCTTTGTAGGTGCATAGCTTTTAGGGTCTCGGTTTAGTTTTAGTTTATCCAC
This sequence comes from Clostridium cochlearium, assembly GCF_900187165.1. Taxonomy (NCBI): domain Bacteria; kingdom Bacillati; phylum Bacillota; class Clostridia; order Eubacteriales; family Clostridiaceae; genus Clostridium; species Clostridium cochlearium. The sequence goes on along the minus strand of NZ_LT906477.1, from coordinate 349,593 downwards.
TCTATTTTCTTTTGGCACATACTGCCCACTTTCGCTATCATATCTGAAATTCTTCCTTCTCATATACATATCCAAACTCTTATAGTTTTTATACCCTAATTCCTCTGCAGCTTCATCTCTTGTTTGAAATTTCAATAGCTCTATTATCTTTCTTACCTTTGAAGTATAAATTGGTTTATTGTCACTCATCCTTTTCCCTCCTATAAAAGATTTACTGTATCGCTTAATTTATTCATGTCTTGATGAAGATATCTTGTGGTTACTGCTAGGTTTGCATGACCTAGTAGTTTTTGAATGCTTACCACTGAAGCTCCTTTTTCTAAAAGGTTTGTTCCAAAGGAATGCCTTAACACATGGGCTGAAATGTCCTTTTCAAGTCCGATCTCATATGCAGCTTCTTTAATAAGCCTATTGATATAGCTACTAGATACTTTTCCAGTACTTTCTAAAGCAAAGAACCTATTAGAATCTGCTTCCCTAATATTTTCTAGATAATTTTGTAGTATGTTGCAGAGTTTATCATTGATTGGAATGTCCCTATCCTTCCCACCTTTTCCTTCAATAATATGCATTACTTTGTTTTCTAAATCCACGTCTTCTAGTTTTAAATGAATTATCTCTGATACCCTCCCACCAGTATAGAACATAGTTTGAACTACTGTTTTAATAACTGGTTGCCTAATTGCTTCTATAAGGGCTTCAAATTCCTCTTCTGTTAAGAAGTCTCTTTCCTTTTGCTTTACTTTTACTGGTTCCACTAGATTAGCAATATTTTTCTTTACAATATCTTTTTTCACGCAGTATTTATAAAAGCTTCTTAAGATATAAACTGACCTACTTCTACTAGCTGTTGCTATGCCTCTCTCCTTTTGGTCCAGAAGATAATCCTCAATATCCTCCAATTCAATATCTTTTATATACATTGGGCAATTATGTTTTACACTTAAGAAATTATCAAAATAAATCAGTTCTTTTTCATATCCTATGATGGTTTGTTTTGATCTATCTATTAGCTTCATATATTTTGAAAACTCCCGTATCCCTTGACTTAACAGCATTCTATCTCCTCCTTATGTTTTGGTACTAGCATATTACAATTACGTTTCATTATTATCAAGTTAATTTTCCCTTATAATTAAGGCTTGATTTATATTAGAAATTTAAGATTTTTAAGGTTAAAAAAATAAGCCCTGAACGATTTGTCCAAGGCAAAATACTATTTATTGAATATCATAATGGTGGCATCAAAACCTGCCGACTTTAATTTTTTAACTTGTCTTTCTGCATTTTCTCTTTCTTTAAAAGAACCTGCCATCACTCGATATAGGGATTGACCACTTGGTGGAGAGCCAGTAGATGTTATATATTTAATTCCTAACTGAGATAAAATTGCTTTTGATATGGCTTTTACGATTTTCTCAAACTTATTATCGAATAATTGATTATCGTGGGCATTATCAATAAACCCTATTTCAATAAGTACTGCAGGTGCTTTAGTTTCTCTTAATACATGAAAGTTAGCTTTCTTTACTCCTCTATCTGTAAAGCCAACATCCACTAAAGAACTTTGTATCTTATTAGCTAACTCTTTAGCCTTTGCCCCTTGATTTAAATAGGTATAAGTTTCTGCCCCTTTAGCTTTCTCTGGTTTAAAAGCATTTCGATGAAAGGATATAAAGTAATCATATCTGCCACTCTTTTCAAAGCTACTTCTTTCCTTTAAGCTTACAGTTATGTCTTTCGTTCTAGTTTCATCTACAATAACTCCACATCTTCTCAATTCTTTAGCCACTGCTCTACCAAGATTTAATATATCATCTTTCTCGCATCGATCTTTATATATGGCTCCTGGATCTTCTCCACCATGCCCATAGTCCAAGCAAAGTCTCGCCATTTAATCATCCTCCTTCTTTAATTCTGTAAATACTTTCTTTAAGCTTTCTGGCACAGGAAGTCCAATCTTAGCAGCATTTTCTACTATGCTTAATCCTTCATTGGAAAGATAGAAAAATATTACAGCGGTTCTAACTGCACTCCCATTTTGGAGAATATAAAAGTCTATGATATGGCCTATCCCTACAAATATAAAGATGAGTACTTTTTTAAAAATACCTTTAAATCCAATGCTACTAGATAACTTCTTATCTAAAATAGCCACCATCAAACCTGTTATATAGTCAAGTACTACAAAAGCTACTAGTGCATAAAGCAAGCCATCAAATCCACCTAAAAACCAACCAATATATGCACCAATGGCTGCAAATATAATTTGGATGGTATGGATTATATCTTTCATGCATTTTCCTCCTTTCAGCATAAAAAATAGACATCCATTAGATGTCCATCATTTCATGCTTTCAATTTTCAGTTCTCCTAAAGCTGATTTAATCTTCTGTGTCAGAGTAGGTAAGCTTTCTCCAAAAGTTACATTTAGCTTAAAACCACCTGCTTCATAAATTTCTGTTACCTCTGTAATCCTAGTATCCATGGTAACACCCCAGTCCTTATTCTTAACTGTCACTATATCTCCCAATTTCCAATCCTTCTCATACTTAAATGGCCCTTCTGGAAGTATCTCTGATTGGAAAGTAAGAACTCTTTTATGTTCATTAAGTTTAGCTTCACCTCTCCTTGGCAAATCATCACTATTTTCTAAATCTCTTGCATCTACAAATATGATGTGTTTATCAAGACCAGTATCATCGCTTCCAACTGTTATAATTTCTCTATTCGCACCTTCACCTTGTCCTGCCACAATAGCAAAATTTCCATAGTCCAATAAACTATCTACATACTCCTGGGATTTAACATTGTCGAATTCAGGGGAGAAGATAACAGGAGGATTAATATTTTGGCTTACTGAAAAATCCCTTCCATTATATATGTCAAATATCCACTTCTTTAAATTGAAGTCAGGATAGATATACCAACCTAGTCCTGATAGATTACTTATTATTTCCAACTCTTCTTCTAAATTTTTATATCTACTTTGCCATTTAATATTAGGACCTCTATTCTTATTTTCTGCTATATCTAGCATAGGAAACTCCATACCAGGAATATCTAAACAATTCCTTTTCACATAATGCTTCATAGCTGTTTCTGCATCAGCTTCAATTGTATCTGTGGCTTGGTTATCTGATGGAATAGTAATTCTTTGTTTTGTAATAGCTCCTAGTGTATGACCTTTAACTATTAGGATTTCTTCTCCCTGTTCATTTGTCTTTATTTCTTTATGCCTTATAATTCCTACCTTATATTTATCTGCCCCGAGCATGATTAGTTGATTAATATTTAGCTTATCTGCATTTTGAACTTTTCTATTAGTAACTAGCTGGAATTCTCCAGTAGAATAGTATCTTCTTAAAAAAGAAAAAGAAAGATAGTTGTCTATCTCTCCCTGTAAATCTAGTGTTGTTGATAATATTCTTATAGGTTTCATAGATTGTTCACCTTCAATTCATTACTATTTATTTTTATCCTATCAAATCTCTTTAAAACCATTATTTATTTTAGCCCATATCTTGTCAATTTGTCGAAGTGTATTATTTATTTTCACCTTGCCTGTGTCATATCTTTTAATCACATTATTTATATTTAAATACACTTCTATATCTTTTAAAGGTAGCATAACAGCATTGCCAATATAATTTTTATAATCTGGGCTTGTAGGATAAGCTATAACCCACAATCTACTATCCTCTTTTAATTTGTCTTTATTTATTATTGTATAGGTATTATTTGAAGAGTTATTTTTACGCCAAGCTCTATCTTTATCATTTTGAAAATAAAAAATATATTCAGCAGGTATTTCTCTTCCTTCTTTATCAATTAATTGGTCACAGCTTATCTTAAATTTATCACCTAAATCTTCCTTATTTAATGAAAGCTTTTGCTTTATAATACCATTTCTATATTGAGGTAGTAGTTTTGTCATACAACCATTATCAGTTTTTATTCCATCACTTGTAACATAATCAGTACCAGTAAATAAACCAGTTTTTACTTGTTTATATCTTATATAAAGGTCAATATTTAAATTATTAAACTTATCTTCAGGTATTTCAAATATCGGTATAGTTATACTTGTAATATTCGAATCGTTATTAGGAACAGCACCATTTTTACATACTCCATTTTCACAAAATACTATACCCATAAACTTAAGATAATAAAATGTAGTATACATATTCCAGTATGCATCTGCATAATAACTATGTCCTGTATATCGGTATTTACAATTAAAAATTATTTTCCCCTCTTGTATAGTCACTTTTGCGTATCCTAATTTATCATAAAACATTAAAGAGTTAATAAAATATGGTTCCTTTGGTTCCTCATATGCTATATAGTTCATATACTTATCACTATGATTCCTCTCTCTATTGTAATATACTCTATTATTAGAACCAAATGAAGTTAAATATGATTGCCCTTTGGGGGATGTTGGTAAATCTCCATACTCCCTATAAAGATATAAATTATTAACTAGATGATCCCAAGTACCTGAGCCATCCTTTTCATCATTTAAGCTCCCATTTACATATCTAAGAAGTCTAATAGAGATAAGTTGACAAGGAAAATGTACTTTGCTTTTTTGATAAGTATCAACAGTATAGTTTTCAACATTTTCAGAACCAAACCAACCTGCAATTAATCCAGCTGATGCTGCTATATTATCTAATATAAAAGCCATTTTATCCTCTCCTATTTGTATTTAATCCAAATATCTCCATTATCCATAAGAGCTAAATCTGCGTCATTTGGGGATAAGATTATATTCCTAATTTGTGCAATTGTATATGATGTATTAGAGTGTGCTTTAGCTATACCTGTAAAACTACCACCTGCTAATGGCATTTGTTTAACATCATCTACATTTGCTAATTTTCGAGCACCACTCTCAATTCCTGCCAACTTATCTTTTTCTGCTTTCGTTCTATGCGACACATAATCTGCCTTATGTTCATCAAAGTTAATTTTAGTAACAAGATTTGTAATATCTTTTATTTCATTGAACCACATTTTCCATTCTAAATAAAATTCACCACTTGGTTCTAATATCTTATCTTCTATCCAATCAGACCATGTTTTTTGAAAAAGATTTAATTTTAATTCTAGCCCATTTACAAATTCATTATAGCTTGAAGTTGAATCCTCCTTTTTATGTTTTAAATAATTTATCCATTCATTAAATATCTCTGTAGTATCCACCTGTTCAAATAAATGTGTAACAAGACCACATACTTCATTATTAACTCTTTCATCAGTTATTTGATAAGATTCAATAAAACTCTTTCCTGCAATAACTTCTACCTGAGCTAAAGATATTTCATAGATGTTATCATTCCTAGTTAACTTTGCTGGCACTGGTTCTTCTGCTGGAATTCCCTTTAAAATAAAAGCCCTGACATATCTTTTCTCCAAAGACTTATCAAGGCGAATAACTACTCTATCAATTCTATTAAATTCTGGATCTGCTGTGCCATGTTCTAATGCCAAAGACTCAGTGTCTATTTTATAAAGATATCCTTCAATCCAAGCATACCCGGGCTTAATAAATACTTTCATATCTTTTCCTTCAGTGCCCACTTGAAGATTTTCTCCTCCATTAAAAATACCATTTCTTATAAACTGCCTAAAATATTCTGCAAACTCATCAGCGGTATAATATCTTTCATCTTCTCCATCTATTGAGTCAAAGAATCGAAACCTTTCAGCCATGAATTTCCTCCTTTCTAAAGACCAATGTATCTATTTTTCCACTTTACAATAACTTTCGTTTTTATACTATCATTATTACTTTCATAGCTTAAAATATTCTCCCCTTGCAAAAGACACCAAAAGATGCTATCCAAATCTATATAGTGAAATGCATTTTCCCCATTAATCCTCACATACTTTTCTCCAAAGTTAGTGGATACTGTTAATACATCCTGTTCTCCAAGTTCCCTATTGACTTTAATGAATTCTCCAGTTGTTAAATTTGTTACTGTAGGATTAATAGCAGGGCCCCTGAATTCAATAGTAACTGGAGTAGAGACATCTCCTTCATTTACTGCCTTTCTTTTAAATCCTCTATCAGAAAAGCTGGTAGGCAAAAATAATCTAAATTTAAGTCCACCCATAATATAGGACATTTCTCTACTTTCATAATAGGTATCAAGCCAAAATGGCTGGTGGCAAAGTAGATATAATAAATACTTTTGATAATATAATCCTTTACTACCTTGACCACTAGGAAAAACTGGTGTAGTTTCTGCTATTGCTTTGATTTCTTTAATTATATCATTATGATAGTAGGTGAGGATTAGCTCTCCAAGTTTAGGATTTAATACTCTCTGCATCTCCCTTCTACATTCTAAAACCTCATTAGGATTACCTCTTGTTACAATTACTCCTTCAATGGAGATGGCTCTACTTTCTAGCATATTATCAATATAAGTAGAGCCATCTTGTTTGGGTGATTTTTGACTTTCAATTGTAACTGGAATATTTCCAGCTCCATCTAATATTTCTAAAAAATAAGGAGATTGATTGCCAAGGGTAATGCTTTCTCCATTTTTATTAGTAATAACAACTTTCTCCATAACACACCTCCTACCATTCAAGAGCAAGTTGTCTTGATGCATTTTTAATTTGTCTTGCTGTTTCAGATGGGGTTAACGGAGTAGAACTGTTGATAACTATGTTTTGAGTTATACCTTTATCCCCAGAAAGCATCTTTTTAGTCACATTATCGTTATAAATCCTACTACCTCTTGGAAGTTCTACAAGCTCTGGACCAAGTTCTCCTACCATAGTAAGTCCACCTTGAAAGAAGCTAGTTCCGCTAAAGTTAGAATCTGCCCCTCCACCTGAAAATACTCTTTTTACTTTTTCTACAATACTAAATACCTTTTCTTTTACCTTTGTGGCATTCCATTCTTTTATCTTTTCTATTCCTTCTGATATTTTACTTTTTACTTTACTAATACTACTAGATACAGAAGTTTTAACTACTTCCCAATTTTCAGAAGTAGATATCTTTATATCTTCCCATCTTTTAGTAACATCTTCTTTAATTTCTCTAGCTTTAGTAATAGTATCCTCTTTCATAGAACTCCAGCTATTAGCTAAGTTCGTTTTTATATTTTGCCATTTTTGAGATGAATCTTTTTTAATTTCTTCCCATCTCTTTATTACATTTTCTTTTATTTCTCTAGCCTTAGTGGATACATCACTTTTCATAACCTGCCACTTTGTCTTAATCTCTCCTGTTTCCCAGTCTACTTGGTTGACATGCTCTTTGGCTTGAGTTTTAGCTTCATCTACTACTTTCTCATGCATATCTTCTGCTTTTTTAATGGATTCATCTTTTTGACGAGTAGCTTCTTTTATTAATTTATCTGCCTGATCTTTAGTAATAGTTTTTGATTCATCTCTTTGTCTGATGATTTCCTTAACCACTTCTTTGTATTGTTCCTCTGCTGCTTTAATGGTTTTATCCTTTTGCTCTAAACTATTTTTAACAACCTCTGCAGCTTGCTTTGCAGTAATCTCTCCAGCTTGAGCCTTCATCCTTTCCATAATGGACTTTGATTCTACTTCATTTTCAGATAGAACCCTAATTCCCGTATCTACCATCTCTTGTTGGATAGTATTTATCTCTTCCTGCTCAGATTTAGTTAAGGCTCTTTTTTCAATGGAAGCTGTATCTAATATCTCTTTTATCCTTGCTTCACTATCAGAAATTTCCTTCTTTCTATTTTCATAGCCCTCTTGCATATTATTTAAAATCTCATCTTGTTCTGTTTTAGATAGGGATGTACTGTTAGTTACAAAGTTTTGTATCTTTCCTAAAGACTCTTCATGGTGCTTATCTAGTCCAGCTTGAACCTCACTTGTCATTTGTGAGAAGTTTGCTGTTATCCCGTCTGCCATTTCTTTAGTTACTTCCTGACCACTCCATGAAAGTTGATTTAAAGCTAAAGTTGCTTCATCGTTTAATTCTAAAAACCCTCCTACAGCTTTCTTTGTAGACTCAGATACTTCATCTCCAAACAACTCTATAGTAGGAATACTTTCTTTTGAAAGATGTTTATATAGTGCAATACCTGCCACTGTAGCAGCTCCAATTCCTAAAGTCCATGGATTTAAAAGTAAGGCTCCAGCTTTAGCAGCTATTCCTGCTGCACTAAATCCAGTAGCCATTCCACTAGTAGCAACTGTGACTCCAGCAGTTCCTGTTTTTAATCCAGCTAAAGCTATTGATACTTTTGAAAAGGAAGTAATAATAGTACCTGCTCCACCTATAACCTTTCCACCAAGGATTAATAATGGTCCTATAGCTGCTGCAAGGGCTGCTACTTTCACTATAGTTTCCTGAGTAGCAGGATTTAGATTTGCAAACCATTCTACTACAAGTTGCAGCTTTTCAACTAAGGTTTGTAAATGGGGAACTAAAATCTCAAATATCTGTATTCCTACACCTTCAAGAGCAGATTTTAATTTAGTGATTTCACCTTGGAGATTATCCTCCATAGTTTCAGCCATCTCTTTTGCTACACCGTTGTATTCCCTTGTAGCTTGAGTGAGTTTTTCATAGTCTTCAGGACTTGCATTTATGATTGCAAGCATTCCACTCATTGCTTCTTTTCCAAATATAGTAGCTGCATATTGGGCCTGTTGTTCTTCAGAAAGTCCTGCAAACTTTAATCTTAATTCATCCATCACATCTTTAAATGGAAGCATTTCTCCATTGGCATCTGTAATAGATAGACCTAATTGATTCATGGCTCCCGCCATTTTATCAGTTGGATTAGCAAGGTTTGCAATGGCAGTCTTTAGAGAAGTTCCAGCTTGGCTCCCTTTAATTCCTGCATTGGCCATAAGTCCTAAAGCAAGGGCTGCATCTTCTGCAGAATATCCCAATGCACCAAAAAGAGGAGCCACATATTTAAAGGACTCCCCAAGCATTGCTACATTTGTATTTGAATTTGATGATGCACTGGCTAATAAATCTGCAAAGTTAGATGCCTCTTTTGCTTCCATTCCAAAAGCAGTAAGGGCATCAGTGACAATGTCAGAAACTAAACCTAAATCCTCACCACTGGAAGCTGCAAGCATCATAACTCCATCTAAACCATCAAGCATTTGTGTAGTGTCCCAGCCAGCCATGGCCATATACTTTAAAGCTTCGGCAGATTCAGATGCACTAAACTTTGTGGTAGCACCCATTTCCTTAGCTTTTTCCTCTAGCAATTTTAAATCATTACCTGTAGCACCACTTATAGCCCCTACTTCACTCATACCAGCTTCAAAATCAGAGCCTACTTTTATTGCAGCAGTTCCAATGCCTACAAGAGGAAGTGTAATCTTTTTAGTTAAGTCTTTACCTACAGCTTCCATCTTTTCCCCTACATCTTGCATCTTCTGCCCAACTGGCTCTAATGCTTTTCCCAGTTTATAAAAGCCTGAGGATTGCAGTTCTATTTCCTGATTTACCTTCTTTAAATCCTGCTCCATATAGGCTAATTGTGTCTTTGCCTTATTTAATTTTATCTCTAAATCCTGTGTAGCTTTGGCATCTTTTCCTTTTGTCTCTACTGACTTTTGATGGGCTTCTTCTAAAGCCTTTACTTTTTGCCTTTGAAGTTCCGTTTGTTTTGTTAAACTATCAGATTTTAGTTTAAGACTATCTAGTCCTTTTCCATGCCTTCCCATCTCAGCACTTGCTAGTTTAAACTCCGATTGAACTTTTTTCATCTCTCGGTTTAAGCTGTTTATTCCATTTTGAAATCCAGTAGAGTCTAGGCCTACCACTACATTTAATTTCCCTATTTCCTTTGCCACTTATTTCACCTGCCTTTGGGCATAAAAAATACACCTAGAATTTAGGTGCCTCTTGTTAAAATTATAAAAGGCCTCTAATATATAGAGACCTTGACCCCGTAGGGCATTGATTTTATTGATGCAATTAAACATCAAGACTCTTATTAAAGAGCTTTGTTTTTGTTTAATTAGATTATTTTTTAAAGTAAATCTTGATATTTTTGCCTACCATATAAAACACGCATTATAATTACTTGTTGTTCTTTTTCATTTACTAAATAAAAAGCAATGTAATTATCTATTATTAACTTTCTATAGCCTTTCTTTTTTAAAAACTCATCTGCTACATAATTACATGAAAACGGAAAATCTTTAAGTTGCATAATACTCATTTCTATTTTTTCCAAAAGATTTTTAGCAGCTTTTTCAGCGTATAGCTCTTTAGAAATATAACTATATATTTTATCTAAATCCTCACTGGCTTTTGGGGTAAATTTTAGACTATAATTATTCTTTGACATATTTTCCCCTTAAATCTTTAAAAACACTTTCAGCATCTAATAGCATTTCTCCGTTTTCAATTTGACTTTCTGCTTCGGCTAATTTTTTATATAAATCTACTTTAGCTAACTTTCTTTCATATGTTTCCATACTCATAACTACTAAATCTCCATAGCCATTCTTTGTGATAAAAATTGGTTCTTTAGTTTTATGACAAATCTCAGAAATCTCAGTTGTATTTCTTAAATCTTTTATCGGTCTAATTTCAGGCATAATATCAACTCCTTTATTAATATTATGCCTTAATTATAGCATAATTATGTTTTGATTACAATTAAACTTTTTTACTTTTAATTGATTTATTACAAAATTTCATCAATATATACTTTTTCCTCTCCAAGTTTCTTAGTCATTAGTTTCAAATAATAGATTATATCCATGGAGTCAATTTCATTTAATGTCCAACCTTTATCCAAAAGTGCTAGATACAACTGGTCTATAAAATCCTGGGGATCCATGGCATTCCCCTCTACTGGTTTTTTCCATCACCTGCTGTTACTTCTGACATCTCACCTACTACTTCATTAATACATTTTGTGATGGTAGGAATTAAGTCTTTAGATTGAAGTCCATCGTAGACATCATCTCTAGTAAATTGATTACCAAATAGTTCTACTATATAGTCAATTAGTTTATCTAATTCCTCTGGAGAAATGTTATCAAAATCTACTCCTTGGGATACTTCAATGGTTCTTCTAACCATCCTTGCAGATATAAAACCAGTGGTGTAGGTCTTATCTTTTTTATCCTTCTTTAATATAATCTCCATATATTAAACCTCCTGTGTTGTAGTATCTCCTGGAACCTTTTCAAACCAAGTATCAGCTCCTAGGAAATCTGCACCATCTTCATCTGCTGTGTGTTTCCAGTCTCCATCATGAAGTCTTGGCATAAAGGTAAGTTTAATCTTTGGTGTCTTATGCTCCACATTATCTTTCTTAGTGGAATAGTCTTCTGCCATAGGCTGGGCCACTCCTTTTAAAAGCCACACATAACGATATTTTCCATTGGATTTTAAGCTTTTAAATCCTAATGCGATATGTGGTGGAATATCTGCTTTGTTTTCTACAAGTACTCCTTCCACAATCTTATTTCCTAATAACTTGACCCTTGTTGCTAAAGGTAAATCTGCTGTTTCTACCTCCACATCAATTTTTCCTAATGCAGATACAGATTCCCAAAGCTGATCATCGGCATAGACTTCTTGAGTATTTACCGTTGGGTTTATCGTAGCATTTATAGCTCCCGCCATTGGTTCAGGAACAGCATAAGTTAGTTCTTCTATGGTGTCTTTATTTAAAATAGCAAAATGTAAATCTTTTAATCCTACTTGTGCCATTTACATGACCTCCTTAAAAAATCTCATTACTTTGTGATATATCTTTAAATCCTCTTCATATAAATCATAAAAGTTTAATTTAGTAAAATTGGCTGTTAGCATACTTTGGTGTACTTCTTTTCCGATTTCAGTGTAATCTGATCTGCTCCATATATCAATTTGCACGTAGTAACCAGTAGCAATTTCTAAATCATCAGCGTGTTGTTCTGGCCTATCTAGATAAGTGAAAAAGGTGATATATGTTTCTTCATTACCTGTATAAGTTTGAAATCTTACTGGAACCCGAATATCTCTTAAAGCTGATAACACTTCTTTATTTATACTCATAGCCCCAATCCTTCTTTTAAATTTTTCTCAATCGTCTCCATGGCATTTTCTTTAGAAACTTCATAGCCTCTTGCCATAAAAGGATTGGCCTTCATCTTTATTGTCCCAAATTCCACAAATTTACTATAAAATACATCCTTATTAGGCCCTACTTCCACCTGCTTTGCTCCATCCTTGTTTTTCACCCTAGATACAGTTATGCTTTCCTTTAACTTTCCACTTCTTATAGGCGTTTCCTTTTGAATGGCTTCTTTTACTACATCTCCAGCTTCCCTTAATGCCTTATTTTCAATTCTAGAACCAGTCTTACCTAGCTTTTCGATTTCATTAAGAAGATTCTCCATTCCTTCTAACTTCATATCAGCCACTCTTATCCACCTCCAATGCCTTTATTTCCATATACACATTTTTGTATTTTATATTATCAATGGCAGTGATGTTATATTGTCTTCCTTGAAAGAGTATCCTCATAGAAGTGTCTATATTTTTAAGGTAGCGAATAGTAAACTTAACTGTATTTTCTCTTTGTACTGCTGCAGCTTCAAAGTATTCTCTTCCATGAAGATTGGTAACAGCTGCCCATACAGTTTTAAAATCTTCCCATTCTTCAACTTCAAAGCCATTCTCATTGGTGGTGGTAGTTAATCTTTGAAAGGTAATTCTTTTATTTAGTTCTCCTGGATTCATTCCACCATCTCCTCTGAGTAACAGTAATTAAGCTGGGCTAGCATACTATCAATTACAGGCCTTATCTTTTGGCCTACCTTTCCAGCAGTTAAACCTCGGTTTTCATACCAATCTACTACTAGGACTAGACAAAATAGCCTAGCTAAAGGGTTTGTACTATTAAAGGTCTTACCTGTGGCATTTTTAAGATACTCTTCAGAAACATTGATTAAGGATTCTATTAAACTATCATCTTCATCTCCACCTACTCTTAAATATTCTTTAGTTTCTTTTAGTGTAATTAGCAAGGCTTATCACCTCCAAAAGGAGTGGAAAACCCCATCCCTATGCTCCAGTTGTTGAGATAGTAAGCTTTCCAAATACTGCTGCATCTGTATCCCATTTCACACAATCATCTCTTGTAATAGTTCTAAGTTCAGTAGTATCTCTTCTCCAAGCATCTCCACCAGTAGTTGTAGAAGCTAATTCATAAACTCCTTGATTAAATAGAACCATTAGCTCTTTAAAGTTTCCAACTATAAATGTAGCTTTTACTGTGGTAGTTCCAGTGGAAGGTAATGTTCTATTGGCTAATACTACAATTGGTCTACCTTTAAATAGTTTCTTTCCAGGTTGAGTAATATCATCTTGAAGTAGTGGTCTGCCATTACCATCTTCCTGTTCATCTAGCCATTGGAATCCATCTTGATTTGTGATGATTTTACTGGATAGACTTAATGCAGGATCTAAATCTACATTTAATACTTTTTTAATAGCCTTAATGTCTTTTAAATCTTTACTTGATAGAGATTTTAATATCTCTATAATTAAACTATTTTTAGTTACTACGTGCTTCTTGGCTATCCATCTTGTTACATAGGCTATAATATTTTGGTCGCTATCCTTTAATAGCTCATTAGTAATTGGTAAAAAACCTGCTCTTTTCACAAGCTTATATGTTACTGGTGTAAATTTAGGATTATCAATTTCTTTAATTTCTCCATACTCATCTACCACTTGAAAAGGAACCATATCCTCATCTTTTTCTAAAACCCTAGAACCAGATAGTGTGTTTACCTTCTCTACTCTAATAATCTTAGATAAATCATTCATGCTTCTCATAAGCTCATTAATTCTTGTTTGAATATCCTCTGGGACAATAATTCCCGTATCTCCATCAGAGTCAGTGCTTACTCCACCTTCATGCATAGCAGCTTTATATTCATTAATAATGCTATAATCATCTGCAGTAATTCTCTGTTTCCTTAAGCCTTTTAAAAATACTTGTTTATATTCTGCTTCTAAGTCTTTATCGGTATCATTAAGTGGTGTGGCATCTTCCATATCAAACTTTTCAGCTGCTTCTAATTCCTGCTGAAGGGTCACTTTCTTTTGTAGTGCTCTTACCTCTTCCATCAAATCTTCAGCTTCAGCTACTTTATCTTCTCCAAGTAGACTTCTTACCTTTGCTTTCTTTTCTTCTAGGTTTTGAAGTAGTTCTCTTAATTCTTTACTCAAATTCATCCCATCCTTTCTGAAATAAAAAAGAGCCTAAAGCTCTAGTTCAATTAATAATTTCTGTTTTAATAATGCTTGTTTTCTAACTTCCAAATCATTCTCTATTTCTATTAACTCTTTAGGTGTATTTTTGTATCTAGCCAATATATCCTTATCTATAGAAGCAGCCATATTTTTTTCTTCCTCTACCACATCACAAAATCCATACTCTTCACATTCTGTAGCTGTTAGCCAAGTTTCACTATCCATAATCTCTATAATCTCATCTCTTGTTAGTGCAGAGTGATTTTCATAAGCTGCAATTAAACTTTCTCGGATTTTATCTAAGTCTTCTGCTAGCTTTCTAAACTCATCTGCATTACCCATGCCTACAGTCCAAGGATTATGAATCATCATCATGGCATTTTTGGGCATAAAAATAATATTGCCTGCCATGGCTATGACACTCGCAATACTTGCAGCTAATCCATCAATATATACATTTTTATGTGCCTTATGCCTTTTTAATATGGAATAAATAGTCTGACCTGCAAATACATCCCCTCCTGGAGAGTTTATATAAATATTTAGTGTATCTATTTCTCCTAAATTATCTAAATCAGATTTAAACTCTTTAGGAGTTACTTCATCACCCCACCAAGTTTCATTTGAAATCTCCCCATAAATGGTTAACTCTCCCGTTTTTTCATCTAAGGATTTAAAGTTCCAAAACCTTTTATTCTTCTTTCCCAATTTCATCACCACCTCTTTTATACTGCTCACCTGCCATTTCAATAGGCATCATATTTCCATTGATTAAAAGTCTATCTCCTCCTTCTTTTGCCTCCATTTCCTCTAATGCTCTTACTTCGTTAGCTGTTAGAAAACCAGATTGAATAGCAATTCTATATCCTTCATATCTTGTTTTAGGATCAGCTCGGAGTATTGCATTTACATTAAACTTAATATAGTAGCCTTCTTCAAGTTCCCTATTAGTAAATAGCTTATATGTTAATTCCTGTTCATAGCCAGTTAGAATATCCATTAGTGTATCTACATAGAATTCCCTTTGCTGGTATTCTACATTGGTATGAGTTGCTCTATCTAAATCGTTAATCTGATGGTTCTTTATTCCAAAGGCTGCAGCTATTTGCTTTACGGTAAGCTGAGTGTTTTCTATAAACTGGGCATCTGCCATGGTTAAACTTAGAGGCTGAAATTGATATCCTATAGGAAGAAGGGATACCCTGTTAGCGTTTTTAAGTCCACTGGCCATCTGTTCAAATCTTTCACGAAAGACTCTTTGGGCCTCTGGGTTTAAATCTCCTATATAGTGAATAATTCCTTTGGTTTGAAGTCCTGTTTTAAAAGAGTTATTTAAATATTCACTTGCAGCTCCAGCATTTTCTATGGTGTTTTTAAGTTGATTTAATGGAGTCATGCCTACAATCCCATCACTGGTTAGTCCCTTGAAATGTAACATCTCATCAGGATCAATCCTATACTGAGTACCTTTTTTATCGGTGTAAACATACCAAAGTCTACCTTTATGAGGTAGTAGTCCTATATCATCAATATATATTTCTACTTTAGAACTATCTAAGGGATATATTCCTGTAACATGACCTGCATTTTTACCAACTGTTTCAAATTCAATCCAAGCATAAGCATTTCCATAGATATTTCTCTGAACTTCTAAAGCCTTAAAAAAATCCCTGGCACTCATCCAAGTATTAGGTCTAATCTTTAAAATTGGGGTTAGATAATGTTCTGTCGCACTTTGCCTTCCATTATTATTTTTATATACTTTAGTAGGAAGTTTACCTATGCTATCAGCCAATATTCTAATACAGGAAAACACAGTTGCTTCCTTTAGTGCATTTTTACCTTTGTAATTAAGCTCGCTATTTTCAACTCCCAATATTTCTAAAAGCCTTCTATTATTTAATGATATTTCCTCTGGTAACGCTTCAGCTTTAGGACTAAATATATTCTTTAACTTATTAAATACATTCAAATACCATCACCCCCTAACCCCAAAGTTTGTCTAGCATTTCTTCTGTTGAATACTCATTTAAATCAAATTTACTTCCTTCATTTCTTATAGCTCTATCTAGGGCCATAATTAAAGCTACAGCACCGTCTATTTTTTCAGTGGATTTTTCCTTATCAGGTTTTATATTTCCAGCAGGATCGGTTCTTACATGAATATTATCCATCATCCAAGATAGTACTGGGTGTTCACCATGGGCTATTTTCTTTTCCAGTGTTAATTTCATAAGTTCCTTTGTAGGTGGACTCATATCTTTATACCCTTGCCCAAAGGGAACTACTGTAAATCCTGCACCTTCTAGGTTTTGTGTCATTTGCACTGCTCCCCATCTATCAAAGGCTATTTCTTTAATGTTATAGTCCTTCCATAGTTCTTCTATGAATTTCTCTATAAAGCCATAGTGTATAACATTCCCTTCGGTGGTTTGAAGGTAGCCTTGCTGTTTCCAAAGATCATAAGGAACATGGTCCCTTCGAACTCTTAAATCTAAGTTCTCCTCTGGTATCCAAAAGTATGGAAGTACATAGTATTTATCATCTTCTGGTATTGGAGGAAAGACTAAAACAAAAGCAGTTATATCGATGGAACTTGAAAGGTCAAGTCCACCATAACATTCTCTTCCTTTTAGTTTTTCAGGATTTACTTCAAAGGAGCACTTATCCCATAAATGCATTGGCATCCATCTTACAGATTGCTTTACCCATTGATTAAGCCTTAGTTGCCTAAATAAGTTCTCTTCTGCTGGATTTTCCTTTGCACTTATAAAAGCTGCTCTTACCTTTTCTATATCAATGGTATGGTCTAAAGATGGATTGGCTTTATACCAATTAGATTCATCTGTCCAATCATCACCATCTTCAATTCCATAAATAATAGGGTAGAAGGTAGGATCATGTTTTTTCCCTCTTAATATATCATCTGCTTTTTGGTGAACTTCCCAGCAAATAGAATGCCTATCAGTCCCAGCAGTAGTAATTAAAAAGAAAAGTGGCTGGCATCTCGCATCTCCA
This sequence comes from Clostridium cochlearium, assembly GCF_900187165.1. Classification (NCBI taxonomy): domain Bacteria; kingdom Bacillati; phylum Bacillota; class Clostridia; order Eubacteriales; family Clostridiaceae; genus Clostridium; species Clostridium cochlearium. The sequence goes on along the minus strand of NZ_LT906477.1, from coordinate 332,327 downwards.
CTTCCTTTAGTCATTACATCATAAAGTTGTCTATTAGGCTGGGCATGTAATTCATCAAAGATTACTCCATGAACATTAAGCCCATGCTTTGTAAATGCTTCAGCAGATAGAACCTGATAAAAACTAGCTGTAGGCATATACACTAATCTCTTTTGAGATAGAATTGGTTTTATTCTTTTCTTTAAAGCAGGACATTGATCTACCATATCTACTGCTACATCAAATACAATAGATGCCTGTTGTCTATCAGCTGCACATCCATAAACTTCAGCACCCCATTCTCCATCACCACAAGTAAGATATAGGGCTATAGCTGCAGCAAGTTCACTCTTTCCATTTTTCTTTGGAATTTCCACATAAGCTGTATTATATTTCCTATAACCATCTTCTTTTACAGTTCCAAATATATCTCTTATGATTTTATCTTGCCAAGGTAAAAGGTCGAAAGGAACTCCATGCCATACACCTTTAGTGTGTTTAAGGTTACTTATAAATTTAACTGCTCGTTCTGCTTTCTTTTCATCAAACATTATTTAATCCTCAGTAATTTTTCCATTGGATCATCAGTATCTGTCTCCTCTGTATTTACCTGAATTCTTGTACGAGCAGCAGGAGTAAGTCCAAATTCAGAACAGAAGTCTTTCATAACCTTTAGATATGTTTGAGCAATGGATATCTGTGGAACCTGTTGAATATATCCTGATGGAGTTTTAAAAATAGTGCCATGCTTAGATAAGAATTCCTCAGCTTCTTTCCATCTAGCATAAGCTTGACAATATCCAGCAAAGGCTGCCATGTCTACTTCAGTAAGTATTCCAATGGCCTCCATCGTTTTAGCCATTCGCTCCCATTCTTTCTTAGCTTCAGGCTCCAGCCATGACGGACATTCGGGAGCTTTTCTTTTAGGTTTTGGCTCATTTTCATTTAAAGGCCTTTTTCCAGGATTCCCTTCCAAGACCTTTAGTGCAGTTGGCTTTGGCTTTCTTCCTCGTGTCGCCATGCTATCACCTCCAATTTATAGTGAAGAAAAAAGGCCCTTATTTTAGGCCTTCCTTCTGATTTTTCTATCTTCCAATTCCTTTGTAGTTTAAAACCCCTAGGGTAATTGCCCCATTACCTCTTTAAAAAGCCCTTACAGGGCAAGTGTGGGGCTTATTTTCCCCTCTTTGTGCTGATTTCAATGGCTTCATCAATGAAACTCAAATCAAATCCAGCACTTTTGTATCCTTCCTTTACAGTTCTTAAATAACTTTGACTTGGAGAATTTAAGTGAATTCTATCCTTAATCTTATTGGTCATAATGTAAACCATGGCAGTTACAATTTCTCCAGTTTCAAGTTCCACTGGTATATCTTCTTTGTAGTAAAAGCTAGGATAGCCTTCATACCTATCAAGGGCTATTTCATCTTTAGGCTGAACTTCCCATATAAGTACTGGTACTCTTTTACCTTTGTAGGGTTCAATGGTTAAATAGGCATTTCCAGGTACACCTTTAAAAAGCAGCCTGTAGCCATAGAGCATTCCCTTTCCATAAACCTTGGCAGTAGGACATCGGTAGCTCATTTGCTCTAGGTTAAGGTTTGAACCATAAGCAACATATAGTCTTTTCATTTTCAATCCATCCTTTCCAAAGGGCCCAATATTTCCCCACTACTTGGCCTGTGTGGCCTTTGCTTTAAGTGAGGGAGTCCTTCTACCAGCTTAAGAGGGGTTTCCCCCTCTGTGGCTCTTGGGCCTGCCGCTATTTTTAGGTTTCTCTATGCGGCTCTTCGAAATCTCCAAGCTGCACTTCCTTCTAGGCGTTTAGTTAAGTGCTCTCTGCAGTTTTTAAATTCATCCCCGATAAGTCCTATTCGGTTTAGCCAAGTTCTCATTGCAAACTTTGGATTTTCAATTTGTGGCTTCTTGGTGCTGGCACTCTTTTGGGTCAAGGCTTGATTGTTTATTGCTAAAGCCAAAACAATGTAGCTTCTAATCTTTCCTGCATGAAGGGTTCCGTTAAATCCCCTAAGCTCTACTGTTCCTACTCCATTGAAAAAGCTGTGAAGGTTTAGGAAATGGTATCTGCTTTCATGGTAGTGTCTATCTCTACTGGAGCCGTAGCCTTTGTACCAAATGTCCTCGATTTCTTTGAAGGTTTTAGGTTTTTTCTTATTCATTCTTTCCACTAAATCCTTATCCATCTTCTTGCAGTAACGCATCCTTTCCCTTTCAATTTGTAGGCTATCGTAAAGCAAATCGTTTCTAGCGTAGATGATGTTTACAAAGTTTCTTAAGCTTCTTGGTGTATGGTCAGCCCCATCTAGGTGTATATGTATTCCTGCTGTTGAGTTTGGAAAACCTCCTGCCTTTCTGATTTTTCTTACTATCTCCTGCAAAGTTTCAATGTCTTCTTCGTAGGTTAGGATTGGGCTTACTAGCTCTACGCTGTATTCTCTTCCTGCTGCAACCTTTTGCCCATTTACTTTTCTTTGGCATCTCAAGCTTCCGTCATACATAATCTTCCAATCCCTTCCATCTGGTGCAGTAACTTTGTAGCTATCGTAGTAATCATACTGTTTTTGAATGCTTCCCCCTAAATGCTCTGCCACAATTTTTGCTGCCTTTTCTCTTGTAATTCCTGTTAGTTCAATCTCAATTCCAAAGTTTCCTTTTAAAAAATCTCTCTCTGCCATGGTTTTATCTCCTTTCAGTGTGTTTTCGTTGTGTATATATATCACTCTAAAAGGGATAAATAGCAAGTCATATTTCAATTAAACACAGTATTTTCAATGTATTTCAACATATTCAGAGATTATAGCTAGAGCTTCTGAATAACTTTTAGCTGTTGTTGTTATTCTATCCACCATTTCATCTGCTTCTTTTTTCTGTCCTGCTTCTTTAAGTGCCCTTCCTGCTATTCCCATAAGGTTAAATATATTTCCATCTTCACCGATTAGTTTGCATTTAGGCTTCATGTCTCTTCACCTTCTCTTTTGGAATTCTAAAGGCACAGTTTCCTGATAGGTTCTTAAGAAGCTCTTTTCTAATTTCCTTGTACTCATCACCAGAAAGTCCAAGTCTATTAAGCCAAGACCTAAATGTGTACTTTTCATTTTCCATTGGACTTACTATGGCTGAAGCATAAGATTGTCTTTTAGCTTGCTTGTTTATTCCTGCAAATAGCCAGATGGCAGATTCAGTGCCATTATGTTTAAAGGTGAAGGTCTTTTCTTTAAAGTTAAACTTAATTCCAGGATGGCCCTTGTCTCCTCCAATTCTATTAAGTGCTCTTTCAAAACTGTCTATGCTGTTGATATCTTCTTCATTGAGCTTCTTAACAAAGTCACTATCAACTAAGTCTTCTTCCAAGCCTAGAGATTTCTTTATAAGAGGCTGTTTGCTGTGAATTATGTTAATGATGTTTCTTAAAGTCTTACCACTGTGACCATCCATTGGTATTTCAAGTTCATAGTTAATTTCTTCTTCAGGCTCTGCTGTTTCAGCTTGATTTATATCTTCAGGCCCAGCTAGCAGTTCTTCAAATTCTACTTCTGTTCCATCAGATGTCATAATCCTTCCCTCCCTATCTATGATGTAAGTTTCTTTAGGTGTTTCTATTTGGTAGTGAAAACTTGGTGCTCCTAGATACCTAGGCTTCACACCTAAGTACTCACCTAAGATTTTTATCATTTCCTTTCTATCCATTTCAATCCCTCCTGTATTTAGGTTACTTACATATATCACTCTAAACACAGGGAATTGCAAGGATTATATCGTATAATTGCATATAAAAAAAGCAGGCTAATAAAGGCCTACCTTTTATTAAATATATTTTTTATCTTTATAGCTCCAATTTTTAAAAAATTCATCTTCATCAACCATTGACTCATATGGTGGTAATGTAAAATCAATAATTATATTAACTACATCAGTAAAATCAAGTTCATATTTTAATATTTTTTTACAGAAATTGTCCCACCTCTTTTGAATTTGGTTATCTTTAGTAAGTCTTGCAATTACAGCAACAGAGTCCTTTTCATATGGTGTGCCTCGATTAGATAATGTTTCATATATTGCTTCTTGAAGTTTCCTACCCTCAAAATCAAATGTTGTTGCTAAATAATATATATCATAAAAATCCTTCATACGACCTGTAGCTTCCATTAAAGATATAATCGCATCTAATTTCTCTGCTACTGTAGATTCTAAAGAATAAGTTAATACCTCAGGTTTTTTAAACTCTGGAAGTAATACTGGTAGAGTTCTTTCAACTGGGGAAGGTACAATAATATCCCCAACTCCAAAGTCTATACTAAAAGGTGTCTTTGTCCTTCCAATAATACCAGTAAGGTTGACCCTGATACCATGATACTCTTTAACCTCACTAATTTCCTCTAAACCTCTAATTTTAAACTCTACAAAATCATTATTGCTAGGTGAAGAAATAACTTCTTTAACAAGCTTTTCTATAGCATCTAAATCATTTGAATAATTCTTTAAAAGATAATCTGCATCAACTGTTGGTCTTGTAGTAAATCCACTAATTGAATATAATAAAAAACCACCTTTAAGAATAAGATTTTCTTTATAATTACTCCCTGAAAGTCTTCGAATAAATTCTTCTTGACAAAATAAATTTAGTAGTTGTTGCAATGGGATGCCTTGTTCTTTCGATTTGTTTTTTAGTCTTGCTAAAACTGATGCTTCAATATTTCCCATTACAACCACACTCCTATATATGTCTGTACCTTATTCTTAATGTTAAAAACTTTAGCATATTCAAACAAGTTCCTCACATTTTTCTTTGGATCTTTTATATAACGCTTTATGGCATTAGTAAATACTTCTCTCTCCAACTTATTCTCATAGCGAAGAACATCACATATAGTGCGATCTCGATTAAATATTTTTATCTCTACCTCTTCTACTTGAATTACATCCAAGCCGATTTCTAGTAATTTTGGTTCAATATAAAAGACTTCTATTAATGGGTAGTCAATTTTATACTGACTTTTTTCACTGTCTCTATCAACAGCTATTTGCCATGCTAGAGGTATTCTATCTGTATATCCATAATGCATCAGTGCACTTTCAAGAAAAATTACTGCATCTGGAAATAGTCTTGCTATTACAGCTTCTTCTGGATAGATATTATCTGATAGTTCATAATAACCACGTTTAATTCTTGTAATATCTCCACTATCTACAAGTTTCTTTATTTGCCGACTTGAAAGCCCTAACGCATTAAGTTCTGATGTTTTAATACTCCACCACGATTTTTAAATTCTTCGTAAATAACACCTTTTTCAATCATAATTGCACCCCATTATCCGCATTACGATTAGCAGTGCGGGTATTTTAGTGCAATTATATCATTTATTTATCTGATTTTCAAGAATTTTAAATAAAAATAAGTCTAAATCACATACTTTGTATTTTAGTTTCTAGTAGATTTCATAAGCCCTTTATATGGTACTTTCTCTCCGTCTCTTATTATAAAAACTTCTTCATAAGAATCAACATACTCAATATATCTTTTCACAATAACATCTGCGTATTTTTCATCAAGTTCTATAGCATAACAAATTCTTCCTAACTGCTCGCAGGCAATTAAAGTAGAACCACTGCCAGCAAAAGGCTCTAATATAATACAATTACTCATACTGCTATTTTGGATCGGATAAGCTACAAGAGGTACTGGTTTCATAGTTGGATGAAGTTCTGATTTTGTAGGCCTATCAAAATTCCAGATAGTTGTTTGTTTTCTATCTGCATACCATCTATGCTTTCCCGTAGGTTTCCACCCATAAAGAATAGGCTCGTGCTGCCATTGATAATCAGAACGACCTAATACCAATAATTGCTTGGCCCAAATACACACATTAGCAAGATGGAATCCTGCATCCTTGAAAGCCTTTCTAAAATTTAACCCTTCTGTATCTGCATGGAATATATAAGCTGCAGCACCATCATCAAGAGAATTAAATATATTTTTAAATGAAGCTAATAGGAATTCATAAAAGTTTTTATCTTCCATATTGTCATTTTTAATTTTTCTCTCATTTTCACTTCCAGCTGTATAATTCACATTGTAAGGAGGGTCTGTAACACAGAGATTTGCTTTCTTTCCTTCCATTAGTTTCTCATAAATTTCTGCCTTGGTACTATCTCCACAAATAAGTCTGTGCCTTCCAAGTAGCCAAATATCACCCTGTTTTGAAATAGGCTCTTCTGCTAAAGCTGCATCTACATCAAAATCATCATCCTGCACATCTTTATCGTGGATATTACTAAAAAGCTCATCTATTTCTGCAGTATCAAAGCCTGTAAGGTCCATATCAAAATCCAGTTCTTTTAAATTTTCTAATTCTAAAGCTAACATCTCATCATCCCAGCCTGCATCCATAGCTAATCTGTTATCCGCTAAAATGTATGCCTTCTTCTGGGCCTCTGTCAGATGTTCCACTAACACACAGGGAACTTCTTTTATTCCTTCTTCCCTTGCTGCCATTACTCTGCCATGGCCAGCTAAGATATTATAATCCTTATCTATAAGGATGGGATTTATAAAACCAAATTCTCTAAGGCTACTTCTCAATTTATTAATTTGGTCTTTACTATGGGTTCTAGCATTATTTGCATAAGGTATCAACTCATCTATATTAATTAGTTTTAATTCTTCTGTTGTTTTCAATATTTCACTCACCTCTTTATTTTTTATTGAATTTTCTTTGTTTCTTTGTTATAATGTTTATAAAGATACAAAGATATAGGTATTATATTTATGAATTTAGCATATACTATAAAGGAGGTTACAAATATGCCTACAATTGTTATGGAGCGTGATATTATGGATCGTAAAATAATCAGCGTTTCAAAGAAGCGTCAAATTACGATACCTTTACAATTCTATAAACATCTTGAACTTGGAAGCGAAGTTGAATGCTCACTTGAAGATGGTAAAATTGTTATTCAACCTCTTCATAGAGAACCTAGTGAGTTTTCCGTTGAAATACTAAAAGACCTAGTTTCTCAAGGATATTCAGGTGATGAACTAGTAAAGCAGTTTGAAACACAAAGCAAAAATATTAAAAAAGCTGTTACCAATATGCTTGAAGAAGCAGATACCATTGCAGCTGGTGAAAAGAAAGCAGCAAACTTTGATGACATCTTTGGTTCAGAGGACTGATTATGTACGAAATATTATTCAGTCCTCAAGCTGAACGTTTTTTTAAAAAATTAAAGGAAAAACCTTTAAAAAATGCATATAAAACAGCTTTACTAAAATTAAGTGAAAATCCTTATATCGGTCAACCAAAACGTGGTGATTTGGCTGGAATTTATGGTTTTGATGTAAAGTATAAAGGTATCAATTATGAAATTGCCTATACCATAAGTGAGGTTGATGGTAAAAAAATTATTGTGCTTCTTGCTGGAACTCGTGAAAACTTTTATCAACAACTAAAGCGATATATTAAATAGCTCTCAAAAGAGGGCTATTTTGCTTCTATACCCCCCCTATGGAATTTTGCGAATTCTTGCACGAGGGGGCCGCCCCGTTCCTGGGCTAGAGGGTTTTAAAATCTTCACCCCGCCCTAGGGGTCAATAAGTGTAAACCTTTCTTTTCCATCTACCATCTTCCTTGGCAGTCTTCCTATCGTGGCAGGACTTACACAAAGATTGTAGATTATTAATGTCATAGAATAAGTCTTCGTTACCTTTATGAGGTTCTATATGGTCTACCACTGTTGCTGGGGTAATCCTATTATTCTTTAAACACTCTACACAGAGAGGTTGTTTGTTTAATACATACCTTCTTAAATCTTGCCAGCGACTGCTGTTGTATAGTTTCTTATATGGTCTATTACTACAGTTGTATTCTCTATTAATTTCCTTTTGATGCATCTTGCAATAGTTCCCTTCTGTTAGCTCTGGACAGCCTGGGTACTTGCAGGGCTTCTTTGGTTTCCTTGGCATCCTCTTTCACCTCTTTAAAGCAACTAGGGAACATGCAATACACCATATTAGGTGAGAGCCATGTTCCCCAGACGCATTTCTTACATTTATTCATTTGTTTCATCTCCTAAAATTGGGCATAGAAAAAGCCCTAAAGCTAAATGCTCTAGAGCTTGTCATTCTATAAAACTTTAGATCAGATCGTTTTAAATAAAAATGGGCGACCCAAGCCACCCTAAGAAATATTAAGTGCCTAACCAAATGTTAAGCTAAATAGTATTTGAACAAAAATACGAGTAGGTACAGGCACCTTCTCGCTAAAAACTTTATAAGTTTTTGTTCCTCAGTATAATTATACCAGGTAGCCCACTCGTGACTCCCCATATTTGACATTTATAACACTTTAGGCATTCATCCTAAAGTATCTTTGTATTTTACATTAATCTTAAAAATCTATTCTTGTAAAAGATCATCTAAATTAATCCCAAGAAGTTCTAACTTAATAGCAGCTACTTCTTCTTTCTTCTCATTTGATATTTCTCCCACTTTTTCATACATATCTTTTTTTAAAATAGGTTGAGTTAACTGTATTTGGGCCATACATTTTCTTAATACATCATCTCTTTTTATATCTCCTTCATTCGGGTATAAAAGAACATCAAACTTTTGTAGAAATCTTATAGTTGTTGTAATTGGTGCAACTCTTATTAGCAAAGATTCTTCATCATTATTCTCTAAACAATTTTGTACAACTAATACAGTCCTAGAGTAGTGTATTTTTCTTTTATCTACCACCCTATCACTTGGAAGTAATCTAATTAGCTCGTCCCTTAACTTCCAAATCTCACCAAATGCAAATTCCCTGGTATCCTTTAAATCCTGTACATCTTTATATAGTTCTACCATATTCTGCTCTCTCCGTTGTATCTAATGTAGCCTCATAGGAATTTAAGATGAATTTCTCATATTCTACATAATTATCTTCATTCACCTTAAAAACTTCCTTTTTTCTTAAGTTGTCCTGAGCTTTCTTTAATCTAGCGGGTGAAAATTTGAATATGTTATTTTTCACTTCTTTCATCCCCCTCTCTAAGGCTTTGGACTTATAATATCGCTTCATTAAATCAGTATCTATTACTTCATCACAAATCTCACTATCATTTAGGTCCCCTCTAGCTTCAATCCAAGGAATTTCTTGATGGTTCATCGCTTCTAGCTCATTTGCAGTATATGAACTATATGTTTCTAGAACTTTATTAATTATATTCAATTTATAATCAGAAATATTACTCATTGCACTCTCTAAAATATTGTTTACTAAGTTTGCATCCATGTGTATATTATTATACCCACATTTAGAATATTTAAAATATAAAGGTCTTAAAACTGCACCATGTCTCCAAGCCTCAAAACCATTGCTTATTAGCTTTTCATCATTTAAAGCCAAACTCCAGGCCTGACAATAATACATTAATTTTTGAAGTTTTTTATTTGAAATTTCTAAGTTATGCGAATTACAATAAGCAATTATATAATTAGATAAATCCTCATAATTCATACAACTCATTTTTATCCCCCATTTGTTTTAAAAAACATCTTTAGTATCTATATTACCATTGTATCACTCTTAGTTTTATATGTCATTAGCTTTTTTAAATTCCAGGCATAGAAAAAAGCCCTCTTTGGGGCTTGTATTCAAGAATGCTGCGTTTCCTTGGAATCAAACTGATATAACCTCGGCCTATACAAACAGCATATGGTGTTCTTGATTTTTCTATACCTTTACATCTTATATATTACTACATTCATTAAGTGGCTTTCAATGGCTTTTAGTGGCTTCTTTTAAAATTTCATCAATTTCTTTTAAAGCTCTACCATGAAGTCTCATTATCCACCTTTTATCATATCCCATACATCTAGCTACATCATCCCAGCTCTTATTATTTATATATCTCATCTCTAATAGCAGTTGGTAACTAACGTCTTCCACTTGGCTAATGGTTTCTAATATTTCTCTTTTCAAATCGATTAATCTATCAATGTCATCATTTATTTCATAGCTTAAATCTATAAGTTTAACAGTAGCATCTTCCATAGGACTTGTTGTAGATTTACCCCCAGATACCTTCTCCTGAGTAAAGTCTACAGTAACCTTCTCCGCTATAGCTTTCAGTCTTTCCATTTGATCCAGCTTATTATTTATACTTTTATCAAGCCACATAGCTTGAGATAGATATTCTTTAGCGTTCATTCTCATTACCTCCCATCTTTCTAACCCTCGCCTTCACTGCATTTAGCAATGCTTCTTGTCCTACTTCTTTACCTTCAAGTGCTTTCATAACATCTTCATCCATAGTACCTTTGGATACTAAGTGATGGATGATTACATTTTGCTTTTGGCCTTGTCTATAAAGTCTTGCGTTTGCTTGACTATATAATTCAAGGCTCCAAGTAAGCCCAAACCAAATGATGATATTTCCACCAGCTTGAAGGTTTAATCCATGTCCAGCACTAGCTGGGTGGGCCAGCATAATTGGTATTTTACCTTCATTCCAATTCTTTATATCTTCAGCTGTATCAAGAACTGTTAAATCATCTCTTTTTAGGTGCTTTTTAATTCTATCTAAATCATGCTTATAGGAATAAAAGATTAATACTGGCTTTCCATTTGCAGCTTCTATGCTGTCTTCTAATGCTTTAAGCTTTGCATTGTGTATTTCTTTTACATCTCCGTTTTCATCATAGACAGCTCCGTTGGACATTTGGAGTAGCTTATTAGCTAGAACACCTGCTGTATTTGCTACAATATCTGAATCTTTAAGTGGCAGTAATAAGTCCCTTTCCAGTTGGTCATATTTATCCTTTGCCTTCTTTGGCAGATAAATTGGTATGATATTATTAATTCTTTCTGGTAGTTTTAAATAATCCTCTGCTTTCATACTGACACAAATATCTGATAGTTTTTCATAGATGGCTTCCTCGGCACCTTCCTTTAACTTATAGGTGAATACTATATGCTGATTTCTCTTATCTGGTAAGAAGTATCTCTCCCTGTATCCAGTTATGGTTTTTCCTAGCCTTTCTCCACCATCTAGTAGATAAATTTGAGACCATAGATCTATAAGTCCATTTGGTGCTGGAGTTCCAGTAAGGCCCACTACTCGTTTCATAAAGGGCCTTACCTTTTTTAAGGCTTTAAACCTTTGTGCTCTATGGGATTTAAAGCTGGATAGTTCATCTATTACCAACATGTCAAAGGGCCAATCCTTACCACATTTATCTACTAACCACTTCACATTTTCTCGGTTGATGATGTAAATATCAGCTTTAGTATATAAGGCATTAATTCTTTCTTTTTCCGTTCCTAAAACCTTAGATATTTTTAGATGTTTTAAATGATCCCATTTAGCTGCTTCTTCATCCCATGTGCTTTCCGCTACACGAAGAGGTGCTATAACTAATACTTTTGATACTTCAAAGTAATCAAACATCAATTCATCTATAGCTGTTAGTGTAATAACACTCTTGCCCATTCCCATATCCAGCAGTAATCCTGCTTTTTCTTTATCTAAAATCCACTGAGTAGCGTATTCTTGATAATCATAAGGCTTATATTTCAATCAACCACCTCCTGTAAAAATACATCTATTTTTTCATATGAATCTATTACATAAACTTTAAAGCTTAAGCTTTCCAGTTGCTCTTTTCTTTTTAATTGGAGAGGCCTTAAATTTTTCCCAGGTGCTTTTAGTTCTACAAAGTAGATTTTTCCTTTTGGTAGTAAAACTAATCTATCAGGCACACCTGCCATTCCTGGAGAGGTGAACTTAAGTGCAAGGCCACCTAAATCTTCTACCTCCCGTTTTAATCTAGCCTCTATTTTACTCTCTAAAATCTCAAACACTCCCCATTTCTTAAACAAGTATAAATCTTGTTAACAATCTTGTTAATCTCTACACTCCAGTATTTATAAGGCTTTTAGTAACTTTTAAAAGGTTTTCAATAAACAAGTAACAAGAATTTCCTATAGACTACTCTTAATTATAGAGATTAGGCATATACATATACCTATATATTCTTTATTTTATTTATCTATATATATAATCTTGTTTATCTTGTTAATAATATAAATTAAAGCCTTAATATAACTAGGGTAGGGGTGGTAAACAAGAATGGTAACAAGCCTAAATCTTGTTTAATCTTGTTTATCGCATCTAACATAAATTCTTTGTATTCCATAGAGAGGAACTTTGGCATTTCCTAATTTATTTCCAGTGTACTTTTCCCATCCATCAATCTTTCTCATTATTGCATTTATCTCATAAGAGTCTATCTTTCTCATGGCAGTAGCTTCTTTACCAAATAGCTCACACCAAATTTCCATGGTGCAGACTTGCTCTCTTCTTACAGTTCCTATAACATTATCGCTAAACTCATCACCACGAATAAAGCTTCTTCTTGCATATAAGTCCATATCATCCCAGTTCGTTGGAAGGAGCATATCTAAATATTCTCTAACTACTCCTTCTCTATCATCACTTTCTAAAGCATCCACTTGGGCTGCATTTGCTATTTTTTCAGCTTCATTACTTAATACTAAAGATTCACCTTTATGGTAATATTCCATTACTTCTGCCCAAATCTGGTCTACATCATCTATATCCCAAGGTTTTAATTTAGTATCTCCTGGAGTCTTAACTGGCCAAAACCTACGCCCACCAGTAATATCCCTTAAAAATCCTGCTTCTTGATTTGTGGTGCCTACAATAATACACTGTCTTGGATGGTCTTCTACTGAGTATCCATAACTTGCTCTAAACTTATCATCTTGCCTTGATAAAAAAGACTTTAATGTCTCTTCATCAATTTTTCTAATTCCAGCTAGTTCTCCAATTTCAAGTATCCAGTAACCTTGAAGTTTTTCCGCTGCAGTTTTATCTCTCATATCTGAGATGGAAAGAGAATCACTAAAAAACTTTCCTCCTAGCTTTGAAAACAAAGTACTCTTTCCTATTCCCTGTGGCCCATTTAAAACTAGAACTGTATCAAATTTAATTCCTGGATTCATGGTTCTTGCTACTGCTGCAACTAGTGTCTTTCTCGTTGCTTCTCTGGTGTAGATATTATCTTCTGCTCCTAGATATTTAACTAATAGGGTATCTACTCTTTTAACACCATCCCATTTTGGAAGATTTAATAGATACTCCTTTACTGGATGTCTAGACCTTTCAACGGCTACTTTTAATACAGCCTCCTTAAGCTTTCCTGGTGCATAAAGGTTATAGTTTAAATCAATATATCCAGCAAGAGATGCTTCATCAGTTTTATTCCACCCAGACTTTAACCTTTTCCAGGGAACATCTCCTTCTACATCAACACCTTCTCGAAGCTCGTTATAAAAAATACTGTTAAGTTGTGGATCATGTCTTATTATAAGAATTATATTGGTAAGAGTATTTTTAAGCTCTCCCTTATTATTAATTTCAAGGTTTACTTGCCAATCTTCCTCATTAAAATCCTCACTAGCTGAAGTCATCCTTTCACTAGCTATAGTCTTTTTAACCTCTAAATCCTCTCTAGCTAACTTCTGCATAGAAAGATAAGATGGCAGCTTATTTACAGGTGTTCCTTCCTTTGCCTCTTCATCTAATTCACCGAACTTATGAAGTCTTACAAGGTCAAAAGCATTACATAGTTTGCCACTAATGGGGTCGGTGCCATGGTGTGAATATGCAAAGTCTCCATTTTCATATATAACTAATCCACCTGCAGATGATCCTGGAATATATGTGTATCTATTAGAAGTTTCACAAGGTGAGTATATATCAGATAAAAACTTCTCAATTACATCAATGATAGAGTATGTCCTACAAAAGGCACCTACTACACCTGGCTTTTCTTTAGGATCTCCTTGTCTTTCTGCTAATCTCTTTCTATTCTCTTTAGTCCTTGAACTTTCAGGCCAATAGGAAGAGTCTCTCCAATCTTTATACCTTGCAAGTATTTCATCTGGATCTACCCATTCTTCATCTAATACTTTGAAAATAAACTCTCCATCAGAAGAAGTTGATGGCCAATACATCAATCTATGTGGCTCATAGGTGGTATCATCAAAGAAATCTATGCCTAAATCTGCTGCAATTCTTCTTGATACTGCTCCATATTCATCAGAAGTTACTGCCCTTTTTAGTGGAATAACAAGTCTTAATCTTGGAGCTTTAGGACTGTGACTGTGAGTAGAATACATTACACATCCATATCCAAACATGGTCTCAACTCCTGCCCATAAATCTCCCTTAACAAAGTCAGCATCAAGTGTTACAATTTGCCTCCAAACTACATTATCAGCTTTTCTTCTGCCTTCCTTTAAAGTTCCACCTACAAAACCACCTACATCTTTTATTTCATCTTTCTTCGATTTAGATAGCTTCTTGTATTCTTCATAGGTTTCATAAGTTCTTATGGTACTGCTTAATTTATCTACCAATTCCGACCATAGCATCTCTCGATTCTTCCAGTTCATTTCTTTTCTACTTCTACCTGTAGCAATGGTAAGAACTCCATCATGTTTAAGTTTAGGTTCCTTAAGCTTATATGGCTCTTGCATATTTACTCACCTCTTTCTTAAGTCCTTTCTTTGCTCCTTCTATATCTCCAGCTAATGCCTGACCTCGTAAGGTTTTAATGGTTTGTCTTGGGAGAATTCCTCTATAGTCTTTTAGAAGTTTTATAAACTTAATGGTTTCCCTATTCATCCAAAGGTTCACACCTTTCATTAAACCTTCTTACTATAATCCCTAGTGACTTAGCCCTTTCAATTTCATTAAGCATTCCCTCAGAGATTTTATCTCCAAAGGCCCATAGTTCATCACATATATTTAAAAGTTCAAGTCCCATATCTATTCCTGCGTTTCTTTCATCTTCATCCTCGTCATCTAAAAACTGAGTAAAGATGGTATGAGGTGCCAAGGGAATACCACCCTTGACATAGACATACCTTGAATAACCTATAGCTTTATTTATATTCCTTTTAACATCTCCCCTTAAGGGAGAACATACATAGATAATTGGTTTCACTAATATCACCTTCCTCTTTAGGTAGGTCGTATTTCATGACCCACCTAATCTTTTTTATAGTAATCACTCTCAAAGGCTTCAGCTCTTAATGGAAGTCCTGGGGCCCAAGGGATATCAAGTCCCATAATTCCCTCCACTTCTTCTAATGAACCATTATCCTTTGGAACATCTAGTATAACTTCATCATGAACATGAAATACAATCCTATATCCGTACTTTTCAAGCCTTAGCATAGATTCAGCTAAACAGTCCCTTGCTATGGCTTGTATAATATTCTCTGTTAATTTTCCTCCATAGGTGTCAATACGACCCCACTTCATCCCTTCTATACCTTCATAGGTCAATTTATCTTTATTAAATCTTTCATCTATTTCAATCCTGGGCCTTACATAGGCAAGGCTTCTGCCAGAGGGTAGTCTTATAAATAACACTCCTGATTTAAAGTAGAACCTAAGACCATATTGCATACTAACTACTGTTCTTTCCTTAACTGCTTTAATTGCAGCACTTTCTACATCCCACCAAAGTCTAACTATATTTGAATTGGACTTTCTCCAAGCAGATACAAGCTCAGGTAGTTCTTCTTCACTAAGTCCCATGTCTATTGCACCCATAGCCTTTAAGGCACCTTTACTTCCTCCATATCCAAGGG
Source organism: Clostridium cochlearium (assembly GCF_900187165.1). NCBI lineage: Bacteria > Bacillati > Bacillota > Clostridia > Eubacteriales > Clostridiaceae > Clostridium > Clostridium cochlearium. The sequence goes on along the minus strand of NZ_LT906477.1, from coordinate 316,659 downwards.
CCAACTCTGCAATCTTTCCTTTCTGTCTTAAGACGCTGCCCTTATGAATTTCTTCTACAGGAACTCCAAACATTTGAGATGCTGAAGCTTCATATATCTTTCCATGAGAATTAAACACATCCATTCTCCATTTCTCTCCTGCAAGCCAAGCTATAACTCTAGCTTCTATAGCACTAAAGTCTGCTACTATGAATCTTGAATTAGGAGAAGGTATAAAAGCTGTTCTAATAAGCTGAGATAGAACATCTGGTACTGAATCGAAGAGTAGTTCTAGTGTTTCATAATCTCCAGCTAGAAGAAGTTCCCTTGCTAAATCCAAATCACTCATATCATTTCTAGGAAGATTGTGAACTTGAACTAATCTTCCCGCCCATCTTCCAGTTCGATTTGCTCCATAAAACTGTAGTAATCCTCGTATTCTTTCATCCTTACACATGGCTCTTTCCATGGTTTCATATTTCTTAACTGAAGTCTTAGACATATCTTGCCTTAACTCTAAAACCCTTCTTGCTATAGGGTCATCAACTTCATCTAGTAACTCTGCTACTTTTGCTTTGGATAGACTTTTCACTTCAATACCATGTTTATCTTTAAGCCAAGTCTTTAGCTGGGCTGGGCTGTTAGGATTTTCAAGTTCTGTTAAATCTATAGCTTCGTCTACTAATTCCTTTTGGTAGATTTCATCGCAGTGTATTGCATTTTCTACTAATTCGTTATTCACTCTAACTCCATAATCATTAATTCTTTGGTCTAAAAACCATAGCTTTAATTCTTTATCTGTCATAGGGTAATTCTCTAATCTTTTACGAATAGACCTTTCCACTTCCACATCTTGCTTACAATATGCTTTGAATGTTTCCCACTTATTCTTATCATGATGAGGAAGATTTCTAGTTCTTCCCCCATTAGCTTTAGTAGGCTTACAGGGAATTGAGAAGTATCTAATTAGTGCTTTCCCTTCACTCATCTTTTGCTGTTCTAGATTTAAACACCTAGCCACACCTGCTAAACTGGTAGGAAGGCCTAAAGTTAATGCGTGGGCCATACTGCATCTCCACTGTTCTGGTGGCATTTCCTCTTTAAAATATTTTGATAAACAAGTTCTTTCAAACTGTGCATTAAAAGCTGTTTTAATTACTTTAGGATTAGTTATAGCTTCTACTACATCAGCTGGAACCTTTTCACCACTTGCTAAATCTATAACCTGTACTTCATCATCATCATAGGCATAACCAATGATTAGTATTTCAAAATCCTCTGCTTCAGTGTAGGCATAGACCCCAGATTTACCGAGGTCTACACTACTATAAGTTTCTATATCTATAGCTAATATTTTCATAAGGCATTATCCTAAAATATCATCAAAATCATCATCTATAGCTTCAAAATCATCTTCAGGTCTTGATATTCCACCTAAGGGCTCTCCATCCTCAAGCTTCTGAAGATTGTTTAATCCAAATGTAATTCCCTTTGCCCCATTAATGCTATATGGGAAACTGCTAATACTTGCTCTACCATAGCAGCCTGAATAAAATTCTGTTTGGTCTAATATAGGCTCTACATTTTTGTCTACAATACCTGGTTTTATCTTGCTGTTTACATTTATAAAGTAACTATTTTTATATGCTGGGTCATCTGGTTTGTCTAAATCTCCATCTCTTAATGGTCTTCTAAAATTTGAACCGCTGGTAAACTTTGAACCAAATCTTGATATTCCCTCTTTCTCGGCAGCTTCAATTGCCTTATTTATCTTTTCTAGTGTTTTCCTATCATTCTTTGGAATAATTAAGCTAACAGAATACTTAGGTTCACTTCCATTAACACTTTGTGGCTCCCACACATTTGCATAACTAAATCTAACTTTACCTGTAACTATTTTCATATTAAAATTCCTCCTTAAAATCTATTTCTGCACTGCTTCTTATAGCAGGTCTTTTATCTTCCTCTGGAACTAACTGAAGTTTCCCAGGAGGTTTGATTATTAAATCTCCTATGGTTTCTTCAAATACTTTCTTTCCTAATTTCTTTTCAAGTTTGGTAAGGCTTAGTAAAGATTTACTGAATATCTTTTCTTCTTCAAATCCTGCAGCAAGTAAAGCTTTGGCAACTTTATCTTCATTTGAATATCTCCTACTACTTCTGCCTTCCACCAGCTTAAATCCAGGCCACTCTTTGCCTTCATTTACTGCTTGGTTGAATGCATATGCTTCTACATCACTTGCCCATTTTTTTAGTTCATCTATTTGATTTAGTACTTCTAAAATTTCTACATCTGTTAATAATGCTGGTAGCTTAAAATCCATACAAGCTAGTTTTATGTTTTCATCTGCTCTAGCTCGACATATGGCTTTTACCTTACAGAACCTGCAATGCTCTCCTACCTTAAATTCACCTTCCCCCTTCCAAGCTTCATCAGCCTTTGGCTTTACTATTTTCTCTCCCCAATGTATAAGTTCTTCTACTTCCATTTCATCGCTGGAGATATTATCAAGTCTTGGTTGGATAATGGTCATTCTAACTTTCTGGGTATCATAGAGCATTCCAAATCCGTTAATTGCACCTAAGGCATATAGACGCATTTGGGGATTTCCTATTGCTGATACTGCTACTCCTTTGCCACCTTTTAAATCAATAACTTCAATAATTCCATCTGCAATAATGAGGACATCTCCTGTTCCAAATCCTTCTTTAACCCAAGGGCTGTAATCTAATCTTTCTTCTATTAGAATAAGTGAGTCATAAGTATTTGCCCTTGCTTCATTAATCTTTTCAATTACTGTATCTACATAAATCTCTACTGCTTTTTTTATTTCATCTGTATAAAAATCATTTTGCTTCATTTCTTTTAGTCTTTTATTGAACTCTGCCTTTGTAATATCATCTAGAAAAAGTTTAAGATGTAACTCTCCTAATCCATGCATAAAGGTTCCTTCCTTTGCATAAATGCTTGTATTATCTTCCACCTCTTCTTCCAGCCTTACACTAGGGCTGCACTTAAGCCATCTGTGAGCCGATGAAGCAGAGAGTAGGGCATGTTCTCCCATTACATCACCTCGACTTTCTCAAGTAATTCTGGGTATTTTTCTCTTGGTATATCACTTAGCTTCTTAACTCCAAATCCTGTAATAAGCTCTCTTACCTGTGCTTGCTTTCCAGCTTTAGACAGAGAAGCTAACTTTGCTCTGACTTCCTCTAAAGTTGGTAGATTGTCTTTCACCTTTTCTTTAGGTTCATTTCCTTCTACAGCTCCTGCTAAGGTTTCAATACTATCTGCAAGACTTCGTAGATCCTCCACCACATCTAGTGCCAGTTTGATTTTGCTCATTCTCTTCCTCTCCTTTCTCTAGTTCTAATAGACGTCTTGCCAGCCTTTTTGATACAATGCTCATGGCTGTAAGTACTCCTACCATTTCTTCATGAGTTTCTTTATTTGCTTGCATTTTTGCACCTCCTCTTTTTAAATAAAACCCTTCACTTATTAGCCAATGGGGAAGGTAGTTTGATAACCAGTTTTTAAAAACATTTTTTACCCCCTCACTTATTAGCCAACGAGCAAGGGGGTTTGATAACCAAAACTTATGAAAAATATTTTTTTATTTTATTAATAACTTTCTTATGCCTTTTAACAATGGCTGGCTGAGATACATTTTCTTCCTTTGCAATTTCACGAGTAGTCTTATTTTTATAATAAATGTCCTGTATAAGTTCTTGCTCTTTGCTATCTAACTCTTTTAAAGCTTCCTGCAAAATTAAAAGTATAGCCTTATCACATACAATATCTTCTACAGATTGCTTGTCTTGAAATGTAGCTCCATTCTCCATCAATCTTTCTATTGAATCTTCTTTGCTTGGAATGTATATAGGTCTACCTGTCTCTGGATCAATATCAATGCCACCAACTTTAACATCTTGTTCTAAATATCTGCGTCTTCTATCCATTTTGTAATATTCTTTATAAAGCTCTTCACTTACTTCTACTTGCTCTTTGCCAATTTTAATAAATTTTTTCATTATAATTCCTCCTTGGATTTTTAAAATTTGATGATAGGTAATAGCAATAGGTCTAATGTTTAGGTCAGGTTTAAAATTGCTGTTCAAGCTCTTTATTACTGGTGAAAAATGACTATTTACACAGGCAAGTCCTAAAAAAAGACAAAAAAATAGCCAGACTGAAATGCAATGTCCGAGAATTTAATCTCTACACATTTGCATTTCAATCCGGCTATCTAGCAGCTCACTAGGGATTGTTTCTTATTTAATTTATGAAGCTTCTTGCTTTTTCTTTAAATATATTGAATTGCAGGTTTTTCTTATTCTTTTTATTGTAATTGAATCTACATAAGGCCCAATGATTTCCTCAATATTAATTAAGGTTGGCCCTTTATTACCACGAGCTTTAGCTGATATGATAAGTGAATCCTCTTCAATCAAAACCTTAAACAACAACCTATTGGTTTTATCCTCATCTCTAACTTCTTCTAATAACATAGGTACCTCCATAATTTAATGATTTTTGTAGTTTCCTGTTTCGTCATATATGCTTATTTGCGAACACAAGGATAAAAAAATATAGACTATGCCCCTTTAATTCTCATACAAGCTTATATGTGAACAGTAGGGTAGTAAAGTAGCAAAGAATCGCTACTCTTCTTCCTCTAAAGCTTTTATAAATTCCTCCCAGGCTTTTTCTGTGATGTCTTTTTTACCCTTGGCCTCATTTAGCTGTTTGGCTTTTCTTAAAGCTGTCCTAGCTAATTCGCTTCCCTTTATATACTCTGGTAAGTCCATAGGTATTTCATCTCTGTCTTCAGAAGCCATATCTATCATGTTTTCTTTTTCTTCCTGAGACAGATTTAAAATCTCTGCTATTTCTTCTAGCTTATCTATATTTGGTGGGTTCCTTCGTCCCTTTTCAATATCACTCCAATAAGCTGGAGAGAACCCTACTAAATCTGCCATCTTCCTTAAACTAAGCCCTTTCTCTTTTCTTCTTTTAGTTATAAACTTTCCAAATTTATTCATAAGTCATCCCTTCTTTTATATTATAGAGCATTGTCTTTTCTCTTCAACACTCTTTATAAATCCTAGATTCTTAAGTCTTATTTTTGCAGCTGTTAACGATACATCAAATTGTCTTGCCACTCCCCTTGATAGTTCTTCGGCCCAGAAATCATTATATAAATCTATTCCTCTTCTATTGAAAAACTCTTCTACTCCTAACAATCTTACATAATCTTTTACAGCTTGTGTAAAAGCGTCAACTGGCATTAGAAGTGCTGATGCTAAGTAGTCTGCTTGCCACTCCATCCAGTCATCGTCTGTCACTAACTGTTTTCTACCTGTAGATTCTATATCAGTTGTTCTACATTTAATAGCTGTTGTTTTTTCTTCTTCTCCTATATAGTCAAATATACTTATTTGATTTTTATCTACAGCATATATATCTCGGTGTAAAAACCAATGAGATATTTCATGGCAATGAGTAAATCTTCCTCTTCTTATTTGGTCTTCTTCTAATAAGCTATTGTCAATTAATATAGTTCCTTCATCTACTGGCAACTTTTCAGCTTTATTTTTTATTGGATTATACACTGGAACACAACCATCATTAAATACAATCATACCTAATATGGACCTGTTATGGCTTAAGTCCTTATAATCTACATCGAGTCCTGCATAACACTCTGAAAAAAGCTCTACATCTAAAGCTGTTGGTGTTTTAAGATTCTCAGGCTTGTAGTCTCTTATTATCCTTTCAGCAATATACTCTATATTTTCCTTGGATAGAATAGGTACCCCATTTGCTTTAGATCTAAAATCAAAACTTATCATTATATCACTCCTATCATAAATGCGTGTTAGCTACTATGAGAACATTATACTATACCAATATATTCCTTGTCAAGTGTTGGATACAAATAAAATAAGCACCCCAGTAAACTAACAAAGTCTACTAAGATGCTTATAAAAAGAAATAAAGACCATTGGATAGAGCATTCCCATTAATACTTTATCCAATAGCCTTTAATATGATATGTCTTATTTAGTTTTTCAGCCAGTGATGTGATCTGACTATTTTATGGATTTGGGTTTGAAATGTTTCCGTTCATTTATTTAAATTTGAGAAGGATAACCAGAGGTTACCCCTCTCATAATTTTTGTTTATGTTATCTACTCATTACTGAGTTATTAATAATTCTTATGCGTCTTGTTATTCGTTTGCTGGTGTTGTATCTACTTCATCTTTTACATTAAATGTTAGTTTATAAATATATCCATCTTTAGTTTTTACTTCAACCTCTAATTTTTCTATAGCATCATCTTTTGGAAGTGCTTCAAAATACCAACTTAAATTAGCCTTATCTGCATATTCATTACTAGGAGTATATAAGAAAGTTGTTGTTATATTATCTCCACTAACGCCTTGAGATTCACTACCTTCTCCAAATGCTAATCTATTAACGTTAGTAACTTTTTTTTCACTTTCAGTAATTGCAGTAACCTTAAAATCACCTTTAGCTATTTCTTTACCTTTAAAGTCTCCTGTTGGTATAGTTACTGATTTACCAACTTTTTGGTAATCTACAGCATTTATAGTATCGTCTTTTACTTCTTCTACTATAACAGGTTTAACAGTTACGTTTACTATTAAATTATCAACTTCTTGATCTGCTACTTTGCTTATAACTAATGTTGCATTTCCTGGTTTTACTATTTCTGCTTTACTTGCTTCACCTAATTTAATAACAGCCACGTTATCTGAAGATGCTACTTCTACAGTGTCTTTATCTCCTAATGCTTTTCCATCTTTTAAGAAAGCAGCTTTTAATGCTCCTTCAACATCTCCAGCATCAGCTTTAATTTCTATATTACTTGTTTTTTGTTCTATTACTGATTTCTTAGTTGTATCTACAACTTTGAAGCTATCTTTGAATACTTCAATTGTTCCTACTTTAACTGATACTGTGTAAGTTTCATCAGCTTTTAAATTAGTAGTAGCTATTTCCCCTACATTTACATCTTTTAAGCCTGTAACTGCCTTACCATCTTTATCTGTTACTGTCATTTTTGCTTCTGCTACTGCATCACCAGTTTTAACGCCATTAGCATCTACTGGGAATACAGATAGTGTCATTTCTTTATTTTTATTATCTTTATCGTCATTCTTATCTAATTCAGCTTTGAAACCTTCAACAACATAGTTGTCAACGATTCCAGCTTCAGTTACTTCTACTTCTAATGTTGTTTTTACTTTTTCACTAACAGCAATTTCAATTACAGCTTTTCCTGATTTAGTTTTATCAGCAGGTTTAACTTCTAATGTTCCTACACCTTTAGTTAAACTTAATTCATTAGCTACTGTTACTAGGTCAGATCCTGAAGTAACTTTTACTGTTAATTTTTCATTTGTTTCGAACACATTATCATATTGGTCTTTTACAGTTACTTTTACTTCTTCTGGAGTTTGAACTTGGTTTGAAATTGAAATTTCATTTTTATCAAGTTCAACAGCTGCTGCTTTAGCATCTGCTACTACTTTAATTTCTATTGTTTTAGTTATATCTCCAACAGTAATTCTTACTGGAACTGAGCCTTCTTTTAATGGAGTAATGCCACCATTAGTTCTATCTACTAATACTATTGTCTTATCTAATGATTCATAGCTAACAACAGGGTTATCTATTTTCTTACCAAATTGATCTTTAACTAATACATGAACTTTTTGTCCTTCTGCACCTTTTTGTAATACTAGGTTTTGTTTGTAATCATCAGCATCAAAATTTGCATTTTTAGCTACTGTATAATCAGATATTTCAGCAGGTTTAGCTGCTTCAGCTTTTACAGTAATTCTATTTGATTTTATTTTATTTCCATCTTTATCTGTATATACTACGTATACAAATGCTGTTTCTTTATCAGCTAATGTGATTTTTCCATCTTTATCTATTTTATCACTTGCTGTTGATTCAAATGTAACATCAGTAGTTGCTGTAATATCTAAGCCGTTAGCATCTAATACCTTATATTCAATTGCTGTAGCTTCTGTTGGTACTACTTGAACAGTTTTAGCTTCTATTTTAGCTACATCACCAATTACAAAGTCAAATTCTTTTTCAGCACCAGCTGCAACTACTTTATAAGTATTTTTTGTTGCTAATGCATCATAGAATGATATTTCTGCTGATTTCTTATCTTCAGCTAACTTAACTTCTTTAACGTATTGTTTTTCTGAAGTTTTTACATTTGTTACTACTACATCAGCTTTTGCTAACTCTTCAACTTCTTTGTTGAATACTACTTTTACAGTAGTAGGATTAATAGCACTAACTGATTCAACTTTTAAATCTTCTTCAACTGGAGTTACTGGAACTACTTTATCATCTTTCCATTCAGCTTCAGGTTTAAAGTCTGCTAATGTCTTTTCAGTATTTTCAGTGAAATCATTTAAAACAAATTTCTCTCCTAAAGCTACAGCATCTTCTGCTGCTTCTTGAACAGCTTTATAATCTACAAAACCATTTGTATCATCAAGTAATGCTGTTAATCCTTCTCTTTCGTTATATTTATTAAATAGTTCACTATCTAAGCCAGCTGCTTTATTTTCATAAGCAGTAGTTAGCTCTTCAAAATTTATTTTAACTTCTTGACCATCTATTTTTGCAATTACATCTGTAGTTTTTGCAAATGCTGTTGTTGAGACTGCTGCTGCAATCATAGTACTAACTGCTGCTGCAGATAGGACTGCTAAAAATTTCTTTTGCTTTTTCATTTATACCCTCATCCTTTCAATTTAACAATTTTAGATAATTCTAAAATTATTAGTAAATATTAATAACATCACAACCTGTTTTCATTTTATAACGATAAGGGCACATAGCCCTTATCATTAATATTAATTTATAATAGAGTATTATTATTTTACTACAACAAGTTTTTGAGCTTCTTCTTGTGTTACTGTCTTATCTAATGTAACAACAAATACTCCATTTACGTATCTTGCTGCTTTTCCATCTACAGTTACTGTATTTTCTTCCTTAGGTCCTGTAACTTTAACTATAGTTTGACCTACTACTGCTCCACCTGATACTTCTACTTTGTAGTCTTCTACTACTGGTGCTTCTTCTTTTTCTACTACAACAAGCTTTTGAGCTTCTTCTTGTGTTACTGCCTTATCTAATGTAACAACAAATACTCCATTTACATATCTTGCTGCTTTTCCATCTACAGTTACTGTATCTGTTTCCTTAGGTCCTGTAACTTTAACTATAGTTTGGCCTACTACTGCTCCACCTGATACTTCTACCTTATAGTCTTTATTTTCTTCTTCTGGCTTTTCAACTGGTTTTTCAGCTTCTACTTTAAAACCATCTCTTTTAACTTTTCTTCCACTAATATCCTTATCTGATGGCTTATATTCTTTGTAATTTCCAGCTAAATCTTTCTTAGTTCTAATATCTACTTTATCTTTATTAGCTTTTACAGTAAGTTTAGTTGTATCTTTAAGTGCCTCAGAGTCTTCAAATTTAAATTCTAGGTAAACTCCATTTATAACCTTAACAGAATCTATATCAAGGTTCTTACCATTATTACTTATAAAATCGAAGTCATCTTTATATGCTTGAGCCATGCTTTTGTCTACTTGAGTATCGAATTTAATAGTAACTGTATTTTCCTCTACATTGAATCCCCAATTATCTACATATCCATCTTTTTCATCTACATCTAATTCTGGAACTACTAAATTGTCATAAACTTGAATTTTACTACCTCCGATTACATTGTTACCTGATTTATCTTTTGCAGCATCTCCTTCGAAGGATACAGTTAAATCTGATCCAAATGATTTAACTAATTTAGCTCTATTTACTTCATTTTTGTCTTTTTCATCTTTAAATTTGAATATTAATTTATCTCCTTGAACCTTTACATTATTTGGTCTAACTTCATCTGAGCCATTAACACCAAATTTAAATAGATATTCTTCATTTTCTTTAGTTACTTCTTTTATTGCTCCTGTAAATTGAAGTTCAGCTTCAACATCATCTCCATCATCTTTGATTTTAAATGATGTCACTTTAGCTGATACTCCTAAATCTTCTTTCATCTTACTTTTTTCAACTCTAGCATCAGCTTCCATTCTATTTCCAGCTAAATCCTTAACATCTGAAGTTACAACAATTCCATCTATTGTATTAGCATCACTCTTACCAGTAAATTTATAACTATCTGGGAACTCTATTGTGACAGTTTTATTATCTGATGCTACAGAAACAGACGCTTTTGATGGAAGAGTTTTTATCTCACCTTTTCCATTTATAAATTTATAATTTTCAGCTTTTCTAATTGTTGAAGAATCCATTTCTTCTGAGAACTGAACTATTACTTTATCTTTTCCATCTTCGCTTAATTTTGCGACTTTATCTACTTTTGGTGCCTTATCATCTTCACCATTAAATGTAGCTGTATAGTCATCCATTACGTTATCTGAAGTATCTGCAATGTTCTTAATTTTTAATGTGTATTTATTTCCTGTTAACTTATTTTCACTATCTATCTTAAGGTCATAAACATCTACACTGTCTCCTTTATCTCCATTTACAACCTCTACCTTATCTATATATGAACTTATATCTGTTCCATCTGAATCTTTTAATTCATAATTTTCTGTAGTTGTTGCATGACTATTTCTAACATCTTCACTAAATCTTATTCTTATTGTTTCTGAATCTATAGCCACAACACTAGCAACTGTTGGTTTAGTATCATCTTTTTCAGATATAAATGAAATTCTTGTATCTTCTTCTACTTTATTTCCATAGGCATCTTTTACATTATCACTTATTTCTATAACATTAGAACCAGTCTTTATTCCGTCTTCTGCATTTTTAATTTTAATTTGAGTATCATCTTTCTTTAGGTCTATATCGTCTTCACCTATATATGTTGATATATCATGATCATTCAACTTAAAATTCCTAAGTTTTACAGCTGTTTCAGCATCCATTGGTCTGTCAAAGTTTATATAAATCTTTCCATCAGTTCCACCTTTAACAGATTTAACCTTTGGCTTTGAAGTTACTTCTTCCACTTTGAATTCTTTAGTACTTTCTTTTACTGTGAATCTTGCTGCATCATAAAGTATCTTGTCTGTTTCCCCATCAAGAACTTTTAGTTCATTTTTTCCTGAATCAAGAGGTGAACTAAAATAAAATTCGACTTTATTTACATATGCTTTATCATCATATATCAATGAATCTTTAACTTCACTTAATTCCCTATCAAGAGCCATACTATTTATCTTTTGTCCATTAATTTCAAATTTATTTGATAATTCCCAAGCAGCATCCTCTTCATTATTCACATTATCTACAATTACAGCTTCTGAAAATTCAACTATTAATTTACTATTTCCTCTTACTTTTACTGAACTTATTGTTGGAGCAGTTATATCCTTAAATGTTACATCCTTTTCACATTCTGGAATAGTTTTAGTTTTATCTTCAGTTAAAATTCCTTTTCTAACTTTAACTGTCATTTCATCATGCTGTTCTATTGAATTATCAGCTAAAGTTAATATAACTGTTCTTCCATCATCTTGAGCAACAGCTTTAGCAGCTTCTTCTACATTATCTGCATCTTTAGCTTTTTTCAATCTAGTTCCATTTATCTCATAGTTTGTAACATCTTCTGCTGAATCTTCATCAACTTTTGATGCAAATACAACTTTTACTTGGTTAAGGTTTAAAGCTTCTATTGATTGAACTTCTGCTTTACCAGTTGATTCTTTTTCACCTTTAATGTCTTTTTCTATTGAATCGCTTACGGAAGCTGTTCCACCAACGATTGTAACCTTAGTGTTGTCTCCCATTTTGTCTTTAACATATTTAACGGACTTGTCAACATTGTCTTTGTTAGCACCTAGTCCTGTTAATACAACTGGAGCACCGTGCTTAGCAGCTGCTGCTGATGCTACAAGAGCGTCTGCGAATTTTGATGTACTATCATCTCCACCTGCTGCTACGAAGATATTTTCAAAGTTGAAATCTCCATCAAAGTGTTCTAATACTTTTAAGTTAGTGTCGAATCTATCTGCACCTTTAGCTATTCTCTTAGCTTCTACTGTTTTAATAACAGCATCTGGTAATACACCTTCTCCACCTACTGCTAATATTTCTTTAACATCTTTAACAGCATCTTTTACAACTGTAGGAACGTTATTTTTGTTACCAAATATAACTGGGTATCCTTTAGTTGCAGCTACTGAAGCTACTGATAAAGCGTCAGCATATCCATCTTGTCCATTTACAAGTATAGCTTTTTCTGCTTTAGTTTCAGCTATAACTTTTTTAGCTATTTCAGCGTTTGTTTCATATCTTGAAGTTCCGCCGATTCTTTCTACTGTGTAGTTTTTAGCAAGTTCTTTTTCCATTGCTTCTGTAACTACGCCTTTTCCACCTACTATATAGATGTTTTTAGCTCCTAGTTCAGTTAAAGTAGCTAATAAATCTGCTGATGGCTTATCTTCAGCATCAGTTAAAAGGATTGGAGCATTCTTTAATTTTGCAAATGGTGTAGCAGATACGGAGTCTGCATATCCTAATCCATTAACTAATACAACATTTTCAGCCTTTCCAAAAGATTTTTTTGCAACTGTTTGTGCTGTTGTATATCTGTCAGCACCTGGCATTCTTGTTACTTCTGCTGCTGCTTGTACATTTGTTGCAGCTAGTGTTGAAGTTAATACTAAGCTCATTACTGTAGCACTTGCTAGCGCTTTATGGCTGTTTTTACTCATAATTATAATTACCTCCTCATATTAAGTAATCTAATACTTATATGTTATTTTTTTAGGTTTAACTAAATTTAATTTGAACAAATCTAGCAATTTACCCTAATTATCTAAAATTACTATATAATGATTATAATAGTTTTTCAAGGGTAAAATTGAATATTTAAGATTTTTTTATTATTTTAGCATATATACTCATTTATTGTAATAAGCTACAAATTATTATATCATGAAGCTTTTATAAATGACATACACTATATATTATATCTCAAATCTTCTATATTTGTCCAATAAATTAATATTTAACAATTAAATCTTTGGTCTTCCATAACAGGTATGAAATTCCTCCACTCACTAATATAGACGAAACTAAAAACCAAAGCGTTCCCATATTTAAATTATTTTTTGAAAAAATTTTCATATAGTAATAAAGAACCATAGGATGAATTAGATATATACTAAAAGAACTTTTAGATATTTCTCCTAAAATCTTTACTAATATAGATTTTTTATTGTATGTTTTTGAAAAAACATATAGCATTACAATATAGGAATAAATCATTACACTAGGTCTTATAAAAGTTGTGGAATAGTCTAAGGATTTTCCTGTGTTTAAGCCTATGAAGCTTTCTCCTATTAGACAAATTACACATACTATCACTATGACCATAATTTTCACTTTATGAGTTTTTGTTCTTCTAATTAGATTATTTACCTTTCTACTAATATAGACGCCGCTTATAAAATAAACGTTCCAAAAAATCGCATTTCTTTTTGAAAAAATATCTAAGGTTAAATCTGGAACATTATAATAATGTGCAAAATAAGTAACTCCAAGGCTTATTAAAAGAGAAATAATTACACCTTCTATCCTTTTAAATAAAGGATAGAGTATAGGAAATATTATGTATAAGGTCATTATTAGTGGTATGTAATATAAATGGTAGAATACTTTATCCCCTTTTAAAAAAAGTTCTACCCAATTTTTATAATCATAATTTTTTTGTATTAAAATTAAATACAAACTTCCCCACAATATATAGGGAGGAATAATTTTAAAAACTCTTTTTTTTAAAAACTTAAAATAACTTTCATCTTTTTTATAAGAAATGCCTAAACCAAGTCCTGATAAAAATAAAAAAAGAGGAACAGAAAATCTAGCAATTTGATTTAATGAAAGAGAAACATTATAAGATACAGATCCCTCTGCACTATTTATAAGGGTATAACCTGATGTATGTATTATAACCACTGCTAAGGCACATATTGCCCTTAACATATCCATTTCTATTATTTTTTCTCTTTTAGCTCTTCTGCGTTTTTCCATATGATGATTGCTCCTTTTTATAACAAATACTTTGTATGATCTACCATTTATTAGATATTATAACACCCCTTCTGGAAAATTAACAATTAACAATTATTCATTATTAGTTGTTCATTGGATATATTTTGTTTATTGATTTTTTTTCCTATTGTGTTAAACTGTTTTTATGTATTATAATATTCTTGGTACTATACTTAATAAAAGGAGAATAGGATATGAGTTTGTATACTGAATGGAAAAAAGTAGTTGTATTTTTTGTTCAAACTAAAGGTGAAGATGAGTTTTGGAAGGAATTAAATTCTGTTCAACAAAAAATAATACCTGTTGTTTTGAAAAATCATACAGAAATTATGGAAGGTTCTGTTGAGGACTTAGCAAAGAAATTTAATGTTTCTACTATATCTTTTGTAGGATTTTTAGATGGAATAAATTCTTCTTTAAAAGAAGCAATTGACTTAGAAAGCTTAACTGAAGATACTAATGTTAAATTAGATATAAATTTTGAAAAATTATACATAGACATGCTTCAAGGAAATATAGATGACTTTTTCAATTTACCTGAATGGAATATAATATTTCCAAAAAACAAGCTTACAGATTTAAAACTTAACTTTGGAGTTTCTAAAACCATAGAAAACCCTAACAAAGTAAAAAGAAATGATCCTTGCCCTTGTGATAGTGGTAAAAAATATAAACACTGCTGCGGGAGATAAATAAAAAGTGTAGACTTTTTATAATGAATAACTAACAATGAATAATGAATAATTATGGTGGAAATTCCTTAGGGAATTTCTGCGATTTTAAAAAATGAGCTATATCAAAATTTTATTTTGATATAGCTCATTTTTGCATTTAATGAATATATTTTTAACTTTATCTAGGGTATCATATACATCAAAAGACTGTTGA
Organism: Clostridium cochlearium; assembly: GCF_900187165.1. Classification (NCBI taxonomy): domain Bacteria; kingdom Bacillati; phylum Bacillota; class Clostridia; order Eubacteriales; family Clostridiaceae; genus Clostridium; species Clostridium cochlearium. Next base: position 301,633 of record NZ_LT906477.1, on the reverse strand, counting down.
ATAGAAAATGTTATTCAACAGTCTTTTGTATGGCTATTTTATAGCTTTTAATTTTGCTATGTCATTCCAGTTTTTTGAGGTTACCACTTCAACAGCACTTAAGTCATCTTTTATTATGTCTAATTTTCCATTAACTTCTGTCCTAAATTCAGTTAAATCAGCAGTCTGTTCATAAACTGCATCTAATTTATTAGTTATATTATCAAGTTTATTATTTATTTCATCTCTAAATTCTTTATTATCTTTTTGAATTTGTTTTATTTCATTCCTAAATTCCTTATTATCTTCTTGAATTTGTTTTATTTCATTCCTAAATTCTTTATTATCTTCTTGAATTTGTTTTATTTCATTCCTAAATTCCTTATTATCTTCTTGAATTTGTTTTATTTCATTCCTAAATTCCTTATTATCTTCTTGAATTTGTTTTATTTCATTCCTAAATTCTTTATTATCTTCTTGAATTTGCTTTATTTCATTCCTAAATTCTTTATTATCTTTTTGAATTTGTTTTAATAATTCTAAAATTTCTTTATTCATTTTTTCACCACCAACAACTTTTATGGCTACATTTTAACATTAATAAATATTAACTTCAAGTGGCTAATTGTAATTTAATTGTAATTTCATTAGTTGTTCATTATTAAGCATTATATATTCAATTAAATATACTATTCAAAGAAATTCCCTAAGGAGTTTCCTCCTTCAGTACTTTCATTGATGTTATATATTTTGTAAAAAACATTCGAAAAAGCTCTAGAAATTCTTATTTGATTTCGGCATAAATGCGTAAAAAAACATATGTCTGAGCGTAGCAAGTTTATGTTTTTTAGCATTTATGGCAAGAAATCAAATTAGAATTTCTTAGCGAATTGAGGGTTTTTCTAAAAATATATAACATCAAAAGTATATATCTGAAAACTCTATATGAGTATTTTCTTCTTCTCCACAAAATCTAGTTTTCACATTATTGCTTTCATTTTCTTGTAGTTTTACATTTGGAAGTTCTACAAAAAACTTGCTGCCTTTGCCCCAAATACTTTCTACCCATATTATACCCTTATGCATTTCCACTAAAGATTTTATTATAGGTAGTCCTACTCCACTACCTTCTGCTGTTCTTGAAAGGCTCTTATCTACTTGAACAAAGGGTTGAAAGATTAAGTCCTTTTCTTTTTCTGGAATTCCTATACCTGTATCTTCTACTGATATTCGTACAAAATCATTGCCATCTTTTACTTGGACAAATATGCTCCCTCCTTTGGGAGTGAACTTTACTGCATTTGAAAGAAGATTTAATATCACTCTTTCAATTTTTTCTTTATCACAAGCTATTATTTTTTCTTCTATATCTGTATCAAAGGTTATATCTATATTTTTTTCAGATACATATTTTGCTACTTTTAAAGTTACGTCTTCTACTATACTTACAATATCATTATTTTCTTTAAACAAAATAAGCTGTCCACAATCTATTTTAGTCATGTCTATTAAATTATTCACTAACTTTAATAGTCTATATGCATTTTTCTTTATATTTTTTAAATATGTACAAACTTTTAAATTTAAAAGGCCATCAATATTATCTTTAGTTTCCTTTACAGAACTTTCGCACATATATAGAGAACTTAATATTATTGTAAGTGGTGTTCTAAATTCATGAGATAGATTAGCAAAAAATTTATGTGTTAATTTTTCATAAGTCTTTTCTTGGTAAGATACATTACTTGCCATTTTATTATTTATAATAAATTCTATTAGCTCTTTTTTATATGTTATTATATTTTTAACCTGTTCTTCATTTAATACAGGTATTTTTTCCACATAATCTATATATTCTGAATCTTGTTTTGTACAAGATTTACAATACTCCTTATCTTCCTGTTTTGTAAAAAAATCTTCAATAGCAACATATCCTATTGTTTCTTCTTTTACTTTTATAGGCATTGCTATTTTTTTTGTACATTGTTCACAAGTTAATAAAAAATAGTCTCCTTCTTTTTTAATATCTTCTTTATTATAAATAAAACATTGTCTATAATCTTCACTTTTATAAATACCCTTTTCCCCTATGCCAATTATTAAATTTCCCTCTAAATCCAATATACTATGAGATATACCTACAATAGAATACAACTTTACCATAAGACTTTGTATCTCCTCTGATTCAATAAGCTCCTTTAACATATAATCTTATCCTCCTTAATATTAAAAACCCTGCTTTATATTCTTTTTTCTATACAAATAATCATAGGTGGATTATTTATTTGGTTTATGAATTGCAGTTTTATCACATTAAATTTTTTTTGACATATACCTTTACTGTAATCTATCAATGCCTCCTTTTCTAGCATGCCCTCATAGTGTCCAGGATATATTACTAAAATTATCACTCCTTCTTTTTTTACAATATTAAGTGCTTTTTTTAATGCTTCTAAAGTGGTTTCTCTTTTAGTAGTTATTTTTTTAGAGTTTCCAGGTAAATATCCTAAATTAAATAATATAACTTTAGGCTCTTCTTCTAAATACTTGTCCATATTCTCATGTCCATCTAGTATTAATTTTGCACAATGTATATTATTTTGGTGTAGTTTATTTTCTGTACTCTCTAAAGCTTCAACTTGTACGTCAAAGGAATACACTTTTCCCTGTTGTCCCACTAAATTGCATAAAAAAAGAGTATCATTGCCATTTCCCATAGTGGCATCTACTGCTATATCACCCTTTTTTAATTTATTTTTGCATATTTCCTTAGATATATTAACTGCATTTGTAAAAAGTAATTTTTCCATGTAGTAATCAACCCTCTTATTTATAATAATTTTATAGTAATTTTTTGTTTTTATAATAATACATTTACAGTTTACAGTTTTTATTATTAGTTCTCAAGATTTTTTTTAAGACAGTTCTCAACTTTTTATCAATTATTCCTACTCTATAAGCCAAAAGTCGCCTTAAAAATATATTATTTACTATTATTTTTTACATTTTTCACGTTTTTTCCTATAAATATAAGTTTTATATTTATATAATACCCTATAATATTAACACAAATAAAAAATAAAGCGTAATTTCCATAAATGGAAATTACACTATAATATTGCATTTATTATATTAAAGCTTTTTTAAGTTCTCTTTTAATAAGTTTTAACTCATTTTTATCCCTTGATTCACATCTTAATATTAATTGTTCTCCTGTATTTGAAGCTCTTATAAGCCCCCATCCATTTTTAAAGTTTACCCTTACTCCATCTATTGTTATTATATCCATATTTTTTTCTTTAAAATATTTTTTAGCTTTCTCCACTTTTTGAAACTTTTCTTCATCCTTACAAGGTATTCTTATTTCTGGTGTAGAAAAATATTTTGGAATATCATAAAAAAGTTCTCCTAAGCTTTTATCAGTGTTGGATAAAATCCTTAAAAGTCTAGCGGTGGCATACAGAGCATCATCAAATCCGTAATACTCATCTCTAAAAAACATATGACCAGACATTTCACCTGTAAATGGAGAATTTATTTCTTGCATTTTAGCTTTTATAAGAGAATGACCTGTTTTATAAAAGAATGGTTTTCCCCCTAATTTTTTTATTTCTTCTACTAGGGCATTTGAACATTTTACCTCTACTATGGCATCTATATTTGGGTATTTAGGAAGTATTTCTCTCCAAAACAGAATCATAAGCATGTCTCCCCAAATTATTCTTCCTGTTTCATCTACCACTCCAATTCTATCTCCATCTCCATCATAAGCTATACCTAAATCCGCCTTCTCTATTCTGACTTTTTTTATTAAATCTATTAAATTATCCTCTACTGTAGGATCTGGAAAATGGTTAGGAAACTCTGCATCGGAGATACAATATAACGGTACTACATCACAACCAAGTCTTTTTAAAATTTCAGGAGCAAATAAAGAGGCTGTACCATTTCCACAATCCACAACTACCTTTAATTTTTTATCTCCCAATTTTATTTTTTCTTCTATGTTTTTAATATATTCTTCTACAGGTGACCTTTCTAAAATATAACCATATCTACTTCCTTTAATAAAGTCTCCTTTTATCATTTCTTCTTTTAAATTTAAAAGTTGTTCTCCATATATAGTTCCTTCTCCAAACTGTATCTTAAATCCATTATAATTTGCTGGATTATGACTAGCTGTAACCATTATTCCACCTTTTATTTTATATAAATAAGTAGCATAGTAAAATATAGGAGTTACTACAATTCCTATGTCTATAACATTTACTCCTGTACTAATTAAACCCTCTATAAGACTTTTTTTAATACTAGGTGAAGATTTCCTATTATCCATGCCTACTATGATTTCACTTTCCCCATTCCTTATTAAAAAACTTCCAAAAGTCTTTCCCAATAGTTCTGCAAAAGTTTCTGTTACTTCTTTTCCATATATTCCCCTTATGTCATATTTTCTAAATATATTTTCATATACGTTTCCCATTTCTACCCCCTATAATAAAGTGCGTGCTAATTTAATATATGATTATTGGCTGTTAAATAGTTACACTGTAAAAAAATGCAAGGCATTTTTTTAACAGAGGACAGAGGACAATTGACATAGGACAATTGACATAGGACAATGAAGGAGATTTTTCGTAACGATAGAGAAGAAAAAACTTCCACCATTTTCCACTTTCCATTCTCCATTCTAACTAATACGATTAAAGATTTTCTGACGTAAGGAAGAAAATCCACCTAAATTGTTCATTATTCATTATTAGTTGTTCACAAAACTTTTAGGGTAAGAATATTATAATAAAGTAGTAAGTCATGGAGGATTTTAAAATTATGTATTATTGGAATGCTAATTGTGAAAACTGCTTTTATAGACAACAGCAAGCAATGGAAACTGATAGAAGATGGTCACCTTGGACAGTGATTCCTGGAAGAGTTACATCTGGTTTAGGGGTTTCATCTTGGGCTCCCAATAGATTGGATTTATTTGCTAGGGGAGCTAATAGGGAACTTACTCATAGGTGGAGACAAAATTCTCGCTGGAGCAATTGGGAAAGTCTTGGTGGCATTTTAACTTCTTCACCTTCAGCAGTTTCTTGGGGACCTAATAGAATTGATGTGGTTGTAAGAGGTACTGATAATGCCATGTACCACAAATGGTGGGATGGTTCTCGATGGAATGATTGGGAAAGCCTTGGTGGTATTTTAACTTCTGCTCCTTCTATATGCTCTTGGGCTTCTAATAGACTGGATTGTTTTGTAAGAGGTACTGATAACCAGCTTTATCATAAGTGGTGGGACGGTTCTCGTTGGCATGACTGGGAAGCTTTAGGTGGAAATTTAACTTCTGCTCCTGGATGTGTATCTTGGGGTCCTAATAGAATTGACGTTTTTGCCAGAGGAAGAAATAACACTTTAATCCACAAATGGTGGGACGGTTCTCGTTGGCATGATTGGGAAGATCTTGGAGGTCAGTTAACTTCTGCTCCTTGTGCTTCTTCAAGAGGTAGAAATAGAATTGATGTTTTTGCTAGAGGAAGATTTAATCAGTTAATTTATAAAAACTGGAACGGATCACGTTGGAGCAACTGGCAAAGTCTTGGAGGATTTTTAACTTCTCCACCAGTATCTATCTCTCCTACTTCTAACAGAATAGAAGTTTATGCAAAGGGATTTAATGATATAATTATAAACAGAAACTTTTCTTCTTAAAATATTTATTTATATTAATTTTTCACATAATAAAAAAGTTCAGATGGAGTATTTATTTTACTCTATCTGAACTTTTTGAGGTATATATATTATATCTTGAGGGCATATTTTAGTTAGATAAAACCGCCTTATTTTTTTAATTACATTATATCGTTTTATCAATTTATTAATTTTAACTTTATTTCATTGATAATTCTATACTATGTGCATTTAAAAGTCAAGAATTTTTTCTACTTTGTAAAATTTTGAAGTTTTTCTTTTATATCATCATTTTCTTTTAAAAATCTATTGAGTAAATCTATTTTTTCTAATGCTTCTTTTGTTACACTATGTTCTATAAGCTCTATGTTTACTAATATGTCCTTTTTCACTCCTATATTTTTCAAAAAATTTTCTATTATACTATGTCTTTTTAATAAAAAGCTCCCCATATCCTCCCCTTTTTTTGTAAGTTTGATTATGCCATACTTTTCATAATTAACAAATCCAATTTCCGATAGTTTTTGTACCATTTTAGTTGCAGAAGAAGGTCTTATATTTAAGGATTTAGATATTTCATTTATTCTGGTATATCCACATTCTAAACTATTTCTATATATCATTTCTAGATAATCTTCCATGCTATTGGTTAAAAGATTTTTGTGTTTTTTTAATATCTCGTATCCTCTTACAGTATGAAATTTTTTATTGCTATTCATAAAATCCCACCTTAATTTTTTATATATATTTTATATATATGTGTAACCAAATCTATAAATTTGCAATATATTAGAATTATGTATAAAAGTTTTCACGAGACTAAATTTTATTGTAATAAGTAAAAATTTTTATGGAGGTTTTTTTTATGGAGAATAATTTACTACCTTTAAATAAAGCTCCTATGGGAAGCATTGTTTCTGTTAAAAAACTTATATCTGATGGAATTTCTAGAAGAAGGATGTTAGATTTGGGTTTGATACAGGGTACAAAAGTTCAGTGTCTTAGACAAAGTCCTTCTGGAGACCCTACTGCTTATGAAATAAGAGGTGCTGTTATAGCTCTTCGTTCTGAAGAAGCTTCTAAAATATTAGTGCAATTAATATAATGGAGGGTGTAAATGAGTAACATAAACCATTTATCTAATATAAATGCTTTATCTCAAATGTTAGGCAACAAAGTAAACCCTATGGAGGATATTGTTATTGCTTTAGCTGGAAATCCTAATACTGGGAAAAGCACTTTATTCAATACTCTTACAGGATTAAAACAGCATACAGGTAACTGGACAGGTAAAACTGTTACTACTGCTCTTGGCAATTATACATTTAATGAGAAAAATTTTGTTTTGGTAGATTTACCTGGTACCTATTCTTTGCTGTCAAGTTCTGTAGAAGAAGAAATTGCAAGGGATTTTATTTGCTTTGCAAATCCAAGTGCTACTGTAGTTGTTACAGATTCTACTTGTCTTGAAAGAAATCTTAATCTAGTTTTGCAAGTTCTTGAGATTACAGATAAGGTTGTAGTTTGTGTAAATCTTATAGATGAGGCCGAAAGAAAAAAAATCACCGTAGATATAGATAAGTTATCTCAGCTTTTAGGTGTTCCTGTAGTTGCCACTAGTGCTAGAAATGGTAAGGGACTTGAAGATTTAATGGAAGCTGTATATAAGGTTTCTACTGGGGATATAAAAACAAATCCTATAAAAATAAATTATGGAGATGATATAGAAAAAAGAATTGAAAATCTTGAAAATGAAATTGATAAATTTAATAATAGCAGTTTGAGTAATAGATGGATAGCTTTAAAATTATTAGATGAAAATAAAAGCATATTAAATTCTATGAAAAAATATTTAGATTTTGATTACAATCTTTTACCTTTAAATCGCAATGAAGATAAGGACTTAAGGGATGATATTGTTTTAACTATGGTAAGTATTGCTGAAAATATAAGCAAACAAGTAGTTTCCTTTGAGGATAAGTCCTACAATGAATTTGATAGAAAAATAGATGATATTTTAACTTCTAAAATATTTGGAATACCTGTTATGATAGCACTTTTAGCTTTAACACTTTGGATAACTATAGAAGGTGCAAATGTGCCATCAGAAATGCTTGCTAATATGTTTAGTAATTTAGAAAAAAAACTTACTGCCTTTTTTATGTCTAGAGGATTAGAAAAACTTCATGGTCCTTTAATTTTAGGAGTTTATCGAACTTTAGGCTGGGTTATATCTGTTATGCTTCCTCCTATGGCTATTTTCTTCCCACTTTTTACTCTTTTAGAGGATTTAGGTTATCTGCCTAGAGTTGCCTTTAATTTAGATAATTTCTTTAAAAAAGCTTGTGCTCATGGAAAACAGGCTCTTACTATGTGTATGGGATTTGGCTGTAATGCCGCTGGAGTAATTGGCTGTAGAATAATAGATTCACCTAGAGAAAGGCTTATTGCAATTATTACAAATACCTTTGTCCCATGTAACGGTAGATTCCCTATTTTAATTTCTATAACTATGATTTTTATAGCTAGCAATTTTTCTGGTTCTTTCAATGGTGTTATAGCTGCACTTACCGTTACACTTATAATAATTTTAGGTATAATTGCTACCTTATTGTCATCTAAATTACTATCTAAAACGTTATTAAAAGGAGAACCTTCTTCTTTTACCTTAGAACTTCCCCCTTACAGGAAACCAAAGGTTGGACAAATATTAATAAGATCCATATTGGATAGAACTCTTTTCGTTTTAGGTAGAGCTATTGTAGTAGCTGCCCCTGCAGGTTTAATACTTTGGTTTTTTGCAAATACCTATGTGGGAGATAATAGTATTCTTCAAATATGTGCTAATTTTTTAAATCCCTTTGCTAAAGCCATTGGTATGGATGGATATATTCTTCTAGCTTTTATACTAGGACTTCCTGCTAATGAAATTGTAATACCAATTATAATTATGAGCTATATGTCTGCTGGAGCCTTAATAGAATTTCAAAACCTTTCAACTTTGAGAGATCTTTTAATTGCTAACGGTTGGACTATTGTCACTGCAATAAATGTAATGATTTTTACACTTATGCATTTCCCCTGTGGAACTACACTTTTAACCATAAGAAAAGAAACAGGTAGTTTTAAATGGACTCTAGTTTCTTTCCTTCTTCCAACACTATTTGGAATTGTAGTTTGCTTTTTAGTTACTCAAACTTTTGCCTTGTTTCCAATTTGTTAACAATTTGTTAATAAATTGTTAATATGCCCCGGGGATGAAAAGAAAAAAATCTAGGGTATTGAAATAATTCAATACCCTAGATTTTTTTAAATTGCCTTTGTCATAATTTTATTGCTCCATTTGCTGCACCTGTCTCCGAAAAATCCTACAACTTTTCCACCACTTAATATTTTTATTACTTCACAGCAGTTTCCACAACCATCACAGTTGTGGGTTTCTGTTTTAAAATTGCTTTCCCAAAAGTTAAATCCTTTAAATGTGGTATTGCCATTTTTTATAGCTTCACTTTTTCCTAAATGTGATGCTCCTATGGCCCCCATTAATTTATGATTTTTAGGTACATATATTTTATATCCCAAAGTTTCTTCAAAGGCTCTTTTTATACCTTCATTAGCAGCAACTCCACCTTGAAAAAATATTTTTTCTTTTATTTCTTTTCCCTTTGCTACATTACTTAGATAGTTTCTAACTAAAGCCTTACAAAGTCCTCTTAAAATATCTTCTCTACTGCATCCTATTTGCTGTTTATGTATCATATCTGATTCAGCGAATACAGCACATCTTCCAGCAATTCTTACATCTCCTGTTCCCTTTAATGCTAAATCTCCTAGCTCTTCTATGGAAATCCCCATTCTTTCTGCTTGCCTATCTAAAAAAGAACCTGTACCTGCTGCACATACTGTATTCATAGCAAAATCATTTATAATTCCATTTTGCAGGGTTATTATTTTTGAATCCTGTCCTCCTATTTCTATTATAGTTCTAACTTCTGGATTCAATTCTAGCGAAGCTACTGCATGAGCTGTTATTTCATTTTTAACAGCATCTCCTCCTATAAAAAAAGAAGCAATTTTTCTACCACTTCCTGTAATTCCAATAGATGCTATTTCTTTGTCTTTATATTTTTCTCCTAATTTTTTAAAGCCTTCTCCCAATATTTTTATAGGATTTCCCAAAGTTTTTAAATATAGACCTTCTACTAAATTATCCTTTTCATCTAAAATAACTATATCTGTACTAACAGAACCTACGTCAACTCCCATATGATACATCTTTAAACCTTCTCCTTTCTAATAAGTCTACAAAGGCTTCTACTCTAGTGTCAAAGCCAGATTCTCCCGTTAGTTCATCCACTACTAAAGACATTATAGGAAAGTCCTCTTCTTTAGATATTGTAGGAAGTATTGCCTTGCAAACTATTTCTGGCATACATCCCATAGGAAATATTTGTATAGCTCCATTAAAATCTTTTCTCTTAAATAAAACCGCATCTCCTACACTCTCTCTACAATGTCCCCCTATGTAATAAGGAAGATATTTTCTTGAAGCAAGTCTCATATCTAAAGAATTTAATTTAATAACAGATAATAAAGTATTCTTTACCCACCAACTAGGAGTTAAAGATTTTAAAGTACTTACTCCCATATTCATAAGTTTATCTTCTATATATAAATTAGAAAATGGCTCTAGTATGGTATATATTTCTCCTATAATTGCTATTTTTATAGGGTCTTTGTTTTTATCTATTTCTATATTTTTTATTTTCTTTTTGTACTTTTTTAAAACATCTAATGTTCCCTCAGTACCATTGCTATGTAATGCTTCTTTCTTGCAAGCTTCCAAAAGTTTTCTACATTGTCCTTTTTTCTTTTCATAACCCGCTAAAAATCTTAATTCTCCTTCTATACTATCCATTAAATTTATTATTTCATGAGAAAGCTTTATAGCTTTTATTTTTAATAAAGGACTTACTTTACTTTCTTTATTTATTTTATTTATTCTATTTATAAATTCATTTTTTCCAATAGCTGCAGGTTTATCTAATAGTATAAGATCTACCTTATATCCTAACTTTTCTAATGCATTTTTTTGAAGTTCTCCATATTCTCCAAATCTACAGGGACCACAGCTACCTGGTAATACTAAAGTGTCTGCCCCTTGTTCTATAGCTTTTATATAAGAACCTAACATTAATTTGTAGGGTAAGCATATTTCCTCTGGTGAATATTTTGAACCTATTTGTAGCATCTCTTTATTAGTAAAAGGAGGCATTGTATACTTTATATTTAAATCATCTAAAAGAGCTTTAACTGCAAAGCAAGTGTTTCCCAAGTGTGGAAAAGTTATATTCAATTTTATCCATCCCTTTCTCTTTTCAACTAAGATATTTGTAACATATCAGAAAAAGCCTCTAATCTAGTATCTATGCCAGCTTCTCCTCTTTGTTCATCCAATTTAATTTCAAGTATTGGGACTTTTTCATCTTCATTTTTTATAAGCTCTAAAATAACAGAATCTATACCACATCCAAAAGAGGATATGTAAATTATACCGTCTACTATTTTATTTCTTGCCATGTAAGAAGCAAATCCATAGGAGTTTCTAACGAAAGTCCAGAATGGCTTCTTATACAATCTTTTTACTTCTTTATTTATATAATTTTGTCCTAAACACTCTTCTGTAATAACTCCTATACCTAATTTATTTAATTTCTTTGTTATATCCATATTTATATAATTATCAAATATATTATAAGGATGACCTATTAATGCTATTTTTTTAGAAAAATTTTCGTTATTTATACCTGATTCGTATTGTTGTTGAACTTTTAATGCTTTCTTTAAGGCATTATTTATTAATAGCCTATTTCCTTTTAAAATTTTTCCTGTTTTAAAAGCCCACTTTTTTAATTGCTTTTCTCCATAAGCATAAATAGGTTCACTTATAATAGGAGGTATGTTATCTATGCTATTTGCAATCATTTCTACTAACCCACAAAATTTAGGACAAATATATTCATCTTTATTAATTTGCATAATTCTTGGTACAAAAAGTAAATCACATTTATCTTTTAAATAGGAACAATGTCCATGGAATACCTTTACCGGAAGACAACTTTCATCTACACAGGTTTTTATTCCATTATTTAATATATCTTCATTGGTATCTGGTGAAGTAACAACTTCAAATCCTAAATTTTTAAAAAAACTTATATAAAAAGGATAATATTTATAATATAAAAGTCCTTTTGGTATACCTATTTTCATTTTTCTTCTCTCCTAATTTTAATTTAATCATTTACATTATTGACCAATATATAAATTTTATTCATCTATATTAAATTATGGTATATTATATATATTAGATTTTTGCAAGGAAGGCGGTTTTTTAATGACTAATAAAGCTAAAATTCATTATCTTTATCATGATGGTTTTGCAGTAGAAACAGAAAATTATTTTTTAATATTTGATTATTATGTTGATACTCCTAAAGGAGATGAAAGAAATATTGAAAATGGGGTTATTTCTAAAGAGGATTTAGAAGGTAGGAAAAAAGTTTTAGTTTTTTCTTCTCATAGTCATCACGACCATTTTAATCCATTAATACTAGAATGGGAAAAATATAATAAAAATATAAAATACATTTTAAGTAGTGATATTTTTTTAGAAAACTATAATAAAAATCACTTAATAGCCTATGAAAATAGAAAACTTAATGTAGATGGGGCTAATATTAAAGTCTTTGGCTCTACAGATATTGGAGTTTCTTATTACGTTGAAGTAGATGGTATCGCTATATTTCATGCTGGAGATTTAAACTGGTGGCATTGGGAAAATGATCCCATGGAAGAACAAGCAGATATGGAACTCAATTTTAAATCCATTATAAATAAATTACATAATTCTGTGGATAATGTGGATATATCTTTCTTCCCTGTGGATTATAGATTGGATAAGTTTTTTTATTTAGGTGGAAATTATTTTATAAATAAAATAAGACCTAATTTATTTGTTCCTATGCATTATTGGGAAAACACTTACATTGTTAAGGATTTTATTGAAAAAATGGAAGAAATAAATGAAGTGGTTCCTTGTGAGATAGCTTTGGTAGAAGAAAGAGGGCAGGTTATTAAATTTAGTAAAAGTGTTTGACACTTTTGCTAAATTTAATAACAATGAACAATATAAAAAAAATTACGATGTAATTTTTTTAACAGAGGACAGAGGACAATTGACATAGGACAATGAAGGAAGATTTTCTTCCGCCTTGCTACAGAAAATCTTTAATTTTATAATATAATTGAAAATTGAAAGTTGAAAATTGAAAATGATAGACATTTTTTCTTCATTGTCATTACGAAAAAATTTTAATTTTATAAAATCTGATGAGATTTAAAATAAATTAATCTTTATATAATAATTTATTTTATTTATTTGTTAAATAAAAACTTTTGATTTTAATTTTTGTAGAAACTGAAGTTATGTTTAGCAAAGCTTTAACAAGCCATCAATAAAAATGTCAATGTAGATATAATTGAGAATGGAGAAAAGTTGTCAATCATTTTCCACTTTCCATTCTCCATTTTCAATTATAACTAATAAGATTAAAGATTTTCTGACGTAAGGAAGAAAATCATCCTTCATTGTCCTCTGTCCTCTGTCAATTGTCCTCTATAAAAATTTTATGACGCAAAATTTATATATTATGAATGACGTTTTTTATCCATTTATTCGATTTAACTCTCTTATAACTTAATATGAACTTTCCAAATTCCTCTATGCCTGCCATGGATGCTACTATATATACTGGTAGTTTTATTATGAATGCGGCTATTAAAGTTAGGGGAAGTCCTACAAGCCACATAGTTACAGCTTCTGATATTAATGCATATTTTGCATCTCCTCCACCTCTTAGAACTCCTACTATCATAACAGCATTAAATACTCTCATTACCATTATAGCAGAGGTTATATATAGTATAAGTAAAGAAGTTGTCATAACTTCTTTAGATACATTAAATAAGTTTAATATAAATGGTGCACTTAGTGCCATAGAAAAACCTAATATTATTCCAAGTACTATACCCATTTTAGTAAATTTTTTAGCATATTCTTTTCCTTCTTCTTCTTTTCCTTCTCCTATTTTATTTCCTATCATAACTGCTGAAGCATTAGCTACCCCTAGTGTTACTACCATAAATAGGTTTTGTACTGTAGTACATATTTGTATTGATGCAATGGCTTTTGTACCTATTCTACCGTATATTGCTGCATACATAACCATAGCTAGTCCCCAACAAGCTTCATTAAATAGTACACTTGCTATAGTTCTATATATTTTATTTATGAATTTCATGTTTATATCTGTCATTTCTTTTATGGATGCTGCTAAGACACCTTTTTTACTATATACATATATTAAAAGTGCTAAACATTCCACTAATCTAGCAATTACAGTAGCTAAGGCTGCTCCTTTTACTCCTAAGGCTGGTAATCCAAAGTGTCCAAAGATTAATCCATAGTTAAAAAATACATTAGTAATTAATGCAATTCCACTTATGGCCATTGGTATTATGGCTTCTCCAATACATCTTAAAGATATACTGTATGCTAAAGTTATAGCAGTAAGTATATAACTTACAGATATGACTTTTAAATATTTAGCTCCTGATTGTATGACTTGTGGATCTTTATTAAATAAAGATATTATATTTTCTGGCATTAATAAAGCTATTAATGTCATTATCAATGATATTGAAACACCTGCTATTACATTTACTCCCAATATTTTTTTTATGTTTTTTTCATCTCTTTTTCCCCAAAATTGAGAAATAAATATTCCTCCACCGCTAGATATTCCAAGTACAAGTAGGTTAAAGAAAAAGAAATATTGGTTTGCTACACCTACAGATGCTATTTCCACTTCACCTAATTTTCCTACCATAACTGTGTCTATCATATTCAAAAAAGCTGTTATAAAGTTTTGAATTATTATAGGTAGTGCTAATCTCCCTAAAACTTTATAAAATTCATTGTTTCTAGCTTTTGTTTTTAATGTGTTTTCCAATACGATCTCTCCTTTCCCCTATAAATTATCTTCAAATTAAAAGCAAACCCTTAGAAGTTTTTCAAAGTGGTTTGCTTCATCACTAATCTATATATTTTTTCTTGAAAAAACATTATATCATATAAGATTGTGTTATTCAATAGTTTTTTTCTTTAATCCATTGGTTTATGTAATTCATAAATTTAGCAAAATCATCCAAATTATTTTTTAATACATTTATAATTATTTCTTCGTCAATTTTCATATAATCGTGAACAAGTATATTTCTAAATGAAACCATGTTTTAACTATCACTCCCTGAATTTTTTTCAATCCATTCATTAATATATTTCATCTGAGTTCTTCTAAATGGTTCCATATCCATGTATACCTTAAGAACTTTAACTTCAAAAAATACCTTAATTTCTTCACTTTCCATATATACAAGTTTTCCATATTTGATTATTTGATGCCTTAAGACTGGACTTGCAGAATTTAAAATAACTAAATCTATATCATTTCTTTTAAATATTAAAGTTAAATCTCCTATTAAGCTTAATTTATCCATAGGATTATAATTTTCATCTAAAAGAACTGCTATATCTAAATCACTATCTTCAGTATTTTTACCTTTTGCATAAGAACCAAATATATATAATAATTTAATTCCATAATCCTCAACTAATTTCTCTATATTATTATCTAAAATATTTATAACTTCTTTTAGGTTATTTTGCAACACAATATCACCTACCAAACTATCATTTGAAATATCTTTATTATATTAATTATACACTAAATATATATTTAAAAATACCATTAAAAAAGAGGTGTCCATTTGGACACCCCCTTATTATATTTTATGCTTCAACATCATTATTATCTTCTGGACAATTACATTCACAACATTCTGGATTTAAATAATGTGCAATAATTCTTGCTTTAAATACTCTGTCATCTCCTTCTGGATCACAAGGATCTACTTCTATTGGATCACAGTTTTCCTCTTGTCTTACAAGTAATTTATGTATTTTAATTTTATTCTTCATTTATAAATCACACCCCACGTTTTTATTTAAAAGTTTAATATTATAGTAAATATTAATACTAGCATTCATTATAATAACAGCATTCACTACAACAAGATTTTTTAATAATTATTAGTAAGATTATTATTATTAATATCAGCTCTATATTAATGCTACATTTAACTGGCGGGGGTAATGGAGCATCTACATTTACCTTTATACTTTTACAAGTATCACAAGGCTTAACTATTGTTTTACCTTGACCCCATATTAAGTTACAATTCTTTTTATTATTAATCAATGCTTTAAAAAGTTACAAAATTACATCACCTTTTACAAAATACTTCATAATATAAAAGCATAGGAGGTGACATATATGGCAGTTTTGAATTATAGCCTTGAATTAAAAGAAGGTTTTCCACAATGTAATCCTGATGGCACACAAACTTGGGTTTATATTATTACTAAAACAGGAGATACTTCCAGTGAAGAAATTAGCCACTGGGATTTAGAACTTTGTCCAGAACATGAAGTGTTAAGAGTTTCTAAAAATGGTGTAGAAGTTTCTGCAGAAGATGCAGATGATATAGATGTAACAATATTTTATCCAGAAAATGAAAATGCCTCTTGTTTATTCTTACCTGATGAAAATGTAAGAGTAATAAAATGGAATAATCTAAATGATGATGAGGTTGCTCCAACTGCTCTAGGTGAATTTAACTTCGTACTATCACGTTGCTTCCAAGAAGGTGAAATTAGAGCATCCATTAAAGGTGGTAGTGAACAAACTGATGGTTGTGATATAAGAACTATAATAGGTCCTACTTGTGAAGAGGAACCTTCTAGAGGTATAGATTTTTCAAATTTAAAAGATATGGATATAGTAGATGACTAAAAATAGAAAAAAATGGACCCTTTTAATTTATGGTAATGGTAATAACGAAATAGAACCTGAAATATACAGTAATTTTTCTACTCTTACAAATCTTAAGGATATAAATAAAAGAAAATTTTAATTCTATGGGAGAATATTTTATTGAAAATAATATATATGATACAAAAGAAATAAATAAATTATTAAAAACTAATGTACCTAAACCTTGTTCAAATTATATAAAAGAAATAAACTCGTTGATTTCATCTTTATGTATTTATAATAGTTGTTTTAATAAAACTATTCCTATAAAATTTATTTGCGCAGACTTGGGTAGAGCTATAGCTTTATATAAAAGATTGTCTTTTGCTAAAAATAATTCTTGGACTAAACTTCTTAGTAAATATGAAATTGAAAGTAAGCAAAAGATTTCTGATTTAAAACCCCTTACACTATCCAATGCTGCTATTTATAGTTTTTTAAAAAATTTAAATCCCCATTTATCTTCTAATAAAATATTAGATATAATTAAAAGATTAAAATCTAATTCTATATAATAAGACCCCAATGCTAATTTTTAGCACAAGGGTCTTTTTATTTTTATTGCTCAAATATAACTATAAGAAGCATTTTAAATTTTTCTGTTGCATATAAGGCATGAGGTATACCTGATGGCATTACTATAGTTTCACCTTTTTTTACATTAAACTTTTCATCTCCAACTGTTATTTCTGCCTCTCCATCAATAACATAAACCATTGCATCTCCATCAGATGAATGAGAGCTTATCTCCTCTCCTTTGTCAAAGGAAAATAAGGTTACACTGGAACCTTTTCCTTGAGAAAGAGTTCTACTTATTACTTGACCCTCTTGGTATTCTACTAGTTCTTCTAAATTAAAAATCTTTGCAAATTCTACGTTTTTAATTAAATTATTTTTCATATAATTCCCTCCAATTTTAAATAAAATTTAATTTATATTTTTTAAAGTGATAATCTATGATTTTAGTATAGTATATTTTTCCCTTAAATTCCGTAACTTATGCTACCAAATTGTAACTTATTTAAAAGAACTCAAAGAACTTATTTTAACTTCTTTGGGAGTTCATAAGTTGTTCTATAGTTAATTGTTCAATTTTAATTTCTGAAAGATTTGATAGTGTAAGACCTATAAGTCTTAAGGGGTCTTTTATATTTATGCTATCAAGTATTTTACAGGCTTCAATATATATTTTTTCTTCTTCATTAATATATTCTTTTAAGGTTTTACTTTTGGTTGTGATTTCAAACTTATAATTTTTTATTTTTACTGTTACTGTCTTTCCCCACATGTGGTTTTTCCTTAAACCCTTTGATATACTTTTAGAAAAACTATACAGATATTTTTTAATTTCTTCTATATCTTTAGTATCCTTTCTTAGGGTTGTTTCATTTCCTATAGATTTTCTTTCTCTTCCAACTTCAACTTCTCTATTGTCAATTCCTCTTATTCTTTCATATATTTCTAATCCAAATTTACCAAAATACTCTATAAAAAGATCTAAGGGAAGCTTATACATATCTTCAATTTTAAAAACACCTATATTATTCATTTTTTTCACTGACTTTTTTCCCATTCCATGTACTTTATTTATTGATAAAGGTAATAATATATCTGGAATCATATCTTTTTTTATTATTTTTATTCCATTTGGCTTATTCCAATCCGAAGCTAATTTAGCTAAAAATTTATTATAAGAAATTCCAATAGATGCAGTTAGTCTTTCCCTTTTCCATATTTCTTTTTTTATGTAATCTACAACCTTTAAAGGTTCTTTACCACAATTTGTTATATCTAAATAGGCTTCATCTATGGAAACTGGTTCTACAACTTCAGTTATTTCATAAAATATTTTAAATATATTCTTTGATACTTCCCTATATCTATCATGTCTTGAGGGAACATATATACCATAGGGACATTTTTTTCTAGCCATAAAAACAGGCATAGCAGAATGAACACCATATTTTCTAGCTTCATAGGAAGCTGTTGCCACAACTCCCCTACCACTAGTTCCCCCAACTATAACAGGTTTTCCCTTTAATTTAGGATTATCTCTTTGCTCTACAGAGGCAAAAAAAGCATCTAAATCTATATGCATAATAATTCTATCCAAATTACATACTCCTTTACATTTTAACCAAACTTATGTTCTTATATATTTTATCATATATTTTAAAGTATTTCTTCTAAAGTTAAGAAATTCTTAATATATTATGTAATTTTTACTTAAGATTTAATTTTTATAATATATATAACAAAACAAAGACAAGGAGAATCTAAAATGGAAATGCGTGAATGGAGAATTGGTTCTTTAACCTTAGGACTATCCCTTATAATTTCAGGAATTGCTTTTATATTTTTTAATATTTATGGAAATGAAGATTTTTTAATAAAAGCGTTAAATTGGTGGCCTATTATACTTATAATTTTAGGATGTGAAGTTTTACTTTCTAATAAATTATATATTATGGGCAAAATAAGCTGTAAATTAGATTGGATAAGTGTACTATTTATATTTATACTATTAGGTTTTTGTTTTGTTACTGCTTTATTTTGTTTTCTTATAAAAAACGGAATGCTGTACTACTTATAATACCCCATGTAAAATAACTAGGGAATAGAAATTATTCTCTAGTTATTTTAATATTAATTTAAGATTATTATGATATAATTCATTTAATAAATAGTGGGGAGTGATTTATTTGAATTACGAAATAAAAGGTGGTACTTTACCTGTTGTTATTTGTAATCTTAACCCTGGCGAAAAAGTTGTTTCTCAAGCTGGGGCCATGGGTTGGATGTCTGATAATATAATTATGGATACTAATATGAAAGGCGGACTTATGGGCGGTCTTGGAAGAATGATGTCTGGAGAATCCATATTTTTAAATACATTTACCTGCAGTGGAGGTTATGGTACTATAGCCTTTCCTTCTTCTTTTCCTGGTAAAATATTAGCTCTTAATTTATCTCATGGTGAAAGTGTAATAGCTCAAAAGGATGCTTTTCTAGCTTCAGAAGAAAGTGTTTCTCTTACAACATTTTTTAAGAAAAAACTTTCAGCAGGTCTTTTTGGTGGTGAAGGTTTTATACTTCAGAAAATCACTGGTCCTGGATTAGTATTTTTAGAATTTGATGGATATATAGAAGAATATACTTTATCCCCAGGTGAAACACTAAAAGTTGATACAGGATATGTAGCTATGTTTGAACCCTCTGTTGATTTTGATGTGACTACAGTAAAAGGAATGAAAAATATATTTTTTGGTGGTGAAGGATTATTCCTTACTACTTTAACAGGTCCTGGCAAAGTTTATCTTCAAACTATGCCTATGCAAAACATGGCAGCACATATATATAGTTTAATTCCACATAAAGATTGATTAAAAAAGAGCTGTTGAATTAGCGATATTTTAAATCGCTATTAACAGCTCTTTTTTATTTGTATCTTATTAAACACTAAGTATGAAATTAATTAAAAATATAATTGATATTATATACATTGGCAAAGAAACATCTTCTTTTTTATTTGCAGCTAATTTAGCAATAGGATATGCTATAAATCCAAAGGCCATACCATCTACTATGCTATAGGTTAATGGAATCATAGTTATAATTAAAAAAGCTGGAAATCCTTCTGTAAAGTCATTGAAGTTTATATTTAAAACATTTTTAATCATTAAGCTTCCTATAATTATAAGTATTGGTGCTACAGCTGAATTTGGAATAACTTTTATAAGTGGAAGGAAGAATATTGAAAGAATAAATAATATTCCTGTAAATATAGAAGTTAAACCCGTTTTTCCTCCAGCTGCAATTGCCGCTGCACTTTCCACAGTGGCTATAGTTGGGCTAGTTCCTAAAATACCACAAGTAATTGAAGATAATGCCGTGGATTTATAAGCGTTTTTAAATTTTTCTGGTTGTTTAAGCATAATATTTACATATCCATTAAGAAGTCCTAAATTTTCAAACACCAAAACTAATACCAATGAAAATACTGCTGTCCAGAAACTTATAGTTGTTATTCCTCCAAAGTCTAAATTAAAAAATACATCTCCATATCCTTGAAAACTTAATCCTTGAAAATTTATTGATGATACATCAACCAACCCTAGTAGATAAGATACCCCTGTACCTAAGATTATGCTTATCAAAAAATTTCCCTTTATATCTTTTATGAATAAAAATAATGTTATAGCTAAATTTATAAGGGTTGCTAAAACTAGTGGATTTTTTAAATCTCCTAGAGTTACAAAATTACTTTGGTGTGAAACTATTATTCCACCCTTTTGAAATCCTATAAAGGTTATAAATATTCCTATTCCCACAGTTATTGCTTCTTTTAAAGAATGTGAAATAGATTTTGTGATAATATCTCCAAGTCTTGTAAAAGTTATTATTGAGAATATTGCACCCGCTATAACCACTGCTGTTAAAGCTTGTTGTACAGAAAGTCCCATGGATTTTATAATAGTATATGAAAATAAAGCATTTACCCCCATACCGGGTACTACCATAATAGGCACATTTCCTAAAAGCCCCATTATAATGCAACCTAAAAAGGATACTAATATAGTAGCAATAATTCCCACTTCTAATGGAATTCCTGCATCAGAAAGTATTGATGAATTAACAGCTATAATATAGACTACAGAAAAAAATCCTGTTAATCCAGCTAATAATTCACCTTTAACAGTGGTTTTATATTTTGTTAAGTCGAATATCTTTTCAATTATTTTCTTCATTTCTTATTACCTTTCTCATATACCCTCAGCCCACCCTCATTATTAATAAATAATGCAATAATTATTATATCAAAGGTTAGAGTAAAATCAAACTTAAGAAATTATTAATATTTCATATGATATTTCATTAAGAATTTTACAATACAATAAGTATTAAAGAGGTGGTAATAAATGAAAAACAATAAATTTTTAACTTTTATTTTTTCCTGCATTCCTGGAGCTGGACACATGTATCTAGGCTTTCAAAAAAAAGGATTGCAAATTATGCTTTTATTTTTTTCCTTATTATTTTTAGGTGATTTTTTAAGAACAAATATATTTTTTGTTCTTATACCTGTAATATGGTTTTATAGCTTTTTTGATGTAAGAAAAGCTTTTAATAAAAGTGAAACTTTTGAAGATGAAATAATATGTTTTTCCTTAATTAATTTTGATCTTAAGTATATAGGATATTTCTTAATTTTTGCAGGAATTATAGGATTAATGAATGGAGCATTGTTCCCTATACTGAGTGTTTATCTAGATTGGCATACTATAGAAACTATAAAAGATGTACTTATGTCTTTAATTTTAATAATTATAGGAATTAAACTTATATGTGGTAAAAAAGTTTATTATAAAAGATTAAATCCCCCTTCTGATGAGAATTAGGTAAAAAACTAATAATTTACAATTTGTTCATTGCCCCCGAGGGTCAAAAAAAAGAAACTATTTAAAATTAAATAGTTTCTTTTTTTAGAATGTCTCTTATTTCTGTAAGTAATTGTTCTTCTTTAGACGGTTCTTCTACTTTAGGCTTTTCTTCTTCTTTCTTCTTAAAAGAATTTATAAGTTTTACAAATAAAAATATAGAAAAAGATATTATTAAAAAATCAACCACTGATTGAATAAATTTTCCATAATTTAATACTATTTTAGAGCCATCCATAGACATTACAGTTAAACTTAAAGTATCAAAATTAACTTTTCCTAGTAATAATCCTACTGACGGCATTATTATGTCCTCTACTAAAGAACTTACTATTTTACTAAAAGCTCCTCCTATTACTACACCTACTGCTAAGTCTATTGCATTTCCTTTTACTGCAAATTTTTTAAATTCTTTAATCATATTTTTAAACATTACATTTCTCCTTTGTTTTTGATATATTTAAACCAATTCTATGTCCTTTTCTTTTCCTATTTGTTTTAAGATTTCTTCTATTATCTTATGTTCTGTATTTCTAGAATTTCTAATTTTACACATAAATCTTAAAGTTAAAGTGATTTTTCCTTCTGCTATAGAAGTGTATATGGTATGGGATAAATTTTGATAATATATAGGATGTTTTTTAGAAGCTATATTCAGTGATTCCTTCACATCTCCTTCTATATCTCCCAAAATAGAATCTGCCACTTTATTCATTATTTCTTTAGTCTTTTCCCAATTACTTTTAAGAGTTATATTTATCTCTATTTCATTCCAAGTAAATGGGAAATCTCCAGTTTCATTTATTACCTCTGTGGTAATAAGTTTTATATTAGGTATATAAACAAATCTTCCAGTACTTTGTCCATATATTTTGTTAGTTTTAGTTACTTCTATTATAGTAGTGTAAAACCAATCTATTTCTACTACGTCACCAATATTATCATCTATTTTTATTCTATCTCCAACTTTAAAGGGTTTGTGTGAGTTAATTATAACCCATCCTAAAAAGTTTGATACTAAATCTTTAAAAGCAAAAGCCATACCTGCTGAAAATAATCCTAAAAAAGTTAATATATCTTTAGATTCATAAACCCAAATAGGGATTAGAAAAACTAGAAAAAGAACTTTATTGATAAAGGATACTTGTTTTTTTAATTTTATAGTTCTTTCAGAACTTAAGTTAGCTTTTTCTATAGATTTATATATAAATCTATAGATTAGATAAAATACAATCAAAAGCATAATTGATACTATAAATTTAGGAACTGTTCCTACATATTTAAATTTTAAACTTATAGACTTAAACACTGAGGTCAACTTTGATAAAATATCTTCCATAATATAAAGTGTACCCCCTTTATCTACTCTTCCTTTTTATCCAATTCTTCTATTATAAATTTATCAAAATATATATCTTCCATAAAATTATCTTCATTAAAAGTAGTTTTGTTCATTCTTTCAAATTCTTTATAATTTGTAGGTAGCCAATAGGGATTGGAGATATCCAACCTATTGCATATTTCTTTTATACAAATTTCTAAATCTTTTTCATATTCTTTTTGTGAATTAGAAACTACTATTTCTTCTTGAATCATTTTATTATCTTTCATGAGTTTTCCCCATATTCTTGGCATATTATTCCTCTCTTTCTGTAAGTTATGTATAAATACAATAATAAAGTACATATTACCTTCTGTAAAGTTTTATTATAATAAAAAATAAGTAAAATAACTTTAAATTATCTTAAGCTATCTTACTTATATTATCATAAATTTTTAAATTTTAAACTGTGAAACATATAAATTATGATAGAATCCTTCATCTTCCATTAGGGTTTCATGATTTCCTCTTTCTATAATTTCACCATTTTTTATAACTAATATTTTATCTGCTTCTTCTATAGTCTTTAGTCTATGAGCTATTACAAAGCTAGTTCTACCTTTCATAAGATTTTTTAACCCCTTTTGTATTTGAAGTTCTGTTCTAGTATCTATATTACTAGTTGCTTCATCAAGAATTAATATATCTGGATTAGAAAGTATTACTCTAGCTATAGATAAAAGCTGTCTTTGGCCATGACTTAAATTTTCACCTTGAGATGTTACAATAGTATCATATTTTTTTGGTAAATGCTTTATAAAAGAGTGAGCATTGGCAAGTTTTGCAGCTTCTATTATTTCTTCATCTGTAGCATCTAGCCTTCCATATCTTATATTGTCTTTTATTGTTCCAGAAAATAAATAGTTATCTTGAAGAACCACTCCTACTCTTCTTCTTAGGGATTTTATACTATATTCCTTTATATCTAAATTGTCTATTTTTATATTTCCATCATTTATATCATAAAATCTTGTTAATAGATTTATTATAGTTGTTTTTCCTGAACCTGTTGGTCCAACTAAAGCTATAGTTTCCCCTGGATTACATTGAAAATTTATATTTTTTAATACTGGTGTATATTCTTTATATGAAAAGTTTACATTTGTAAAATCTACTTCTCCCTTCAGAGTTTCTATTTTAACTGCACTATCCTTATCTTGTATATCTGGTACTTCATCTATAATTTCAAAAACTCTTTCTCCTCCAGCTATAGCTGATTGTATTGTATTATATAAGCTAGCTAGTTGATTTAAAGGTCTTGAGAATTGTCTTGAATAGTTTACAAAGCTTGCAATTATACCTACAGTTGCCATACCCTTTAGGGTTAAAACTCCTCCTACAGCTACTACTAATGCAAAACCTAAATTGTTTATAAAATTCATAAGTGGACGCATTGCACCAGATAATATTTCTGCTGTAGTAGTTGTTGTTCTTAACTTATTATTTTTTTCTTCAAATTTATTAAATACATATTCTTCTCTACTAAATAGGGTTATTATATCCTGTCCTCCAATAGTTTCTTCTATTAACCCATTTAAGTCTCCTAAAGATTCTTGTCTTTCTATAAAAGATTTTTTTGTTAATCTTCCTAAGTATTTAGTTATAAAAAACATAATAGGGATTATTATGAATGTGGCTAAAGCCATAATTGGATTTAAAAGAAACATGGCCACTGTAACTCCTATTATTGTTAATATACTTGAAAGTATTTGTATAACACTTTGAGTTAGAGCATTATTTAAATTATCAATATCATTAGTAGCTCTACTCATAATGTCCCCATGGGCATTGTTGTCGAAGAATTTTAAAGATAATTTTTGCAGCTTTGAAAATAATTCTGCCCTTATATCTTTTATTGTTCTTTGGGATACTATAACCATTATATAGGTTTGAAGCCATGTAAATATAGCAGTTAACACATATATTATAGCTAATATTAATATTATCTTTATAGCTCCTGGTACATCTTTAACCGAAATATAATCATCAATAGCTACTCCTATAAAATAAGGTCCTAGAACCCCTAGTACAGATGTTATTAGAACTAATAACATAACTGTCCACAGAGCCTTTTTGTTTTCTTTTTTTAAATATTCCCAAATTCTTTTTACTGTACCTTTAGTATTTTTTGCCTTTTTAACAGGTCGAAAGGCATTTTTTCTTTTAGACATTTTGTTCCTCCTTTCCACCTTGAGAAAGGTAAATTTCTTTATATACATCACAATTTTTTAGTAATTGTTCATGAGTTCCACACCCTACTAATTCACCATCATCTAATACAAGTATCATATTGTAATTAATTATAGAGGATATTTTTGAAGCAATCATAAATGTAGTAGTTTTACTAAATTGCTCTCCTATAGATTTTTTAATAATTTTTTCAGACTCAGCATCTACTGCACTAGTTGAATCATCTAAAATTAATATAGATGGATGCCTTACTAATGCTCTTGTTATAGATAATCTTTGTTTTTGTCCTCCTGATAGATTTGTAGCCTTTTGTGTTAATTCATAATTAAATCCACCTTCAAATTTATCTATAAATTCCATAGCACAAGCTGCTTTTGCTGACTTTATCATTTCATCTAATGTAGCATCTTCTTTACCATATTTAATATTTTCTTCTATAGTTCCAGAAAACAATAATGCCTTTTGTGGTACCATACCTATAGATTTTCTTAAAGAAGAAAGTTTTATATCTTTAATGTTCACTCCATCTATTAATATTTCTCCATCACTTACGTCATAAAGCCTTGATATAAGTTTTACTAAAGTAGATTTACCACTGCCAGTAGAGCCTATTATGCCTACCTTACTTCCAGCCTTCACCTTAAAATTTATGTTCTTAAGAACTAAATCATCATCTCTATTATAACTATAAGATACATCCTTAAATTCTACTTCTCCTTTTATATTGTCAAGTTCTTTTGCATCAATACTATCTTTTATTGTTATTTCTGTATCTAATATCTCCATAGCTCTTTCCATGGAAGGAAAAGCTCTTGTTATGTGTATAAATATCATACCTATCATCATTAAAGACATTAAAATTTGAAGAAGATAATTTAAAAATGCCATAATCTGTCCTATTTGAATTGTACCTTTATTTACATTAACAGCTCCAATCCATAGCGTTGCTATCATAGCTCCGTTAATTATTAAACTCACTATTGGAATCAAAATAGATATTAGCTGCATTGCATCTATATTTTTTAAAGTTAAGTTTTCATTTACTTTTTCAAATTTTTCTATTTCATGATCCTCTCTTACAAAAGCTTTTACAACTCTTATGCCAGATAAATTTTCTTGTATAGATGTATTTACTCTATCTAAAGCTTCTTGAACTTTTTTAAATAAATTTCCTACTCTTTTTCCCAAAACCATTGTAACTACAAGAATTAATGGAATAACTACCAAAAGTATTGGTGATAATTCATAAGTACTTGTAAGTACCATTACTATACTTCCTATAAATAAAAGAGGTGCTCTTACAACTACTCTAAGCATCATCATTATTGCCATTTGTATGCTGTTTACATCGTTGGTTAATATAGTTATTAATTTACCGCTTTGGAATCTATCTATATTTTCACCTGA
Source organism: Clostridium cochlearium (assembly GCF_900187165.1). Lineage (NCBI taxonomy): Bacteria > Bacillati > Bacillota > Clostridia > Eubacteriales > Clostridiaceae > Clostridium > Clostridium cochlearium. The sequence continues at coordinate 274,556 of NZ_LT906477.1, read as the reverse complement.
AAATTTTTGAATTTTTTTGTATAAATCCCTTCTTAAATCTGTAGATAAATTTACTCCTGCTTTTGTGGAAAATATTATACACATAACACCACCAAAAAGACCTAAAAAAGCAATTAATATCATAAGAGATCCTGTTTTTAATACATAGGTAAAATCTCTATTAGCTATACCTATATCTATAATATTTTGCATAAGCCTTGGTTGATATAAATCCATAACTACTTCTAAAACCATAAAAAGTGGCCCCATAATAGCTAAAAATGTATATGGCTTTAAGTATGCAAATATTCTTTTTAGAGATGCCATATTACCTCATTTCCTTTCCTTTTAAATTATTATATATTTTTCCCAATATATTGCTAAAAATATCCTTTTCTTTTTTAGAAAGACCTTCAAAACAACTTTCTTCAAAGTCTTTATAAGCTATTTTTATAGTATCTATCATTTCATAAGCTTTATTAGTTAAATATATTCTACTTATTCTTAGGTCTTTTTCGTCATCCTTTTTTTCTACAAAACCTGCTGCTTCAAGTCTTTTTACCATTTTAGTTATAGTTGCTGGCGCTGTACATAGCTTATTACATAATTCCTTTTGAGTAAGCCCCTCATTTTTACAAAGAATAAAAAGCAAAGCAGGTTGCCCTCTATAAAGTCCTATTTTATTTAGCTCTTCTTCTAATCTTTTAAAAGTTAATCCACAAACCTTTAAATGATTTATAATTAGACTATTTTCTATATCCATATACTTCCTCCATTATTTAGCCGGCTAATAAATTTCATAGTAATTATTATATTCAATAGTTTTATAAATGTAAATAGACTTTTTTAATTAACAGCTAGTAATTAATAGTAAATAGCCAATGTAGAAATTCCTTAAAGGGATTTGTTTAAATTGAAAAAACCCTTACATATTAATGCGTAAGGGCTTTATTAGTGTTGTAAATTATTTAAAAGTATTTACAAAAATTTATTATTTTCTTAACATAATTTGATATACTAGTTTTGCAGTATTGTTTAAATTTTCTATAGTTATATATTCTTCTGTAGTATGAACCTTTGCCATGCCTGTAGCTAGATTTACTGCTTTTATGCCATTTCCGTTAAATACATTGGCATCACTTCCACCACCAGAGGCTGCTGGTTGAAAGTTTACTCCTATTTCTTCACAAGCTTTCTTAACTATTTGAACTGTTTCATCTTCTACATCTAAATTAACAGGATCATAACTATGAGTTACATCTATATCAACAGTTACTCCAAATTTTCCTGCTGCTTTATTGAAACATTCTACCATATGTTCTGTTTGTTTCTTCAATTTATCTTTATTTATGCTTCTAGCTTCTGCTTTTATTTCTACTTCTGGACAAACTATATTAGTTGCTTTACCACCTTCAATAATACCTACATTTGCTGTAGTTTCTTCATCTATTCTAAGAAGTTTCATATTGCTAATAGCTTCTGCTGCTACTTGTATTGCACTTATTCCTTCTTCTGGTGCTACCCCCGCATGAGCTGCTTTTCCATTTACTTTTACATTTATTTTATCTTGTGCTGGAGCTTTTATTATTACCTTACCAACATCTCCACCACTATCTAATATAAATGCTTTTTTAGATTTTATTTTTGAATAATCTGCATTCTTAGATCCTTTTAAACCAATTTCTTCACAAATAGTAAATACTACTTCTATAGGACCATGAGATATGTTGTTTTCTTTAATTGTTTTTATAGCTTCAAGTACAGAAACTATTCCTGACTTATCATCTCCACCTAATATTGTATCGCCACTGCTATAGATAACTCCATCTTTAATAACTGGCTTTACACCTATACCTGGAGTTACAGTATCCATGTGACAACTAAATAATATTGGTTCTATATCTAAATCACCTTTTAAATATCCATAAACACTAGTTCCATTAGAACCTACTTTTTCTCCGGTGTTATCTGTAGAAACTTCCATACCTAATTCTTTCATATCTCTTATAAGAGTTTCCATCATTTCTTTTTCATTTAGACTTTCACTGTCTATTTGAACATACTCCAAGAATTTATCTAACAATCTTTCTTCTTTTATCATTTCCTACCTCCTATGATGAATTCTAAAATTGCATTTTTTTAATTTTCTTAATATATTTATACTATCATTTACCACATTATTTATCAATTATATAAAAAAATTTTTCTATAATATAATTTGATTTTAGTGGAATACTATTTGTAAATAGGATAAATATCTATATTATAGAAAGGGGTTTTTTAACTATGGCTCTTACAAGTAAAGAACAGGCATACATTGAAGATAATCTAAATGCTGAATACTTATGTATAAGAAAGTATGAACAGTATGCATCAATTGCAGCTGATCAACAATTAAAACAAATGTTTACGGATCTCGCAAATAAAGAACGTAAACACGCAGATACTCTTAAAGGAATGCTTTCTGGCAGCAATATAACTCCACAAAATATCTTTGAAAGTTATAATAGTCCTGCCGGTGACCAATCTAATATTCAAAGTAGTCTTGGTATTACAGATGCTCAATTGTTAAATGATGCTTTAGCTACTGAAAAACATGTATCAAGCACCTATAATACATCTGTTTTAGAATCTATGGATCCTAATATAAGAAAGCAACTTCAACATATTCAAAAAGAAGAACAAGATCATGCCCAGACCCTCTTTAATGCAATGCATTCACGAGGATGGTATGAAGTATAATAAAATAGGAGATAGGCTTTAAATATAAAAGCCTATCTCCTATTTTTATTATTTTATTAAAGCATTTTCATTTATATTACTTAATTTTATTAGATGTAATGCATCCTTTGCTGTTATTTCTGACAATAATTCTAGCTTGTCTATGTATTTTAGTATTCCTTCACTTACATGTATCTTTCCTGAATGATTTTTTACTCTCTCTATAAATTCTTTTACATTTTCTACACCTACTTTATAGTCGAAAACAGAAAATACTTTAAATTTAAAGAATTCCAAGTAAATGTCCTTAGTATTTTCCCATTCTTCAAAAGTATTTACATTAGCAACTACTATTTTAATTATATTGTCTATTATTTTATTTATACTTTCTATATTTTCTTCGTATACAAAACTTATAGAATCTATTTCAACAAAGCAATTGGCAAGTTCTTTCATCATTGAATTTACTATACTTTCAACTTCACTTTCTTCAAATAAGAAGTGAAGTTTTGTAAAACTTTTATTATTGTAAAATCTTCCTTTAAAATATGCTATAAAATCTTCAAAATCCTCAGCATTATTACCTAATTCTATTTCAAAAAGCATTTTAAAAAATATATTCCATTGAAAATCCTTATTTATAGAATTTAGCATAACATCTCCTATGATTCCACAAAACTCGTCTTCTATACAAATTTGTCTTTCAAATTTTATTTTTTCCGTAAAATTCATTTCATTTTTACCAATTTCATTTAATCTAGATAGAGTTTTTAGCAAAGTTTGATTGTATTCTTCTAAATTTTCCGCATTATTTGTTCTAAATATGTATTTCATTATAACATCACAGGATCTTCTAAAGTCTACAATCAAACCTATATGATTTCTCATTTTTGTAGAAAAAATATCATAAATTATTTTAGCCATCATCATTTCTAACTGTGCTTTTCTAATTGTAGGATCTATGGTATTAAGTTGATTAACCTGTTTATAAATAAGTAATAGCTGATTATCTATCATAGATAGATTTTTCTTAATAGATCCCATTATATTTTTAAAGAAGTCATCTACTAACATATAATTATTATTTTTATATATTACTTTATGCTCTATTTCACCCCAAAATATATTAACTAGGGATTTTATTTGAAGTTCAAAATTAAACCTTTTGTCATCATATTGGTAAAAACCATCTATTCTAAATATTTCAAACCCATTTCTTTGTTGTTGAGGTTGTTCTCCTGTTAAATCCAATTTTATATTTTCATTTATTTCATTATAATAATATCCATTCTCATCTTTTTTGTTAAAATTATTTTTAATTTTTTCATATATATTATTTTCATCTTCAATAAATCTGCACTCAATTCTTATACCTATTAGGTCTGAAAGATTTTTAAATAATTCTTCTGGTGATTTATATTTTTTATAATAATTATTTCTTATTATCTTTTCTTTAAGACTTTTAGATGATTTAACTCTAGAATTTACATTTAAAAATCCTCCATCTTCACCTTCTAGTGATTCCTCAAAGTATATCTCTATTTCTTTACAAACTTTTTCTAAATCTTCCTGTAAATCTTCTAAATGTTCAAGGGATTTATCAATAAATTGAAACATTCTCAGTTCCATAAGCTTCCTCCTAATTATAACAATATATAGCAAAATATTTATTTCCAATATAAGTTTACCATATTAAGCATAGAATTAGGAAAATCAATAAAAAATTTAACAAAAATTATACTTTTATAAGTTTTTAATCTACATAAAAATAGGATAACCTTTTTTTGGTTAGCCTATTGAAAAGTTAATGATGTATTTTATTTTTCCCAAGGATTTTTTTCAGGTTCTGCACCAAAATATTGATAATAATAACATTTTATTCTTCCATTATACAATTTTCTATTCTTGTCTGATTTTTCACCAAAACATTTTTCAAAATCTTCATAAGAAGTAATTACAAAGTAGGACCAGTCTTTTAATTGTTGAAATACTTCTCCCATATCTTTGTATAAATTTTCTATTTCTTTGGCATTTCCCATTCTCTCACCATAAGGTGGATTTGTTATTATAAATCCATATCTTTTTTTATTTCTAAATTCCTTCATGTCCATTCTTTGAAAGGCTATATAATCTGCAACACCAGCTTTTTCAGCATTATCTCTAGCTGTTTTTAATACTCTTCCATTTATATCTGACGCTAATATTCTAAATTCCTTATCATTAATTGAATTCCTAGCATATTTTCTCATGTCTTCCCACAGCTTTTTAGGTATTATATCCCAACCTTCTGATACAAAACTTCTATTAATACCTGGTGCTATGTTTTTTCCTATCATAGCCGCTTCTATAGCTATAGTTCCTGATCCACAGAATGGATCTGCTAATATTCTAGAAGGTTCCCATTTGCTTAAAAGCACTAACGCTGCTGCTAAGGTTTCCTTTAATGGAGCTTCTCCTGCAAATTCTCTATACCCTCTTTTATGTAATCCAGGTCCTGTAGTATCTAAAGTTAAAGTTACTATGTCCTTTAAAATAGCCACTTCTATTTTATAGGTAGCTCCATTCTCTGGAAATACTTCCTTATTATATTTCCTTTTCATGCTTTCAACTACTGCTTTTTTGGTTATTGATTGACAATCTGGAACACTAAAAAGCTTTGATTTTACAGACTTTCCTACCACATGCATAAAGCCTGTTTCTGGAATAATATCTCCCCATTCTACTTTTAATGTTCCTTGAAATAATTCTTCAAAACTTTCTGCTTTAAATTCTGCCATTTTTATAAGTACTCTATCTGCTGTTCTAAGCCACATATTGCAAGTGACTATATCCATTTCACTTCCCTGAAAGGTTACTTTTCCGTTTTCTATAGTTAAATCATCATAACCTAATTCTCTTAGCTCATCAGCTACTACTTTTTCTAATCCAAAAGTAGCAGTTGCAATTAATGTATACTCCATATTTTTTCTCTCCCATATACCTTAGATTTTATTCTATTATAAGTATATCTTATTTTTATAGTTTTAACCTAAGAAATTTGTTTCATATCATCATCTAATATAAGTTCTTCAGACATTTCTTTTTTAAATTGTTTTTTTAGCCAAATAGCCATTATTAAAGTTTCTAAAAAAGCTAATCCATCTGCTGCAGTTTGGCAAAATATTACACCATTTAGTCCCATAAATTTTGGTAATATATATATTAATGGAATATAAAATATGCCCTGTCTAGAAATAGATAATATAAAAGCTCCTGTTGCCTTTCCTAGAGCTTGAAACAATACTGCATAAGTATTTACATACCCAAATAAAGGGAATAGCAAACTTGCCGCTCTAAATGCTTTTATTCCTATGTCTATAACTTCTTTATCTCTTGTAAATATAATCATACATTCTCTTGCAAAAATTATAAATAAAAGGGATGTTATTACAGCGGCTATAGTACTCCATTTAATAGATATTTTTATGGATTCTTCTAATCTAGTAAAATTTTTAGCTCCATAATTATATCCTGCAACTGAATGTGTTTTTACCTCCCTAGACTTTTCCAATGTTCATAGGCTGCATTTAATTCTACTAGGGCTAATCCCTTATCTTTAGCCATAATAGCTCCTTTAAGACGAGCTAAACTTGCCTCCAGTTCGTTCATTTCAGCTCTTTCTGAACTAAATTGTATTCTTTTTACAACTTTATCCCAAGCTTTCTCTAGCTTTTCTCTATTTTTATCAGCTTCTACCCAATTTTCTTTATTAACATCTTCTATAACTATTTCTATAAAACCTACTATATCATCATCCTTGCCCATAGGTTTTTTGAAATAATTGCCACTAAGCATAACTAATATAAAAATAATTAATGTAGCAGTAGGAATACCTACAGCTAAAAATTTTTTCATTCTATCACTTTTCATAATATCACCCTTTTTACTATTATAATGGTCCTTTATAAGTGCCATCACGTGTTGAATTTTCATTTTTAATAGAATCGTTATATTTATCTACATAAAAATTCCCCGTATTATCTAATGTAGCTAAGAATACTTCTGATGGATCTTTTATATTTCGTTTTTTAAGTTCTTTTTTTAGCCATTTTTGATCTTTATTAAACCATTTTAAATTTTTTTCAATAATTAAACCATCATAAATTATTTCTATGGTTATATCTGATGGAGAAGGCGATACATTCATATCTTTAGGTGTTACAGGTTGATATTCTTCCTTTTTAAGCACAGAAATTTGACCATTAGGTTCTATTAGTGCAAACTTAACCTGCTTTAAATCAAATATATCTTTATTTCTAAGAAGTTGCAGAATATCTGCTGCTCTATATTTCATTGTTTTTAATGCTTCTTCCATTATTTTACCATTAACAATTACAATTGTAGGTTCCCCATCTATGTATTTAGCCATGGTTCTTTGTTTCAATGTTATAAGTTGCATTATATATCCAAGTACTGCCCAACTTATAAGAGCAACCCAATGGGGCCATGCTCTGGTTGATAAATCCGTACTTAAAGTACTAGCTGTAGAGCCTATTGTAATTCCTAATACATACTCAAAAAATGTAAGTTGACTTAATTGTTGCTTTCCTAAAACTCTAGCAAAAATGAGAAGAGAAAAAAAACCTATAATAGACCTAACTGCCACTACTAAACCTTCATTCATTTGCATTTTCCCCTTTCTATTTCTTACATATATTATCCAACAAAATTCTATAATTATACTAAGTTACACTAAAATACTGATAAAAAGTAGGCTATCTAGATAATATTATCTAGATAGCCTATTTTTATTAATTAAACCTTATTCTAAGAACATTTTCATGTCATCTTCTACATTTGTTATTCCGCCTATTCCAAAGTTTTCTACTAAAACATTAGCTACATTTGGGGATAGGAATGCTGGTAATGTTGGTCCTAAGTGAATATTTTTTACTCCTAAGTGTAATAATGCCAGTAATACTATTACAGCTTTTTGCTCATACCAAGCTATATTATAGGATATTGGTAATTCATTTACATCATCTAGTTCAAATACTTCTTTTAATTTTAATGCTATTAATGCTAATGAATAAGAATCATTACATTGTCCTGCATCTAGTACTCTTGGAATTCCTCCAATGTCTCCTAAGTTTAATTTATTATATTTGTATTTAGCACAACCTGCTGTTAATATTACTGTATCCTTTGGAAGTTTTTGAGCAAATTCTGTATAATAGTTTCTTGATTTAGCTCTTCCATCACATCCAGCCATAACAAAGAATCTCTTTATTGCTCCAGTTTTTACTGCTTCTACTACTTTATCTGCTAATTGGAATACTTGGTTATGTGCAAATCCACCTACTATTTCTCCTTTTTCAATTTCTGTTGGCGCTGCACATTTTTTAGCATGTTCAATTATTTGTGAAAAATCTTTTTGTCCCTTTTCATCTGCATCTATATGTTTTAATCCTGGGAAGCCAACTACCCCTGTAGTATAAACTCTATCCTTATATGAATCCTTTGGTGGAACTAAACAGTTTGTTGTCATAAGTATTGGGCCATTAAATTTTTCAAATTCTTCTGTTTGCTTCCACCAAGCATTTCCATAGTTTCCTGCAAAGTGTGAATACTTTTTAAATGCTGGATAATAGTGTGCTGGTAGCATTTCACTATGAGTATAAATGTCTACCCCTGTCCCCTCTGTTTGCTCTAATAATTGTTCCAAATCTCTTAGGTCATGTCCACTTATTAATATAGCTGGATTGTTTCTAACTCCTATATTAACTTTAGTGATTTCTGGATTTCCATAAGTTTGGGTATTAGCTTTATCAAGTAATGCCATTCCCTCTACTCCATATTTACCTGTTTCTAAAGTTAAAGCTACTAAATCATCTACTGTTAATGTATCATCTAAAGTTGCAGCTAAAGCTTTGTGCATAAATCCATGTATTTCTTCATTCTCAAAATTTAAATTATGTGCATGCTCTACATAAGCTGCTAATCCTTTTATTCCATAAGTTATTAGTTCTCTTAAAGATCTTATGTCTTCATCTTTTGTTGCTAATACTCCTACTTTTTCAGCTTTCGCATTAAATTCTTCTACATTATCAGCAAACCATGTAGCTGCATCCGGAAGCTTAGTTTCTTCTTCTTTTTTAAGTCCTACAAAAGATAACATTTTATCTAACCAGTTTTTATTTGCATTAGAATTTTCTAGGTTTCCTCCTGCTTTTATAACTTGTTCTTTTAGTTCTTGTCTTAATTCTAATCCTTTTTTGATTCTTTCTATAAATACTTCTCTATCGAAATTAGCATTTGTTATAGTGGAAAATAAACTTTCTACCATAAAGTTATCCACTTCTTTGTTGATAACTCCAACTTCTCTTCCCTTTACTCCATATACTGAAATTCCTTTTAATATATATATTAATAAATCCTGTGACTTTGCTACATCTTCTGTTTTTCCACAAACCCCTCTTACTGTACAACCTTTGCATCCTGCTGCTTCTTGACATTGATAACAAAACATACTCATTATTTTTTTCCTCCTTATATTATATTAAAAATTAATTTGTTTTCTCTTGATTACATTTTAAATTATACTAATTTAATCTGATTTAATCGGTAACAAATGTTACACTTTTAAATAAAAAACAACTGATTTTAAAAACCAGTTGTTTTTTATTAAATTAATTTTTTAATCATTTCCATAGCTGGATCTATAATTTTTATTGAACTTATAGCTTGTAATTCTTCATATAAATAAGGAAAATGAGTACATCCTAAAATAATAGCTTCACAATTATTCTTTATAAAAAAATCTACTATATTCTCTAATGCAAAATTTTTTACAATGTCTTTTGGTGGTAAACTTTTTTCAATAGCATTTACTAAAGGCAAAATACCTATACCTATTACATAGGCCTTAGCATTTACCTTTTGAATAGTTCTTTCTATTCCAAAGGTACTTTGATTATTTGCCGCTAAAACTCCTATGGTATTAAATTGATTAGCCATTTCTCTGTATATTTGTAGGGGCGTTATTATATTTATTTCATATTCTTCTTTAAGTTTATCCATATCTACTGCACCACTTAAAGAATTACAATGAACATATATATTATTTATTTTACTGTCTTTTATTTCTTTTATTTTTTCTATAACTATTTTTTCTAATTTATCTGGATATAAAACCTGAAGTTCTGATTGTTCATCTGGAGTTTTTGAAATAGGATAGGCCTTTGAGTCATATCCTTGACTTTTTAAAAAATCCATTCCCATTTGAGTATCAAAAGGCGTCCCTGCTATTAGTGCAATGTTCATATAAACACATCCTTTATAAAGCAGATTTATATATTTTTAGGACATCATCTTCTTTGAGAGGTTTAAAATCTCCTATTGTACCTCTTCTTGTGGCAGCTTTAGCCATTTTCTCTAATTTTTCTTCTCCTATTCCCACTTCTCTTAGGCTTGATGGTATTCCTAATGATTTAAAATATTCTCTAGTTTTTTCTATTGCTTTATTAGCTATAGCATATTTATCTTCCTTATCATCAATATTCCATACATTTATTCCATATTCCACAAAGTTATCTAATGTACTATCGTCTAAAACATATTCCATCCAATAAGGTGTTAGTATAGCAAGACCTATACCATGAGTTATATCGTAAAAAGCACTTAGTTCATGTTCTATTGGATGCACACTCCATATTGTTTTTTTCCCATAACTTAATATACCATTTATAGCAAGGCTGGATGCCCACATTAAGTTAGCTCTTGCTTCATAATTTTCTGGATCTTCCATAGCTATTTTACCATATTTTATACAAGTTTTAAGTATAGCTTCTGCCATCCTATTTTGAAGATAAGCTTCCTTTGTTTTACTAAAATAATTTTCAAAAGTATGACTCATTATATCTGCAATGCCCGCTGCTGTATGTTTAGGTGGAACAGTAAAAGTATAGGAAGGGTCTAATATAGAAAACTTAGGTGCCATAGCTTCATGATGTGTTCCTAATTTCTCATTAGTTTCTAAATTAGTTATAACTGCTCCTGAATTCATTTCTGACCCTGTAGCAGACAAAGTTAAAATAGTTCCTAGTGGTATTGCATTTTCTATTTTACTAGAATCTAAAACAATATCCCATGGGTCTTTTTCATAATAATAACCTGCTGCTATTACTTTTGAGCAATCTATACTACTTCCTCCCCCTACTGCTAATATAAAATCTATATTATTTTCTCTACAGATTTTAATACCTGATCTAACGGTAGTTATCCTTGGATTAGGTTCTACACCAGATAGTTCCCAAAAATTTATATTATTCTCTTTAAATATTTTGACTATTTCATCATATATACCATTTTTCTTTATACTTCCCCCACCATAAACTAATAGCACATTGTTTCCATATTTTTTTACTTCTTTTCCTAAAACCTCTATTTGTCCTTTACCAAAAAATATTTTAGTAGGTATAGAATAATTAAAATTTAACATATTTTAATTCCCCTTTCTTTTTAATAATTGTAGGTTATTTATAATTTTACTATATATAATATGTAAAAGTAAAATTTTTCAATACAAATCCTCCCAAGAAATTCTGGGAGGATTTATTTCTTTTATTTAATATTTTTTATAGCTTCTTCTGCAAATTTTGTAGTAACTATTTTATCATAAGGGGCTTTTTTATCCAGTTCTTTTGCTAATTCCATTACATCCATTAGTCTGTTTAAACTTTCCTCTTTTAATATAGGATTTTCACACCAAGCATCTATAGATTTATATCTATCAACAACAACTATTAAGTCTTCCATTTTTATATCTGTAAAATATGGTGATATAGATTTTGCTATATCTTCTGAGCTTTTATTTTGAACATATAGTTGTCCTTTATATATAGCATTAGTAAATTTTTGAATTATTTCTGGATTTTTATCTATATATGTGTTTGTAGCACAATAAGCTGTATATGGAATCTCACCAGATTCCTCACCTATAGATGCTACTATATATGCTTTATTATCTTTTTCTAAAGCTGTTGCTACAGGTTCAAATAAAGTTACATAATCTCCTTCTCCAGCAATAAAGGCTCCACTCATTACATTAAATTGTACATCTGTTCTTACATTTACTTCTCCTTTATTAGTATTTTTTCCTATATTTAATCCCTTATTCTTTATAACATATTCTAAAGTCATTTCAGGCATTCCGCCTTTTCTTCCTCCAATTACCTCTTTACCTTTTAAGTTTTCAAATTTAAAATCTTCTTCTTTTTCTCTTCCAACTAAAAAACTTCCATCTCTTTTGGTAACTTGTGCAAAGTTTATAGCATAATCTTTACTTTCTTGATTATAAACGTATATTGATGCTTCTGGTCCCATAAAACCTATGTCTACTTCTCCTGAAATAAGAGCTGCCATAGTTTTATCTGCTCCTTGAGCTGCTATAAGCTCTATATCTAATCCTTCCTCCTCAAAAAATCCTTCACTTAGTGCAACATATTGTGGTGCATAAAAAACTGAGTGCGTAACCTCTGCAACTTTTAATTTAGTTTTTGTCTCTTCTTTAGAACATCCAGTAAAACCTAATGCAGTCATTGTAATACAAGTTAATATTAATAATATTTTTTTTATATTATTCATGGTTTCACCCTTCTTTATATTTTTTTTCTATTATATTTACAATTTGATACATAACTAAAGCACAAACTGCTAAAACAGCTACTCCCATCATAACTAGATCTAGTTTAAACACTTGTCCTCCATATACTATTAAATATCCAATACCATATCTAGATACTAGAAATTCTCCTACTATAACTCCTACCCAAGACAAGCCTATGTTTATTTTTACAATATTAATGATATTTCCAATATTAGAAGGCAGTATAAGTTTAGTTAATATTTGTCCTTTAGTTGCTCCAAAGCTCTTTAGCATCTTAATTTTTTCTTCGTCTGCATTTATAAAATAGTTGTATGCAGATAAAATAGTAGTAACTATAGATAATGTTATAGCTATAACAACTATTCCTTTAATGCCGGCACCAGCCCAAACTATTAAAATAGGTGCTAGAGCAGTTTTAGGCAATGCATTTAATACAACTAAAAATGGATCTAAAATTTTAGATACAGTTTCAAACCACCAAAGTAATATAGCTATTAAAATTCCCAATATGGTCCCTATAGTAAATCCTAAAATAGTTTCCCAAAGGGATATGCCTATGTGTCTAAAAAGTTCACCATTTTTTACGTATTCTTTAAAAAGATAATGTATATCTGATGGTTTACTAAATAAAAAGACATCAATTATTTTATTTTTCGCTAGTATCTCCCATTGAAGTAAAAATATTATTAAGATAAATATTTGCCAAAATAGTATCTTTCTTTTTTCATTTTTTTTATTTTTTAAAAATTGTTCATAGGGAGTTAAATCATTATTTCTCATATATATCTAACTCCTTCCATAACACATCGAAATAATCTTTAAATTCTGGTGCTTTACGAGCAGATAAAGGTGCTTTTTCTCCATTAACTGTAAGCTTAATCTCATGTATATTTTTTATATTTGAAGGTCTTTTAGATAGGACTGCAACATAATCTGCCATAGCTATAGCCTCTGATATATCATGAGTTACTAGTATAGTTGTTTTATTTTCTTTTTTTATAATTCTATAGATATCATCACTAACTAAAAGTCTAGTTTGATAATCCAAAGCTGAGAAAGCCTCATCTAAAAGTAAAATATCTGGATCCACTGAAAGAGTTCTTATTAGAGCAACTCTTTGCCTCATTCCTCCAGATAGTTCTTTTGGATACCTATTCCTAAATTCCCAAAGGCCATAAGTTTTCAATAGATGATTTATTTTTTCTATTGATTCATCGTTAAGTTTTTTTTGTATTTCAAGAGCAATAGTTATATTATCAAATATTGTCCTCCACTCTAATAAATTATCCCTTTGGAACATGTACCCTATTTTGCCATTTATATTAACATGACCAGAGGTTGGTTTTAAAAGATTACTTAAAATATTTAAAAGTGTGGATTTACCACAACCTGAAGGTCCTAAAAGGGCTAATATTTTTCCTTCTTCTAATGAAAAACTTAAATCTTTAATAACTTCAAGCTCTCCTTCCAATGTATAAAAACTCATATTTACATTTTTAGCTTCTACTATATTCGACATATGAATATACCACCTCCCAATACACTACTTGCTTGGCAAAATACATTTACTAATTACCCTTATACTATATTATTTTCAATGCCTTATATTTGTGATGATTAAATACAAATATTTAAATTAAAATTATTTCTTAAGTTTTTTGTTAATTTTAATTTATTGTGGTATAATACTAATATAAACTAAATTAAACACTCTAAAGTGTTTTTGACAATAGGAGGTCAATTAATGAAAAACGGAACAGTAAAATGGTTTAATTCAGAAAAGGGTTTTGGATTTATTGAAGTAGAAGGAGAAGATGATGTATTCGTACATTTTACAGCAATACAATCAGATAGCCCAAGAAGAAATCTTGAAGAAGGTGAAAAGGTTCAATTTGAAGTAGAACAAGGACCTAAAGGTCTTCAAGCGTCTAATGTAGTAAAATTATAATTTTATAATTTATGGACTAGAAAATAATACCACCTTTATAAAGGTGGTTTTTACTTACCCTAATTTAAAGGGAATAAAATATATAAAGGAGAATTTTATGGCAAGAAAAAATTTCAGAATGAAAAAAACAATAACAATGAAGAGATTTATTTCTGAGCTAGGACAAAACTTTTCTGATAAAGTTAAATCCAGATTATTAGAATTGGAAATAAGAACCGTTCTGACAAGAAAAGAAGTAGAAAACATACTTGATATAAAGCATGTAGAGCATACAAAATATGATTGTCCAACTGCTTCAAAAAAAGGTTCAACAAAAGGTCAGAAAGAATTTTGCTATGGTAGATTTATTGTAATTGATAACGATTTATATTTTGCTGAAACTTGTATAGAAAATGAATCAGTAATGAAATGTGAAATTGTAGATACTATTTATAATTCTTTAACTAGCCAACAGACTGTATATGAAGATATATCTGCTAAAAAAATAGATGATAGTAATATAGATTATGTTATAGATACCCTCTTATCAGCCTGCCCTGAAGTATCTCAAAGATATAAAGAAATCATGAAAGAAGTAATATCTCGTTCAGAAAACAAACTATCTCATACACTATAATTTGCAACTTATCTATTATAATTATTCCAATACTTTAAAATATTATAATATCATTTATTAAATTTTTATAATATTTAGTAAAAGCAGTCAAGAAATCAATGTTTGTTACATTCCTTGACTGCTTTTATTATTTACCTTACTAAACTATTTTATTACTTTAAATTTAATTTTGATAACGCATCTGCTAAAGCTGAATTTATAGGTTGTTTTTCTTGTTCTTTCATCTTTCTCATATATTTTGATACTTCTCTTTTATCTGCATTATCTCCTTTTTCTTTAAATCTATTATTAAAGGATGAAAGCTTTTCTCTAAATGTACATTTTGGACATACATAAATTTGCCCTTCTCCTTCTCCTCTTAGTTCTAGCTTTTTATGACACTCAGGACATCTTACATTAGTATATCTACTGATATTTTCTCTGTATCCGCATTCTCTATCCTGGCATACTAGTATCTTACCTCTTTTACCGTTAACTTCAAGCATATACTTTCCGCAATTAGGACATTTTGTTCCTGTTAAATTATTGTGTACGTATTTTTCATTGCTATTTTTTACATCCTGCACAAGTTTTGTTGAATAATTTCTCATGTTATTTATAAATTCTTTGCCACTGATCTTACCTTTACTTATTAATTCTAATTCTTTCTCCCACTGTGCTGTTAATATAGGAGATTTTAAATCCTGTGGCACTAAGTCTATAATTTGTTTTCCCTTTGATGTAGGCATTATTTCTTTACCTTTTTTCTCTATATAAAAAGAATTATATAATTTTTCTATTATATCTGCTCTTGTAGCTACTGTTCCAAGTCCTCCAGTTTCCCCTAAAGTCTTTGCATATTCTTTATTCAATTTTATATATTTTTGAGGGTTTTCCATTGCAGATAATAATGTACCTTCGTTAAATCTAGCTGGTGGCTTTGTTTGCCCTTTATTTATATTAACTGAGTTAAATTTTATAGTATCTCCTTTGATAAATTTAGGAAGAATCTGTTCTTTAAGCTCATACCCATTATCATTGTCTTCATTTAAATCTTCTTTATTATATACAGCTTTCCATCCATTATGTTTTATATTCTTTCCTTTTGCCGTAAAAGTCTCTCCATTAACTTCTACTTTAACAGTAGTTTGAATATATTCAAATGGTGGAAGCATTACACTTAAAAATCTCTTTATAACTAAATCATATATTTTTCTTTCTTCACTGCTTAAATTTGATAATTTAACTTTTTCTTCTGTTGGAATTATGGCATGATGGTCTGAAACTTTACTATCATCTACAAACCCTTTATGTGCTATAATTTTTCCCCTTAATATTTCTTCTGCAAATTTACTATAACTTCCTATAGATATGCTCTTTAGTCTTTGAGGTATAGTTGATACTATATCTTTTGAAATATACCTTGAATCTGTTCTTGGATAAGTTAATACTTTATGATATTCATATAACCTCTGCATTATGGAAAGGGTTTCCTTTGCAGAATATCCAAATATTCTATTAGCATCTCTTTGAAGTTCTGTTAAATCATAAAGACATGGAGCGTATTGCTTTTTATCCTTTTCTGTAATTTCTACAACACTACCAACTTCTCCACTAACCTTAGATAAAGTATTTTTTGCAAATTCTTCATTAAAGGTATACATTTGTCCTTTTTTATCCTGCCAGTTAAATTGAATTCCCTTAG
Source organism: Clostridium cochlearium (assembly GCF_900187165.1). Taxonomy (NCBI): domain Bacteria; kingdom Bacillati; phylum Bacillota; class Clostridia; order Eubacteriales; family Clostridiaceae; genus Clostridium; species Clostridium cochlearium. The sequence goes on along the minus strand of NZ_LT906477.1, from coordinate 257,962 downwards.
CTTTAGCAACTATAGTATAATAATCTCTTGGTTTAAAGTTTTTAATTTCCTCTTCTCTTTCTACTATTAATGCAAGAGTTGGTGTTTGAACTCTTCCTGCTGAAAGCTGAGCATTGTATTTACAGGTTAATGCTCTTGTAACATTAAGACCTACTAACCAATCTGCTTCGGATCTAGATACAGCTGATTTATATAGATTTTCATAATCTTTTCCTGGCTTTAAATTATTAAAACCATCTCTTATAGCTTTGTCTGTTTGTGAAGATATCCAAAGTCTTTTAATTGGCTTATTAACTCTTGCCTTTTCTATTATCCATCTAGCTACCAACTCCCCCTCTCTTCCTGCATCTGTGGCTATAATAATTTCATCTATATCCTTTCTATTCATAAGTTTTTTCACTTCATTAAATTGTTTCGAAGTTTTACCTATAACAGAAAGCTTCATATTTTTTGGAATCATAGGAAGAGTTTCCATAGCCCATTTTTTATATTTATCATCATATACCTCTGGATCAGCAAGGGTAACTAAGTGCCCTAGTGCCCACGTAACTACATATTTATTACCTTCTATATAGCTTTTAGAACTTTTATTACACTTTAATACTCTAGCTATTTCTCTACCTACACTTGGCTTTTCTGCCAAAACTAATGATTTTCCCATTGTTTTACTTCCCTTCATAAACTATTTGAAATATGAAAATAAGGATAGATTATTTAATTTCTATCCTTATTTAAATCTAATATTATTGATTATAGTAAAGACTTTCTGATGGATATTCTGGATCACAGGTTATATCTATACCAAGCTTTCTAAAGGTTTGCTCTTCATTTCCACTTAAAATAGTTGTGGAATGAGCCTGACATCCTCTTAGCATTGATAATTTTTCCATAGCTACTTGTGCTGTTGGATTTGTAACTGCACATATACTAAGTGCAATTAATATCTCTTCACAAGTTAATGCAGCACTTTTACTAGCTAAAGTTTTTAATTTTAAATTTATAATTGGTTCAAGTATTACTGGAGAAATAAGATGAATTTCATCAGATATATTGGCTAAATATTTAATTGCATTTAAAATTACAGCAGCAGTTCCATCCATTACATCTGAATTTCTACCCGTTAATATTTTTCCATCCTCAAGTTCTAAAGCAACTACTGGATATACTTCATTTTTATTATACCTTTTCTTTAATTTAGCTGAATATTCCCTTGCAGGCATTACAACTTTTCTATCTTCTTCTTTCAAATTAAGCTCATGCATGATAATTTTAGATCTATGTAATATTTCTTTATCTACATAACCTTTTTTATATTCACAACCGGTTTTAAAATATCTTCTTATTATTTCCTGTTCTGATGCCTGCTTAACTACTTCATCATCAATTATTCCATATCCTACTCTATTTACTCCCATATCTGTTGGTGATTTATAAACAGATTCTTCTCCTGTTATTTTTTCTATAATTCTTTTTAGTAGAGGGAAACTTTCAATGTCACGATTGTAGTTTACAGCAACTTCATTATAAGCATCAAAATGGAAAGAATCAATCATATTTACATCCTTAAGATCTACTGTTGCAGCTTCATAAGCTATATTTAAAGGATGTTTTAGAGGAACATTCCAAACTGGAAAAGTTTCAAATTTTGAATATCCTGCAACCTTTCCTTTTTTATATTCGTGATAAAGTTGACTAAGACATGTAGCAAGTTTACCGCTACCTGGTCCTGGTGCTGTTACAACTACAATTGGCTTACTTGTTTCAATGTAAGGATTTTTTCCATATCCTTCATCACTTACAATGGTATCCACATCTGCAGGATATCCTTTTGTAGGTTGATGTTTATATACTTTTATACCTCTGCGTTCAAGTTTATTGATAAAAACAGTAGCTGATGGTTGCCCAGTATATCTAGTTATTACAACACTATTTACTTGAAGATCATAGCTTCTTAAATCATCAATTAGTCTTAAAACATCTACATCATAAGTTATTCCAAAGTCTCCTCTTATTTTGTTTCTTTCAATGTCGCCTGCATATACACAAATAATTATTTCAACTTTTTCTTTTAATTTGTGTAAAAGCTTAATTTTTGCGTTTTCATCGAATCCTGGTAAAACTCTCTTTGCATGAAGATCATATAGAAGTTTACCACCAAATTCTAAGTATAATTTGTCATAGTTATTAACTCTTTCTAAAATATACTTTGATTGTTCTTCAATATATTTTTCGTGATCAAATCCTATTTTCATTTTCTCTACCTCACTAAACAATTATAAAATACCTATATTATTATTACATACTTTTAACTTTTAGTAAAATATTATTGGGCTATTTTTTATTATTTTTATTACTGATATTCAAATTAAAATACGGTTATATTTCAGTATATAAACATTAAAATACCCTGATTTGGTAAATCCAGGGTATTCTATCATGTATTTGTATACATATATTTTTATATTTTATGCTTTTTCGGCAGCTTCTGCATCTGCTTTAGTCTTATGCACTGTACCACGTGGATGTTCAGGAGGTGCATAAATGGAATATACTTTAAGTGGTTTATTTCCTGTGTTAATAACGTTATGCCATGTACCAGCGGGTACCATGATTGCAAAATCATCATAAACTTTTGCTTCAAAATCTAATTTATCTTTATTTCTTCCCATTTTAACAAGTCCTTGACCCTCTTCAACACGTATAAACTGGTCAAGGTTCGGATGCACTTCTAGTCCTATATCATCACCAACATTAATGCTCATCAAAGTAACTTGTAAATGTGTTCCTGTCCATAAAGCGGTGCGGAAAGTTTGATTTTGTTTAGTAGCTTTATCTATATTAACTACAAAAGGCTGTGGACCATAATCCTTTAATTCAATTTGCTCATTGTTATTTAATAATTGTGGTGAAGCAAACCTTGAACCACATTCTGATTCATCAGCAAAGTAAGGATTATAAGTATATTGGTTATATATTGGTATGTTAACACAATAAGGACACATATACATCATATAAGGATTATACATATTATTTCTCTCCCTTTATAATCTTATAAAATTATAATATGTGTTACATTTTAAAAATGTGCTTCTATTCATTAAAATTATATTATAAGCAAATAGTATTATTTAAAGAAATTTTTTACTTTTTCTTTAAAAGGTTTATTTGTACAATCTTTTTGGCACATTTCCAATATTTGCTTTGCAATATTTTCATTTCGATCACCATAATCAGTAATCACATCTTCTGTACCTGTTATCACAACCATTACCTTCGTTTCGTAGTCACTAACCTCTGTTAATTTAATATAATATGGAACATATCCACCCCCATGATATATAAATGACACCACATTTACTCCTCCCAAAGATGAAGTAACGCCAAAATAAATTTTAACTCTATTTCCTTCTATAGTTCTCAAATCCTCTGTATGCTCAATCTCCCAACGAAGGCCTTTTAAATTGGATTTTAGTCGTTGTTCAATATCTTCTAAAGATTCATATATAGTATTTTCCATGATTTTAGCTATCTTCATTTATATTCACATCCTTAAAATTTTTATCTTAGTTATATCTTAACATAATTATCCTAATTATTTATTAATGCTCAACATGTTTGTAGCTTCCTTTTTTGAAATACATTCGTGAAATATTGACAAGAATTATATGAGATGATAATATAAAAAAAGAAAAAAACTATCCCTTTAAATTGATTCGAGAAATCAGCAAGGAAAAGTTATAATATACTTATAAATTTTATCTTTTTATTGTGAGTAAATTTACAATAAAAAGTAAATGAAATGATTGAGTTATCATAGCCTTCCTTATATAGGAAGGCTTTTTTAAGTATATTAAATCTTATGTAGTTGTTTAATTCTCACAAATAGGGAAATAACTAATTAGGAGAAGATAACATGAAAGCAAACAACGATAACAAAATGGCTATAAGAATGGCTATGGCTCTTGTTCTAGGGCTAGCAGTAGGAATAGGATGTTTATTACTAAGAGAAAATTTAATTAGAAATGGAAATGCACACATATGGGCAAAAATAAACAATATTTTATTTCAAGATATATCTGTAGAAGGTGCTACAAATGCTTTAGGTATTTTTTATATTATAGGAAAGTTATTTATTAACTCACTTCAACTTATAATTGTACCAATGATATTTACTTCTATAACATTAGCTATGTGTAAAATTAGTGATACTAAAAAACTTGGACGTATTTCATTTAAAACTATATTAGGATTTTTAATTACATCATTTTTCGCATTAGCGTTAGCTGGAATAATTGGATTTATAATTAAAAACTTAGGTTTATTTACCACTAGTGTGAAAAACATTGCAGCACAAGCTGGAACTGCAAACTCTGCAAATCCATTACTAGTAATAGTAAGTATAATACCAAGTAACATTACATCTGTTTTTTCAAACAATGGTAGTATACTTGCAATAGTATTTATAGCAGTAGTAACAGGTTTGTGTATTAATGTTTTAGGTAACAAGATAAAAATACTAACTAATTTATTAGAAGATATTAATTCAATTATCACTGTATTTTTAAGTTTTGTGATAACTCAATTTGCACCAATTGCAATATTTGTGCTTATTACAAGGACATTTGCAATATATGGTATAGAAAACTTAAAACCAGCTTTTGTATATGTAGTAGTGACAACAATTACTTTATTAATATTCCTAACATTTGGGTATGCAATATTTGTAGCTGTAGGGGCTAGGCTTAATCCAATTAAATTTATAAAGAAAATAGGAAAAGTTGCTTTGTTTGGATTCTCAACTTCATCTTCAGCAGCAACATTACCACTAAACACAAAAACTACAATTGAAGAACTAGGTGTTAATGAGGATATAGCATCATTTATATTACCACTTGGAATGACTATAAATATGAATGGTACTGCAATAATGCAAGTTATAGCTACAATATTTATAGCTACAACAGCAGGTTATAATGTAACAGTAGGCAATATAATTATTATCGCATTAATAGCTTTAATAGCATCAGTTGGTACTCCTGCAGCACCAGGAGCAGGTGCAATAATTCTTTTCACAGTATTATCAGGTATGGGATACAATAATTATGGGGCAATACTTGCTTACTCACTAATTCTTGCCATAAACAGGCCTATAGAAATGCTTTTAACGTCTTTAAATGTAGTAGGAGATGCAGCAACAAGTGTTGTAGTTGCAAAATCTGAAGAAATGTTAAACGAAGGAATTTATAATGCAAACTAATAGGGTATGATAAAATAGGTAAAACCCATCACAAATCTGTGATGGGTTTTTGTTTGGTGGAGGCGAGGGGACATGCTGTTCCATTATCTCTAATGGCACTGACTATATATTGCACTTAAAAATTATAAGCTTTAAGTGCCTTGGCGTGTTATAGAAGCTATATTATAGTTTGAAACTTCTATCCTAGTATTTCTTACTTAAGAAAATTTTATTTCTTAAGGTTAGAAACCTATGAGTCGATACACGGCTGTTGAGTTTCCTCACATACCACTCGGTATTGCCGTCGCCATAACACGTTACGGTTTCACCGATAAAGCCAAGTTTTCACTTATGAATCACTTCATAAGGCGACTCTTTTGAATCGAACCCCTGTCCGAAAGCAGTAACCCCTGAGCATCTCCGAGTGCAGTTTATCTTTTTCCATTCCCTCCTCTAGACACCGATAAACAGGTTTCTAGATTCAGTAGCTTCATAAATTCCGTTTTCTACTCAAAGCTTTGTAGAACTCGGTTCCCCACTAATTGACGCCCTATCCCAGGTCGTGGGAATCCTAGGTAGGACGAGCTGCGCTAATTAGGCAGCTAAAACGAAATTATCGTCTGCGTTTATAATCTTTCCCAGTTTTTTAACGCGGGCCCAGGACCCCTCGACTCGCTTCTCAGGAGCAACTTGCCCCCGTCGAAACCATTTACGCCCCCATGCTATATTGCACAGGACGATAATATTTAATTTTAAGGTCTATATTATATGATATAACAACTTAAGCAATTTATCAATAGTAAATTAATACCTACTTCTATCTTTTAATTCTCTTTCAATATCACGCTTAGCTGCTTTTTCTATTAAATCTTGCCTTTTATCATAATTCTTTTTACCTTTAGCCACAGCTAAATTTACTTTAACTCTTCCATTTTTCAAATATAATGATAATGGTATCAAAGTATATCCTTGCTGAGTAGTATAAGCTGTAAGCTTTAGAATTTGAACTTTATGAAGCAATAACTTTCTATCTCTTAACGGATCTCTATTGAAAATATTACCTTGTTCATAAGGACTTACATGCATATTTCTAAGAAATACCTCTCCATTTCTTATCTCTGCATAGCTATCTTTTAAATTAGCTTTACCTTCTCTTATAGATTTTACTTCTGTACCAACTAATTCTATTCCTGCTTCATAGGATTCTTCTATAAAATAATCATGTCTTGCTTTTCTATTTTCGGCAAGAGTTCCGTTTTTTCTAACTTTGGCCATAACAACACCTACTTCAAATATTATGTTTCCCCGTGTTATATAATTATATAATACTTTATATTCCTAGTCAAAAAACTTTTTTGTCAAAAATTAACTATCTATTTGAGTGTTTGTAAATCCATCTAAAGCTTTTTCTATAAAAGCCCAGGCCTTTTTGCTAAATATTACATTAGGATTGCTCACATTATTTTTTAAATTAGTTACTACACCATGATTAATAAAATCCGTTAATACTAATACCATGTCAGCTCTTTCCGCCTTATTAGAAATTCTTATTTTTCTATCTCTACTTTTTCTACCACTTATATGTTCTATTTTATTAAATCCTCTTCTCTCTAATTCATCTTTTATTTTTCCCAATTTGTCTCCTCCAATTACTAAAGCACTTACGATTAAATCCCCCTTATAGAATTAATTTTTATTTCGATACTGATAATCATTATCATTTATATTATATAACATTGTTTTTATTTCGTCAAACCCATTTTTAATTAATAATATGGAAATCTTTTCTGTACTACGTTTAGAAAAAATTTTAATCATATAAAGTATTTAAAACCTAGCAGTGTGAAAACTTCTTAATACTTTAAAAGAGTGTAAAAATAAAATTCCAGAGAAAAATAAATTTTCTCCTGGAATTTTGGTATTAAATTTATAAAAATTTATTATTTAGCTTCACCATTATTAATTATTCAATTAGTGCAAAGTAAACCTCATAACTATCTAAATCTACCTTATCCACTTTTATCTTAACTTCGTCTCCTAATCTGTATATTTTTTTAGTTTTTTCTCCTATTAATCTTAGTCCTCTTTCATCATAAACATAGTAATCATCTAAAAGGGTACTTATGTGTACAAGCCCTTCTACAGTATTAGGTAATTCTACAAATAATCCAAAGGCAGTTACTGAAGATATTATTCCATCATAAACTTCGCCTATTCTTTCGCTCATGTATTCAGCTTTCTTTAGATCATCTACTTCTCTTTCTGCTTCTTCTGCTAGTCTTTCCATTTCTGAGGACTGTACAGATGCATAGGCTACTTCTCCTTCTAATTTTTTAATTCTTTTTTCTGTTGTCCTACCTTTTATATACTCTTTTATAATTCTGTGTATTATAAGATCTGGATATCTTCTTATAGGGGATGTAAAGTGACAATAATATCTTGCTGCTAATCCAAAGTGACCTACACATTCCGGAGAATATTTTGCTTGTTTTAGAGAACGTAATAAAAGAGTATTTATTACTGTTTCTTCTTTTTTTCCTTTTACTTTTTCTACTACTTCTTGTAAAGCTTTTGGGTGAATTTCTTTAGAGTATTTTATTGAATAACCTAAGTTGTAAACAAATTCATTAAAATGTTGCAATTTTTCTGAGTCAGGCTCTTCATGTATTCTATAAACAAATGGAATATTAGCCCAAAACATGTATTCTGCTATAGTTTCATTACACACTAGCATAAATTCTTCTATTATTCTATTTCCAATTTCTCTTTCATAAGGTTTAATTTCTACTGGCTTTCCTTCCTCATCTAGTATTATTTTACATTCTTCAAAATCAAAATCTATAGCACCTCTATTTATTCTCTTTTTATAAAGTATTTTACAGAGCTCCTCCATTAGCTTAAAGTTTTCCATTAAATAATCATACTTTTTAATTAGCTGTTGGTCATTATCTTTAAGTATTTTATTTACATCGGTATAAGTCATTCTTTCAGAGGAATTTATTACACTTTCTACAACTTTATGATTTAGTACTTTTCCTGTTTTATCAATTTCCATAAAGCAACTTAAGGTCAATCTATCTACTTTAGGATTTAAACTACATATACCATTAGACAATTTTTTTGGCAGCATAGGAATAACTCTATCTACTAAGTACACAGAAGTTCCTCTCTTTAAAGCTTCTTTATCTAATGGATTCTTTTCTTTAACATAGTGGGATACATCTGCAATATGAACTCCAAGATAGAAGTTTCCATTAGGTAATTTTTCAATAGAAATAGCATCATCTAAATCTTTTGCATCTTCTCCATCTATAGTTATAATCTTCTTGTCTCTTAAATCCATTCTATTATTATATTCTTCTTCCTTTATTTCATCTGGAATATTTTCCGTATACTTTTGAACTTTTTCTGGAAATTCCTCTGGTAAATTATATTTTTTAATTATAGTTAAAATATCTATACCTTTTTCTCCTTTTTTACCAAGTATCTCAACTATCTTGCCTTCGGGACTTCTTCTTTTTTCAGGCCATTTAGTTATTTCAGCAATTACAATATCTCCTGAATGAGCACCCATTGTATTACCCTTTGGTATGTATATATCTTGATATATTCTCTTTTCATCTGGTACTACAAATCCAAAATTTTTACTATCTTCAAAAGATCCTATTACAGTTTTATTTACTCTATCTAATATTCTTATTACTTCCCCTTCAGATCTTTTTCCTTCTTTTATTTCTTTAAATACTTTTACTACAACCTTATCTCCATTCATTGCACCATTTAAGCCAGATGCAGGAATAAATACATCTTCTCTATCATCTTCTGGTATTAAAAAAGCATATCCTCTTTTATGTCCCTGAACTTTACCAACTAATAATCCCATTTTTTCTGGTACACCATAGTGTTCTGTTCTAGTTTTTACCACTAATCCATCCTTTTCCATATAGTCTAACACCTTTTTAAAATCTTCTATATCATCACTTTTTATATTGAAAACTTTAGCTAATTCTTTCAAATTCATAGGTTTATACGCTTGTTCTTTCATAAATTCTACAAGAGTTTCTTGTATTTTCATAATTTTTCCTCCCCACTTGTTTTTTTATTATACATATACTTATTTTTAGTTTATATTATAAAAATATTCATTTATATCTATGTTTCTTCCAATATTTAAATAAAATACTATATTAATATTGTTCATTAGTCAAGAATATAAAAAACCCTAAGGATATTTATTTTATCCTAGGGTTTTTTAATAAAATAACTATTTAATTAAGTTTAATAATATTCCACCATATTGTAATACAACTGGAGCAAATACTAATGAAACTATTGTCATAAGTTTTATTAATATATTCATTGAAGGTCCTGAAGTATCTTTGAATGGGTCACCAACAGTGTCTCCAACTACAGCTGCTTTATGAGCGTCACTTCCTTTTCCTCCATGAGCTCCACCTTCAATATATTTTTTAGCATTATCCCATGCTCCACCAGCGTTAGACATAAGTATACCTACAAGAACTCCACTTACAAGTGCTCCTGCAAGTAATCCACCAAGTGCTTCTTTTCCTAATAAAAGTCCAATTGCTACTGGAACTACTATTGCTAATACACCTGGAAGGATCATTTCCCTTATTGCTGCTGCTGTAGAAATATCTACGCATTTCTTATAGTCTGGTGTAGCTTTTCCTTCCATTATTCCTGGTATAGTTTTAAATTGTCTTCTAACTTCCTCTATCATTTCATTTGCAGCTTTACCAACTGATTCCATTGTTAAAGCACCAAATAAGAATGGAAGCATTGCTCCTATAAATAAACCTACTAAAGTTACTGTATTAAGTATATCTATATTTTCTAAGTTAGTAGCTTGTGCATAGGATGCAAATAAGGATAGTGCAGTAAGTGCTGCTGATCCTATAGCAAATCCTTTTCCTATAGCTGCAGTAGTATTACCAACTGAATCAAGTTTATCAGTGATTTCTCTTACTTCATGAGGTAATTCTGACATTTCAGCTATTCCACCAGCGTTATCTGCAATTGGTCCATATGCATCAACTGCAACAGTTAATCCTGTAGTTGAAAGCATTCCAACTGCTGCTAAGGATATTCCGTATAATCCCATTGTTGCATCAGATGCTCCACCCATTACAAAGAATGAAACTAATACTCCTATAGATATTAAAATTATTGGCCATAGTGTAGAATACATTCCTACTGCAAGACCTGAAATGATTGTAGTTGCTGCTCCTGTTTCTGATTGTGTAGCAATCTTTTGTACTGATGAATATTCATCTGAAGTATATATTTCTGTAATTTTACCTATAATCATTCCAACAATTAATCCAGAAGCTACTGCAAAGAAAGCTTTAAGATTTCCAAATACCATGTTGCTTAATATTGCTGCTGATATTATAACTATAATTCCACCTATATAAGTTCCTGTATTAAGTGCTTTTTGAGGATCTTTTGCTTCACTTTTTCTTGAAAATAATATTCCTATTATTGAAGCCACTATTCCTATAGATGCTAAAGTCAAAGGAAATATAATTCCTTCTTTATTTGCATATACAACTGAACCAAGTGTTAATGCAGATATAATTGATCCTACATAGGATTCAAAAAGGTCAGCTCCCATACCTGCAACGTCTCCTACATTGTCTCCTACGTTGTCAGCTATTACGGCTGGATTTCTTGGGTCATCTTCTGGTATACCTGCTTCTACTTTACCAACAAGGTCTGCTCCAACGTCAGCTGCTTTAGTATATATACCACCGCCAACACGAGCAAATAGTGCAATGGAACTTGCTCCAAGACCAAATCCTGTTATAAATTCCATGTTTCCACCAAATATGTAATACATAATTCCTATACCTACAACACCAAGTCCTACAACAGACATTCCCATTACTGCTCCACCTGAGAATGCTATATTTAAAGCTTTCCCTTGGCTATGTCTTGCTGCTTCTGCTGTTCTAACATTTGCTTTTGTAGCTACATTCATTCCAAAATATCCTGCAAATATAGAGAATATAGCTCCTAAAACAAAGCATGCTGCTGTTTGCCATCCTACAAAGATAGCTAAAATTACTGTAACAATTGCTATAAATCCGGCTAAATATTTATATTCTGTTTCCAAGAAAGCCATAGCACCATCATGGATGTGCCCAGCAATTTCTTGCATTCTTTCATTTCCTGCATTTTCTTTGGAAATGAAACTGCTTAGCATAAAAGCAAATATTAATGCTATTACTCCAGCTAAGACTGAGTAAACAATGAAACTTTCCATTTTATCTTGTCCCCCTAATCTTTTCTTTATTTAATTAGTTTATTTTAATTCTATATATTTTTAAAAATATATAGAACTTTTTCAAAGATTTAAACTAAATTTAAAGCCACTATTACTATTGCAAAGGCTATAGCTGTAATTATAGTGAGCTTTGACATAGTTGACTCAAAAGTTCTTGTTTTATTTTTTGAGAAAAATGTATCTGTAGTTCCTGTCATTAAACTGAATCCCTGTGTTTTTGCAGGTTGAGCTAGTACAGAAATAATTAAAATTATGCCTAATATTACCTGCAGTGCAATTAAAATATTTTTCATAATATTCCCTCCATGTTTATTTATAAAGGATTTTAATTTCTTAAAATTTAACACATTATATTTTATCATAATATTTGACTTATAACAATGGAAGTCACTAATTTATATTGTACTTTAACACAAAATTCGGAGAAATATTATCTTAATTATTAACATTTCTCCGAATTTTATTCAATTTAATCTATTTTTTTATTTATTAATGTTATAGAAAGCCTTTAAACCTCTATACTCTCCCATTTCTCCTAACTCATCTTCAATTCTTAGTAATTGATTGTATTTAGCAACTCTTTCACTTCTTGAAGGAGCTCCTGTTTTTATTTGTCCTGCATTTACAGCTACAACTAAATCAGCTATAGTTGTATCTTCAGTTTCTCCTGATCTATGTGATACTACTGCAGTATATCCTGCTCTTTCTGCCATTTCTATAGCATTTAATGTTTCAGTTAATGTTCCTATCTGATTTAATTTTATAAGTATTGAATTTGCAACACCTAATTCAATTCCCTTTTTAAGTCTATTTGTATTAGTTACAAATAAATCATCACCTACTAATTGAATCTTTCCACCTAATTTTTCAGTGATCATCTTCCAACCTTCCCAATCTTCTTCTGCCATACCATCTTCTATAGATATTATAGGATATTTTTCTACTAAATTAGCATAGTAATCTACCATTTCAGCAGGAGTTAACTCTCTTCCTTCGCCTTTTAATTCATATTTATTGGTTTCAGTATTGAAGAATTCAGATGATGCTGGGTCTAAGGCTATAAATACTTCTTCTCCTGGTTTGTAACCAGCTTTTTTAATAGCTTCCACTATAACTTCAATAGCTTCTTCATTACTATTTAAATCAGGTGCAAATCCTCCTTCATCACCAACTCCTGTAGATAGTCCTTTTCCTTTTAATATATCTTTTAATTGATGATATATTTCAGAACACATTCTTAAAGCTTCACTAAAACTTGATGCTCCTGCTGGCATTATCATAAATTCTTGTAAATCTACATTGTTATCAGCATGAGAACCACCATTCATTATGTTCATCATTGGAACTGGTAATACTTTTGCATTTACTCCTCCAATATATTGATATAAACTTAATCCTAGATATTCAGCTGCTGCTCTTGCACAAGCTAGAGATACTCCAAGCATAGCATTAGCACCTAATTTACCCTTATTATCTGTACCATCTAATTCTATCATTGTTTTATCTATTGCAATTTGGTCTAAAACATTCATTCCAACTAATTCTTCTGCGATTATTGTATTTACATTTTCTATTGCTTTTAAAACGCCTTTCCCATTGTATACTGATTTATCACCATCTCTTAATTCAACAGCTTCAAAAATTCCTGTAGATGCTCCTGATGGTACGGCTGCTCTTCCTATAGTTCCGTCTTCTAAAATTACATCTACCTCAACTGTTGGATTTGATCTTGAATCAAGTATTTGTCTTGCTGATACATCTATAATTTCAATATAATTTTTCATAATTTAACATCCTCCTTTATTCTTCTATTAGATTTTTTCCAGTCATTTCTTCTGGTATTTTAATACCCATTTCTGTAAGCATAGTTGGTGCTATATCTGCTAATATACCATTTGATTTTAATTTTTTATTCTTAGCATTTTTACTTACATATACAAAGGGAACTTCATTTGTAGTATGAGCTGTCATAGGCTTTCCTGTAGAATAATCTATCATTTGTTCAGAATTTCCATGATCTGCAGTTATAAATATAGTTCCTTCCTTTTGTAAAATTTTATCTGATATTTCTCCTAGGCATTTATCTACTACTTCTATAGCAGTTTTAGCTGCTTCAAATACACCAGTATGTCCTACCATATCTGGATTAGCAAAGTTTAATATTATCATATCGTATTTATCAGATTCTATTCTTTTAATAACTTCATCCTTAACTTCAAAAGCACTCATTTCTGGTTTTAAATCGTAAGTAGCTACTTTGGGAGAAGGGATTAAAACCCTATCTTCTCCTTTATTAGGTGCTTCTACACCTCCGTTAAAAAAGAAAGTTACATGTGCATATTTCTCAGTTTCTGCAATTCTTAATTGATTTAATCCTAAGCTACTTACATATTCACCTAAAGTATTTTTATAACTTTGAGGTTTATATGCTATTTTTACATTCTCAATAGTTTTATCGTATTGAGTCATAGTTATAAAATTAAGATTTAATGTCTTTCTTTCAAATCCATCAAATTCTCTATCATTTAAAGCCCTGGTTATTTGTCTTGCTCTATCTGGTCTAAAGTTAAAAAATATTATAGAATCCTTATCTCTAATAGTAGCTGTTGGCTTTCCATCTTTTAGTATAACTGTTGGTAATACAAATTCATCTGTTGTGTTATCATTATAAGATTTTTCTATGGCTTCAACTGGTGAGTTTGATAATTCACCTGTACCATATACCAAAGCATTATATGCAAGTTCTATTCTTTCCCATCTTTTATCTCTGTCCATAGCATAATATCTACCTGCTAATGTTGCAATCTCACCTACTCCAAGTTCTTTCATATAATTTTCAATGTTCATTATATATTCTTTAGCACTAGATGGTGGAACGTCCCTTCCATCTAAAAAAGCATGAACATATACTCTATTTAATCCCTTATCCTTAGCTAATTTTAAAATAGCTTTTAAATGATCTATATGAGAGTGAACTCCTCCATCAGATAATAATCCTAATAAATGAAGAGCAGAATTGTTTTTTATAGCTTCGTCTATAGCATAATTTATCTCATTATTTTTGAAAAACTCTCCATCACTTATGTCCTTTGTTATTCTAGTTAATTCTTGGTATATTATTCTTCCCGAACCAATATTCAAATGTCCTACTTCGGAATTACCCATTTGACCATCTGGAAGTCCCACATTTAGTCCGCTAGCTTTCAATTGAGTATGAGGATATTCACTCCAAAGCTTATCAAAATTTGGCTTATGTGCTGACTTTACAGCATTTCCATCTTCATGGTCTGTTATTCCAAAACCATCTAATATCATAAGCATTACTGGTTTTTTATTCATAGTCTTCCCCCTATTTGTAGTTTACTATAGCTGAGAAGTCATCTGATTTAAGACTTGCTCCTCCTACTAAGGCTCCATCTATATCTGACATTGACATTTGTTCTTTTATAGTTGAAGGTTTTACTGAACCACCATATTGTATTCTGATACTTTCAGCTGCTTTTTCTCCATATAAATTTTTTACTGTGTTTCTTATAAATGATATAACTTCATTTGCCTCTTCTGAAGTGGCAGTTTTACCTGTACCTATAGCCCATATTGGTTCATAAGCTATTACTAATTTTTCTATCTCATCTTCTCTTAATCCAGAAAGTGCAAGTTTTACTTGTTTTGATACAACTTCTTCAGTTACATCATTTTCTTTCTCATCTAAAGTTTCTCCTACACAGAGTATAGGAATTAAATTATGTTCAAATGCAGCCTTAATTTTCTTATTAACTGTTTCATCTGTTTCTCCAAAATATTGTCTTCTTTCACTATGTCCTATTATTACATAATCTATATTTAATTTTTCAAGCATTATAGGAGATATTTCCCCTGTGAAAGCTCCCTTTTCTTCAAAATACATATTTTGAGCTCCAACTTTTATATTAGTTCCTTCTGTAATTTCTCTTATTTTTGGAAGACATATAAAAGGTGGACAAACTACAACTTCACATTTAGCTTCTTTAACCTTTGGAATTAATTCCTCTACTAATTTTACCGCTTCGTCTACAGTATTGTGCATTTTCCAATTTCCTGCTATTATTGCCTTACGCAATGAACACACCCCTTTCAAAATTAACCTCAAACATTATTTATCATTAAGTGCTGCTATTCCTGGAAGCTCTTTCCCTTCTAAGAATTCAAGTGATGCTCCTCCACCTGTTGAAATATGTGTCATTTTATCTCCAAATCCAAGTTGATTTACGGCTGCAGCACTGTCTCCTCCACCTATTATAGTTGTAGCTCCTGATTCAGCCATAGCTTTTGCTACTTCTATGGTACCCTTGGCAAATTTTTTAAATTCAAATACTCCCATAGGACCATTCCATACTACAGTTTTGGCTTTTTTAATTTCTTCTGCATAAAGTTTTGAAGTTTTTGGTCCTATATCAAGGCCCATATATCCTTCTTGAATATTTTGGTCTTCTGTTATAATTGCCTCTGTATCTTCTGCAAATTTTTCTCCTACTACATTGTCTACTGGTAAAAGTAATTTTACTCCCTTTTCTTTTGCCTTTTCTATCATTTCTTTTGCGTAATCTAATTTATCTTCTTCTAAAAGAGAGGTTCCTATTGTGTATCCTTGAGCTTTTTGGAATGTATAGCTCATTCCTCCACCTATAATTAATGTATCAACTTTTTCCAATAAATTATTTATCACATTAATTTTATCAGATACTTTAGCTCCACCAAGTATTGCCACAAAAGGTCTTTGTGGATTTTCTACAGCATTTCCTAAAAATTTTAATTCTTTTTGGATTAAGTATCCACATACTGATGTTTCGACAAATTCTGTTACTCCTACTGTGGAACAATGTGCTCTATGTGCTGTTCCGAAAGCATCATTTACAAATATATCTGCAAGGGATGCTAATTCTTTTGAAAAGTTTTCTTCATTTTTAGTTTCTTCTTTTCTATATCTTGTATTTTGCAATAGAATTATATCTCCATCTTTCATATTTTCTACTGCTTTTTTAGCATTTTTTCCAACTACTTCATTATCTGCTGCAAATAAAACTTCCTTATTTAAAAGTTCAGATAATCTTTTAGCTACTGGTGCTAAGGATAGTTCTTCTTTGGGTTCTCCCTTTGGTTTTCCAAGATGAGAACATAAAATTACTTTACCACCTTTTTGAGCTATATATTTAATAGTTGGTAATGCTCCAATTAATCTATTTTCATCTGTTATTTTTCCATCTTTTAAAGGTACATTAAAATCACATCTTACTAAAACTTTCTTTCCTGTAACTTCAATGTCTTCAATGGTTTTTTTATTAAATGCCACACAAACCACCCTTTCTTTATATAGACAAAAGAGGGTTTTGTCTTATAGCTTTACTACAAAGCAAAAACCCTCTTAGTTTTTAACTATAAGTATGACTTAATTACTTGATTATAATCTATCACCAACATATTTAGCTAAATCAGCTAATCTTGTTGAATAACCCCATTCATTATCATACCATGAAACTACTTTAACTAATCTATTTCCCATTACCATTGTAGATAATCCATCAACTATTGAAGATCTTTGATCTCCTCTATAGTCTATGGATACTAATGGTTCTTCACTATATCCAAGAATTCCCTTCATATCTGTTTCTGAAGCTTTTTTAAATGCTGCATTTATTTCTTCTACTGTAGCATCTTTTGAAATTGTACAAACAAGATCAGTCATTGATACTGTTGGAGTTGGTACCCTTACAGCCATTCCATTTAATTTTCCTTTTAATTGTGGAAGAACCAATGCAACTGCTTTAGCTGCTCCTGTTGTTGTTGGTATCATTGATTCGGCTGCCGCTCTAGCTCTTCTTAAATCTTTATGAGGAGCATCTAATATTCTTTGGTCGTTAGTATATGCATGAATTGTAGTCATAAGTCCTTCTACTATTCCAAATTCTCTATCTAATATTTTTGCAAAAGGTGCTAAGCAGTTTGTAGTGCAAGAAGCATTTGAAATTATATTATGTTCCTTTGGATCATATTTTTCTTCATTAACACCTAAAACTATAGTAACATCTTCGTTTTTAGCTGGTGCTGAAATAATTACTTTTTTAGCTCCTGCTTCTATATGTGCTTTAGCTTTTGTAGCATCTGTAAACAGACCTGTACATTCTAGAACTATGTCTACTCCTTCTTGTTTCCATGGAAGGTTTTTAGGATCTCTTTCTGCAAATATTTTTATTTCCTTACCATTTATAACTATAGAACTTTCCTTAGCTTCTACTGTCCCATTGAACTTACCATATAATGAATCATATTTTAAAAGATGAGCTAAAGTCGCTGCATCAGTTAAGTCGTTAATTGCAACCACTTCTAATTCATTACTGTATTTTTCAACCAAAACCTTAAATACATTTCTTCCTATTCTCCCAAAACCATTAATCGCTACCTTTACCATTTAAAAGACCTCCTTAAATTTTAAAAAATTTGATGAATATAATATATATTTAATACTTAAAAGCGTTTATGCTTTTGTATTACTAATCAAAGGATATCTAATATATTTAATATACTTTTACTTGCACCTTCATCGGTAATTAATATACCATTCGATTTGTTGAGCTGAGTAGCTATTATAGCTTCTGCTTTAGAAGCACCTCCAGCTACAGCTATTATATTTTCTATATTTTCTACCTTTTCATTTTTTATTCCCATAGTAGAAGTAGAATACACTATCTCCCCATTTTTATTAAAATAATGACCAAAAGCCTCACCTAATGCCCCTTTTTCTAATAGTTTTACAATATTTTCTTTTGACATTCCTCTTCTTTTAGCCATTTCATCGGCTCTTCCTATTCCGTATATTAAAATGTCTGCATCTTCTATTATATTCATGACCTCTATTACATCTTTTTCTTTCATTATAATTTTAGCAGCCTCTGCTCTTAAATTATCTGGCACATGAAGAAGTCTATAATTCCAATTGCATTTTATTGCTAAATTAGATACTAAAGTATTGGATTGAGTTTCTAGTCTTTTTCCCATACCTCCCCTTGCAGGTACAATAGTTATATCTTGGTGATTATTACACTTTACTACATTATCTACAAAGCTTTTTATAGTACTTCCTCCAGTTAGGGCAACTATGTTTCCATTTTTTAGTAAGTCTTTAAAACAATTTGATGCAGCTTTTCCTAATTCTTTTAAAACAGAACTATCTTCTTCTACATCTCCTGGAACTATAATAACTCTTTTTAATCCTAATCTTTCTTTTATCCTGTTTTCTAATGCAGAAAGACCTTTTATCATATATACAAATTCTTTTAACTTGCTTATTACTTCTTCTCCTAGCTTAGTAATTATCATTCCAGGTGCATTTATTTCAATAAAACCTTGTTCTTTTAAGAAATTAACCTCTGTTCTTATAATTCTTTCACTTAGATTTAAATTTCTAGAAAGTAGCCTTCTGCCAACAGGTTGACTATAGTATATATTTCTAAGTATTATGTATCTTCTTTCTAAAAGTTCTATACCTTCTGGAATAATTTTTTGTTGTAATTTTAGCAATTCTTCCAAATCCAAGCACCCCTCTGGTCATTTATTGTCCCGCTACTTTCTTTTTAGTCCCACTTCTATTATAGACTAAAGGACAATAAATTCCAATAGTTAAATAAATTTTTTTATAAATAAATTAATTTATATACATAGAATTCAATATCTTTTTCTTCTCATAGAAGATTTTATTCCCATTTCTTCTCTGTATTTTGCCACAGTTCTTCTAGAAATATTCACACCACTTTTCTTTAATTTATCTGCTATATTTTGATCTGATAATGGTTTTTTCTTATCTTCCTCTTCTATTAATTTCTCTATCATATTCTTAACTGTAACATTAGATATAGCATCCTCATTGCATTTACTTTCAATAGCTGTAGTAAATAAATCTTTTATTTTTATAATACCATTATTGGTATATACATACTTTTCTTTTATAGCTCTACTAACAGTTGATTCATGAACATCTAATTGTTCTGCTATTTCTTTTAGTGTCATAGGTTTTAAGTATTTTTTACCTTTATCAAAATACTCTTTTTGTTTTTCAACTATTTTTTCTAAGACCTTATATATAGTACTTTTTCTTTGTTCTATACTTTTTATTAAATAAGATGCACTATCTAATTTTTCTTTTACATACTCCACTGCAGTTTCATCTTCATTACTATTTATTATGTTCTTATATAAATTATTGATAGTAAGTTTAGGAGTCATACTTTCATTCATCAATATAATATATTCTTCTCCTATTTTTTTGATATATGCATCTGGTACAATGTACTTTACATCTTCTCCTGTATAAAATCCACTAGATGGTTTAGGCTGTAAAGATTTTATAAAATCTCCGTACATCTGTGCTTTCTTAGGAGATATGTCAAGTTTTTTTCCTATATTGGAATACTTATTTTCCGCAATATCTTCTAAATAATTATCTATTATATTATATATCTTTTCATCCTCTATGCCTTTCTTATTACATTGTATCTTTAGGCATTCACTTAAGTTTCTAGCTCCAATACCATCTGGCTCTAATCCCTGTACTATATTCAATGCTTTATTTGCTAATTCAATAGATACCTTTAATTCTTTTGCAATAACTTCAATATCCTCCCCTAAATAGCCCTTTTCATCTATGTCTTCAATTATGTAATTGCATATACACTTAATGTATTCCTTTACATCTAAGTACATTATTTGTTCTAACAAATATTCCTTTAAAGATTTTTTAGTAGATATAAAATTAAACTGATTTACTTCTTCTTCACTTTCTTGATTATTTACACAATTGTAATTATCTTCTTTAAGGTTTTTTATAATATTTTTATATTTTAATATTTCATCTATATCTTCGTGAGAATCCTCTTCTTTTTTTATGTCTTCATTATTTATTTCTAAAAGAGGATTTTCTTGTACTTGTTTCTCTATAAGTTTTGTAAGTTCATAGGAAGAAAGTTGTAATATTTTTATTGAAAGTTGCATTTGTTGAGTCATTATTAATTTTTGTTCTTGAGACATTGATAGATTAAACCCTAAATCCATGTATTCATCCCCTTTACTTTATTATAACACCATATATAAATTTTGCGTCATAAAATTTTTATAGAGGACAATTGACAGAGGACAGAGGACAATGAAGGATGATTTTCTTCCTTACGTCAGAAAATCTTTAATCTTATTAGTTATAATTGAAAATGGAGAATGGAAAGTGGAAAATGATTGACAACTTTTCTCCATTAACATTACGAAAAGTTTTTAATTTTATAAGATCTTTAGGTTTAGCTAAAGCTAAACCTTTTTTATATTAGACAAATCTAAAATATCCGTAATTCTCCATTCTCCAATTTCCATTTTCAATTATATCTAAATTGACATTTTTATTGATGGCTCGTTTAGCAAAGCTAAACATCGCTTTAGCTCATATAAAAGTTCATATAATCAAAGATTTTTTGTAACAAAGTGAAAAAAATCCTCAATAATTATTCATTGTTCCCTGTTCATTATTCATTAATCAACGGCAGCCTATCGGCTTGCGACACAGTCGCTAGATTAATAGCAAATAATTAAAATAAATTATTATATAAAGATTAATTTATTTTAAATCTCATCAGGTTTTATAAAATTAAAATTTTTTCGTAATGACAATGAAGAAAAAATATCTATCATTTTCAATTTTCAACTTTCAATTTTCAATTATATTATAAAATTAAAGATTTTCTGTAGCAAAGCGGAGGAAAATCTTCCTTCATTGTCCTATGTCAATTGTCCTATGTCCTCTGTTAAAAAAATTACTTCGTAATTTTTTTATTTCACGTAAATAAGAAAATCCTCCTAAACTCTTAATTTTTCACTAAGCAAAGCAATCCTGAGATTATAAGAGAATTTATGAGCATTACAAATATAAACAAGTTTTACAACTTGCAACTTATAAATTAGACATGAGTTGTAAGTTGATGTTTTGCACATTTTTCAAATATAATATTTATATGGATTATTATATACATCTATGGTTCTATATAGTATATAGTTTTCAAATTTAAGGAGTTGATTTAATGCGATCTATTGGTTTCTTAATCAGTCAAAAAGAAAACGAAAAGAGAAGAGCATTATTACCAAAGGATGTACAAAAGATAAAAAATAAAAAATATCTATACTTTGAAGAAGGATATGGAAAAGTTTTAGGTATTAATGACCATGAATACTTAAATGCAGGTGCTAATATAGCTCCAAGAGAAGAAATATTTAAAAAAGACATATTATGTGATCCTAAGATAGGTGATGCAAATTATTTAACCAGATTAATAAGAAATCAAGTTCTATTCGGATGGGTACATGCTGTCCAAAATCCAAATCTAACTAATGTTTTATTAAAGAATAATTTAAAATGCATTGCTTGGGAAGAAATGTATGAAGAAGGTAGACATGTATTTTGGAGAAATAATGAAATAGCTGGAGAAGCTGCTATTATGCAAGCATTCCAATGTTATGGTAAATTTCCTTATGAAACAAAAGTCGCTATACTTGGTAGAGGTAATACCGCGAAAGGTGCTTATAGGATTTTAACTGGATTAGGGGCCACAGTAACAGTTTATGGAAGTAGATTAGAAAAATTATTTAAAAAGGAAATGCACAAATATGATGTAATAGTAAATGCCATACTTTGGGATATCAAAAGAAAAGATCACATAATAAATAAATGTGATTTAAAAAAATTAAAAAAAGGTGCTTTAATAATTGATATTAGCTGTGACTCCAATAAAGCCATAGAAACAAGCATATCTACAACTATTGAAAACCCAATCTATTTTGTAGATGGGATTATGCATTATGTAGTAGACCATACCCCTTCTCTATTTTTTAAAACCGCTACAAAATCAATAAGTAATGAACTCACAAAATATATAGATATATTGTTAGAAGAAAATGAAGATAAAGATCCAGTATTATCTAATGCTATAATTATTAATAAAGGAACCATTTTAGATGAAAAAATTATTCGATATCAAAATAGAAGAAATGTACAAATAGATATTGCATAAGTGTTTCACAATCTCTGTGCAAAATTTTGTACAGAGACTTTTTATTTTTATAATATAAGGAGGCGTTGGTTATGATAGAATTCACAAATGTAAGCAAAAATTTCAAAAGTACTCGAGTTTTGGAAGATATAACATTTTCTATAAAAGAAGGTGAATTAGTAGTACTTATAGGTCCTAGTGGCTGTGGAAAAACTACTACCTTAAAAATGATAAACAAACTTATTTTACCCTCTTCCGGTAAAATAACTATTAATGGTGAAGATCTTTCTAAAAAAGATACAATACAACTTAGAAGAAATATAGGTTATGTAATTCAACAAACGGGTCTTTTCCCCCATATGACAATAGGAGAAAATATCGACTTAATTCCTTACCTTCAAAAATGGGATGAAAAAACAAGACGCAAAAGGACACATGAATTACTTGAATTAGTTGGACTAAGTCCTGATGAATACATTAATAGATATCCAGAAGAATTAAGTGGTGGTCAGCAACAAAGAGTTGGTGTAGCAAGAGCTTTAGCTGTAAATCCTGATATAATTTTAATGGATGAACCATTTAGTGCTTTAGATCCTATAACTAGAAATTCACTTCAAGATGAAGTATTTAAACTTCAACAAAAACTTCAAAAAACTATCGTATTCGTAACTCATGATATGGATGAAGCCTTAAAACTAGGTGATAGAGTTTGTATTATGAAAGACGGTCATATAATGCAATTTGATGAACCACAATCCATACTAAGAAATCCAGCTAATGAATTTGTTGCTAATTTTATAGGTAAAAATAGATTATGGAGCAATCCAGAACTAATTACTGCAGAAGATATAATGATCAAAAATCCAGTAAAAACCTTTGGTGAAAGAACTATAGTTCAATCTGTAAACATAATGAAACAAAATCATGTAGACAGTATTTTAGTGGTAGATAAAGATAATGTATTAAAAGGAATTGTAACATTGAAACATCTAGATTTAGACAATATAAATGGAAAGAAGCTTAAAGATGTAATGGCTTCTGACTTAAAATATGTTCACTTAGAAGATTCTATAAAAGATGTAATAAATGTTATGAAAAAAAATAGTATATCTTATATACCTGTAGTAGATGAAGATAAAAAACTTAGGGGATTAATTACTCAAAGTAGTTTAATAACTACTTTTTCTAAAATCTCTTAATACAAAGGAGGACTTAATATGAATTTTTTCAATTTTGTTACGGAAAGATCTTCTCAAATACTTAGTTTAACAGGAAAACATCTTCAGCTAACAGCCATAGCAGTATTATTAGCTATATTTATAGGAGTCCCTATAGGTATATTAATATCTAGGTATAAAAAAGCAGCACCTTATGTGATAGGAATAGCAAACGTAGTACAAGCTGTACCAAGTCTTGCTTTATTGGGTTTTTTAATTCCATTAATAGGAATTGGAGAAATGCCTGCTATTTTGATGGTATTTTTATATTCCCTACTTCCTATTATAAAAAATACATATACTAGCCTTGAAAATATATCACCTGATATTAAAGAAGCAGGTAAAGCTATGGGTATGACTAATTATCAGTTGCTCACTATGGTAGAACTTCCATTAGCTTTTCCAATAATAATGGCTGGTGTTAGAATTTCTTCCGTTACGGCTGTAGGTCTTATGACTATAGCAGCTTATGTTGGTGCTGGTGGTCTTGGTGATCTTATATTTTCAGGTATACAAAGCTTAAATTCTTCTATGATTTTATCTGGTGCAATTCCTGCTTGCATAATGGCATTACTTTTAGATTTTATTATAGGAAAAATAGAGAAAAAAGCTTCTGAAAAGAAATCAAAAAATAGAAAAAAAGCAAGAATAAAAAGAATTATTGCACTAGCTAGTTGTGTAATTTTAATAATTAGTTTTGGTATATTTAACTCTCAAAAAAAATCAAACACTATAGTTATTGGTTCTAAAGACTATGTAGAGCAAGAAGTTTTAGGTAATTTAATAGCTGAAATGTTAAAACATCATACAAATTTAAATGTAGAAACAAAATTTCAATTAGGTGGTTCATCAGTAGTTGTAGAAGCTATTAAAAAAGGTGATATAGATATTTATCCTGAATATACCGGTGTTGGTTTAATGTATGTTTTAAAACTTCCTCATGATAGTGATCCTGATAGAGTATATAATACAGTTAAAAAAGGATTTAAAGATAAAATGAATTTGCAGTTTTTAAAGCCTTTTGGATATAATAATACCTATGCTGTAGCAGTAAGAAAAGACACGGCAAAACAATATAATTTAAAAAATGTATCTGATATAGCTAAGGTTTCTAATAATTTAAAAGCTGGATTTACTGTATCCTTTGTAGATAGGCAAGATGGATTATTAGGATTAGAAGACACTTATGGATTAAAATTTAAAGAAGTCTTAAAAATGGATTCTGGTGTAAGATACAGTTCATTAATAAGTAAACAAACAGATGTAACAGATGCATTTACTACAGATGGTATGTTAAAATCCTTAGATTTAACATTGCTTAAAGATGATAAGGGTGTATTTCCACCTTATTATGCTGCACCTGTTATAAAATCAGAAACACTTGAAAAATATCCAGAAGTTGAAGAAATCCTAAACAGATTATCGGATAAAATTTCAGAAGAAGATATGATAGAAATGAATTATAATGTGGATGAACTTGGAATGACTGCACAACAATCTGCTTTAGATTTTCTAAAGAAAAAAGGATTAATAGATTAAAAGCTTTAAAAAAAGACTATCCATTTAGTTTGGTGGATAGTCTTTTTTTATAATTAATATATTTTTTTATGCTTATCTTTGTCCTTTTTCGTAAGGTACACCGTCTGCCGCTGGAGCTTGAGTTTTTCCTACAAATCCTGCTAATGCAAACATAGTTATTATATAAGGGAAAGCTGCATAGAACTCTCCTGGAATAGCCCATCCAAAACCTTTAGCAAATAATTGAAAGGTTTCTGCAAAAGCAAAAATCATAGATGCCCACATGGCATTTATAGGCTTCCAATTACCAAATATCATGGCCGCAAGAGCTATAAATCCTCTACCACTAACCATATTCTCTCTATATAGGTTCATTATACCTATAGAAAGAGTAGCTCCTCCTAATGCTCCTAGAATACCAGATAATATTACACATAAATATCTTATTCCATAAACACTTACTCCCAAAGTGTCAGCAGCTTTAGGATGTTCTCCAACAGATCTAATTCTAAGTCCTAATGGTGTTTTATATAGCACAAAGTGTGAAATAATTACTAAAGCTATAGCTATAAATACAAACCAGTTTAATTCTTTTAAAATTCCTCCTATTAATGGAACTTTACTCATAGCTTCTGCTGGGTACGGTAATGATTTTACTACACTTGTTTGTGAATTTGTTTTAAAGAATTTAACTATTAAATAACTAGTTAAAGCTGCAGCAAAAACATTTATACCTACACCTGAAACTATTTGATCTGCTTTTAAATGTATACTTAAATAAGCATGAATAGCTGCCATAATAGCTCCAGAAATAATTGCAAACAAAACTCCTATCCAAGGATTTCCAGTTAAAAATGAACCATATACAGCAAAAAACGCTCCCGTAGTCATTATTCCTTCAAGGGCAATATTTACAACCCCTGATTTTTCTGAGAATACTCCTCCAAGTGCTGCAAATATTAGAGGAGTTGCTAACCTAAGGGTAGCAGATATAAGCATTACTATACTACTCATTTAATAATGCCCCCTTTTTCTTTCTTTCTGATATAAGTCTAAATACATATTCTCCAGCTATAAATAATATTATTATACCTTGAATTAAATACACTATAGTTTTTGGTATTCCATAAAGCATTAAAGTACCAGAACTATAATTCAATGCTGCAAATAGAATTGCTGAGAATATTATTCCTATTGGATTACTTTTTGCTACAAGAGCAACTGCTATTCCATCAAATCCAAAGTTAGGGAAAGAAAATAATTGCATGGATTGATGCTGTACTCCCATAGTATGTACTGCTCCTCCAATACCTGCTACAGCTCCAGATATAACCATGGCAAGTATTATATTTCTTTTTATATTAATTCCTCCGTACTCTGCTGAAGTTGGACTTAACCCAACAGCTCTTATCTCGTATCCAGTAGTGGTTTTCCAAAATAATATATAGACCAAAAATGCAAATATAATTCCTATAAATAATCCAATACTTAATCTATTATTTTCCCCTAAAAATCTATATAATTCAGCAGAAGGTTGAATTACGTTTGTACTTGCTGACCCTTCTTTATGAAAAGGTCCCATAGTAAAGTAGTTAGATAAATGCATAGCTATAAAGTTCATCATTATTGTATTTACAACTTCATTTGTTCCCATTCTTGCCTTTAAATATCCAGGTATTCCTGCCCAAATAGATCCTGCTAGTATACCACAAGCAAGTATAATAATTTGATGTATTGGTGCTGGTATTCCTGGTATTAATCCTACAAGTGTAGCTGTTAACATACCTACTATAAATTGCCCTTCTACTCCTATATTAAAAAGTCCTGTTTTGAAAGCTATAGAATGGGCCAGTCCTGTAAATATAAGAGGTGTTGCAAATACCATAGTTTCGATAAAGTTTAACTTTGTTCCAAAGCTTCCCTTCCATATGGATTTAAAAAGTAAAGTAGCAGCTTCTCCAAAGGAGAATGATTTAGCCCACATTACGAAAAATACAGATATAAATAAAGCTAACACTATAGCTACAATTGATATTGAAAAACTTTTAATCACATCTGAATTTAACTTAGATTTATCTGAAGCTTTTTTACTCAACTTTTTCCCCTCCTTCTTTTCCTTTGTTTAAAGTTCCTCCTGCCATAAGAATTCCTAGTTTTTGTTCTGTGGCATCTTTTGCATCCAGTACATCTACAACTTGACCTTCATACATTACTGCAATTCTATCAGATAAAGACATTACTTCATCTAATTCTAAAGATACTAATAAGACTCCTCTGCCTTTATCTCTTTCTTCTACTAATCTTTTATGAATATATTCGATAGCACCTACATCAAGTCCTCTAGTTGGTTGAGCTGCAATTATCATAGTAGGATTTTTTTCTATTTCCCTTGCTACTATAAGCTTTTGTTGATTTCCTCCTGAAAGTGATGATGCAGCTACATCTTCATTGGGAGTTCTTACATCAAAATTTTCTATAAGTTTTTTAGAATGTTCTCTTACTTTATCATAATCCATCATAATACCTTTGGCAAAAGGTGCTTTATGATGAATACCTAAAACAGAATTTTCTACTAGGGAATATGCAAGAACTAATCCTCTTTTATGTCTATCTTCTGGTATATGTGCTATACCTAGTTCTGTTATTTCTTTAGTAGTTTTTCCTGTTATATTTTCACCTTTTAAATATATATTTCCCTCTGATGCTTCTGTTAAGCCAACTATAGCTTCAATTAGCTCTGTTTGACCATTTCCATCTACCCCTGCAATTCCTAAAATTTCTCCCTCTCTTAACTCTAAATTTACTCCTCTAAGAGCAGGTAATCCTCTCTGATCTTTTGCCTTTAAATTCTCTATCTTTAGTATAGTTTCTCCTAATTTTGATTCTTCTTTTTCTACTACTAAATTTACTTTTCTTCCTACCATAAGTTCTGCTAAACCATCTATATCCGTATCTTTGGTATTAACTGTATCTATATATTTTCCTCTTCTTATTACTGTAACTCTGTCACTCATACTCATAACTTCTTTTAATTTATGAGTTATTAATATTATAGATTTACCTTCTTTTACTAAGTTTTTAAGTATATTACCTAATTCCTCTATTTCTTGTGGCGTTAATACCGCTGTTGGTTCATCCAATATTAGTATTTCTGCTCCTCTATAAAGTGCTTTTAATATTTCAACCTTCTGTTGTTGACCTACAGTTATATCTTCTATAACATCATCAGGATTTATATTAAATCCATATTTATCTGCTAATTCTTTAGTTTCTTTTTTGGCTTTCTCTATATCTATTTTAAAACTTCCTTTTTTAGGTTCTTGACCTAAAATCATATTCTCAGCCACTGTAAAATTATGAACTAACATAAAATGTTGATGAACCATTCCTACTCCTAATTTTATTGCATCTTTAGGATTTTTTAGTTCTACTTTCTGACCCTTTATATAAATCTCTCCACCTTCAGGTTGATATAGTCCATAAAGTATATTCATAAGAGTTGTTTTACCTGCACCATTTTCACCTAGAAGAACATGAATTTCACCTTTTTTAAGTTCAAAATCTACATTTTCATTAGCTATAGTTCCGGGAAAAATCTTTGTTATTCCCTTCATTTCAACAACTTTATCCATTTGGTTCCTCCTTCCTATTGATTAAAAAAGCTAGATGCAAAAGCACCTAGCTTCCATTTAAATTTAAATTTCTGGAGCTTTAAAGTCTAAAAGTTCTTTTCTTGTTCCTGGAACTTTAAATTTACCTTCTTTTATAGCTGCTCTGTATTTTTCTGATAATTCATCTGCCTCTTTAGTAAGGTCTGGATGTTTTGTTGGTGCTATTCCAACTCTATCTTCTTTTATTCCAAGAACTATATGTTTTCCACCTTCGAACTTGTCTTCTTGAATGCTCTTTATAGTATCTATAACAGCATCTCCTACTTTTTTCTCCATGGATATAAGTATTACATCTTTATATTCTGGTAATGCTGCTGCTTGGTCAGAGTCAACTCCTATTGCCCACTTATTCATTTCTTTTGCAGCCTTAAATACTCCAAGACCTACTCCACCTGCTGCATGGAATACTATATCACAACCTGAATTATAAAGCATTTTTGCAGCTTCTATTCCCTTTTGTTGGTCATCAAAAGAGTCTACATATTTTACATTCTTTCCTGGTGTTTTTTCATTAACAGGTTTTAATAATTTACCGGCTTCTGGATTAACTGACATAACTCCAGCTGCAAATCCTATTTCAAATCTGCTTATAACTTCACTTTCTTTTCCACCTATAAATCCAACTTTATTAGTCTTTGTCATTTTACCTGCTATAACACCAGCTAAAAATGATCCTTCTTCTTCTTTAAAAGTTATAGATAAAGTATTTGGTGATTTTACAACTGAGTCAACAATTAAAAACTTTTTCTCTCCTATTTGTTTGGATACGTTTTCCATAGCATCAGTCATCATATATCCACAGCCTACAATTAAATCAGCTTCCCCTGCCATAGTTTTTAAGTTTGGCTCATATTGTTCTTGTTGCTTTGATTCTATAGCATTTATTTGTGTTATTCCTAATTCTTTTTCTGCTTTTGAGATTCCTTCATGTGCTGATTGGTTAAATGAACCATCATTTACTCCTCCTTGGTCTGTTACAAGACCAACCTTTAATTGTTCTTTTCCACCTTCAGCAGGCTTCTTTTCTCCTCCACCACAGCCGGCAAATAATGATACAGTCATTATTGCTGCTGATAAAAGGGCTACAACCTTTTTCTTATTCATTTGATTACTCCTCCCTAATTTTAATGTTAAATTATATAATTTCTTCTAGCAATATAATATTTCTACATAAAAATAATATTTCCTTCTTGTTAGTTATTAATAATCTTCTATAAAAAATATTCCACAAGCTCTATTACCAGAATGTACACCAACCACACATCCAACTTCACATTCTATAAATTGCAGCTCTTTTTCTTTTAAATGTTGTTCTAAAGCAATTCTTATTTCCTCATTTTCTATATGTAAAAGTATACATGGTTCATCTTTTTTTATACCTATTTCTTCTATATAATCCATAACATATCTTATAGCTTTTTTATTTCCTCTGACTTTATCTAATATTGCCATTTCTCCATCTTTTACTGTTAGTATTGGTCTTATACCTAAAATATTTCCAACAACCCCTGCTGTTTTTGAAAGTCTTCCTCCTTTAACTAAATTAGTTAATTCTTCAAAAACAAGTCCACTTTTTATATGGGGTATGGTCCTTTTTACTTCTTTTGAAATTTCATCCAATGTAAAACCTTCTTCTTTAAGTCTAGCAGCCTTTATAACAAGTAATCCTAAACCTGAAGTTACATTTTGGGAATCTATTATTTCTATAGCTTCATCTGCCTCTAAAATTTCCCTTGCTAAACAAGCTGACTGATATGTTCCACTCATTTTAGATGACAGATGAAGAGAAATTATTTTATATCCTTCATCCAAATATTTTTTATAATATTCTATAAATCTTTGAGGAGTTATTTGAGCTGTTCCTGGAAACTCATCAGAACTTTCCATTTTTCTTAAAAGCTCTGATGTATTTATATCTACACCATCTTTATAACTTTCCTCCCCAAAGTTTACTAGTAAAGGAATAACTTCTATATCATATTTATCTATTATTTCTTTTGATAAGTCTGCGGTACTATCTGTTATTATTTTAATTTTATTCATAAGCTGAAACCCCCTCCTATTTCATGTTGGGGAAGTTCATTTGCCTTAGCCCTTCATAGGTTACTATAGCTACAGTATTAGACAGATTCAAGGACCTTGTGCTACTTTTTATCATAGGTACTTTTATACATGTGTCCTTATTACCTTCTCTTATATAATCTGGTAACCCTGAAGTTTCCCTTCCAAAAACTATAAAATCCCCTTCTTGAAATTTCACATCATTATAATATTTACTGGCGTGAGTAGTAGAAAAATAAAATCTGCCATCTTTATATTTTTCTCTTAAGTCTTCATAGGATTCATGTATTTCTAATGATAGTTGTGGCCAATAATCCAGCCCTGCTCTTCTTAAATGCTTTTCATCTAAACTAAAACCTAATGGTTTTATTAAGTGAAGTTTACATTCTGTCAAAACACAGGTTCTGGCTATGTTGCCTGTATTTTGTGGAATTTCTGGTTGAAATAAAACTATATTTAAATTCAAGATATTCTCCCCCTTATACACAAGGAATTAAAATTACATAACATATCTTACTCTATTATTTAAAAATAGTAAAGTTTTAAAGTATAAATTTTTCTATAGCTTTTGCAACTCCGTCTTCATTATTTATATCTGTAATATAATCTGCATTCTCTTTTATGCATTCTGCTGCATTTCCCATGGCTACTCCTAATCCTGCAAATTTTATCATAGATAAATCATTTTCACTATCTCCTATACACATTACATTTTCTCTTTCTATTCCTAGCATATCTGATAAAATACTTACAGCATTTCCTTTAGATATACCTTTGCTCATAACTTCAAAATTATTGCTGTAGGAGCTAACAACCTCTATACCCTCTTCTTTTGCAACTATTTCTTTAACTTCTCTTATTTTGTTTATATCTTTATCTACAATTATACCCTTTAATACCTTATGTTCATATTTCTTTAAAGCATTTTCCCAAGTATCTACTAATTCTATATCCACCTTATTATTTTCTGATAATACCTCATTCATTTTAGAATAGACCTTATTTGAAAACTCCAAGTCTTCTGTGAGGATTTTATTAGGTGTATTAAAATGTGGACGTAATTTATATTCTCTTAATATCTCTATGATTCTTATAGTCTTTTCTAAGTTCATTGGTTTTTCGTATATGACTTTATCTTCACTGCTATTTTTAATATATGCTCCATTTGAAGCTATAACTGGTGATTTCACTCCTATTAAGTCAGCATAATAATTAGCTGAAGGAAATATTCTTCCTGTGCTTATAGCTACATGAACACCTTTATTAGTAGCAGCCTTTATTGCATCTATATTCCTTTTACTTAATTTTTTATCATCTCTTAATAATGTTCCGTCTATATCAATACATATTAGTTTATATGACACTTAAAACATCCTCTCCTATTTTATTTATATAATCATTATATCAAAAAAATTGAATTTTCTTTTTTTATATAGTGCTAATTTATTCCTTTAAATAATTTATAATACCTTTGGCAATGTTTACACCTGTTTTTTTCAATACCTTATCATCTCTTAATCTTTTTCTATCCTCTTCATTAGTTATAAAACCACATTCTACTAAAGCGCAAGGTACATCACTCCATCTTAAGATGGCTATATTTTGTCTTCTTATGCCTCCATCTCTCCATGCTTCTCCTTTTGAAACATCCTTTTGAATTGTTTTTGCAAGTTCTATTCTTTCATCCTTTTGAAATTCTTCTGGATCATAGTAATAAGTAATAATTCCATTATATGAATTATCTTTATTTGAATTTACATGAATTGATATAAAAATATCTGGATTTATACTATTAGAATAATTACTTATTTCTCTAAGATATAAAAATTTATCTTCTTCTCTTGTCATAAAAACCTGTATGCCATGACTTTCAAGATATTCTTTAGTATAATGTGCTATTTTTAAATTAATGTCTTTTTCATATAGATCCTGAAAGCTTGTCCCTTTATCCATACCACCATGACCTGGATCTAATACAACTTTTTTATTTTTTAATGATATGTTACTTAAAGTTAGTATTTTATTATAGTTCTCTTTTGCAAAATTTTTATTGTACTTTCCATCATAGCTTAAAATCAAAATCATACACATTAATATAAAAATACATGAACTTAAAAATTTTTTCCTATCTTTTATTCTCATAAATACCTACCCCATTTTACCCAATTCTATATATAAGTATAACCTCATTTTCCATTTTTTTCAATATAATATGGTGTTTATAGGTATTTATATATGTAATATCTAAATTTCCCCAATCTCTTTTTAATAGTATTTTCTATAAATGTGTATATCTCCTTTTTTTCATTAAAGTCTAATTGCTGTTCTTTTACTTCCCCATAAAATTCTTTACATGAGGCATTGGTAAGTATTTTAAGCATATGTTTTAATTTTTCTTCCTCTATTTGTTCTAAAAATTCATATTCACCTTTACTGTTTTTATAAATATTTATAGTTTCTAATCTTTTTAATGTATATTCATATAAAAAAACAGATTTTGAACTTTTTAATATTTTCTCTACCTTTTTTAATTCTATAATTATTTTCATAGGTATTAGTATTATTAAAAATATAATAACCAATAAAAGTATATATTTTTTGTAATTTACTTTATCTATTTGTTTATTAACTTTATGCTCTTTTTTAATATTATCATGAAGCTCTTCTATGTCATTATGATCATTATCATTTTCATATTCTATTTCGCTAAAACTTTCTCTACTTTCTTCTTTACTTTTCATTATTTGATTTATCATTTCTGGTGCTTCTGGTACTGTATCTATAATAGTCCATGTGTCACTATAAGGGGATACTAAAATTTCACACCAAGCATGTGCATTCCTATTATAAACTACATATCTTCCTTTATCATCTTTATGATGTCCCATATTAA
Source organism: Clostridium cochlearium (assembly GCF_900187165.1). NCBI lineage: Bacteria > Bacillati > Bacillota > Clostridia > Eubacteriales > Clostridiaceae > Clostridium > Clostridium cochlearium. The sequence goes on along the minus strand of NZ_LT906477.1, from coordinate 224,002 downwards.
AGCCTTCTACATATCTAGTTGGGATTCCTATTATTCTAAGCATTATAGTAGCTGAAGTAGCAAAATATGTACAATATCCTTTCTTTTCATTAAATAAAAAATGCTCTACAAACTCTTGCCCTTCTGGAATATCTTTTACATCTAAGGAATACTCATAATTCTTATTTAAATATTCATATATTCTAAAGACTTTTTCTCCTAAGGTATTAGCATCCTTAGTTATATCTTTTGTCAAATCGTATACTCTTTTAGGTATATTTTCTGATAATTGAAGATAATCTTCATATCCATCAATCTTAGAAGGATACAAACTTTTAGTTCTTTTATATTCAAAGTCTATCATATTTATAAAAAAATCTTCTTTTTCTTTTATCTTATTTGATAATATAGAGTACTTATAATTATCATCATAAAATTTAATAATATATTCACTTGAAATATTATTGCTTGAAATGAAACTTTTATCTCTATTAAAATAAATTTTATTATTATGATTTAAATCATATGTATTTATTGGAGCAAATAATGTTGATGTGGATATATTGGTTGGTATTATGCTTATACTATTTTTAGTTCCTTCTCCTCTTATAGAAAAAAATGAATTATTATTGGGTTGTAACTCCTGTTTATATTTATCTAATCTTTTAAAGGTATCTTTACTAGTTTTCCAAGAAAAACCGTCATAATAATCTTTTATGCATCCTCTTAAATAATATGATTTATCTGATTTTACTCTAAATGCTTCATTATTATCTATATCTATTGGTCCTCCTAATTTCTTTTCTGTATTAGTATATCCAGATTTATTTAAAGAATAACTTTCATTTATATTTTTAGTATTATTTAAAACTTTATCTAGTATCTTATTTCTTAAATTTGCATTACTAATATTAATATTTTTAGCAATGTAATTTGTTAAAAAAGGTATAGTAGAACTTAGAAATATTATATAAAACAAAGTAATATATTTATTTCTATATATTTTTATATTTTGTTTTTTTCCTTTATTTTTTATATTTAAATTTTGATTTATAAAATAAGTAAGGATATTTAAAGCTAATAAATATGGTGTTACACTTATTACTGTTTTTTTATAATCATAATGCCAAAAAAAAACAGTAGGTAAAATAGAAAAAACTATAATAAAATTTTTATAATAATTAGATATGAATAATAAAATTATTGTAATTAAAGGTATTACAATTGATACAATATCCTTATATTGATAAAAATAAGTGCTGTTACCTTCATATATATGTTTATTTAAAATTTTTATATATTCTATATTTTTATATATTGTCATAAATATATATTTTTCATTATTGTATATCCATAAACAAAATATACCAAATAAAATAAGAAGCATTAAAATATTATAAAAGTTTTTTGTGGATAATACAGTATATATTAAATATATAAATGCACCTATTAAAAAAGCTTTAGTAAAAAATATATAAGAAAATCCCTCTATCTTTAAACATTTTCTCATAAGTATTATAGAAAATAATAAATTAACATATATAATACCAATGTTTATCAATGCTTTTTTATAATCTTCCATAGCACAATTCCTATCCCTTCCCTGTTTTATAAATTATCCACAATAGGCTTGAAACTTATACACTCTATCCCCATTTCTTTTAACATATCTCTTTGATACAGTATCTCAATCTCTGTTTTATAATAAAATATTTTAAATCTATATCCAAGTTTTATTGCTTCTAAAGCTCTTTTCCAAATATATTCTGTTAGAAATGGCATTACAATTATAGTAATTTTATTTACTTTATTTAAATTCTTCTCCATATAATAAATAAAATCTTCTTTTCCTAAACTTTTATTGTTTATAAAGTATTCTTTTATACTTGTTATATCTTTATTTTTTTCTAATTTGAATTTCATAGATTTTTTATTGTTTATATTTAACACACAGGATGTATTGTTATCTATTAAATACTTGCAAAAGGATATTAAAAATTCCACAGTATATTCCTCTATAATATCACCATTTTCTTGTTTGTATATTTCATTATTCATATCCAAAAATATATTGTATTCTTCATTAGAATACATTTCATAGTTTTTAGTATATAGCTCACCATATTTAGCACTAACTTTCCAGTGAATTCTCTTTAAGCTATCTCCAATTTTATATTTTCTAATATCTTTGATGAATATAGAATTTTCTATATCTCCTAATAAATTTGTTGTTAAGTTTTGTTTCTCATTGCTAGTTCCATAAAAATCATTACTTTGCATAGTTTTAGGATATACTTTTATATTGATTTTGTCCTTTAAAGATTTTTTTAAATAAAATATATTAAATATATCTTTTATATTTATATTTATATCTGTTAAATTATAATTTCCTCTTATATAAAACGTGTTGTATACTTTTACATTTTTTATTTCCTTGCTCTTTAAATTAAAAATATTTGAGGGATTTTCACTAATCCAATTTGTACCTTCATTATATTTAATTTCTATATAATTTATAGGAATAAAACTTCTATTTTCTAAAAATATATTTATTTCTATTTTTTCTCCTGTAATAAAGCTATCTTTTAATTTATGTATTTCTACCTTTATCATTTTATTAGTAATAAATACATATGCAAATGAAAATAAAGTAATAATCATAATACATATAAAGATGGCATTAGGAAAATAACCATCCTCAAAAAACACATATATAAAAGAAATTAAAAGTATTGATAAAAACTTTTTATTAATTTTTATCATTTAAAATCACCTTTTATTTGAGGTAAACTTATGGTATCAATAATTGAATTTAATATTTCATTTTCCGTAATTCCTTCTAATCTTGCTTTAGAAGACAACCTTATTCTATGGGCTAAAACTTGAATTATATTTTCTTTTACATCCTCTGGTATAACAAAATATCTACCTTTTATAATAGCTGTAGCCTGTGCTATTTTTATTAATGCTAAAGATGCTCTAGGACTTGCACCTAATTCTATGTATGGATTTTTTCTTGTTACTTCTATTATTCTTACTATATATTCTATTATTGAATTATTAACCTTGACTTCTTTTAACTTTCTTTGAAGCATTAATATGTCTTCTATTTTAACTACAGATTCTAAAAACTCTAAGGGATCACCCTTGCTATAAATTTTTAGCATATCAATCTCACTTTCTCTGTCCGGATATCCTAAGTTTATTTTTATAATAAATCTATCCAATTGGGCCTCTGGTAATACAAAGGTTCCCTTAAATTCTATAGGATTTTGTGTAGCTATGACAATAAAAGGTTCTTGCAATTTATAAGTATTATTTCCTTCTGTTACTTGTTTTTCCTCCATAACTTCTAACAATGCAGATTGAGTCTTAGGAGAAGTTCTATTTATTTCATCTGCCAATATTATATTAGAAAATATAGGACCTTTTTTAAACTCAAAATCTTTTGTAATTTCATCATATATAGAAATTCCTAATATATCTGAAGGTAATAAATCCGGGGTAAATTGTATTCTTTTATACTGTAATTGTAAGGATTTAGATAAAGCTTTTACAAGGGTTGTTTTCCCTATTCCAGGAACATCTTCTATTAATATATGTCCTTTTGCTATTATAGCTTTTAATATATTACATATTTCCTTTTCTTTTCCTAATATAACTTTAGACACATTATGAAGGATTTTTTCCACAATTTCTGTTTCCCTCAAAAATATTCTCTCCTTTCCCTATTAAAAGTAGAAGAGTTGAAAAGAGATTTTTCTCTTTCAACTCCCCCCTATTATTTTTTAGTACCTACTTTTATTATTCCCTGTATAGGCTTATAAAAATCATTTGAAATAAGTTCTTTATTTATAAGTTTTCCATTTTCATATATATTTCTATAAACTTTCACTTTAAAACCTTGATGGGCATTTTGAACTACTTCTGTGGTACCTTGTGGCAAATTTGCATCCTGTATTGTCTTTGTGTCTGTTGGTAGATTTTCATAGACATCTGTTGTTATTTCATATCTTCTGTTTTTTAAGGAAGAATTTGAATATATATTGAATCTGACTTCTCCATTATAAGTTAATCCTTCTATATATATAGGGAAAGAATAATCATTTCTAAATTTATAATCTATATTTTCCCAATCTACTGTAGCATCTCTTCCTAAAGGCACATAACTTGATGGCATAGTATGATGTGCTCTTTCCACTGATTTTAAGTTAGCCATAAGAGCTGCATTATATAAAGTAGATGAAGTTTGACATATACCTCCACCAAGTCCATCTTCTACTTGATTACCTATAATTACTGATGCCGCTTGATATCCTCTCTCCGAAGTTCTTTGACCAACTATTCCATTAAAACTAAATACCTCTCCTGGCATTAGTACAGTACCATTTATACTTTCTGTACTAAGTTTTATATTGTTTGCTCTTTGTGGAGAAGATATGTTTCCATAATTAGTACCAAAAGAAGATATCAATGTGTCTACTGTTGTCAATTTATCAGCAGTAATCTTAGCTTGTACATTTTTCACTTCTCCATTTACAACTAAATTATTAGAAACATCGCCATTTATATTACTTAATATATCTTTTTGTAATTTCTCTTTATTTAGTTTTTTTCCTATATTTTCAGGGATTATACTAAATCCTTCGCCTTTTTTTACAAGTTTTGCATTAATGGCATCTCTGTTTACTTTCTTTTCTACGTCATTAATAAAATCAATTACTTTTTTTTCATTATAAGAAAACATTAATTCAAAAGGTTTTTTTTCTCCTTTTTTTATTATTCTATATTTAGAAAACACATTAAGATCTTTCCCATAATCATAAGCTTTTTTTAATGAAGTGTCTAAATCATATTTTCCATCTATTTTATCAAAAGTTATGGAATACTCCCCCTCTGGAATTTTTACAATTATCTTCTTGTTTGGCAACTTACTTTCATATTTTTGCCTTATAATTTTTTTACCTTCTTCTAAGGTTTTACCAGAAATATCTTCATTTCCAACTGTTACACCTGGATAAAATAAATTTTCATAATACTTTATGTCGCTATAACTATACCCTGCTTTTACGGAAGTTAACCCCATTAGTATTACTAAAATTATTATTGCGTATATATTGACCTTTTTACTTAAATTTTTCTTTCTTTTTTTTCTTTTTGCCATAATCTCACCTCCTAATATAAGCACATATTCATTATAACTTTAATTAATTTTATAAACAATATTTCTTAAAATAATTTATCAATTTATGTCTGGTATATTCATCCAATTAATCTATTAATTTTCCAATTACACTATATGTTTTATGTTAGTAAAATTTAAAAAACAGTAACATGAACCTTTCATGCTACTGTTTTAACTTTTAAAACTACCAACTTCCAGAAGAACCTCCTCCACCAGAGGAACCTCCTCCAAAACCACCAAAGCCACCGGAGGAACCTCCTGAGGATCCTCCACCGAAACCTCCAAAGCCACCAAAATCTCCGCCAGTGCCTCCGAAACCTCCAGGACCTCCTCTTCCTCCTCTATTGCTCCAAAATAGCATTCGGAAAATTTGCTTTGTCACTCTTCCTCTATTTAAAATATTATCTAATATAAATAATACAACTATTATACTTAAAAATAAAGATGTTCCCCTGCTATTTTCTTCTACATTAGTAGGTAACACTACTCTTGAATTTTTTTCTAAAGTAACATTATATTCTTTAGCTATAGCATCTGCAAAAGCTGAATAAGATTCCGTTATTCCCTTATCATAATCTTCATTTGCAAAACTAGGCTTAAAAATTTGCTCCATAACTTCATCTGAATATAAATCAGTAATAGCTCCTTCTAAACCATATCCTACTTCTACTCTTCTAAGCCTATCCTCCATAGATATTAATATCAATAAGCCATTATTCTTTTCTTTCTGTCCTATGCCCCATTCTCTAAATAATTCAGTGGCATAGGTTTGTATATCATTGCCATCTAATGAATTTACAATAACTACTACAGATTGTGCTCCTGTTTTGTCTTCTAATTCTTTACCTACAGATACCACGTATTCCTTAGCATCTAAACTTAAAGTATTAGTATAGTCATTTACATATTTTAAATTAGTGGGTTTAGGTAAATTATCTTTTGCACTTACCAAAGGAATAGATATAAAAATTATACATAAGCAAATTAAAAGAGATTTTAATATTTTTTTCATATTTTACTTTCCTGTATTAAAGTCTACTTTTGGTACTTCCTTAGAAGCTTCATCTGCTTTATAATATTCCTTTGATTCAAATCTAAATGTTGATGCTATTATTGAAGCTGGAAATCTTTTAATAGTAGAATTATATTTAGTTACAGCTTCATTATAATCCTTTCTAGATACATTTATTCTATTTTCTGTACCTTCTAACTGTATCATTAGATTGTTAAAGTTTTGATTAGATTTTAATTCAGGATATCTTTCTACCACTACTAATAATCTAGATAATGCGCTAGAAAGTTCACTATCTGCATTTGCTTTATCTTGAATAGTATTTGCACCACCTAATTTAGCTCTAGCATTAGCTATATCTGTAAATACTTCTTTTTCATGTGTGGCATAGCCTTTAGTTGTTTCCACTAAATTAGGTATTAAATCACTTCTTCTTTTTAAATCACTATCTATATTTGAAGATAACCTCATCACATTTTGTTCTAAAGTAACTATCTTATTATAAGTTGATATTATTGGGAAAATCAAAACAATTAATACACCAATAACTATCAAAGCATTTTTTAGTCCTTTACTCAATTTAATCCCTCCTATATTTAAATTAAATATATTCGGAAACCCTTAGGCCTCCATTTATCTTAATCCCGAAGGGTGTCAATTTTAACTTCCCCCCAGAATTTTAAACAAAATATCAAAAAAACTTATATTTTTTCCAAAATCACTTGACAAAGTTTGTAAAATTTGTAGCCTCGCACTATAGAAACTATTTACAAAATATTGCGAGGTGATTTTTTATGTTAGGTTATTGGCGTAGCCATTGTGATTACCAAAGTCTTCTTTTGTCAAGCATTAGTGAACTTTATAAAACTGATCCCACTATCGTGGAATACTACTCATCAAGTATTGAAAAACTATATAATTTAAATCTTGATGATATAAAACCATTAATTAGAGAAACATATTCTCTAACTGGTAAACCTTCAAACCAGCAACCGGAACTCTTCAGATCATTTATATTAATGTCTGACTTAGGTTTTCATAGTCTACAAAAATGGATTAAGCACTTACGTGCACATGATATACTTTGCACCATCATTGGTGTTGAAAAATCTAATGTACCAGGATTAGGTACTCATTATGATTTCATATCGAGATTTTGGGGTATGAGCCCTAAGGCTGAAAAATCAGCCAAGGACTCACTTCATTCTTTTACTTCCAAGCCCCACAAAAAACTTGGCAAGAATGAAAAACTACCACCAAAACATCCTGGTGTTATTAAAAATTTAGTTGAACAGGCTCTTAAAGGACGAACTGTCGAAACTCGCCCTGAAAAGCTATTTCAACAAATTTTTGCTAAGTTAGCTATTGAGCCTTCCGCTAAACTCGGTCTCCTTGGTAATACTCAAAAACTTGATATATCAGGAGATGGTACCTGTCTTGAAACTGGCGGTAGCTCATTAGGCATTAAGACCTGTGATTGCATTAAAAAAGGTATTTTTAACTGCAAATGTAATAGAAGATTCTCTGACCCTGACGCTAGACGCGGTTGGGACAGTTACCACGAAAAATGGTATTATGGTCATTGCCTATATTTTCTTAGTGTCTATAATCCTAAACTTAAAAAGGATCTTCCTATATATTTTAGGATGGTACAAGCGCAGCGTTATGATGGTGTTACTGCAATTTTTGCACTTTCAGAAGTTAGAAAGATGTATCCTCAATTTAACTTTGATAAGTTCATCGCAGATGCTGCTCATGATAACTATCCTACGTATAAGCTTCTTAATGAATGGAATATAAAAGCTGTTATATCCCTTAATCCAAAGGGTGAAGGTAAAAATAAATATGAACCACCAATTGGATATACTAAGGACGGTATTCCCATCTGCAAATGCAACCAACCAATGGTATATGATTGGTACGATAAAGGCAGAAGTAGAATTAAATATAGATGTCCTTTAGTAAAAGGTAAAATTAAAGAATGTCCTCATAAGGAAGAATGTTCTCCTAGTGCCTACGGCCGTGTAATATACGTAAAGCCAAGTGATGACTTACGTTTATTTACTGCTATACCTAGAAACTCTGACCTTTGGAAACAAATAATGAAAAAGAGAACTTCTTCAGAGCGAGTAAATAAAAGAATACTTGAAGACTACAACATGGAACAAGCCCACTGCCGTGGTAAAAAACGTTGGTCTTGGTGGACATTAATCCATAGCATCAATATTCATTTGGATGCTCAACTATCTGTTTCTAAAACTAACCTATTAGACATTATAAAATTAACTGCAAACAAAGCATGCTAGTCTAGATAATTGTTAAATTTTAAGAAAATTCACCTATCGGTGAGTTAGCTTTGCTATACTCTTTTTTAAAATAAAGTTAAATAAAAACAGTAATATAACAAATGCTCCGCACTAAAATAATATTAAAGCCATTTTGGAGCCAATTGGAAATTAGTTTCCGAATTCACTCTAAATTGTAATCATTCTAATGAATAATGTTAATTTAATTCTACTTGTTATATAGTTTATTATCAACATAATATATTATTTTTAATAATAATTTAATGTTTGTGGTATTATTATTTTAAGAGGTGATACTATGAATGCAGAAATAATAGCTGTTGGTACAGAAATTTTATTAGGTGATATAGTAAATACAAATGCTCAATTTCTTTCTAAAAAACTTGCCCAAATGGGTATCTCTGTATATCATCAATCTGTAGTAGGAGATAATAGTAATAGATTAAAAGAGGAACTTAATGAATCTTTTAAAAGAAGTGATATAGTTATAACCACGGGTGGATTAGGTCCTACTAAAGATGACCTTACAAAAGAAATAGGTGCAGAATATTTTAATAAAGAAATGATTCTTAATGAGGAATCCTTAGAAACTATAAAAAACTATTTTAAAAAACAAGGAAGAAAATTAAGTAAAAACAATGAAAAACAAGCGTATTTTCCAAAAGACTCAATAATTTTACCAAATAATTTTGGTACAGCGCCAGGTTGCATAATAGAAGAAAATAATAAATATCTAATAATGCTTCCAGGTCCACCACGAGAAATTATACCAATGTTTGAACAACATGTAGTACCATATTTAAAAAAATTTAATGAAGGTGTTTTAATCTCTAAAGTTCTTAAAATATGTGGTATGGGTGAATCTCAGGTAGTAACTGAAATAAATCATTTAATTGAAAATCAAACTAATCCTACTGTTGCACCTTATGCTAAAGAAAATGAAGTAACTTTAAGACTAACTGCTAAAGCTTCAAATGAAGAAGACGCATTGTCTTTAATAGCTCCTTTAGAAAAAGAAATTAAAGATATTTTAGGTGATAATATATATGGTACTGATTCAGATACATTGGAAGGTGTAATAGGAAATTTTCTAATAGAAAATAATCTATCTATTGCAACTGCTGAGTCCTGCACAGGTGGTCTTTTATGCGGAAGATTAGTTAATTATCCTGGCATATCTAAATGTCTTGTGGAAGGTATAGTTACCTATAGTAATGATTCTAAAATGAATAGAATAGGTGTTAAAAAAGAAACTTTAGAAAACTTTGGTGCGGTAAGTGAGGAAACGGCTTTAGAAATGGCTAAAGGTGTAGCTAAAACTTCTGGAGCTGATATAGGTATATCCACTACTGGAATTGCAGGTCCTTCTGGAGGAACTGATGAGAAACCAATAGGCCTTGTATATATAGGATATTATATACAAGGTAAATCTTTTGCAAAAAGATTTGTTTTCCCTGGCAACAGAGAATCTATAAGAAATAGAACTGTTACAGTAGCATTGGATTATCTTAGGAAAAATTTAATTTAGTTATATATATAGATATTATTAATATAAATGTAAAAGTGCCTACAAATTGAAAATGTAGACACTTTTTTTATTATATTCTTATTTACATATATTCATTTCTTTTGCAATTCTTCTAACTTCTTTTGATACAGATTCTGCAACTTCTTTATTAAATGGATCTGGAATTATATAATCTTCATTTAAGTCTTCTTCTTTTATAAGATTTGCCACACCTCTTGCGGCTGCAATTTTCATCTCTTCATTTATTTCCTTAGCTTTTACATCTAATGCTCCTCTAAATATTCCTGGGAACACTAAAACATTGTTTATTTGATTTGGGAAGTCAGATCTTCCTGTTGCAACAACTCTAGCTCCCCCAGCTTTAGCTTCATCTGGAAGTATTTCTGGTTCTGGATTAGCCATAGCAAAAACTATACTGTCTTTGGCCATAGTAGAAACCATTTCTTTTGTTAATAATTTAGGACCTGAAACTCCTATAAATATATCTTTACCCTTTATTACATCAACAAGTTTTCCTTTTTCTTTTTCTCTATTAGTTACTTTTGCTATTTCTTTTTGAGCAGGATTTAATTTTTCGTCTCCTTCTATTAAAGCTCCATTTATATCGCACATAACAATATTTTTAGCTCCAGCATTTAATAAAAGTTTACATATGGCTATTCCTGCCGAACCTGCTCCATTTATAAGAATTTTTGCTTCTTCTAGTTTCTTACCCACTATCTTTAAAGCATTATATATACCTGCTAATACAACTATAGCTGTACCATGTTGGTCATCGTGAAATACTGGTATATCTAATTCTTTTTTAAGCCTTTCTTCTATATAAAAACACTCTGGTGCTTTTATATCCTCTAAATTAATGCCACCAAAACCTGGTGCTATTAATTTTACAGTTTTTATAATTTCTTCTGGATCTTCAGTATCTAAACATATAGGGAAAGCATCCACATTTGCAAATTCTTTAAAAAGAAGTGCTTTACCTTCCATTACAGGCAATGCAGCTTCTGGTCCAATATTACCTAGTCCTAAAACCGCTGTTCCATTAGTAACCACTGCAACCATATTACCTTTTGTAGTATACTCATATACATTTTTTTTATCCTTTGCTATATGCACACAGGGTTCAGCAACTCCTGGTGTATATGCCAATGCTAGATCTTCCCTATTTTTAACAGGTATTTTACCTACAACTTCTAATTTACCTTTCTTTTCTGAGTGTAATTTTAAAGCCATTTCTTTTACATCCATAGCATTTTATTAAACTTCAAAAATGATTTTATTACTTCATTTTTAAAATTTAATACTACCCTCCTTCCAAGTGTTTGCCTTTTGAAGTATTTCCCTTCAATTTTTATGTATTGAAATACTTCATCTGCTTATTAAAACACTATTCTGAATTTTCTCCTTCAATATTTAGTATTCTCCATTAATTCAAAAATTCCTCTAAAATTTTCTTAACTTTTTTCTATTCCACTAAAATATTCACAGTAAGGCGCTATAGGGCACTGTTCACATTGTGGCTTTCTTGACTTACAAGTATACCTTCCATGCCATATTAAATAATGATGGGTTATACTCCACATATCCCTATCTATATTTTTCATCAATTCCATTTCTACTTCATTAGGATTTTTGCCTTTAGCAATACCTATTCTATTTGATACTCTAAATACATGAGTATCAACAGCTATTGCAGGTATTCCAAAAGCATTAGATAATACTACATTAGCAGTTTTTCTTCCTACCCCTGGAAGAGACATAAGTTCCTCCATAGTTTGGGGAACTTTTCCTTTAAAGTCTTGTAAAATCTTTTTACTAGCTTCTAATATATTTATGCTTTTATTATTATAAAGCCCACAGCTTTTTATTTTCGTACCTAATTCTTCTTGTGACAATTGAAGCATTTTTTCTGGTGTATTGTATTCTTTAAAAAGTTCAGATGTTACTTTATTTACTCTTTTATCCGTACACTGAGCCGACAATATAGTAGATACTAAAAGTTCATAGGGAGATTTAAAATCTAACTGACACTTTGCTTCTGGATAGGTTTTACCTAATATATCTAAAACTCTTTTTATTCTTTCTTTATTCAATTTATCTTATACACTCCTTGATATTCTTCTGGCAATAATTTAGCAATACTTTTCATAAAATAATCTAAAACTTTTTCTTCATAATCATGTTTTTTCTCGCCTTTCTCCCTAGATGGTATATTTTCTAAAGGCTTTCCTATTCTAATATTTATATGTGAGTAATTGAATTTTTCAGCTCCCATATCCTTTTCATTTATAGGGAGAAGCTTTTCTGTCCCTGTTAAACTTATAGGAACTACTGTTGCTTTCGATAATTTTTGTATAAGCACTACTCCTTTTTTGCCTTCTATTAAACTTCCACACCTACTTCTAGTTCCTTCTGGAAATATTAATACATTATTTCCACTCTTTAAAGTTTTTATTATGTTTGATATAGCTTCCTTATCTGCTGTATTAGGTTTTATAGTTATAGTTTTAGTTATTTTAATACCTAAATTGGTTAATGGATTTTTAGATAATTTTATACCTGCTACAAAAGTTATGTCATGTTCATTTAAAACATCATCTATTATTAAAGCATCTGCATTACTTAAATGATTTGATATAAATAATATAGGCTTTTTTATGCCTTCTAAATTTTCTAAACCTTCTACTTTTATATCTGCATATTCATCTAAGTATTTTTTTAATATTTTCTTAGATATCTTTCTTACAATACTGTCAGGTAAGTAAGATATTAATTTTGCTAATTTAGGAGAAATCATAAATTGTTCCACCTTTCATACTTTTATACTTAAATTATAAATTGTGTAATTTTAAAAGTCTACTATAATAATCCCTTATGTACGGTGAATTAAACTTTTGCCCTTTTAACTCACCATCTTTATTATAATAAAATTCATTGATAAGTGCATTCCTCTTTAGTATATTCTTTCCTCTCCATCCGCAAGAAGATAGGGCATATTTTTCTTTAAAACTTTTATTATCTATATAAATTAATTCTTGTAAATCTACTTTTTCCATAAATTCTAAGGGTTTAAATTCCATTAAAGGTGATTTTTCTACTCCTTTATTAAAGGGACATACTCTTTGACAAGTATCACAACCAAATAATCTTCCCTGTAATTTATTCATCCATACATCTTCCAAATCCTTTTTCTGTGTCAAATATGATAAGCATATGTTAGGATTACTTTCTTTTTCTTTTATGGATTTTGTGGGACAAGCTTTTAAACATAAATCACACTGTCCACATTTATTATCCTTTTCATTATCTCCGGGTAAACAAAGATCTGTTATAATTTCTCCTAAAAATACATATGAACCATATTTCTCTGTTATCAACATATTATTTTTTCCTATAAATCCAATTCCACAAAGTTTAGCAATATATCTTTCTGGAAGACAATTACTATCTACAAAGTATTGAGCCTTTCCTCCCATATATTCTATAAAGCAACATATTTTTTTTAAATATTCCCCTACTACTTTATGATAATCTCTTCCCTGGGTGTATTTAGAAAAATATATTTTTTCTTGAAAATTAAAATTAAACATATAAGGAAAGGCAATACTTATTATAACCTTTCCCCAATCACATACATCTTGTAAATTTATTCTTTTTTCTATATCTTTTTCTTCAAATTCATTTTCATGTCCTTTTTGTTTTCTATTAATTAAATAACTTTCTAATTCTTTAAATTTTCTTATTTCTGTAACACCAATTGTATCTAATCCTAATTTCATACAATAATCTAAAATTAATTTTTTCTTATATTCCATAAAATTTACACTCCATTACCTTACCGTACTTCTATATAAATTCATATCTACAACTTCTGATTCCTTTTTTTGAACTATTCTAGCGGGTGCACCTACTGCTGTTGTATTTTCGGGTACTTCCTTTAAAACTACAGAATTAGCTCCTACTTTTGCATTATTTCCTATTTTTATAGGTCCCAATACTTTAGCTCCACTTCCTATTATAACATTGTTTCCTACTGTAGGATGCCTCTTACCTTTATCTTTTCCTGTTCCTCCTAAAGTAACTCCATGATAAATAGTAACATTATCTCCTACTTCAGCAGTTTCACCTATAACTACTCCCATACCATGATCTATAAAAAGTCCTTTTCCTATTTGAGCTCCTGGATGAATTTCTATTCCTGTAATAAATCTGGATATTTGAGATATTAATCTAGCAATAAAAAACATTTTTCTCTTATAAAAAAAGTGAGCTATTCTATGATTTATAACTGCATGGATAGATGGATATAATAATAATACTTCTAAAGAATTTCTTGCCGCAGGATCATTCTTTATTACATTATTTATATCATACTTTAAATTCTTAAACATAAATGTTCCTCCTTATATTAAATAAAATAAAAAACTTCATCTCAAAAATAGAGACGAAGTTATAACTTTCGTATTCCACTCTACCTATAAACTAGGTTTAGAACAAAATTCAAGCACAATAATGCTCTATTACTATAACGGGTAAAACCGTTGCAGCCTACTTATTTCGGTGCAATACTCCAGAGGGCACTTCATACATACTTCCTTTAAAAATCCTTGCAGCCCATGGGATTTTCTCTCTAAAAATTCCATATATATTACTTTCCTCTTTCAACGTATTTATATGAATTATGTTTTCCTAGTAAATTACTAAGAATTCTATAATAATTATTATATTCTATATTTATTATTTGTCAACCTATTTTTATTTGCAAAATCTATGTTTTCCAATTACTTTTATTAAAGGTCTAGACCATATCCATGAACTAGTTGCTGTAGCTGGATTAAAATAATATACAGCTCCTCCTGATGGATCCCATCCGTTAATAGCATCCATAGCTGCTTTCATAGAACTTTGTTCCATAGCTGCATTTATTTGACCATCTGCTATAGCTGTAAAAGCCAATGGTTGATATACAACTCCGGCTATAGTATTAGGGAAACGTGGATCCCTTGTTCTGTTTAAAATAACTGCCCCTACGGCTACTTGACCCTCATAAGGTTCTCCTCTTGCTTCTCCATTTATAACTCTTGCTAGCAAGTTTATATCTTGATTGTTAGATGTATTACTTCCCTGTGATTGAGCTACATTTATACCCAACGCGGCTAAGGTTTTATTTCCAGCAACTCCATCTACAGTTAATCCATTTTTCCCTTGAAACTTCTTTACTGCAAGAAATGTTCTGTAACCATATATTCCATCTACTTCGCCATCATAATATCCCCAATTTTTTAATTTTCTTTGGATTTCCGATACATTATCTCCCCTTGATCCATAATTATATGCTATTACATTTAAAGCTTTGTTATAAGGTCTAAAAAATGCATATGTAGCAGAATAACATATGGCAGCTATTAAAAAATATACTATACCCTTTTTAAGACTAATTCTCCTATTCTTCATACTAATACACTCCCTGTTGATAATATGTATTTCTGTATTATTTTTACCGAAGAATAGAAAAAAATACATAAAATAAAAATTTTGCGTCATAAAATTTTTATAGAGGACAATTGACAGAGGACAGAGGACAATGAAGGATGATTTTCTTCCTTACGTCAGAAAATCTTTAATCTTATTAGTTATAATTGAAAATGGAGAATGGAAAGTGGAAAATGATTGACAACTTTTCTCCATTAACATTACGAAAAGTTTTTAATTTTATAAGATCTTTAGGTTTAGCTAAAGCTAAACCTTTTTTATATTAGACAAATCTAAAATATCCGTAATTCTCCATTCTCCAATTTCCATTTTCAATTATATCTAAATTGACATTTTTATTGATGGCTCGTTTAGCAAAGCTAAACATCGCTTTAGCTCATATAAAAGTTCATATAATCAAAGATTTTTTGTAACAAAGTGAAAAAATCCTCAATAATTATTCATTGTTCGTTGTTCATTATTCATTAATTAACGGCAGCCTATCGGCTTGCGACACAGTCGCTAGATTAATAGCAAATAATTAAAATAAATTATTATATAAAGATTAATTTATTTTAAATCTCATCAGGTTTTATAAAATTAAAATTTTTTCGTAATGACAATGAAGAAAAAATATCTATCATTTTCAATTTTCAACTTTCAATTTTCAATTATATTATAAAATTAAAGATTTTCTGTAGCAAGGCGGAAGAAAATCTTCCTTCATTGTCCTATGTCAATTGTCCTCTGTCCTCTGTTAAAAAAATTACATCGTAATTTTTTTATATTATAAGTTTCCATGTATTCTATTTTTTATAATTTTAATTCTCTTATTTGGGTTTTTGCTTTCTGTATTTTTCACCCCTAGTACAGTGATCCCACCTTTTATGCATTCTATATTTAATGGGAAATTAGGCCCTTTTTCTCCATCTATATCCGTAGCTATATCTTCATCACATTCTATTTGAAGTTTATCCGTTTTGAAATATAATACCCCATTTACATTTTCTAGATGCTCACCTTTTAATA
Source organism: Clostridium cochlearium (assembly GCF_900187165.1). Classification (NCBI taxonomy): domain Bacteria; kingdom Bacillati; phylum Bacillota; class Clostridia; order Eubacteriales; family Clostridiaceae; genus Clostridium; species Clostridium cochlearium. The sequence goes on along the minus strand of NZ_LT906477.1, from coordinate 207,491 downwards.
TTTTTATAAAGAGGGATATTATATCTATAATCATACCTGCTCTGATTATTATAACATCTAATAATCCATCATCTATTTTAGATTTATACGCTAATTTGAAATTCCCAGCAGTTTCACCATTGAAAACCAACATTAAATACATGTCACCTTCAAAATTTTGAACCTCTGAAGTAACTTTTATATTTATTTTCCTGAAATTAGGAAGTTGCTCTATGCCTTTTACATAGTATGCTAACTTACCAATAGTATTTTTTAAATTTACATCAGTTTTTTGCGATACATCTGTAAATAAACCTGTACTAGCTACATTAATAAAAAATTTATCATTTACCTTACCTATATCTATTTTTTTTTGTTCGCTATTTATAATTTGCTGACAAGCAGCTTCCACATCTTCTGGTATTCCTATAAATTTAGCAAAGTCATTAGCTGTACCTACTGGTAAGATACCAATAGGTAAGTCTATGTTTAATTTTTTCATATGATTAACTACATTATCTACTGTACCATCTCCGCCTGCTACTAATATGTATTCATAAGTTTCATCTATATCTTTAAAGGCATCAGATAATTTATACTCCATACTTATCCTATAAGGAATTACTGTGTATCCATATTTTTGATGTACATCTATGACAGTATCTAAATCTGAAATTATAGTATTCTCTCCTGAATATGGATTGTAAATAAATTTTACTTTACTCATATAATATAACTCCCTTATAATAATTATTTCTCTGCATAAATATTATATATTAGTAAAGTAAAGAAATCTACTTAAATTATTAATTGTCATTAAAAGAGTCTATAGAAAGGACCATCTTTCTATAGACTCTTTTTTATTGTTTTTATCTAAGTTCTGAGTAATTTTGTTCAGATATTCCAGTAAGAGCTTTTCCTGCACTATTCTCTAAATTAGGTTCTGTTGATATATCTCCTAGAGACACCATACCCACTAAGTTTTTATTTTCTACAACAGGAAGTCTTCTAATCTGTTTTTCACTCATTATTTTAGCTGCTTCTGTAGCACTTATACTAGGGCTTACTGTAACTGGATTAGATGTCATTATATCTCTAACTGTCTGGTTTTTTATATTTTCACCTATTGCTACTGATCTTAAAGCTATGTCTCTATCTGTAACTATTCCTATAACTTTTCCTTCATTACAAATTGGTAAAGATCCTACTCCATGCTCTTTCATAAGTTGAGCTGCATGTTCTATTGTATCTTCAGATTGTAAAGACACTATATTCTTTGTCATTATATTATTGATCTTCATATAAATCATCACCTCAGAATTTATTTTCCCCATATATTCTTTTTATATTAATGAAATTATAGGTTTAATTTAAACTTTATTGTATTATATAAAAAACTCTAATTTTATATTAAAATTAACTATAAAATAAGGTATAATGTATGGTATAACCTTTTTGGAATTATTATTTATATTTTTAAATTTAGGAGTGATATTTTTGCAAACTAAAAAAAGTGCTTTACCTAATCTTTTTACTTTAGGTAACTTGTCCTGTGGAGTTATGTCGATAATGATGACTTTTCAAAATAATTTTAAGAATGGATGCTTATTTATACTTCTTGCAGCTTTAATGGATAGATATGATGGACGTGTAGCAAGGTTTTTAAATGTTTCTAGCGAATTAGGTAAGGAACTAGATTCACTTGCAGATTTAGTTTCCTTTGGTGTAGCACCATCTATATTAATATTCAATATGTATAACTTTTCTAAATTTGGTCTGCTTGGTTATTTGTTAGTTCTCTTATTTCCCTTATCTGGTGCTTATAGACTAGCTAGATATAATATAACAACCTTTGAAGGTGATTTTACAGGTATTCCCATAACTTTAGCTGGGTCTTTTATGGCAATATATGGTCTTTTAACACTTAATAATACTGAAAACTACAATCTTGCAGTATTATTTATAGTTTCTTTATCTTATCTTATGATTAGTAAATTTAAGTTCAAAAAGTTTTAAAAGAATAAGACTGATTCAAAGAACATTATTTTGAATCAGTCTTATTTTTCTGTATCATTAAATTTTAATTCACTTTCTATTTCTGTTTGTATAATATTTAATTTCATTTTATATTTCATAATCTCAGATTTAGTTTTACAATATTTTATATACTCATAGGTGCATTTATCAATTCCATCTATTACTTCATCTATAATACATCCAAGGTCATTTGCCCTATCTATAGCCTTTTTTACATCACTTCTTTTAGCTAGAGCTATGCTGTTTAATTCTCCAGCACTTCCTATTAAAAGTCTATAAGAATTTACTAATTTAACTAGAAGTTCTGCCAAATTGTCTATATCGCAATAATAGTCATTTATAACTTTTCTATGTCCCATACTATCCACCACAATTCTTATTAAAGTTTACTTTATCTATATTTATGGATAGTAATGTTTATTACTTCTTTTTATAAATTAGTGATCATAAAACCAGCTTCCACCTATAAATTCTCTTAATATTGAATTTTCAGGTATGTGAGATGTATCCACTTCCTTAAAGAAATTTAAAATACTTTTTAATCTATAGGCTTCTAAATATACTGGACTAGATGGCTGTATTTTTTCTAATTCTTTTATAGCAAATTTTTTTAATATACACAATTCATAAACTAGTGTGGAATTAAACATAACATCTGCATTTTCTTGAAATACAAATATATTTTTTTCTTCTCCTCTTCTTATAGAAGGCCACATCTTTAAAGTTTCTTCCGCACTATACCCTCTTGACATATTATCCCTTACTATTCTTCTAATCATTCTTACATCTGTAGTAGCTATTCTATTGTGATTATCTAAGTTTAGTTGTGTTAATGCACTTATATATATTTTAAATTTATTTTCATCAGCTATTGAAGATGTTAGTAAGTCATTTAATCCATGGATTCCTTCCACAATTAATATACCATTTGATGGCAATTTAACTTTTGTTCCATTCCATTCTCTTTTTCCTGTTACAAAATTATATTTAGGTATGTGTACTTCTTCTCCTTTAAGTATTCTAGTCAAATGTTCATTAAAAAGCTCTAAATCTACAGCATATATTGATTCAAAATCATATTCTCCATTTTCATCTTTTGGTGTTTTTTCTCTTTCTACAAAATAATCATCTAAACCTATAGGAATAGGTATTAATCCATTTACTCTAAGTTGTATTCCAAGCCTTCTTGCGAAAGTAGTTTTGCCTGAAGAGGATGGTCCTGCTATTAATACTAATTTTACATTCTTTCTATCTGTTATCATATCTGCTATATTAGCAGCTTTTTTTTCATGCAATGCTTCAGCTACCCTAATAATGTCGATTATTTCTCCAGTATCTACTTTATTATTTAAAGAACCTACATCTGCAACTTCTAATATATCTCCCCATCTCTCAGTTTCTCTAAATATATTGGCAAGTTTTTTATGTTCTTCAAATTCAGGTAATTTATTTGGTTTTTCTTTAGTAGGATATCTTAATATAAACCCTGGTTCATAATACATTAAATCAAATTCTTTAATAATTCCTGTACTTTCAGCCATAGGTCCATAAAAATACTCATATACACCATCTAATTCATAAAGTTTTATTTTTTCTAAATTCAAATGACTAAGAAGCTTTATTCTATCTTCCATATTATGTCTTTTAAGCATTTTCATAGTCTCTTCTTTTGTAAAATATTCTTCCTTTATAGGAATATTTTCATCTATTATTTTTTCATTCTTTTTTTTATCTTCTCAAGATCTTTTTCTTTTAAAAAGTTTCCATTTTTTATTTCACAATATAGTCCTTTACTTAAAGAATGTTGTATTGAAATATTCGCTCCAGGGAACTCTTCTAAAGTAGCTTTTATTAGTATAAATTGAAGAGTTCTTATATATGCCCTATTACCTGCGTCGCTACTTAAATCTATAAGTTCTAAAGTACCTTCTTCACTAATTTTTGAATTCAACTCATATATTTTGCCATTCATATGTCCTAAAACTATAGGCCATTCGTTTTCAATAGGATGCTGGCATAATATATCACCTAGAGTTTTTCCCTTTTCTATTAAAATTTCTTTTTTTCCATTTAAATTTATTTTTAATTTTTCCACATTATCAACCCCTATCTTTAATGTATATAATTTATTATATTTTAAAAGTTTTAAATTTCTATTTAAAACACTAATAATTTTTTATTTTTTTGAAACAATATATGTATACGAAAGGGTGATCTTATTGTTTACTGTTTTCTTTAGAACAATAATACTATATATCCTTGTAATAACATCTATGAGGATAATGGGTAAAAAACAAATAGGTCAGCTAGAACCTTTTGAACTAGCAATAACTATAATGGTTTCTGAATTAGCAGCTCTACCTATGCAAGATACTAGAATTCCTTTAATTCATGGTTTTATTCCAATAATAACTTTACTTGCTCTACAAACTGCGTTATCCGTTTTACAACTTAAAAGTGAAAAGTTTAGGAGTTTGGTTAACGGTAGACCAAGTATATTAATTGAAAATGGACAAATAGATATAAACGAATTAAGATATCAAAGATTTAATATAAATGATCTTATGGAAGAAATTAGACTTCAAGGTTTTTTTAATATTTCTGATATAGAATATGCTATTTTAGAAACTAGTGGTCAATTATCCATTATACCTAAGACAAATTTAACTCCTCCAACAAAAGAAGATTTAAACATACAAAGCACTCAAGATAGTTTACCGATTCCTTTAATACTTGATGGTAAAGTAGATCATGAAAATTTAGCTCTTATAAAAAAGGATTTAAAATGGCTTAGAACAAGACTTAACAAAAGTGAATCAGACGATTTTAGTGATATTTTTATAGCTATTTTAGATTCTCATAAAAATTTTTACTTTCAAAAAAAATAAAAAATTTTAGGTGATGTTAATGAAAAATGTTTTTATTTCTTTTATAATTTTTATTTCTATGTTATTTTCTATATTATTTTCTGTAAAATATTTAAATCAAGTATACTCTAACATAAATTCCCTAAACTTACAACTTGAAAATCACATTGTTACAGAAGATTGGGAAAACTCTTATAAATTAATACAATCAATAGATATTAATTGGTCAGACTACTCCCGTAAATTGTTTATGTTTGTAAATCATCAAGAAATAGATAGCATAAGTAGTGAATTAAAAAAACTTTCTCAATATATTTTATGTGAAAATAAAGATGAATCTTTAGCCAGCCTACATTCTATAAATTTTTTTCTTAAGCATATAGTTCATCTTGAGGAAATATCTATTGAGAATATTCTTTAAAACACAACATATAAATTTTGTGACGCAAAATTTTTACAGAGGACAATTGACAGAGGACAGAGGACAATTTTTAATGAACAACTAACAATGAATAATGAACAATTTAGGATGATTTTCTTCCTTACGTCAGAAAATCTTTAATCTTATTAGTTATAATTGAAAATGGAGAATGGAAAGTGGAAAATGATTGACAACTTTTCTCCATTAACATTACGAAAAGTTTTTAATTTTATAAGATCTTTAGGTTTAGCTAAAGCTAAACCTTTTTTATATTAGACAAATCTAAAATATCCGTAATTCTCCATTCTCCAATTTCCATTTTCAATTATATCTAAATTGACATTTTTATTGATGGCTCGTTTAGCAAAGCTAAACATCGCTTTAGCTCATATAAAAGTTCATATAATCAAAGATTTTTTGTAACAAAGTGAAAAAAATCCTCAATAATTATTCATTGTTCCCTGTTCATTATTCATTAATCAACGGCAGCCTATCGGCTTGCGACACAGTCGCTAGATTAATAGCAAATAATTAAAATAAATTATTATATAAAGATTAATTTATTTTAAATCTCATTTCAATTATATTATAAAATTTAAGATTTTCTGTAGCAAAGCGGAGGAAAATCTTCCTTCATTGTCCTATGTCAATTGTCCTATGTCCTCTGTTAAAAAAATTACTTCGTAATTTTTTTATATTGTGAATCAAATCTAGAAAATAATAGAAATGTATCTTATAATATTATTTATAGGGTAAAAACTTTTTGAAATATGATATACTAATGTAGATATGTATATCATATTCTACTTTATTAAACATAATACTTATATTAACAACTGAAATTATGTTATTTTAAGTTGTTAAATCTAAATTAAAATAAATATATTGGAAGGTGGATTATTTATGGCTTTAGTTACTACAAAAGAAATGTTCTCAAAAGCTTATGAAGGTAAATATGCTATAGGAGCTTTTAACATTAACAACATGGAAATTATACAGGCTGTAGTTAATGCAGCTAAGAAAGAAAATTCTCCTGTTATTCTTCAAGTTTCTTCTAGTGCATTAAAATATGCAGGTCCTAAATATTTAAAACATATGGTTGATGCTGCAATTGAAGATACTGGTATAGATATAGCATTACACTTAGACCATGGTGCTAATTTAGATCAAGTTAAACTTGCCATAGAAACTGGATTTACTTCAGTAATGTTTGATGGTTCTCATTATGATTATGAAGAAAATATAAGATTAACTAAAGAAGTAGTTGACTATGCTCATAGTAGAGGAGTTGTTGTAGAAGCTGAATTAGGTCAATTAGCAGGTGTAGAAGATGAAGTTAAGGTAGAAGGTAAAAATGCAACCTACACTGATCCTGACCAAGCTGCTGACTTTGTTGAAAAAACTGGTGTTGACTCCTTAGCAGTAGCTATAGGAACAAGTCATGGTGCTTATAAATTTAAAGGCGAAGCAAAACTAGACTTTGATAGACTAGAAAAGATACAAGAAAAATTAGAGGAAAAAGGATTTAAGAACTTCCCTATAGTTCTTCACGGTGCTTCTTCTGTTGACCCACATTTTGTTGCCATTTGTAACGAATATGGTGGAGAAATTGGTGGAGCTAAGGGCGTTCCTAATGAAATGCTTAGAAAAGCTTCCTCTATGTCTGTTTGTAAGATAAATATGGATACAGATTTAAGACTTGCTATGACTGCAAGTGTAAGAAAATTCTTAGTAGAAAATCCAAAGGAAATAGATCCAAGAAAATATCTAGGTGCAGCTAGAGAAGCTATAGAAGGATTAGTTGAAAATAAAATAAAAAATGTTTTAGGTTCATCAAATACGCTTAATAAATAGCAAAAAATGCTGACATAAATCTGTCAGCATTTTTTATTTTTCTATATAGTTTATAACATTTTTTATTACTATATCTATGGATCCATCTCCATTTCTTTTTACCTGAAATCTATTTACATCAGTGTAAGCTTCTTCATTTATATATAAATCTATATCTCTATCTATTTTTAATCTAGTCCTTTTTAATTTCTTTTCAATCCAATGCTTATCTAAGTTTATTTTATCATTTACACCTTCTGAATAAGCATAGTCTATAAAGCTTGCCTTTGCTTCTTTATTATCTCCAAAAATCTCCTGTGAAACCTCATATAAGTCTAAACTTTCCTCTTCTCTTAATTTTTTCTTTATTGTACTTCTAACTTTTTCTGCCTCTTCTGCATTTTCCTTTAGATTTACTCTTGTCCATTTTTCACTAGCAGTTACAAAATTTTTGGTTTCATCTCTACTATTTTCTATTATTTTACATCCTAAAAGTTTATTTATAAAATAATTTGCTCCATAATCTTCTGAGTCTTTTTTCTTTTGTTTGTCTATTACAAGTAAGTCATATTCATTTTCTTCTTCTTGTAGTTTTATAAAAGCACATTTTTGTATTTTTTGAGAACTTGTAGGAAGTCCTGTAAGTTCTTGAACTATTTCTATTCCTATTTTATTATCAAGAGAATTTATATTATGACTATAGTTTTTTACATAATCCATCTTTATTATTCCCAACATATTCCCATACTCAGTAGATATAGAAGTCACTAATAAATCACAAGAAGGTATATTCCCTTGTGACTCCATAAGTACAAATAGTTGTCTTGCTATTTCTTTGGATACTTCTACGATATCATTTTGACCATTTAAATATTCTTGACTTAATTCTTTTACTATATTTCTTTCTTCTTTAAAGACAGCATATTTTAATTCCTCATCTTTTAAGCATCTTTCTATGTGTTTTAGTATAAAATTATATACCTCATCTGATAAATTTATTTTATATTCATTTAAAATAGGTTCTTGTGAATTATTATCTAAAATATGAATTATAGCCTCATTTATATTAACTTCTTTTATATAATCCAAAACAAAATCCCCCTTAATCTATAATTCCACATACTAGATATTATAGTAAAACAAATATATTACATCAACTTGTAATTTATTTAGTGACTTTTAAATACTATAGAATTAGAAACATTTAAATTGTTATTACTTATGGAGGGTTTAAATATGTATATTTTAAAGCCGATAACTATAAACAAAATATGGGGTGGAAAAAAATTATTAGACTATGGTGGAAATAAAGCTATATCTAAAATAGGACTAATATATTCTGTATCCTGTGAAAAAAATAATTCTAATGAAATTCTAAATGGTAATTTTAAAGGGCAAACCCTTTTAAATGTATGGAATTCTAATAAAAATAAATTTGGTTATTCAAAGTTTGACAAATTCCCCCTTATTATATCTTTTATAGATGCTCATGAAGATTTAAGTTTACAGGTACATCCTGATGATGAGTATGCTATTAAAAATAAAATTTCTCCTTTTGGTAAAGAAGAATCTTGGGTTTTTTTAGATACTTTAGAGAAGCAAAAGATAATACTTGGATGTGCTATTAATTCTATAGAAACTATTAAAAAGAATATTAAAGAAAATAAGTGGGAAGATATATTGAATTATCTACCTGTTAAAAAAATGGATTATGTTAATGTAAAACCTGGTACTCTTCATGCTTTAACCTCTGGATCTTTAGTATATGAAATTCAACAGGCTACTGATATAACTTATCGTTTCTATGATTACAATAGGATTACAAAAGAAGGTAAAAAAAGAGAACTCCATTTATCTAAAGCCCTAGAAGTATTGAAACCTAAACTTAAATCTAAACCTATTTCTTTTAAAGAAAATAAAATAATAAAAGAGAAATATTATTCATTACAATTAACCACATTAAATAATAATATTATCCACATTATCCACAATAAAAATGATGTTTTTGCATGTTATACAGTTATAGATGGTGAATTGATTATAGAAAATGTTTTAGTAACAAAAGGTATGTCTTTTATTCTTATGCCAAAAGAGAAATGTTCTGCATTAGGAAAAGCTAAATTAATAATGTCTTATCCTAACTAATTTTAGAAAGGGACTGTGGCATTAGCGACTTTTTACATCACTATCAACAGTCCCTTTATTAATTATTTAAGTTCTTGAGACATTTGCATTGACTTATCTTTTATTTGCTGTACCTCATTTGTAGGAGCATCTTTTGTTTCATACCATCCTCTTTGCTTCATAGCATCAAATACTTTATATTGAGTATCTTCTGCTTTCTTAAAGTTATTCACTAATACTGATCTTAAATTTTGACAGGATGATTCTGTAATTCCTGTACTATATGCTGAAACTATTTGTTTTTCAGTAGTTAATAAGTCCTGCATTAAATCTTTTTCACTTAAATTAGGTGAATTATGCATTAAAATTCCCTCCTATATTAATTATTGATGTGAATCTAAATAAGTTTTTAATTCGTTAAAATTTTGTTTATGAGTCATAGCTGCTTGAGTACATAGGTTTTTTAGTTGAGGATCTGTGCAATAGCTGCTATATAAGCTATACTTTTTGTTCATAAGGCATTCATGATTTAACTGATCTGAAATAACTTTTAAGTTATTACTTTCAATTTGCATATTTCCTGAATTCATTATATTTTCCCTCCTAATATTTTATCTGACATTATTTATTTTACCCTCTAATTTTTTTATTATTTATATATTTTCATTGTAATTTATAGCATTATTTTTTATTTAATATTGTGCTATAATTTCAATGTAATAGGGAGTGATATTTTTGAAGGAATTAGAAGTTAAAATTTTAAATATAGACTTAGAAGATATAAGAAATAAGGTTAATTTATTAAATTGTAAAAATGTAAAAAAAGAAAATCAAATTAATAAAATATTTGATTTTAAAGACAATACACTGTTAAAACAACAAGGTTATGCTAGGATAAGAATAGTCGAGGATTTACTTTTAAATTGTAATAGGTATTATATGACTGTAAAAAAAATATTATCTCAAAGTAAATTCAAAATAATGGATGAACATGAAATAGAAATATCTAATGACAAAGAAGGAGAAAATATTTTTAAAGCTTTAGGTTTACAAATGAATCAATGCATAAGAAAATATAGGGAAAGCTACAAATATAAAGATTCTTTAATAGAAATAGATATTAACGATAAATCCTTTTGTCCTTTTCCATACATCGAAATAGAGTCTCCAAACGAAAAAGAACTAGAAGAAATCGTGCATTTATTAGGATATTCAATAGAAGATACTACATCTAAAAACATATATGAACTAATAAAATTGTTTAAAAATAATCAGGAATCAATATAATTATATTTGACTATGTTACGCATTTAGATTTATTATTTAATGCTTTTTGTGCATACTATATAATAGAATTCTTTAAAAGCTCTATTGACATAGATTTATATTTATTGTTATAATTTAAGGTAGTTAATTTGTAAATTATAATGCCCATTAGCCAAATGGTAAGGCACCTGTCTCTGGAACAGGCATTGTGCTGGTTCGAATCCAGCATGGGCAGCCAAAAGTATTTGCTTGACAATATATTATTATTAATATAGAATGTTATTTAAATTTCATATGAAAAAGCTAGGAACAGGAGTAGTAGTATTTAATTCACTTATAAGAGAGCTGTTGGTTGGTGTAAAACAGCAGTGAACATTATGAACTTGCCTGGGAGCATATCTGTTAAAAGCAGATACGGTTTTACCGTTAGAAAGTATACTAAGGAGAAGACTTTTTAAGTCTTAATTAGAGTGGTACCGCGGAGAACAATATCCTTCGTCTCTTAAAAAAAGTAGAGACGAAGGTTTTTTTATTATAAAAAAACAAAGGAGAGATTATAATGGGAAGATACGGAACTAATATAGATACAAAATGGCAAAAAAAATGGGAGGAGTCTGATGTTTATCATTTTGATAAAAATAATTTAGATAAAAAACTTTATGTTTTAGAAATGTTTTCTTACCCATCAGCAAGTAATCTTCATGCAGGACACTGGTTCAATTATGGACCTGCAGATTCTTGGGCTAGATTCAAAAAAATGCAAGGTTTTAATGTTTTTCAACCTATGGGTTTTGACTCTTTTGGATTACCAGCAGAAAACTATGCTATAAAAACTGGTGTTCATCCAAAAGATTCTACTATGAAAAATATAGAAACTATGACAAAGCAACTTAAGTCTATGGGAGCTATGTTTCATTGGGATAATGAAGTAATAACTTCTGAACCAGATTACTATAAATGGACTCAATGGATGTTCCTTCAACTTTATAAAAATAATTTAGCTTATAGAAAAAATGCACCTGTAAACTGGTGCCCAAGTTGTAATACGGTACTTGCTAACGAACAAGTTATAGATGGTGCTTGCGAAAGATGTTCTTCTGATGTTATTAAAAGAGATTTAACTCAATGGTTTTTTAAAATAACAGACTATGCTGAAGAACTTCTTGAAAAACTTGATGATTTAGATTGGCCTGAAAATACAAAATCCATGCAAAAACATTGGATTGGAAAATCTGTAGGTGCACAATTAACTTTCAAAATAGTTGATTCAGACCTTTCTTTTGATATATTCACAACAAGAGCAGATACATTATTTGGTGTAACCTATGCAGTTTTAGCACCTGAAAATCCTCTTGTAGATAAAATAACTAAGAAAGAATATAAAAAGGAAGTAGAAGCTTATAAAGAACAAGCTAAAAAACAATCTGAAATAGAAAGACAATCAATAACAAGAGAAAAAACTGGTGTATTTACAGGCTCTTATGCAATAAACCCTATTAATGGAAGAAAAGTTCCTGTTTGGGTTGGTGACTATGTATTAAGTACTTATGGCACTGGCGCAGTTATGGCTGTTCCAGCTCATGATGAAAGAGATTTTGAATTTGCTAAAAAACATAATTTGCCTATAGAAAAAGTTATAGAAGGTGGAGATGCTCTTCCTTACACTGAAGACGGAATAATGATAAATAGCGGTGAATTTAATGGTTTGGAATCATCAAAAGGTAGAGCTGCCGTTATAGATAAATTAGAAAAAGAAAAACTTGGATGTAAAAAAATAAATTATAGACTAAGAGATTGGTTAGTATCTAGACAAAGGTATTGGGGTGCTCCAATTCCAATTGTATATTGTGATAAATGTGGCACTGTTGCCGTACCTGAAGACCAACTACCTGTTGAACTTCCATATGATGTAGAATTTACACCAGATGGAAAATCACCTTTATCCAAATGTGATAGCTTTGTAAATACAACATGTCCTAATTGTGGAGGACCTGCTAAAAGAGAAGTTGACACATTAGATACCTTTGTATGTTCATCTTGGTATTTCTTAAGGTATGCAGATAATAAGAACTCAGAAAAAGCCTTTGATCCTAAAGTAATAAATGAAATGCTTCCAGTAGACAAATATATAGGTGGACCAGAACATGCTTGTATGCATCTTTTATATGCAAGATTCTTTACAAAGGCATTAAGGGACATGGGATATCTTAATTTTGATGAACCATTTACCTCTTTAACTCATCAAGGACTAATATTAGGACCTGATGGATATAAAATGAGTAAATCTAAAGGAAATACTATCTCACCTGATGACTATATAAGTGAATTTGGATCTGATGTATTTAGAATGTATTTAATGTTTGGATTTGATTACACAGAAGGTGGAGCTTGGAGTGATGAAGGAGTTAAGTCTGTTTCTAGATTTGTAGATAGAGTAGAAAGAACTCTTGCTTCTTGTAGAGAATATATTAACAATCCTAATAATGATAAATCTAGTATGGATGATGAAGAAAAAGACTTAAATTTTGTAAGACATAATTCTATTAAGTCTATAACAGAGGATGCTGAAAAAATGCAATTTAATACATGTATTGCACGACTTATGGAATATACAAATGCTCTTTCAAAATATATAAATGTTGATAATAAAAATTCAGGATTTTTAAAAGAATGTTTAGAGGACTTTATAATTTTAATGGCTCCTTTTGCACCTCATTTTAGTGAAGAACAATGGGAACTTTTAGGTATGCCTTATTCTGTATTTAATCAAAAATGGCCTGAATTTGATAGCAAAGCTTTAATTAAAGATGAAATTGAAATCGCTGTTCAAGTAAATGGTAAAATTAGAGACAGAATAACTATTGCATCTAACTTAGATGAAGAAAGTATAAAACAAACTGCTTTAAACTCAGAAGATGTAAAAAAATATACAGATGGCAAAAATATAGTAAAAGTAATAGTTATAAAAGGTAGATTAGTAAATATAGTTGTAAAATAAGAAAGAGGCTTTAAAGCCTCTTTTTAATCTATTTGGTATATACTTAATATTTTTTCTGTGTTTTTTAATAAACTATTAAGTTCTGGCAGCTCACCCTCTTCTATTAATCTATTTAATTGAACTTGAAATCTAGATGCTTCTTGAGATTTTCCTATAGAAGATAATGTAAGTATATTATCCATAATGTCAGAAATCATATTAGATTTTACTTCAAACAATTTTTGTGCATCCTTTATCTCGTCCTTTATTTCTAGCATACCTTCGTCTAATTGAAAGGCTGCATCTGCAGCTCTTTTTAATTTATTCCTTATTTCTTGAGGTATATCGTGTTTATATTTATAATTTAATGAATGTTCTATGGTTGCCCAAAAGTTCATGGACAAAGTTCTTATTTGAAATTCTGCTAAAATATCAACTTTTCCTTCTGCCATATTTACAGGATATTTTATTATTACATGATAGCTTCTATATCCACTGGATTTAACATTAGTGATATAATCTTTTTCATACATTATTTGCATGTCTGTTCTATTTCTTATAATATCTACTACTTTCTCTATATCATCTACAAACTGACACATTACTCTTATACCAGCTATATCTTCAATTTCATATTCTATTCTATCTAAAGGTATATCAAATTTATTAGCTTTTTCTAATATACTAGATATCTCCTTAACTCTCCCTGTAATAAATTCTATAGGAGAATACTCATTTTTACCCCTATATTCTTTTCTTATACTCCTAAATTTAACTTTCAACTCTTCTACAGCCTGTTCGTAGGGTATTAAAAATGTCTTCCATTCCCTCATCGCCATAGTGATACCCCCTTACTTAACTACTCCTAATAATTATATCCTAAGTTAATTATAATATAAAAAACATATTTATATTATATTTTTTCATTATTTTTTGATATAATGTTATTTGTCTATAATATATGAACATATTAAGGGTGATTTAATGAATAGTAATTTATCAAATGATACAAAAAAGCAATTGGAACTTCTTTATAACAAAGAAGTTAATTGTCCTGTATGTAATTCTAAATTTCATGTGAAAGCTGTAAAATCTTCTTCATATAGATTAGATTCAAAGGACTCAGATTTCTTTTTAAGATATGCTTTAATTAATCCATATTTCTATGACGTTTGGCTTTGCAATGAATGTGGTTATGCTGCTTTAAAAGTAGATTTTTCTAAAATAAAAAAATATCAAAAACAACTAGTTTTAGATAAAATATCTCCGAGGTGGAAAAAAAGATACTATGGAGAAATTTTTAATCTAGATATAGCTATAGAAAGATACAAGCTTGCCCTATTAAATTATACATTAATAGAAGGAAAGCCTAGCCAAAAAGCCATGACTTGTCTTAAATTAGCTTGGATGTACAGATTAAAAGGAAATAAAGAACATGAGAAAGATTTTATTAAAAATGCTCTAAAAGGTTTTGAAGAATCCTATGAGTCAGAAGAATTTCCTATATTTGGAATGGACAAGTATACGATTGTGTATCTAATCGGAGAGCTTAATAGAAGATTAGGAAATAAGGATAAAGCTTTATTATGGTTTAGTTATGTAATAACTACTCCCCATGTATCTTATAAATTAAAGTCCCTAGCTAGAGATCAAAGAGATTTAATTAAAGAAGAGGATTCTATAAAAACTAAGAACTTAGCTGATGAAGTTTCAAAAAAATCTAATACAAATAGTAATGGATGGCTTTCAAAGCTATTTAGATAAAAAGTAAGGGATATTCACTTTCCCTTACTTAATAATTTTAGCTTATTTTTTATTATAATATTTTTATAGGTTCAAAATTCAAGTAATCACAAGAAGTTAATATGTATTCTATTCCATCAATTTCTCTATTAAAAATATTTTGTTTAGGCACTCCATGTAAATGTCCAAAAATTACTTTTTTAACATTGTAATCTTTAAATATTTCTAAAAAACCTTCATCTACTTTTGCACTACTGAAAGGCGGATAGTGAAGTACTATTATAAAATTTTTATATCCATCTTTTGTGGCAGCATCTAAGGATAATCTTAATCTTATAAGTTCCCTTCTATATATCTTACTATCATGTTCTGTAAAATTATCTGTTCCTGGGCATATCCATCCTCTAGTACCACATAAAGCATAATCTTCATATTCAAAATAATTATTTTGAATAAACTTCATGTCTGAATACAAATTATTTAATTTAGATATAGAAGTCCACCAATAATCATGATTACCTTTTACTAATATTTTTTCTCCAGGTAATTTGCTTATCCAGTGTAAATCTTCCATACCTTCTTCTATATTCATTGACCAAGATATATCTCCAGCTATTATTACTTTATCCTGCTCTTTTATATTTTTTAACCAATTCTCCTTGATCTTTTCGTGATGATTTTCCCAATTATCCCCAAAAACATTCATAGGTTTATCTGTAGTAAAAGATAAATGAAAATCCGATATTGCATATAAAGCCATTAATAAAATCACCTTCTACCTATAATTTCATCTATATCCATAACATAAGCAATAACCTGTGCTACAGCATCATATAATTCATAAGGAATATCCTCACCTATATCTACGTTATTTAATACCTCTACTAATTCTTTATCATAAACTATTGGAACACTATTTTCTTCAGCTTTTTCTATTATTCTATCTGCTACATATCCCATACCTGTTGCTGTAACTACAGGTACATCATATCCTTGTTCATATTTTAAAGCTGCAGCCTTTTTTTTAGTCATAGATACCCTCCTAAAATCTATACTTTAAGGTCAATTGCACTTATATTTTTATCTTCAAAAAAATCACTACAATTGCTTAAATTAAATTCTTCTTCTTTTTTGCTTACGTTCATATATACATTATAACCTTTATCTTTTAAAGCATTCAATAGCTGTTGTTTCTTAGTTTTTAAAATCTTTATCCACATTTCTTCAGCTTTAATATCCACATTCATAATATTTTTGTTTATTCCTATAAAAGCATCTACAATTCCAATATTTATAGTTTTTATAGATGTAGCTATCTTTACATTTTGCTTGTCTATCTTCTTTCCCTTTTTCCTCTCATCTTTTATTATTAACTTGCATTCATATTCATCTTTATTTACATTAACAGGTAAATCTAAATAGTAGTATTGATTTGACATAGTGTTAAAAACTTTAAAATCGTTTAATTCTTGTTTTATTAATCCAAATAATTTCTCATGTTCATTTATTTTATACTGAGTCTTTGGATCAATCAAATCTTTTAATATATTTTTCATATCCTCTATTTTAGAATTTATTTGTTCTTTTACTATATCTTCTTTTTTATATAAAATATCTTTACCATTATCAATTAACTTTTTTACGTTATCTTTTGAAAGAGTTTCTATTTCTTTTATATTAATTGTTTCTTTTGATTCAATAGCTTCACTCTTTTTATTTTCTAATGTATCTTTAGATGTATCATTTATTGTTTTGTCTTCATATTTCAATATATTTTTAGATGTGTTCTCTTTTGAATTTACTATTTTTTTCTCTAAAATACCTTGTTCTAGTTTTTCATTTTTGGCTAATGTTTCTTTTCCTTCTTGTACAGTTTCACTTAATACATTACTTTCTTTTAATATATTTTCAAATGCTTTTAGTTTATTATATAAAGAACTTTCTTTATACAAACTATTGAAACTTCTTATATTGTTTTCTGTTATATCTAGTCCATTTTCTAACATTGTTAATATATCGTCTTCCCCTATAGTAGATAGTTCTTTAAAAAATCCTTTTAAAGTATCTTTAATAAATTGCCCTTCTTTAGAATTTATGTCTACATTTCTACTTTCTATATACTTTTCTATAAAACTATTTGATTCTTCTCCATCTTTTGAAAATCTATTTATCATCTCAATTAAATTTTTTATATTTGATATATTATCTTTTGTTAAAGGCATATTATGTTTTACCATTTTTTCTAATAAAGGATAATCTTTTTTATCTAAACGTATATCTTCCCTTCTTAGTGCACCTTCTATAGAATCTTCTTTTAACTTCTCTTCTGGCTCTCTTCCATCTAGAATGCTTAATTGCAATTTACCATCTTTAAATCCTTCTACCTTAAATTTTATAAGACCTGTTGGTTGAAAATCTAATGATTCTTCTAATTGAGCAGGAAACTGCCATCCATCTAACAATCTTAATAATGTATCCTCATTTTCTTCTCCTAGATTTATTACTCTAGCTAGAAACACTTCTCCTATTTGAAAAGATAGTTTATTTGTTAACCTTTTTAAATTTATATTATAAGCACCATTTACATTCCATATTCCGGACATAATATGCACCCCCTATTATAATATCGTATAAAAAAATAAAGCCTAAACCAGGCTTTATTTTACATCACATTAATTTTAAGCTATTTGGCCTTTCTTTATTCCCTCTTCATGTAGTATAGGGGAAACTTTCTTGTACATACCCATAGTAAGGGCAGATATAAATACTCCTTTTAACAAATTAAAAGGTACTATTGACCATAAAACTAAAGTGCCTAAACTATTTACTGATGGATTTACTTTTGCTGTCATTTGAACAAAAGCTTCAATTGGTATGTGTAAAATCTTTTGATATAGCGGTATAAATACATACAAATTTAATATTCCAGCAATTACTGACATAGTTATAGTACCAGCTACTAATCCTACAAAAGCTGATCTTTTACTCTTATTATTTCTATATATATACCCTGCTACAAAAACTAATACCGATCCTACAACGAAGTTTGCTACCTCTCCTACAAAACCTGTCTTAGTAGCAAAAATTCCATGTAATATATTCTTTAATAATTGAATAATAACTCCTTCTACAGGTCCTAGTGCAAAAGCACCCATTAATGCTGGTATATCACTTATGTCTATCTTTAAAAATTCAGGAAAAAATGGTACTGCCAATTCAATATACATAAGTAAAAATGCAATGGTACTTAAAAGTGTTATTTTTATACTTCTGCTTAATTTTTTATTTTTCATTTAATACCCCTCCTAATAGTATCTTCTAATTTTAGGATGATGGTATAATAAGAAGCCCTGACAAATTTTTGTCAGGGCGAAAAAATCTCATCTTTATTATACCTTCTTTCATCCAGACTTTACTGTCGGCTTCGGAATTACACCGAATCATGCCTTACGGCTCGCGGGCTATACCGCCGGTGGGGAATTACACCCCGCCCTGAAGATATTTAATATTATCTTTTACAAAACTATTATATATTATTTTTATAAAAAATTCAATAGAAAACCCTTTAATTAATGAATAAATAATAATGAATAATGAATAATTATGGATATTTTTTCTCCATTAGCATTACGAAAAAATTTTAATTTTATAAAATCTTTAAGTTTAGCTGTGGTTAAACTTTTTTAAAAAATTCCTAAACTATTAACTCCTCACTAAACCAGCGATGTTTAGCAACGCTGAACGAGCCTACAAAATAAAATATAAGATTTTCTGTAACGTAGTAGAAGAAAATCCACCTAAATTGTTCATTATTCATTGTTAACTGTTCATTATTCTTAAAATAAAAATTTTGTGGTGCAAAATTTTTATTTTAAGAATTACTGTTTCATACTTAAGGATATTCTGCCTCTTTTTTCATCTACATCTAAAACTTTAACCTCTACTATATCTCCTACTTTTACTACATCTAAAGGATGTTTTACAAATCTATCTGACAACTCACTTATGTGGACTAATCCGTCTTGATGTACGCCTATATCAACAAATGCTCCAAAGTCTGCAACATTTCTTACTGTTCCTGTAAGTGCCATGCCAGGTTTTAATTGATTTATGTCTATAACTCCTGTTTTAAATATAGGTTTTGGCAACTCTTCTCTTGGATCTCTTCCAGGTTTTTTTAGTTCTTTTATTATATCTAAAAGTGTAGGTTTCCCAATATCTAATTTTTTAGCTAATTCATCTATATTAAAATTATTTATTCTTTCTTCTATATCTCCTAGTCTGTTACTTTTTAAATCCTCTATAGAATAGTCTAGTATTTCTATAAAATTTTTAGCTACCTTATAAGATTCTGGATGCACCCCTGTGTTATCAAGGGGTTCTTTGCTTTCACTTACTCTTAAAAAACCTGCACATTGTTCAAAAGCTTTAGCTCCTAATCTTTTTACTTTTAATAATTCTTTTCTGCTTGTAAATTTACCTTTTTCTTCTCTATATGCAACAATATTTTTAGCTATTCCGGAATTTACTCCTGAAACATAGGATAATAGTGATGGTGTTGCTGTATTTAAATCTACCCCTACATTATTTACACAGTCCTCTACCACACCTCTTAAAGATTCATCTAATTTTTTAGGAGTTATATCGTGCTGATATTGCCCTACTCCTATGGATTTAGGATCTATCTTTACAAGTTCAGCTAAAGGATCTTGGAGTCTTCTTCCTATAGATATTGCTCCTCTTATAGATACGTCTATATCTGGATATTCTTCTGTGGCAAGTTGTGATGCTGAGTATACAGAAGCTCCCGCTTCAGAAACTATTACATAATACACTTCTTTACCCTTTTCTTCCTTTATTTCTTTTATAAGTCTTCCAATAACTTCTTCAGATTCTCTACTAGCCGTTCCATTACCTAAAGATATTACATCCACATCATATTTATAAATAAGCTCTTTTAATACTTTTATAGAGCCTTCTATATCATTTTGTGGTGCTGTAGCATAAACTGTAGATTTATCCAAAAATTTTCCTGTGTCGTCTAATACAGCTATTTTACATCCAGTTCTAAAACCTGGATCATATCCTAATACAGTTTTCCCCTTTATTGGTGGCTGCATAAGTAACGCTTTTAAATTAGATTTGAATATATTAATAGCCCCTGCTTCTGCCTTGTCTGTAAGTTCTCCTCTTATTTCCCTTTCTATAGATGGATATATAAGTCTTTTTAGTGAATCTGAAACACTTTCTTCTATATAAGAGTCTGTTAATTTATTATTCTTTAGTAAATTCTTCTTTAAATACAGTTCTATTTTCTCCATATCACAAGTTATTTTAACAGATAATATTTTTTCTTTCTCTCCTCTATTAATAGCCAAAATTCTATGAGAAGGTATTTTTTTAACTTCTTCTCTATAGGAATAATACATTTCATAAGGGGTTGGTTCTTTACTTTCACCTGAAGTTTCTATTACTCCCTCTTTATTAACAAAATTTCTAATCCATTTTCTATATTCTGCTTTATCAGATATTATTTCACTTATTATATCAACTGCTCCTGCTAAAGCCTCTTCTACAGAATTTACTTCTTTTTCATCATTAATATATTTTCCTGCTTCCTCTCTTAAATCGCCCTTAAACTCTCCTAACAATATTAATTCAGCCAAAGGTTTAAGTCCCTTTTCTTCTGCAATAGTAGCTCTGGTCCTTCTTTTAGGTCTAAATGGCCTATAAATATCCTCTACCTCTGTAATGGTTTCACATTTTAATATACTCGACTTTATTTCTTCTGTTAATTTACCTTGTTCTTCTATTATTCTTATTACATCTTCTTTTCTTCCATTTAAATTTCTCAAATATGTCAATCTTTGAAATAATTCTCTTAGTGTCAAGTCTGTTAATCCGCCAGTTACTTCTTTTCTATACCTTGCTATAAAAGGTATTGTATTACCTTCATCTAATAGATTAACTGTACTTTCTACTTGTTTTATGCTTATATTTAATTCTTTTGCTAGCCTCTCGTTTACATCAATCATTAATTAATAAACCTCCATAATTAGTTTTTTTAAATCTATCCTTTAAGTTATATAAATACCAAGTTTTTAATATATTTTATAAGGTAAGTACTTTAAAGGAGATAATGTATTGAAAAGATTTATAAGTTTTATTTTAACATTATGTTTAATTATATTCTACTATAGTTTTAATCAATTTATTTCCATTGATAATTTTAATAGTAATACAGTAAAAAAACATATAAAATATCTTTCTTCTGATAGATTAGATGGACGTTTAGCAGGTTCCAATACTAATCTAGAAGCTGCCAATTACATCAAAAATACTTTTAAAGAATATGGTCTTGAACCATTTAATGGGAGTTACTATCATAATTTTACTACGTATTATCCCAAAAAATCAAATGATAAACCTTATTTAAATATAGTAGATGAAAATAATGAGATTATAAAAAGCTACATTTATGGAATAGATTATAAAGAAGATTTGCTAAATTTTAGAAATAATAAATTATCTTTTAGTCCAAATAATATAACCTATTCAACAGAAGATTTTATAGCTTTTGCTTCTAACAAAGGCTCTCTTATTTTGTTTACTCCAGATGAAGACAATATTAATTTTAGAAGCTCATTTTTCCCACAATCTAAGGTTGATATGTATATTATGACAAAAAATTCCATAAGAAAAGATATAAAAAAATTCTTAGATAAGGGGCTTAAACTTAATTGTTATATTCCTTTTTCTATAGAAGAAGAGACTATAAGCAATGTAGTGAGCATAATTAAAGGAAAAAAATCCACAGAACCTATAATTATATCTGGACACTTTGATCATTTAGGTAGTGACCTAGGTGGTACAGTATATAATGGTGCTTTAGATAATGCTTCTGGTATATCATTTGTAATGGAATTTAGTAAGTATTTAAAGTCTTTAGGCACACCTAAAAATGACATAGTTATTATAGGATTTAATGCTGAAGAATTTGGTTGTTTAGGTGCTAAAGCTTTTGCAAAAGATAATATATCTTATATTAAAAATGCTAAAGTATTTAATTTTGATATGATTGGATCAGATTCGAATGTACCTTTATCGTTAATGGGTGGGAAAACTAATTCCCCTGATTCTGATTTAATTAAATCCGTAGCAAATACCTGTTCTAAATCAAAAGTTAATTTTACTTATATCTTTGATGACTCTAGTGATCATGAAGCTTTTACAAATTTAGGAATACAAGCTATAACCTTTATTGATGATGATAAATCAAGAATTCACACTCCAGAAGATAAAATAGATTTTATAAGTTTAAAATCTATAGATAGATGCTTTAAAGTTGCATCTAAAGAAGTTATAAAGCAAGGTTTTTCTAATGATTTTAATATATTGTATTGTAAAGAACTTTCAATACTTTCCCTATTATTAATTACAATAATAAGCCTTGCACTTATTAAAAAGAATAAATTATATAGAATATAATTATAATACCCTTAAACTTAGTTTAAGGGTATTATAATATTAATTAGATTTTAAGTATTCATTTATAAATAAATCAATATCTCCATCCATTACTGCCGTTAAATTACCTGTTTCTGCAGAAGTTCTATGATCTTTTACCAAATTATAGGGATGAAATACATAGGATCTTATTTGATTTCCCCATCCCATATCTTTTAATTCACCAGTTAAATCTTCTATTTTTTCTTTGTGTTCTGCTTCTTTTAATTCCACAAGTTTAGCTTTAAGCATATTTAAAGCAGTATCTCTATTTGAGTGCTGACTTCTCTCTGACTGACATTGAACAACTATTCCTGTTGGAATATGAGTTATTCTTACTGCGGATTCTGTTTTATTTACGTGCTGTCCACCTGCTCCACTAGCTCTATAAGTATCCACTCTTAAATCATCATCTTTTATTTCTATATCTTGATCTTCCGTAAGTTCTGGTATTAACTCTAAGGAGGCAAAAGAAGTTTGTCTCTTTCCATTTGCATTATAAGGTGATATCCTTACAATTCGGTGTACTCCTTTTTCTGCTTTTAAATATCCATAGGCAAAATCTCCAGATATCTTTAATGTAACACTTTTTATACCTGCTTCATCACCAGGTATAAAATCTAAAGTTTCTACCTTATAACCCTTCTTTTCTGCCCATCTTGTATACATTCTAAGTAGCATCTCAGTCCAATCCTGAGCATCTGTTCCTCCTACTCCTGCATGCAATGTCATTATAGCATTATTTCTATCATATTCACCTGATAATAAAACTTCTATTCTAAAACTTTCTACTTCTTTTTTTATTAATTCTAATTCCTTTAACACTTCTCCAGCTGAAGAAATATCTTCTTCTTCTTTCATAAGTTCTATAAGTACTAAAGAATCTTCTATCCTGCTTTCTAAAGAATTAAACTTTTCTAATCTATCTTTAATTAACTTTTCCTCTTGAGTTACTTGCTGGGCTCTTTTTATATCCTCCCAAAAATCAGGTTCTTGCATTTTGTTTTGAAGTTCTTGCATTCTAAATTTCAAACTAGTTAAGTCAAAGAGACTCCCCTATTTCTTTTGTTAAAGTTTCTTTTAATTGTTCCAAATCTTTTACAGCTTCTTCTAACTGCAATAACACTTTAATCAGCTCCTTTTATATACTAAAATAATCATGGAGAAGTAATATTACTCCTCCATTTTATGTCTTAAGCTTCTCTTCCACAACAATTTTTATATTTCTTACCACTACCACAAGGACATAAATCATTTCTACCTATTTTAGGTTCTTTCCTTATAGGTTGTTTTTTCAATGTGTCATCTCCACCTTGATTAGTTGATGTTTCCTTTGCAACTTGTTCTCTTTCTGGTGCTTTTTGTATTTGAACTCTAAATAAATATCTTACTGTATCAATTTTTATATTATAGATCATTTCGTCAAACATTTGACTTCCTTCAAACTGATAAGCTTGAACTGGATCTTGTTGCTTATATGCTCTTAATCCTATACCTTGTTTTAAATGATCCATATTATCAATGTGATCCATCCATTTAGTATCAACTACTCTTAAAAGAATAACTCTTTCTATATCTCTCATTTGTTCTGAACCAAATTCTTCTTCTTTATCTGCATATATATTTTTAGCTATGTCATATAATTTTTCTTTTATTTCATCATTAGATAAACTTTCTAAGTGTTCTGCTTTTACATAATCTTTAGGTAAGAATATGTCTTCTAAGAATTTAATAAGTTTACTAAGTTCTTCTTCAAATTCTTCTTCTATTCCAGATATATGAGAATCTACAACTGAATTTATAACATCTTTTATCATTTCTTGTATCTGATCTTTTAAGTCTGCACCCTCTAGTACTTCAGATCTTTGTTTATAAATTATTTCCCTTTGTGTATTTATAACGTCGTCATATTGAATTAATGTTTTTCTTATATCAAAGTTATTTCCTTCTACTTTCTTTTGAGCATTTTCAATAGCGTTACTTACCATCTTACTTTCTATAGCTTCATCTTCAGCAAGTCCTAGTTTCTCAACTATACCTTTTAATTTATCAGAACCAAATATTCTCATTAAATCATCTTCTAATGAAACATAGAATCTAGATTCTCCAGGATCCCCTTGACGGCCTGAACGTCCTCTTAATTGATTATCTATTCTTCTAGACTCGTGTCTTTCTGTTCCTATTATTTTTAACCCGCCAACTTTAATTACATCTTCTTCAAGTTTAATATCAGTACCACGTCCTGCCATATTTGTAGCAATAGTAACCATACCATATTCACCTGCATGGGATACTATTTCTGCTTCTTTTTCATGATATTTTGCATTTAATACTTGATGTGGTATTCCTTTTCTTTTAAGCATTTCTGATATAAGTTCAGATTTTTCTATGCTTACAGTACCTACAAGCACTGGCTGACCTTTTTTATGAGTTTCTACGATTTCATCTACTATAGCTTTATATTTACCCTTTTCTGATTTATAAACCACATCAGGATTATCTTTTCTTATAACTGGCTTATGAGTAGGTATAACTACAACATCTAATCCATATATTTCTCTAAATTCAATTTCTTCTGTTTGTGCTGTACCTGTCATACCGGATAATTTTTCGTACATTCTAAAGAAGTTTTGATAAGTTATAGTTGCTAGAGTTTTTGATTCCCTTTCTACCTTTACACCTTCTTTAGCCTCAATAGCTTGATGTAAGCCATCACTATACCTTCTACCTTCCATAACTCTTCCAGTAAATTCATCTACTATTAGTACTTCCCCGTCTCTTACCATATAATCTGTATCTTTTTTCATGGAGTAATTGGCTTTTAATGCTTGAACCACATGATGTTGTATTTCCATATTTCCAGGATCTGCATAATTCTCCAACTTAAAATATGATTCTGCTTTTTCTATACCTTTATCTGTTAGCATAACTGCATTAGCTTTTTCATCTACAGTAAAATCTTCTTCTTTTATTAAGGATTTGGCAAAGTAATCTGCTACTTTATAAAACTCTGTAGACTTTTCTCCTTGTCCTGATATTATAAGAGGAGTTCTAGCTTCATCTATTAATATGGAATCCACTTCATCTACTATTGCAAAGTTTAATTTTCTTTGAACTCTTTCTTCTTTGTAAACCACCATATTATCTCTTAAATAATCAAAACCAAGCTCACTATTAGTTCCATAAGTAATATCACAATTATATGCTTCTTGTCTTTCATTGTGTTCTAAATCGTGAAGAATAACCCCTACAGTTAACCCTAAAAACTCATATATAGGTCCCATAGTTTCTCTATCTCTTTTTGCCAGGTAGTCATTTACTGTAACTATATGTACACCCTGGCCTTTTAGGGCATTAAGATAGGCTGGTAATGTTGCAACTAATGTTTTTCCTTCTCCTGTTTTCATTTCTGCAATTCTACCTTGATGTAAAATTATACCACCCATTAATTGTTCTCTATAAGGTTTTAATTTGACAACTCTCCAAGCAGCTTCTCTTACTACCGCAAAAGCTTCTACTAATATATCATCTAAAGTTTCTCCCTTTGACAATCTTTCTTTAAATTCATTTGTTTTATTTTTTAACTCTTCATTTGTTAATTTTTCCATCATTGGATCTAATTTATCTATCTTATCTACTATTGGTACTACTCTTTTAAGTTCTCTTTGACTATATGTGCCAAATATTTTTTCCCAAATCCTCATGTTATTCATCCTCACTATTATAAAATTTCTTAATTATTATATACCTTATAGATTATAACATCTAATTTAATCCTCTTCAACTTATATAATGTAAGTTTAATTTTTATAAATAACACTTTTTATTTTACATTCCATAATTTAGGTATTATAATTAATTTGAACCTTTCATAATTTGAATTAAAAACTGAGGTGAAAATATTGGCTCATAAATTGAAAAATTTTATATTTTGTGCTGACGAAATAATACTCGACGAACATACAAGAAATCATTATATCAAATTTATTAATTCCATTCCTTGGGCTTGTTTTTATTTTTTTACTCATAATTGTTCTATAAGTCGTAAAGAACTTAAAGAAATCCTTTTAGATTTTGGAATTAATGTTTCATTAAATTCAGTATTAACCCCAAATTATTTATTGCTAGGATATTGCAAAAAAATATATCATTCTTTTAATGTTTACCCAATAATTAATAATAATTTTTCTCATGATTTTTATGATTTTCATATTCATAATATTGAAATATGTTATAGATATTTTGATTTAATTTTTCTTTCAACTACTAAATTAGATAATAATCATAAAGAATTAATACAGAATAGCAATGTTCCCATAGTTCTTTCATCAAACTTATGTAAAAGTAGAAAACTTGATTGTAACAAATGTACTTCAAACTGTTATGTAAGCTTTTTAAAGTTTAATTATAAAAATAGATTAATAATTCCTGACGCACCACCTTTTTTTAATACATTTTTGTTATTTAAAAATTTAAATTTAAAACCATCCGAAAGTTTATTTATCACAAATAAAATTAAATATGATTATTCTAAATTTCAAGAGGCTGGTAGCAAAACGGCCCTTATTCTTGAAAATAACCATATTGATAGATATCTAAATTCTCCTTATGATGCAGATGTAGTAATTGATGACTTAGATAATTTATTATATTTTCTAAACATAAAGGAGAAGGCTTAGCCTTCTCCTTTATGTTTAGAATTCTGGTTCTATTAAACCATAATTTCCATCTTTTCTTTTATAAATTACATTTACTTCCCCTGTATCTCCATTTTCAAATACGAAAAAGTTATGTCCTATAAGTTCCATTTGTAAAACTGCTTCTTCTGATGACATTGGTTTCATTGCGAATCTTTTTGTTTTTACTATTTTTGATTCCTCTTTAGACTTATCTCCTTCATAATCAGGTATAAATTGAAATCTTAATGAGTCACCATGCATTCTTTTTTGTAATTTAGTTTTTTGTTTTCTTATTTGTCTCTCTAGTTTATCTATTACTAAATCTATAGAAGCGTACATATCTTCATTAGCTTCTTCTCCTCTTAGAATAACTCCATTAAAAGGAATTGTCACTTCTATTATTTGTCTATTCTTTTCAACACTTAATGTAACTTGGGCCTCTATATCAGGTTTAAAATACTTATCTAATTTTTCTAATTTCTTTTCCACCACATTCCTTAGAGCATTTGTAACCTCAATATTTTTTCCTGTCACTGTTATTTTCATAGCTTCAGCCCCTCTCTTAATGTTTATTATTTTTTATTTATTTTTAATGTTATATATATTTTAATACGATTTACTCTAAATATCAAGTTATTTAATGCCAATTAACAAAATATTAAGTTAATTTTAATTATTTTGTATATTTATGCTAAAAACAAAAGCTTTAACCATTAAAATAATAGTTAAAGCCTTTTGTTTTTAAGTTAGCTGACCTGATCTTTGACCCCACACTCGCCTGCTGGAGATTTCGCTACCCAGAATTCTCCTCTCACTACTAACCCTCTCGTATTATTATACGGCAGGTCTTACTTCTAAACCGCACCATGCTCATTAAATATTTTATTTAACTTACGTGGATCGTTTTGCCTGCGGCTGGCATCGACTTTCAATCACAAACCTAACTTAATACAATAAAATTATACAACAATTTTAGCTACAGTCAATACATTTAACTCTTTTATATTTACATTACATATCTCTTTTGAAGCAAAATATACTGTAGCTCCAGTGGTTATAATATCATCTATTAAAATTATTTTTTTATCTATAATTTCGTCTTTATTAATAAGTTTAAAACCCTTTTCTAGATTTATCCATCTATTTTCTCTATTTAATGTTTTTTGCTCTTTGGTACTTTTCACCTTTATCAAAGTATTTTTTACAGGCACTTGTAGTATATCACCAATATTTTTAGCTAAAAATTCACTTTGATTAAAGCCTCTTTTTTTTAAAGATTTTTTATCTGAAGGAATATATGTTATTAAATCACAAGGAATATTCTCTTTTATTATCTTTTCTGCCATATAACTAGCCAATATTTCTCCGCTTCTAAAACTTTTTTTATATTTTAAAGATAATATCATTTCCATTATACTTGAAGAATAATACGCTGTACTATAACAGCAAATTTTAAATTCTTCTTTATTTATATAAAAATTACCTTTACACCAATTTATTTTATGAAAACAATTTTCACATATTCCATGTTTTGAGTAAACCCCACATATAACACATTGATCTTTGGAAGGATACAATAAACATGCTATACTTTCTTTTATTATATCTAAATACTTAAAAGTCCCATTTCCCATGCTTCTTTATTGAATCTCCTAGTTATTTGTTTTGCCTTATCTAAAGCTCTAGTTTCTTCATTGCATACAAATATAACTTCCTTCATAGCTCCTTCTCTTCTAAGTACCATTTCTCCACAAAAATATATTAAATTTTTATAATTGTACACATGGTCATCTGCAAAAAATACCATTATATTTGTATCCTCATCTTGACTTATATGGTGGGTTTTCTCATTAAAATCATCAGTTATTATTATAGATTTTTTCAAATGTTTAAAATTAGATATTACCTTTATATTATTATCCTTTTTAGAATAATATAATATATTTTTGCTAATACTTTTATAATTATTTTCAAAATAATTATAAACATTTTTCAACCGCTGCCCATCTGGAACATATATTATAACTTTCTTGTCAAGTTCTATAGTCCACTTTAAATATTCATAAATCATATAAGGAATATCACTGTTTAAATCTACTTTTGTAGTTATTATTCTAGGTTCTATTATAGGCATACTATTTTTATATAAAGGTAACACTATTTCTCTTTTATTGCTGAAAATTGGTTCTATGGAATAAGCTATACCTTTTCCATTTTCCTTTAAATTTCTTTTCACTATATGCTTAATTGATTTTTTATGTAGCAATGAAATTTTTCTTATCTCATCAAATATTACTAAATCAAATTTTTCTTCAAGTTGTATTGCTACTTCAATATTGCATACTAGAAGTCTTTTTTGTTGTAAATTTTCAACATTCTTTATGTAGCTATAATCTTTAAAATTAGATATTTTTTTTATATTTAATATAATATCTATATCTTTATCCTCTTCTGTAATATACAAAACTCTTTTATTACTATTAACAAAAGTTAATATAGTTTCAACAAGTATAGATGATGAATTATTAGGAACTGTTATTATATTTAACAATTTTTCTTTTGAAAATATCCATGTTTTTAAATAATTACTTATTTTCTCTAATTGCCAATGATTTTTTTTATCCATTTTAATAAACATATAAACCTCCAGGCTATTGTCCATTATCTTCATAAAAATTTTCTAGTATGTTTTGTATTCTCCACTTTAATAAGGAATATCTTTCAAAACTCCTATTATTATCAACCATAAATTTTAATGCTTTTAATTTTCCTACTACAACCACTAATTCTTTTGCTCTTGTTATTCCTGTATACAATAAATTCCTATTCATAAGCATAGGTGGCCCCATAAAAGCAGGTATTATAACTGCTGGAAACTCACTTCCTTGACTTTTATGTATAGTTATAGCATATGCCAAATCTATTTCATCTAAATAAATATCTTCATAAATTACTTTCTTTTCTTCATCAAAAATAATGGTCATATTGTTGTTTTCTTCATCTATATCCTCTATATATCCTATATCTCCATTGAATATTCCCATTCCTTCTTCTGGATCATATTTATCTATCTTTCTCCACTTAATATTATAATTATTTTTAGTTTGCATAATCTTATCGCCCACTCTAAAAATACAGTCTTTAAACTTCTTCTCTTTTTTTTCTTTTGATGGAGGATTTAGTACTTTTTGAAGGTTTCTATTTAAATTTTCAACTCCTAATATTCCTTTTCTCATAGGACTTAATATTTGTATATGTTTTAATTTATCCCAATCCTTATTAAAATTTGGTAATCTCTTATGAATTAGTCCTAATAGAATATCCAATATATTCTCATTAGAATCACCGTTTAAAAAAAAGAAATCCTTATTCCTTTCATTCAAAATAGGCATTTGTCCACTATTTATCTTATGTGCATTTAAAGTTATTGCACTAGTTTCTGATTGTCTAAATATATCCTTTAATCTTACTACTTTAACACAATTGCTTTCTATTAAATCTTTTAATACATTTCCAGGACCTACCGATGGTAATTGATCTACATCACCCACTATTATAAGTCTAGTTCCTATAGATATAGCTTTTAGTAAGTTATTCATAAGCATTATATCTATCATTGATGCTTCATCTATTATCACTACATCACATTCTAAGGGAGTTTCTTCTGTTTTAGAAAATATTTCTTCTTCCCCTACCCCCATTTCCAATAATCTGTGGATAGTTTTTGCATCTCTTCCTGTAGCTTCTGTCATTCTTTTTGCTGCTCTCCCTGTAGGTGCTCCCATACAAACAGTATATCCATATTTTTCATATATATCCGAAATACAGTTTATAATAGTTGTTTTACCCGTACCAGGTCCACCTGTTATTATTTCTACTCCATTCAAAAAGGCTCCTATTATAGCTTCTCTTTGTGAAGGAGAAAATTTTATATTATTATTATCTTCAAAATTTCTTATTTCTTCTTCTACAGTCATATCTAAATCCTTATGATTATATAATGATAATTTTAATATATTCTTTGTTACGCCTAATTCACAATAATAATAGGGTATAGAAAAAATATATTCTTTTCCATCCACTATTTCTACTCTTAATTTACCTTGAAGAGCACTTTGTAATACATTTTCTTTTATCTCTTCTTCTTCTACATTTAATATTTCTTTTCCATCTTTTATTAATTTATCCGCTGGCATGCAAGTATTTCCTAATGCAGAAAATTGATTCAATACATAATTTATACCACTTTGTATTCTAAAAGGAGAATTTATATCAACTCCTAAATTTTTAGCTATTTTATCCGCTGTTTTAAATCCTATTCCTGAAATAGTTTCTGTTAATATATATGGATTTTCTTTCACTATTCTAATAGATTCGCTTTTAAATTTCTTATATATCTTGAGACAATGATTTATAGATATACCATACTCTTGAAAAAACATCATTATATTTCTAACTTCTTTTTGATCTTCGTAAGACTCTTGAATTATACCTATTTTTTTATCTCCTATGCCCTCTATTTCCTTTAATCTTTCAATATCATTCTCTAATATATGAAAAGTCTTCAATCCAAATTTTTGAACAATTTTTTTAGCTGTTACAGGCCCTATTCCGGGAATTATACCTGATGATAAATATCTTTCAATTCCTTTTTTAGTATCAGGAATGATTTCTTCACAACTTTCAACTTTAAATTGTCTTCCAAATTGAGGATGAATTACCCATTCTCCATATAATTTAAGATTTTGTCCCTCCGATATATAAGGTATACATCCTACTATAGTTGTTATAGAATTAGCATCTTCCTTAATTCTACTGACAACATATCCATTTTCATCATTCCTAAATATTATGGAATCAACGGTTCCTTGTATTTCTTCCATAAGATCTCCCCTAATTTTACTATTTTTATATATTATATCATACACCGCCTCTGGTTAATGAATAATGAACAATTTATAAAACTATATAATATTTATTTTTAATTATACCCAATAAAATTAAAAGTTTTCTGATTCAAGAAATAAAGTTTCACTAAATTGTCTATTATCCATCAATAAAAAACCCCAGTAAAAATTTACCAGGGTTTTTTTATATGCTTTTATATTAGATTAAGGCTTTTATTTGTTCCACTTTATTTAGATTTTCCCATGGAAGTTCTATATCTGTTCTTCCAAAATGTCCATAGGCTGCTGTTTGTTTATATATAGGCCTTCTCAAATCTAGCTCCTTTATTATAGCTGAAGGTCTTAAATTAAATACCTTATTAATTATTTCTATAATTTTCTCATCTTTTATTTTGCCTGTTCCAAAAGTCTCTACTGAAATAGAAACAGGTTTTGCTACTCCTATAGCATAAGCTAGTTGAACTTCCAATTTATCTGCTACTCCAGCTGCTACAAGATTTTTAGCTACCCATCTAGCTGCATATGCTGCAGATCTATCCACCTTTGTAGGATCTTTTCCTGAAAATGCTCCACCACCATGTCTTCCATATCCACCATAGGTATCAACTATTATTTTTCTTCCAGTTAATCCAGCATCACCTTGTGGTCCACCTACAACAAATCTTCCTGTTGGATTTATATAATAATGAGTATTTTCATCTAAAAGTTCGGCTGGTACAACTTTAGATATTACATGCTCAATAATATCTTTTTCTATTTGTTCTCTTGTAATTTCTGGTCCATGCTGAGTAGATACTACTATAGTATCTATTCTTACTACTTTACCATCTTCATATTCTACAGTAACCTGTGTTTTACCATCTGGTCTTAAATAAGGTAATGTTCCATTTTTTCTTACTTCGGATAATCTTCTAGATAATTTATGAGCCATAGATATTGCCATTGGCATATATTCTGGAGTTTCATTATCTGCATATCCAAACATCATTCCTTGATCCCCTGCTCCTATAACATCTTCATTATCTATTCCACCTTGTTTAGATTCTAAAGATTCATTAACACCCATAGCTATATCTGGAGATTGTTCTGATATAGATGTTAATACCGCACAGGTATCTGAATCAAATCCATATTTAGCTCTAGTATATCCTATATTTTCTATTGTATTTCTTACTATTTTAGGTATATCTACATAACAATTGGTAGTTATTTCCCCTGCTACCAAAACCATTCCTGTAGTTACACTAGTTTCACAAGCAACTCTACCATTTGGATCTTTTTCAAGTATAGCATCAAGTACTGCATCGGAAATTTGGTCACAAATTTTATCTGGATGTCCTTCTGTAACTGATTCAGATGTAAATAATTTCCTCATTTTTTTACCTCCTATTGTGTAGCTCTTATATAAAAATAAAGTCTCTTCTGATAAGAAGAGACTTGCTTTTTACTTGCTATCCCTCTTATCTTGCAGAATTTTCTGCAGGAATTGGCACCTTAATATTAAAAAATATTGGTTGCCGGGTTTCATTGGGCCCTTTCCCTCCACCTCTCTCGATAAGAGCTTTTTATCTAATTATATTACTAACTAATATTAGCACATTAATATTTAGCTGTCAATTATATATTATGCTATAATAAAAAAATAACACTAATATTTTAGTGTTATTTTTTGGTGGAGGAGGACGGATTCGAACCATCGAAGGCGAAAGCCAACAGATTTACAGTCTGCCCCCTTTAGCCACTCGGGAACTCCTCCATATATGGAGCTGGCAATAGGACTTGAACCTACAACCTGCTGATTACAAGTCAGCTGCTCTGCCAATTGAGCCATGCCAGCACATTTTAAGAAACTATGGTGGAGGAGGACGGATTCGAACCATCGAAGGCGAAAGCCAACAGATTTACAGTCTGCCCCCTTTAGCCACTCGGGAACTCCTCCACATATGGAGCTGGCAATAGGACTTGAACCTACAACCTGCTGATTACAAGTCAGCTGCTCTGCCAATTGAGCCATGCCAGCACATTTTCTATCGAACTTGTCGACAAAAACAAGTATACAATTATATTGTTAAAAATTCAAATGTGATTATAGTATAATAAATCGATATTAATCATTATATCTCTATTTTTCTCTTACTATCTCTTTCTTAACTATGTAGATAATTTAAATTGTACTATTTTTTATACTTCACTTAATGTATTGCTTATATTATAATGCTATTTAGATAAAATTTTAATTTTGAAAAGGAAGATTGATATGAAACAACTTTTAAGTAAACTTAGGAAAGCAGTAAGTGATTTTTCTTTAATAGAAGATGGCGATAATATTGCAATTGGCCTATCTGGTGGAAAAGATAGTATCGCTCTTCTGTATCTTTTAAGTAAATATAGAATGTTTTCTCCTGAAAAATTTAACATAATAGCAATTACTATAGATCCAGGAACAAATATGGATTTTTCTCCTTTAAAAGCTCTTTGTAAAGATTTAGATGTAAATTTTCACATAATAGATTCTAATATAAAGGAAATAGTATTTGATATTAGAAAAGAAAAGAATCCTTGTTCTCTTTGTGCCAATTTAAGACGTGGAATACTAAATGATAATGCTAAAAAGCTAGGTTGTAATAAAGTAGCATTAGGTCATCATAAAAATGATGCTGTTGAAACACTTTTATTATCTATGTTCTATGAAGGTAGAATTAGTTGCTTTCTTCCAAAAACTTATTTAGATAGGAAAGATATAACTGTAATTAGACCTATGGTATATATAGATGAAGAATCTATTAAAAATACTTCAATAAAATATAATTTTCCTATAATACAAAATCCTTGTCCTGCTAATGGTTTTACTAAAAGAGAATCTATAAAAAATTTAATAAAATCTCTAAAAAAAGATTTTCCTGATTTAGATAATAGATTATTAGGTGCTTTAACAAATTCTAATCAACTTTGTATTTGGAATAAACAAAATTAAACAATTTGCTATAATATTAATTACACCACCTTCATATAAATTATTGAAGGAGGTGTAATTTTTGGATAAAACCATGGTCCATTATAATGATCCTTTGGCTTATAAAATAATAGGAAATAGTTTAATAAACTTTTTAAATGAAAAAACTATAATAGTGTGTATAGGAACAGATAAATGCATAGGAGATTCTCTTGGTCCTATAACTGGTACAATTTTAAAAACAAAAGATTTTCCTCTGCCTGTCTTTGGAACAATAGAAAATCCAATCCATGCGTTAAATATAAAAATAAAAATGGAAGAAATATCTTCTTTATACCCTAATCATAGTATACTTGGCATAGATGCTTGTTTAGGAGAACCTAATAATATTGGATTTATACAATCACGAAATTATCCAATATATCCTGGAAAAGGTGTTGGTAAGGAACTTCCTCATGTGGGAAATCGTTCCGTAGTTGGAATAATCGATTCCACTGAAATGAATATATTTAATAATAATTCTATTCGACTTAATTTTATACTTAATATGGCCAAATCTATTTCTGAATCCATAATATATGGTTTAAAATTATCTTGTAAAGAATACATTTTGTCAAATAAAAATAAAGCAAAGATATAAATTCTTTGCTTTTTTATTTTTAGTCTATTAAAACTATACTATCTCCTTGAAAAGTTATATCTAACTTATCCAAGTATTCTAACATCTTCCCTGTACCAATAGCTACACATGTAACTGCATTTTCAGAAACATATACTGGTACATGGGTTACTTCTGATATTAACTTATCTAAACCATTTAATAATGCTCCACCTCCGGTCATTACTATACCTTTATCAGATATATCTGCCGCTAATTCTGGTGGGGTTTTTTCTAAGATAGCATGGGTACTTTCAGCTATAGTATTTATAGGCTCTATTAAAGCATCTCTCATCTCTGATGACGATACAGTTATATTCTTAGGTAACCCTGATATTAAATCTCTACCTTTTATATCCATAAAATTTTCTTCACCAACATCATAAACAGATCCTATATTTATCTTTAAATCCTCTGCAGTCCTTTCTCCTATCATAAGATTATGCTTCTTTCGTATGTATTTTATTATAGCTTCATCGAAGCTATCACCGGCTATACTTATTGTTGATCTTGCAACTATTCCTCCTAGTGATATAACCGCTATATCGGTTGTCCCTCCTCCTATATCAATTATCATATTACCACTAGCTTTAGTTATATCAACACCAGCACCTATTGCCGCAGCTAGAGGTTCTTCTATTAAAAAAACCTTTTTAGCACCTGCATTCCTTGCTGCATCTATAACTGCTCTTTTCTCAACTTCCGTAGACTCACAAGGTATACATACTACTACTCTTGGTGAAACCATTTTCTTTTTACCACAAGCTTTAGTAATAAAATGTTTCAACATCTTTTCTGTCAAATCGTAATCAGAAATAACTCCTTCCCTAAGGGGTTTTAATGCAACAATATTGCCAGGAGTTCTACCAATCATTTGCCTTGCTTCTTCTCCTACTGCTAAAAGCTTATCTTTACTTTTATCAATGGCTACTACTGATGGATCATTCAATACTACACCTTTTCCTTTAATATAAACTAGTACAGTGGCTGTTCCAAGATCTATTCCCATATCTGTTCCTACATTAAAAAACATCCCTATTTTTCACACCTGCTCTTTCCTTATTCTTCTTTGGTAAATTTTGATACTACCTAATATCAATTATAATAGGAATGTTTTTAACCTTCAATAGCTTTATACTTCAATTTTGTAGCTTTTCCACCTCTTATATGTCTTTCTGCCTTATTAAATTCCAATATATTTTTAGCTTCTTTTGCAATTTGAGGATTTATTTTAGGCAATCTTTCTGTCATATCTTTATGAATTGTACTTTTGCTTACACCGAAGACTTTGGCCGTTTTTCTTATAGTAGCTTTAGAACTTATTATATAATTAGCGACTTCTAAAACTCTTTCTTCAATGTAATCCTTCAAATTACTACCTCCTTACTATTTATAAATATATTTAGTAACTAAATTATTTTTATAATGCCATTTTCCACTCAGTTATGTGGAAAATGGCTTTATTTTATTTAATATTTTATATACTTATTTGGATTTACATAATCTCCATCCTTAGTTACAGAAAAATGAAGATGTTCTCCATAATTTTCATAAGCTGCTCTTAATGTTGTTTTCCCTACTTTTCCTAAATTACTTCCTTTTTTAACTTCATCTCCTACTTTTACATCTAATTTCTCATCTAAATTAGCGTAAATTGTTTTCAACCCGTTTTGATGATTAATAGTAACTTGAACACCATCTACTGTATCTTTCTTTATATCTTCTATTTTCCCATCTAATACAGCAACAACAGGTTTTCCTAGTTCACATTTAATATCTATTCCAAAATTAGGTCTATAACTATTTGTAGATTTCCAATAAACAGGTTCTTCTGAATAATCCCTAGCTATAGTTCCTTCTACTGGTTTGACAAATTTGTTGTCTGTTTTAGCTGACACTTGAGCTACTTTTTCAGTTTTTTCTTCAACCTTTTTATCTTCTTCTTTAACTTGTAAAGCATTATCATATTCTACACTTGGCTCTCTAGTTTCTACAGTTTCTTGTTCTTTATTTTCATTTGATTCTTGAATTTTATTTTCTTCTTTAACAGCTAATCTTTTTGCTTCTTTATTGTTTTTTGAAGATATGTAAGCTGCTGATCCTATTAAACATAGACATATAAATAGAACTAGATAGAATCCCTCCTTCTTTATACGAAATTTACTTGAAAATTTTTTACCCATATAAGCACCTCCTTTTTGTAGTTTGTCCAGTCTGTAGTAAAAAATACATATTTTATTTAAAATTCTTTCTCCTATTTTCATCATTTTTTGACAAATAGTCATTAATTTTATAAAAATAAAAAATACTAAAAAGAAACTTTAAATTTCTTTTTAGTATTTTAATTATTTTTTAAAACTTCTTTATATTTTTTTATTTCTACACCTGTATAATAATGTTTTAATATATCCTTATAATTCTCACCAGATTTTCCTAATACATTGGCTCCCCATTGGCTCATACCTACACCATGTCCATATCCTTTGCATTCTATATTTATCTTATCTTTCTCAAATTTTATATTAAAATTTGATGAATTTAAATTAAAAATTTTTCTAAATGTTGGACCTGTTATAATGGTTTTGCCTAATACTATCTCTTTTACACTTCCTCCAGAAGTTCTGCTCTTTATTTTTACTTCATTTTTTATATTTTTTATATTTGATATAGATTTAGGATATTTTTTATTAATTATATTTATAAATTCACTATACGAATAGTTTTTATTACTCTTATATTTTGGTGCAATTTCTTCTCCTTGACTTTTTACACTCTTTAAATATGGCTCTGTAGATGCAAATATATCTTGGCCGTTTTCCGTAAATCCACTACTAGTTGAGAAATAATATGCTCCTTTTATGATTTCATCTTTATACACCAAAACTTCTCCTGCAGTACTTTCAACTGCATTTTCAATCTTATTCCAATATTCATTTCTTTTTTTCTCTGACCAGCCTTTCATTCTAACTTCTTTAGTTAAAAATGCTTGACAGTGTACTGTATCACATAAATCTGCACCATTTACATTTTTGCAACTGACTCCACCTAATTGTTTTATACGAGGTATAGCATAAGTTCTTGCTGCTATAGCTTGAGCTTTTAAGGCCTCCTCATGAAACTCAGCAGGCATTTCAGCTGAAACTACTCCTTTTATATAATCTTCCAAATCTAATTCTATTATTTTTTTATCTTTTGAGATATATACTTTTACTTTTATTTCTTCAATCTTCTTATTTTCAGATATATTATTTTTGTTGTCTTTTCCTATTAAAGATGGTTTTAATATTATAAAGCAAAAAATAATTACAATAAGTATACTAGCTAGTATACTTGCAAAAAATCTTTTTAATAAATACATTATATCTCCACTTCTCATATAGTTTTCTCCTCTATTAATCTTACGTATTTTATAATAACTATATGAAAACAATTATATTTATATTCCAATTATTATATTCTGTAAACATCTGCTCCTAGTAATTGAAATTTCTTCTCTACATCTGCATATCCCCTGTCAATATGATAAATATCTGTAATTTCTGTGCTTCCTCTTGCTACTAGACCACACAGTATTAACGCTGCACCTGCCCTTAAATCCGTAGCCTTTACTTCACAACCTGTTAATTTATTTCCTCCTTCTATTACAGCACTTCTCCCATCTATCTTTATATTTGAACCCATTCTTTTCATTTCGATGGCATGCATAAATCTATTTTCAAATATTGTTTCAGTTACTATACTAGTTCCTTGTATAGTACTTAGTAACGCCATAGTTTGAGGTTGCATATCTGTTGGAAACCCTGGATATGGCATAGTTTTTATATCCACAGGTTTTAGTTGACGATTTCCATCAACTATCATACTTTCCCCATCTATATTTATGTCTACACCTATTTCAGTTAATTTTGCTATTATTGGTCTTAAATGCTCTTCATTTACTCCATTTAATTTTATTCTACTCCTTGTTATAGCTGCTGCAGTCATGAAAGTTCCAGCTTCTATCCTGTCATATATGGGCTTATGGACTACCCCCTTTAAATTTTTTACTCCTATTATATTTATTGTATCAGTACCTGCTCCAATTATATTAGCGCCCATAGCATTTAAAAACTTAGCTAAATCTTGTATTTCTGGCTCTTCTGCTGCATTTTGTATTATAGTTTCTCCTTCTGCAAGGACAGCTGCCATCATTATATTTTCTGTTGCTCCTACAGAAGGAAAATCTAAGTATATTTTATTTCCTTTTAATTTATCCGCCTTAGCTTCCACGTAACCATATCCTATATTTATATCAGCTCCTAAGGCACTTAGACCCTTTAAATGCAAATCTATAGGACGAGTGCCTATATTACATCCCCCTGGAAGAGATATTTTAAAATTCCCAAATCTAGATAGCATAGGCCCCATTATAAGAAAAGAAGCTCTTAATTTTTTTACAAGATCACTGCAAGGTTCTAAACTACAAATATTAGATGTATCTATTATTATTTTATTATTAATCTTATCTATCTCTACTTCTGAAGATATGGATCTTAAAACTTCACTTATTACAAATACATCTTTTAACATAGGAGTATTTTCTATTATGCATTTATCTCCACTCAATATACTAGCTGCTATTATCGGTAATACAGAGTTTTTAGCAGAGTTTATATTAATTTCACCTTTTAGCCCTTTACCTCCATTAACAATAATTTTATTCATAGTATTCCTCCATATCATTATAAATTTCTAATATAATTCAAAAATCTGTGGTTCCCCCATTATTAAGTAGCTACCTGAAGAATAGTTTACTAAAGCATATTGAAAAGACTTGTTTTCTAAAAAATTACTATATCCATTAATAATTTTTACAGTATTAATATTATAATTAAGCCTTTCTATAATTTTTTTATTTGCACTATCTAAATCCTCTGTATTAATCTTAACTTTCATATAACTATATATTTTCAAATTTCCATTAAGTATTTTATTTCCACTTTTTTTTAAGTCATCTAAAATATTTTCTGAATTCTTTTCTATTAGAACCATTGTAGTTCTACTTAAATTTTTATCTTTTATATGTTCTTGTTGAATATATCCTCTTAAACTTTCCTTTTGAAATTCTATAATAACTTTTTTTTCATTTTCTTTATAATCCTTTATTTCTGTTTCTTCTATATCTAAACTATTTAAAATCTGTTGAAAACTTTTTTCCTTTCCAAGGCTATCTTCACTAATTAATTTTACGCCATTTTCAATTATAGTTCCCTTAGAAATATCTAATAAAGACTGAAATAAATTTTTCTTTGGTAACTTTGCTCCTAATAAAAATAATATTACAAATAATATTATTACCAATTTTTTATTCTTATTTTTTTCTATAACTCTCATACTAAACTATATATCCCCCTTACAATTTATTATAAAATCATCTTTAATAATTATTGACAAATATATAGTTTGTATTCATAAATATATTATTAATATATAAACTACATAAAAAAAGTGTTACAAAATAAGAGTATTTAAAAAGTTCTTATTTTGTAACACAAAACATAAAACACAAAAGCCGTTAGCAATTGCTAACGGCTTTTACTCATATTTAAATTATTATCTTTCTACAAGAAGGGCTGTTCCCATTCCTCCACCTATACAAAGTGTAGCTAAACCTTTTTTAGAATCTCTTCTTTGCATTTCATATAATAGTGTAACTAATATTCTCGCTCCAGAGCATCCTACTGGGTGTCCAAGAGCTATAGCTCCTCCATTAACATTTACTTTTTCCATATCAAATCCTAAATCTTTAGCAACAGCTAAACTTTGTGAAGCAAATGCTTCATTAGCTTCTATTAAATCTAAATCTTCTACTTTCCAATCAGCTTTTTCAAGAGCAACTTTTGTTGCACCTACTGGTCCATATCCCATATAAGCTGGGTCTAAACCTTTTGAACCATAAGAAACTATTTTAGCTAATGGTTTTAATCCTAATTCTTCTGCTTTTTCCGCACTCATTACGATTAATGCAGCAGCTCCATCATTTATACCTGATGCATTTCCTGCTGTAACTGTTCCGTCCTTTTTGAATGCTGGCTTTAATTTTGATAATGATTCTACAGTAGTTCCAAACCTTGGGAATTCATCTGTGTCAAACACTACTTCACCTTTTCTAGTTTTTATAACTACTGGAACGATTTCATCTTTAAATCTTCCTTCTTTAATAGCCTTTTCTGCTTTATTTTGTGAAGCGCATGCAAATTCATCTTGCATTTCTCTTGTTAATCCCCATTTTTCTGCTATATTTTCCGCTGTCATTCCCATGTGATAATCATTAAATGATTCCCATAAACCATCTTTTACCATAGTATCTACCATTTTGCCATCGAACATTCTTTGTCCCCATCTAGCATTTGGTAAAACATATGGTGCTGCAGACATGTTTTCCATTCCACCAGCTACTACTACATCAGCATCTCCAGCTTTAATCATTTGAGCTGCAAGACTAACTGCTCTTAGTCCAGAACCACAAACTTTATTTAGTGTAAATGCTGGGATTTCAACAGGTATACCAGCTTTTACAG
The DNA here is from genome assembly GCF_900187165.1 of Clostridium cochlearium. Classification (NCBI taxonomy): domain Bacteria; kingdom Bacillati; phylum Bacillota; class Clostridia; order Eubacteriales; family Clostridiaceae; genus Clostridium; species Clostridium cochlearium. Next base: position 164,981 of record NZ_LT906477.1, on the reverse strand, counting down.
CTGCTTGTCTTCCTGGGCTTTGTCCAAGTCCAGCTTGAATAACATTTCCCATTATAACCTCATCTATGATTTCAGGTTTGATTCCAGCTCTATTTATTGCCTCTTTAATAACTGTAGCACCTAATTCTACTGCAGGTACATCTTTCAAACTTCCTCCAAATTTACCCATGGCAGTTCTAACTGCACTAACAATAACAACTTCTTTCATTTAAAACCCTCCTAAATTATTTAAATTTTCGGTTTTCTCTCACCTTTAGTTAAAAAATTAACAACTTTCTTTTAAACTAATTATATTATAACCCCTTATTAAAAATTTATCAATATATTTTTGTTAAAAAAAACACAAACTTTATATAAAGTCATTAGGTCTATTTTCTAAATATTTAAAATAATATAATATGGAATCTACTATTCTTCTTGAGGCATACCCATCTCCATAAGGATTTATAGCTCTACTTATTTTATTATACTCTTCTTTATTTCTTATTATTTTATTAGCTTCATGTACTATAAGTTCTTTATTTGTTCCTAGAAGTTTTACTGTCCCTGCTTCAACTGCTTCTGGTCTTTCCGTTACATCTCTTAAAACTAAAACGGGTTTTCCTAAGTGGGGTGCTTCTTCCTGAAGTCCTCCCGAATCTGTCATAACCATATAGCATTTGTTCATTAAATTATGAGTTTCTTTAGTATCTAAAGGATTTAATAGGTGTACTCTATCTACGCCATCTAAATATTTATAAACCACATCTTTAACAATTGGGTTTAAATGAACTAAATATATTATTTCCACATCTTTATTATTTTCAACTACTTCTTTTAATCCTTTGCATATATTTTCTATTCCTTCTCCCCAATTTTCTCTTCTATGAGCAGTAACCATTATAACTTTTCTATTTTTATAATCTATTTCATTTAAAATTTTATTTTTAAAAACATAATTATCTTCTACTGTAAATTCCATTGCATCTATTACAGTATTCCCTGTAATATATATGTTATCATAATCTATTCCTTCTTTTAAAAGATTATTTTTCGATCCTTTTGTTGGAGCAAAATGTAAATCTGCCATAGCACCTGCTAATTTTCTATTCATTTCTTCTGGATAAGGAAAATACTTATTAAAAGTTCTTAATCCTGCTTCTACATGACCTATCTTTATCTTTTGGTAAAAAGCAGCCAATGCTCCTGCAAAAGTTGTAGTGGTATCTCCATGAACTAAAACTAAATCTGGTTTTTCTTCTCTGAACACTCCCTCTAAACCTTTAAGACTTTTCATAGTTATATCTGTTAAAGTTTGCCCTTTAGCCATTATATCTAGATCATAATCTGGTTTTATTTGAAATAAATCTAAAACTTGATCTAGCATTTCTCTATGTTGAGCTGTAACGCAAACTTTGCTACAAAGCTCCTCTCTTTTTTCTATCTCCTTTACTAATGGAGCCATTTTTATAGCTTCAGGTCTAGTTCCAAATATAGTCATTATCTTTGTTCTTTTCATAAAATTTACCTCCAAGTCAATTATGCACTATTCCTTGTGTTTAAAAAATCCACATTTCCACGCTGCTACCATTATAATTACTACAATAACTGCAAGTAAAAAGTATGAATTTTGGTTGCTTATTTGCATGGCTAATATAGCAAAACTTCCAAGTATAGCACTTATAAGATACATTATTAATACAGCTTGTCGTTGATTTAATCCCATATCAAGTAATCTATGATGTAGATGTCCTTTATCTGCTTCCATTATAGATTTTCCATTTATCTTTCTTCTTATCATAGCAAACAAAGTATCATATATAGGTATACCTAATGCTAATATAGGTACAGATATAGCTACTGTTGCAGCAGATTTTATTGCTCCTTCTATTGATATTGCTGCTAATAAAAACCCTAAAAGTTGAGCTCCTGTATCCCCCATAAATATTGAAGCTGGATTAAAATTATAAGGAAGAAATCCGAGAATTGCTCCACTTAAAACCGCCGTTAAAAATGCTGCCTCATATCTAATATCTATACTCATAACAGCAATTATGAATAAAGTTACTGAAGATATTAATGCAACCCCAGCTGCTAATCCATCTAATCCATCTATTAAATTAATAGCATTGGTTATACCTACCACCCAAATTAATGTTAATGGTATAGAAAGCCATCCAGTAGATAACCAAGGATTACTGTTAGAAAATGGATTAGTTATATTTACTATTCTTAAGTCAAATGTAATTAAAATAGCTGCAGATAAAATTTGAAATAATAATTTATAAATAGGTTTTAAATCATATTTATCATCTAAAAAACCTGCTATAACGATTATGGTTGCTCCTATTAATATTCCCTTTTCAGGATTAGTTAAAGCACCCTTTTTTATAACTACAGTAAATAAAAATGATAGGTAAATAGCTATACCTCCTAACAAAGGTACAGGCTTTTTATGTACTCTTCTTTTATCTTTTGGTACATCTATAACACCTATCTTAACTGCAAACTTTTTTACTAAAGGTGTTAGTAGTATAGATGCCATAGTGGAAACTATAAAAGCTAAAAATAATTCATTCATTGCTATCTCTCCATTAATAAGATCCGTCCCCTTCTAGTGAATCATCATTGTCTATCCAATCTTGTACAGGGACAACTCTATATTCTGTTTTTGTATCTCTAATTATAACCTTATTTATTCCTGCGTTTATTATAAATCTTTTACAAAGAGAACATGGTGCAGCATTTTTTACAAGTTCTCCAGTTTCTTTTTCTTTTCCAACTAAATACATAGTAGAGTCTATCATGTCTTGTCTTCTTGCTGATATTATTGCATTCTGTTCTGCGTGTACAGATCTACATAACTCATATCTAGTTCCTCTTGGTACATTTAACTCTTTTCTTCTACATACACCCATATCACAACAGTTTTTTCTTCCTCTAGGAGCACCTGAATATCCTGTTGCCATTATTTCATCATTTTTTACAATTATAGCTGCAAAATTTCTTCTTAAACAAGTGCCTCTTTCTAATACTGTTTCACATATATCTAGATAATAATTATTTTTATCAATTCTATCCATTTATTCCTCCGTATATTCTAAATTTTATTTATATACTATTTATTATTCTATACTAAAAATAACATAAATTAAAGTCACAAATTATAACTAAGTAATATAAAAAGTCGGCATATGCCGACTTTTTATATTACTTAGTTCCAAATAATCTATCTCCTGCATCTCCTAATCCTGGAACTATATATCCTGATTCATTTAATTTTTCATCTATAGCAGCTACATATATATCTACATCTGGATGAGCATCCATTACTACTTTTATACCCTCTGGGGCTGCAACTAAGCAAACAAGTCTTATATATTTTGCTCCTCTTTTCTTTAAAAGAGTTATAGCATCTGTAGCTGAGCCACCTGTTGCTAGCATAGGATCTGTTACTATTATTTCCCTTTCCTCTATATCTTGCGGTAATTTACAAAAGTATTCCACTGGTGTTAAAGTTTTTTCATCCCTATAAAGTCCTATATGACCAACTTTAGCTGCTGGTATAAGTTTTAATATCCCATCTACCATTCCAAGACCTGCTCTTAAAATTGGCACTATGGCTACTTTCTTTCCAGCCAATACCTTGCTTTTAGTTTTACATATTGGTGTTTCTATTTCTACATCTTTTAAATTAAAGTCTCTTGTAACTTCATAAGCCATAAGCATTGCTACTTCTTCTACTAATTCCCTAAAATCCTTTGCACCTGTATTTTTATCTCTTATTAAAGTTAGCTTATGTAATATTAATGGATGTGCTATTTGTGTTACTTTACTCATATTTTTCCCTCCTAAATTTTCTTATTTATGAAAACTATTTTCTATATCACTTATTTTATCAACTCTTCTTTTATGCCTTCCTCCTTGAAATTCAGAAGATAGAAAAGTATCTACTATATCTAATGCTAATCCTACACCAACTACTCTTTCTCCTAATGCTAATATATTTGCATTGTTATGTTCTCTAGCTGAATGGGCACTAAAAGTATCTGAGCAAAGAGCTGCTCTTATACCTGGTACCTTATTAGCAGCAATACTAATTCCTATACCTGTTCCACAAATTAGTATACCTAAATCATAATTTTTATTAGCTACTTGATTTGCTACCTCTTTAGCATAATCTGGATAGTCACAAGACTCCTCTGTATTAGTACCAAAATCCTTAAATTCAATGTCTTTTCCTTCTAAGTGTTTCATTATTTCTTTTTTAAGTTTTAAACCTGCATGGTCACTTCCTAATGCAATTTTCAAAACAATGCACCTCCAAATAATTTATAATTTTACAAAAAAAGAAGATATTAGTACTCTTTAATGAATACTTTATCTTCTCCTAATTTACTTAAAAGTAATAATATATTTTCTTTTAATTGTATAAATGTTTGTTGATAAACAGACAACGTGCCGCCGAAAGGATCTAAAATTTCACCTTTTACGCCGACATATTCATTTAAAGTATATATTTTTTCCTCATATTCTTGAAAATTATGTTTTAATACTTTTTTTAAACCTTCTGTCATTGTTAATACTAAATAGCTATTTTTTAACATCTGTTCTGTTAATTGTATTGCTTCTCTTTCATAGATATTTATATTTAAATTTTTATCCACTAATTTAGCTGCATTAGAAGAGGCTTTGCTGTTAGGATATACAGCTACACCAGCTGACTTAGCTATTAGTGATGTTGTATTAAATTTATTAAATATAGCTTCTGCCATTGGGCTTCTACATGTATTTCCTGTACAAACAAATAATATATTCATTAGCTCCTCCAATTAACTTTTCTAACTATCAGTAAAATATTTTATACTACCTTATTATATATGTCAACTATTTATTTTTTTATTTAAACATTTATAATATTAAATCCCGCTGATTTTTTTAATCTGTTCATAATGGCAATACCTATCCCCTTTTCTTCAAAGGATTCTGATAATATAATATCTACATTTTTACTATCAAAACTTCTTAATACTGAAAATAGGTTTCTTGCAATACTCTCTAAATTTTCCCTGCTGCCCAAGGACACTATCTGACCTTTTACATAAAGCTCTTTGGTCTCATCTGTAGTCATTATTCCAACATTTTTTCCTGCTGATTCATACTCTTCTGTAAGCTTTTTTATTTTCTCTACAGAATTTCTTAAATTGCCACTAATTATTTTTAATTCTGCTTTAGGTGCATAATGTCTATATTTCATTCCAGGGGCTTTTGGCTTTATATTTTCATTATCTTTAGTCATTATAGCAGAATCTATATATATATTGTTATCTATCTCTTTCAACATTTCTAAGGTTATTCCACCTGGTCTTAATACACAAGGCGGATATGCAGTACAATCTATAACAGTAGATTCTACTCCTACATCACACTTTTGACCACCTATAATATAATCTACTTTGCCATCCAAATCTTCTATACAAGTTTCTATATCCGTTGGACTAGGTCTTCCTGATATATTAGCTGAAGGCGCAGCTATAGGTACCTTTGCCTCTTTTATAAGTTTTCTTGCTATCTTATTAGAAGGCATTCTTATACCAACACTATCAAGCTCAGCACTAGTCCTATCCGGAATTAAAGAGCTTTTAGATAATATTATAGTCATAGGTCCTGGCCAAAATTTCTCCATTAATTCATAAGCTATTTTAGGAATTTCTTTAACTAAAGGCTTTATTTCATCTATATCTGATATATGAACTATAAGTGGGTTATCCTGCGGCCTTCCTTTTGCTTCAAATATCTTTTTCACTGCATCTTCTTCTAATGCATTAGCTCCTAAACCATATACAGTCTCTGTAGGGAATACTACTAATTTACCATTTCTTAATGCCTCTCCACACTCTTTCAATGTTTTATCTTCTAGTTTATCTTCATATATTCTAATAACTTTAGTTTTCAAAATTACATCTCCTTTTATATCTTCTACAATAAATATACTATAATTAGTCCAAAAATCAATCCTGATAATACTCCAATTGTATTAGATACACCTTCCCATAATTTATTAGATTGAGGTAACATCTCTCCACATACTACATAAAGCATTATTCCCGACGCTAAAGACAAATTTGCTCCTAATAGATCATTAGATACCTGTCCCATAAAAGCTCCTAAAATGGCTCCTAAAGTTGTAGGTAAAGCTGTTATTACCGTATATAAAAATATCTTAAAGCTATTTTCATTAGATGCCATTAAGGGAGTCGCTACAGCCATGCCTTCTGGTATGTCATGTATAGCAATAACTAAACTCATTTTTATTCCTAAATTAGTTCCAGCTGCAAATCCACATCCCATAATCATTCCTTCTGGAAAATTATGTAGCATAAGTCCCAAAGCTGTTATCATAGCCATCTTTTTATGCTGATTTATAGATTCATTACTAATGTTTTTATCCACAAAGGCTATAAATATTATTCCCAATATACAGAAAATAATTGTATGTTTAAAGCTCCAATTTCTAAGAGCTTCTGGAATTAAATCAAATACAACCACAGATAGCATTAATCCAGCTGCAAATCCTAATAATGTTCCTAATAATTTCCTTGAGGGATTTTTTACCATTATACCAACTAATCCTCCTATAGTAGTACCCATTAAAGATATAATGCTTCCCATTATTATCATATAAATCAAAATTTATTAAAACCCCTTTTAAAATACTATTCTCTAGATAATATTTTAAAAAATACGCAAATATTACTATACTATAAATTTCTATATTCTATTATTTTATCTATAGTTTCTTCTGAAAAACTTGCATTAACACATTTACTATATATTAAGTCTAATAACTTATATTTAAAAAATCTACCTTTACTTATTATAGTAAAAGAATAATTATTTTCTGGATTTAAAACTTTTAATTTATTATATTTGTATGCTACAAAAGGATACTCTATAAGGAACTTTTCATTTATTTTATGTATGCCCCTACTTCTAATATTAAAAGATAATAATATAATTATTATAAAATCCTTTTCTTTATCATATTTTCTTACTACATCTTGAACATGAACAAATTCCACTTTATCACAAGGTATTATTGTAATTTCTTTTGTTATACCTGCTGAAATATATAACCTACCGTTACTATAAGAAAATTTTAATCTCTCCATGTTTATTTTAGCAATAATAGCAATTATTATTAATAGTTCTATGGCAATAAGATAAGCTACAAAAAATACATCAAGTATTTTAAAAAATATTAATATAAAAGGTAAAATTAAAAAAATAAAGCCCATAATTAGCATAAATCTTTTATAAGAATTTATTTGCTTCTTCAGAGCTTTATTTATATTCATACTTATCTTCTCCTATAATTTTATTAATTTATATCTTTCATTCTTTCTGATTGTTCAACAGTAATTAGAGCGTCTATCATCTCTTCTATGTCTCCATCTAAAAAAGATTCTAGTTTATATAGTGTTAAACCAATTCTATGATCTGTAACTCTTCCTTGAGGGTAATTATAAGTTCTAATTCTTTCACTTCTATCTCCAGTTCCTACTTGACTTTTTCTATCTTCTGCAATGCTTGCATGTCTTTCAGATTCTAACAGATCATATAGTCTAGATTTTAAAACCTTCATAGCTTTTTCCTTATTTTTTAGCTGAGATTTTTCATCTTGGCATGTAACCACTAATCCTGAAGGTATGTGGGTTATTCTTACCGCTGAGTCAGTAGTATTTACACATTGGCCTCCATGTCCAGAAGCTCTATAAACGTCTACTCTTAAATCATTTTGATTTATTTCAACATCAACATCTTCTACCTCCGGTAAAACTGCTACTGTAGCTGTAGATGTATGAATTCTTCCACTAGATTCTGTATCAGGTACTCTTTGTACCCTATGAACTCCACTTTCATACTTTAATTTGCTATAAGCTCCTTTTCCTTTAACCATAAATACAATCTCTTTAAAGCCACCTATATCTGTCTCATTTGCACTTACTGCTTCTACTTTCCAATTGTGTCTTTCAGCATACCTTGTATACATTCTAAATAAATTGGCCGCAAAAAGAGCCGCTTCATCTCCTCCTGCACCTGCTCTTATTTCAATAAAAACGTTCTTTTCATCGTTTGGATCTTTGGGCACTAATAACATTTTTAATTCTTGTTCTAATTCTTGTACTCTTTGTTCAAGTTCTTTCATGTCTTCTTGAACCATATCTTTTAATTCTTGCTCTATATCTTCTTTTAACATTTCCTTATTGTCTTCTATATTTTGTAAAACTTCTTTATATTCTTTATAAACGGTTACTATGTTTTCCATATCTGAATGTTCTTTGCACAACTTTTGCCATTCTTTTTGGTCTTGCATTACTGTAGGGTCACTAATCTTTATTGAAAGTTCTTCATATTTATTCTCTATAAAATTTAATCTATCTAACATAACTTTCTCACTCCGTAAATATATTTTAACAACTATTAATTATAACATATTTTTTGTATTTAAATCAATTAGTTGTTTTAAGCATTCCAATAATAACTCTGTCTAACCCTGCTAAGTCTTTATAACATTCTATATTAATAAATTCATTACTTTCTAATATACAACTAACTTCTTCTTTTTGATCATATCCTATTTCAAAAGCTATAGCTCCTCCTGGGTTTAAAAGACTTTTGCTTTGTTTTACTATCTGTTTATAAAAATAAAGCCCATCCTCTCCTCCATCTAAAGCTATATGTGGTTCATAATTTTTAACATCCTTCATTAAATTTTTTATTTCTCTTTTTTTTATATATGGGGGATTCGATACTATCATATCATACTTCTTACTACTTTTTATAGCATCTTCTAATAAATTGCTTTTAAAAACTTTTACTTTTTCTTCTAGATTATTTAATTTAATATTTTCTTTGGAAACTTCTAATGGTATATCCTCAATATCAAAACAATCTATATTAACATTATCAATAAAGCTGGCTATAGATATGCCAATTATTCCACTACCACAACATACATCACTTATATTTCTATAGTTATTTTTTTTTATAGTTTCTATACTTTTCTCTACTAAAATTTCTGTATCTGGTCTTGGAATTAATACTCCTTCCTTTATTTTAAATGGAATACCCATAAATTCACAAGTACCTAATATATATTTAATTGGCATCCTTTTTTTTCTAATATCTATAAGTTTTAAATATTGCCTCTTTTCCTCATCAGATACTTTATAATCCTTATTAACCATTATAAAAAGTCTATCTTTATTTATTACCTTCCCTAATAATAATTGACTTTCTAATATGTAACTTTCTATACCTACTTCTTTTAAAGATTTAATACCTTCTGATAAAAGTTCTTGTATAGTTTGGTAATTTTTTTCAACCATATTATAGATTACTCCTTTTTTAATTCTCTATTCCTTCTGCGCCTTTTAAAGCCTTTATAGCTACCTCTATTTGTGATGTATCCGGTTCTCTTGTGGTAAGTCTTTGTAATGCTAACCCTGGAGCTGCTATTATTTTAGCTATTTTGCTCTGGCTTTTTCCTAACCATTTTATAATTTCATAAGTTGTACCTGATACTACTGGTATAAGTATAATCCTATACATCATTCTTTCTAATAAAGAATTCCATCCAGTAAAAGAAAAAATAATTATACTTACAATCATAACTAAAAATAAAAAGTTAGTACCACATCTTGGATGAAACCTAGAATGCTTCTTCACATTTTCAGCTGTTAATTCTTCTGAGCTTTCATAACAAAATATTGTCTTATGTTCTGCTCCGTGATATTGAAAAAATCTATTAATATCATCCATTTTTCCTATTATGTATATGTAAGAAAGAAATATTCCTACTCTTATTATACCCTCTATAATATTTAAAACTAATGAACTTTCAACACCTAGTTTTTTAAATAAATTTGCAATCACTGTAGGTAAAACCACAAATAAACCTATTGAAATGAAAAAAGACACGCACATAACAATAGTTATAATTATATTATCTGCACGCTCTCCAAATTTTTTTTCAATCCATATATTAAACTTTGATTTTTCGTCATCCTCTTCAAAGAAAGATGCAGAATAATTTAGGGTTTTTATTCCTATAACAAGAGACTCTATTAATGAAATAAATCCTCTAATAATAGGCATTGAGAAGAACTTATTTCTTTTACTATATGGAGTAAATTGTTGTATATCCATAACAATTTCTCCATCACTTTTTCTCACTGCTGTAGCAATCCCCCTAGTCCCTCGCATCATAACTCCTTCCATTACAGCTTGTCCGCCTACATTGCATTGTTTTTTCATAATCTCACCTCACTTCTTAGGTACTATATGGCACTTTCTACATCTTGCTTCATAAGATTCTTTTGCTCCTACAAGTACTATTGGATCATCATACCTAGCAGGTTGTCCATTTATAAGTCTTTGTGTTTTTGTTGCTGGATTACCACATACCATACAAACTGCTTGCACTTTATGAACAAATTCTGCTACAGCTATTATATCTGGCATATATCCAAAAGGTTCTCCTCTAAAATCTTGATCTAAACCAGCACAAATAACTCTTTTACCTTCATTAGCCATTTTATTTACAACTTCCACTATACCTTTATCAAAAAATTGTGCTTCATCTATAGCCACTACCTGAGTATCTTCTCTTATTAATTTTAAAATATCTTTTGATGATTTAACAGGAACTGCTCCCTCTTTATCTCCACGATGAGATACTACATCTTCATTACTATATCTATTATCTATCTCAGGTTTAAAAACTTGAACCCTTTGTTTAGCAATTTTTACTCTCCTAACTCTTCTTATAAGTTCTTCTGATTTTCCACTGTACATAGGTCCAGTTATTACTTCAATCCAACCATGATTTTTAGGTCCATACATAAAAAATACCTCCTACTTTTATAAATAAACAAGTATTATTTTATCAGACCTATATGATATATTAAAGGCTAATTTTTAATAAAAAATATCTTGTAACCTGTGCATCAACTAAATTTATTGACTTAATCCATAGAGCGTGTTATAATTTAGTAGTTAAAAATTCGGATATTATGTCCAAAGAGTTCGAGAGAGGTGAAAATTATGAGAGAAGGCATTCATCCAGAATATCATAATGATGTAGAAGTAAAATGTGCTTGTGGAAATACTTTTAAATCAGGTTCCACAAAGAAAGAATTAAAAGTTGATATATGTTCAAAATGCCATCCATTCTTCACTGGTAAACAAAAGATAGTTGATGCTGGTGGAAGAGTTGAGAAGTTTATGAAGAAATTCAACATATCAAACGAGGAATAATTTAATTTTCTGATTTTAGATTTAAAATAAACCCGACTTTGGTTGTGCCGGGTTTATTATTTTTCTAATAATATTAAACTATTTCTCTAACAACATTATATTTCAATTTCCATAAAGCCTTCTAGTTTTTAATTTCTAAGAAGGCTTTTTTATTTTTTGATTAAATCTTTATTTTTATCTATTTCTTCCTTTATTTAAATCAATCTTACTTATAATTTCCACAAATTCATCATTATTCTTAGTTTTGCAAAGCATATTTATAAGTTGTTCTGTAACACTTTGAGTATTATTATCATCATAAAGTAATCTTCTTATATTAAAGGATGCTTCATATTCTTTTTCTGATAATAATAAATCCTCTTTTCTAGTTCCTGATCTGTATATATCTATAGCTGGGAATATTCTTCTTTCTTGAAGTTTTCTATTTAAATGCACTTCCATATTGCCTGTTCCCTTAAATTCTTCAAATATCATATCATCCATTCTGCTTCCAGTTTCAACCAAAGCAGTAGCTAATATTGTAAGACTTCCTCCTTCTTCTATGTTCCTAGCGGCTCCAAAAAATTTCTTAGGCATTATTAAAGCCCCTGGATCTAATCCTCCTGATAATGTTCTTCCTGTTGGATTTATTGTAAGGTTATATGCCCTCGCAAGTCTTGTTAAGCTATCCAATAATATAACAACATCTTGACCTTGTTCTACCATTCTTTTAGCTCTTTCAAGTACCATATATGCTACTTTTGTATGATGCTCTGGTTCTTCATCAAAAGTTGAGTATATTACTTCACCATTTATAGACCTTTGCATATCTGTAACTTCTTCTGGTCTTTCATCTATTAGCAAAACTATTAACTTCATATCTGGATGATTTATACTTATACTTTGGGCAATTTTTTTAAGAAGTGTAGTTTTTCCAGCCTTAGGAGGAGCAACAACTATTCCTCTTTGTCCTTTACCTATAGGGGATATTATATCCATTAACCTGGAAGATAGATCAGATGAATTATTTTCTAATTTTATTCTTTCTTGAGGATATATTGGGGTAAGATTTTCAAAAGGACGTCTTCTCACAGCCTTTTCTGGATTTTCTCCATTTACCTTTTGTACATACAGAAGTGCTTTAAATTTTTCTCCTTCTTTTGGTGTTCTAACTTTACCTTCAACTTCATCTCCTGTTTGTAAATTAAATCTTCTTATTTGAGATGGTGATACATATATATCATCTGGTCCTGTTAAGTAGTTTTCACCTCTTAAAAATCCATAATTATTATTCTCAATAATTTCAAGAACACCTTTTGCTGTATCAGATTCGTTTATCATTTCTATTAGTTTTTCTCTCTTATTTTCATCTTGCTTATTATTTCCATCTTCTTTTCTTCTATTATTATGCTCACTATTAATTCCTTCAGATTTATTATTCCCACCCTTTGGAACTATCTTTTCTCTTAATACAACTCCATTTTTTTCTATATGCATAGGAGATACTTTCTGAATCTCCTCTATTAATTCCTTCTTTTTATACTTATAAATACCTTTTATTTCTAAGTTTTTAGCTATCTCTCTAAGCTCATTTACCGTCAATTTATCTAAATCATTACTAGACAAAGAATAACACCTCCAAAAAATTTAAACGTCTTTTATATAATACTTGGGAATTTTAAAGAATAACCTGACAGGATTAATTATTATTAAATTATACAGTATTTGCATTATAAAATCTATATAGAACATAGTTATAACTTAAACTAAGTAATCTTTTAAAACATTGCATATATATTTTTATTTATCTCATTATAAATTGTAATTCTTTTTTTAACTTTTTCATAGTTACCTATATAAAATATAGGATTATTTAAAAGTTCACATCCTCCTACTATTAATCCATTATAAACCAATAAATCTCTAATAGAATAAGTATAGCAATGTATATCTCCGCACATAGGACATCTTACATATAAATATAATTCTTTCTTTATTATCTTTATATCTTTTATAGAGGTGATAGTAGTCATTAAAGATTCAAATTTAAATAAAGAAACCCGTTTTAATAAATATTTCCCACTTTCATCTTTAATAGCAAAACATTTATTACTTTCTATTAACAAAAGAATCACCTCCAGATCAAATCTTTTCATTTCATTATAAAATTTCTATAAAACCTTAAAAAATCCTTTTACTTTAAAATCAAATATTTAAATTAAGTCTAAAATATCAGCTTTAGATTATTATGATACCATACTTTATTCATATTTCATAATGCTTGTTTATTTTTTTATTTAGTCTTTCTTATAATTGATTCTGCTTCAAAAAACATTTCTCTTATATCTTTATTTATCATAAGTTTTTTTTCAGCTGTTTTAAACATTTTATTCATATTGTCTTTATCTTTTATTTTAAAATCTTTGTAGAGACTTTCATTGTCCATACAATTATATTTATTTAATAAAAGAAATAAGAGATATTTACATTCTTCATCTTTTAATATTTCTATTAATTCACTTCTATCAATTTTTTTATAGTTACATAATAGATCTATAATCTTTTCATAATGTATTTCATTATTAAAATAGCTCATGCTTTTTTCCTCCTAAATATACATATATCATTAATTTTCAATATGTTATTTAGATTATTATCATAATTAAGTTATTTTAAACACAAGCGTAAAATAAAAAAATTACGATGCAATTTTTTTAATAGAGGACATAGGACAATTGACATAGGACAATGAAGGAAGATTTTATAATATAATTGAAAATGGAAGGTGGAGAATGGAGAATGATAGACATTTTTTCTTCATTGTCATTACGAAAAAATTTTAATTTTATAAAATCTGATGAGATTTAAAATAAATTAATCTTTATATAATAATTTATTTTAATTACTTGCTATTAATCTAGCGACTGTGTCGCAAGCCTATAGGCTGCCGTTAATTAATGAATAATGAACAGGGAACAATGAATAATTATTGAGGATTTTTTCACTTTGTTACAAAAAATCTTTGATTATATGAATTTTTATAAAAACTAAAACTAAACTATTCAATAGAATTTTATAGCTTAAAAGATTTTAAGACTATAGCCTGACTTAATTTTAATGTTCTTAAAAACTAAAGCGATGTTTAGCTTTGCTAAACGAGCCATCAATAAAAATGTCAATTAATTCTCCATTCTCAACTCTCCATTTTCAATTCTAACTAATAAGATTAAAGATTTTCTGACGTAAGGAAGAAAATCCTCCTAAATTGTTCATTATTCATTGTTAGTTGTCCATTAAAAATTGTCCTCTGTCCTCTGTCAATTGTCCTCTATAAAAATTTTGTGACACAAAATTTTTATTTTATCCATTATTGAGGTTTTATATTTATCTTTAAAGTTGTTTCTAGTGGCTTGTCTACTCCCATTGCCATTGTATAATCTATTAATATATTCCCACCATCTTCATCTACATTTATATCTAAATTCTTAGTAGTCAATTTTAATTCTAAAGTTCCATAAGGTGTATCATAGAGTACAAATTGTTCTTTTTGTTTTTCGAACTCCATTTTTGTACTAGTAGTGCCAATTCTAATTAAAGAAAATTTATCTCCCTTAGAACTTATTTTAAACGTTGTAGTAGTTCCTTCCATTCCTGATAATTTGGTTTCATCATAAGCTACATAATAATCTTTTTCTTTTTTATAAAATTTTCCTGGTGTCACTATTTCAATATTATCATCTTCGTTTTCAGATTGTACACTAGAAACAGATACTATTACATTCTTTTTCATGTAAGTTACTCCTCCAATCCCTATATAATATATTCTTTTATATCATCATCCTGTGCTGGAACTACTTCTATTTCATTATTATATGGCTTAGTATAGTTTCCATATATTATCTTTATCTTTTTTTCATCTTTTCCTTTGCTATATCGTCCTGATATTTTAGCTGCAAATTCTATATCTTCTGTAGAAGGCTCCCCTATAATTATTATCATAGAACCGTTAAATTCTTTAGCCATAAATACTAAATCATTCTTTGTTAAATATTTCTTTATTTCGTCTCCTTCTATTTTAGTTCTGGTAGATATTATTTTTGCATTTGATGTGATTCTAAAATGTCTACCTATCTTTAATATTTCTAATTCCCTATATTCAGGTTCATTATTGTATTTAAGTAAATCTCTTAGTCTATTAGAATAGTTAGGCTCTGTAAGTTTACATCCTCCTGCTGGTGATGGATATTCTTTTATTCCCCACTTTTCTGCTAATTCCATCTGAACTTTTCTGCTTCTTCCGGATATATCCAAAAGTTTTTCCCTATCTACCATTCCACTTAATTCCATATCTGTAGGAGGTAAGTTTTTAGCACATAAAGGTCTTAATATTTTATCTGCATATCCAGAATAGTTTTTTACTAATTCTAAAGATCTTTGATTTTGAGACATAGGTCTTTGATTTAATACCTCTCCCGTTATTATAAAATCTGCATCTAACTCCTTTAATAATTTTCCTGAATAATTCATCATAAGACTATGGCAGTCAATACAAGGATTCATATTTTTTCCATAGCCATACTTAGGATTTTTAACAATTTCTAAATGTTTTTCTGAAAAGTCTATTACCTTTAAAGGAATATCAATTTGTTTTGTCATTCTTATAGCGCTTTCTTCATTAAAGAAATGAGACTTAAAGCATATACCAATTACATCTATTCCTTGATCTTTTATTAGTTTAGCAGCTAGAATACTATCTAACCCTCCTGAAATCATTGCTAAAGCTCTTGTCATGGTTTTCTCCTTTCACAATACTATTTGTTATCTATAGCTAATTTTATTAGCTCATCTATTAATTCTGAATAAGATTTTCCAGATGCCTCCCATAGTTTTGGATACATACTTATTTTTGTAAATCCAGGTAATGTATTTACTTCATTAAAATAAACTTCTCCACTTTCTTTATCCATTAAAAAGTCTACTCTAGCTAATCCACTACAACCCAACAATTCATAAATTTTTATAGCTAATTCTTTAATTTCTTCTTGTTTTATATCATCTATATTAGCAGGTATAAGCAATTCTGACTTTTCATTTTGATATTTTGCTTCATAATCATAAAATTCTTTTGCAGGTATTATTTCTCCAGGTACTGCAGCCTTTGGATTATCATTACCTAATACTGCTACTTCTATTTCTCTTGCATTTATAGCCTCTTCTACTAATACATTTTTATCATGTATAAAAGCTTCTTCTATTCCTTTTAAAAGCTCTTCTCTGTTATGTGCTTTTGTTATTCCAACAGATGAACCACTATTAGCAGGTTTTACAAATACATCATATTTTAATTTTTCTATATTTTCCAATATTATTTCTTTATTTTTTTCATATTCAAATTTATTTACAACTACATAATTTGCCTGTTTGAATTTAAAATTTTCCAATACATATTTGGTATATATTTTATCCATACATAATGCTGAAGATAAAACTCCAGGTCCTACACAAGGAATTCCTACAAGCTTACATAAGCCTTGAATAGTTCCATCTTCACCATATAGACCATGCAATACTGGAAATACTACTTCTACTTCTCTATTAAATAATAAATCATATGCATTTTCTAATTTATTCTTACTATCTTCTTCCCATTGTCCATTTTTAATGTTATCTACATCTCCTGTATATCGAAACCATTTTCCATCTTTAGTTATTCCTATAGGATATATTTGATATTTATCTTTGTTAATATTTTTTAATATTGATGTAGCTGAATTTCTAGAAACTTCATGTTCTGTAGACTGACCACCAAAAATTATGGCTATTTTTATTTTTTTCATTATTATCTCTCCCTTTGATATATGCGAATTTAATTGTTGCGTTAAAAACACAACAATTAAATTCTACTACTTAAATAATAGTTTAAAATCTTTTATTAATTTAATCAACTACTTTTTAAACTATTAATTTACGTATAACACCTATCAAATAGTTAATTGTCCATTTGGAGTATTTATTATCTGTATTATTCTCTCTTCATAACCATTATCTGAGTTTATATATACTATAAAAGTTTCTCCATTATAATCTCCTGTAAACTCATAACATAATTTTTCCTTATTAGTTTCTGTAGGTATTATAGCTAATCTACTAGCCTTTACTTTGAGTCTCTTTCCAACCTTTCCTCTAGCTTCTTCTAAACTCACTTTTGGATTAGGAATATTTCTATCTTCTGTATGTGATACTAAGTACTTTTCGCTTTCAATTCCTACTATACTGCCATCATCTAATGCAATTTTCAATTTTATTTGATCTGGATATACCATTATATCATCTTTTTTGTATACATAACTTATAGTCGCTACATTTCCATAGTTAGTTGTATAAGTTGGTACCATCTCTTTGTATCCTATACTTTTTAAAAATTCTTTTCCTTTTTTTATAGCAGTATCAATTTCTATTTTACCGTTCTCAACTAATCTATTATCTAACAAATATAGTATTTTGCCACCTTTTTTACTTACTTCACAAACAATTTTGTCATTTTTATTATTTCTACCTTTTAATGCTACTTCAAAAGAATATGTACTTATTCCTGTATTACTCTCTCTATTAATCAAACTTATTTTTGTTACTTTGTCTTCTCCTATTACGGTTTTTATCTTTTTTTCTGCATCTTCTTTAGAAATTTCTCTTTCTTTATTTATTCTTGGTTCAATTTCTACTACATTATCTGAAAAAGGTCCGTCATAAATTAATGATGGATATTGAGTTACTTGCTTTTGTATCCCTTTAAATTTCTCAGATACATCCTCTTTATTTCGTGCAAGAACTCCTCCAACCTTCTTCCTTATTTCTCCCCATTTTACTCTGCCTTCATTTATTTCATCACTAACTTGGTTTAAATTAGCTTCTAATTTAAAAGATCTATTTTTTAAACCTTCTATATTTTTATAATCCTTATCTTGTAATTCAGTACCTTCTGAAGTAGTTTTACCTAAAGTATAACAAAAGTCCCCTACTTGAGATAAAAATTTACTTGTATTTTCTATTGTATCTTGACTTAAGGGTAAAGAATGTAATCTATCATTTGCATTTGTTGCGTGTCTAAATATTTCATCAAAAACTATTATTTTCTGCTCTCTTGATCCTACAACTGCGGCTTTACTTAAATTAACTCTTATATTTTGAACAGAATCCATAAGCTCATACATATTTTTACTGTATTGAGCTTGAAGATAGTTTCTATAATCTGTTCTTTCCAAAGTCATTAGAATAGCAAAAGTAGATGAAAAAACCACTATTATAGTTACTATGGCAGTATAAATAATTCTTTTACTTGACTTTTTCATTTTAATTCCTCCTATTAAAATTTCTTGTAATATTATCTGTAAATATTTAATTATTTATTCATTTAAAGCTAAATAATAATGTCATATGATATAATATTAATTAATTAATTATTGTTATTTATAAATAAGCCCTTATAATTTTCAATAATTTTGTGTACAATATTTACTAGATGAGTTTTCCTACAATTGTAATTAGCTTAACCTTAAGAAAGGAGAACTAATAATAAATGAAAGTATTAATATTTTCTGTTTCTGCTGGTGGCGGACATAGCAAGGCAGCAGAAGCATTGAAGGAATATATTGACCTTTATTCTCCAGATTCTACAGTTAAAGTCATAGATACTTTAAAATATATAAATCCAATAATAGATAAAGTTATAATTGGAAGTTACCTGAAGACTATAAAAATAACACCTTCTCTTTTTGGGAAATTATATGATTATACTGAATCTGATTATGGTTTATCTATTATTAGTGCAAAATTTAATGAAATAATGACCTATAGATTATTGCCATTAATAAAAGATTTTAATCCAGACATATTTATTGCCACTCATCCTTTTCCTACTGAAATGTTGTCTATATTAAAATCAAAACATAAAATAAATAGTCCAATTATATCTATACTTACGGATTATGCCCCTCATAGTTTTTGGCTTCATCCATGTATAGATGCTTACATAGTTTCAAATGAATGCATGATATCAGAAATGGTATCCAAAGGCATTCCTAAAAATACTATATATCCTTTTGGAATACCAATTTCTAGAGACTTTCTTATAAATTATGACAAAGATGAAACCTTAAGTGAAATAAATTTTTATTCAAATAAACCAACTATACTAGTTATGGGTGGAAGTTTGGGCATAGGCAAAATAACTAAAGTTTATGAAAATCTATTGAAAGTTGATGAAGATATTCAAATTATAGTTATAACAGGAAATAATAAAAAATTATACTATGATCTATTAAGTTATAGAAATTCCATAAATAAAAACAAAGCTTCCTACATAATAGGTTTTACAGATAAGGTTAATAAATATATGCAAGCATCTGATTTATTAATTACTAAACCTGGTGGACTTACTATAACTGAAGCATTGGTATCTAATATACCTCTTGCTCTTTTTTCTCCTATACCAGGTCAAGAAGAAAAAAATGCTCAATTTCTTTTAACAAATAAATTAGCTATTGATTTACATGATGGTTCCAATACTCAAGAAATAATAGAAAGTTTATTAAAAGATAAATCTAAATTAACTACTATAAAAGAAAATCAAAAAAAATTTTCTAAACCTGATGTAGGTAAAAATATTTATAATCTTATTTTAAAATTAATAGCTAATTATAATACTAATACTGAAGATATACATTTAAATGAAAAAAATCCAGATTAATCTGGATTTTTTCTATTTAAATATATCCTTTATAATTTCAACTATTTTAAATTCAAATTTTATTTTATCATTACTTATTAAATCTTCCTCTATATCATCAGTTTCTAAATAGGTTTCCATAATTTTTTCAGTTTCCTCATAAGCAATTTCTCCCTTAGTTACATCTACAAAACATAGTGGTGGAAACATAACACACCACCAATTCTTACCTTTCCCATTTCCGATTATTATTCTAAAAGCTTCATAATTTCCTTGTGGAAGAGTTATGTTTCCATATGTTTTTACTGGAAAATTATCATGAGTTAATTCCAATTTTAAATCATAATCGTATCCATTTTTTAAAATAACATTTTCTGCTACCTTTTTTATATCTTTAGTATTTTCCATTAAAATTTTTCTAGATTCACTTATATTTCTACTATTTGATAGTTTAGGATATATATATTCTAGCACAGAATTTTTAACTTTAATTTTTAATTTTTGATCTTCTTCTGAATCGCTATTAGCTAGTACATGAAATCTTATTAATTTTTTATCAATATCATGTATATTTTTATAATTATTAGAAGGTTGTCCCCAATACGATAATATTAAAAATATAGATATAAAAATAGTAATAATACCAAATAGTTTATTTTTCAATTTATAATCCCCCTTATATATTTCATATTTAACTATTTGTTATTATTACCATTAATTTAAAAATTATTCATATTATTTTTTTATTTTATAGCTCCTATTCTTCTTATATATGTTTTTACATTAACTTTTATATTCACATCTCTGTATACATCATCCCAATTATCTTTTATCTTATTCCATATATTAGGATGATATTTTTTTAAGTGTTCATCTATATTTATTAGATCTACATTGTATTTTTTTTGAGTTGTTTCTATTAATCTTTCTAGTTCTTTGCTAATAGCTTCATTAAAGCTCTCTTCTACTTCTTTTAAATTATCCTTATTTATAAATTCTTTGCCTAAATAATATCCTCTTATTTGTCCCTCTAAACTTATATTTATATCCAAATTCAACTTTCCATCTGCTTTTGATTTTAGTTTAATTTTCTTTTCTGCATTTTCTATAAGTAAGTCTATGGGATGCCCCTCTTTATAAATAACCTTATTTCCTCTTTTATATTTACCTGTTAACAGCTTAATACCAGATGTTTGTGCAGAGGATAATACATTTTGGAATTTAAAATCTTTTATAATACATGAATTAGATAGTTCTACGCCTTTTTCATCTTTTCTTCTTGTTAATAAAGGTAACATTATATTTCCCTTCTCATTCATTCCTTTCATAAATTTATTAAAATTTATAGGAATTATATTGCTATTACTATCACTATTTTCTATTAATCCTACTATATAATTATGAATATTTTTTTCAGTATCAGGTTCAAAGTCAATATAATTTTTTACATCTCCATCACATGCTATTACAAGCATATCCCTAGTAATGGCAGGCTCTCTTTGAAGATAGTCTACCACTTCTTTTATAGTGTCAGGGTATTGAAAAAGATCTTTACTTAAAATAAGTAATTTTAAATGCCCAAAGCTTATATCTCTACTACTTTTGCTTATAGCTTTAATGTATGCATCCTCCATAGAATATGAATCCACAGTTATATTTTTTTCTCTTGCTTCTCCACCTTTCTCAGGTGTTAATTCACTTATATCTGGGTATCCATATACTACTTTTAATTTTTTTATATAATTATCTGTAAAAGGTTCATTAGATTCAATTTCTTTAATTTCTTTTTTTCTTTCTATATCTTCTCCTGCGTTTATACCAAGAGTAGACACAAATATCTTTCTATCTATTTCTACCTTATCCCAACATCCACTTATAAAAAAACTTATAATAACTATGAAAACTCCTATTAACTTTTTCTTATTCAATTTTATTTTTTCCTCCTTTCTTCACATGACTTGCAATTATTATAAGAATAGGAACAATTATCATGTTAATTATAAACATGGTTGGAATAAGTTTTTGAGTTTTTTCACCTAATTGAGCTATATTTTCAGGATATAAAGCAAATATGTAGATAAAAGGAACTAAAATTGCTGAAGATAATTTTATATCATCTAACTTCAAAATATTTTTTAATACATCTGAAGAAAGATAATAATAATTTATAAAACTTGTATAATAAAACATTATCCAAATAGCCATAACTATTCCTTCCCACTTTTGTATAAAGGATCCTGGTATATTTATAGAACTTATCATAGTTATAGTAGGCCATAATAGCATTTTAGACTGTTCTTCTCCAAAGGTACCTATTGATAATACAAAAATTACAACATAAAATACAGAAGTAAATAGTATACTCTTTTTAATAACTTTTGGTGCTTTATTTTTATTTTTTAGAATCGGTATTATCATGAATAATATTCCGATTCCTCCAAATCTATAAAAAACATTTATAGACCCTTTAAAATATGATGAGGGTTCATTTTTAAAAATAGGCAATAAATTTGTAAAATCCACATCATATATAGATACTAAAAGAACAAAAATAATAGGAATAAACATAAGCCAAAAACTAATCTCATTAAACCTTATTAAATGCTCTAATTCAGCTCTTATTAAGTATATTCCTGATAATATCATTACTGTGAATATAAATTCCGTAGGAGTATCTTGTAAAAGGTACATTTTAATTTCTTCAGTAAATGTCCTTAAAGCTATAGATATAAATAATAAACTATATATTACAATACTAAATCCTATAATATTTCCTATAATTTTACCAAAGGAATCTTGAAACATATGGTAACAATCTTTATAATCACTCTTTTCTATACATTTATATATTAAATATGCTGATATATATGTTATAACTCCTCCAATTATTATTGAAATCCAGCCATCTACTCCAACTATAGTAGTAAGATCTCTAGGAATAGAAAATACATTTACTCCTATAATTGTTACTACTAAAGTTACAAACAACCCATAGGAAGATACTATATTTTTTTCTTTCAATTTTATCACCCTCTTTGGAAATGATTACTTTTGCCTAACTTTATCTTTCGTATCTAAATAATGAGGTCTCCTTTTAAAATACTTTAGTGGAAATCTAACATACAAATCTTTAAAATCCGATTTTGATGAGTTCACTATAGGAAGCAAATACCCTAATCCAAAACTCTTTAATTTTATCATGTGTACTAAAAGAACTATAAGTCCTATGACTATTCCATATAACCCCATAATAGACGCAAGTATTATTAAAATGAATCTTACTATTCTAAATGCCGAGTTCATCTCATAATTAGGAGTTGTAAAACTAGTGATTGCTGTTAATGACACTATTATTATCATTATTGGACTTACTATGCCTGCACTAACTGCTGCTTGCCCTATTATAAGTCCTCCCACTATGCCTATAGTTGCCCCTATAGCCTTTGGTAGTCTTACTACCGATTCCATCAGTAACGCTAAACTTATTTCCATTATTATAGCTTCTACAAATGCTGGAAATGGTACTCCTTCTCTAGAAGATGCTATAAAATAAGCTAATCTTGTGGGTATTATGGATGTATGAAAAGATGTTGTGGCCACATACAATGAAGGTAATAACACAGATAAAAAAAGAGAAATTATCCTTAATATCCTTAATATAGATCCATATATCCATCTTTGATAATAATCATCTGGAGATTGAAATAAACTAGGCAATGTTGCTGGAACAATAATAGCAAAAGGGGAGTTATCTACTAATATAGCTACCCTTCCTTCATACAAACTTGCAGCTACCACATCTGGCTTTTCTGTACTTTGTGTTTGTGGGAAAATTGACCATTGATTATCTTCTATTAATTGTTCTATATATCCACTATCTAAAATTGCATCAATATCTATTTTGTCTAATCTTTTAAAAACTTCCTCTACTATTCCTTCATTGGCTATATCACTTATATACATAATTGCTATATCTGTCTTTGACCTAGTTCCTAAACTCTTAGGTACTATTTTCAATTCTGTATCTCGTATCCTTCTTCTAACTAATGCCGTATTAAATCTTATAGTTTCTGTAAATCCATCCCTAGATCCCCTTAATACAGTTTCTCCTGATGGTTCTGTTACCCCCCTTGTCGGCCAAAATCTTGTAGATAATACATAGGCAATATCTAAACCATTTACTAGCATAAGAGTATCTCCAGATAGCATAGAGTCTATACCTTTTTTAAGGCTATCTATTTCATTTAAATCAGATACTGTTAGAAATTTATTTTTTAATGTTTCTTTATTAAAGTCACCTTCTTTCAATGACCTATCTCTGTCCATTAAATTTTCCAACACAAAATCATTTAATAAATTTTTATCTGCCATACCATCTATATATATAATCAAACTTTTAATTTCCCCTATATAAAATTCCCTAAATATTACATCTGAATTATCTTCAAAAATCTTTTTCAAATAACTTAAGTTTTCTTCTAACTCTTTATTTATCTCATCTTTTATGTGAGTTACCATAATTACACCTCCTTTTAATATTTATAAAATATTTTATTTCCTACATATAAAACTATACTTAAAATTATCATTGTAAAGGCTATTCTTCTACACTTCTTTGAAGTCTTTATCAGCCCCTTCTCTTTGAAGCTATTATAGTCAATTGTTAAAAGTAAAAATCCTTGTATTAACG
The DNA here is from genome assembly GCF_900187165.1 of Clostridium cochlearium. Classification (NCBI taxonomy): domain Bacteria; kingdom Bacillati; phylum Bacillota; class Clostridia; order Eubacteriales; family Clostridiaceae; genus Clostridium; species Clostridium cochlearium. The sequence goes on along the minus strand of NZ_LT906477.1, from coordinate 140,286 downwards.
ATAGAATCACAAAGTATATATTAAATAACCTTATAATATCCACATAATCTCCCCTTTACATATAAACTCTTATATATGTTTTGAAATTTCCACATATTTTATACAATAAAAAAGCTATGTAAAGAAAACATAGCTTTTTTATTACATAATTTATATTGTTTTATTTATATACACTTCGCTATATCTGGTTTTTATTTTCTCGTAACATTCTTTAGCAGCATCTTCACAAGAGAAAAAACCAAATATAGTAGGGCCACTTCCTGTCATTTGTACTCCCATAGCTCCATATTTTAATAATGCTTCTTTTATTGATTTTAAATCATCTATTTCATCTAAAGTTACTATTTCCAATACATTTATCATGTTATCACATAACATCTTCAAATTATTTTCATTTACAGCTCTTACAATTTCCTTGGTATTGGGATGATTTATTATTTGTTTTTTATCTATACTATTATAAACATCTTTAGTACTTATTCCAAAATCAGGTTTAACTAATACTAAATATTGATCCTTAAAAGAATTAAGTTGAGTTATTTTTTCTCCTATTCCTTCACAAAGTGCAGTTCCTCCATAAATACAATAAGGTACATCTGCACCTATCTTCACTCCTATTTTAGCAAGTTCTTCATTACTTAAATTAGGAAGAAATATATCTCTCAACCCTCTCAAAACTGCCGCTGCATCACTACTTCCCCCTGCCAATCCTGCTTCTATAGGTATATTTTTTTCTATGTATATATCTGCTCCCTCTTTTATATTAAAAGTGTCCTTAAATATCTTAGCTGCTTTATATGCTAAATTTCTGTTATCTAAAGGTATATTTAAATTATTACTGTTAATTTTTATCCCATTATTTTTAATATTTAGATGTACTGTATCATATAAATCAATAGTTTGCATAACCATTTCTAAAAGATGATATCCATCTTCTCTTACACCAACTACATCTAATGATAAATTAATCTTTGCATAGGCTTTTATTTTCATTTTACCCTCCAAATTCAATAAAAAGTATTTTCTATTTCTTTATTAAGTATAATACTTTTTATTGATCTATCTCAAGTATATGTTTATGCCAATGCTTCTTTAGATGAATTTTGTTTATTCTTTTCATCCCTAATCTCTTTTTTTACTATATTTAAAAGTGGTTCAAATTCTTCAAAGAACATAATAATTAAATCTCCTTCTTTACTGCAATTTATAGCTTCTTTTAACGCCTTTTCTTCTTCCAAAATAATTTTTATATTATCTTCCTTAAATCCCGCATCTAATACACCTTTATTTAATAACTCTGCTACTTCCCCCTTCTTTCTTGTTCTATTATTTTTATCTTCCTTAATGTATATATAATCAAAGTTTTCACCGCTTATATTTCCCAATTTGACTAAATGTTCATCATTTCTGTCTCCTGGTGCTCCTATTATTCCAATTAATCTATTATATTTTAATTTTTTAGCACCCTTAATAACCGCATTATATCCCTCTGAATTGTGTCCATAATCCAAAATTATTGTTCTACCTTTAAAACTATATACATTAAATCTTCCCGGTATATAATTTTCATCTAATTTAAAACCTTCCATAGCTTTTCTTATATAAATAGGATTAATGCCCATAGCTATACCTACTGCACATGCTGCCATGGCATTTTCAATATTATAATCTAATTTTCCTTTTAATGTTATTTTTATATTATCTATACTAATTAATGAATTTATTTTATTATCTTTTTCTATGTATATGGAATTTTCATGAACATATATAGCAATACATCCTTTATTAAGATACTTTCTTATAAATTTATTATTTTTATCTTTAGAAAATAATATAAGATTACTTTTTATTCTATTTATTATTTTCATACTCATTTCATCATCTGCATTTAGCACTACATATCCATCATCTTTTACTGCCTCTCCTACAAGAGATTTAACATAGGCCAAATCTTCTAAAGTATTTATACCATTTAGTCCTAGGTGATCAGAGGTTATATTAGTAATTACTCCTACATCAGCTAAATCATAAGCTAATCCTTTTTTTATAATACCACCTCTAGCTGTCTCTAAAACTATGGCTTCTACCTCTTTATTAGTAAGTAGTGTTAATGCACTATTGTAACCTGTGGTGTCCCCTTTATCGATTATATTTCCATCTATATATATACCTCCAGTGCTAGTAAATCCTGTTTTATAGCCTGCTAGTTGGAAAATATGAGCGATTAATCTAGTTGTTGTAGTCTTACCATTAGTTCCTGTTACAGATATTAATGGCACCTGATGCCTTATATCTTTAAATATCATATTAACTATAGCCCCTGATACATCCCTTCTTTTACCTCTATAAGGAAATTCATGCATCCTTATACCTGGTGCTGCATTAATTTCAATAATTGCACCATCAATGGGTTTAGATATATCAGTGCAGCAAACATCTATACCGCAAATATCCAAACCTATTGCTTTAGAGGCTCTTTCAAAAACTTTAATGTTTTTATCGCATATTAAATCCGTACAATCAATAGCAATTCCTCCAGTAGATAAATTAGCATTTTCTCTTAAAAATACTCTTTCACCTTTTTTAGGCACAGAATTTATGTTAAATCCCATTTTGCTAATATTATTAATGAGATTTAAATCTATTTTTATTCTAGTTAAAGGTTTTTCATGTCCCTCTCCTCTTTTTGGGTCCTTATTTAATTCCTGCACAAGATCTTTTATTGTGCTTTTGCCATCTCCTATTATATATGGAGGTATCCTTTCTGAAGCAGCTACCACCTTATAATCTACCAAACAAATTCTATAATCTTTCCCTTCTATATGTTTTTCTATAATTATATCTTTATATTTTTTTGATAATATTTTATATGCATGTATAAGTTCTTCTTCACTTTTTAAGTTGGCAAATACTCCCTTGCCCTGATTCCCATACCTAGGTTTTATAACTACAGGATAGCCTATTTTATTTGCTTTTATAAGCATATCCATAGGGTTGTTTATAATTCCTCCTAATGGCGTAGCTATACATTGATTTTTTAAAATTTCCTTGGTTAGGTATTTATCGCATGCTATATCTACAGATATACACTTTGTATCATTTCCTATAGTAGCTTCTATAATTTTAGAAGTCTTTCCATATCCTAATTGAAATATGCTTTTTTCTCCTATTCTTATAAATGGTATATTATTTTTTTTAGCTGCGTTTACAATAGAATATGTACTAGGCCCTAGCTTTTCTCTATTAAATATATTGTTGAGTTTATTTAATTCTGATTCTAATCTAAGTTCATTTTTGGTTATTATAGAATTTATTATTTTTATAGCTATATTTCCTGCTTCTATAGCTGTGTTCTTATATTTACATTCATATACTATATAATAATTATCTCCTTCTATCTCTCTAGCTTTTCCATAGCTCACCTCTATTCCCAATATATTTTGTAATTCTATTATTATATGCTCACATATATGTGCTAAAAAAGTTCCTTCTTCTAGTCTTTTTACAAATCCCATATCTTCGTCTATTCCACATCTATGTTTTTTTAATCCTGGTAACAGTTCTAATATTTTATCATTAAATCCACATATATCCTTACTTGGTATATCTTTAAATCCTTCTAAATCAACTTCCATCTTTATACAAGGTCTATGGGAATATATATTTCTGCCTGAAAAATATTTATAATTTAATGCTTTCATTGCTTAAAGTATCCTCCTACTCAAATCGAATTTATCATCTTTTTTTAATACATGCATTCTTATATTAAATATAGATAAAACCTCCTCTGGTTTTTGTTCTGATACATCACTTTTAGTTATTTCACTCCCATCTAGTATATATACCGCTCCTGAACCTATTACCCTAAATTTTGCTTTATCATTTACTATGATAGCTGTATCCTCATCTATTCCTATACCTATAATTTGGGGATTTTGAGCTATGGCAGTAAGTAATCTACCTATTCTACCTCTCTGAGCAAAATGCTGATCAATTATTACATCTTTAATAAGCCCTAACCCTGGTGCCATTTTAATAGTATATTTTCTTGGTGATTCATCATTAAGTCCACTTACAATCATAGTATCACTCATTACAGATGCTCCTGCTGATGTTCCTATATATATACATCCATTTTTATAACTTTTGTGAATTGCTTTATACAGAGGAGTTCCACCTATCATACTAGTTATCCTTAGCTGATCTCCACCAGTAAAAAATACTGCTGTTGCACTATTTATAAGGTTTATATTTTCTAGTTTTAAAGCATCCTTTCTCTCTTTTACTTCAAGTATAGATACCTTACCTATACCTAATTCTTCAAAAATATTTTTATATTCTGTGCCAAGCTCTTCTGGTATTTCTGATGCTATAGCTGCTATAACTAAATGATTTTTGTCATTTTTTATATAATTGCTTATTTCCTTTAATATAAATTTATCTCTTTTTTTATCTTCTGCTCCACCTATTATTATTAAATTTCCATATAATTTTTCTTCCATAAAAAACACCTCTTTTACAGATATCTTTTATTTTTACCACATTTATCATATTTATACATGAATGATAAATAAAAAGTCTGTAGCTTTTTAACTACAGACTTTTTAACTATATTAAATATATGCTCTTCCTGGGATTATTAATTTATCACCTGGTTTTATAGTATCAGGATTCTCTAATTCGTTTATATTTATTATATTCTCAATAGTTGTATAATATCGTTTAGCTATCTTCCACAATGTATCACCATTTTGTACTACATATATTGTAATACTAGCTTTCTTCTTAGGAAGCTCTCCTTCTATACATTCTATATCTACCAAAAATTCTTTATTAGAAATATAATTAACCTTTGCATATCCCTTTACTATAGCCCTTATTGCTATATTTCCACCCTCTATATTAGCTTCTATACTATCTAAAATACATTTAGCTACACTTTCCATCTGAATCTTAGATCCAGGAATATCTACCGTACAACTAAAAGGTATTTCTTCTGAAACACTTTCTATATAATTATCTTTATTATTTGTTTTGTATAGGACATTTACATTAAGAACCCCATCAATAATAACTTTATCTTCTACTATTCTTTTATCTGTTATAGATGTATTCCCAATACAACTAAGTATTTCTTTAGGTCTTAAGTCACTATCCTCTATCTCTATATCATCTTTAACAATTATCTCTTCTTGTCCCTCTCCATGAGTTACATTTAATTCATAACTTTCTTTTTTCATTTCCATGAATATAGAAGGTGAATAGGCATCTTCTATTATATTCATATCTTCTTTGTAAACAAGTTTTATATTTACTTTTACAAGGGTTTCTAAATCAATAACTCTTTTTTCTCCTATATCATTATCTTTTATATCAACTTCTAATCCTTCTACGTAAAAATCTGAATAATTCCTCATAAAAGGCGCTGCATTTTCCACATCTAAATCTTTATCAAAATCTATAATTTTTTCCATTGCAAATACATCTCTTGTATCTTTTCCCTTATATATTAAATTTATTATTGCTTTTCCTTCGATAGATACCTTATCATCATATACATTTACTACTCTGTCTTGTATATTTATATTCCAATTTAATATATTATCTACTTCTGGATAATTATTAGGTACTTCTATAACTCCTTTACCTATTATGTCTGTTTCTATGCTATTTACAATCTTATCTATTTCCATGGGGTTTTTAAGCATCTGTATGTCTTCTGATTCCTCTACATCCTTTATTATTTCAAAATTATATTTTTTATAAACTTCAGCCTTTAATTTTACAACGCCCTCTATTCCAATTTTTCTTTCATTTATTATATTACAATCCATATGTTCAACATAAGCTTCACACTCACAATCCATGCCATAGTCTGCACCTTTAACCTCTACATAATTTGAAAAATCACCTGTATAGCTAACATTAAATACATTCATGGTCTCTTCCTCTTTAGCAAGATAGATCACATTATATTCAAGATCTCCTTCTAGATACACTTTATCTTTCATTACTTCTTTATTGTTAACTTTTGGTCTTACTTCTACTGTTAATATTTTAATAACATCTGGATGAGTATCTGGTATAACATATTCTGCTTTTATAATGTTATCAGAAAAATTCTCTCCTAAAAGCTGTTCACATTCTATGCTTTCTTTAATAACATCTATAGCCATAATTTAATTCCCTCCTAACTTAAACCTACTATATAATGTATATATTTATATTATTGAAAATATGATTAATCTTTAAATTTATTTATACATAATAAATTTATAAGCACTCAACATATTTCATCAATTTTCAACATCTTTAAGTTTAAGTAGAGGTTTTTTCACCATATAAATTGTTGACATAAGTAATGTTTTGTTTTATTATATATTATGGTTGTTGACCATATAACCTCTCATAAATTCTCAATACCCTTTTATACCATAGTTGAAAGATGGCCCCCACCATCTTTCTTTTTATTTTTTGTATTTATCTTAAATAAAATATGAAAAAAGCAGTACCATTAATGGTACTGCTTATCAGGCATATACTAACTGTACTGTTTTTGTTAGAACGTCTGAATAACTGTAAGTTACAGCCCTTTGATTTTCATCATCTAATCTAACTAAAAAAATACTGGGATAAGTTTTCTCTATTACTCCAGTACTCACAAAGGTTTTTCTTCTTCCTCCATTGGCTTTTAAAGTAACAGTTTTTCCTACATTCTCTTCTATGTCTTTCCTGATGTCTGCCAGAACGTTAACTCTTCTCAAAACAAACACCCTCTTTCCTCTTATATCTATTATATATCAAACTCTTCAAAAAGTCAATAAACTATTTATTTTATATCTAAATTAACAATTTGTCAATATATATATAACTTAAATTTGACAAATATTTAAACGTATACATCAAATTCTTAAGTTTTTTTCTTCTTAACTTATTATTACCTAATACAAGGGTGTTTATTCATTTTTTTCTTATCGTTAATATAACACACCTCGTAAAATAAAAATTTTGCGTCATAAAATTTTTATAGAGGACAATTGACAGAGGACAGAGGACAATTGACATAGGACAATGAAGGAAGATTTTCTTCCTTACGTCAGAAAATCTTTAATCTTATTAGTTATAATTGAAAATGGAGAATGGAAAGTGGAAAATGATTGACAACTTTTCTCCATTAACATTACGAAAAGTTTTTAATTTTATAAGATCTTTAGGTTTAGCTAAAGCTAAACCTTTTTTATATTAGACAAATCTAAAATATCCGTAATTCTCCATTCTCCAATTTCCATTTTCAATTATATCTAAATTGACATTTTTATTGATGGCTCGTTTAGCAAAGCTAAACATCGCTTTAGCTCATATAAAAGTTCATATAATCAAAGATTTTTTGTAACAAAGTGAAAAAATCCTCAATAATTATTCATTGTTCCCTGTTCATTATTCATTAATCAACGGCAGCCTATCGGCTTGCGACACAGTCGCTAGATTAATAGCAAATAATTAAAATAAATTATTATATAAAGATTAATTTATTTTAAATCTCATCAGGTTTTATAAAATTAAAATTTTTTCGTAATGACAATGAAGAAAAAATATCTATCATTTTCAATTTTCAACTTTCAATTTTCAATTATATTATAAAATTAAAGATTTTCTGTAGCAAGGCGGAAGAAAATCTTCCTTCATTGTCCTATGTCAATTGTCCTCTGTCCTCTGTTAAAAAAATTACATCGTAATTTTTTTATTTTAAGAATATAGTGATTTAGGAAATCCTTCTCTATACTTTCCTCTTGTTTGAAGTCCCCCTATGCCATTGGCCCCTGTTATTGTATTTTCTAATGCTTCTTGTATGGATACAACTTTATCTATATTACTGTAGGCTATTTTCTCACATAAAAAAACTGGATCTAAACAATGTATAAGAACTCTATTAGGTGCACTAGCAAAATTGGCACCAGCATCTAGTATTGCTTCATAATAAGATTGACATGCTCCAGCGAATATAACTAAATTGTCATATCCTGGTTCATAGTCTCTAAGCACTTTTACAGTTTTTATGAAGTATTTAGAATTCTTGTAGCTATCTAAATTCATATAATTCCTGGTATTCTTTAGTACTGCATCATGTCCAGTTATTATAACAATATCTGGCTTTACACTTTTTACTATATTTAAAACTTTTTCTGGTTGCTCTCTTTCGGCTATAACAGCTCCAACTACATCTAATTTTAACTGTTTGTATACTTTCATGCATACATCCAAATATTCTGCATCTCCATCTACATGTAGTATTTTCCCAGGCCTTCCAAAGGCCAACCCCACATTTTTTTCTGATTTTGTGGCTCTTACTGTTTTATTTGAGGATCTAGTATACTTTGATACACTAATTTCGTCTCCTCTATTCATTAAAATATTTTTTATTGAATTATTTATTCTTTCATCAAACACCTTTTCATACTTAGTATTTTCTTCTTTTACCAATTCTAGGTCATTTTCTAATGAATCTGCTATAATTCTTAAATTTACACCTTTTAATTTATATAAATTTCCTTTTTTGCCCTTTTGTATATCTATTATTTTAAAAGTTATATCTTTTCCGTAAGATTTTCTTACTACTATATCTCCTATATTCATATACGCACATCCTAAATAATATTTTAATTATATATCTATAATATGATTTAAAATATTAGATGCTACAAAAAGGTTGCTACTTAATAAGTAGCAACCCTAATAATTATTTTAATTTTACAATAGCAGCCTTTTTATTTGTGTTTTCTCCTGTAAATATTTTTAATGACTGTACTTTTTCCATATTAGTAACTATAACAGGAGTTATTAAACTTTTTCCTTTATTTTTTATAAAATCCTTATCCACACTTAATAGTAAATCTCCTTTTTTAACTATATCCCCCTGCTTAACATGAGAAATAAAGCCTTCTCCTTGAAGTTCAACAGTATCTATTCCTACATGTATTAATATTTCCAAACCACTATTTGTAGTTATTGCAATAGCATGTTTTGTTGGAAATAACACAGATATTTCTCCTTCTATAGGTGCATAAATTTTATCATCCTTTATTTTTACAGCAAAACCATCACCTAACATTTTCTGAGAAAAAACTTCATCTGGAACTTTTTCTAGCTCCACTACTTCACCTTCTATTGGTGTTAAAATAATTTCTTCTTTTATATTATTTTCTTTAACCTCAGCTTGTAAATCTTCTTTTATATTATAATTTTCTTTTTCTTCGAAAGCTTCATATGAATTATTAATAATATTTTTAATCTCATCTTTTATTCTTTCTGCTTCTGTTCCAAAGATTACTTGAACACTATTTCCAGCCTCCATTACTCCAGCTGATCCTAAAGCCTTAAGGGTACTCTTATTTACCTTTGAAGGATCTACTAAATTTAATCTAAGCCTTGTCATACAAGCATCTAATTCTTTTATATTACCTTCTCCTCCTAAAGCTTCTAAAATCTTACTTGCTCTATTATTCTTATCCAAATTATCAATTACAACTTGCTTAGCTTCTTCACCTTTTTCTCTACCAGGGGTTGCAATATCGAACTTCTTTATTACAAAATAAAACACTACAAAATATAATGCAAAAAATGCTATCCCTAAAGGCCAAATTAATAAAGGATTACCTGCAAATTTAAAGCCTAATGCATAATCTATTGCAGAAGCTGAAAATGTATATCCTAATCTTACACCTAAAATTTTTGTTGCTAATCCACCTAAAAAAGCTGCAAAAACATGAAATACAAATAATATTGGTGCAACAAATATAAAAGAGAACTCAATTGGCTCTGTTATCCCAGTGACAAAAGCAACTAATGCAGCTGATCCCATCATTCCCGCTACAGCTTTTCTGTTTTCTTTTTTAGCAGTAAGTACCATGGCTAAAGCTGCTCCTGGCAGTCCAAACATTATATTAGGATATTCTGACGCCATAAATATACCTGCATTGGGGTCTCCATGATAAAATCTTGCAAAATCTCCTAAATAAGATACTCCGTCTGATATATATTCGCCAAATTGATATAAAAATGGTGGATAATACACGTGATGAAGTCCTACAGGTATAAGTAACCTTTTACCTGAAGCATAAAGAGCTGGTCCATAGGGGGATATACTAGCCCATTGTGCAAATGCGTCTATTCCCTTTTGTAATTCTGGCCAAACCTTAACACCAATAACTGCAATAATTAATGATGCAATTGATGTAACTATAGGTACGAATCTTTTTCCAGCAAAAAATCCCAAAGCTTGTGGTAATTTTATATTATGATACTTATTATATAAAATTGCAGCTGTCAGTCCTATGATTATACCTCCGAATACACCCATATTTATTTTATTTAATCTAACTATCTCAGCATATTCTGCTGAATTTTTAAATACATCTAAAGCTATACCTTGAGCCTTTGATATCTGTTCTGCTGCAACTTGAGCAAAGTTATCTCCTGCTACTTCTAATATTCCTTGTAAAATAAATTGTCCTACTACTGCTGCTAATGCTGCTGTTGCTTCCCCTCCCGAAAACCCAATAGCCACACCCACTGCAAATATCATTGGAAGATTTGCAAATATAGCATCTCCAGCCGTAGCTACATAAGGCATATTTAAAAGATCTGGTTGTCCTAATCTTAAAAGTATTCCCGCAGCAGGCAATACTGATACTGGAAGCATCAAAGATTTACCTATTTTCTGTAAAATACTAAATAGCTTTTTCATTTATATTCCTCCCTTGTTAATTTTTTAAAAATAAAAAACACGAGCTAAAAAGTCGATAATTCAACTCTTTTAAGCTCGTGCCTAATTCAATAGTAACACTACTTATACATTCTTAAGTCTACTAAGATGAAGAGCAATATAACCTATTTCATCTTCTGGTACACTTATATTAAAAAGGTTTTCAATTTTTAAAGCAACTTTTATTGCTATATTGTATTCATTATATAGTTCTTTTTTTATACTGTCAAGTAAATAGTTTTTAACAGTTTTGCCTTCTTTTACTCTTTGTATCATAAAATTTATATGTGTTAGGGTCCTTGCATATTGTAAAGAATCTTTATCTATTTCTTTTTTTAATATAAGAAATATAAAATTCATAACCTCCCCTATTTTTTCTGCATACTTAATTGAATTTCCTAAATTTTCATTGGAAGATGCAGCTTTTATATGTAAACAAAGAAATCCTATTTCATCTTTTGGTAAATGTACCTTCAATCTTGTATTTATCATCTCTAAAGCTTTTCTTGCTGCTTCATATTCTTTAGGGTATAAAACTATAAACTCACTTAAAAATGGATTTTTTATATCTATACCTTCTTTTAATCTTTTAATAGCAAAACTTATATGATCTGGTAAAGATACATGGATAGCTTCATTTAATTTTACGTTAAGTACTTTTTCCCAAAATGATATTACTTCTTCTGAAATACCTATTATACTTTTTTCTACTGTATTTAATATCTTATCATAATTATCTCCTATGGCATTTTCTTGTTTAACAAATACATTTTCTACTTTATCATTGGGAATCTTCTCTCCTTTTGAATAATTAAACCCAATGCCTTTACCTGTTAATACATATTGTTTTTTATGCCTTCTGGCAATTACTACATTATTATTTAATACCTTAGTTAATATATAACATTCCATCTCTACACCCCATAAAACTAATAAGACATAAATTTTATTAATTAAAACTTGAACTTAACATAAAGGATATCAAAACTTTAATAAAAGTCAATATTTATTTTTGTAATAATAAATAAATTAATAAATATTCATAAGGTATTAAATAAACATAAAACCCACGTAAAAGTATTTCTACATGGGTTTTATATAAGACATATAATAAATATTTATTCTTTCTGATCATATGCATCTTTGAAATTTTCTATAAACTTCATATAATTATCTTGTTCTTCTATTAATCTATTCATTTTTTTGTCAAAAGACCTTGTAGCCCAATTGGTTTCATTATAAAAATATCTATTAGATAACCTCCAAAATCTTTGTGGAAATAACAAAAATGCAAATAAGACTCTATATTCTTCTTCCTTTAGTGGATATACTTTATTATATGATTCCAGTATTAACTTAGCATATTCTATATCCCAATCTACTCTTTTTAATACTTTTATCATAAATGAAGATACATCATATGCTCTTATCTCCCTTTTGCAATAATCAAAATCTATTACATTTATATCATTGTCATCATCTATTATTATATTGTGATAGGTATAATCATGATGGCAAAAGTTTTTATCCTCTTCAGATATTTTGCATAAATCTTCATAGGCTGAACTTTCTAAAACGTTTATAGCTCTTCTTCCTAAATCCCTATAAAATTGAACATTTTTTATATAGTTCATTTCAAATTCGTTTTTATTACTTCTCTTTCTAGCCATGTGTCGCATTTTTTCTAATGCTTTAACTCTTTTATTCATAAGACTTGGCCATCTCCAAAGATCCGTTTTTAATTTACTGTTTTCTGGAGGTTCATACCCTTTAGAGGCTATATGCATATATGCTAGACTTTTAGCTGAATTAGCTACATCTTCTTTATCTTTAAAATCTGCCTCTCTTCCATCTATCCACTCGGATAATGTATAAATATCTTCATTTACAATTGCAAAGGGTTCTCCATAAATATTCATATAATATCTATCAACTCTTGAAAATCCATTCTCTACAAGATGTTCTTTAGCACCATAAACAAATAGTAATTTTTGAATACCATAATTAATTTTTTTTAAACATCTTGGTCCTTCATTGGTTTTTAGAAAATACACTCCCTTATTAGGTTTAAGTTTTTCAATTTTAATATCAAACTGTCTTTCTATTTCAAATTCCCTCATCACAGTAATCACCTCTCTATAATCTATATGTGTTCTTTATAAATTTTAGAAGAACAATAACTAAAATTTATATTATTAACACTTTATGTATCATATTAATATAATGAAATATAATTATTTCTAAGAAAGGAACTCTAGAATATGAAAATTGGTATAGATGGAAGAGCTTCAAAATGGTATAGGGGGACAGGTATTGGTACTTATACTTATCAACTAATAAATAATATTAATAACATTGACAAAGTCAATAAATACACAATATTTATGCCATCCCAATGCAGTAACTCCATAAAATTTAATAATAATTTCTCTATATCTAAAATATCCTCACAAAGTCAAAGCAATAATTTTTGGGATGGTGTGAATATATGTAATCCATTACAAGGAGAGGATTTGCAGCTTTATCATGTTCCCCAAAATGGTATAGGATTGCCTTTAGAAAAAACTTGTTCTTTTATAATAACTTTACACGATGTTATTCCATATAGAATGCCTGAAACTACAAGTGACAATTATAGAAAAATTTTCAATGAAACTCTACCTAAAATAGTATCTTTATGTGATGGAATAATAACAGTTTCTAATTTTTCAAAACAAGATATAATAAAGGCTTTTAACTTTCCAGAAGATAAAATTTTTGTAACTCATTTAGCAAGTGAAGATATATATAAACCTAAAGATAAACAGCTAAGTAAATTACTCATAAAAAAACATTATTCTATTGAAGATGATTTTATATTATACGTAGGTGGATTTAGTCCTAGGAAAAACATAATTGGACTTATTGAAGCTTTTAGTAAGCTTATATGCTCTTATAAAAAAGATATAAAATTAATTATAGCAGGTAAAAAAGGAAAATCTTATGCATTGTATAAAAAAAGATGTGAAGAATTACAGATATCTGATAAAGTTATATTCTCAGGTTTTATAGAATTAGAGCACCTACCTTATTTTTATAGTGCTTGTGAACTTTTTGTATATCCTTCTTTTTATGAAGGCTTTGGATTACCACCTGTAGAAGCTATGGCATGTAATTGCCCTGTTATAACTTCTAATACTACATCTATTCCTGAAGTAGTATTGGATTCTGCTTTATTAATAGATCCATATAATATAGACGATCTTTGTGATTCTATGTACGAAGTTTTATTAGATAACAATTTAAAAAACTCTTTGATAAAAAAGGGACTTAAAAGAGCTTCAGAACTTACTTGGGAAAAAACAGCTATTAATACTATAAATGCATACTCTGATATTATAAATAATAGTCATATGAACAAAATAAAATGTATCTAAAAGGTAATTTAAAAATTACCTTTTAGATACATTTTTTTATTATATTAGTCCTTTAAAATCTTTTAAAAAATCTTTTTTAAATTCTTCTAATTCAACTTTCTTTTTTAATTTATCCACAGAATCTTTTTCCGACCAGTCTTTATTGTTAGTGTAATAATCTTTTACTATATTATATATCTCTTGTGGGAAAGTAAGCATACCATATAAAACCTCTATTTCCTTGCTATTTAGAGGGTTAATTTTATTGTATACTTCTAATATCTTAGAGCATTTTTCTACATCGTAAGCAGAGCTCTTTACCCATTTAGTTATAAAATTACATAAATCATGTACCCTTAAATCTACTATAGCGTAATCAAAATCTACAAAGTAGCCTTTATCATTATTAATTATAATATTATGATAAGCTAAATCATGATGGCAAAACACCCTTTTCTCCTCTATACTACATAATTTATAATAGCATGAGTTTTCTAGTATTTTTATGCTCTTTTTTATTTGCTCTATAAAAAAGTCCACATTGTCACTAACTATGTTATTAAATTTGCTTTTTTTGCTATAAATTAAGCTCAATTCTTTAAACAAATTCATTTCTTTTTCTCTTCTTCTAAAATTTCTAATAATATTTCCTATATTATTTTTAGACTTTATATGGCTATAAAATCCTTTTCCTGCACAATGTAATTCTGCTAAAGCTTCTGTAGCTATAATTAGATCCATAGGATTACTATAATCACTTTCTCTACCTTCTACTAAATCCATCATGCAATATATAGAGCCATTCCAAATAACATATGGTTTATTATCCCTAGTATTTAAAAAATTCATTGTTCTATCAAAACTTCTATTTACATATTTCAAACCCTGTTCTATAAATTTTAATTCTTCTAAAGTATAATCTACCTTTTTTAAAATTTTTTGTCCTATTTCATCTGTTATCATAAAAACACTTCTTAAAGGCAAAACTTCCTTAGGCTTTACATTAAAATTCTCAAATAATGTAGATTCTAAATCATATTGTGCTAAGTAATTTCTATTAGAATATATCCCCTTCATTCCACCACCCCTATATTGAAATTAAATTTTTTTGTTCACTTGATTTTATTAAATCCAATAAGTACTCATGCTCACTTAAATTTTTTCTATTATATCTATAGTTCATAATTACCTTCATAAATTCATAAGGAAATGATAAAAGTGACAATATAAATTGATAGCTATTTTCTCCTAAATTAGCTATACTACAAAATTTATCTATTAGCATATAATAGTCTAAACTAACTCCTTTTTTCTTGTACCTATATAGCAAATAAAAACAATCCATTTCCACTAAATTATATTTACATTTATTTATAGTTTTTAATTTTATAAATTCGTCTTCTTTCTTTAAATGTTTAAAATCTACTTTATCTAATATTATTTCTTTATTTTTCATACTTCTGGTTATCAATAAATAGTATTCATTTTTATATATATTTTTAATAGCTTTTTTCCCTTTTTCTATATGCTCTTCTCCTAATTCTAAAAATTTATTTTCAAAAGCATTATTAGGTCCCTCTAACTTAATTTTTTTTAAATCCCTGTTTACTTTTTTTATACAAACCTTATATTCCTCTATTGTCTTCCCAATTCCACTATCTAATCTATCTTTTATATTTTCATACCCCATAACTCTTTTATGGAAATCATTTATTATATAAAATTGTTCTTCTAGCTTTGTTTCATCTACATTGTTAGCTTTAATAGGAGAATTTATAGTTTCATCTACAAGTATATTTTTATCTTTTAAATACTTCAAAAAAGCCTCTCTTCTAATCATAACATCCTCCAATTCCATAATTTATATATCTAAATTCATCTATAAATTCTTGTTTTTGCTCTCTATCCATTACTATTTTTTCTATTTTATTTATAAAAATTTTTTCCTTCCAGGGTTGTTTTTCCACATAGTATTGAAGTCCTACTTGCCAAAAGTCTTGTGGAAATTCCATAAAAGCAGCCATAATTTTTATATCTTTTTTATTTATTGAATAGTTTAAACTATAACTATCCATTATTTTCTTTGAATTTTCTATGTTCCATTTCCCATTTTTCATTACACGTATAATTAAGCTACATAAATCATGTAAATGAATATCTAATATACAATAGTCAAAATCTATTATATGCGCACAATTGTTTTTATCTATTAACACATTATGATTAGCATAATCATGATGACAAAGTTGATTTTTTTTTCTTTCTGCCTGAATTTTATTTAAATAATCACTTCTCTTTAAATTATATATACTTTTATCAGCTCTTATTAATTCTTCGTCTACTATTTTTCTAAACAAGCTATCAAAATATGAAAATTTCTCCTTCTTATCTATTTCATTTTTAAAATAAATTATATCTTCTTTTTTACTGCTAAAGTTTTCAATCCATCCTCCTATTCTATATCTTGGTTTTATATATTTATGCCAATTAAAATTAGTACTCTTTTTATGAAATTCTCCTAAGGTAAACGCAGCTAGCTCCACATCTTTAAAATCTTCATAATTGCAATGTCGACTTTCTATCCATGGTGTCAAGTATCCATAATAATCTCCCAGAGATATGAAGTCTTTTTTATCTATAGTTTTTATAATCTTAGGAGTGTTCATAAAGCCTTTATTATAAAGATGATTAATAGCAGAAATTACAAATAAAGTTTCTGGTAATTTATACTTTAATACCTTTAAACAGAAATCCCCATTATTGCTTTTTATTTTATATATATTTTTTATTTTTCTATATATATAGCTTTTATATGATATTTATTGTTCACTAGTTTCTTTATATATCTATCCTCCAATATTTATCCTCCCGATCCTTGCTTCATAATTGTATTATATGTATTAATTACTTTGTATGTGCTAAAAGGTAATATCTAAAGGATATTAAACATATTTTATTTCATAAGGGTACACATTTTTATGATTGATTAATATTATTAATATATAGGATTGTTTTGCAAAGGAGGGATTTAGTGAAAATAGGATTTGATGCAAGAGCTATTAATTTATACAATGGTACAGGAATAGGGACTTACACTCAAAACATTTTAAAACATATACTAAATTTGGATAAAGAAAATTTTTATCACATATATTGGTGGGGAGAAAATTACAGTAATTTTTCAAAAGATAATTCCAAGATTATTTTAACTTCAAAACGACGTAAACATTTCTACGAAGAATACTATTTTCCATATAATTTAAGCAAGGAAAATATAGATTTATATCATGTACCACAAAATGGTATGGGCCTTAGTAAAAATACTTCTTGTAAAAAAGTTGTAACTGTGCATGATTTAATTCCTTATACAATGCCTGAAACAGTGGGTAGAGGATATTTAAAAAAATTTCTTAAGAATATGCCTCAATTAATTTATGATGCCGATGCCATAATAACAGTCTCTGAATACTCTAAAAAAGATATTTTAAGATTTTTCCCTATAGATGAAAAAAAGATTTTTGTAACTCATTTAGCAGCAGATGAAAAATATAAACCTTTAAATAAAGATAAATGCAACTATATTCTAAAAAATTACTATGACATAGATTATCCTTTTATACTTTATATAGGTGGTTTTAGTCCTAGAAAAAATATAAAATCTTTGTTGATTTCTTTTTCTAAAATATATAAAAAATTAGATAAAGATTACAAAATAGTCATAGTAGGTGCTAATAAAAATGGTTCAAAAATCCTAATAGATATGGCTAAAAAGTTGAACATAGAATCTAAAGTAGTATTTACTGGTTTTGTTCCTGAAAATCACTTGCCTATTTTATACAATAGCTGTGAAACATTTGTATATCCTTCATTATATGAAGGATTTGGACTTCCTCCATTAGAAGCTATGTGCTGCGGCGCTCCAGTTATAACTTCTAATATAACTTCTATACCTGAAGTAGTTGGTGATGGAGGACTTCTTATTGATCCTAATGACATAAATGAATTTTCTGATGCTCTTGAAAAAACTTTATTAGATATATCTTTTAGATATGAATTGCAGAAAAAAGCTTTAAAAAGATCTTCTTTATATTCATGGGAAAACACAGCTAGAAATACTCTTAAAGTATATAATAATATTATTTCTAACAATATATAAAAGGCTTAATTAAAATTAAGCCTTTTTCATTGAACTTACTACTTTGGGGAAACTTTCTGTATAATTTTTTCCGTATCAACTTCTTCATCATTAATAAATTTTAAAGTTTTATTTATATTTTTTCTTATATCTTCGTAATCTTCATTATATTTTATATTAGGAGACTTTCTATACACATCATAAACTAATTCAAATATATTTTCACCATTAAAAAAGTCTTCTTTTTTATTTAAACTCTTTGATTTATATACATTTATATTAAATGGCAATACTTTTTCATCTTTAAATATTTTTTCTTGAAGTTTTTCATTCTCTATTATAAATTTCAAAAATGTTCTTGAAGCTTTATTATTTTTTCCCTCAAAGACTAACAAGCTATACTCATTCTTACTTACATTTCTGTTTCCAGCTAAAATAAATGCAGGTATTCTCTTTATTGTATAATCTCCTTTCATACTTGGCAACTTTTCTATAATATTATATACATCTGTAGCCGTACATATAGTAGATACAACCTCTTCACTTTTTAACGCTTCTATTAGTGAATTATTTTCCTCCCTATAAATCATTTCATTTTTATTAAATATATTCAGCAATTCAATAGCCCTTATAGACTCACCACTAATTATAGTTTCATTTCCCTTTTCATCTTTGTATCCTCTTCCCAATTGATTTAAAAATATATCATATAAATCTATATTCTTATAGTTATGCATAAACTTATAGTTCTTATTTAATTTTTTATTTATATATTTACTACTTTCCACATAATTGTCCCAAGTTTTTATATCATCTAAATTTATATTGCATTTTTCGTATATATCTTTTTTATATATCATTAAATAGGGATTACTGCCTAAATCTATGCCATAAGTAACATTATCTAGGGATACATTTTCTAAACTTCCATATTTAAAATGTTTCTTATATTTTGATAAAAATTCTTCTAAATTTAAAAAATCATCCTTAAATTTACTTAAAAAATATTTTGTATGTTCACTTTTTATAATTATAATATCTGTTTCCTTTTTATCTTTTGATATATCTTTTTCTAAGCTTATATTAACTTTAACATTAGGATAGTAATTATTAAATTCTTCCACACATTGATTAATATAAGATAGCATTTCTTTAGGAACTGATATAGATAAATCACCTCTAGTATTTTTATCTAAAGTACTGACATTATCTTTCTTTTTACACCCAGTTAAACTAAAAATCATAAATATAGTTATAATCAAAATACTATATTTTTTTATATTTATATTCTTCATAAAATAATCACCACTTAATATTTTAATATGATTATTTTAATAATAGTTTAATAAAATCATAATGTCAAAATATATTAAAAATCCGCCATAATTTATGGCGGATTTTTAATATATTTTGACATTAGCCTTTTGACATAGAATAATTCCCTGTAGAATTAAACTCTTCAACCCACTCCTTATCTGCATAGGGCTTAAATTCGTCTGCTAATTTGTCTAAAGTATCTTTAAAGTCTTCATCATATAGCATCATTTCTGCACCCTTATCTGTAGGTTTTGCCCCAGTTTTATTCATTATATCTCTAACTACTTGTGGATTATCTATCATCATACATGGTCTCAATAAATTATTATTATATGGTTGATTCTTTATTAATTCCTTAAAAAATGGTCCTTTAAAAACTTCTATTAATGACTTGTTTTTTAAATTATCTGTAGCAAAGTGTGCAAATATACAAGGCTCCACATCTTCTTTTGAATTTATATGGCAATAATATTTACCCGCTATACATCCTCCAACATAAGGTGCATCATTGAAAAAATCAATAGCAAAATAAGGTTTATTATTTCTAATCTTCCTTATTCTTCTACCTAGGTATAGTCTTTGCTCAGGTTCAAGCATAAGTTCAAAATTAGGATCTTCACCTACTGGCATAAATATAAAATACCAACTCATCTTAGATCCTTTTTCTATAAGCATATTAATAAATTCATCTGAAGATACAATGTCAATATTGGATTTTCCTACAGCACTAGAAACTCCAAATAGTATTCCTCTTGTTCTTAACATATCCATACTTTTCATTACCTTTTTAAATACGCCTTTACCTCTTCTAGCGTCTGTTTCTTCTTCAAATCCTTCAAGAGAGAGCATAGGAATAACATTCCCTAATCTTTGGATCTCATCTGATAACTTATTATCAAATAAAGTTCCATTAGTAAAAGGCATAAATATAGCATCATTGTATTTTTCATATATTTTTAGTAAATCTTTATAAAAGAATGGTTCTCCGCCTAAAATAATAAAGTAATAAATGCCAATTTCAATGGCTTCTCCTATAATTCTATCCAATTCTTCATAGGTTATATCATCCTCTTTGCTATAACTTGACGCATAGCATCCCCTGCATCTTAAGTTACATCTCATAGAAGGACTTATTAAAATTACAAAAGGTGTTTTTATTCCTTCTTCTTCTAAAAGCTTAGCTCTTTTAGGCATTCCATACCAAACTGCATTTCCAAAAAAATTCGTAAAGAGTTTGTTAAGACAATTTTTATTGGTAGTTTTCAATATGTTATTAACATATTCATTAATAGACGGCATATCATTGTAGTATTTATAAACAGTATTAATCCTTTGTAAATTTTCTTCATCTTTTCCAGCTATTTTCCTAGCTATATGAAAAACTTTTTCTACATTTTTTTCAGGATTTTTGTTCAATAGTTCAACAGCATTGCTAATTAGAGTATCCCTTATTCCTTTTTCCATGGATTCTTTAATACTCATATTTATCCCTCCAAATTAAATATGTCATAAGAATAACTTATATTTACTGTTAATTTATACTCTAGAGTATAACTATATTATATTCCTTTACATTGTAAAAACAAACCTTTGTATATTATAGTTAACAATTTTTTAATATTCTAAATTATATATTTTATTATAACCTTAATATATAAAATTATCTAAGGACTTTCTTTATATACTAAGTAAAATTATGAAACTTATTAGAAGATTTTAATTCATCAACTAAATATTTTATTTCCTGATCTTTGTTTTTATCCATTATAAGCATTACATCTCCTGAATCTACTATTATAAGATCATTTATTCCAAAGCCTATAATTAATTTTTCTTTACTAAAAATTATACAATTGTTGCTTTGCTCCAAAAAAGCATTCCCTTCTACATTATTTCCTCGGAAATTTTTTAAAAATCTTGATAACGACATAAAACTACCTATATCATCCCATGTAAATTCACATTTTATAACATAGGCCTTTCTAGTTTTTTGCATGATCCCAAAATCTACAGATATTCCATCTATTAACCTGTATTCTTCTCTTATAGTATCTTCCTCTTTTTCAGTATCTAAATTATAGTATATATTCATCATGCTTTTATACATTTTGGGTAAATATTTTTCCATCTCTCTTAAGTATATATCTGCTCTCCAAACAAACATTCCACTATTCCAAAGATAATTTCCTTTCATTATTAAATCCTTAGCAACTTCTACATTAGGTTTTTCTACAAATCTTTCTACCTTATAAGTAGCAATACTACCCTGTATTCTTTCTCCTGCTTCAATATATCCATATCCAGTTTCTGGCCTTGTAGGCTTAACTCCAATTGTTAGCAATCCTCTCTTTCTTTCTACCGTTTCTACCGCTTGTTTCATAGTATCCATAAAAACTTTTTCATCTTCAATATAATGATCTGATGGAAGAACCATCATTACAGCATCTTTATCTTTTTTTAATAATTTAACTGCAGAAAGTCCTATACAAGTTGCCGTTTCTTTATTCTCTGGTTCTAAAAATATGTTATCCTTACTTAATTCAGGCAGCTCTTCGTATACTTTTTCTAAATAAGCCTCATTTGTAACTAAATATATATTTTCTATATTTACTAATGGCTTTATTCTATCCACCGTATTTTTTAAAAAACTTTTATTATTAATTATTTTTAAAAACTGCTTAGGTCTATTTTCTCTAGAAAGGGGATATAATCTTGTTCCTTTTCCTCCTGCTAAAATTAGCGCATATAACAAAAAAACATCACTCCGAATTATTAGTCATAAAATATATTATGAAATAACAATCGGAGTGGTGATTAATTTTTAAAATTTAAACTGCTTTTAGCCCTTTATTTTTTATTAATATTTTTTCCTTAATATTATTTTTATTAGGCAATATATCTAAAGAACTTAGTTTTAAAAAGAAATCTAACATAGTCTTTTCAGGATTTCTATGATAATCCAAATCTCTTATTTTAATTATATTCCATCCCATATTTTTTAATTTCAGCTCTAGTTTATACTCATCTCTTATTTCTTCACTAGTCCTTTTTTCACTTCCATGTACCTTACATTTTATAAATACTTTATTATTACGTCCTTCTACTATAAAATCTGATTTTATGCCATATACATCTGAACTTGGATATATTTCATAACCTTTAGAATTGATTATATTGTATATTTCTTTGTGTAAGGCCCTCTTCTCCATATATTCTAGTTTGTTATTATTATCATTGTATTTTTTATAGTTATTGCAATACTCTAACAATTCATATCTTACGCAATCTTTATTTAAGTCTTTGAGATCAACAGAGTGAAATACCCACATTTGATTTTTAGCTCTACTAGCTGCTACATTAAATCTTTTTATATCTGCCTCTTTAGTTAATGACGCAAATTTCATATTGTTTCCAATAACCATAGATAAAAATATTATATCTCTTTCATCACCTTGGAACGAATACGCATCTCCACAAATTATTTTTCTCTTTATCATTTCCTGTATTCCTATTTTTTCTTTTAAAAGTTCCTGAATATATTCTCCTTGGCATTCTCCTAATAAAGATATAACTCCCATTGTCATTCCATTATATCTTTTATCATTGCAACACTCATATATTTTATTTGCTATACACATTGCCTCTTCTTTATTAATACTCTTTTTTTCATCTCTCTTTCCATTATTTACTTTAACAGTTTTTATAGGTGTCAATAATCTTTCTGATCTTTTTGCATGCCTTAATATTTTTATCTCATTGAAATAACATAATTTATTGCTAAAGCCTATTATTTCTGGTAGAGATCTAAAATGTTCTTTTAATATAATCCTATCTGGAAATACTCTTAAAGCTGTATCATAAAGGCTTGTTTGAAGATCAAACCACTCTTTATGCGGAATATTTTTCAAGTATATATTTCCTAAGTTTTTTACTTGTTCAAAGTTTATTCCAACAGCTTGTGGGCTTATCTGTTGTTCATCTCCAACTATTATAGCTTTTTTTCCCCTCATTAAAGCACATAAAGAAAAAATATTACTTTGACTGCTTTCATCACATATAACTACATCAAATTTTCTATCTAAAACATTTATATTTTCAATAACATTATCTACAGGCATTATCCAAATGGGTATAATATTTTTGCACTTTTCCATTTCTTGTTGAGCTAATTTTACATATTCATCTGTATATTTACCCTTACCCTTACCTATTCTTTTAACTGCATTTAACCAACTCATTAAACTCCTTTTTTCATCTTCTGATACTTTCATTATTTGATTGTACCAAGTTTTCTTATATATTATATTTTTAATTATCTCTCTTTCCCTATTCTTTTCATACTCTAATAATTCTTCAATTTTATCCTCGTCTACCTCTTTTATTTTATTTAATAAGCAATCCCATTTTCTCCATCGCCAAGCTCTATTCCAATTTTTAAAATACTGACAATCTCCTTTTTCAATTTTGTTATATGTTTTTGGACATACAATCTTTAATTTATTAGATATTATATTCATTTCTTCTATTTTTCTTTTCAATACTTTTAAATCTTCGAGATATTCATAACTGTTTTTTAATTTACATATATCTAATTCTTCTATAGCATTTACTATATCGTAAAATTCTTGTTTTTGTGATAAAAAAGTAGTCATAGTATTTAAATAAGTTTTAGCTTGGTTATATTGGTTTATTTCCTCTATAGAATCTATACATTCTTCTAAATAAATAAGTGTACTTTTTTCAGTCCATTTTAAATTTCTAGGATATTTTATATTACCTAAATATTTGTTTATAGACATTCTTATTCTTTCATCCCAATGGACTATGCCTTGAATATTTTTTATATAATTTTCTATAATTATAATGCTATTTACATTACTTTCTTCTATAAAGAGTTCCTTGTACATATTCATTGTATTATTCCATAAGCTTATCATACTCTTTTCTATATTATTTTGCTCAAAATATAATTTTATTATAATAGCCGGTTCTATTGAGTCTATAGGTTTACAATCTACTAAACATTCATTTATTATATATGAGCAATCTTTATTTAAGAATAAAAAACTCTTTCTTAATTTATTTTTCTTATTTATTTCTTCATATATTTTATCAAAATCCTTTTCAAATTTATATAAATTTACATCTTTAGGAATAGATATATTATGACTATTTAGCTCTTTCTTTATAACCGATAGCCGATTTGAATATCTTCTCCAATTTAATAACATAGATGAAATTGAAGCTTTTAAAATATCGCTATTAAAATAATCTTTCATAACTTTTATAAGTTTTAATTTTTCTAAATCATCAATTAGCTCCATACCTTCCCAGATAACTTCTTTAACTTTATTGTACTGAAATCCTTCATCACTGTATATATTCCAACCATCTACTTTATCTAAATTATATTCATATCTATTTTTTAAATCTAAAAACTTTTTTATTGCATAAGATAACTCCTTATATGATGGAATTTTGTCTAAAAGTATGCCTATATCTTTGATTTTTGCTAATTCTTCCTTTTTTATAGTTCGCCTATATTCTACTAATCTTTCAAATTCATTTTGCGATATAGGAGCTTTATTGCTTAAGTCTATATCATCTTCTATCCATGAAAAATCTTTTTCATTCTCTCTTAACCAAATTGCTATATCATTAATTTTAAATGTTTCTCCACAATAGTTGATATTCATATTCTCTCTCCTGTTTATGTATATTAATCTTTCAAAATACTTATTTTGATTTAATCTACATAATTCTAGCTCATCTTTTAGTTTAGTTAATTCTTCACTTAATATTCTAGGATTCAAAGCTAAATTATCTACTATCTGCCTAACAGATTCTTCTAAGTTTTTTATAGATTTTGTATCATTACCATTTAAATTAACACAAAGTGCTTTAATTTCTTCTGGTATTTTATCTAATAAAACTTTTAAAGCTTTTCCTTTTTCGCTAGTAACTAACACTCGTTTACCGTGAGCTAGTAAATGACATATCAAATTAGCAATGGTATGACTTTTACCTGTTCCTGGTGGTCCTTGTACAACTACACCAAATTCTTTAGATATTTTTCTTGCTATTTCCTCTTGCTCATCATTTATAGGCAAAGGAAATAATAGTTCCTTCTCCACAGCCTCCCATTCCTTTATTGTTTTCTCGTCTTCATATAATCTCTCTTCAGTAGCTAAGGCTTGTATACTTTTTGGTATCTCCATACCATTATCTAATCCATGTATTATATCTTTTATGTCTTTCTTCCATAAATTTGTATTAATGTTTCTAACTATGATTAAATTATTTTTTATTATATTGGGTTCTTGCAAACTTGATTTATTAACATCTTTTTTATACAAACTACTTAATATTTCACTAAAATAAGATTCTATACTTTTATAATCTAAGGGATTTATTTTCTCTATGCTAATATTTTCTTTTATTTTTAATAAATTATTGTAATCATATACATTTATTCCTTGTAAAAAATGTATATCTAACTGTATTTTATCCTTTAATTTAATATAAAATTTATCATCTTCACTATTATAGTCTAAACTGATCTTTGCAATGAATAATGGATGATATATATCTTCCTTTTCAATTTCCCATTTTAATATTCCTGTTCCAAATATTATCTCTATTTTTTCCTCCTTTTCAATACTTTGATATAAATCAAATAAAAAATTATATTCTTTAAAACATTCTTTATCTATGCTTATCCACCAATCGTCTTCTATATTATTATTTTTTGTACAACCCTTTTCTTTCAACAAATTATCCACTACAAAAGTATTTTTATAGTATTTAATATTTCTTGTAATTTTTTCATTTAATGATTTTAAATAATAAAGATATTCGAATATATTCTTCACATTTTTTCTTATATCCATACATATCCCCCTAAATTAGTAATTTAAATCAAAACTACTAATATATTGTGTTTGTGTTAAATTATACCATTTATTGTTTTTCTTTTCAAAATTTTCGTATAACATTATTTTCTTTTACATGACATAAAAAAAACACAGCTTTTGCTGTGTTTTTTCATGTTACTATTATTCTTAACAAATTTTTATTATTTTTTACATGAATCTCTTTCTATAAGACTATAATTTAATACATAATGTTCTTTTTCCAATTGTTCTTTATTTATAATTTTTATAAGCATTCTCATTCCTACTGACCCCATATCGTACATAGGTTGTGCTATAGTTGTAAGTTTAGGATAAAAAATAGACGCTGAATATATATTACTAAACCCGATTACATCTACATCTTCTGGCACCTTTAATCCATTATCTCTTAGGGCATTTATTGCTCCCATGGCAATTTCATCACTAGCACAAAAAACACTATCTATGGATTCTTCTTTAAGTATATGTTTCATACCTTCATAGCCATCTCCTGCTTTCATTCCAGATATATAAATTAAACTTTCTCTTATTTTTATATTATTTTTTTCTAAAGATTCTTTATATCCCTTATATCTAAGTGCACCTGCATTATTTTTTTCATCTTTAGGACCTATATATGCAATTGTTTTATTCCCTTTACTTATTAAATATTCCACTGCTTCATATGCTGCTTTTTTATTATCTATACTTACACTTGGGAAATCCTTATTTTCATCTGTTGTTTCCACTAGTACCGTAGGAATATTTAATTCTTTTATTAATTCTACAGTTTCATTTTCTAAAGAATTACTCATATAAAGGACTCCATCAGTCATTTTTTCTTTCAATACTCTTAAATATTCTTTCTCTTTTTCTGTATCTAAATCTGTATTACATAACATTATATTATATTCATATATATTAGCTACATCTTCAGCTCCCCTTACTATTTCAGGGTAAAATTGATTAGATATATCTGGAACAATTATTCCTATGGTACTTGTCCTTTGAGTCTTTAAACTTCTTGCTACTATATTAGGTCTATAACCCAATTTTTTTATTGCAGCTAATACCTTCTTTTTAGTATCTTCATTAACTACATCTATATCATTTAACACTCTTGATACTGTAGCTATAGATACTCCAGCTTCCCTAGCTACGTCTTTTATTGATGCTGGCATATTATCAACTCCTAATACAGTTTTTCTTTGATTTTCTATTCAAATTACACTTTTCTTTACTTATATTCTACGATATAGCCTAAAAAATAGCAAACCTTTTCAAGGCTTAAGATTATTTACGCAAATTAAAAATTATATATAATTAAAGGACATTAAATACTTTTAATGCCCTTTAATTATTACTATTTTATAACTTCTACTTGTATTTTAAAATCTTCTCCATTTATCTTACAGTCTACATATTCTATATCTTTATTATATAAAACTTCTTCTGCAATAGTTTCTTTTCTTATACTATCTTCAAATTTTTTCACAACTTTTTCTAAAGCTTCATTTCCAGATACATATAACTTAATTCTATCGGCAACTTCAAATTCTTTTTCTTTTCTCATATTTTGAATTTTGCTTAAAATTTCTCTTAATTGCCCTTCTTCTTTTAATTCTTCAGTTATAGTTGTATTTAAAACTACACCAATAGTACCTTCTCCTGCAAAAGCAAATCCTTCTAATCCTTTCATTGTTACTAGTAAGTTTTCTTCATTTAATTCTATTTCATTTTCATCTATATTTATGGCTACTTTTTCGCCTTGTCTTATCTTTTGAGCTAATTCCATTTGATCCATAGAAGCAATTTCTTTCCTTATTTGCGGAATATATCTTCCATATTTCTTACCAAGTACTGGCAAGTTAGGTTTTATATTAAACTCCACATAACTGGACAAGTCTGCGCCAAATGTAATATTCTTTATATTTAGCTCATCTTTTATAATACGACCATAATATTCTGGAAGTGTTTTACTACTTACTAACATAGAAGATAAAGGCTGTCTGTTCTTTATGTTCACAGAGTTTCTAGCACTTCTTCCAAGTTTAACTATTTTATAAGCTTCATCCATTTCTTTTTCTAATTCTTCCTGAATTAAGTTTTCATCATACTTAGGCCAAGTGCATAAATGTACACTTTCTGAAGCATTTTTATCTAATCCTCTAACTAAATTAGTGTAAATTTCTTCTGTTATAAATGGTACAAATGGAGCTGCTATCAAGCTTAATGTAGTTAAAACCTTGTATAATGTCACATATGCTCCTATTTTATCTTCTGTTAATTTTTCACTCCAAAATCTAGATCTATTTCTTCTTACATACCAATTTGAAAGTTCATCTACAAAATCCTCTATAGCCAATGCAGCTTGGGTTATTCTATAATTATCCATATGTGCTTCCACATCTTTTATAAGTGAATTTAATTTTGAAATAATCCATTTATCCATTACATTTTCACTTACAAAATCTTTGTATTCTAGTGGATTAAATTTATCTATATCAGCATAAAGCACATAGAAAGAATATACATTCCATAAGGTATTTAAAAACTTTCTTTGAGTTTCTTCTACATCTTCAGGTGAAAATCTTGTAGGAAGCCATGGTGCACTTGCAGTATAAAAATGCCATCTACAAGCATCTGCCCCAACACTATCTAAAACATCAAATGGATCCACAACATTTCCCTTAGACTTTGACATTTTTAATCCATGTTTATCTAAAACGTGACCTAATACAATACAATTTTCAAATGGATTTGTATCAAATATAGCTGTTGATATTGCTGTTAATGTATAAAACCATCCTCTTGTTTGATCCACTGCCTCTGATATGAATTGTGCTGGAAAAGTTTTTTCAAATACCTCTTTATTTTCAAATGGATAATGATGTTGAGCAAAAGGCATAGATCCTGAATCAAACCAACAGTCTATCACTTCTTTTGTTCTTTTCATTTCTTTTCCACACTTAGAACACTTTAACTTAACTTTATCTATATATGGCTTATGAAGCTCTATATTCTCTGGTACATTTATTCCTTTTTCTTTTAATTCTGCAATACTTCCTATACATTCTCTATGACCGCATTCACATTCCCAAATAGGTAGTGGTGTTCCCCAATATCTATCTCTTGAAATACCCCAATCAATTACATTCTCTAAGAACTTTCCAAATCTTCCTGTTCTAATATTATCTGGATACCAATTAACCTTATTATTATTTTCTAATAGTTTATCTCTTAGAGAAGTCATTCTTACAAACCAGCTATCTGTTGGATAATATAAAAGTGCTGTATCACACCTCCAACAATGTGGGTAAGAGTGAGTAAATTTTTCTGATTTATATAGTATTCCTTTTTCATTCATATATTCTATAATCTTAGGATCTGCTTTCTTAACAGGTATTCCTTTCCAAGGTTCTACACAATCAACAAACTTACCTTCTCTATCTACAAGATTTATCATAGGAAGGCCGTATTTTTTACAAACAATATTATCATCTTCACCATATGCAGGTGCTGTATGAACTATACCTGTACCATCAGATAAAGTTACAAAGTCACCATGAATTACTTTAAATGCTTCTTCCTCTGGAGTGTAAAATGGTAACAATTGTTCATACTTAAGACCTAATATATCTTCTCCTTTAAATTCTTTTATTATTTCATATTCTCCGTCTATTACACTATTTACTAATTCCTTTGCAAGAATTAAAATTTCATCATTATTTTTTACTTCAACATAATCAAAATTCTTGTTAATAGCTAACGCTACATTGCTTGGTAATGTCCAAGGAGTTGTAGTCCATGCAAGTATGTATTTATTTTCTTCTCCTTTTACTTTGAATTTTACAAATGCAGTAGCTTCTTTTACATCCTTATATCCTTGTGCAACTTCATGAGATGAAAGTGCTGTTCCACATCTTGGGCAGTATGGTATAACTTTATGACCTTTATATAAAAGCTCTTTATCCCATAATTGTTTTAATGCCCACCATACTGATTCTATGTAATCATTATGATAAGTAACATATGGATTCTCCATATCTACCCAAAATGCTAACTTTTCAGACATATCCTTCCACATGCTAGAATATGTAAATACAGAATCTTTACATTCTTTTATAAATTCTTCTACACCAAACTTTTCTATTTCCTCTTTTCCTGAAATTCCTAGTTTTTTTTCTATTTCAAGCTCTACTGGAAGACCATGTGTATCCCAACCAGCTTTTCTTAAAACTCTGTAGCCCTTCATTACCTTATATCTTGGAATTAAATCTTTTATAACTCTTGTAAGAACGTGGCCTACGTGAGGTTTACCATTAGCTGTTGGTGGACCATCGTAAAAAGTAAAGTATTCACCTTCTTCATTTAAAGCAAAGCTTTTATCTACTATGTCATTTTTATTCCAGGAATCTAATATTTCTCTTTCCATTTGTACAAAACTTCTTGAACTATCTATCTTTTTATACATTTTACAGCTCCCTCCTAAAAATTATTCTTGTCATATACTTGCCATAATAATCAATAAATTTATATAAAATTAGTTTCTTATACAATAAAAAACTCCGTCCTAATAGGACGAAGTTTTACTTCGCTATACCACCTATAAAATTAGTGTATTCTTTTCAAACACAAATATGTTCTATCCTTTAACGCAGGATTACGAATATACTTACTAAAATTTCAGCAATCTACTCCAAGGTGATTTTCCTTAAAATCCCACCTGTGAAATTTCACCAACCTTTCACTCTCTGTAAGGGTTATTTTAAGTACTCTTCCTTTTCATAGTATTTAAAAACACAATTATTATTAAAATCTATTAGAATACATTATATTATATGGTTTATTTGTTGTCAATTTAATTTAATAATCCTAAAGATTTTAAAATTCCATTCGCTATTGATTGTGCACATTTATTTTGAAATTCATCAGTATTTAAATTTTTTTCTCCTTCTACATTACTAATAAATTCTAATTCTGCTAATATAGCTGGACTAGTACTATTTCTTAAAACATAAAAATTAGCTGTTTTAGTACCTCTATTTACTGTTCCCAAATTTTTAATTAATTCGTTTTGAACATTAGTAGCTAGTTTTTGACCTAATATGCTTCCACTACTATAGTAAGTTTCTGTTCCTTTAGCTGAAGGTATATTATCTACTGAATTACAATGTATAGAAACAAAATAATTTGGATTCATACTATTAGCTATTTCTGTTCTCTTTTTTAAGTCTAGTCCTTCCGAAGATGGCCATGATACTTCATCACTAGTTCTAGTATATACTACTTTTACTCCTTTATTTTGTAAAATTGATCCTGTCTTCTTGGCTACTTTTAACGTTATATCCTTTTCTTTTATTCCTGTAGGTCCTACTGCTCCAGAGTCATAACCCCCATGTCCTGGGTCTATACAAACTGTATGCTTACTGTTGCCTTTTCCTATAACAAGTAATGTTAAAATAACTTCTTTTGGATATCCATTTACTCTTCCTTTGTATGCATATGTACCTGCTTTGGTTGTATTTGCTGCTGTGCTATTCCAAGTTATATTTTCTTCTTTAGTTCCACCTTGAATAGTTTTAACATTAATCTTTGAAGGCAACTCATATTTTTCACCTTGTGATACACTTTTGATTATATCATCTACTGAAGCTATAGTTATATTGTTATATTCATTATTAATATTTTCTTTGTAATAGTCTAAAATTCCATCTGCTATAGCTTTTCCTAACTTTTCTTGAGTACTTGAGTCTGTTAACTTTTTTTCATCTTGTGGATTATTTATAAATCCTAGTAATACTTTTACTATAGGTTCATTAACCGCATATATTTCTTGGAAATTTCCAGTTTTTACTCCCCTATTTCTCATACCAGTATACGATGATAATTTACCTTGAATTTTATCTGCTAAATTTTTTCCAATAAAATCTCCTTCTTTATGAAAAGTTTCTATACCTGTAGCATCGTTGTTAGCTGCTATATTACAATGTATACTTACTACAGCATCTACAGGGGTTACACCTATAACTTCAAATCTTGATTTAAAATCATTTTCTCCATATTTAATATTATCATCTTTTCTAGTATAAACTACTTTTATACCAGCATTCTCCAAAATAGATCCTGCTTTTAATGCTACATCTAAGTCTATATCTTTTTCTAATGCCCCATTTGGACCTGAATTACCTGTATCACTACCACCATGTCCTGCATCTATGCATATAGTGAATCCACTTTTGTCTATCGGTGGTACTGCTGTATTATTCTTTATAATAAACTTCATCTTTACATTAGTTGCCATACTTTTACCTGAAAGTTTCTCAATTCCTTTATTAGCTATAAGGAAATAAGTTTTCCCATATTCATAACTTCCTTTAGGTGATATGTACACTGATTTTTTATCTGCACTGACCTCTAGATTAGTTTCTATCTTTTTACCATTTTCATCTGTTACATATATTGTATTATTATTTACTGTACTAATTCTTAAAATGTCATTAAATTTTATAATCCATCTTTTGTTTTGATCTATACCTTGTTTAGTGGGAATTATGTTAAAATCTTCTGAAGCTTTCACATTATATGCTGTAGATAATAAAAATAAACATAAAAATACGGCGCTAAATACTATTAAGCTTTTGCATTTTTTCATTAAAACACCCCATCCTATTTATTATTTTTTCGCTTATACATTTCATATTTATTAAAAGAATCTTTTAATGCAACTATTAGTGCCTTTTGAGAAGTAGCTAGAAATCTTTCATTTATTTCTAATATTATCTTATTTAGATCTTTTACTAAATTTTTACCTACTAAAATAGTTTTTATAAAATCATTAGTTATATCACTTATTGTATTGCAAGTTACATCAATAATAATATCTGTATCTTTATCTAATATAAGGCCTAAAAAAAAGGAATTGTACATTTTAGTTATGGGATCCATATTATTAGATTTTGACATGCCTGTTACATATATAGTATTAGTATCATAAATCATTTTTTTCTCTCCATTCTTTATTAAATAATAACATATATTATTTTATAATTAAATTATACAATAGTTTAACTATAATTTATACTTTATTAAAAATAAAAAAGAGAATTGTCTTACTTTAGCAATTAATTACTAAAGTAAGACAATTCTCTCTTAACTCACTTTTACTTCAATATTATCTCATCAGGTTCTTTTAATTTAAGCATGTCCATTATAATTCTATATTTTTCTTTATCTCCTGTAGTAAAAACCTTAAAAAATTTATTTCTATTGTCTTCTTTAAGTAAATCCATCTCCTGTAAATATTCTTTTATCGCAATAGCGTGATGATGTGCTGGATTTAAAAAATTTACATCTGGATAGCATTCATCAAAAATATGCTTAATTATTGGATAATGAGTGCAACCTAATATTATTGTATCTACATCTTCTCTTGATTTAATATCATCTATATCAGTTTTTATAATATTTCTAACTTCTTTTTCATTTATTTCTCCACTATCTACTATAGCTGCAAGTTCTGAACATCCTTTCCCGATAACCTTTACATCTCCTAGCATTTTATCATAGTACTTAGTGCTTACAGTAAAATTAGTTGCAATTAGCCCAACTTTATCTCTTTTCTGAATATTTTTTATATTATTTACTATAGGATCTATTACTTTTATTATCTTTACATCATAATCCCTACTTATTTCATCTATAATAGTTGAAATTGTGTTACAGGCAACAGCTATAACTTTAACATTTTCAGATATTAAAAACTCTATCATTTTTCTAGTAAGTTTTATAATCTCTTCTTCTGTCTTATTCCCATATGGAACATTTTTGTTATCACCAAAATAATATATGTTTTCATTTGGTAATAATTCTTGAAGTTCCTTTACTGTTGTAAGTCCACCTACTCCTGAATCTAAGACTCCAATGGCACTGTCCTTTGTAATCATAAATATCAACCTCCTCAAAAAATAAAGCCAGATTATTGTCTTATTTAACAAAAATCCGGCTTCTTTACATTTATATATATAAGTTTCAGTTTTTACCGACTTATATACAAATATAAGAACGTATGTTATTATCTTTTAAAAATATTGTAACAAAAGATTTTAATTATGTCAAGAGTTTCATTTTTCTATCTCTTAACTTATTTTAATTATGCTTAACATGCTCTAATCCAGCATTAAATAATTTTCTTATATGTTCATCGTCTAAAGAATAAAAAACAGTTTTCCCTTCTCTTCTAAACTTAACTAATCTAGCCGCTTTTAAAGTTCTCAATTGATGAGAAATAGAAGATTGACTCATATTTAATACTTCTGCAATATCACAAACACAAAGTTCTTTATTAAATAAGGCATATATTATTCTTATTCTAGTATAATCTCCTAAAACCTTAAATAAATCTGATAACTTCATAAAAGTTTCTTCATCTAACATATTTCTTCTCACGCACTCTACACAATCTTCATGAATGGTACAGCATTCACAAACTTCTATTCCATCTAAATTTTTCATTATTTCACCCCAATATGAATGTTTTAATTAATTTAATTATATCTATCAATATATCTTTATTCAACTTTATATAGGATATATTATAACTTTTTTAGCCAAGAGACTTTTTTTCACATCTATTATCCTTTGATTATATGAACCCTTATACTTTAGATTAGGTTCAATCTTATCTTGTTGAAAAGTACCATCTACTAATATATCTATATTTTCAATTAAAATTTTCCATCCATTTATTTTATCCATATTGCTAAGTATATATTCAAATTCATATCCTGTATAACACCATATATTAAGGTCATCTTTTTTTATCATTAAAGCTAATTCAGCTAAATTTTCTGCTTGTTCTAATGGTTCTCCGCCAGAAAAGGTAACCCCTCTTATTATAGGTATATTCTTTCTTATTCTTTTAATTATATCATCTATGCATATCCTATCACCATATTCAAAGTCTTGCATAGCAAGATTATGACACCCCTTACATTCATGCTTACAACCTGATAAAAATAATACAGATCTAAGTCCTTCACCATTAGCTAAGGAATTATCTAAAAAACCTGCCACTTGAAGATAGTTCATTTTCTATCTCTCCTCATAAAAAACTTTTCCATTAGTATGTGATAATCTATCCTTTCTTTCTGCTACCTTTCCAACTCCAAATCTTTCATCTAAACTTAAATATCCTGTAACCCTAGATATGCCTTGTATATTTTTGCTTCCACATTTAAAACAACTTGATTCGTGATTATCTATATAAGTACCACAGTTTTTACAATACTTTATATGAAAGTTTATCCCTAAATAATTAATATTAGTATTGCTATAAGCATAATTTATTATATCCATTATTACATCTTCTGTTGGATAATCATCTAACTCGATGTAAGAAATATGTCCTCCATTACAAATTGAGTGATATGGCGCTTCTATATCTATTTTTTCTTTTATTGATATTGGATATCCAACTGGTATATGAAAACTGTTTGTATAATAGTCCTTATCTGTTACCCCTTTAATTTCACCAAATATTTTTTTATCTTGTACTATAAATTTCCCACTTAACCCCTCTGCTGGAGTAGCATAGCAAGACCAATTCAACTTTGTTTCTTTTGTAGTCTTATCGGTAAAGTCTCTTATATGTTTTATGATTTTTATTCCTAATTCTCTAGCATTTTCTGATTCACCATGATGCTCTCCTATTAAAGCTTTAAGAGTTTCAGCTAATCCTATGAATCCTATACCCCAAGTACCTTGTTTTAAAATAGGTTCTATACTGTCCTCTGGCTGTAAATTTTCTGATCCTTTCATTAGATTTTGTCCTGCAACAAAAGGTAAATCTTTAACTCTTAATCTTTTTAAAACACCATACCTATGTAATAATGCTTCTTTTGCCATTTCTAATCTATTATCTAATAAAGCAAAAAACTTATTTATATCTTTTTTAGATATAATAGCTATCCTTGGTAAATTAATTGTAGTTGGTGCTATATTACCTCTTCCTTTAACATCTGGTTCTCCATTTACATTAGATTGTACTCTAGTTCTACATCCCATAGTAGCAGGTAAATATCCTTTATTATAATATTCTAAATTAAAATCTGCATCAATGTTCATAAAAGTAGGATTCATCCTCTTACTAGCAACTTTACAGGCTAATTTAAATAAATAATAATATGGATCTGATGGTCTCTTATTCACTCCATCTTTTACTCTAAATATTATATTAGGAAATATCGGTTGTTCACCTTTCCCTAATCCTTTTTCATACTCTATTAAAAATAATTCACAAACTAATGCAGCATCTTCTGACATTGGTATCCCTATATTTATTGAACTAAAAGGAACTTGTGAACCCGCTCTTGAATGCATAGTATTCAGATTATATACTATGCCCTGCATTGCCTGACTAATACTTTTCCTTAATTTTTTTTCACATAGCTCTTCAATCTTTTCTTCTTCTAATCCAACTTCTCTTAATTCTTCTTTTATTTCTTTTCTTGTAAATTCAACAAAGTAACCCATATCATTATCAAAATCTGGATGAGATTGCCCACCAAACATATCATTTTGAGTTGATTGTAATAATATACATGATAATTCGCAAGCAGACTCTATTCTTTTAGGAGGTCTTATAAATCCATACCCTGTATTAAATCCTTTTGATAAAACTTCT
Organism: Clostridium cochlearium; assembly: GCF_900187165.1. NCBI lineage: Bacteria > Bacillati > Bacillota > Clostridia > Eubacteriales > Clostridiaceae > Clostridium > Clostridium cochlearium. The sequence continues at coordinate 103,100 of NZ_LT906477.1, read as the reverse complement.
TTAGTTGGTATGTGCAAACAATTCACTGTTAAATTATAACTATCTAAATCATGATAATATATATCTCCATTTTCATGAGCCTTAGCTAAATGTTTAGGCATAGCAGCTAAGTTATACCACTTATTAGATTCACTAGCTATTCTTAATAATTTTGAAGAAAAATTATTTCCAACATTAGCATTATCTCTGTCTGTTTCAACCCCTATCTTCTCTATAGCTTCCATTAAATCTGATTTTATTTCTCTTATTCTAGTTCTTTCCTGTCTGTAATTAGCATAGGCTCTCCCTATATTTTTATAACTGTTCTCCATTAAAATACTTTCAACTAAATTTTGAATTTCTTCAACTGATATCTCATCTTTATTTAACTTTTCTATTTGTTCTACTACATTTTGAGTTAAATTCATATATTCACTTTCTTTTAATTCAAACCCTATTTCCTCAGAAGCTCTCTTAATTGCATTAGCTATTTTTATGGCATTAAAAGAAACTCTTCTGCCATCTCTCTTTACAACATATAGCATACACATTTCCTCCTAACTACAATATATTGTATATACTTTGGTCATTATACTATGTGAATGTCATAAAATCAACTTATAAAATTCCATATTATATGAAGTAAATGTGTTTAATATATAATTTATCTTTTCAATCTCTTTCTTTTGCACTTATGTTAAAGTTGACCTTTTATAAATATAAGTTTATGTATTTGCTGTAAATTAATTCAACATATTTGCAATAATTAAATATATATAATATAATAAACTTATAAAATTTAATAATGTAGTGCTAGGGGTGCTATAAAAGCTGAGAAATGGATTTCTTATTCATTAACCCTTGTACCTGAACTGGATAATTCCAGCGTAGGAAAGCCTTTTATAGATATAGAATATTATTATTAGCATTCCTTAATTGGAATGCTTTTTATTTACCCCTCATGCACAAACAGGAGGTATTATTTAAATGAATTTATTATCTTTAGGAGAAAACTTATTAGAAATAGTTAGTAATCCTAATTCCATATTAACACTACTAGGTCTAATGTTAGTAGTAATAATTTTATTAAAATCTAAAAAAATAAAATTAACTCCAGCATTAATTTGTAGCATAGGACTAGCATTGGCTTTAGCTACTATTCTAGATATGTTTAAGCTAACAAAGCTTCCAAATGGAGGTTCAGTTACACTTGGAGCAATGGTTCCTATTATATTAATGGCTCTTTTATACGGTCCTGAAGTAGGTTTTCTAACTGGATTTTTATATGGCCTTATAAAATTAATATTAGGTCCATATATACTTCATCCACTTCAAGTTTTATTTGACTATCCATTACCTTTTATGGCTCTTGGATTAGCTGGATATTTTAAAAACAACAAAATTTTAGGAACTATAATGGCTATATTGGGAAGATTTGTTTTTCACTTTATTGCAGGAGTAGTATTCTGGGGAAGTACAGCACCTGAATCTATGTCTTCTTACTTATATTCACTAATATATAATGGATCTTTTTTATCTGTAAATGCTCTTATATGTATTGTGATAATATATGTTTTACCTATTGAAAATATATATAAAATTATAAATAAAAAGTCTTATTATAAAGTTTTATAACATATTAAAGGTGCCTTCTTTTAAAGGCACCTTTAAGTTTTCTACTCTTCTACAGAAATAGCAGATGTTGGGCAGCTAGCTTCCGCTTCTTTAGAAAGCTCCTCTGATCCATCTGGGACTTCTTCTGTTATTGTTTTAGCTTTACCATCGTCATCCATTTCAAATACTTCTGGAGCCACTGAAGGACATAATCCACATCCTATACAAGTTTCTTTATCTACATATGCTTTCATTTGTATTCCTCCTTAATAAATATTATCTTTATTATTTTTACCTTGTTTTATTTATTTATAACTATATTTAGATAAATAAAAAGTTGGCAAATATTATTTACCAACTTTTTGCTTGTTATTTTATCTGATTCATAAATCCTTCTAATAGCTCCTCATATTCTGCACAGGCTGTAATATAATCTTCCACATTACCTTTCTCCATACTTTCTGTTAAGTCTAAATTTACAGGAAGTTCTGCTATTAAAGGTACTTCTAAATATTTAGCTTGTTCTTCAGCAGTTTTTCTACTAAATAAATTTATTTTTTCTCCACAACTACATCTTACATAAGACATATTTTCTACTACACCTAAAACATTTATATTCATTTTTTTTGCCATTATAATTACTTTTTTAACTATCATAGAAACCATATCTTGAGCTGTTGAAACAACTACCATTCCTTCTACAGGTATACTTTGCATGATTGTAAGTGCTACGTCTCCTGTTCCTGGTGGCATATCTATAAGAAGATAATCAAGTTCTCCCCATTCTGTATCTGTATACATTTGAGTAAGTACTCCTGTAATAACTGGACCTCTCCATATAACTGGTTCTTCTTCATGTTCAGTTAATAGATTAAGAGACATAACCTTTATACCTGATGATGTTTCTACTGGTAAAAATTTAATTTCTTCTCCAGTTCTTCCTTCTAAAGCATATGCTCTTTCTTCATTTATTCCAAAAAATCTAGGCATTGATGGTCCTGTTATATCTGCATCTAATACCCCAACTTTATATCCTGCTTTTTTTAGCTTTGTAGCAAGAATTCCTGTAACTGTAGATTTACCTACTCCACCTTTACCACTTATAACACCAATTATGTGTTTTATATTACCGTATTTAGGTACTATTTTAGAACATGATGCTTCATTACTATCACATTTACCTTTACTTGGACAACTATCACAATTACTCATAAAAATTCCTCCTTAGTTTCCATTAAAACTTCTCAGGCTTTTTATTAGAACACTCTACATGCCATGCTCTATTTTCATATTCTGCTTTAAGATAATACTTCTTGTCATTTTTATCTATTCTATCATGAAATGTAGCACTGGACTTATATAATAATCTTCTATAGCCTTGAGTTTTTAAAGTCATTACTACGTCATATTTAGAATCATCCTCTTCTACTAAGTATACTCCTTTATATTTCTTTAGTCTATTTTTAAATTCTTCTAAATCCTTAGATAAAATAAACTTTTTAACTTCGATGTCATCTTCTAAATTTATTCCTATAGTTTTACTAGTTTCTCCATTATCTTTTAAATAATTATCAAGAATTTCTAATATAGAGTCGTAATATATATTTGTAAAGTCTTTAGGAATTCTTACATCCCAAAAACTTTTTATTATATCATTATCTATTCTTTTAGATACTATGTATACTTTTCCATCTCCATATAAATTTCCACCATTTTTTTTATCTAATCCTACGATATACTGAAATTTATGAATCTTATCATGTGACTCATGCATTTCAAATATGTAATCTGGTTTCAATTCTGATTTCTCATCAACTTCTTTAGCTTTAGAAAGTATGTCATACAAATCCTTTATAGCTCTTTTATCTGTAACTATAAATCTATATCCTGGATCCCTAGTATTTTGTATTATAATTTTGTTTATTTTGTTTTCTTTTATATATTCAAAATCATTATTTTTCATATTAAAAGATAATTTTAGTTTATCCAAAGTAGAACAACCAGAAAAAACTATACTAAAAACTATAAAAAGAATAAAATAATTTTTTTTCTTATGTTTATGAAATCTAAACAATACTTTTTCCTCCAGATCTATTTAAATTTATTATTCTTTTTTAAATTTATCTACATTAAATATAAATACTCCTATAATAATAGTAAATAAACTTATAAATTGAGAGGTAGATAAAATAAATACATTCCCCCTTGGATCTCCTCTAAAAAACTCAACTATAATTCTACCTACACCATATAAAATCACATATAATGAAAATACTCTTCCCGGTTTTTTGTCCTTTTTACTATACCAAAGCAAGAAAAACGCTAACAAAAAATCAAATATAGATGAATAAATTTGAGTAGGATGAAGATGGATATTTGATGGAGCAAAGGGTGAATTTGTAAATGTAATACCTATTGGTAACTTCGTAGGTTTACCATAACAACATCCTGCTAAAAAACACCCTATTCTTCCAAAACCTTGAGCCAATGCTACTGATGGTACTACTAAATCAAGCATTTCTAGGACATTCCAGTTCTTTTTCTTACAGTATAAATATACTGAAAGAGCTCCACCTATTATGGCCCCATATATTACAAAGCCATTACCTAAATCTTTTAAAATCTCAGGATTATCTATTATATTTTTTATATCTACAATTATATAGAGCAGCTTTCCTCCTAATATTCCCCCAATAATTGCCACAATTGTCATGTTAAAAATACTATCTTCATTGTATCCCATGTTTTTTGATCTTTTATCTAATAATATTACTGCTGCCAATATTCCTAAAGCAATCATAGCACCATAACCATATATTTTTAGTCCAAATATTTCAAATAATACTGGTTTCATTGTATTTCCTCCTATTCATCAAATGTACCTTCTAAATATTATACCATATATGTTTTAACATATTATTTATAGATAAAATAATTATATTTATTTTTTATTATATTTTAAAGTTTCAACTATATTTTTAAAAATGGTTGGCATGTTTTCCTTAAACTTATCTTCCTGTACGAAAAATGAAAATCTTATAATTTTATCGTCTTTATTTAAAAAATACTCATAACATTTAAATAGTCTATCCTGATTATTTTTTATAATATAACTAATGCAATAAGCAGGTTTATTATTTATCTTTATATTTTTCATAACATAATCAGATATTTTATTTTGTTTTTCCGATATACTCTTACTGTTTTGTAAAAATTCCTTTATATTATATCCTATATCCCAAACCTGCATAAAACCATGGACCTTTAAATCTCTTGATTCAAATTCATTATGATAAACGATCTCACTGCCTTCAAATTTCTTTTCTTCAGCTATCCACTGCTCTGGCAGTCCATATTCTATTTCACCATTTAAAGCTTTATAATTCTTCAACTTTTTTATATTACTTTGCATTAAAGAGGTCATTTTCATGCTATTATTTATTACTCTTTGAAAAACAAACATACTTGTCATTAAAAGCAATATAATTATAAATACTTTAGTCTTTTTCCTATCTAAAACTATGATTTTCATTTAAACCCTTTTAAATTTATTCATTCAAAAGGGTACTCACCTCCTAAAAATTCTAATATTTAAATATATGATAGAAGGTTAAATAATATTAAAAAATAGGTATGCAGTGCACACCTATTTTTTTGAAGGAATTAATATAGTAGAATTTTTGAAGTCATAAAACATTAGCCAATATCCATTAACTTCATTTTCTTTAGATTTAGATGGAACCCAAGTTACAAAACCTGTTTTTCCTCTAAATGGTTGATGCTTTAATTTTTTAGTGCCTGGTATACCATATATTAAATATTTCATTTTTCCTTCATTATTAAATTTATATCCAACTATGAAGTGATTATATGGTTCAATATATCTATAATAATTAATCATAGGATAATAAAATGTAGTATATTTATTGTAGTCCCCTATATAATACATGTCCATTATACTATTTACTGGTACTCTATACCACTTACATCTCTTTATATCTACTATTGTATCAGATATATCCCTAAAACCTTCAGCTATACCTCTAAAAAATGTCCCTGTTTCTCCTATAGGATACTCATCACAATTACTACGTGTATCTGCTACAAAGATTTTATTTCCTTCATTATCTAATTCTTTACTTTCTTCTTTTGCATTTTCGCATGTTTTTTCAATTACTTCTTGTGAATAATCTTTTCTTGGCTCATCCCCTGTTTTTATTTCTTTTTTATTATCCTCTACTTTTGTATTCTCTTTTTCAACTTCTTCAAATATCTCTGTTTCTTTTTCTTGTGATTTATTTTTAGTATTTTGTTTTTTAATATTCTTTTCTTTAGTATCTTCAATTTGTTTTTCATACTTATCAAATACATTTATTTCTTTTTCTGGTTCATTAATTTGTTTAATTTCCTTTTTTTCTTCTGGTTTAGTTTCACCTTTATTGACTCTAGCCTCTAATAATTCAAATTCTCTCCACTTAAGATTATCTGTTGTTAAAAATCCACTTAAAACAGGTATTATGTTTTTATCTAATATTTTTGCTACCACTGCCCCTGATATATTATCTATAGATAATTGCGTATTTGCTATATTATTACTACCGTATTCATAGGATACGTCTGCTCTACCGTAATCATCTATGTTCAGCTCTCCTATTCTTATTAATTTATTAGTTCCTTTTTTACCTAAAACTAATACCATGTAATAAGGAGCATCTTCTTTTTTAAGATTCTGTACATAATAAGAAACTTTACACTTGTCATTTTTTAATTCTAGCTTAACATAACCGGTAGGCAATTTGTCAGAGGCCAAAGCATACCCTTTTTCGTCTTCCTGCAATATTATAAAATATCTACTATAATTCTTTTTTTGTGCCAATTGATGTACCCCCATATATTTATTCATTATAATATATGAGTATTAATACAAAAAGTGAACAAGAACTTAAAAATAATTTTTTTTATATTAATTCATGCAAGCTATCAGATAGAAGTGCAAATTCCTCCACAGACAAGGTTTCTCCCCTTCTTTTAGGATCTATATTAGAAAGTTTAAAAACTCTTTCAATTATCTCTTTATCTAAATTACTTAAACTTTTTATAACATTCCACATAGTTTTTCTTCTCATATTAAAAGCTGTCCTTATTATTTTAAAAAATAATTCTTCGTCTTTTACACTTACTCTAGGTTGTTGTAATTTATCTAATCTTATTATTATTGAATCTACCTTTGGTCTAGGTATAAAACTAGATGGTGAAACTTTTCTTATAACATTTATATTACAATAATATTGAACCAATAAAGATAATGAACCATATTCTTTATCTTTAGGTTTAGCCGACATTCTCTCTCCAACTTCTTTTTGTATCATTACTGTTAACGATTTAAAATTTAATCCTTGTTTTAATATCTTGGCTATAATAGGAGTAGTTGCATAGTATGGAAGGTTAGCAACTAATTTTAAATTTTCTTTTTCTAATACTATTTCATCTAAATTAATTTTTAATATATCTTCATTAATAAGAGTTAAATTATCATATTCTTTTAATTCTTCTTTTAAAATAGGTATTAATTTTGAATCTACTTCTATAGCTATAACTTCTTTAGCTACATTCAGTAATTCTCTTGTTAATGCCCCTGAACCTGGTCCTATTTCTACAATTACATCTTCTTTTTCTACATCTGCTCCTTCTACAATATCTCTTATAACCCCATCATCTATAAGAAAATTTTGTCCTAAACTCTTAGTAAAACTAAAGTTATATTTATTAACAATATCTTTAGTATTATTTTTTTTCATAACTATTCTCCTCATCTATTTTTCTTATTCCATTTAAAAATTCTTCTCTTGTTATACCATAATTATTTAGCCTAGTTAAAAATTGAGAAGCATTACAATATCCTATTCTTAAAATTTTAGCAAGTTTATCTCTTCTCTCTTTAGAATCTTTCATTCCACTTAATCCATACGTAATCATATCTTGTATTGAAAATTCTTCTCTTTTTATTTTAACGTTACACTTTGCAGAATTCAAAGCACTTATTATAGCATCAGGTGATGCATTCTCCACACCGATGTCTCCATCTTTATATCCCTCTCCTTTAGATATATAAGCATGCCTTACTCCTTGGACTCTTTTAGCTATAATTTTTCTTATTTTTTCGCCTGCAAAATCTGGATCTGTAAATATTATTACCCCTTGCCTTTTTTGTGCTTCCTTTATTCTATTTATAACCTTTGCATTTATACCAAATCCTCCTACAGCAATAACCTCTGCATCTACAGCTCTTTTAACTGCAGTTATATCGTCTCTGCCTTCCACTACTATAACTTCTTTAATCATTATAAAATCATCTCCTAAACTTTTTTATGTATAAATAGAAAAATAGGAGCCATAGGCTCCTTTTACTTGTCTACTTTAATATATATAAATTTACCCATCTAACTCCCCATTGATATGCTTCGCTATTAGTAGGAACAAATACATCTATTCTATTACCTTTTATAGCTCCTCCTGTATCTTCTGCAATAGCATATCCATAACCTTCTACATATACTTTTGTTCCTAGAGGAATTACTCTTGGGTCTACTGCTATGGTACTATATCCTCCTTGAGATCTTCTTGCTACTGTTCCAGTAGCTGTTATACCATAACCTGGATCCCCTGGATTTTTACCTGTGGATTGATAATCTGCAGTATAAGCAGTAGCTTTCATTTTTATAGCATTTGAGTATTGGAAATTTCCTCCCCTTGAAGGAATATATGATGATGTATTACCCATAGCTATAATTTTTTCCACTGGTTTTTTAGTAACCACTTCACTTATAACTTTTCTAGCAATCTCTTTGCCATTTTCATAAATTACCTTTGTTGTTATAACTTTTTCACCAGGTTTACCTTCCTGGATAGTTTTATTTTCGCCTTGTTTCATATTGATATCTTGCTTTGTGACTGTTGAAAAATTAATTGATTTTACCTCTTTTAATACTTTTGAATCTACTCTAACAATAGCCACTTTAAGTCCATCTTTTAGTTTTTCTGTCTTAGAAGGTAAAATTTTATCCTCATTTTTAATGTTTATACCCTCTGCTTTTAACATTTTATCAACATTATCTTCTGCAGATTTTATTGACAATTTTTTACCATCTACCTCTAATTGAACATCAACTGCTCTTTTTATATATATTTTATCGCCATTATTTACTTTGTTGTCAATTTTAGGTGTAACCTTATCTTTAGCTCCCACCTGTATACCATTCGTAGACAATACATCTTTAATATCAGATTTAAATGTAATTATCTTTTTTTCTTTTCCATCAACATTTACATAAAGAGTTTTTTTTGCGCTAAATACTAATGCTGCTATAATTATTAATACAAATGTTGTAATAATAACTGCTCTATTTTCATTTGAAAAATATTTGTTGATAGATTTCTTACATTCTTCCACCAAAAAAACCTCCCTTGGCAAAACCAATAAACATTCGTCAATTATAAATGTCATTTTTGATTTTGTCAAATTTAAATATGATTTTTAATATAAAATGCATTTATATGCATAAAATTATAAATAATTTATAATTGCAAAATTTAATATTTTTGGGTTTTAGGTGGATACTATTTATTATATGTTCCTTATTTAATTAATTATATGTTTATATCATAAAAAATACTACGTATATTTTATATTATTATTTTATATTAAGCAACTGTTTTGTATTTAATATTAGTTGATTATTAAGTTCCTCTTCTGATATTTCTTTAATTTGAGCTATTTTTTTAATAATTTGTTCTATATACTCTGATCTATTACGTTTTCCTCTATGGGGCTCCGGTGCCATATATGGGCAATCCGTTTCCACTAGTATTCTATCTATAGGGACATCCTTTGCAACCTCTAAAGTTTTCCTAGCATTCTTAAAAGTTACAACACCTGTAAATCCTATATAGTACCCCAATTTTAAGCATTCCCTTGCAAATTCTACACTCCCAGAAAAACAATGAATTACTCCCTTTACTTCTGGGAACATCTTTATTATATCTAAGGTATCTTTATGAGCATCTCTGTTATGAATTACTACAGGCAAATTTAATTCTTTCGCTAATTCCATTTGTTTTATAAATACTTCCTTTTGAACCTCCCTAGAGGGGTTATCCTCATAATAATAATCCAACCCTATTTCCCCAATGGCTTTTACCTTAGGATAAGAAGTCATATTTTTTATCTCATTTAACATATCATCATCTACTGTATCTGCATATTCAGGATGAATGCCAACAGCAGCATAGAAGAAATCATAATTTTCAGCTAAATTTACTGAATCTATAGCTCCCTTAAAAGAAGATCCACAATTTAAAACCCCAATAATATTATTATCTTTTAATTCTTGTAATACTTTTGCTCTATCTTCGTTAAATGAATCATCATCATAATGAGCATGTGAATCAAATATATTCATTTTTATTCTCCTTCCAAACATTGTATACTATGGTAAAAGAGATTTTATTACATAATATTACCACTTTATTATTTTTTTATTCATATTATATTAAAAATATATTTCTGTCAACAAAATAAGCTTATAAGCAGATGCTTATAAGCTATTTAGAATAACTAGTTAACTTGACTTCCTGTTGGTAATTCTCCTGGAATAGTCACTGTGAATAATTTACTGTCATCATCTGTAGCAGCTGCTAATATCATTCCTTGAGATAATTCTCCTCTTAATTTTACAGGTTTTAAATTTGCAACTAAAATTACAGATTTTCCTACTAATTCTTCTGGTTTATAATATTGAGCAATTCCTGAAATTACCTGTCTTTCTTCTCCACCTAAATCAACTTTTAATTTTAAAAGTTTTTTTGCACCTTTTACAGGTTCACAAGAAATTACCTTTACTACTCTTAAGTCAATTTTATCAAAATCATCTATAGTTATTTCTTCTTTTATAGGCTTAATTTCTCTTTTTGGTTCTTCTTCCTTCTTTAAATTGTTTAGCTCTTCAATTTTAGCTTCTACATCTATTCTTGGGAATAATGCATCTCCCTTTACAACCTTTGTACCAGCCTTAGTTCCATCAAAAGAAGCTATACTATCCCAAGTAGTCAAGTTCACATTTAACTGTTCATTTATTTTTTCACTTGTTTTTGGTAAAAATGCTGATATAAGAACTGAAATAATTCTTAAAGTTTCTGATAAATTATATAACACTGTACCTAATCTATCTTTCTTATTTTCATCTTTAGCAAGTATCCATGGGGTTGTTTCATCTATATATTTATTAGCTCTTCCTATAAGTGTCCAAATTTCATCTAAAGATTCAGGTATTCTTAATTTATCCATATTATTTTCAACTTTTTCTCTAGTAGCTAAAGCTAAGTTTATAAGTTCGTCATCAATAGCTTCTTTTGCTACAGGTGCTGGCATTACACCATCAAAGTACTTTTGCACCATAGTCACAGTTCTTGAAAGTAAATTTCCTAAGTCGTTTGCTAAATCTGAGTTTATTTTTTTTATAAATAATTCATTATTAAATAATCCATCTGAACCAAATGGAATTTCTCTTAAAAGATAATATCTTACTGTATCCTCACCAAAATGATCTACTAAAATAACTGGGTCTACAACATTTCCTTTTGATTTAGACATTTTTCCGCCATCAACTAAAAGCCATCCGTGACCAAATACTTGTTTTGGTAGTTCAATACCTAATGCCATAAGCATAATAGGCCAATATATTGTATGGAATCTTAATATGTCTTTTCCAACTAAATGTACATTTGCTGGCCAATATTTTTCTAAGAGTTCTTGATTATCACTATTATATCCTAATGCTGTTATATAATTAGATAAAGCATCTATCCAAACATATATAACGTGTTTATTGTCAAAACTTACAGGTATACCCCAATCAAATGAAGTTCTTGAAATACATAAATCTTGTAATCCTGGTCTTAAAAAGTTATTTAGCATTTCATTTTTTCGTGATTCTGGTTGTATAAAATCAGGATGTTCTTCTATATATTTAATTAATTTATCCGCATATTTAGACATCTTAAAGAAATATGCTTCTTCCTTTGTCTTTTCCACAGGTCTTCCACAGTCAGGGCAATTATGATTTTCTAATTGTGATTCTCTCCAGAAGGATTCGCAAGGTGTACAATACCATCCTTCATATTCTCCTTTATATATATCTCCCTGATCATATAGCTTTTTAAATATTTTTTGTACAGCTTTTACGTGATAATCATCTGTAGTTCTTATAAATTTATCATAACTTATATTCATTAACTTCCATAATTCTTTTATGCTATCAACCATATCATCTAAGTATTCTTTAGGTTTCAATCCCTTTTCTTCTGCCACTCTTTGAATTTTTTGACCATGCTCATCTGTTCCAGTTAAAAATAACACATCATATCCAGTTAATCTTTTAAACCTAGCTAATGCATCTGCTGCAACTGTAGTATAGGTATTTCCTATATGTAATTTAGCTGATGGATAATATATAGGTGTAGTAATATAAAAAGTTTTTTTACTCATATTAAATTCCTCCTAATTTTATAAAATTTAAACTTAAACAAAAAAGCCTCTATACAGAATTCTCTGTATAGAGGCGTATGCTTCAAAACGCGTTACCACTCTAAATACATCTTATTTTCGCAAATAAGATCTCCATAAGTGACTATATAATCACTTTGCAAGTTAACGGTTGCCACCGTAGTACTTTACTTTAATTTCAAATACTATGCTCCAGGTCCATGTTCATAAACTTTTAGTATTGTGAGCTTTCACCTTACCTCACTCTCTTTTAAATACCTTAGGCTTACTACTCTTCCTTTCATTGCATTTCAATGCCATATCTCAAAATAATGATAATATATATACTTTACAAAGTCAACTAATTTTATACTTTATATTTTAAAATTTTAATCAGTTAACTTTTTTCAAACTTTCATATGCCCTTTTTACTTCTTGTAAATCTTTTATTATATATTGTTTTTTTCCTTCATCTCTTAGTACTGCTGCTGGATGAAAAGTAGCTGTAATAAGGCATCCTTTTCTTTTTATCCACTTTCCTCTATCTCTAGTTATCCTCCATTGATCACTTATAATACGGTTAGTTGCTATAGCTCCTAGACATACTATTATTTTAGGCTGTATTAATGCAAATTGATTTCTTAAATATGGTATACAAGATTCAATTTCATCTTCTTTAGGATTCCTATTATTCTCAGGCCTACATTTACAAATATTACATATATAATAATCTCTTTCTCTTTTTAAGTCCAAACTCAATAATATTTTTGTAAGAAACTGTCCTGCTCTACCTATAAAAGGTCTGCCTGTTTTATCCTCGTCTCCTCCTGGTGCTTCACCAATAAACATTATATCTGCTCTAGGATTTCCTTCACCAAAAACCATATAAGTTCTATTTTTACATAAATCACATTTATTACAATTCAAACAATTATTATATAATTCTCTCCAACCTAACACAATTCTTCACTCCAAACAAATACTTGACAGTTTAAAACTAATTTTCAATATTATTAAATATAGCTACTCCTTTGTTTTTTAGAAAAATATACATAAGTATATTTATTAAAGTATATATTGCAATAATAAGTAATATTGTAGTTATTAAATTCAAATTTAGTTTTATAAATAAAGTAGCTGTTATCACGGCTAATATTGTATTTAATGCCATATTGCCTATTATATTAAAATTTTGTTTTACTGCCTTTTGTTCATTATCCCAATTTAATTTAGGATAATATAAATCTATAATCAAACCCATTAAAGATGAAAAAAACATAGCCGGTATAGTTATAATAACTATACTTATAATGACAATTAATGGTACTTTAATTATCAAACTTATTGTTAATAAAATAAAGAATATACTCACAAACTCTATTATAACTGCTGTTAATATTTTAGCCATAAACATGTTCTTTGCATCTAATGGTACAAATTTGTTAAAGTATAAATTTTGTCCTTCTCTTGATATAGATGATGCAGCTATGCCATTTGTAGCTGTTATAAATAATACAACTGAAAAAGCTATAATAACTACAAATTTGATACCGTCAATATCTTGTAATATAGCATTAACTTCCTGTATTATCTCACTTAATTCTCCTTGCATAGCTATAGGTGCTATAAAAAATACTGGCCATAAAAAATTCATCAATATGCAATTCATAAAATATATAGGTGTCCTTAAAAGAACTTTTATTTCTTTTAACACATAAGATGTAATAACACTTCTCTTTTTAGTATATCTATGTAAATCTGCATCTTCTATAGCTTTTCTTGTAGAAGTAGTTTCTGAAATTCCAACAACTCCTTTTAAATACAGCTTTTCTCCTATATATATAAATGCAACTAAAAATAATAAAGTTATTATTAAAAACAAACATATATAAATAAATCCTTTAAAATTATTATGTTCTATTAAACTATACACCCCTGATTTAGTGGTAGGAAAAATTTTAGATAAAACTCCTACATATTTACCCTTAATTGTCATTATCATATTTTCAATTTGATCTTTGCTTTGATTTCTAGAAGTAATACTTTGTATAAATAGGTTGATTCCTATACCTATAGATAAGGCAACAACTCCACTTATCATCTTAAATCTATCTTTATTTTTTCCTAAATTAGAAAACCTCATAATTACCATTATTAATATAGTGCATAAAATTGTAGGAACTATTGGATTTATTAAAAATATTATAGCTCCATATATATAATAAACTAATCCCGCATTTATCTTTATACCATATTGTATTAGTACAGGTAATAAAAATATTATTTCTGTTATATATTCATATATAATTATAAGTATTAATTTACTTCCTATTATTTCATAGGAACGCAATGGCAGTGGAATTAAATTTTCTATGTCCATAGAAAAATAAAATGTATTCATTACATGAAATATAGCAAATATAAATATAGCTAGAGAAGTAGCTGCTATACCCATATATAAAATTATGCTTTCTTCATTTATTTGTTTTAATATATCATAAATATTTGAAGTTGAAGCAGATAAACTCTTTAAAAGAGGCATAAATCCTAAAGCTAATAGTATTACTAATACAATGGCTTTCTTTTTATCTTCTTTGTTATATATACCTAAATTGGTCTTTATAAAAACCTTTGTAAGAGATATAAACCTACTCATTTTCAGTTACCTCTAAAAATATTTTTTCTAAGGATTCATCTTCTTTAAACTTTTCCTTTATTTCATTAAGTTTGCCACATAATAATACTTTACCATTACTGATTATAGCCAATCTATCACATAACTTCTCTGCTACCTCTAATACATGAGTTGAAAAAAACACAGTCTTACCACTTCTAACATGTTCCTTCATCATTTCTTTTAATATATATGATGATTTAGGATCTAATCCCGTCATAGGTTCATCTAGTATCCACACCTCTGGATCATGCACTAAAACTCCCATAATTATTATTTTTTGACGCATACCATGAGAATAACTTTGTATTCTATCATTTAAAGCATTTTCCATATTAAATCTTGATGATAACTCTTTTATTTTTTCTTCTCTTTTTTCTTGGGAAACCTTATATATATCCGCTATAAAATTTAAATATTCTATGCCCTTTAATCTCAAAAACATATCTGGATTATCTGGTACAAATCCAAATTGCATTTTGGCTTTTAATGGATCTTTTTTTATATCTACACCATTTATTTTTATTTCACCTTCATCTGCATTTAATATTCCAGTAATCATTTTTATTGTAGTAGTCTTTCCTGCTCCATTAGGTCCTAAAAATCCAAATATTTCACCTTTTTCTATACCTAAGCTAATATTATCTACAGCTTTAGTAGTTCCATTGTAGGATTTGCTAACATTTTTTAAATGTATCATTATTTTAATCTCCTTAATATATATTTTTATATATATTCTATAACAGTATATTTTCTATTTAAAGTGTTTTTATGATAATAAACTTAAAATTATTACGGAAAAAATTACCGCGGATATATCTGCTATTATAGCAGCCCATAATGTATGTCTTATTTTTTTAATTCCAACTGCTCCAAAGTAAACTGTTAATGTATAAAATATAGTTTCTGTAGAACCCATTATTACTGAAGCAACTTTTCCTATATAACTATCTGCTCCATAGTTTGTAATTATATCTGTATATATTCCTAAAGCACCACTTCCCGATAAAGGCTTCATAAAAACTAAAGGTAATACTTCTCCTGGTAATCCTATATATTTAACAATTGGATTTACAAAGTCTATAATATAATCCAATGCTGTAGATTCTCTTAATATTCCTATAGCTAAAAGCATGGCAAGCATGTATGGAAATATATTTATACATATTCTCATACCCTCACGAGCCCCTTCTATAAAGCATTCATATACCCTTACACCTTTTGTCATTCCATATATAACTATACTCATTATGATAATAGGAATTATTATATTCGACAAAATATCACCTACCTAAAAGTATTTTTGTAATATCTTACAACTTATAATTCCTACAATACCCGCCATCCCTGTAGTCAAAATGGAGGGCAATATTATATCTGCTGGACTATTGGAACCTGCCGCAGCTCTTATAGATATTATTGTTGTAGGAATTATTTGTATACACGCTGCATTTAAGACAAGAAATATAGCCATATCATCACTTGCAGTATCTTCATGTGGATTTATTTTTTGCATATTTTCCATAGCTTTTATGCCAAAAGGAGTAGCTGCATTTGAAAGCCCCATCATATTTGCTGTTATATTCATAACTATAGGTCCCAATGTTTTGTCATCTTTTCCTGCTTCTTTAAGTATTAGTCTTAATATAGGTTTTAAAATCTTAGCAAGTTTATCTGTTAGTCCACTTTTTTCAGCTATTTTCATAATTCCACACCATAAACTCATAATACCTAAAAGTTTTATTATTAACTCTACAGAAGAAGTTGTAGAAGCTATTATTGCATTAGATATAATTTCTCCTCTACCTGTTACAATTCCAATCACTATACCTATGACTAATATAGAAAACCATATATAATTTACCATGTCATATCCCCTTCTTATAAATATAATTATTAACCCCCATATCCATATATTATTTGATATGTATAAATAATATAACTTATAATATAATTTGGATAAATATAATAACCTTATATAATGTATTGAAAATTAACTGAATTTAAGATATAATGATTCCATTTAAGTCAGGAGATGATAAAAATGAAAGTAATAATAGTAGGTATAGGAAAATTAGGATATAAACTAGCAGAATCTATGTTAAATGAAGATATTGACGTAACACTATTAGACTCAAATCCCAAGGTTCTAGAACGAATAAATGATCATCTAGATGTTTTAACTGTTACAGCAAATGGCATAGAAATAGATGTACTTAAAAAATTAAATATTGAAACTTATGATTTACTTGTTGCTGCAACAAATAGTGATGAAACCAATACAATTATTTGTGCACTTGCAAAAAAAGTTGGTTGTAAAAAGACCATAGCAAGAATTAGAAATCCAGAGTATATGAAACAGTTAGATTTTGTTAAAGTTGAAATGGGAATTGACCACATTATTAATCCAGAATTAGCAACTGCAAATTCAATAGAAAAATATTTATTAAAAAACTATAGTTTTTACTCAGGAGATTTTGCTAGTGGCAAAGTTTCAATGGTTGATTTTAACATAGGAACTATGTCTAATTTTGTAGGTAAAAAAATTGAAGATATTGATGATCTTGATGGGCTATTAATTACCGCAATATCTAGAAACGGAACTATCATTATTCCTTATGGATCAATTCGATTAATTGAAAACGATGTAATTCATATAATCGGTAAAAGTAAAAATATTGAAAAGTTAAATAATAAACTTGATGTAAATATAAATAAAAAACATGTTAAAAATGCAATGATTCTAGGTGGTGGAAAGATAGGATATTATTTAGCTCAGAGATTAACTTCATATAATATAAATGTAATAATAATTGAACAAGATAAAAAAAGATGTGAATATTTATCTGAAAAGCTTAATAACGTTTTAATTATTCATGGAGACGGAACAGATATGAATCTTTTAGAAGAAGAAAACTTATCTTCTATGGATGCTTTTATTGGAGTAACAGGATATGATGAACAAAATCTTTTAATGGCATTAATGGCTAAGCAATCAGGTGTGAGCAAAACTATAGCAAAAATAAGCAGGCCTAGTTACGTTCATATCATAGATAAACTTGGTCTAGATGTGGCATTAAACCCTGTAAATATTACAGCTAGTAATATTTTAAAATACATACGGGGCGGTAAAGTCGTATCAGTATCCCTCCTTTTAGATGGTCAGGGGGAAGTTACTGAAATCATAGCAAGTGAAAATACTTCTATTGTTAATAAACCTTTAGCTCAATTAAATTTACCAAAAGGTATTATAATTGGAGCAATCGTACATAAAGATGATGTAATTATTCCAAATGGAAATTCTATTATTTATCCAAATGATCGAATAATTGTTTTTTGCTTAACATCAGATTTACCATCATTACAAACGTTTATTAAGCCGCATAAAGGAGGTATACTTAGTGAACTATGGAATAATAATAAAAGTACTAGGAAACATATTAGAAGTTGAAGCTATATTAATGATACCTTCTTTACTAGTATCTTTATATTATAATGAATACGATATAAATTCCTTTATTATTAGTATTATTTTAATAGGAATTACAGGCATTATTTTATCTAAAAAAACTGTATATAAAAAATCTATTAAAACAAAAGAAGGACTTGCTATTGTTGCTTTAGGATGGATTTTATGCTCTCTTTTTGGTTCTTTACCTTTTATAATTTCTGGAAGCATACCTTCCTGGATAGATTCATTTTTTGAAACAGTTTCTGGCTTAACCACTACTGGCGCTACACTTATTGATAATGTAGAAATTCTTCCCAAAGGGATATTATTTTGGCGATCCTTTACACACTGGATTGGTGGTATGGGAATTCTTGTATTTACTGTAGCATTGCTTCCTACCATAGGTGTTGGAGGATTTCAAATATTTAAAGCAGAAAGCCCTGGTCCTACTGCCGAAAGAATTGTACCACGTATTAAAAACACAGCAAAAATTTTATACATTACCTATATCTCAATTACTGTATTAGAAATAGTGTTTCTCAGAATTGGTGGTATGTCTTTATATGAATCTACAGTACATACTTTCGCTACAGTAGGTACTGGAGGGTTTTCTACTAAAAACTCAAGTATAGGCGCATTTAATAGTACATATATTCATATTATTATATCAATTTTTATGTTATTATCTGGAGTTAGTTTTTCATTATACTATGCCCTTTTTAATAGAAAATGGAAAGATATTTTTAAGAATGAAGAATTAAAACTTTATCTAGGAATCGTATTATCATCTGTAACATTAATTGCATTAAATATAAATTCTAAAATATATCATAATATAGGATTATCATTTAGAGATTCACTCTTTCAAGTAAGTTCAATTATCACTACCACTGGCTATTCAACAGTAAATTTTGATGAATGGCCAACCTTTAGTAAGTCTATTCTTTTCCTGCTTATGTTCGTAGGAGGATGTGCAGGCTCAACTAGTGGTGGAATTAAGAATATAAGGCTTTTAGTATTAGCCAAATTGGTTAGAAGAGAATTTCGTAAAATTTTTCATCCGAGAGCAGTAGTACCAATAAAAAATCGAGAAAGAGCAATACCAAATGACGTAGTTGCAAGCATAAGTAGCTTTTTTATATTGTATATAGCGATATTTGCATTAGGTACAATTTTAATTTCATTAGAAGGTATAAATTTTGAAAGTGCTGCAAGCGCCACAGCTTCTATGCTTGGAAATGTAGGCCCTGGATTTGGATTTGTAGGTCCCACTTGCACATATAGTAATTTTAGTGCCCTAAGCAAATTATTTCTATCCTTATTAATGCTATTAGGTAGACTAGAGCTTTTTACAATTATGGCACTATTTGTACCTACAACTTTTAAAAATAACTTTGATTCATAATATAAAAAAATTACGATGTAATTTTTTTAACAGAGGACAGAGGACAATTGACATAGGACAATGAAGGATGATTTTCTGACGTAAGGAAGAAAATCATCCTTCATTGTCCTCTGTCCTCTGTCAATTGTCCTCTATAAAAATTTTATGACGCAAAATTTTTATATTAGGTATGCCTATATTGCATTTATATTTCATTAGTGATACCATAATTAATGTAATTATAAATTCTATTAATTCGGAGGAATGGCATGATAATAACAGATATAATGAAATATATAGAAAGCGAATATAAAATAATAAGCCAAACTCCTTGCGAGGTTTGTGGTGGTCATTTTTTTGCTGATTATTTAGATATAGATATAGTTGAAGGTATTCCTCATGATATATGCAACTGTATATGTTCTAAATGCGGTCATGAAAAAATCTTTCAATTTTATGCACCCTTTGTAGAGGATGAATCCTTAGATAAATTTAACTTAAATTAAAGATAAACCGTGCATTGAAAATGCACGGTAATTTAAATATATAGGCTATTTTTTATATACTGGTTTTTTAAATACCAAAGTTGGATTCTTACACTTGTCCATTAAATCTTTTATATTTTTAACTTGTTTATATGCCCATCCTATATCTGTAGCATATTGATATGAACCTGGAGTGTATGGGTTCCATCTCATTTCATACAAAGTTTCCCTTGGACTTTGAGTGTTATTTACATACTTTTCTGCTATATATTTAGCTCCTCCTATTATAGCATCTTCTGGAGTAAACCATTTTTGTTCATACGCAAATTCTGAACCATACTTATTTGGATCTTGGTCAAATGCCTTTATTCCAAACATATTATAAACTTTTTTCTTACCATCAGCACCCGTTACTTCAATTCCATTAGCTAATTTAGAAGTACCATTTCCTGTCTCTAGCAATGCATGTGAAGCTAGGTAAACTGGATTTATATTATGAGTTTTCCCTGCCTCTAAAAAAGCTTGTCCTTTATCTTCTAATATGCCTTTTCCCTTTAAAATTCCATTTATATCTTCTGCAGTAATACTATCATCTACATAACTTAATTTTAAAAACATGTATTTACCATACTCATCCATAAAATTTTCAGGATTTAAATAATATTTTATTTGATTTCTGCTAGCTCCAACCCAGCCTGAAGGTCCCTCATCTGTTACAGATACGCTAGGAATTGATTGTTTGTCAAGAACTTCATCAATTGTTTTATCATAATTTATACTAGTTATATTTGAAACATCTTTACTATCTACACATCTAAAATAATCTACATAGTAATTATCAAAGTCTGTAAGCTCATCTTTATACAATCCCTTTTGTCCAGCTCTTTTTACATATATAATTACCTTATACTTTTCTCCTTCATTGCTTGATTCAAAAGTTTTATTTAATGTTATTTTATTACTAGCTATATAACCATTAGTAACTTCTTGAAAATCTTCAAACTTGTCCACATTATATGTATATCTACTTATAAATATTCTATATTCTACATGACTTGCACCTGTTGAACTTAAATAAAATGTCTGTGTCTCACCTGGCAATATGGGTTGTTTTTCCATTTTAACATTTGTTACCTTAGGTAAATTTATGTAGTCTGATTCATCTTTATATTTGCCTTCTATAGTAAATTGCATTTTTAAAGGTTCTTTTAAATTCTTTCCTCCTATGGATTCAACCCCCGTTTCCAAGTTCAAAACATATGTTTTAGCAGGTACATACCCACCAGTTACCGGAACTATTTCTATTGTATTTTCTTCTTTGCCTGGAGTAATGTTAACATTAACCTTTTTACCATTTGTATCTGTTACATATACATTTTTATCATTTATTGTATTTTTATTTAATCCAAAATTAAATTTTACTGTCCAAACCTTATCTGATGAAATATTTGCTCTATTTTCAAATTTGTTGTTAGCTAACACCTTATTACTTAAACACATGGAAAATATAAGCGATGCTATAATAACTTTTCTCAGTTTCATATAAAATACCCCCTTACCAAAATATACTTATAAATATAATTATATAATCTATTATAAAATTTTTCTATGGGAAAATAAAACATTTGAATTATATTTAGATATTAAGTAATTTTAAAACAAGCATAAATAATTATAGCGATTGTAAAATAAATTCATAATTATAATACTTTACAACCGCTATTTTATAATTTTGTTATTTTATTAAATTATATTTATAAGGTTTATTTTTTAGCTATAACTTCTATTTCTACTAATGCCCCTTTAGGTAATTTTGCAACTTCTACACAAGATCTTGCTGGATATGGTTCTTTAAAATATTGTGCATATACTTCATTTACTTTAGCAAAATCATCCATGTTGTCAATGAACACTGTGGTCTTTATTACATTATCAAAAGACATACCTTGTGATTCTAAAATACTTTTAATATTTTTTAAAGACTGATGAGCTTGAGCTACAACTGGTTCATCTCCTGTAGCAAGTTCTCCTGTAGCAGGATCTACTGGTATTTGTCCTGATAAAAATGCTAAATCCCCCACCATTATACCTTGTGAGTAAGGACCTATAGCCTTTGGTGCTAACTCTGTATTTATTACTTTTTTCATATTATTAATACCTCCTAAACAATTATATAATCATATAGTTCTTATAACTATTTTTATATGTCTAGTTTTATGTGTCTATTTTGATTATTCTATATATTGTCATAAAATCCTTTTTTAGATTAAAACTTTATATTTTTATTTAATAAACATATACTTTCAGCTTTGATTCCCAATTCTTCTCCTGTAAATGAAAGTCCCTCTTCTGTTGTGGCTTTAATATTTATATCTTCTATTGAAATATCTAAAACTTTACTTATATTTTCTTTCATATTATTTATATATGGTAACATTTTAGGTCGTTGTGCTATTATGGTACTATCTATGTTTACTATATGGTATCCTTTTTCCTTTATCATTAACTTTATATCTTCTAATAATTTTAAACTGTTATAATCTTTATATCTATTATCTGTATCAGGAAAATGTCTACCTATATCCCCCAGAGCTGCCGCTCCTAATATACTATCTCCTATAGCATGACATAAGACATCTGCATCTGAATGTCCTAATAATCCTTTCTCAAAAGGTATTTTTACTCCTCCTATTATTAAATCCCTTCCATTTACCAGTTTATGTACATCATATCCTATTCCTATTCTCATATAATACCTCCTAATTACTATAATTTAATATATTGTTTTCATCTACTTCTATGCCAGCCATTTTCATGAGGTAGAGTGCATTTCTTGTAGTAGATATTCCTTGTCTTAATTTATAATCAAAGTATATTTTATTATTTTTATAATATTCCTTGAAGTGAAAATTAGCAACCTTTCTGTTACTTTTTTCTAAATCCCCTAATTCTAAGTCATGGGTTGATACAATTCCTAACACATTTTCTTCACTTAGTTTATTTATTAGTATTTCTGCCCCAGTATGTCTATCTAGTGAGTTAGTTCCTTTAAATATTTCATCTAATAAAAAGAATATGGGTTTACCTGTTTTCACTCCTTCTATTAACTTCTTTATTCTTAAAATTTCTCCATAAAATGAAGAAATATTTTTTTCTAAATTATCACTTACTCTCATACATGTATATATATTCATAGGTGTACAATAGAATTCTTTAGCACAAACAGGTGAACCAATGTATGCTAAAATTAAATTTACACCAACCGTCCTTAACAGAGTACTTTTACCAGACATATTAGAACCTGTAATTAATAAAATTTTTTCTTTTTGACCTAATTCAAAATCATTACAAACCCTTTCTTTTCCTAAAAGAGGGTGACCCATACTTTTTGCTTTTATAACTAAATAGTTTTCATTAAATTTAGGCATTATCCATTCTGGATTATCATGCGCTATAATTGATAAACTAGAAATTTCCTCAACTTTACCTATGGTATATAACCATTTTTCAAGTTCGTTACCATATTTTTTATTCCATCTTTCCAATAAAATCATACATTGATAATCCCAAAGCAATGTTACATTAATTAACAAATAAAGCATATTACTTCTATCGGA
This sequence comes from Clostridium cochlearium, assembly GCF_900187165.1. Classification (NCBI taxonomy): domain Bacteria; kingdom Bacillati; phylum Bacillota; class Clostridia; order Eubacteriales; family Clostridiaceae; genus Clostridium; species Clostridium cochlearium. The sequence goes on along the minus strand of NZ_LT906477.1, from coordinate 79,356 downwards.
AATTAGAGTAGTTATTTTTATCAAATTATTTATGCCCTCTAAAGCTATATTGCTTTTTTCTGATATAATATTAAACTTTAATTTTTTTAAATATTTACTTTTAAATTGTTTTTTTCCTATAAGATCTAACATATTGTAATAACTACTTATTATTTTTTTATACTTATATACTAATTTTAAAGTATTGTCTCTCTCATCTTTTTTTATTTTTAATATAATTCCCTGCATAATCATAAATAAAATAGGTATATGATAATTTACATACTTCATGAAATAAAGTATTATCACTGTAATAGTAAATAAAGGCACTAAATAACATAATAAAATAACTATAGCATTGCTATAAATATCATTTCTTTTCTTTCCCCATTTTATTAATTCATCTACATTGTTATTACTAAATGTACGTAATCCTTCAGATTCAATTCTTTGCCTCCATCCGATATATTTAGATAGTTCTTTTATAGCTTCTTGTCGTTCATATATTTCATTTATATTATAATTGGGATTCTCAAGAGATGATTTTAACTGATTTCGTCCCATATATGTAGTTGTTGTATTTAAATACTGAAAAATAGATGATCTACCAAATATATCTAAGTCTTTTGAATAATTATGATCTTCCTTAATATACTCTTCTCCAGTATCTTGGAAATCTCTCCATTTCCCATCTAATCTTTTTATAGATTTATCATTCAAATAAACTATTTTATCTACAATCTCTTTATTATTTATAACTTTTTGATGTTTTATAGCTAAATATATAAAAATTCCAATAAAAACCATCATACTAAGTATAATCATATAATAATTATTATATTTATAATATACTATACTTACACATAAAACACCTAAAATGAAAATTATCATTCTTAAAGCACTTAAAAAGTTTATGGTCTGTATTTGTTTTCTTCTTAATCTATCATATTTTATTTTTCTTTTTAAATATTTATTCTTTATATAATCCAAACTCTTTCACCTACTTATTTTAAAATTTTATATTTTTTATTATACAAAATATTATATAAAAACAAAAAAGGCACAAATACGTGCCATAAAAAATTTATATTAAGAAATATTCTTTCTGTAAACAATTACATTCTCACAATTACTTATGGATTTATTAAATCTTAGTAATCTTTTTAATCTATTAATTAAACTTGAAAAAAAACTTTCCTTTGACTTTTTAACCTTTTTGGTAAAATCAATATAGATAACGTTATTTTTCATTTCGCAACACCCTTTATCTAAAATATTTTATGTTTTGTCTATATTAATATAATATCATAAAATATGCCAAATGTTAAGAAAATTCCAAAATCAATTTTTATCTGCTAATATAGCTAGTGATGCTGCTCCAATTATACCTGAATCCTCCAATAATAAAGCTTTTACTATTTTAGTATTTTGCCACATAGCCTCAAAACATCTTTTTTTTACAACTTGATTTATTTTATCAAATACTATTGATCCAGCTTTTGATACTCCTCCACCTATAACTATTGTATCTGGATCAAAAGTTGTAATTACATTAGAAACACATATACCTAAGTATTCCAAAGCCTCATCTATAATTTCTTTGGCTAACTTATCTCCATTTTGAGCTTCTTGAAATACATTATATGTAGATACTTTATTAAATTTTCTTAATGAACTATGTTTTCCTCTATCTAACTCTATTCTAGCTTTTTTAGCTATAGCTGTACCAGATGCTAATGCCTCTGCGCATCCAAAGTTTCCACAATTACACATTGGTCCATCTTTTTTTAAAGTCATATGCCCTATTTCTAAAGCATTAGAACTACTTCCTCTATATATATTCCCATTTAATATTGCACCTGCTCCTATTCCTGTGGAAACAGTAATAAAAATCATATTTCTACTACCTTTACCTGCTCCAAATTTATACTCCCCCACTGCTGCAGCATTTGCATCATTATCTAAATAAACAGGAATTTTAAAATGATTTTTTATTTGATCAACTATATTAAAGTTCCTAAATGGTAAATTAGTATTAGTTATAATAACTCCTTTATCTATATCTAAAGGTCCCGGTGAGCCAATTCCTATACCTTTTATACTATCTTTCAAAACCTTTGATTCTTCTATTACATTTTCTATAATCTTTATAATTCTTTTTAGAACAATTTTCTCTCCAAGTTCAGACTTAGTATCTATAGTATTTCTAAAAATTATATTTCCTTGATAATCTAATACTCCACCGCTTATAGTTGTACCACCTAAATCTATTCCGACTACATATTTTTTATCCACCAAATCCCCTCCTAAATATACTATAATTAAATATTATCATTGACTACTTTTTTGTCAATAATGCAATAATTATATTTAAATAAGCTAATTAGTATATATTTTATTGTCTTTTTTATAGACTAATTATATACTTATGAATGTATAGGTTTTTTAACAAATATTATCCACAAGTTATTAACATTTGTGTGGATAATGTTAATATGTCAATCCTTTTTTTTACAAATATCAGCTTATTTTTTTTAAATTTTCATATTATCTAATTTTTCTCTATATTTTTTCCGACAATCAACATTAATTGCACAACTTATACACATGTAAATTGTGGATAATATGTATAACTATTTATTATTACATATAATCCCATATAGCTAAAAACTTTAGAAGGAGGCTGATTATGAATAAAAAAGTTTTATTTATCCCTATATTTTCTATTTTATTATTAATCTTTACATCTTGTTATTCTAATAATAAAAACTCTGATATTAGTAATTCACAAATTACTAACAAAGAAAATAATGAAACAGTGGATATAAATGTGGATAATTCCTCAGAAGACAAACAAACTATTTTAAATCCAAGAACTTTCTCTGGCGCAAACTTAAAATATAATAATGAAGGTGTTCCTGTACTTATGTATCATTCTATTGATTACGAAGAAAATAATGAATTAAGAATTCCAAAAGAAGTTTTTAAAAAGCAAATGGAGTTTCTAATAAATGAAGGATATACTACTTTAACATTAGATGAATTATTTGACTTTTTAGATAATAATAAACCTATACCAAATAAATCTATAGTTATAACTTTTGATGATGGTTATATGGATAATTACATCAATGCATATCCAATATTAAAAGAATTAAATATTAAAGCTACTATATTTGTGATCACAGACCTAATAGATAATAATAAAAATTATCTAACTTCATCTCAAATTAAAGAAATGAGTAATAATGGAATAGATATACAAAGTCATACAAGTAAGCATGAAGATCTTCCAACTTTAAGTTACAAGGAACAATTAGAAACTTTAGTTAAATCAAAAAAATTTTTAGAAACCTTATTAAATAAGGATATTAAATACATTGCATATCCTTTTGGTAATTGGAATAATGATACATTAAAAGCTGTTAAGGATGCTGGTTATTCTATGGCAGTTTCTACAACTGGTACTTGGTCATTTAAAGAAAATGGTATTTATTCTTTAGACAGAGTTTATATAAGTTCTAAATTTGATTTAAATGAATTCAAACGCAGGATTTCAACTCCAAATTATAAATAATTGAAAAAAATGTAAATAAAACACCTAGTATGTACTTAATACTAGGTGTTCGACATTTTCTGAAAATTCACTTTAAACTATTTTTTAATAGCATTTTTTCAGTTTAAAATTTATTTATTCATATTTAGTATAGTTATCCACAAAGTTAATAACAATTTTCATGTTTCTGTGGACAAGTTTTTCTTTATAAAGCTTGAATTACCTCTAAGTTTAAGTATTTACTAACATTATCAACATTTATCATGTTGATAAGTCTTTTATAACTTTGTGGATTATTAAGACAAAATATATAATTTTTCTTTCAATTTTATGTTTATTTTTAAAATTATTATCTATTCATACTTTTATAGTCTTCTAAAAACTGATCTATACCTCTATCTGTTAAAGGATGTTTTAACATTTGAAGAAATACTTTATATGGTACTGTTGCAATATCTCCACCTGCTTTAGCACATTCTAATACATGAATTGGTGTTCTTATACTAGCACATATAATTTCAGATTCTATAGCAAAATTATCAAATATAGTAACTATATCTTCTATTAATTGAATTCCTAAACTTCCTATATCATCTATTCTTCCTAAAAAAGGACTAACATATGTGGCTCCAGCTTTTGCTGCTAATAATGCTTGTTGTGCTGAAAAAATTAGTGTAACATTGGTTTGTATACCTAATTCAGTTAATTTACTAACTGCTTTTAATCCTTCTTCACACATAGGTATTTTTATTACTATATTTTTGTGTATTTTAGTAAGTTCCTTAGCTTCTTCTATCATTTTTTCTGATTCTAAACTAATAACCTCTGCACTTATAGGTCCATCTACAATTGAACATATTTCTTCAATAACTTCTTTAAGATCTCTACCTTCTCTTGCTATTAATGTAGGATTAGTTGTAACCCCATCTAAAACTCCCCATTTTGCTACTCTTTTTATTTCCTCTACATTTGCTGTGTCTATAAAAAATTTCATATACACTTCTCCTTTCAATAAATCTAATATATTTATTATATCATATACTTTTTCATAATAATATTTTGTTAATTAATCCTAAATTATATTGACTTTTCAATATAATGGTAGTATAGTAATTATAAATGTAATCTATAATATTATTGAATTATTGTAATTTTTTTGACATAAATTATATCCTTAAATTATTAAATTACGTTTACTTTTATTATTAAAATAAGGAGGGATTAATTTTGAAATCAACAGGTGTAGTACGAAAAGTAGATGAACTGGGAAGAATTGTAATTCCAATAGAACTAAGAAGGACTTTAAACATTGCAGAAAAGGATCCTCTAGAAATTTTTATAGATGGTGAACATATTATATTAAAAAAATATGAACCTGCTTGCATTTTCTGTGGTGATGCAAGAAATGTAAATTATTATAAAGGCAAAAATATATGTAAAAGTTGTTTAGAGGAATTAAAATCTAAATAAGTAAAAAATACAGCATAAGAATATCTTATGCTGTATTTTTATATTAATAGTGATATAGATTAGGCAGGTATACATACACTATTACTATGTAATTTTTTAAATTAGGATAGGATTATTAACTTAAAAAATTACTCATAGAAATGAATCCCGAACTAACTTATTATGTATACAATACTACATGACTACTTATCGTACTCTTCTAGCTCCACTATAGTCACTTCTAGTTAATGGTGATATTTTAACAACATCTCCTGTTCTAGGTGCATGCATATACGCATTGTTTCCTACATATATACCAACATGATGTGCAGGTGATCCAAAGAATACTAAATCTCCAGGTTGTAAATTATCTCTAGATACTGGTGAACCTGCTCCTTGTTGATCTGATGCTACTCTTGGCAAAGATACACCAAAATGACCATAAACATATTTTACAAAACCTGAACAATCAAAAGTGTTTGGCCCATTTCCCCCCCATTGATATGGTGTTCCTAAAAAATTTGATGCATAGGCAACAACTGTATCCGATGATAATGATGATGCTCCTCTAGATGGAACATATTTAGGTACATTATCCCTTATTTTGTTAACTTGTCTCATTGCTGCATCGATTTGAGCTTGATTTTCACTTATTCTTGATGCATACATTCTTTCTTGGCTTTTAAGTTGAGCTAATAGAGTATCTTGCTCTCTTTTCTTTTTATTTATATCAGATAATTTGCTTTCATTTTCTGATTGTAATGCTAATAATTTTTTATTGTCAGTATCCAATTTTTGTTTTTTATCTTCAAGTGCTTGTCTTTTATTATTTAAATCTGAAATTATTTTCTTATCCATATCCATTATTCTTTTAATGGAATCTACTTTTGAAATTAAATCACTTAGTCCTTCTGATTCTACAATTACGTCTAAATAGCTTCCAACACCATTCATATACATTGCTCTAACTCTTTTATTAAAAAGTTCTTGTTCTTCCTTAATGTCTTCTTCTGCTTTTGCAATATCTTTTTCTGCTTTTTTTATTTCTTTTTTAGTACTGGAAATTTTGTCTTTTGTTTGAGAAATTTTATGCATAATTTCTTCAATTTGATTATCCATTTTTTCTATATCTGTCTCTAACTTTTGTCTCTTACTTTTTACATCTTGTAATGAATTTCTGCTCTCATTTATTCTCTGCTGATAATTTGCTGTACTTCCTGATAGTGGTTCTGCAAATACTGTAATATTGCTAGATACTATTAATCCTAATGCCACTAATGCAGACACTACTTTCTTGTTCACATGAACACCCCCTGAAAATTTAAAACTGCTTCTTTAGAAAGGTTACCTTAACATTATAAAACATATATTTTACATTCTCAATGTTAAAATTTTGTATCTACTGTTTTTAAGTATTATATTTTTGTAAACATTTTTTTAATTTATATCTATAGAATATTTATATATTTCTGATTTAGGCATTTTTCTATCTTGAGCAACCTTTTTTATAGCTTCTTTTTTGCTCATTCCACCTTCAATATAAAATAAAATATGTTCACTGATACTTAATTCTTTCCACTGATCTAATTCTTCTTTTTCTAATTCTTCTTTACTTTTTCCTTCTATTACAATTACATATTCCCCTTTAGTAGGATTATAATTATAATAATCTATAGCTTCCTCTAACGTAAATCTATGAACTTCCTCATGAAGTTTTGATATCTCTCTGATTATAGATATTCTACGATTATTAAGATTTTCCTTCAAAAATTTTAAAGTATTTAATAATCTATGAGGAGCTTCATAGATTATTATTGTTTCTTGACAATCTTTTATTTCTTCTATAACTTCTTTTTTAAGCTTATTATCTTTTGGTAAAAAACCTCTAAATAAAAATTTGGTAGTATCTAAGCCTGAATATATAAGAGCTGGTATAAGTGCTGTTGCTCCTGGTAATACTTCATATTTTATATTTGCATCTATACACCTTTTTACTACAACACTTCCTGGATCTGAAATAGCTGGTGTTCCTGCATCACTGACCAAAGCTATATTGTTACCTTGTTTTAATAGTTCTACAATATCTTCACTTTTTCCCTGTTCGTTATGTTGATGGTAACTTATTAACTTCTTTTTAATATTATAATGATTTAATAACTTTATAGTTTGTCTTGTATCTTCTGCAGCTATAATATCTACACTTTTAAGAACATCTAAAGCTCTTAAAGTTATATCTTTTAAATTTCCAATTGGAGTAGGCACTATATAAAGTTGTCCCTTAACCATTTTACTCTCCTCCATTTTCACTATAAATATTAACTAATTCTTTTGTATAATTCCCTAATTTATCATATACATAAAGAGTTTTTTCCCACTTTAAAAATTGTCCTCCATTTTTATGTCCTTCTATTAACAAAAGATTTGGTGATTTTTCTTCATTAGGCTGTATCAATTTTATAAGTTTAGGTTCTATTTTATATTTTCTCATTGTAGTTAATATGTCTACAATTCTTTCCGGTCTATGCACCATAAAAAATCTTCCTCTATCTTTTAAAAGAATATTAGCTGCTTTTATGACATCATCTATATCACATAATATCTCATGTCTAGCTATTGATTCTTTACTATTTTCATTTATAATTCCTGAATTTTTCAATTTATATGGTGGATTAACTGTAATTACATCAAACTTACCTAATTTTTTTAGTAAATCAATATCTTTTAAATCACCTACAATAAATTTAATCTTTTCATCTAATTTATTATATATAGACGTTCTTTTAGCCATATCCACCATTTGTTCTTGTATTTCTATTCCTACAATCTTATTAAATTTTCTTTTTCCTGCTATTATAAATGGTATTATACCAGTACCGCTGCATAAATCTAATATATTATCATTTTTTTTTATAGTTGCAAAATTAGCTAATAATACTGCATCCATTCCAAATCTAAATCCTGATTTTTTTTGTATTACAAATATATTATTTAATTGTAGATCATCTAATGTTTCATCTTCTCTTATTAATAATTTTTTCTCCATTTGGCTTTCCTTCCTAAACACTTGTTAAATCTTTATTAATTATTATTAACTAGTTTATATATAAAGTCAAATTTAAAATAAAAAAAGACCACTTAAGTGGTCTTTTTTTTATTATTCTGCAACTGGCGCTCCTACTGGACAAACATTAGCACAGTTTCCACAATCTATGCAAGTGTCAGCATCTATTACATATATGCTGTCTCCTTGGCTTATAGCATTTACAGGACATTCTGATGCACATGCTCCACAGCTTATGCAAGTGTCATTAATTACGTATGCCATTATTTGTACACCTCCTTATATAATTGGACAAGTATCCGACTTATATTCTACCATGTTTATTAAAATTTTTAAAGATGTTTACAGTAATTTTTACAAAATACTATATCCTAAATCTTCAATGCAATTTATTATATCTTCTATTTTTAAAAAATAATCATCATAAACTACATCTACTTCCATTTTTTTTATATTTATTTGAATAGCCAATATACCAGTTTTATTAGAAATGGCTTTTTTAATTTTAGCAACATCTGATGTGTTTTTTAATTCAAAAACTTTTATAACTGATCTCATTGGCATCCTCCTAATTATCTTTAAATAATTCTTTAATTATATCTTTGTCTTCTTCATCATTAACTTCTAATTCTATATCCTCTTCTGTTAATGAATCTTCATATCCTCCCGATATAAGTGTTATATCGTGTATAGATACCTCTTCTATAACTTCATCTCCAGAAGGTAATTTTATTTTAACTTTAACCATCTCTTTTACTACGCTATTTTCTACTACTTCCCCTTCTCCATAATCTGAATTTATTATGGAACCAATTTTAGGTAGTTTTTTTCTTATTCCTTCATAAGTTTCTTGTTCAAAATTCAAGCAACACATAAGTCTTCCACATATACCTGAAATTTTTGTTGGATTTAGTGATAAGTTTTGCTCTTTTGCCATTTTAATGGATACCGGTACAAAGTCTCCTAAATATGTAGAACAACACATAGTTCTACCACAAGGACCTAATCCTCCTATCATCTTAGCTTCATCTCTTACACCTATTTGTCTTAATTCTATTCTAGTCTTAAATATAGATGCTAAATCCTTTACTAATTCTCTAAAGTCCACTCTTCCATCTGCTGTAAAATAAAATATTACCTTATTATTATCAAATGTATATTCTACATCTATTAATTTCATTTCTAACTTATGTTCTTTTATTTTATCTAAACATATATTAAAAGCTTCTTTTTCTTTATTTTTATTTTCTGAATGTTTTTCTTCATCTTCTTTAGTTGCCTTTCTAATTACATTTTTTAAAGGTGATACTATTTCTTTTTCTTCTATTTTCTTTTCTCCTGTAACACATTGACCAAATTCAATACCTCTTATAGTTTCTACTATTACATTTTGTCCCTTTTCTATTTCTAAATCACCTGGATCAAAATAATATATTTTTCCAGCCTTTTTAAACCTTACTCCTACAACTTTTATCATCTATTTTATACCTCCTGCATTTTTAACAACATAGAATTAAAAACTAGTGCCGTATTTACATTACTACTTAATTTATCTTTAGTATCCTCTATTATGTTTATAATATTATATAATTGTTTAAAAGATAATGACTCTGAAATTATTTCTAAATCCTCTAATTTATCTATGTTTAATACTAGTTTTTTATTTAACGTTTCTTTACACATTAATATATCCCTTATATAGGATAAAAAACAAGTTAATACTTCTTCTGATAAGTATATATGTTTTGTAAAAAATTCTACATACTTTAATGTACTTTCAATATCATTTTTTTCAGACAATAGCATTTTCTTTAATATATTTATAGACATATCTCTTATATCTTTAAAATTTTCATCTTCTACAAACTTTTCTACTTTTCCTGGTATCCCATCACTGATTTTTAAAAGTGTTTCTTTTAACTCTGCATCTATATTAGGATATTTTTTATTTATATATTTTTTCATATCTTCTTGACTTAAGTGATTTAATTTATATATTTGACATCTTGATTTTATTGTTTCAAGAATACTGTCCAAGCTTTCGCAAAGCATTAGTATAAATACATTTTCAGGAGGTTCTTCAATAGTTTTTAAAAAAGCATTTTGTGCTTCTTTAGTCATAAGATCTGAATTATATATTATAATAACCTTTTTATCTTCCTCATAAGGTTTTTTATTTACTTCTTTATTTATTTCTCTTATGTCATCTACTTTTATTGAACGACTTTCTTTCTTTATCTTAAACTCTATAATATCTGCATACATTCTATTAACTTTTTTATTTAATAATTTTAATGCTATCTCTTTTACCAATATACTTTTTCCTAATCCATCTTCACCAGAAATTATATAAGCATGGGCAAAACGTCCATTATTTATTGAGTTATTTATATGACTTTTTACATCTTCGTGGCCTATAATATCTGAAAAACTCAATATATATTCCTCCATCTATATTCTTATGAAATTATCAACATCTACTACAAATATTGTAGCTCCCCCAACTTCTACTTCCATAGGATATGGTACATATACTCCAGTAGCTCCTGCTACAGGCGATGGTGTTGTAACTACTTGCTTTCTAATTTTACAAATTTCTTCAATAAAATTTATTGCACTTTTTAGCCTATCTTCTTCAACACCAATCATTAAAGTGGTATTACCCGCTTTTAAAAATCCCCCTGTAGTAGCTAGTTTAGTAACTCTAAAATCATTTTCTGTTAATAAATCCACTAAATCTGATGCATCATCATCCTGTACTACCGCAATAATAAGTTTCATTTTTTTCCCTCCTTTAAAATTTTAAAGGTTTTAATTATATTTTATCATATTAAGATTAACTAGTATATTTTTAATGTTTTTTCTTTTAAAACCTTGTATATTTCCTCATGGATTTCATTTATATCTTTTATCTTACCTAATTTAATGCAATTTATTTTTATCCAATTATATTTTTCTGCAATATCCACTGCATTTTTATAAGATATATTTAAATAGTCCTCATCTCTTTCATGTATATCCTTTTCTTCTTTACCAGTAAATTTATTTTTCCTATTTTTAATAAGATTTTTACTATACTTAGGAGGCAAGTCTAGAAATATTGTTGCATCTGGTACTGGTAAGCCCATAAGATTAAATTCTAAATCCCATAACCAGTCTAAAAACTTTTCTTTTTCTGCTATATTTTTTATCTTTGAAGCTTGATGAACCATATTAGACGTTGTATATCTATCTGCTAATACTATACCTCCTTCTTCATAAAATTTGCTCCAATTTTTCTTATATGATGCAAATCTATCCACAGCAAAAAATGTAGATGCAGCATAAGCATTAACATCATTTGGCTTGTCTCCAAACTCTCCATTTAAATACATTTTAATTAACGCTGAAGACTTACTATTATAATCAGGATATTCTACTTTTAATACATTATATCCATCTTCTATTAATCTATTATAAAGTTTTCTAGTTTGCGTAGCTTTACCACTTCCATCTGGTGCTTCTAAAACTATTAACTTTCCTTTCTTATTATCCATAACTTCTTACCCTTCTTCAACAAATTTATTTAGTCACCTTAATTTGATTTTCATATAATCCAATAATCTCTATGCCATTGTTCTTATAATATTTTAATATCTCTAGAGTTTCCTTATCCATTATCTCTCCCATCATAATAATTGGAATACCTGGTGGATATGGTGTTATATTTTCTGCACATATACTTCCTATAGATTCTTCTATATTTATTAGATTTTTCTTCTTGTTCAAAATCTGAAAAGGCTCTAACCTTTTTTTAGGTAAATTATAACTCAATATATTCACATTCTTAATTTTAGATTTAGATAAATCACACTTTAGTAAAACTTGATATAAATATTCAATCTCCTTTTCCATATGAAAAGGAGATACTATTATAACTATATTATAAGTATCATTCATTTCGCATTGTATTTTATTTTGTAAAAGATAGTCCATTAATAAGCTAGCGCTATATCCTTCTTCTACATGTAAAATATACCTAGTTTTATCTAAAATATGTTCTGATTTAATATCTACCTGATCTATTATATGTAAGTGATTTAGAGAATTTATCTTTTGTTTATATTTATCTAATAAATTTATTAAGTCTTCATAAGCTCTTTTACCATATTCCTGTAAATAATATCTAGAATAATCCATTGAAATTAGGAATAAATATGAAGGACTTGTACTCGTAAAACTATCAAAATAAAAATCTACTCTATCTATAGTCTCCTCATTATTAACATGTAAAAATGCTGTTTGAGTTAAACTTGGAAGTGTTTTATGACTGCTCATAACCACCATATCTGCTCCTAGTTTAACGGGACTTTTAGGTAAATTTTTATTTATTCCAAAATGTGCTCCATGGGCACAATCAACTAAAACTTTCATATTATACTTTTTAGCTTCTATAATAATTTTTTCTAAATCACAACAAACCCCATAATAATTAGGGTAAGTTACAATTACTCCTTTAGCATCATTATTTTCTTGAATTGTTTTTATAATATCGTCACTATCAACAGAAAGTGGAAGATTAAATTCTTTATTAATACTATTTTTTACATATATGGCCTTTAGTTTTCTTATTATTATTGTATTAAATATTGATTTATGGCATCCTCTATCAACTATTACTTTATCTCCTTCTTCAAAAGAAGAAAATATCATAATCATATTTCCACTACTGCTTCCATTAACTAAAAAATAAGATTTCTTACTTCCATAAAGTTCACTTAATTTTATTTGAGATTCTTTTATTATACCCTTAGGATTATGAAGATTATCCACACCATCTACTTCGGTGATATCTAATTTTAAAAATTCTTTTTTTATTTGCTTACCTATATCTGTTGATAAAAAACCTTCTCCTTGCTTGTGACCAGGCATAGAAAAATAAATATTTTTCTTTTTTATATAATTTAATACCCCTTCTACAAGTGGTAATTTTGACACCTAGTACCCTCTCCTTTTATCATCTGGTATATTATATATTTTTTTATGCAGTTTACATAATAGCTATAAAAATCCGTCATCCCATCTTCTTTTATAATTTTCTCTTCACAATTTTTACAAATTTTTATACCTTTTATCATTATACCATTGTTTAGAGGCTTTCTACACATAATGCAAGATATTTTCCTCATTTACCGTCCTCCTCAAAATTTATAATATCTAAAGTTTTGCCTCTTTATATATATTTTATTCATTTCTTTCATTAAATTGCCCACATAATATATTTAAATAATTATGGCCATACTATCTATATAATAATACAAATATCATTATTAGGAGTGATGGTATGAAACAATATATAAAATCATACTTAAGTACTATAGAACGTGATTTATATAACATATCAAAATATATATATGAAAATCCTGAATCATCTTTTAATGAATATAAAGCTTGTAGTTATTTAACTAATATATTAAGAAAAAATAATTTTAAAGTCAAAGATAATTTTATTAATATACCAACTTCATTTTTTGCAGAATACGGATATGGTTTCCCTAAAATATGCTTTATATGTGAATACGATGCTTTTGAAGGATATGGTCATTTAACTGGTCATAATCTAATATCTTCTATGTCTATTGGAGCTGGATTATCACTAAGTAAAGCAATATCTAAGCTTAAAAAAGGTTCTGTAGTAATTATAGGATGTCCTGGTGAATTTAAAGGAAGCTCTAAAGTAACCATGGTTAAACAAGGAGTTTTTAAAAATATAGATGCCGTTTTAATGGCACATCCTCATATCATTACTATGGAAAGCGGAACCTCTATGGCTACCATTCCTTTGAAAATATCTTATAAAAGTACACCTAATATTGCATATAAGAAATTAGAGGATTTCTCAGCCTTAGATGCATGTATATTAACTTTAAATATATTAAATTTACTTAATAAAAAAATAGATAAAGATACTTATATAAATAGTTCTCTCATTAATCATATTGATTCACCATTATATTTCCCTTCTAGTAGTGACATAGAACTTTATATTAGGGGATCTAAAATGAATGATATTATTCCTATAGAAGATAAAATAAGAAATGTATGTAAATTTGTATCTAACTTTATGGATATGCATGCTGAGAGCTTTATCTTTGAAATGCCTTACGATGAACTAATAACTAATACTACTTTATCTAGGATATTCTCTCATAACCTTAAAGAAGCAGGTATTATACATATATCTCCTGCTAATAAAAATTTCTCCTCTTTAAGTATAGGTAGTATAAGTAAAATTAAACCTTGTATTCATCCTTATGTATCTATTACAAAAGATAATTCCATAAATTATTTATCTAATGAATTTGCAAAAGCCACTATATCTAATTTTGCCCATGATGTAGTTTTAAAAACCTGTCATGCTCTCGCATTGACAGGTTTGGATTTAATAGAAAAGCAAAACCTTATTATTGAAATGAATAGTTCATTTGATCCTCAATAAAAAATAAACCTCTTAGATACATATATTATCTAAGAGGTTTATTTTTTATGAAGCAGCTGGCTGTCTATTTTTATTAAATTCTATTTTTTCAATTAAATCCATACTAGGTTGAAAATAAAACTTCTTATATTTATTATTTTCTCTATATATACAACAGTAGGGCCTTAATTTATAAGTATGGCACATATATTTTTTATTTGTTATTAGCTTGCCTTTAAATCTTACTAAGTCGTCCTTACCTATATATTCAATATCTTTAATCTTTATATTTTCAACAACTTTATCTCTTAACCCACTTATTTTATGGATTATAAATTGATCTGCTATTATAGAATAGGTATATTTTACTTTACATTTAAATAACTCTGTAAATAAAAAAATTATAAATAATATATTGACTATTATTGTAATTAATTTCATGTTATTCTCATAAATTATTTCTATTATGCTTAAAAGGAATAATACTGATATTAATATGATAAATACTTTTATAAATGATATAGCCTTTTTTCTGGTAACAGTTTCCTTGTACATATTCCCCATTACAAATATCCTCCTAGTGAATTATTAGTCTTTATACTTAATCTAACATTGAGATTATACTAATGTTCTTCACTTTATTCCACATCTGTTATACTTCATTTTAGCGTTATAATAGCACTCCTTACCGATTATCTATATTTATTTCACTTTCTCTCTCATTTTATAACTTTATCTTATATATTAATTAAATTTATATATAATAAAAAAACTTAGTTAAGTAACTTAACTAAGTTTTTTTTGGAGGCGCTACCCAGATTTGAACTGGGGAATAAAGGTTTTGCAGACCTCTGCCTTACCACTTGGCTATAGCGCCAAAACACTATTGTCTCTTGACACTAATATATAATAACATTTAATTTGTATTTTGTCAACATCATATTTAAATTAGTTTAATATTCAAGTTCTTTAACAATGTTTCCTAATACAGCTCCTATTTTATCATGTATAACTATTTGAGCTTTTGTGTCATATGGAGTAGATGATTTATTAATTAATACTAATTTATTTCCTTTATAATAATGAATTAAATTAGCTGCTGGATATACGATTAAAGATGTTCCACCTATTATCAAAACATCTGATTCTTCTACATATCTAATAGCATTATTTATATTATCCATATTTAAAGGTTCTTCATATAAAACTACATCAGGTTTTACAATTCCTCCACATATATCACATTTAGGAATAACTTCTTTAGAATTTAATATATAGTTCAAATCAAAAGCTTTATTACAATTCATACAATAATTTTTCCCTATTCCACCATGTAACTCTATAACATTTTTAGAACCAGCTAATTGATGTAATCCATCTATATTTTGAGTTATAACAGCTTTAAGTTTTCCAACTTGCTCTAGTTTAGCAAGAGCGTAATGAGCTGAATTAGGTTTAGCATTTTTGTATATCATTTTTTCTCTATAGAAGTTAAAGAAATCTTCTGTATGTTTTATGAAGAAACTATGACTTAGCATAACCTCTGGTGGATATGAAAAACTATTCTTTGTTTTATATAATCCCTGTTCTGATCTAAAATCTGGAATATTACTTTCTGTAGAAACTCCAGCACCTCCAAAAAACACAATATTTGAACTACTTTTTATTAAATCTTTAAGTTTTTCTGTATTATCCATGGTTACTTATTCCTCCTTATAATCTCTATAACTATTATATACTCTAAATATAACATTTATCAAATTATAAGGATTTTTCACACTCTTATTTTAATTCTACTGTATATTTATTCTTTAAGTCTTCAGTAAATTTTTTATATAAATCTCTTTCTTTTTCTTCATGCAATTGTTTTTCTATTAAGCTTTTTACTTCATCATATTTTTTAATATTTTTATCATATCTCTTTTCTAATTTTATTATATGATATCCAAATTGTGTTTTTACAGGATTACTTATACTTCCTTCTTCCATTTCAAAAACAGCTTCTTCAAATTCCTTAACCATTCTTCCTCTACCAAAAGTTCCAAGATCTCCTCCTGCACCTTTTGAAGGACAATTAGAATATTTTTTAGCAGCTTCTTCAAAACTTAATCCATCATTTATTTTATTAATTATATCCTCTGCTTCTTTTTTACTATCTACTAATATATGTTTTGCTGAAACTCTTTCTTCTTCTATAAACATATTCTTCTTATTATTATAAAACTCTTTTATCTCATCTTCCGTAACTTTTGCTTGTGATAATACTTTAGAAATAGTCCATTGTATAAGTGTTTCTTTCTTAATAGCTTCTATTTTTTCTAAATATATGCTATCTAAATCAAATTTATTATCTTTAGCATAATCATGTATTAATTCAAATGAAATTATTTCATTTAATAAGTTTTTTCTTCCTTCCTCTGTCTTAAAAAAATGTTGTCTTTCCGGTGGAAATTGAGCTATAGTGTTATCTAAGTCTCCATCTGTAATTTCTTTTCCATTAAATACGGCTAAAACTTTGCTCATATTATCAATCTTCCTTTCATTTTAATTGAAATTTATTTAATTATATAAAAATAGACCTTATCGCATAATTGATAAGGTCTAAGTGGTGGCTCGACCAGGAATCGAACCAGGGACACGAGGATTTTCAGTCCTCTGCTCTACCGACTGAGCTATCGAGCCATATGTTATTACCTGGCAATGTCCTACTCTCCCACAAGGTTGCCCTTGCAGTACCATTGGCGCTTAGAAGCTTAACCATCGTGTTCGGCATGGGAACGGGTGTTACCTTCTAGCTATAATCACCAGATGCTGATTTACAGAAATCTTTGATTTCGTTTTAAATCAGTACTCCTGAACTAAAGTTTAGGAGTTTCATTGAAAGAATTATTCTTTCAAAATTGCACAGAGTAATATTTTTGATCAAGCCTTCGATCTATTAGTATCAGTCAGCTAAATACATTGCTGCACTTACACCTCTGACCTATCAACCTTGTGTTCTTCAAGGGATCTTATTGACTTACGTCATGGGAAATCTCATCTTAGGGTGGGCTTCACGCTTAGATGCTTTCAGCGTTTATCCCTTCCTGACTTAGCTACCCAGCTGTGCCACTGGCGTGACAACTGGTGCACCAGAGGTCAGTCCATCCCGGTCCTCTCGTACTAAGGACAGCTCCCTTCAAATTTCCTACGCCCGCGACGGATAGGGACCGAACTGTCTCACGACGTTCTGAACCCAGCTCGCGTGCCGCTTTAATGGGCGAACAGCCCAACCCTTGGGACCTACTCCAGCCCCAGGATGCGACGAGCCGACATCGAGGTGCCAAACCTCCCCGTCGATGTGGACTCTTGGGGGAGATCAGCCTGTTATCCCCGAGGTAGCTTTTATCCGTTGAGCGATGGCCCTCCCACGAGGAACCACCGGATCACTAAGCCCGACTTTCGTCCCTGCTCCACCTGTATGTGTCGCAGTCAGGCTCCCTTATGCCTTTACACTCTACGCGCGATTTCCGACCGCGCTGAGGGAACCTTTGGGCGCCTCCGTTACTTTTTAGGAGGCGACCGCCCCAGTCAAACTGCCCACCTAACAATGTCCGGCAACCTGTTTCAAGGCTTTCCGTTAGAATTTCAGTACTATCAGGGTGGTATCCCAAGGGTGACTCCACAGAAACTGACGCTCCTGCTTCCAAGTCTCCCACCTATCCTGTACAGACAATACCGAAATTCAATGTTAAGCTACAGTAAAGCTCTACGGGGTCTTTCCGTCCTATCGCGGGTAGCAAGCATCTTCACTTGCACTACAATTTCGCCGGATTTGCTGTTGAGACAGTGCCCAAGTCATTACGCCATTCGTGCGGGTCGGAACTTACCCGACAAGGAATTTCGCTACCTTAGGACCGTTATAGTTACGGCCGCCGTTCACTGGGGCTTAAGTTCACCGCTTCGCTTACGCTAACAGATCCCTTTAACCTTCCAGCACCGGGCAGGCGTCAGCCCCTATACATCAGCTTTCGCTTTAGCAGAGACCTGTGTTTTTGATAAACAGTTGCTTGGGCCTATTCACTGCGGCCTGCCGTGAAGCAGGCACCCCTTCTCCCGAAGTTACGGGGTCAATTTGCCTAGTTCCTTAACAGCAATTCTTCCGATGGTCTTAGGATTCTCTCCTCACCTACCTGTGTCGGTTTGCGGTACGGGCACCAACTTTCTCCATAGAGGCTTTTCTTGACAGTGTGGAATCAGGTACTTCGCCAAAATAGGCTCCCCGTAACACCTCAGCTAAGCTTGACGGATTTTCCAATCAAGCACGCCTAAGTGCTTAGACACACATCCAATAGTGTGCATACCTTATCCTTCTGTGTCACCCCATCTGTCAAACGAAAGTTGGCGGTATCGGAATATCAACCGATTGTCCATCACCTACGCCTTTCGGCCTGGGCTTAGGTCCCGACTAACCCTGAGCGGACGAACCTTCCTCAGGAAACCTTAGGTTTTCGACCAATAAGATTCTCACTTATTTCTCGCTACTCATGCCAGCATACTCACTCCTGTACAGTCCACCGCTTCTTACGATACGACTTCTACCCATACAGGAAGCTCCTCTACCATTCTATTGAATCCATAGCTTCGGTGGTAAGTTTGAGCCCCGGACATCTTCGGCGCAGGATCTCTTGACTAGTGAGCTATTACGCACTCTTTAAATGAGTGGCTGCTTCTAAGCCAACATCCTAGTTGTCTTAGAAATCCCACATCCTTTTCCACTTAACTTACACTTTGGGACCTTAGCTGATGGTCTGGGTTGTTTCCCTCTCGACTACGGATCTTATCACTCGCAGCCTGACTGCCTGGATAAAAGTATATGGCATTCGGAGTTTGATAGGGTTCAGTAACTGTTGTCAGCCCCTAGCCCATTCAGTGCTCTACCTCCATTACTCAATAACCAGACGCTAGCCCTAAAGCTATTTCGAGGAGAACCAGCTATCTCCGAGTTCGATTGGAATTTCTCCGCTATCCACAGGTCATCCCATGGTTTTTCAACACCAACGTGGTTCGGTCCTCCACGGAATTTTACTTCCGCTTCAACCTGCCCATGGATAGGTCACTCGGTTTCGGGTCTACAGCATGCAACTAGTCGCCCTATTCAGACTCGGTTTCCCTTCGGCTACGCACCTTAAGTGCTTAACCTTGCTACATACCGTAACTCGCTGGCTCGTTCTACAAAAAGCACGCGGTCACACATTAACGTGCTCCCACTGTTTGTAAGCATACGGTTTCAGGTTCTATTTCACTCCCCTTCCGGGGTTCTTTTCACCTTTCCCTCACGGTACTGCTTCACTATCGGTCACCAGTTAGTATTTAGCCTTGGGAGGTGGTCCTCCCTGCTTCCCACAAGGTTTCACGTGTCTCGTGGTACTCTGGATTAGACCTAAAAGACATAATTTTTTACCTACAGGACTATTACCTTCTGTGGTAGAGCGTTCCAGCTCTCTTCGATTAAAGTCTGTCTTCGTTATGGTCTATCCACAACCCCAGAAATAAATTTCTGGTTTGGGCTCTTTCCTTTTCGCTCGCCGCTACTAAGAAAATCGATTTTTCTTTCTCTTCCTCCGGGTACTTAGATGTTTCAGTTCCCCGGGTATACCCCCATAAACCTATGTATTCAGTTTATGGTACATACCGTTAGGTATGCAGGTTTCCCCATTCGGAAATCTCCGGATCACAGGCTATTTGCGCCTACCCGAAGCTTATCGCAGCTTATCACGTCCTTCATCGGCTACTGGTGCCAAGGCATTCACCATATGCCCTTTGTAGCTTGATCTTTAAAATTCCTATAAACTTCGTATTGCGTCGTTATAAAGTTCGCTCTGGTACTCATTTAGCTTCCGCTAAACTCCGTTCCTCACTCACTTTATGCCTAGCACTACTTGTTTCTAGTAATTTTTAGTATTTTTCAATAACTTCTGTTATTAAAATTTAAAGGTTTAATTTACCTTAGTTTACTCTGTGCAATTTTCAAAGAACATTTTGAAAGACATAAGTCTCTCAAAATTAAACAGAGAATATAAGCCAATATTTTACTCCTTAGAAAGGAGGTGATCCAGCCGCAGGTTCTCCTACGGCTACCTTGTTACGACTTCACCCCAATCATTAACCCCACCTTCGGCCGCTGGCTCCTTACGGTTACCTCACGGACTTCGGGTGTTGCCAACTCTCATGGTGTGACGGGCGGTGTGTACAAGGCCCGGGAACGTATTCACCGCAACATTCTGATTTGCGATTACTAGCAACTCCGGCTTCATGCAGGCGAGTTTCAGCCTGCAATCCGAACTGGGATGGGTTTTTGAGATTTGCTCCACCTCGCGGTATCGCTTCTCTCTGTACCCACCATTGTAGCACGTGTGTAGCCCTGGACATAAGGGGCATGATGATTTGACGTCATCCCCACCTTCCTCCCGGTTCACCCGGGCAGTCTCATTAGAGTGCTCAACTTAATGGTAGCAACTAATAATAAGGGTTGCGCTCGTTGCGGGACTTAACCCAACATCTCACGACACGAGCTGACGACAACCATGCACCACCTGTCTCCCTGTCTCCGAAGAGATTTCCTCAGTTACGAGTAATTCAGGGGATGTCAAGTCCAGGTAAGGTTCTTCGCGTTGCTTCGAATTAAACCACATGCTCCGCTGCTTGTGCGGGCCCCCGTCAATTCCTTTGAGTTTTAGTCTTGCGACCGTACTCCCCAGGCGGAATACTTAATGTGTTAACTGCGGCACAGAAGGTTGGACCCTCCTACACCTAGTATTCATCGTTTACGGCGTGGACTACCAGGGTATCTAATCCTGTTTGCTACCCACGCTTTCGTGCCTCAGCGTCAGTTACAGTCCAGGAAACCGCCTTCGCCACTGGTGTTCTTCCTAATCTCTACGCATTTCACCGCTACACTAGGAATTCCGTTTCCCTCTCCTGTACTCTAGATGCCCAGTTTGAAATGCAGCCCCTAAGTTAAGCCTAGGTATTTCACATCTCACTTAAGCATCCGCCTACGCACCCTTTACGCCCAGTAAATCCGGACAACGCTTGCCACCTACGTATTACCGCGGCTGCTGGCACGTAGTTAGCCGTGGCTTCCTCATCTGGTACCGTCATTATCGTCCCAGAAAACAGGGTTTTACGATCCGAAAACCTTCATCACCCACGCGGCGTTGCTGCGTCAGGGTTTCCCCCATTGCGCAATATTCCCCACTGCTGCCTCCCGTAGGAGTCTGGACCGTGTCTCAGTTCCAATGTGGCCGATCACCCTCTCAGGTCGGCTACCCATCGTTGCCTTGGTAAGCCATTACCCTACCAACTAGCTAATGGGACGCGGGCCCATCTCAAAGCGGATTACTCCTTTGGTTAAAGTTTCATGCGAAACTCTAACTTTATGCGGTATTAATCCTCCTTTCGGAGGGCTATTCCCCTCTTTGAGGCAGGTTGCCCACGTGTTACTCACCCGTCCGCCGCTAATCCACTTCCCGAAGGAAGCTTCATCGCTCGACTTGCATGTGTTAAGCACGCCGCCAGCGTTCGTCCTGAGCCAGGATCAAACTCTCAATTTAAAAGTTTAATCTTTATCAACTGTATAATTGATAAAATTTGCTCATTACTATTTTTTTTGATTCTCAATAAGAATCGACTGGCTTATTTCTCTGTTTAATTTTCAAAGACCTATTTGTCTGTCGCAATCAAACGACTTTTACAGTATACAAGTTTTTTTAAAACTTGTCAACACTTTTTTAAAATTTATCTTAAAAATGTGTTGTTTGCTGTGTTGTCATCTCGTGACGACAAGTGTTATTGTATCAAATTTATTAGCAACTCAAAATAACTTTTTCTTTATTATTTATAATTAGATAAACTTTTATCTGTATTCCTCTTAAATTTAATGTTTTCCTTATAGTGATACCCCAGGTCACGTTTATATGAGATTATAAAAATTTTATAAGTATTATTTTTCTTTATGTAAAAAAGACCTCATCATAATTGATGAGGTCTAAGTGGTGGCTCGACCAGGAATCGAACCAGGGACACGAGGATTTTCAGTCCTCTGCTCTACCGACTGAGCTATCGAGCCATATGTTATTACCTGGCAATGTCCTACTCTCCCACAAGGTTGCCCTTGCAGTACCATTGGCGCTTAGAAGCTTAACCATCGTGTTCGGCATGGGAACGGGTGTTACCTTCTAGCTATAATCACCAGATGCTGATTTACAGAAATCTTTGATTTCGTTTTAAATCAGTACTCCTGAACTAAAGTTTAGGAGTTTCATTGAAAGAATTATTCTTTCAAAATTGCACAGAGTAATATTTTTGATCAAGCCTTCGATCTATTAGTATCAGTCAGCTAAATACATTGCTGCACTTACACCTCTGACCTATCAACCTTGTGTTCTTCAAGGGATCTTATTGACTTACGTCATGGGAAATCTCATCTTAGGGTGGGCTTCACGCTTAGATGCTTTCAGCGTTTATCCCTTCCTGACTTAGCTACCCAGCTGTGCCACTGGCGTGACAACTGGTGCACCAGAGGTCAGTCCATCCCGGTCCTCTCGTACTAAGGACAGCTCCCTTCAAATTTCCTACGCCCGCGACGGATAGGGACCGAACTGTCTCACGACGTTCTGAACCCAGCTCGCGTGCCGCTTTAATGGGCGAACAGCCCAACCCTTGGGACCTACTCCAGCCCCAGGATGCGACGAGCCGACATCGAGGTGCCAAACCTCCCCGTCGATGTGGACTCTTGGGGGAGATCAGCCTGTTATCCCCGAGGTAGCTTTTATCCGTTGAGCGATGGCCCTCCCACGAGGAACCACCGGATCACTAAGCCCGACTTTCGTCCCTGCTCCACCTGTATGTGTCGCAGTCAGGCTCCCTTATGCCTTTACACTCTACGCGCGATTTCCGACCGCGCTGAGGGAACCTTTGGGCGCCTCCGTTACTTTTTAGGAGGCGACCGCCCCAGTCAAACTGCCCACCTAACAATGTCCGGCAACCTGTTTCAAGGCTTTCCGTTAGAATTTCAGTACTATCAGGGTGGTATCCCAAGGGTGACTCCACAGAAACTGACGCTCCTGCTTCCAAGTCTCCCACCTATCCTGTACAGACAATACCGAAATTCAATGTTAAGCTACAGTAAAGCTCTACGGGGTCTTTCCGTCCTATCGCGGGTAGCAAGCATCTTCACTTGCACTACAATTTCGCCGGATTTGCTGTTGAGACAGTGCCCAAGTCATTACGCCATTCGTGCGGGTCGGAACTTACCCGACAAGGAATTTCGCTACCTTAGGACCGTTATAGTTACGGCCGCCGTTCACTGGGGCTTAAGTTCACCGCTTCGCTTACGCTAACAGATCCCTTTAACCTTCCAGCACCGGGCAGGCGTCAGCCCCTATACATCAGCTTTCGCTTTAGCAGAGACCTGTGTTTTTGATAAACAGTTGCTTGGGCCTATTCACTGCGGCCTGCCGTGAAGCAGGCACCCCTTCTCCCGAAGTTACGGGGTCAATTTGCCTAGTTCCTTAACAGCAATTCTTCCGATGGTCTTAGGATTCTCTCCTCACCTACCTGTGTCGGTTTGCGGTACGGGCACCAACTTTCTCCATAGAGGCTTTTCTTGACAGTGTGGAATCAGGTACTTCGCCAAAATAGGCTCCCCGTAACACCTCAGCTAAGCTTGACGGATTTTCCAATCAAGCACGCCTAAGTGCTTAGACACACATCCAATAGTGTGCATACCTTATCCTTCTGTGTCACCCCATCTGTCAAACGAAAGTTGGCGGTATCGGAATATCAACCGATTGTCCATCACCTACGCCTTTCGGCCTGGGCTTAGGTCCCGACTAACCCTGAGCGGACGAACCTTCCTCAGGAAACCTTAGGTTTTCGACCAATAAGATTCTCACTTATTTCTCGCTACTCATGCCAGCATACTCACTCCTGTACAGTCCACCGCTTCTTACGATACGACTTCTACCCATACAGGAAGCTCCTCTACCATTCTATTGAATCCATAGCTTCGGTGGTAAGTTTGAGCCCCGGACATCTTCGGCGCAGGATCTCTTGACTAGTGAGCTATTACGCACTCTTTAAATGAGTGGCTGCTTCTAAGCCAACATCCTAGTTGTCTTAGAAATCCCACATCCTTTTCCACTTAACTTACACTTTGGGACCTTAGCTGATGGTCTGGGTTGTTTCCCTCTCGACTACGGATCTTATCACTCGCAGCCTGACTGCCTGGATAAAAGTATATGGCATTCGGAGTTTGATAGGGTTCAGTAACTGTTGTCAGCCCCTAGCCCATTCAGTGCTCTACCTCCATTACTCAATAACCAGACGCTAGCCCTAAAGCTATTTCGAGGAGAACCAGCTATCTCCGAGTTCGATTGGAATTTCTCCGCTATCCACAGGTCATCCCATGGTTTTTCAACACCAACGTGGTTCGGTCCTCCACGGAATTTTACTTCCGCTTCAACCTGCCCATGGATAGGTCACTCGGTTTCGGGTCTACAGCATGCAACTAGTCGCCCTATTCAGACTCGGTTTCCCTTCGGCTACGCACCTTAAGTGCTTAACCTTGCTACATACCGTAACTCGCTGGCTCGTTCTACAAAAAGCACGCGGTCACACATTAACGTGCTCCCACTGTTTGTAAGCATACGGTTTCAGGTTCTATTTCACTCCCCTTCCGGGGTTCTTTTCACCTTTCCCTCACGGTACTGCTTCACTATCGGTCACCAGTTAGTATTTAGCCTTGGGAGGTGGTCCTCCCTGCTTCCCACAAGGTTTCACGTGTCTCGTGGTACTCTGGATTAGACCTAAAAGACATATTTTTTTACCTACAGGACTATTACCTTCTGTGGTAGAGCGTTCCAGCTCTCTTCGATTAAAATCTGTCTTCGTTATGGTCTATCCACAACCCCAGAAATAAATTTCTGGTTTGGGCTCTTTCCTTTTCGCTCGCCGCTACTAAGAAAATCGATTTTTCTTTCTCTTCCTCCGGGTACTTAGATGTTTCAGTTCCCCGGGTATACCCCCATAAACCTATGTATTCAGTTTATGGTACATACCGTTAGGTATGCAGGTTTCCCCATTCGGAAATCTCCGGATCACAGGCTATTTGCGCCTACCCGAAGCTTATCGCAGCTTATCACGTCCTTCATCGGCTACTGGTGCCAAGGCATTCACCATATGCCCTTTGTAGCTTGATCTTTAAAATTCCTATAAACTTCGTATTGCGTCGTTATAAAGTTCGCTCTGGTACTCATTTAGCTTCCGCTAAACTCCGTTCCTCACTCACTTTATGCCTAGCACTACTTGTTTCTAGTAATTTTTAGTATTTTTCAATAACTTCTGTTATTAAAATTTAAAGGTTTAATTTACCTTAGTTTACTCTGTGCAATTTTCAAAGAACATTTAGAAAGACATAAGTCTCTCAAAATTAAACAGAGAATATAAACCAATATTTTACTCCTTAGAAAGGAGGTGATCCAGCCGCAGGTTCTCCTACGGCTACCTTGTTACGACTTCACCCCAATCATTAACCCCACCTTCGGCCGCTGGCTCCTTACGGTTACCTCACGGACTTCGGGTGTTGCCAACTCTCATGGTGTGACGGGCGGTGTGTACAAGGCCCGGGAACGTATTCACCGCAACATTCTGATTTGCGATTACTAGCAACTCCGGCTTCATGCAGGCGAGTTTCAGCCTGCAATCCGAACTGGGATGGGTTTTTGAGATTTGCTCCACCTCGCGGTATCGCTTCTCTCTGTACCCACCATTGTAGCACGTGTGTAGCCCTGGACATAAGGGGCATGATGATTTGACGTCATCCCCACCTTCCTCCCGGTTCACCCGGGCAGTCTCATTAGAGTGCTCAACTTAATGGTAGCAACTAATAATAAGGGTTGCGCTCGTTGCGGGACTTAACCCAACATCTCACGACACGAGCTGACGACAACCATGCACCACCTGTCTCCCTGTCTCCGAAGAGATTTCCTCAGTTACGAGTAATTCAGGGGATGTCAAGTCCAGGTAAGGTTCTTCGCGTTGCTTCGAATTAAACCACATGCTCCGCTGCTTGTGCGGGCCCCCGTCAATTCCTTTGAGTTTTAGTCTTGCGACCGTACTCCCCAGGCGGAATACTTAATGTGTTAACTGCGGCACAGAAGGTTGGACCCTCCTACACCTAGTATTCATCGTTTACGGCGTGGACTACCAGGGTATCTAATCCTGTTTGCTACCCACGCTTTCGTGCCTCAGCGTCAGTTACAGTCCAGGAAACCGCCTTCGCCACTGGTGTTCTTCCTAATCTCTACGCATTTCACCGCTACACTAGGAATTCCGTTTCCCTCTCCTGTACTCTAGATGCCCAGTTTGAAATGCAGCCCCTAAGTTAAGCCTAGGTATTTCACATCTCACTTAAGCATCCGCCTACGCACCCTTTACGCCCAGTAAATCCGGACAACGCTTGCCACCTACGTATTACCGCGGCTGCTGGCACGTAGTTAGCCGTGGCTTCCTCATCTGGTACCGTCATTATCGTCCCAGAAAACAGGGTTTTACGATCCGAAAACCTTCATCACCCACGCGGCGTTGCTGCGTCAGGGTTTCCCCCATTGCGCAATATTCCCCACTGCTGCCTCCCGTAGGAGTCTGGACCGTGTCTCAGTTCCAATGTGGCCGATCACCCTCTCAGGTCGGCTACCCATCGTTGCCTTGGTAAGCCATTACCCTACCAACTAGCTAATGGGACGCGGGCCCATCTCAAAGCAGATTACTCCTTTGGTTAAAGTTTCATGCGAAACTCTAACTTTATGCGGTATTAATCCTCCTTTCGGAGGGCTATTCCCCTCTTTGAGGCAGGTTGCCCACGTGTTACTCACCCGTCCGCCGCTAATCCACTTCCCGAAGGAAGCTTCATCGCTCGACTTGCATGTGTTAAGCACGCCGCCAGCGTTCGTCCTGAGCCAGGATCAAACTCTCAATTTAAAAGTTTAATCTTTATCAACTATATAATTGATAAAATTTGCTCATTACTATTTTTTTTGATTCTCAATAAGAATCGACTGGCTTATTTCTCTGTTTAATTTTCAAAGACCTATTTGTCTGTCGCAATCAAGCGACTTTTACAGTATACAAGTTTTTTTAAAACTTGTCAACACTTTTTTATTAAATATTTTATGTTTAATAAATGTGTTGTTTTCAAGGTTACGCGTTGTTTTGTTTCAACAACGTATTTTATTTTAACATATTTAGATTTAGATACATATTATCAATATCTTATTTTATACAATTATCTCTTACTTAATCCTTATTTTTATCTTTTTCTCTATATTTCATGTAAAGATACACTTGATCCAGTTGTTTAATACAATACTCTTGAAAGTATACTCTCAAGAGTATTGTACCCATAATATATAAAAATAATCATATATTCTTTATATATATTTTATCTTCATATACATCTACCTCTATATTTGTTCCTTCTTTTACCTTGCCTCTAAAATATTCTTCAGATATTTCATCTTCAATATACCTTTGTATAGCTCTTCTTAGCTCTCTTGCACCATATTTTTCACTATATCCTATTCTTAATATAAAATCTTTAACTTCTTTTGTAAAATGTACTTTTATATTTTTTTCATTTAAATCTTCTGAAACATCATTAAACATAATATCTATAATATCATATAACTCTTCTTTGTTTAATTTCTCAAATACAACAATTTCATCTATCCTATTTATAAATTCTGGTTTAAATGTCTCTTTTAACGCATCCTTTATGCTATTTTCAATTTGAATTGAATTTGTATTTCCAAATCCTATTGTACTTTCCTTAAAATTAGTGCCCAAATTAGATGTCATTATTATTACAGAATTATCAAAAAAAACAGTTCTGCCTTGATTGTCTGTCAATCTTCCATCTTCTAGCACCTGTAAAAGCATATTAAATATATCTGGATGTGCTTTTTCTATTTCATCTAAAAGAACAACTGAATACGGTTTTCTTCTAATTTTTTCAGTTAATTGTCCTCCCTCATCATATCCAATATATCCAGGAGGTGATCCTATGAGTTTTGAAGCTGTATGCTTTTCCATATATTCTGACATGTCTATTCTTATTAAAGCATCTTCATCTCCAAACAATTCACATGCTAAAGCTTTAACAAGTTCTGTTTTCCCAACTCCTGTTGGTCCTACAAATATAAATGAAGCTGGCCTTTTTTTACTCTTGAATCCTAATCTATTTCTTCTTATGGTCCTTGAGAGTTTACGTACCGCTCTATCTTGACCAATTACCCTTTTATGAAGTCTTTGCTCCAAATTTAATAATTTTTCTACCTCTTTTTCTCTTACCTTTTGAACTGGTATTTTAGTCCATGCCTCAATTACATAAGCTATATCATCTATTGATAATTCTACTTTACTCTTCTTTTCTAACTGTTGAACTTTATCTTTTAACTTATATTCTTCCGTTTTATATTGAGCTGCTTTCTCATAATCTCCATTATTTGCTGCATCTAACATTTTACTTTGTAGTTTCTCTAGCTCTTCTTTTGCAATTTTAAGTTCCATTAAATTCTTATTTCTTAAATTAGCTCTAGAGCTAGCCTCATCTATAACGTCTATGGCTTTATCAGGTAAATATCTATCTGTTATATATCTTTTAGATAATTTTACAGCCTCTTCTACAACATCCTTAGTTATTTTAACATTATGATACTCTTCATAGTATACTTTTATTCTATTTAAAATTTCTATTGTTTCATCAACTGATGGTTCTTCAACTAATATTGGTTGGAATCTTCTTTCCAATGCAGAATCTTTTTCTATATATTTTCTATATTCCTCCAAAGTTGTAGCTCCAATAACTTGAATGTCTCCTCTAGCTAAAGCAGGTTTTAATATATTAGCAGCATTAAGAGCTCCACCTTGAGCTTCCCCTGCTCCTATAATATTATGAACTTCATCTATAACTAATATAACATTTTCACTCTCCGTTACTTCATCTACTATAGCTTTCATACGTCCTTCAAATTGTCCCCTAAATTGAGTGCCTGCTACTACAGAAGTTAGATCTAATAAATATATTTCCTTATTTAATAATTTTATAGGAACGTTTTTTTCTATTATTTTTACCGCTAGCCCCTCTGCTATAGCTGTCTTACCAACTCCAGGTTCCCCAATAAGTATAGGATTATTTTTATTCCTTCTATTTAATATTTGAATTATCCTTTCTAATTCTTTATCTCTCCCCACTACAACATCTATCTTATTATTCTTTGCCTTATCATTCAAATTTATTGCATATTTATCTAGATTTTTTTTCTTATTCATAAACTTAGATCTTGTTTTTACATTAGATTTACTTTGTGAAATATTATTTTTTTCATCATTATGATTTTTATTATTCTTATCTATAAAATCCTGTTTCATTTGAGACGCATTCATTTCACTCATATTATTGATAATATTAGAAAATAAATCATTACTTAAAAGTTCATTTATGTCCATATTTTCTAATAATTTATTCATTTGTTCAGCATAAGTTTCCATATCTTCTGGAGTTACTCCTGCTGCTTCAATTATCTGGTTTAAAGGCTGTACATTCATCTTTTTAGCACATTCAACGCATATTCCTACAATTTGAGGTTTCTCATCTTTAAATCTAGTTGTAAAAATAGTAGCAACATTTTTATTACATATAGAACATAACTTCATATACTTCACTCCAATTTACAATTTAATTAATTTAAGTATTCAAATTGTTATTATAGTATAACATAAACTTTAATTCTAATTTATTAAATAAGTATTAAATTATACTTTACTTATTCTTCTCTTAATATACAATATAAATATGTAATAATATTAGTAACTTGTTTATTTAGCCAAGGAGGTGTTAATATGAAATTTAATTTCACATCATTTTTATCTATATTTTTCTTCATAAACATTATAATAATTACATTAGTTATACTATTAGAACGGAAAAGACCTGAAAAAACCATAGCATGGCTTTTAATAATAACTTTATTACCACCTATAGGCATTTTTTTATATATATTTTTAGGACGTAACTGGAAGATGCATAAATTAAATACTGATTTTTCTCCTAAAGTTAGAGAACTCATTTATAGATCTATGGATAAAATAGATGATCCAGATTATTTTCCTCTTATTCATTTAATCGCTGAAAATAGTGAGTCCCCTTTATTTTTAAATAATTCAATAGAAATATTTAAAGACGGCACTGAAAAATTTCAAGCTTTAAAAAAAGAATTATTAAAAGCTAAACATCATATACATTTAGAATACTATATTGTAAAAAACGACATAATAGGTAATGAAATAAAAGATCTATTAATAAAAAAATCTTTAGAAGGAATTGAAGTGAGATTCATTTTAGATAGAGTAGGATCAATAAAACTTGGCAAAGAATATATTGAAGATATGATTAAAGCTGGCATTGATGTAGTTGAATACTCATATTTTCTTGCTCCTTTATTAAAAAAAATAAATACTCAAATTAATTATAGGAACCATAGAAAGATTGCAATTATAGATGGAAAGGTTGGTTTTGTTGGTGGTATTAATATAGGAGATGAATACTTAGGAAAGGGAGAATTAGGGTATTGGCGTGATACTCACATAATGGTTAAAGGCGATTTTGTATTAGGTCTTCAGGCTGTGTTTATAGATGATTTTTGGACAATAAAAAAGGCAAATAATGATAGCTTTTTAATAAATAAAGATTTTAATTCATATTTTCCTAAAATAAATCAACCTGAAAAAAAATTAATGCAACTAGCTAAAAGTGGTCCTAATTCTCCTTATTCATCCATTATGCAGGGAATATTGAAAATGATATACATGGCTACTGAACATATATATATAACAACACCTTATTTTGTTCCTTCAGAAAGTATTATGGAAGCTTTAAAAATAGCTTCTCTAAGTGGAGTAGATGTGAGAATTTTATTTCCTGGTCAGTATGATCATTTCACAGTATACTATGCTTCAAAGACATATTTAGCTGAGCTCTTAAAGTCCGGAGCAAAAGTTCACTTTTATGATAAAAATTCCTTTGTTCATGCAAAAGTTATTACTGTTGATGGGAAAGTATCTACTATAGGTACTGCTAATATGGATATTAGAAGTTTTGATTTAAATTATGAAATAAACGCTATAATATATGATGAAGAAACAACTATTAAATTAGAAGAAATGTTTTTTGAAGACCTTAAACATAGTAAAAGTGTAACAGAACAAGATTTTAATGAAACTTCTAACTTTATTAAATTTATCGAGGCTATAACTAGGTTATTTTCTGCTCTACTATAAAAACTTTAAGGAGGTATAACTATTAATAATATAAAACATTTAGAAGAAGAAATAAAAAAAATATGTGAAAATTATAAAGATGATACTATAGGAGGATGGGCTATGGGAAGTGGCCCTATTCCATGCGATATTTTATTTATAGGTGAAGCTCCAGGTAAAACAGAAGTAGAAGAAGGAAAACCTTTTGTAGGTATGGCGGGTAAAAACTTTCAGTACTATTTAGATATGATTAATTTAAATAGAGAAAATATAAGAATAACTAACACTTGCTACTTTAGACCTATTAAAATAAAAATAAACCCTTCCGGCAAAAAAACTATAAGTAATAGGGCTCCTAAAACATCGGAAATAAATCTTTTTGAACATATTTTAAAAAAAGAAATAGAATTAGTAAATCCTAAAATTATTATAACTTTAGGAAATACCCCACTAAAAACATTTCATGATTATAATTCTACTATAGGTAACTATCATGGTAATTTACTATTCAGTAAAAAACTAAATATGAATATATTTCCTATGTACCACCCTTCTGCATTAATATATAATAGAACTGATTTATTTAAAGAATCTTATAAAAAAGATTGGATAAAACTTTCAAATATATTAAATAAATTAAAATAAAGCTTTCATTGCAATGAAAGCTTTATTTTAATTTATTTTATTAAATCATCATCTTCTCCATTTGGCATTGTAAAATTACAAGGTCCTCCCTCGCAATTTTCTACTATATCATCATCTTCTGGTTTTAATATTGAATCATGCAACTCTTCTACTTTTGCATCTTCTATTTTGTATTCTTTTATACTTTTATAATCTGTACATGTGCCATCATTATCACATTTAACTTCTTCTTTTTTATTCCCTTTATTTGATTTTTTGATATCATTAATTCTATCTTCTAATTCCATAATTTTATTATATGATTCTTCTAATTGCTTGCAACTATCTTCTAAATCTTTATCTATTATATCCCCATTTTCATATTTAGAATATACAACTCTGCCTATTTCTCTATATAATTCTTCAACATTGTTTTTTTCTGATGAAATATTTAAATTCAATTTAGATATTTCAACAAATTCAGTTGATTTTTGTGCTACCGTATTTGCTCCATCTCCAACAGTTTTAGCTATCTTTGATAAACCTATGTTTATACTATTTTTAATTGACATATTAATCCCCCTTTCAATAATTTATGTAATATCATCATACAATACTATATTATCTATGTCAATTTACTTTAAAATAGTTAATAATTACTTAATATTATTATACAAAAAAAAACTGTCTACAAAATTAATTGTAGACAGTTTTTTGGTGACCCACCGGGGAATCGAACCCCGGACAACATGATTAAAAGTCATGTGCTCTACCAACTGAGCTAGTGGATCATATATTACCTGGCAATGTCCTACTCTCCCACAAGGTTGCCCTTGCAGTACCATTGGCGCTTAGAAGCTTAACCATCGTGTTCGGCATGGGAACGGGTGTTACCTTCTAGCTATAATCACCAGATGCTGATTTACAGAAATCTTTGATTTCGTTTTAAATCAGTACTCCTGAACTAAAGTTTAGGAGTTTCATTGAAAGAATTATTCTTTCAAAATTGCACAGAGTAATATTTTTGATCAAGCCTTCGATCTATTAGTATCAGTCAGCTAAATACATTGCTGCACTTACACCTCTGACCTATCAACCTTGTGTTCTTCAAGGGATCTTATTGACTTACGTCATGGGAAATCTCATCTTAGGGTGGGCTTCACGCTTAGATGCTTTCAGCGTTTATCCCTTCCTGACTTAGCTACCCAGCTGTGCCACTGGCGTGACAACTGGTGCACCAGAGGTCAGTCCATCCCGGTCCTCTCGTACTAAGGACAGCTCCCTTCAAATTTCCTACGCCCGCGACGGATAGGGACCGAACTGTCTCACGACGTTCTGAACCCAGCTCGCGTGCCGCTTTAATGGGCGAACAGCCCAACCCTTGGGACCTACTCCAGCCCCAGGATGCGACGAGCCGACATCGAGGTGCCAAACCTCCCCGTCGATGTGGACTCTTGGGGGAGATCAGCCTGTTATCCCCGAGGTAGCTTTTATCCGTTGAGCGATGGCCCTCCCACGAGGAACCACCGGATCACTAAGCCCGACTTTCGTCCCTGCTCCACCTGTATGTGTCGCAGTCAGGCTCCCTTATGCCTTTACACTCTACGCGCGATTTCCGACCGCGCTGAGGGAACCTTTGGGCGCCTCCGTTACTTTTTAGGAGGCGACCGCCCCAGTCAAACTGCCCACCTAACAATGTCCGGCAACCTGTTTCAAGGCTTTCCGTTAGAATTTCAGTACTATCAGGGTGGTATCCCAAGGGTGACTCCACAGAAACTGACGCTCCTGCTTCCAAGTCTCCCACCTATCCTGTACAGACAATACCGAAATTCAATGTTAAGCTACAGTAAAGCTCTACGGGGTCTTTCCGTCCTATCGCGGGTAGCAAGCATCTTCACTTGCACTACAATTTCGCCGGATTTGCTGTTGAGACAGTGCCCAAGTCATTACGCCATTCGTGCGGGTCGGAACTTACCCGACAAGGAATTTCGCTACCTTAGGACCGTTATAGTTACGGCCGCCGTTCACTGGGGCTTAAGTTCACCGCTTCGCTTACGCTAACAGATCCCTTTAACCTTCCAGCACCGGGCAGGCGTCAGCCCCTATACATCAGCTTTCGCTTTAGCAGAGACCTGTGTTTTTGATAAACAGTTGCTTGGGCCTATTCACTGCGGCCTGCCGTGAAGCAGGCACCCCTTCTCCCGAAGTTACGGGGTCAATTTGCCTAGTTCCTTAACAGCAATTCTTCCGATGGTCTTAGGATTCTCTCCTCACCTACCTGTGTCGGTTTGCGGTACGGGCACCAACTTTCTCCATAGAGGCTTTTCTTGACAGTGTGGAATCAGGTACTTCGCCAAAATAGGCTCCCCGTAACACCTCAGCTAAGCTTGACGGATTTGCCAATCAAGCACGCCTAAGTGCTTAGACACACATCCAATAGTGTGCATACCTTATCCTTCTGTGTCACCCCATCTGTCAAACGAAAGTTGGCGGTATCGGAATATCAACCGATTGTCCATCACCTACGCCTTTCGGCCTGGGCTTAGGTCCCGACTAACCCTGAGCGGACGAACCTTCCTCAGGAAACCTTAGGTTTTCGACCAATAAGATTCTCACTTATTTCTCGCTACTCATGCCAGCATACTCACTCCTGTACAGTCCACCGCTTCTTACGATACGACTTCTACCCATACAGGAAGCTCCTCTACCATTCTATTGAATCCATAGCTTCGGTGGTAAGTTTGAGCCCCGGACATCTTCGGCGCAGGATCTCTTGACTAGTGAGCTATTACGCACTCTTTAAATGAGTGGCTGCTTCTAAGCCAACATCCTAGTTGTCTTAGAAATCCCACATCCTTTTCCACTTAACTTACACTTTGGGACCTTAGCTGATGGTCTGGGTTGTTTCCCTCTCGACTACGGATCTTATCACTCGCAGCCTGACTGCCTGGATAAAAGTATATGGCATTCGGAGTTTGATAGGGTTCAGTAACTGTTGTCAGCCCCTAGCCCATTCAGTGCTCTACCTCCATTACTCAATAACCAGACGCTAGCCCTAAAGCTATTTCGAGGAGAACCAGCTATCTCCGAGTTCGATTGGAATTTCTCCGCTATCCACAGGTCATCCCATGGTTTTTCAACACCAACGTGGTTCGGTCCTCCACGGAATTTTACTTCCGCTTCAACCTGCCCATGGATAGGTCACTCGGTTTCGGGTCTACAGCATGCAACTAGTCGCCCTATTCAGACTCGGTTTCCCTTCGGCTACGCACCTTAAGTGCTTAACCTTGCTACATACCGTAACTCGCTGGCTCGTTCTACAAAAAGCACGCGGTCACACATTAACGTGCTCCCACTGTTTGTAAGCATACGGTTTCAGGTTCTATTTCACTCCCCTTCCGGGGTTCTTTTCACCTTTCCCTCACGGTACTGCTTCACTATCGGTCACCAGTTAGTATTTAGCCTTGGGAGGTGGTCCTCCCTGCTTCCCACAAGGTTTCACGTGTCTCGTGGTACTCTGGATTAGACCTAAAAGACATAATTTTTTACCTACAGGACTATTACCTTCTGTGGTAGAGCGTTCCAGCTCTCTTCGATTAAAGTCTGTCTTCGTTATGGTCTATCCACAACCCCAGAAATAAATTTCTGGTTTGGGCTCTTTCCTTTTCGCTCGCCGCTACTAAGAAAATCGATTTTTCTTTCTCTTCCTCCGGGTACTTAGATGTTTCAGTTCCCCGGGTATACCCCCATAAACCTATGTATTCAGTTTATGGTACATACCGTTAGGTATGCAGGTTTCCCCATTCGGAAATCTCCGGATCACAGGCTATTTGCGCCTACCCGAAGCTTATCGCAGCTTATCACGTCCTTCATCGGCTACTGGTGCCAAGGCATTCACCATATGCCCTTTGTAGCTTGATCTTTAAAATTCCTATAAACTTCGTATTGCGTCGTTATAAAGTTCGCTCTGGTACTCATTTAGCTTCCGCTAAACTCCGTTCCTCACTCACTTTATGCCTAGCACTACTTGTTTCTAGTAATTTTTAGTATTTTTCAATAACTTCTGTTATTAAAATTTAAAGGTTTAATTTACCTTAGTTTACTCTGTGCAATTTTCAAAGAACATTTTGAAAGACATAAGTCTCTCAAAATTAAACAGAGAATATAAGCCAATATTTTACTCCTTAGAAAGGAGGTGATCCAGCCGCAGGTTCTCCTACGGCTACCTTGTTACGACTTCACCCCAATCATTAACCCCACCTTCGGCCGCTGGCTCCTTACGGTTACCTCACGGACTTCGGGTGTTGCCAACTCTCATGGTGTGACGGGCGGTGTGTACAAGGCCCGGGAACGTATTCACCGCAACATTCTGATTTGCGATTACTAGCAACTCCGGCTTCATGCAGGCGAGTTTCAGCCTGCAATCCGAACTGGGATGGGTTTTTGAGATTTGCTCCACCTCGCGGTATCGCTTCTCTCTGTACCCACCATTGTAGCACGTGTGTAGCCCTGGACATAAGGGGCATGATGATTTGACGTCATCCCCACCTTCCTCCCGGTTCACCCGGGCAGTCTCATTAGAGTGCTCAACTTAATGGTAGCAACTAATAATAAGGGTTGCGCTCGTTGCGGGACTTAACCCAACATCTCACGACACGAGCTGACGACAACCATGCACCACCTGTCTCCCTGTCTCCGAAGAGATTTCCTCAGTTACGAGTAATTCAGGGGATGTCAAGTCCAGGTAAGGTTCTTCGCGTTGCTTCGAATTAAACCACATGCTCCGCTGCTTGTGCGGGCCCCCGTCAATTCCTTTGAGTTTTAGTCTTGCGACCGTACTCCCCAGGCGGAATACTTAATGTGTTAACTGCGGCACAGAAGGTTGGACCCTCCTACACCTAGTATTCATCGTTTACGGCGTGGACTACCAGGGTATCTAATCCTGTTTGCTACCCACGCTTTCGTGCCTCAGCGTCAGTTACAGTCCAGGAAACCGCCTTCGCCACTGGTGTTCTTCCTAATCTCTACGCATTTCACCGCTACACTAGGAATTCCGTTTCCCTCTCCTGTACTCTAGATGCCCAGTTTGAAATGCAGCCCCTAAGTTAAGCCTAGGTATTTCACATCTCACTTAAGCATCCGCCTACGCACCCTTTACGCCCAGTAAATCCGGACAACGCTTGCCACCTACGTATTACCGCGGCTGCTGGCACGTAGTTAGCCGTGGCTTCCTCATCTGGTACCGTCATTATCGTCCCAGAAAACAGGGTTTTACGATCCGAAAACCTTCATCACCCACGCGGCGTTGCTGCGTCAGGGTTTCCCCCATTGCGCAATATTCCCCACTGCTGCCTCCCGTAGGAGTCTGGACCGTGTCTCAGTTCCAATGTGGCCGATCACCCTCTCAGGTCGGCTACCCATCGTTGCCTTGGTAAGCCATTACCCTACCAACTAGCTAATGGGACGCGGGCCCATCTCAAAGCGGATTACTCCTTTGGTTAAAGTTTCATGCGAAACTCTAACTTTATGCGGTATTAATCCTCCTTTCGGAGGGCTATTCCCCTCTTTGAGGCAGGTTGCCCACGTGTTACTCACCCGTCCGCCGCTAATCCACTTCCCGAAGGAAGCTTCATCGCTCGACTTGCATGTGTTAAGCACGCCGCCAGCGTTCGTCCTGAGCCAGGATCAAACTCTCAATTTAAAAGTTTAATCTTTATCAACTATATAATTGATAAAATTTGCTCATTACTATTTTTTGATTCTCAATAAGAATCGACTGGCTTATTTCTCCGTTTAATTTTCAAAGACCTATTTGTCTGTCGCAATCAAGCGACTTTTATAGTATACAAGTTTTTTTAAAACTTGTCAACACTTTTTTTTAAAATTTATCTTAAAAATGTGTTGTTTGCTGTGTTGTCATCTCGTGACGACAAGTGTTATTGTATCAAATTTATTAGCAAATCAAAATAACTTTTTCTTTATTATTTTAAATTAAGTTGATTTTAGTCTATATTTCTTTTAAATTCGATGTTTTTCTTATATTGATACGCTTGATTAAGTTGTTGTTAATTGGGCTCAAAAGATATAAAATATCAATGATAGATCTTTAATAAGTATATTAATTATTGTTAATGTTTTTTGTTATAATATCATATATATTTTAAACTTCTATCTGTGTGTATTATATGTATATAAGCAAGGGGAGGAATTTACCTAAATGAAAAACAAAAATAAAATAAAAATAATTATCTTTATTATAGTTATTATATTTTTTACCTATGGATATAATAAAACCTTTAATAATAGAGCTATTTCTTTGCCTAATATGGACAAGTCTATAGAGAAAATATCTAAAAAAACTATAACTAAAGATGCTATAATAAAAAAGATCCAAGAAAAACATGATTTAATAACTATGGAAGTAGACCTAAATAACGAAATTATATTAGATGATAGCTGGGGTAAACTGGACATATTTAAAAAAGTTATAAGTATAAATTTTTATGGAACAGGCATATACACCGTTAACCTATCCCAAATAAGTAAAGAAAATGTACTTATTCAACCTGCAAAAACAATAACTATAAATGTTCCAAAACCTAAAGTTAAATCTATAACTTTAAATGAAGATAAAACAACTTTTAAAACAGAAAAAGGATTACTTAGATTTGGAGAAGTAAAAATAACTCCTGCTGAAAACCAAATTCTAAATAAAAAAGCAAAAGAAAAAATGATAGATCAATTAAATGAAAAAACTTTAATTAAAACCGCTTCACTAAATACTGAAAAAGCCATAAAAAAAAGTCTTGAATCTATTCTTAATCCTCATGAAAACTACAACATAATTATAAAATTTATAGATAATTGAATTTTTTATAAAAATGGGTATATCATTTATAAATGATATACCCATTTGAAAATTAACAGAATATATATTAGTTTTACTTTAGCCAATTTAAATACTTTACCTTATTAAACAACCTTCCGTAGCAATTTAAATTGAATAAAACTATTAAGAACTATCTCTACTTTTATAAACTCTATTTCCCTCAAATATTTCGTTCAAATTAATAGAGTAAAAATAGAAATTTCTTAAGTACTATATTCTGCTATTACCATTTTATTTAATATATGTTTGATTCCATATAATTATTACTTGCTTATATATAATTTAACATTGATCTAATCCTTTTACAATAGTGTCATAATAATCTATTGTACATACTTCATTCTCAAAATTAATACAGTTCCTACAACTTTTATTGTTAAACTCTCCTGTTGATGCTTGAAATCCATCATAATTAGACATATATCCTGGACATACTTCTGCCACTGCCATCATTTCGTATACATTTCCCATAATATAATACCTCCTTAGTTTCTACTTATTATTTCCTTAATAGGATCAAATAAGTTTCTAATACATCTTTCCTGAATAAAATATTTACAGTTTTCACAACTATTTATCAGTGTTCCTCCATATTCTGATATAAATTTAGGCATAAAAGGAGTATAACTATCACAATTTTCTGCTACTATCATTTTCAGCTCTTCCATTCTCATATGTAATCACCTTCTTATTTCTAGGTTAATAATATTATTACCCAAAATCCAAAAATAATTCTAAAAAAATATTGCCACTATATAATATAGTGGCAATATTTTTAAATATATAAAATTGATTCTGTCTCTGTACAATACTTGGTTATAATGCATTTTCCCAAGTTTCGTGGACAATTTTTACATATGCAATTTTGCAAATTTCCATTACATTTACTATTTAAATATTCAGGGCAACTTTTACAATTATTATTAGTCATTTGTGAAAACCTCCTGTTTGTATCTACTTTAATTTCAAGCTTTTTATAGTTCTTTTTTGTATTTGATCTATTCTTTTATTTTTATATTTTATTTCATTAGTTGGACAGATATAAACACATCTTAAACACATCATGCATTTACTATGAAATACTACATACCCATTCTCAAAAGTTATATTATTTTGAGGACAATTTCTAAGGCAACGCCCACATTTTGTACAATCTTTTGAAGTACTTAAATTTCTAGATAAGTTTGGTAAATAATTATTAAAATACCTGCTAACTATTTTAGATAATATAACTCTAAATCCATTTACGCTTTCCTGTATATATTTTTTCTCTACAAAATTATCAACTATATTTTTAATTTTTCTTTCACAATTCAGTAATATTTCCTCAATCTCTTTTTCTGAACTCTTTTTCCCAACAGAAAAATAAAAATTATTAGTCATCTTAAACATTAATTTAGAAATTACATTATAATCTTTATTTTTAATTTTACTTTCCATAACTTGTACTGCACTAGCTTTTTGGGCACCTTGCGTAGAGTATAGTATAGTTTTTATTCTATTTCCCTGTGGTAGATCATTTAAAAAAGTATCTACTATTTTGGGATGTAATTCGGCATATATTGGTGTACCTATAATTAAAAAATTATATTTATTAATATCTATATCCTGTTTTTCTTCTATATTTATAAGATCTAATTCTATATTTTTCATATTAAAATAATATTTAAATTTATCAGCTACCCATTTTGTATTTCCCGTCCCACTAAAATAACATAATACCCCTTTCATTAAATCCCTACTTTCAATATTATTTTATTTCACATTCATATGATTTTTTATCTTTATATCCCATTTTTTTCAATACTTTTCTAACTACATTCTTTCCTATCTCATCTTCAGTCATTTGACAAAGAGCGTCCTCTATATGGCCCCAATTTACCCACTCAACCTCTTCAGATTTATTTATTGCTCCTGATTTATATTCACACATAAAAGTCAACATTATTATTTCTTTAGATTCTAAGTATTCACTTCCTAAATACTTTATATTTTTTACTTCTATTCCTGTTTCCTCTTTAACTTCTCTATATACAGTTTCTTCCACAGTTTCACCATTTGTAACATATCCTGAAACTAAAACCTTTGAGTTCTCAAATATATAGCTTTGTTTTAAAAGTAAGATTTGATCTCCTTTTATCACGGCAACTACAACACATGGCTTAGGTGTATCAAAATACATTATGTTATCTATTGGACAATAAGGTACTCCTCCTTCATCCCAACTGTATTTTTCAATTAATTTGTTTCCACACTTAGGGCAATACTCATATTTCATAATTTATTGTTCTAAAATTAGAACATTCACCTCTCTTTATAATTTATTCTAATATAACTTTAACTTCCTTTTTCAAAGTTATAAAATCTTCATCAATATCACATTCATATGCAAAAATATCTACCCCTACTTCATTTGCAGCTGTTAAAGCTTCTGAAAAATTTCTATCCATTTCTTTATTAGGCATAAAATACTTTACATTATCCATCTGTATTAAAAATAACACCCCTGCACCTATTCCATTATTTTTAACATCTATTAATTCTAAAATATGTTTAGTTCCCCTTTCTGTCGGAGCATCTGGAAACTTTGTTATTCCATTTTCCTCTAAAGTTACACCCTTTACTTCTAAATAATATTCTTCTCCTAAGTTATTAACTAATTTAAAATCAAATCTGCTTTTCCCATATGTTTTTTCTCTTTTTATTATATTATATTTTTTTAATTTTTTTATATTTCCTAATTTAAGTGCTTCCTCAACTACTTTATTTGGCATCTGCGAATCTATGTTTATAAATTTATCATTTTTATATCCACCAATTAAATCATATTTAGTTTTTCTTGTAGGATTATTTTCTTCTCTTAAAATTACAGTTGTGCCTGGTATCAATATTTCCTTACATCTCCCTGTATTAGGAACATGAACCATAATTTCTTCATTATCTAATTTTACATATGCTTGAAATCTATTAGGTCTTCTGATAAATTCAGCTCGTTTAATATTTTTATTTATAATCATATTATCACCATTACCTTAAAATATTCACATATAAATTTGTGATTTACTAACATTATACACATATTCATTTTAACATATAATTTATTATAATAATTAAAATGACCTCTATATAATTAAAATACAATAATTATATAG
Source organism: Clostridium cochlearium (assembly GCF_900187165.1). NCBI lineage: Bacteria > Bacillati > Bacillota > Clostridia > Eubacteriales > Clostridiaceae > Clostridium > Clostridium cochlearium. Next base: position 36,831 of record NZ_LT906477.1, on the reverse strand, counting down.
AGGCTATTTACATTAATTTATTATATGATAGAAGAATTATCTCCATCCCATACTATATCTTTATATTTATCTGGATCTGTATCACCTTCTGTACTTATTAAAAGGATTTTTGAGTCTTTATTTAAACCGAGTTTTTCTCTTAATTCTTTATAACAATCTCTTTCCATAATTAAACTTATAGCTCCAACTCCTACTGCACCTGATTCTCCAGATATTATTTGATTGTCTCCTTTTAATGGACTCGCTAGTATCCTCATTCCACGGGCTGAAACATAATCTGGACAAGATAAATATCCATCTGAATAATCCCTTAATATTTCCCAGCCAATAATATTTGGTTCTCCACATGCTAGTCCTGCCATTATTGTTGGCATATTACCTGTTACTATATGTGGCTTCCCATCATTAATTTTAGCTGATTTATATATACATGCTGCATCATTAGGTTCAACTATAATTGTTATTGGTCTTTCTTCGCCAAACTTTGAAGCTAAATATCCCTGTACAGCTGCTGCAAAAGATCCCACACCAGCTTGTAAAAATACGTGAGTTGGTTTATTTAGTGCAAATTCTTCTAATTGTTCAATAGATTCATGTATTAAAGTACCATAACCTTGCATTATCCACGTTGGAATATCTTCATATCCTTCCCAAGCAGTATCTTGAATAACTACCCATCCATGTTCTTTAGCCATCTTATCAGCAAGTCTCACTGCATCATCATAATTGCCATCTATTATGGTAGCTTCAGCACCCTCTTTTTTTATATTCTCTAATCTAATTGGAGATGAGCCTTTAGGCATGTACACTACTGATTTTTGTCCCAATTTATTTGCAGCCCATGCTATCCCTCTCCCATGATTACCATCAGTTGCTGTAACAAAAGTTATATTACCTAGTTTTTCCTTTACTTTCCTTGTCCTTAATTTTTCAAAAGACATTTCCATTATATCCAAGCCTAGTCTTTCAGCTAAAAACTTCCCTATAGCATAAGCTCCTCCTAATACTTTAAATGCATTTAATCCGAACCTATAAGATTCATCTTTTAAAAATATACTTTCTACTCCTAGATACTTTGCTAAATTATCTAATTTGTGTAAAGGAGTAACTTTATACTCTGGAAAACTTTTGTGAAATTTTCTAACTTTACTTATTAATTCATCAGAAATAAAAGTTATATCAGTTTTTTCTATATACTTATTTCTTGCTTTATCATTTAATATGTATTCTATTAATTTTTCTTGAATCATTTATCATCCCCCCAAAATACATGTTTAATAATTTATATAACAATTATTATCCCTTTATTCTTTAAAGAAATAAATCAAAAATGATTAAAAATATTACTCCCGGCACTCCAAAAAATCCTGCAATTAAAGCTGTTACTGCATTTATGCCTATTTGAATATTAAAAAGACCACCTACTGCATTTACTAATACTAATAATACAGCACCAACAATACCATTTATTATTAATTTAGTTAGAACTGCTAAAGGCCACGCAAATATTTTTACTATTAATACTAGACCTAATATAGCAAGTATAAAATACCCTATATATTCCAAAATTATCCCCCCATTTTGCTAATTCATTTATATTAATTATACAACATTATTTCCTTTTAAAATGTAGTTATAATTTATTTTTATATTTTTACTTTTAGCCTTATTTAAAAAATACATATACTTTGATTTTGCTGCTTGTTCTGAATATATGGCATAATCAATAAGCTCTGGTTCATTTGCAACTTCAAACCACATTCTAGCTGTTTCTATTTCTCGTTCTGCTTCCATAATGCATTTTATTATATCTTTTTCTTCCTTTGAATAATTTTTATCCTTTTTTAACGTTTCTATAAATCCATTATTCATACATAAAAACCTCCTACTTTATATATTTATGCTATTTACATCATTGACATGAAGTAAAAGGTTTATTCATAAAAATTTTATTGTATTTATTTAGTTAAATATATTAAAAATAAAACCCCGGAAGAATCTACAAGATTTCTCTTATAAATACTACCGGGATTTTAATCAAGTTTTATCACTATTAAACAACATATCATTGAAATTTACTATATTTCTTTTCTACCTTCTAAAGCTTTTGCCAGGGTAACTTCATCAGCATATTCTAAATCCCCACCTACTGGTATACCATGAGCTATTCTTGTAACTTTTGCTCCTAAAGGCTTTAAAATTTTAGATATATACATAGCTGTAGCCTCTCCTTCTACATTAGGATTAGTAGCTACAATTACTTCTTTTATTTCTCCATTTATTCTAGAAATAAGTTCTTTAAGCTTTATATCATTAGGACCCCTTCCTGCCATTGGTGAAATTGTACCATGTAACACATGATACATCCCATTATATTCTCTCACCTTTTCCATAGTCATTATATCCTTTGGATACTCTACTACACATATAGTATGTTTATCTCTATTAGGATTACTACATATAGCACAAGGATCCTTATCAGTAAAGTTTCCACATATAGAACAATATTTTATTGTTCCTCTTGCTTTGGTAAGAGCATTCGCAAACTCCTCTACTTCATCTTTAGGCAAGTTTAAAACATACAAAGTTAATCTTTGAGCTGTTTTTTTACCTATACCAGGAAGTTTTGCAAATTCTTCTATAAGTTTTTCTATAGCTATTGGATAAAATTCCAAATCACATCCACCTCAGTTTTGAGTATATTAAAACATTCCTGGTAAGTTCATTCCTCCAGTTAATTTTTTCATTTCATTTGCAGTTTCATTTTCAGCTTTTTTTAAAGCTTCATTGCATGCAGATAATATTAAATCTTCTAGCATTTCTACGTCTTCTGGATCAACTACTTCTGGTTTTATTTTTATATCTACAATTTCTTTTTTCCCATTGGCTATAGCTATTACCGCCTCGCCACCTACACTTGCTTCGAATTTTTTATTTTCTAATTGGCCTTGCATTTCCTCCATTTGTTGTTGGAATTTTTGTGCTTGCTTCATTAAATTATTTATATTTGCACCACCAAAATTAGGTATTCCTCCTCTTGCCATTTAAATATTCCTCCTTATGATTTCTTTTATTGTTTTTATAAGTTTTATATAAGCTATAAACTTATTTTACACTATTCTTCTATTATTTCTACTATATTTTCTCCAAAAGTATTTTTAAGAACTTGTTCTGGATCTTGTTTTATTACCTCATCTTTTTCATCTTCTACTATATATTTTATTCTAACTCTATCTTTTAGTACCTGTGAAAAAATATTTTCTACTATTTGCCTATTATTTTCTTTCTCTAATCTCTGTTTATTAAAAGCATATTCTTTGCTATACATGAGTGTAACTTCTCCATCATTACACTTTATTGGTATAGCCGTCATTAATGATGCATATATTACCATAAGTCTTTTACCCTTAAATGTTTCTAATATATCTTTCCAATATTTCTTAACTATATCTATATTAATTTTGGAATCTGGATTAAATTTATCTACAGGTCTGATTATATTTTGATTTTTTAAATTTTTAGATTGAACATACTCCATTGTATTTATATCATCTTTTTTAAATTCATTTTTATTTTCTGATTTACTTGATACTATACTTTCACATGCTACTTTTATTTCTCCTGATTTCATAGATTCTTCTAGCATATTTAATCTAGATAAAATTATTTCTTTTGAAGTATCGTACTCTATTTTACACATTTTTATAATAGCAAGCTCAAGATATATTCTACTTTGCTTTACCCATTTTGATTGTTCTTCTGCCTCTTGAAGTATCCTAATAAATCTCATTATTTCTTCTACTCTAACTTTTTGACTTTGTTCTTTTAAAAGATTTATATTCTCTTCTGACATATCCAAAACTTCATATGGATTTTGACTCACTTTTATGATTAATAAGTTTCTCATATGTAATATTAAATCTTTTATAATATTATTACTGTCTTTTCCACTAAATATTATCTCTTCTATTATTTTTACACATTGTTCAATATCTTTTTTTATTATACTATCTGTGAGCCTTATTAAATTTTCATTGGTAATAAGTCCCAATATAGATACTACGTCCTCATATTCTACTCTTCCATTACCTGTAGAAATAACTTGATCTAATACTCCTAAAGCATCCCTCATAGCACCATCAGATATTCTAGATATAAGTCTTAAACTATTATCATCAGCAAAAAATCCTTGTTCATTAACTATAAATCTTAGTCTTTGAAATATTTCTTCGCTTTTTATTCTCTTAAAATCGAATCTTTGACATCTAGAAAGTATAGTTATTGGAAGCTTTTGAGGATCTGTTGTAGCCAATATAAATATTACATTAGATGGAGGTTCTTCTAAAGTTTTTAAAAATGCATTAACAGCTCCAGTACTTAACATATGAACCTCATCCATTATGTATACTTTATATTTAGCTTCTCTTGGAGGATAATAAACTTCCTCTATTATACTTCTTATATTATCTACACTATTGTTTGATGCAGCATCCAGTTCCTCTATATCTATTAACATATTTGAATTTATTTTCTTACACATTTCACATTCATTACAAGGTTCCCCATCACGTAAATCAAGACAATTTACAGCCTTTGCAAGAATCTTTGCTGTAGATGTTTTACCAGTTCCTCTAGTTCCACAAAATAAATATGCATGAGCTATTCTTTGATTTTTTATTTGATTTTTCAAAGTTACGGTTATATGTTTTTGTCCAACCACATCTTTAAATGTACTAGGCCTCCATTCTCTATATAAAGCTGTATAGGCCATATAATTCACCTCTTAAATAAGCATTTGTTATAAAAATTGATTTTTTCTTTCATTATATTTATATCCTATATTGATCAATTTTTCTACTATAACTTTTTCATCTAAATCATAAGCAGATACTAAATCCTTTAAATCTTTAAACTCATTACGGAGTTTTGTATTAATTAAACTTAATAATATATTGGGATCCATATTGGTTATGCTATCTTTATCCAATAAAATACACCTCATTTTTAGAAAGTAATATTTATATTAAAAATTTTAATTTTTCAATAATGTAAAAAATCGCACAATAAATTACTTTATTGTGCGTATATACCATCAATTATAAAATTAAAACCGTGCACCTCGCTTCGGCTTATAACATATAGACGTTACCTATATAGTTAACTCAAACCAGGTTTATCCACGGCACACGAAAATTATCACTTACCGCTGCTTCTTTCCAGACCTGACGGGTTTCATGAGTTTCCGTTGCGTGGGACCCAATTCTCAACGCCACTTATATAGGTCAGACCCTACATAATATAGCCTCAATCGAGGAATTCAACCCTGCTATAGCGGATTGCAGGTACAGGGCACCGCTAACTCCCCGTCTAGCACGGCAAAGTCTTAATGGCGGAGAGAGAGGGATTCGAACCCTCGGTAGAGTTGCCCCTACACACGCTTTCCAGGCGTGCTCCTTCAACCTCTCGGACATCTCTCCACAACTTACTCATGAATAACATATTCATTTATCAACACATTCATCATTATACTACATAAATAATATAATTTCAATACATATTTAAAAAAAGTATTTTTTCACTTATTATTATTTATAATAGTAAAATACTCATTTAATAGCTTATCCATATATTGACTTATCTTTAATATTTCCTCATTTTTTTCTAAATCATCTATATCACATGAAATTTCATTTAACATATCTCTAGCATAATCAATTTCTTTTTCTATATCTGTAATCTTATAAACTCCAATATCTTTTTCTTCACAAGAGATTGAATAATTTTTTCCCATTTAAAATCCTCCTTTTTACATGGTGGATATTAAACAATTCTCATATATAGTATATCATTATTGTAATTTTAAGTAAATGTTTTAATTTCTACAAAAAATGTTATTTATAATATAATCAATATTATTTTTTCTTTAAATTCTACATTATTCTACAATAGTCTCTACTATAAATATTCATATTGTTATAATTTAGTCTAATTATTTGGTTTTATAACCTGTACTCGTATTAAAAATCCTTCATAACTTAATATTGATTTTATAAATTCTTTTATATTAATATAACTTTCATTATTTTTAAATACTATTTTATCTGAATCATTTTCTACTATAACATTTCCATAACTTTGTTTTTTATAAAAACTTTTATATTTTACATCTTTATTGTTATTTTTAATATTAAACTTGTCTATGAGTATTTCCTTAGTATCATCATACACTCTATTAAATAACTTATTGCCTTCATTTAATTCATATATTTCATATTTATACCCTCTTATTTTACCTTTGCTTATATCTGCATATTCATAATAAAAATTTTTTTTATTCATATCCTTTTTAAATGATACTATTACACCAAAATAATCTTTAGGTATTTGGTAGCTTTTATATATTGTATCTGATAATATTTTATAATTATTATCTATATATTTCTTATCGAAGCAATCATATTCTACTTTCAATGATAAATTATAATTATTTATATATATCAATAAAGTATCTTTCATTAAAAAGTTATTTTTTTTTTCTTCTTTCATATTCATTTACAGCGCCCCCAATCTTTTAATATATATTTCTACCTCTCTTTATTTATTCCTTTTTAAAACATAAAAACTTACCTTTTTAAAAAGGTAAGTTTTTATTGCTTATTGGCGGAGAGAGAGGGATTTGAACCCTCGATACAGTATTTTACTGTATAATGGTTTTCGAGACCACCACCTTCGACCTCTCGGACATCTCTCCATATTTATCTTCTATTATAAAAAAACTCTTTTAATAATATACTACTTTCTTTATCATATAACCAATTTACTTCTATATTTGTATTTAAATAATCATTTTGTAGTAAATTTATAACACTACCGCAAGCCCCAGAATTTGGATCAAATGTACCAATATATACTTTAGATATTCTAGATCGTACTATAGCGCCTGCACACATAGGACATGGCTCCAAAGTAACATACATATGACACTCATTTAATCTCCAATTATTAATTTTTTTACATGCTTGTTCTATAGCTATAATTTCTGCATGAGCTAATGGATCATTTAATGTTTCCACTAAATTATATCCTCTGCCTATTATTTTATTTCCTTTTACAACTATAGCTCCTATAGGTACCTCATTTACATTTAAAGCTTTTTTAGCCTCTAAAACCGCTTCCTTCATAAAATATTTTATCATATAAATACTCTCTTGTATAAAATAATTTCATAGTATAAAAGTGATTTATAAGCGAACTTTTATAATTTTATTTTAACGCTTAAAATCACTTCTTTAATCTTAATTTTATATTAATATAAATTAATTTGGTGCGCCCGAGAGGAATTGAACCCCTGGCACGTGGTTTAGGAAACCACTGCTCTATCCAACTGAGCTACGAGCGCAAATAACTATATCCTAACATCCTTAAGTGTATTATAATTTATTTTTTTTGTCAATACAGATAAAGTATTATATTATGAATTTTTTACTTTAAACTTATGATTCTATTCCTTTAAGTATATAATCCATAAGACTATCTGCTACTTTATCTATTTTTTCTTTATCTTCATTGATTAGTTCATATATTGATGTAGAACATAACATACCAAATATTGCGTAAGCCATAAAATATGTTTCACCATTTTTTATAGTTCCTTCTTTTACTGCATCTTTTATATATTTCTCTATATCTTTTATATATTTTTCTATCTTTTCTCTTATTTCAAGTTGCCTTATTTCACTTCCCCACAATTGGCTCATTATAACTTTAAAAAAGTCTCTATTTTCATACACTACACTAAGCTGGGCTTTACAGACTTCTTTTAATTTTGAAATAGAATCTCCTTCTTGTTTAGATATATCTTCCAACTTTTCAGATATAATATCCATACCTCCATCAATTATGAACTTAAATATTTCTTCTTTACTTTTAAAATGATAATATAAAGTTCCCTTAGCCACATTAGCTTCCTTTGCTATATCATCCATAGTTGTTCCATTATATCCATTCTGTGAAAAAATTTTTATTGCTGCTTTAAATATAAGTTTTTTGGTTTTATTCATAATTTATCAACTCCGAACTCAATTACTTATAAGTATATTATATACTATTTACTAGTTTATATATTTTAATTATATTGTTGCTAATTAAACTATATAAACTATAATTATATTATCATAATTTATAATATTAGGAGGGAAAAATGATTAAATTTTATAATCGAAAAACTAAATCTTATGAAATAGAAAAAGTTTCTGGTGAAAAATTACTCAATTTATTGTATAATTCAAAAAATAATAAACTTTTAAATATTATCACAAAGAATAAATTTGTTTCTTATTTTTATGGAAAATACTGTGATATGGAAATTAGTAAGTTAAAAATAAAATCTTTTATAGAAAATTTTAATATAAATATAGATGAATCATTAAAATCCATAAATGAGTTTAAATCTTTTAACGAATTTTTTACAAGAAAATTAAAATCAAATTCTAGAACCATACATGGTAATAATAATATTTTAATATCTCCTGCTGATAGTAAAGTTTTAGCCTTTGAAAATATAGATATAAAAAAAATAATTCAAGTTAAGGGTTCCTATTATTCTTTTGAAGAATTATTAAATTCCAATAAATTATGTGAAAAATATAGAGATGGAAGTTGTTTAATATTTAGACTATGTCCTACAGATTATCATAGATTTCACTTTGTAGACAGTGGCATATGTACTAAAACAACTAAGATTAACGGACATTATTATTCTGTAAATCCAATAGCATTACAAAAAATACCTAGTCTTTTTTGTAAAAATAAAAGAGAATGGAGTATTTTAAAATCGGATAACTTTGGAGATATATTATATATAGAGATTGGTGCAACCTGTGTGGGAACTATAGTTCAAACTTATAATCCTAATAAAAAAGTCTCAAAAGGGCAAGAAAAAGGTTATTTTAAGTTTGGTGGTTCTACAATAATATTGTTTTTCGAAAAAAATAAGATATTTATAGATAAAGATATAATAAATCAAAGTAATTTAGGCTATGAAAGCAAAGTTCTAGTAGGTGATAAAATAGGTAAAAAAAAGGATGATTAATTTTATTCATCCTTTTTTAAAATTAATTAATGTTTAAAATTTCCTTTACCTGTGGTTACAATTTTACTATTAACTTTAATATCTATTTCACTATCGCTTACTACTTCATCCCAGTCTACTCCCGTTCTTCTTCCATATTTAGCTGCTGCTATTCTTCCTAATTCTAGCAAATCTATTTTATATTCATCCTGCATCTTACGAATAAAATCTTTACAATGCCTTTCAACAAGTTCATTAAACATTTTTATTACCTTTTCTGAACTATTATTATATGTTGATATTCCTTTACCAAATTGATCATTTTCTATAGTGAGGTCTAAATTTATATTTATTAAAAATTTAAATTTATCTTTTTCCTTCCATACTTTTACCTTTCTATTGCTTAATGCAGATGCACTTATACGTCTATTAAATTTATCTATTAATACTAATTCTCCATTTCCATTTTTACTAGTTAATATATTAAGAATTTTTACTTCTTGCAAATTCAACTTTTTAATCATTTTATAATTTTTAAATAAAGCAAGCCCTGTAACAACTATATCTTCTTCACACATTTCAATATATGGCATTAAAACAGTTCTTCCTTCAGATAACATACGTGTATATATATCTATAATTTTAAACTCATCTTCAAAAAAGTATCCAAATTTTAAGCTCTTCAATATACCTTCTATATAATCTGCAGAGCTTACATATCCTTCTATCTTATGGGCTAATATGTCTGATGATTTTTCTTTACAAACTGCTATATGAGCATATTCATTCATTTTTGTACTATTAAAAATTAATTCTATAACATTATCTATTCCATCTTTAGCCATCTCTTCATTAAATAAAAAAACTTTTTCTAAACCTATAAAAAACTTTTTATCCAATTTCATTTGTCTCTTTGATCGTGTTTCCAACACAGATATTGATTCACCAGTTTTCACCTTACTTGTTATATTCTCATTAATTTGAAACAAATAATAACTTATTGGTATTTTATATACAGGCTCGTTATCTGATTTAATTTTTAAGTCATATCCTACTCCTATTGGTATTGCTAAATTCTCACCATATTCAACTTTAGTTTCTCCATTTATTCCCGCTATTAAAATAATTATAATAAAATATATTATCAAAATCTTATTACTTTTATCTTTTTTTCTCATTTTCATCAACTCTTTTTTATAACTATACTGATTGACGTTATATAAATAATATTATATAAAATGAAAATAGGTTCTAATTTATATGTTAATTCATTTATGTCAGCAATATTCGTAAAAGAAGTAGCTATAAATATTATTATAGGAAAAATTAAAAGGCATATATATTTTCTATTAAATTTTATTAATATACTTTCTAATACAATAGTTCCAAAGAAATAGTAATTGCTTGCGGTTTTTAATATTACATTAATCCATAGAAATATAAATATTGATCTAAAATCTTGTATTAAAGGAACTATAAAAGTTTCTGTAATTGATATAAATGGCCAGTTTAATTTATTTACTACATCTGAACCCAAATAATATAAGCAAGTAAATTGAATCCAAGTATAGCATAATATTATAAATAAAATAGCTATAAATGAGCTTTTTTTAATTTGTTCTTTCTTATTTACATATGGATATATTAAAAAAAATATTTCAAATCCAAAATAAGATGGTAATGCTAAGTAAGCACCTCTTATTAAACTATTAAAATTAGATTTAAATACGGGTTGTATATTTAATATACTTCCTTCTTTAAATACTGTTATTGGAATTAATAATAACAATATAACTATAAAAAAATTATATAAATTTAATCTGGATATTAATTTAAAATCTTTTAAAACTGTATATAATAAAACTATTCCTATAAGTATAATAATTTTACTTTGTGGTAAAAAATAGGATAAATAGTTGCTTAGTATATAACTTACTGTAACTAATAAATTAAAAACATAAAACAATAACGTTATCGAAAAAAAGAAATTTAAAATATTCCCCAATATATTTCCAAAATGCTTTTTACTTAAATATAATATATTATGATTTGGTTCTTTTTTGGATATATGAATACCTAATATTAGTAAATATATAGGATATATTGATGCTATTAATATAGATATCCAACTATCTTCATATGCACAACTTGAAACATCCCTAGGTAACGTTAATACTTTTATTCCCATCATACTACCAACAATTATGGTAAAGAATTCTATGGAGGTTAACAAATCACTTTTCTTTTTCAAACTTAAACCTCCTATATTACTCTTTAGAAGTTTTTTGTCTTATTTTATCCTTAGCAGCAATATCTTTAGGTCTTTTATTTAAATATTGTACAGGTGCTCTTATAAAAATGTCTTTCATATCTGATGGATTCATGGATATATAAGGTATTCCAAAACTATCAAAAGATAATAAATGAACCATTATAACATACCAAAACAGTACAATTCCTAATAAACCAAATAAATTACATATTATCAACATTGGAAATCTTAATAATCTTATACTTATTGTCATTTCATAGTTTGGAATTACAAAAGTACTCACTGCACCTATTCCTACAATTAATAGTGTGTCAGGGCTTACAACTTTAGCTTCTACTGCCATTTGTCCTATTATTATTCCTCCTACTACACTTAATGTCTGACCAATTTTATTAGGAAGTCTTAGTCCACCTTCTCTTAGAACTTCTACAACTAGCTCCATTAAAATTATTTCAAAAAAAGGACTTAATGAAATTCCTATTCTAGATCTTAATATAGGTACTACAAAATTAACTGGTATAATCTCTAAATTATACTTAATAGCACTTAAATATAAAGATGGTAATGTTATTACTATAAAAGCACATACTAATCTAATTATTCTTGAAAAAGAAGCTACTATAAATCTTTCATAATAATCTTCTACTGCTTGAAAGAAATCAATAAATAAAGATGGTGCACTTATTACCTGAGTTGCTCCTTCTAATATAATTGCTATTTTACCTTCTAAAATATTAGATTGTATTACATCAACTCTTTCCGTTATATAAAACTGTGGAAATACGCTATAGGTGTGATTTTCTATTAATTGTCCTAATGTACCTGATGCTGCTATAGAATCTATATCTATAGTAGCTATTCTTTCTTTTATATACTCTACAATATTAGAGTCTGCTATATCTTTTATATAAATAATAGCTATATTTGATTTAGTCCTCTTTCCTACAACAGTTTTCTCTATAATTAAATTTTTATCTTTTATTCTTCGTTTTATTAAACTTATATTGACTTCAAAATTCTCTATAAAAGATTCTCTAGGCCCTCTTATAGAAGATTCATTTTGCGCATCAGATATTTGTCTATACATTCCCCCCTTAGTATCCATAAGTATATAGTCCTTACATTGATTAATTATTAATACAGTTTTCCCATTTTTTATTTGGTTTACAACTTTTCTTACATCTTCTTCTATTTGCGCATCACTTATACATATATATTTTTTACAAAGGTAATCACTTAAATATAATATTTCCGATAAATCTTCCCTTATCTCTATCATTAGAGGATTCAGTATATCTCTATTTATAAGATCAGAATTTACTAAACCATTTATATAAATGATAGCTACATCTATAGGATTTTTTATTCCAATTAGAAATCTTTTTATTATTAATTCACTATTATTATTTAATTCATTTATTATAATGTTTATATTTTCCTCAATGTTATATTTGTTTGACATAAATCTATCACCATATTATTGTTAATACATTTATTTTATCCTAATAGTTATTTTATATTCATTATATAAAAAGGGTTTTCACGAATATTCGTGAAAACCCTTTTATGGTACACCGGAGAGGATTCGAACCCCCGACCAACTGGTTCGTAGCCAGCTACTCTATCCAACTGAGCTACCGGTGCGCATATTATTTATATTTTTTCAAAAAATGCACCTAGTTCACTAGGTGCTATGGCGGAGAAAGAGGGATTTGAACCCTCGCGCCGGTTACCCGACCTACGCCCTTAGCAGGGGCGCCTCTTCGACCTCTTGAGTATTTCTCCAAGCTCTACGTTTAAATCATTATAAAATTGGCGGAAAGAGTGGGATTCGAACCCACGGTACGGTCACCCGTACGCCGGTTTTCAAGACCGGTGCCTTAAACCAACTCGACCATCTTTCCACTTTTGATGACATAAACGATTATATCAGTCTTTAATCATATTGTCAATATAAATTTAAAATTTTTATTTTATTTTAGAGAATTTATCTTATATATTAAGATAAATTCTCTATTTAACTTATATTATTTACTACTTTATTATTTCTTTTCCACCCATATAAGATCTTAACTTTTCCGGTATAACAATACTTCCATCAGCTTGTTGGAAATTTTCTAATATGGCTGCAACTGTTCTACCCACTGCTACTCCAGATCCATTTAATGTGTGTACAAATTTAGGTTTATCTTTTGCATTCTCTCTATATTTTATATTGGCACGTCTTGCTTGGAAATCTTCAAAATTACTACAACTTGATATTTCTACATACCTATTATAACTTGGCATCCAAACTTCTATATCATATTTTAATGCAGCTGTAAAACCTAAATCTCCTTTACATATCCTCACAACTCTATAAGGTATTCCTAATCCTTGTAGCACTTCCTCTGCATCATTTGTTAGTTTTTCTAACTCTTCGTAGGATTGTTCTGGTTTAGTAAATTTAACAAGTTCTACCTTGTTAAACTGATGCTGTCTTACAAGTCCCCTTGTATCTCTGCCTGCTGATCCTGCTTCTGATCTAAAACATGCACTATATGCAACATGTTTGATTGGTAGATCTGAACCATTTAATATTTCATCTCTATATAAATTTGTTACTGGAACCTCTGCTGTAGGTATTAAAAAGTAATCATATTCATCTATTCTAAAAGCATCTTCCTCAAATTTAGGAAGTTGACCTGTTCCTATCATACTCTTTCTATTTACCATATATGGTGGAAAAACTTCTGTATAATTATGTTCATCTATATGAGTATCTAAATAATAATTTATTACCGCTCTTTCTAGTCTAGCACCTAAACCTTTATAAAAAGTAAATCTTGATCCTGTAACTTTAGCAGCTCTTTCAGAGTCTAATATACCTAAATCAACCCCTAAATCCCAATGAGCTTTTGGTTCAAATTCAAATTTTGTAGGTTCACCCCATCTTCTAATTTCAACATTATCTGCATCTGAATCTCCATTAGGAACATTTGGATTTGGTATATTAGGTATTCTCAACATTATATATTCTATATTTCCATCAATTTCTGATAATTTTTCATCTAATTTTTTTATTTTTCCTGCAAGCTCCTTCATTTCAGTCATTATGTCATCTACGTTTTTTCCTTCTTTTTTAAATTGAGGTATTTTCGCTGATTCTTGCTTTCTCTTATTTTTTAATGATTCAACTTCTACTAATATACTTCTTCTTTCCTCATCTAATTGTATTATTTTATCTATAACAGATACATCAAATTCTTCACCTCTATCTGCCAATGCCTTTTTTATTTCTTCTGGATTATTTCTTATTCTTTTTAAATCTAGCATATTATGTGCCCTCCTATATTTTTATATTAAAAAAAGTCCTTCACCCTATAAAAGGGACGAAAGACTCCGCGTTGCCACCCTAATTGATTAATACATAATTAATCCTCTTTGAATATAAGCTTAACGTGCTTAACGTATTGTTTATTATCACAATCCCTCCAAGGTGGATTCACAAAATAAATAGTTTCAGTTTTCACCAACCACTGAATCTCTAATTACTTTTATATTGCTACTAGCCTTTTCATAGGTTTTAATATGAATTTAACTTTTATTATATATTTTAAATTTGCTATTGTCAAATCAATCTTTATACTTTTTAATATTTTTTGTGCATATTATATCTACACCTGTATTTAATAAATTTTTACATACCACATCTCCTATTTTTATAGGAGCACCCACATGGAGCATACTTAATGCCTTAGAACATTCTACCCATAATGATTTATCAATAGGTTTATTGCTTTTTACTGGAACTACATTATAATTATCTGATCCTTTTATTCTGACTATGCTAGTGAAAATATCTTTATTATTTTCTTTCTCCTTTTTTGCCTGCTCTATACCTTTTTCACACTTATTTCCTTTTATATCCATATATTCTTTATTCTCACCATATATATCAATAGATATAGCACATTTATTATTACATTCTTTACATAAAAAGCTTTTAACCATAGTATCACCCTTATCTTAATCAAATTCTTTTATTCTTGCTCCTATTATTACAGAGTTCTTAGAGTCTTTTACTATTTCTGTTACCTTTTTATTTGTTTCTCTTGCAAGTATTTTTATAATTTTATTTAAGCATCCAGATCCTCTACATTCCCCATATGTAGCTCCTGTTCTCCTCTTTATACCTTCAAGAGTTCTAGCTCCTAACGGTCTTCTAATTGCATCTATTATTTCCCCTTCTGATATCTTTTGACACTTACAAATTATATTTCCATATCTTTTATCTACTTTTATTACTTTATCTATTTCTTCATTAGATAAATCCCTAAATCTATAAACTTCTCTTCTCTTATCTATAAAATCTTTTTTTACCATGGAATTTAAATTACTTACAACTGTTTCACATACCATTTTAGCTATAGCTGGAGTCATTGTTACTTCTCCATAATGTTTGCTTAATATTTTTATATATCCTGTATCCACTAAACTTTCATCTATTATAGCACTTTCTTTGTAAAATGGTTCTTGATAAAATATATCTATTTTTTCTTCATCTATATTGGAAACTATATTTTTAACTTTTACTAATGCTTCAGTATAAGATATACATTTTTTAGATTTTAATATTAATATAGTATTTCCCTGTAATGAATGAACTTTAAATAAGTCTTCTTCATTTTTTCCAAGTATAAATAATAAATTATTATGTTTATAATTATTCTCATTATTTAATATAAAATAATTTAA
Organism: Clostridium cochlearium; assembly: GCF_900187165.1. NCBI lineage: Bacteria > Bacillati > Bacillota > Clostridia > Eubacteriales > Clostridiaceae > Clostridium > Clostridium cochlearium. The sequence continues at coordinate 20,752 of NZ_LT906477.1, read as the reverse complement.
ATATCCTTCTGATTTTCTAAGATTTTTAGAATTATCTATATTATAATTTTGTCTTGGTGTGGTATTTATAACCATTTTACAAGTAAATTTATTTTTATTTGTTACTACTCTAAATCCTTTTGTAATTTTTTCTATATCTAATACTTCCTCTTCTAATCTAAACTTAACTCCATTATCAAAAGCAATTTCTCCATAAGCTATTGCTAAATCATAAGGACATATTATACCTGTATTTTTAGAATATAATGCTTTTTTTACTTCCACATTCAAATATGGCTCAAGACCTTTAACATCTTCTTTATTCATTAAATATACATCATCAATTTCCCTATCTTTAGATCTTTTATATACATTTTGCAACTTATTTACATCATTTTCATTTTGAGCTATTAATATAGACGCTCTTCTTTTAAATGGAACATTAATTCTAGGACAAAGTTCATCTAAAATCTTACTTCCCATCATCTCTAATTTAGCAGTTAAAGTATCTTTACTCTCTACACCATCATATACTATAGAAGAATTAAATAATGCAACGTCATCAGCAATATCATAGTCCTTTTCTATTAATGCTATATTTAAACTATACTTGGACAATTCATAGGCTATAGCACATCCTACTATGCCTCCTCCTAATATGAGTACATCGTAATCCACTACTTTCATTCCCTTCGGTAAGTTAATATCAGTAAGTATATTATATAAATTTATTTATATCTGTAATTTTCATAAGTTATGAATATATTTTTTAACTTATCAAGATTTATTGGTTTATTTAAAATATGATCTATATTTTTTATCATATTTTCGTCAAAATCCCCTAACCAACCTGTCATGAGACAAAAGAATATATCTTTATTTATATTTTTAGCTATATTGGATATCTGTATCCCATTTAATCCTGGCATAGAAAAATCACAAATTATTATATCATAATTTCTCTTCTTTATTTCATTTTTTATATTAGAATTATCACAAATTTTAACTTTAGCTTTTGTAATAGATTTTATCATATCTGATATAATTTTTCTTACCTCATATTGGTCATCCACTACTAATACATTTCCTTGAAAATTAACTTTAACATTCTTTTTATTAAAATTAATATCTTTTATATAATCACAAATTGGAAGTTCAATGTAAAATACAGTTCCAAAATCTTCCTTACTTTCTATTTTCATTGTGCCTCCATGATCTTGTATTATTTTATATGAAACACTTAATCCCAATCCTGAACCTTTTTTACCCTTTGTAGTGAAGAAAGGTTCAAAGGCTCTTTTTATAACCTCTCTATTCATTCCTACACCATTATCTCTAAATTCTATTATTACATTGTTCTTCTTTACCTGTGATGTTACTTCTATGTAGCCTTCTTCCGAAATAGCATCTATGGCATTTTTTATTATATTTATAAAGACCTCTCTTATTTCAGTTTCATTTCCTTTAACTTTTGCATTAGAATTTAATTTTGAAATCACATTTATGTTTATACCATTTAAGGCACTTTCTGTAAGCCATTTATTTTTAGTAAGATTTATTGAATCTCTTATTATATTATCTATATTAAAAGTCTCTAACCCATAATTTAAGTTATATTTTTTAGTAAAACGTTTAATTTTATTAGTTATATTCATACCATCATAAGCACATATTTCTATAACCTCTAATTGTTTAATTAGATTCTTATCTTTTTCATTATTATCCTTTAAAAGTTGAATACTTCCAACTATGGGAGTTAAAACATTATTAACATCATGTGCTATTCCTGCCGCCATTTCTCCCATAGCCCTTAATTTTTCACTTTCTATAAATTTATTTTGTAATTCAAAAAATTTATTTTGTTCTTGTATAATACAAAATGCACTTTTACATATTGAATTCAAATGTCTTAATTCCTCTTTTATCATTCTCCTATTATGTCCATATCTTCCTATAGAAATTACACCTTTAGTTAAGTCATAATATTCAACATAAATTGTAATTACAGAATATATATCTAATTCTTGTAATAATATTGTTTTTAATTCTTTATCTTCTATTTTTGTAAAATCTATATATTTACTTGTTTCTTTAACTAATGTATCTTTATTTATAGATTTTTGATATAATATTAAATTTCTATGATTCATAATATAGTACTTGTGTTTTTTAGTAATACCTAAATAACTATCTAATCCTAGTACATTTTCTTTTAATTTATTTTTACTATACATAATACAAAAATCTATATTACATATTTCCTTTAGTTTTTTCATTACTAATTGGGTAAATTCAGCCTTATTATAAGTTTTAGGCATATTAGAAAAAGTACTATTAAAAGAAAGAAGATTTTCATTTTGATATCTTAATTGGGCATTTGAATTCAATAGCCATAAAGTTTTAGATAAATCTTCATTGCCATCAAAATATAGTTCCTTATCTCTGTCTAATACAATAATACTTTCAAACTCCATATATAAATCTTCAAACATATTTAAATTGCAATAATTGTTAACATAAACCAAATTTCTAATTTTTCCCTCATCATTGAAATTTAGTTTTGATATATACATATTAATTTTTTTCATCTTATTAATATATCTAGATAAATTTTTAAAATCCCAAATTATATTGATTTTATTTCTATATTTAATTTCTTCTTCTAATATTTTATAAAATTTATTTAAATCATCTAGTACATTAGATTTACTATAAAATCTAATACTTAAAATATTTTTATTTAAATAATCTTTTATAATATTGTATTTATTATTAAAAACTAATTTTAAATCTGTATACAAAAAATCATCTGTAAATATAAAAGTTTTTTCTCCATTTTTTATAGAATATAAAATAAAATCCCTAATTACTTTTGTATTGTTATTTTTAATAATAAAATCTGTATTTATATATAGTATTTTATTATTTTTATTACAATTCATCATTTTATCATACAAGGATTCCATACTGTACCTCTCATATATATTTTATTTTTTACAAGTATTTTTTAAGTAATATAAGTTTATTTTACCATATATTCCAATATATTTCCTAGTTTTTTAATATATTCCCCATATTTCCCCCATTCACCATTTTTTTGTGCTTCAATAGCCTTATCATATATTATTTTAGCTTCTTTCATAGAATTAATCTTATTATCTTCTATATTTTCTTGTTTACTATCTTCTTGTTTACTAAATAATTTATTTAATGCCTTATCAATAGTTGTATCTAAAACTATTTTATCTCCATATGACATTATAATTCCTTTAACCTCTGGCGCACTATTTTTCCCTTTTGCTCTTAAGTACATAGATTCTACATATAACAATGAATTATTTATTGGTAAAATAATAGTATCTCCAAATTGCACCTTTGCTCCACCTTCACCTATATTCCAAAGTGATAATTCCTTTGAAATAAGAGGATCTTGTTTTATTTTTTGTTTAAAGAAGTACGGACTATATATAGTTTTATGAATAGGAAATCTATACATAACTAAATCACCATAGTTATCTCCAGTCATTCTAGCTGCTAGCATAGATGCCATTGTATTTCTTTGTTTCATATTAAAATATCCTAATAATATCATTTCCTCTAAATTTTCATTTGGAAGTTTCATAAAAACATATGGTGATTCATTTATAGCTTTATCTGTATTCATAGTTTTTTCATCTTGAGATACTTCCCATAGGTCATCTCCGTTTAAAAATGCTATTGTATCAGTCATATGGTATTTTTCAAATACTTTACATTGAATTTTAAAAATATCTTCTGGATATTTTAAATGATCTTTTATCCCTTCTGGAATTTCAGCATAATCTTTAAATAAATTTTTAAATATCTTTGAATAGCTTAATATTATTGGATCCTTCTTATTTGTTATATAAAAATTTATATCTCCATCTATAGCATCAACTATCACTTTTACTGAATTTCTTATATAGTTTATATCTTCATAAGGTTGAGAATACGGGTATTTATTTGAAGTAGTATAAGCATCTATTACCCAATAAAGTCTATTATCATGTATTACTAAATGTGGATCATTATCATAAGTTAAAAAAGGTGCTATCTTCTTTGCTCTATCAACTATATTTCTATTTATTAGTATTCTACTTTCTTTTGTTACATCCCTTGATAGTATAAAATTTAAATCTTTTTTATTTATAGCAAATATTATTTTATTTAATAAATTCATCTTAATACCAGCTTTTCCGTCATATTCGGTTATCTTATTATTTGCACCTTGAGGATAATCAAATTCTTTTAATTTAGTATTTATTATTGCATATTCATCAGTTTTTTCTCCAAAGTAAATTCTTGGATTATCAATTAGAATATCTGTATTATTTACTTGGGGTATATCTTTTATAGAAAAATCAGGTTGTCCTTCTTCTGTTACTGAATTAACCTTGCTCATAGCTATTCCGTAACCATGAGTATATATTAGATGCCTATTTTGCCATGTGTTTGGTTCTATAGCTTTTAAATTAAGTTCTCTTGCTGATATAAATACTTGATTTTCTTCCCCATTTATTTTATATCTATCTATATCTATGTCATTAAAAATATAATAGGGTCTTATGGTTTGATATTGATTATAAAATTCCAGTGCTGGTTCAAATGAATTTATTCTTATATTATCTATAGATTCTTTATTGTTTTTTATATCTTGCATCATTAAATTGTTATTTATATCAAAATTTATCTCTTGTATATTATCTATATCAAAAGCTTTTCTAGTATAATCTATGTTATATCTAACAAAAGGCTCTTCTAGTTTCTTTTCATTTGAGTTAACAACAAAAGTTTGGACTAATTTTGATATTATTCCTTCACTAAATATGAGTATAAAAATTAAAACTAATGAAAAAACTATAGGCTTTATTTTTTTATTTTTAATACTTATAAAAACTACTAATGATCCTATAAAAGAAGTTATTATTATTATTCTATAGATTAATAAACTTATATTTATATCTGTATAGCTAGCTCCAAATATTAAGCCTCTTGGACTATAAACCAAATTTCTAGACTTCATAATATATCCTATAGATAAAAGTAATAACATAATTGCTGATACTATAGCTAATTGTTTACCTGCAAAATCTTTCACATCATTTTTTATACTCTTTACATTTAAAGTTTTTCTAAAATTGATTTCTTTAATCTTATCTTTCAAATTTATAATAAAATACAAAATTAGGGTATAAATTACTAAAAAAATAAGTAATTTTAAAATTAAATTGTAAATAGATTGTAAAAAAGGTAATTTAAAAATATAAAACGAAATATCTTTATTAAATATAGGATCCTTTATATCAAAGTAAACAGAATTATTAAACTGAAGAATTTGATACCAATAGTTATATGAAAAAAAACAAGCAAATAATGATGATATAATACAGTTAAACACAACTATTATTTTTTTTACTCTATTACTCTCTTGCCAATTTATATTTTTTTTTAAACTTAAATAATATAGCCATATACTTAAAAATATAATTATGAATGATACAGAAAACAGTTTTCCAATTGTAAAAAATTTTTTAAAAAATATCTGTGTATAAGATAACTCTTTAAACCATTGAAAATCTATTATAAACGAAGTAAATTTATCTAAAAATAATACTATTAATAGAATTATACTAAATATTAGTACAATAATTTTTTTCTTTTTCACAAATATACCACCTTAATAAATTAACTTTTCAAATAACATTTATTTTATTAAATATCTCTTTTTATCTAATTCATCTATGATGTTATTCATTTGTTCTTTTGTTTCTGTTAATATAGTATGAATATGTAGTCCATTAGTAAGCTTTAAAAGAGGTTCAGCATTATATTCATTAAATTTTTTTACAAACTTATCAACGTCATCTATGGTTTTTATCATCAATATAGCTTTTATTTCTCCATACAATTGATGTTCTACTATAACATCTCTTACTATTCCTCCATACTTAACAATAGTCTTTAGTTCATCTTCTATTTCATCTCTTCTATGTGATAGTACTATTATTTTAGAATTTAAATACTTATCTTTTTTATTCATAATATATCCCTCTGGAGTTGCTATTATATCAATTCCAGCAGCTCTTAAAATAGCTATATCTTTTACTATAATTTGTCTTGTTACTCCTAGTTTATCTGCAAACTCTTGCCCTTTTATTGGTGATTCACTATTTATTAACGCTTCTTTTATATAATCTCTTCTTTGTAAATAGTCCAATATTAAGCTCCCTCCTTATTCAATTTACATCATCACTAGATTGCAATATATCTAATTCTTCATTAGATACACAGCTTTTATTATGATGATTTTTTATAACATCTAAAAAGTCACTATCATATCCTTTATTTTTTAAAATATTAAATCCTATTTCTCCATGATTATAATAGACATTCACCTTTTCTATATTTGATAGATTTTTTAATCTACCTCTAGTTATATAATCTGTTAATACTAATATACTTTTATCCAATATATTTAAACTGCAATTAATTTTACCTATATCATGTAAAAGTCCTATTTTTATTAATTTATTAGTATAAAAAATGTCTTTATTTTTATTTATACATTTGTTTTTTATAGAATATGCTACTCTGACACAATGTTTCTGATCAGATTTTGAAAGCTTTTTAAAAAGTTCTTTTTCATACTTATTTAAATGCTTATCTATAAAAACTTCATCTTCAATTTTCATTTCATCTACTAAATTTAGATAGAATTGTTTTATTCTATAAAACTTCACATAACCTCTCCTATTATTATATTATATATTTAATAATACAATAATATATAATAAAGGACAAATAAAAAAACCATGGTATTAACCATGGTTTTTTTGGTGGAGATAAGGAGATTCGAACTCCTGACCCCCTGCTTGCAAGGCAGGTGCTCTCCCAGCTGAGCTATACCCCCAAATATGGTGGACCTTCAGGGACTCGAACCCCGGACCTACCGGTTATGAGCCGGTTGCTCTAACCAACTGAGCTAAAGATCCATATGTATTATCTGGCAATGTCCTACTCTCCCACAAGGTTGCCCTTGCAGTACCATTGGCGCTTAGAAGCTTAACCATCGTGTTCGGCATGGGAACGGGTGTTACCTTCTAGCTATAATCACCAGATATTCTTTCAAAATTGCACAGAGTAATATTTTTGATCAAGCCTTCGATCTATTAGTATCAGTCAGCTAAATACATTGCTGCACTTACACCTCTGACCTATCAACCTTGTGTTCTTCAAGGGATCTTATTGACTTACGTCATGGGAAATCTCATCTTAGGGTGGGCTTCACGCTTAGATGCTTTCAGCGTTTATCCCTTCCTGACTTAGCTACCCAGCTGTGCCACTGGCGTGACAACTGGTGCACCAGAGGTCAGTCCATCCCGGTCCTCTCGTACTAAGGACAGCTCCCTTCAAATTTCCTACGCCCGCGACGGATAGGGACCGAACTGTCTCACGACGTTCTGAACCCAGCTCGCGTGCCGCTTTAATGGGCGAACAGCCCAACCCTTGGGACCTACTCCAGCCCCAGGATGCGACGAGCCGACATCGAGGTGCCAAACCTCCCCGTCGATGTGGACTCTTGGGGGAGATCAGCCTGTTATCCCCGAGGTAGCTTTTATCCGTTGAGCGATGGCCCTCCCACGAGGAACCACCGGATCACTAAGCCCGACTTTCGTCCCTGCTCCACCTGTATGTGTCGCAGTCAGGCTCCCTTATGCCTTTACACTCTACGCGCGATTTCCGACCGCGCTGAGGGAACCTTTGGGCGCCTCCGTTACTTTTTAGGAGGCGACCGCCCCAGTCAAACTGCCCACCTAACAATGTCCGGCAACCTGTTTCAAGGCTTTCCGTTAGAATTTCAGTACTATCAGGGTGGTATCCCAAGGGTGACTCCACAGAAACTGACGCTCCTGCTTCCAAGTCTCCCACCTATCCTGTACAGACAATACCGAAATTCAATGTTAAGCTACAGTAAAGCTCTACGGGGTCTTTCCGTCCTATCGCGGGTAGCAAGCATCTTCACTTGCACTACAATTTCGCCGGATTTGCTGTTGAGACAGTGCCCAAGTCATTACGCCATTCGTGCGGGTCGGAACTTACCCGACAAGGAATTTCGCTACCTTAGGACCGTTATAGTTACGGCCGCCGTTCACTGGGGCTTAAGTTCACCGCTTCGCTTACGCTAACAGATCCCTTTAACCTTCCAGCACCGGGCAGGCGTCAGCCCCTATACATCAGCTTTCGCTTTAGCAGAGACCTGTGTTTTTGATAAACAGTTGCTTGGGCCTATTCACTGCGGCCTGCCGTGAAGCAGGCACCCCTTCTCCCGAAGTTACGGGGTCAATTTGCCTAGTTCCTTAACAGCAATTCTTCCGATGGTCTTAGGATTCTCTCCTCACCTACCTGTGTCGGTTTGCGGTACGGGCACCAACATTCTCCATAGAGGCTTTTCTTGACAGTGTGGAATCAGGTACTTCGCCAAAATAGGCTCCCCGTAACACCTCAGCTAAGCTTGACGGATTTTCCAATCAAGCACGCCTAAGTGCTTAGACACACATCCAATAGTGTGCATACCTTATCCTTCTGTGTCACCCCATCTGTCAAACGAAAGTTGGCGGTATCGGAATATCAACCGATTGTCCATCACCTACGCCTTTCGGCCTGGGCTTAGGTCCCGACTAACCCTGAGCGGACGAACCTTCCTCAGGAAACCTTAGGTTTTCGACCAATAAGATTCTCACTTATTTCTCGCTACTCATGCCAGCATACTCACTCCTGTACAGTCCACCGCTTCTTACGATACGACTTCTACCCATACAGGAAGCTCCTCTACCATTCTATTGAATCCATAGCTTCGGTGGTAAGTTTGAGCCCCGGACATCTTCGGCGCAGGATCTCTTGACTAGTGAGCTATTACGCACTCTTTAAATGAGTGGCTGCTTCTAAGCCAACATCCTAGTTGTCTTAGAAATCCCACATCCTTTTCCACTTAACTTACACTTTGGGACCTTAGCTGATGGTCTGGGTTGTTTCCCTCTCGACTACGGATCTTATCACTCGCAGCCTGACTGCCTGGATAAAAGTATATGGCATTCGGAGTTTGATAGGGTTCAGTAACTGTTGTCAGCCCCTAGCCCATTCAGTGCTCTACCTCCATTACTCAATAACCAGACGCTAGCCCTAAAGCTATTTCGAGGAGAACCAGCTATCTCCGAGTTCGATTGGAATTTCTCCGCTATCCACAGGTCATCCCATGGTTTTTCAACACCAACGTGGTTCGGTCCTCCACGGAATTTTACTTCCGCTTCAACCTGCCCATGGATAGGTCACTCGGTTTCGGGTCTACAGCATGCAACTAGTCGCCCTATTCAGACTCGGTTTCCCTTCGGCTACGCACCTTAAGTGCTTAACCTTGCTACATACCGTAACTCGCTGGCTCGTTCTACAAAAAGCACGCGGTCACACATTAACGTGCTCCCACTGTTTGTAAGCATACGGTTTCAGGTTCTATTTCACTCCCCTTCCGGGGTTCTTTTCACCTTTCCCTCACGGTACTGCTTCACTATCGGTCACCAGTTAGTATTTAGCCTTGGGAGGTGGTCCTCCCTGCTTCCCACAAGGTTTCACGTGTCTCGTGGTACTCTGGATTAGACCTAAAAGACATATTTTTTTACCTACAGGACTATTACCTTCTGTGGTAGAGCGTTCCAGCTCTCTTCGATTAAAGTCTGTCTTCGTTATGGTCTATCCACAACCCCAGAAATAAATTTCTGGTTTGGGCTCTTTCCTTTTCGCTCGCCGCTACTAAGAAAATCGATTTTTCTTTCTCTTCCTCCGGGTACTTAGATGTTTCAGTTCCCCGGGTATACCCCCATAAACCTATGTATTCAGTTTATGGTACATACCGTTAGGTATGCAGGTTTCCCCATTCGGAAATCTCCGGATCACAGGCTATTTGCGCCTACCCGAAGCTTATCGCAGCTTATCACGTCCTTCATCGGCTACTGGTGCCAAGGCATTCACCATATGCCCTTTGTAGCTTGATCTTTAAAATTCCTATAAACTTCGTATTGCGTCGTTATAAAGTTCGCTCTGGTACTCATTTAGCTTCCGCTAAACTCCGTTCCTCACTCACTTTATGCCTAGCACTACTTGTTTCTAGTAATTTTTAGTATTTTTCAATAACTTCTGTTATTAAAATTTAAAGGTTTAATTTACCTTAGTTTACTCTGTGCAATTTTCAAAGAACATTTAGAAAGACATAAGTCTCTCAAAATTAAACAGAGAATATAAACCAATATTTTACTCCTTAGAAAGGAGGTGATCCAGCCGCAGGTTCTCCTACGGCTACCTTGTTACGACTTCACCCCAATCATTAACCCCACCTTCGGCCGCTGGCTCCTTACGGTTACCTCACGGACTTCGGGTGTTGCCAACTCTCATGGTGTGACGGGCGGTGTGTACAAGGCCCGGGAACGTATTCACCGCAACATTCTGATTTGCGATTACTAGCAACTCCGGCTTCATGCAGGCGAGTTTCAGCCTGCAATCCGAACTGGGATGGGTTTTTGAGATTTGCTCCACCTCGCGGTATTGCTTCTCTCTGTACCCACCATTGTAGCACGTGTGTAGCCCTGGACATAAGGGGCATGATGATTTGACGTCATCCCCACCTTCCTCCCGGTTCACCCGGGCAGTCTCATTAGAGTGCTCAACTTAATGGTAGCAACTAATAATAAGGGTTGCGCTCGTTGCGGGACTTAACCCAACATCTCACGACACGAGCTGACGACAACCATGCACCACCTGTCTCCCTGTCTCCGAAGAGATTTCCTCAGTTACGAGTAATTCAGGGGATGTCAAGTCCAGGTAAGGTTCTTCGCGTTGCTTCGAATTAAACCACATGCTCCGCTGCTTGTGCGGGCCCCCGTCAATTCCTTTGAGTTTTAGTCTTGCGACCGTACTCCCCAGGCGGAATACTTAATGTGTTAACTGCGGCACAGAAGGTTGGACCCTCCTACACCTAGTATTCATCGTTTACGGCGTGGACTACCAGGGTATCTAATCCTGTTTGCTACCCACGCTTTCGTGCCTCAGCGTCAGTTACAGTCCAGGAAACCGCCTTCGCCACTGGTGTTCTTCCTAATCTCTACGCATTTCACCGCTACACTAGGAATTCCGTTTCCCTCTCCTGTACTCTAGATGCCCAGTTTGAAATGCAGCCCCTAAGTTAAGCCTAGGTATTTCACATCTCACTTAAGCATCCGCCTACGCACCCTTTACGCCCAGTAAATCCGGACAACGCTTGCCACCTACGTATTACCGCGGCTGCTGGCACGTAGTTAGCCGTGGCTTCCTCATCTGGTACCGTCATTATCGTCCCAGAAAACAGGGTTTTACGATCCGAAAACCTTCATCACCCACGCGGCGTTGCTGCGTCAGGGTTTCCCCCATTGCGCAATATTCCCCACTGCTGCCTCCCGTAGGAGTCTGGACCGTGTCTCAGTTCCAATGTGGCCGATCACCCTCTCAGGTCGGCTACCCATCGTTGCCTTGGTAAGCCATTACCTTACCAACTAGCTAATGGGACGCGGGCCCATCTCAAAGCAGATTACTCCTTTGGTTAAAGTTTCATGCGAAACTCTAACTTTATGCGGTATTAATCCTCCTTTCGGAGGGCTATTCCCCTCTTTGAGGCAGGTTGCCCACGTGTTACTCACCCGTCCGCCGCTAATCCACTTCCCGGAGGAAGCTTCATCGCTCGACTTGCATGTGTTAAGCACGTCGCCAGCGTTCGTCCTGAGCCAGGATCAAACTCTCAATTTAAAAGTTTAATCTTTATCAACTATATAATTGATAAAATTTGCTCATTACTATTTTTTGATTCTCAATAAGAATCGACTGGCTTATTTCTCTGTTTAATTTTCAAAGACCTATTTGTCTGTCGCAATCAAGTGACTTTTACAGTATACAAGTTTTTTTTAAACTTGTCAACACTTTTTTAAAATTTATTTTTAAAATATGTTGTTTGCTGTGTTGTCATCTCCCGACGACAAGTGTTATTGTATCAAATTTATTATATCATATATATATTTTTTTATACCTTAATTTAAAATTACTTTTTATTTTCTTCGATTTAATCAATTTTTCTCCTGTTTATATATATAGATACACCAGAATTAGTTGATACTTATTTTAATATATAAAAATAGGCTACTAGCTTTCTAATAGCCTATTTTTATATATTTTATTCAGATTCTTCGTCTGAATTTATTTTAGCAATGGCTAATATTTTTTCTTCTTCATTAGTTCTCATTAAAGTAACTCCCATAGCATTTCTATTTGTTATACTTACGTCTGATACACAAATTCTTATAGCTATATTACTACTATTTATAAGCATTAACTCATCATTATCTTTTGTTATTCTAGCTGAAACTACTTTGCCTGTCTTATCTGTTACTTTATGAGTTATAAGTCCTTTACCATTTCTATTTTGTAAATTATATTCTGAAACCGAAGTTCTTTTGCCAAATCCATTTTCAGTAACAGTTAAAACATATTGATCTTCTACTACTATATCCATACTTACTGCTATATCATCTTCTCTTAAATTTATAGCCTTAACACCCATAGAATTTCTTCCCATAGGTCTTACATCTTTTTCACTAAATCTTATTGCATAGCCATTTTGAGTAATTATTATTATTTCAGCATCTCCTCTAGTTATTTTTACCTTTAATAATTCATCTTCATCTTTTAGGTTTATTGCAATTAGTCCATTTCTTCTTATATTTTTGAACTGATCTAATGATGTTTTCTTAATTAATCCTTGCTTAGTTCCCATTATTAAATATCCATCTTGTAGATCTTCTTTTAAAGCAATTACTTCTCTTACATACTCATTAGCATCAACTGGAAGTAAATTTACTATGTTAGTACCTTTAGCAGTTCTTCCTGCCTCTGGTATTTCATAAGCTTTTAATTTATAAACCTTACCTACATTTGTAAAGAATAATAAATCACTATGAGTTGAAGTTACAAATACTTTTTCCACAAAGTCATCTTCTTTTGTTGTTATAGCTTGAATTCCTTTTCCGCCTCTCTTTTGTGAGGAATAAGCACTGGAAGATATTCTTTTTATATATCCAGAATTTGTAAGGGTAACTACAACTTCTTCTTCCTCAATTAAGTCTTCTATACTTATTTCATTTACATTTAATTCGATTTGAGTTCTTCTCTCATCACCATATTTATTTTTTATTTCATTAAGTTCTTCTTTAATTATTTCTAGAACTAGATCTTCATTATTTAAAATATCTCTTAAATACTTTATAGTTTCCATAAGTTGATTGTACTCTTCTTCTATTTTATCTCTTTCTAATCCAGTTAATCTTTGAAGTCTCATATCTAATATTGCTTGAGCTTGTTTTTCTGTAAGAGAAAATTTATTAATTAATTCATTTCTAGCTTCTTCAGCATTTTTAGATGCTCTTATTAAACTTATAACTTCATCTATGTGATCTAAAGCTATTCTCAGTCCCTCTAGTATATGTGCTCTTGCTAAAGCTTTATCTAAATCGAATTTAGTTCTTCTTCTTATGATTTCTTTTTGAAATTCTATATAATTTACTAATATTTCTTTTAGATTTAAAACTTTTGGTTCATTATCAACTAATGCAATCATTATAACTCCAAAAGTATCTTGCATTTTTGTATGTTTGTATAACTGATTTAAAACCACATTAGGATTTGAATCCCTTTTTATCTCTATTACTATTCTCATACCTTCTCTATCAGATTCATCTCTTATATCTGATATTCCATCTATTTTTTTATCTTTAACCAATTCTGCCATACTTTCTATAAGTTTTGCTTTATTTACTTGGTATGGTAGCTCAGTCACTATTATCCTATATCTATTTTTTTCTTCTTCAATTTCAGCTTTAGCTCTCATAATAACTTTTCCTCTACCGGTTTCATAGGCACTTCTTATTCCTGATTTGCCCATAATAATTCCCGCTGTTGGAAAATCTGGACCTTTTATCTTTGACATTAATTCTAAGATAGTTGTATCTGGATTATCTATTAGCATATTTATGCCATCTATAACCTCACATAAATTATGAGGTGGTATATTAGTAGCCATTCCTACCGCTATACCTGATGATCCATTTACAAGTAAATTCGGAAATCTAGACGGTATAACTGATGGCTCTTTCTCAGACCCATCAAAGTTAGGTGTAAAGTCTACAGTATTTTTATTTATATCTCTTAACATTTCAGTGGCAATTTTACTCATCTTAGCTTCAGTATACCTCATAGCTGCAGCAGAATCTCCGTCTACTGAACCAAAGTTACCGTGACCATCTACAAGTGTATACCTTATAGAGAAATCCTGAGCCATTCTAACAAGAGCATCATAAACTGAAGAATCACCATGTGGGTGATACTTACCTAAAACGTCCCCTACTATTCTGGCACATTTTCTGTAAGATTTTTCTGGATTCAATCCTAATTCGTGCATGGAATATAATATTCTCCTATGAACTGGCTTTAATCCATCCCTTACATCTGGAAGAGCTCTTCCTACAATAACGCTCATAGCATAATCTATATAACATTTTTTCATTTCCTGTTTTATATCAACTTCTAAAACTTTGCCCTCATTGTTATTCATATATTTCACATCCTCCGCATTTATACATCAAGGTTCTGTACTGTTTTAGCATTTTCTTGTATAAATTCTCTTCTTAAGTCAACTTTATCACCCATAAGAATAGTAAAAATCTCATCTGCTGCCATAGCATCTTCAATTGTAGCTCTTAAGAGAATTCTTTTATCTGGATTCATAGTAGTATCCCATAATTGTTCTGCATTCATTTCACCAAGACCCTTATATCTTTGTATTTGAGTTTTATTATCTATTCCGCCTATTTCATCTAATATCTCTTCCAATTCCTTCTCTGTATACACATAATAATCTTTCTTATTTTTTGATACTTTGTATAAAGGTGGTTGAGCTATATAAACATGACCATTTTCAACTAGTTCTTTCATGTATCTGTAGAAAAAAGTAAGTAATAAAGTTCTAATATGTGCTCCATCAACATCCGCATCCGTCATAATTATTATTCTATGATATCGTATTTTTTCAACATCAAAATCTTTACCTATTCCTGCTCCAAAAGCTGTTATCATAGACTTTATTGTATCTGAATTCAAAATTTTATCCAATCTTTGTTTCTCAACATTCATTATTTTACCTCTTAAAGGTAATATAGCTTGAAATCGTCTATCCCTTCCCTGTTTGGCAGATCCTCCTGCTGAATCTCCCTCAACTATATAAATTTCACATTCTTTTGGATCCTTTGATGAACAATCTGCTAATTTCCCAGGCAATGATGTACTTTCTAATACAGATTTTCTACGAGTTAAATCTCTAGCTTTTCTTGCAGCTTCTCTTGCTCTAGCGGCCATAAGAGTTTTATCTATAATAGATTTTGCTATTTGTGGATTTTCTTCTAAAAAATTTCCCAATCCTTCTCCAACTATAGTATCTACAATTCCTCTTACTTCACTATTTCCTAATTTTGTTTTGGTTTGACCTTCAAATTGAGGATCTATAAGTTTTACTGATATAATTGCTGTAATACCTTCTCTAATATCTTCTCCTGCTAAGTTTTTATCGTTTTCCTTTAAGAATCCGTACCTTCTAGCATAATCATTAAATGCTCTAGTGACTGCACTTTTAAATCCTGCTAAATGAGTTCCTCCCTCTACAGTACTTATATTATTTGCAAAGGAAAATATATTTTCAGTATATCCATCATTATATTGTATTGCTATCTCTACTATATGCTCATCTTTCATACCTTCTATGTACACTGGTTCTTTATGCAATACTTCTTTTGTACGATTTAAATATAAAACAAAAGATTTTATACCACCTTCATAATGAAACTCTTCTGTTTTTCCTACCCTCTTATCTGTTATTGTTATATTTATACCTTTATTTAAAAAAGCCATTTCTCTTAATCTTTGTACTAATACGTCATATTCAAACTCAAGTTCATCAAAAATTGTAGGATCTGGTTTAAAATAAGTCTTAGTTCCATGTTCAGATGTTTCCCCCATCTTTTCAAGTCCTGTTACAGCTTTACCTTTTTCATAAAATTGTCTCCAAATATACCCGTCTCTTTTTACTTCAACTATACATTCTGATGAAAGTGCATTAACTACTGAAGCACCAACACCATGTAATCCGCCAGATACTTTATATCCTCCCCCTCCAAACTTACCTCCAGCATGTAAAATTGTCATAATAACTTCCACTGTTGGTTTATTCATTTTAGGGTGATTACCTACTGGCATCCCTCTACCATTATCTTCTATAGTAATAGAGTTATCCTCATTTATATAAATATTTATTTTGTCACAATATCCAGCTAAAGCTTCATCTATACTATTGTCTACAATCTCATACACTAAATGATGAAGGCCTCTTGAACCTGTACTCCCTATATACATTCCAGGTCTTTTCCTAACAGCTTCTAAACCTTCTAATACTTGTATTTGACTTTCATCATATGTCTGCTTCTTATCCTGTTCCATGTTTTAATCCTCCTCAATGTTATGGTTCATAATACACAATTTCTGATCTTTTTATTAAAGTTGAAGATGATATAGGTGACATATATATTTTACTTTTCTTATTTACTTCAGCTATAATAAATGACTTTGGCTTTTCTTTGGTTATTCTTTCTACAAAACCATCTTCCTCAGCCATTCTTAGAAATTGACTTGTATCTGAACTATACATACTAGTTTCAATATCATATATACCTATTACATCCTTTAAAGGTACTACTACATTTTCACCTAAATGTAAAAACACATATATTCCTCCTTTTTAAACACTATTTTTTAGTTTTCTATACATTGGCCATTCTCTACATTAAATATTTTCGCCTCAGCTTTTAAATATTTTTTTATATTCTCAATTCCTGTACACGTTATTATGGTTTGTATATCCTTAATAGAATTTAATATATACTTTTGTCTACTTGAATCTAATTCTGATAATACATCATCTAGTAAAAGTACAGGGTATTCTCCTATTTCATCTTTTATTATTTCTAAAGATGCAAACTTAATAGTTAAAGTAGCTGTTCGTTGCTGTCCTTGTGAACCATAACTTCTTGTATTTATATTATTTATATTTATTAAAAAATCATCTCTATGTGGGCCAACAGAAGTGTATCTTTTTTCTATATCTGAGTCTCTATTTTTTATTATTTCTTTTAAAAGTAAATCTTCTAGCTTTTCATCATTTATCTTTTTATTCTTTATAGGAGATAAATACGTAAAACTAATATCTTCTTTGTTAGAAGTTATTTCTAAATGAATCTTCTTTCCTACATCATTTAATTTTTTCAAATATTTTTTTCTTTCTCTTATAATCTTAGATCCAAACTTAGCTAGTTGCTCATCATATATACCTATTATGTTTTGTACTTCATTTCCGCCCTTTTTTAGCAATATGTTTCTTTCATTTAAAACCTTTTGATATTGAACTAAATTATAATAATATTGCTTATTGATTTTACTTAATTCTATATCCAAAAACTTTCTTCTAAATGACGGAGACTCTTTTACTATACTTAAATCTTCTGGAGAAAATATAACAACATTTAAAATTCCAAATAACTCTGATAATTTATTAATATTAATTGAATTAACATTAATGGCTTTTTTACCTTCCTTTAAAATTCTAATTTCTATTATTTTATTCAATCTCTTTTTAACAACATATACTTTTATATAGGAATTATTTTCCTCCCATTTTATAAGTTCTTTATCTTTATTTGTTCTATGTGATCTTCCAATACTTGCATAGTATATACTTTCTAATACATTTGTCTTACCTTGAGCATTATTTCCTATAAAAATATTTATATTTTTATTTAATTCTATGCTCAACTCTTTATAGTTTCTAAAATTTATAAGTTGTAAATTCTTAACATACATATCAAACACCTGTTTATAATTATATCATAAATCTTAAATTACAATAAATATTTAGCACAATGCAATAATATAAAGTTTTTAATTATGCATTGTGCTATATCTATTTACCTTACTCTATAATATAAATTTTATCATCAAATTCAACTTTATCGCCTTTATAAAGCTTTTTACCTCTTCTCATCTCAACCTCTGAATTCACTTTTACCAATCCTTCTTTTATTAAAAATTTTGCTTCAGAGCCCATATTAGCAATGCCAACCCATTTTAAAAGTGAATCTAATTTTATAAAATCTGTATCAATTTTTACTTTCTCCAATTACAAACTCTCCTTAATTGCCAGCTAATCTTACAGGTAGTACTAAATAAGTACAATCATTAGCTTCTTTATTTTTTATAACACATGGACTAATAGAACTTGAAAGTTCTAAAATTATTTCATCCTCTTCCATAACCTTCAAAGCATCAATCAGATATTTTGAATTGAATGCAATTTCTAGATTTTGACCTTGCAAAATTATTCCCATTTCTTCCCTAACCATTCCTAATTGAGAATTAGATGTTATTATTATACTATCATCTGTTATATTAAGTTTTATAAGACTTGTATTACCATCCTTTCCCATAAGAGATGCTCTTTCAATACATTCTAGAAATTTAGTTCTTTTTGCTGTAACTTTTAAATTATATTCTTTGGGAATTATAGAATCATAATTTATAAAATCTCCCTCTAATAATCTAGATATTATTTTTGTTTTTCCTATACTAAACAATATATGATTTGGTGTAAATGTTATATTAACTTTTTCATCATTTTCAGATAAAATTTTTGAAACTTCATTTAAAGTTTTACCTGGAATAACTGCACTTATAGAATTTTCGCTGTCTATCATTTCTGATTTTACAGCTAATCTATATCCATCTAAAGCTACTAAATTTAGGATCTTATTTTTAATTTCAAAAAGTAGTCCTGTAAGAATTGGTCTAGTTTCTTCTTGAGAGGTAGCAAATATAGTACCTCTTATCATATTTTTTAGCAATCCTTCTGGAATAGAAAAAATAATATTTTCATTTATTTTTGGTAATTCAGGAAATTCTTCTGCATTCATATGTATTAGATTAAACTTAGACTTTTGACATTTTATCTCTATTATATTATTATCCTTACTAGTAATTTCTATTACATCATTTGGTAATTTCCTTATTATATCTCCAAATATCTTTGAATCTATTACAATAGATCCCTCTTCTACTACTTCTGCTTCCATTACAGTTTCAATACTTAAATCTATATCTGAACCTGTTAGTATAAGACTATTATTTTCAGCTTTTATAAAAATACCTTGAAGAATAGGCATAGTTGATTTTCCTGTAACTGCTTTTTGAGCAATGGATATACTTTCTTGTAAAATACTTTTATTACAAAATATTTTCATTGTTATAACCTCCTTAAATAATACACATATGTATTTGTATATATAGAATAGATATAATAAGAATATAATTAGTAATAGTAGTAGTAGGGGCTGTGAATTTGTTAATAACTCATGTAGCCCTTAAAAATCAATAAATTACATGAAAAAATAATTGTGGATAAGTATGAAATAAAATTTTACCTTATCCACAGTTTTAAATGAAAAAAAATAATATTACTTTATCCACATGTAATTATAATAAAATAATCAACAATTGTTTATTATTTTTGATTAATCTTAGTTGTTAATTCCTGTATTGTTTTTTGCAAAGATTCATCTTTTTTTAAGGCAGTTGATATTTTTTCATAACCATGAATAACAGTTGTATGATCTCTTCCACCGAATTCTTCACCTATTTTAGGCAAAGAATTATCAGTTAGTTTTCTACAAAGGTACATAGCAATTTGCCTTGGAAATGCTACATTTCTTGTTCTTCGAGCAGATTTAAAGTCTTCAACTCTTAAATTAAAATAACTTGAAACTATATCCTGAATTAATTCAATGGTTACCTGATTAGATTCTTTACTTGATATAATATCTTTTAAAGCTTCAGATGCTAGATCTACACTAATTTCTTTGTTTGTTAATGAAGAAAAAGCAACTATTCGTATTAAGGCACCTTCTAATTCTCTAATATTAGATTTTATTTTAGTTGCTATATAAACCATAACTTCATTTGGAATATTCAAATGTTCTACATCTGCTTTCTTTTTAAGAATAGCCATTCTAGTTTCAAAATCAGGTGCCTGAATATCAGCAATAAGTCCCCATTCAAATCTCGAACGAAGCCGATCTTCTAATGTAGGTATTTCTTTTGGGGGTCTATCGCTAGATAAAATTATTTGTTTATTTGCTTCATGAAGAGCATTAAATGTATGGAAAAATTCTTCTTGAGTTCTTTCTTTTCCAGCTATAAATTGTATGTCATCAATTAAAAGAACATCTACATTTCTATATTTATTTCTGAATTCTTCATTTTTATCATCTTTAATTGAGTTAATCAATTCATTAGTAAACTTTTCTGATGAAACATAGACAACTTTTATATTAGAATTATTTTGTAATATGTAGTGTCCTATAGCATGCATAAGATGTGTCTTTCCAAGACCTACACCACCATATATAAATAGTGGGTTATATGCTTTAGCTGGAGCTTCTGCTACAGCTAATGAAGCTGCATGAGCAAATCTATTGCTATTTCCGATTACAAAAGAATCGAATGTATATTTTGGATTAAGCATAGCGGACAT